>JAVKKH010000020.1 GCA_031296405.1 Candidatus Tepidifontimicrobium thermophilum
ACGGCCCCCAGCTTGGCCTTGGCCACCCCATGCTGGGTGCGCGGCAGCTGCTCCAGTACGTTGAGGACTTCGTGGGGACCCCTTCCAGCACCGTTGCTCCTGGGCTTCCGGCCAGACGTTGCGCAGCGCCCCCCAGATCCCCAGGTGCCCGTCCCCGATCACCAAACGGGGCGCGTTCATTCCCCGGTCGCGCAGGTCCCGCAGCACCTCTGACCAGCTCTCCACGGACTCCCGGTAGCCCGGTACGACCGCCACCACCTCCTTGCGGCCGTCCACCAAGCCCGCTATGGCCACCAGCAAGGCCGCCCGCTCCCTCTGGTAGTCCCGCCTTCACGTACACCCCGTCCACCCACAGGTACACCACCTGCAGCCCCTCCAGCCGCCGCGTCCGCCAGGCCTCCCACTCCCCCTGCCACTGCTCCTTCAGGCGGGCTACCGTAGCCGCAGATACCGGGGCGTCCTCCCCCAGCAGCCCCCGCAGGGCCAGGTCGAAGTCCCCCTCCGCCAGCCCATGCAGGTACAGCTCCGGCAGCAGCTCCGAGACTGCCTTCGTGCGCCGGGCGAACAGGGGGAGGATCCGGCTGCGACTCTACTCCTCCAGGCCCCGTACCCGCGGCCGCCGCAGGGTCACACTCCCCACAGGGGTCAGCAACTTCCGGGCCTCCCGTAGCCGCGCCATTACCCGGCCGGCCCGTCCACGGCTGCCCGCCGCTGGTACTTCACCCGGCCCAGCAGCTCACTCACCTCCGCCTCCAGAGCCGCCTGGAGCAGCTTCTGGATCGCCTCCCGGAGCTCATGGGTGCAGCTCCTCCCAGGTGGGGCTTGACGTCAAGCTCCTTGACGTGGTCCGCTGGTGCATGGCGGTGGCTCTCCTCCTTTCCGGGCCTTCCAGCCCAGGTTTTTTCCTCTAGGAGGAGGGTACACCGCCCTCGCTTTTCCACACTTTTCGAGGGTACCTCCCGTGTGGACGCGGCCAGGGCTGCCGTGGAAGGTCCGCAGCCTGCTCACCGTGGCCATGAAGGCGGCGCTGAAGCGGGCCCACGAGCTACGGCTGCACCTGCGCGGTGCCCTCCGGAACGGCTGCACCGCGGAGGAGATCCGCGAGACCGTCCTGCAGGCTGCGGTGTACGCGGGCATGCCTGCGGCCCTGGACGCCTTCCGGGTAGCGCGGGAGATCCTGGCGGAGGCGACGGGGGAGGGAGGGGTGGCGATTCCCAGCGTGGAGGCTTACCATCAGGGCGGCATCGGGAGCGGAGGTGCGGGATGACGACGGCATACCGGGCAGACCAGGTGGGTAGCCTCCTGCGGCCGGAGGAGCTGCTGGAGGCCCGCTACCGAGGGGCTCCGCAGGAGGAGCTGCGGTCGCTGGAGGACCGGCACATCCTCCGGCTGCTGGACAGGCAGCGGGAGCTAGGCGTGGACGTGTTCACCGACGGCGAGCTGAGGCGGCGCAACTTCATGAGCGACCTCATGGACTCCGTGGAGGGGTTTGACTTCGGCGAAGCGCTCCCGCGGAGCTGGAAGGGGGAAGGGAAGGCACCGCCGGCCAGCGTCACGGGGGTGGTGGTCTCGCGGCTGCGCCAGGTGCGACGCCTGACGGAGCACGAGGTGAGCTTCCTGCGGGCGCACAGCCCGGGGCCCTTCAAGATCACCCTGCCCAGCGCGAACCAGTTCCCCGCCATCGCTTTCAAGAAGGGCCTGACGGACCGCGTCTACCGCGACCACTCGGAGCTGCTGTGGGACATCGTCCCCATCGTGCGACGGGAGGTCGAAGCCCTGGTGGCGGAGGGCGTGCCGTACGTGCAGATCGACGCGCCCCGCTACAGCTACTACATCGACCCCCGGTGGCGCCAGTACGTACGCGAGGAGATGGGGGTGGAGCCGGAGGCGGCCCTGGACGAGGCCATCCGGGCGGACAACGCGTGCCTGGAGGGGCTGCGGGGACGCGGGACGGTGCTGGCCATCCACCTGTGCCGGGGGAACAACCGCAGCCAGTGGTACGCGGAGGGGGGATACGACCCCATCGCGGAAAAGCTGTTCCACCAACTACAGGTGGACCGGTTCCTCCTGGAGTACGACGACGAACGCTCCGGGACCTTCGAGCCCCTGCGGTTCGTCCCCCCGGACAAGACGGTGGTGCTGGGTCTGGTGAGCACGAAGCGGCCGGAGGTGGAGTCGCAGGAAACCCTGCTGCGGCGCATCGAGGAGGCAAGCCGCTACGTCCCGCTGGACCGCCTGGCCCTCAGCCCCCAGTGCGGGTTCGCTTCCGTGATGGAGGGCAACCTCCTGTCCGAAGACGACCAGTGGGCCAAGTTGAGGCTGGTGGTGGAGACCGCCCGCCGGGTGTGGGGATAGACTACAGCGCTTCCCACCGCCCCGGGCTCGCGTGGGGTGGTTGTTACAAATCCTTGACTTAGCTCTCTATCGTTACCTACCCTGTCTGCGTGGGGCGTCGGGTGCCCGCGGAGGTGGAAAGCCGGGTCCGCGCGGCGCGGGAGGCCCGCGGGCTCTCTCAGGCCGAGCTGGCGCGGCGTGCGGGCCTTTCCCGGCAGGCGCTGTCAGCCATCGAGGCGGGCCGCTACCTCCCCAACACCGCGGTGGCCCTGCGGCTGGCGCAGGCCCTGGGCTGCGCCGTTGAGGACCTGTTCGCTTTCCTCAGCTCCGCCACGGTGCGGGCGCGGCTGGCAGAGGATAGCCCTGCTGTCCGGGTCCGGCTCGGCCGGGTGCGGTCGCAGCTGGTGGCCTGGCCCCTGTGGGGTCCTGCAGCTCCGCTGCCCGCGGACGGCACCGTGGCGCATCGCCGGGGAAGGGCAGCCACTGTGGCCCTTGTCCCCGGGCGGGTGACCCCGGAACGTACCCTGTTCCTGGCTGGCTGCGATCCCGCCCTACGGATCGCGGGGACCCTGGCGGAGGCCACGGGACGGGTTGGGGTTCACTGGATCCCCACGGGAAGCGCCCGTGCCCTGGAGGCCCTCCGGGACGGGCTCGTGCACGTGGCGGGTACCCACCTGCACCCTCCTGAGGATCCGGACGGTACCCGGACCATCCGCGCCGCCCTGGGCTCCACAGGGGCCGTGGTCGTAGCCGTGGCCCGGTGGGTAGAGGGCCTTATGCTGCGGCCGGGCGTGCGGGTCCGGAGCCCTGAGGACTTGCTCCGGCGGGGTGTACGGGTGGTGAACCGGGAGCGGGGTTCGGGCAGCCGCGTGGTTTTCGACCGCTGGCTTGCGGCCGCGGGCGTGCCCGCCGACCGGGTGGCGGGCTACCGCCGCGAGCTGCCGAGTCACCTGTCGGTGGCGGAGGCGGTGGCAAACGGGCTCGCGGACGCCGGCCCCGGGGTCCTGCCGGTAGCGCGGCTGTACGGTCTGGACTTCCTGCCGCTTGTGGAGCAGCGCTACGACCTGGTGATCCCAGAGGACCTCGTGGACACCGAGCCCGTCCGGGTCGTGATGGACGTAATAGCGGGCCGCCGGTTCCGCCAGGAGCTAGCGGCCATCGGAGGCTACGACCTGACTTGCGCGGGATCCGTACGGAAGCTGGAGGGCTGTTAGGGTGAGGCGAGTTCCGGTTCTCCTCGTAGCTGTGGCCCTTGCGGCGGTGAGCCGGCCTCCGGCGGCGGCCCAGCCGCCGGAGGGGCTGCTGGTGGCTGCTGCCGCAGACCTCCGGTACGCCTTTGAGGAGCTCGCGGGTGTGTGGCGTGGCCGCACGGCGATCCCAGTGACGTTCTCCTTCGGATCCTCGGGCCAGCTCGCCCATCAGGTGGAACACGGGGCGCCTTTTGACGTCTTCTTCTCCGCGAACGAGGCGTTCGTTCAGCGGCTTGCCGACCGGGGGCACATCCTACCGGATACGGTGCAGCTGTACGCGATCGGACGCATCGTCCTGTGGGCGCGTCGGGCCAGCGACCTCGACGTGGGCCGGGGAATGTCGGTCCTCCTGGATCCCCGGGTGCGGTACGTGGCCATCGCCAACCCCGAGCACGCACCCTACGGGGAGGCTGCCCGTCAGGCGCTGGTGCGGTCCGGGCTGTACCACCGGGTGCGCCCGAAACTCGTCTACGGGGAAAACATCAGTCTGACCCTGCAGCTGGTGCAGTCGGGGAACGCGGACGTCGGGCTGGTGGCCCTGTCGCTGGCGCTGGCCCCCCCGGTACTGACGGAGGGGCGCCACTGGTTGGTGCCCGCCTCAATGCACGACCCCATCCGCCAGGCCGCGGGCGTGGTGGCCAGATCCACCCGCCAGCCGCAGGCCCGCGCCTTCCTCGCCTTCGTGAACGGGCCGGAGGGACGTCCGGTGATGCGGCGGTACGGCTTCGTGCTGCCGGGGGAGGGCCCGTAGCTGGACCCGGCACCCCTGTGGATCTCGGTCAAGGTGGCGTCCCTGGCCACCCTGCTGGCGGGCGTGGCCGGGGTGGGGCTGGCGTACGTGCTGGCGGCAGGCCGGTTCCCGGGCCGCGGCGTGGTAGAAGCGCTGACCTCGTTGCCCCTCACTCTTCCACCCACGGTGCTCGGCTACTACCTGTTGGTCCTGCTAGGCCGCCGCAGCCCTGTGGGCGTGTGGGTGGAGGCCACCTTCGGGGTGCCGCTCGTTTTCACCTGGCAGGGCGCGGTGGTGGCCGCCGCGGTCCCCTCCCTTCCCCTGGTGGTGCGGACCGTGCGCGCCGCGTTCGCGGAGGTGCCCCTGGACGTTCTGGAGGCCGCGCGGATGGACGGAGCAGGCTGGCTGCACCAGTTCGCTTACGTCCTGTTGCCCCTCAGCCGGAGGGGGGTCGTGGCGGGCGTGTCGTTGGGCTTCGCACGTGCCCTGGGTGACTTCGGGACCACCCTGATGGTAGCCGGCAACATCCCGGGCCGCACCCAGACCCTGCCCATCGCCCTGTACGATGCGGTTCAGGCGGGCCGGTGGGACGCAGCGGGAGCCCTCGCGCTCCTTTTGGGCGCGGTGGCGGTGGGAGTGCTTGTAGCGGTCGGCCGGCTTGGTGAGCGGGTGATCTGAACTTGCAGGCCGTCCGCTTGCCCCTCCAGCCTCCCGGGCCCAGTCCGCGGCCGCAGAGGCGCGCTCTGGCCTTCGGGGTTGGAGTCTCCGTGGGTGTCCTGGGAGGGCTCGTCGGGCTGGGGGGTGCGGAGTTCCGTCTGCCCGCCCTGGTAACCCTCTTCGGCTACGCGCTGCGGCAGGCCATCCCGCTCAACCTGGCCACGAGCCTCCTCACCCTCGCGGCCGCCCTGGCGGCGCGCAGCCACACCCTCTCGCTGGCCCCCGTGGTCCCCTACGCCGCCGCCGTAGGGGCGCTTTTGGTAGGGTCGCTGGTAGGTGCTGCCGCCGGCCCGCGGATCGCTCAACGGCTCAGCAACGCGCGGTTGCGGAGGCTGGTGGTGGCGCTGCTGGTGCTCATCGGAGGTCTGCTGGTGGCGGAGGCGTTCGTGCCGGTGCTGCCTGTGCTTTTGCCGCGGGAAGCAGTGGTGTGGGTTTGCGCGGGAGTCCCCCTGGGGCTCGGTATCGGGCTGGTGAGCAGCCTCCTGGGCGTGGCCGGTGGGGAGCTGCTGATCCCCACCCTGGTGTTCGGCTACGGAGTTGATGTGAAGAGTGCAGGGACCGCCAGCGTCCTCATCGCCCTGCCTACCGTGGCGGCCGGCGTCGCCCGGTGGGCCCGGGTGGGAGGACTGTCGGATCCCGCCGCCCTCCGGGGCACCGTGGTCCCCATGGGTCTCGGGTCCGTGCTGGGCGCCTCCGCGGGCAGCGCGCTGGCCCGCGTGGTCCCGGCGGAGCTGGTGAAGCTTTTACTGGGCGTGCTGCTCCTCGCCTCGGCCCTACGCGCCTTCCGCGGACCGGAGGGATAGGTGCGCGGGCGGCCATCCGCCAACTGCCTGTAACCCCCGGAGAAGAGTCGCGTCCTCAGCGCATGATCCGGATCTCGACCCCGGCCAGGACCGTTTCCCAGGCATGGTCTGCGGTAACAGCTGGAAGTTGCCTGGCCCTGGCTAAGGCCAGGCAAGCTCGATCCCCCAGGGAGAGGCCGGCAGGCTTCGTCAGGCGACGGAGCAGGCCGGCCTGATAGGCCTGTTCTAGGTCGAAGTCCACGACCTCAAGGTCCAGCGGCTCAAGCGTACTCCGAATCTCCTCCTCGGGCATCCCCAGTTCCGCGAGTTTGGCCACAACCTCGGACAGGTTCACCGCGCTGATGGCGGCGTCTGCGATCGCTGCCTCCCACGGTTCCGAGCCGGGTTCTCCCTGCAACAGCGCGAGCAGAGCGGAGGCGTCGAGGACGAGGCTACTCACGTGCGGCTTCTTCCCGGCGTTCGGAGACGAGTTCGCGGGCCAGGGAACGTCCGGGAGACACGTAGGAACCGAGAAGGGCGCGGGCACGGGCCAGCGCTTGACTTACGGTAAGAACCCGCAGCTCTCCGGCCTCAACCCTGACGACCACTTCGTCCCCTGGGCGGAGCCCCAGCTGCCGCCTGTAAGGGGCCGGAATCACCAGCCTTCCTCCCCGCCCGATACGCGTCTTCACCTGTGAATCAAGACCTCCTGCGAGGTGGTGCCGCTTTGTGACGATCGTGTCACATAGGTCCGGATGTGTCAAGGAGGCGGCATTTGTCAAGCCCAAAGGTACTAGCCCGATGCCCCGGCAGGTGGGTCGTACAGTGCAATGGCGGCAAAGCTCACGATCCCGCCCACTGAGTCAGGCGCCTGTCCGTAGTGCAGGAGCTGTCCGTGTACCGGCTCCAGGATCCGGAGGGCTGCGTACAGGGCGCTGAGGGCGTCGATGCGCTGCGGGTTGCCTACAGACGCCACCTCGCTCCAGAACGCCTCCGCGTCACCCCGGAGGACGTGCTCCAGGGCACGGTGGTCGCCCGCGGAGGTGCGCAGGGCCAGGGCCGAGTCCGGGGGCTCGGGGTCTCCGAACCGAGGGCCGACGTGGCTGAAGTCCACCCCCGCCACCAGCGCGGCACCGTCCGCCCGCTCCCAGAAGGTCCGACGGAGCAGCTGGACCACCCGCTCCACCTCCGGTACCTGCCGGGGCGAACGACGGCCGGCCCACTGCTCGAACGCCGAGCAGAGGATGGGGACCACGGAGACCGGCCTGCCCTTCAACGCCACCTGGAGGAAGACCGCCTGGAACTCCAGGGAGTGCTCCGCACGGTGGGCCAGCTCCCCCTGCGTCAGTTCGGGTGCGGCCCGGACCAGCTCGTCCACCCAGGCCCGGTCCACCGGGAGCGTCCCCAGAGGGGTGCGGTACGGCTTGGTGCAGAGGGCGAAGGGGACCGGCGCTCCGCCGTGTGCCACTCCCAACAGGAGGAAGGTGGTGGCCGGCGAGCGGGCCAGCGCCGTGTAGGCCCACCCGTAGCCCGTTCCGCCGCGTTCGAAGTCCACGTGCGGCGCCACCACACCACGGGGTGGACGGGTGGGAATCCGGCTGGCGTCCGCCGCGTGCAGGCAGTCCTCCACCTGCGCCCGCAACCGGGCGGGGTCGTCCGGGTAGGACTTTCCCGCGAAGTACGGGGGCCGCTCTGGCGCCCTGCGGAACGCTTCCTCCAGGGCCTGTCGGCGCGCGCGGGCGCGGTCCGTGTCCAGCAGGCCCCACCGGTCGAGCTCTTCCACGATCCGGGTGAGGTCGGAGGTGAACAGTAGCGCCCCGCGGTGGCGGCGGGCGTACTCCACCTGCACGTCCACCGCGTCCCGCTTTCCGTCCAGGAGCAGCGCCAGCTCCGCCACCTCCACGGGGAGGAGCAGGGTGTCCTCCAGCAGACCTTCCGGGTCGCGTACGGCCACCACGGAGCGTCCCGACACCCGCACGGGCACGAACTCCACGGGGCGCAGCCGCGGCAAGCTCGACATGGCCTCCAGCGCCGCATTGTACCGGGCTTCCCGGGGGAGCGGGAACGCGGTGGCATAATGGTCCAGTGAGCCGGCCGCTGTGGGCCATCTTCCTCACAGTGCTCGCGAACCTGATCGGTTTCGGGATCGTGATCCCGCTGTTGCCCTTCTACGCGAGCAGCCTGGGCGCGTCTCCCCTGGAGGTGGGGTTCCTGTTCGCCGCGTACTCCGCCTGCCAGCTGGTGGCGGCCCCCATCCTGGGCGCATGGTCGGATCGCTGGGGCCGCCGGCCGGTGCTCCTGCTGAGCCTGCTGGGCACCGCGGTGAGCTTCGCTTTGCTGGCGCTGGCGCGCAACCTCCCCATGCTGTTCGTGGCCAGGGTGGTGGACGGGCTTTCGGGCGGGAACATCTCCACCGCCCGGGCGTACATCGCGGACGTGACCCCCGACGACCGGCGGGCCCGCAGCTTCGGGTTGATCGGCGCTGCCTTCGGGATGGGGTTCGTGCTGGGCCCGGCTCTGGGGGGAGCGCTTTCCCGGTTCGGATACTCGGCCCCCGCGTGGGCTGCCGTGGGCCTGACGGGGGTGGCCATGGCGCTGGCGTGGTGGTGGCTGCCCGAGACCGTCCACCGGGTGCGTGCGGGCGGCCCGACGGGCTGGCGGCAGCTGCCCGCGGCCCTGCGGCGGCCGCAGCTGCGGGGGCTGCTCGGTGTGGACTTCGTGTACTGGGCCACCGCCGCGGTGTACCAGACCACCTTCGCCCTCTTCGTCCACCGGCGGTTTGGGCTGGATGCCACCCACACCGGCTACCTGTTGGCCCTGTGGGGCCTGGTGGGCGCCGCGGTGCAGGTGGGACTGGTGGGACCGGTGGTGGGTCGGTGGGGAGAAGGGCGCGCGCTGGCTGCGGGCCTGACAGTGGCGGGGCTGTCGCTGCTGGGGGCTTCCGTCAGCACGGACCTTCCAGGGTTCCTGGGCAGCACCCTGGTGGCCGCGGTGGGTGTCGGGATCTCCAACCCCGCATTGGTCTCCCTCATCAGCCGGGCGGCGGCGTCGCACGAGCAGGGCGCGGTCCAGGGCGTAGCGGGCACCCTGGAGAGCCTGGGCCGCATGGTGGGACCGGTTTGGGGCAACGGACTGCTGGGAGCGGCAGGAGAGGGCGCGGCCTTCGCCTCCGCGGCCATGATCATGGTACTGGCCGGCGTGGCCGCAGCCGCCCTGAGGCTCCCCTCCCAGATGCCGCAGGGAGGTGAACGGGGATGGACTGGAAGGTCAAGTTCGACCAGGCGCTAGGTTACCACGAGTTCCTGGATCGCTACGGCAGCGAGGTGCACCGGGAACGGTGGCGGCGCGTGTACGAGGCTGTGGCGCTGACGCCCGAGCAGCGCGTGCTCCTGCAGGGCTTCCAGCGGGACATGTACCTCGTGGTGTTGGCAGGCGTGTGGTGCGGGGACTGCGTGAACCAGTGCCCCATCCTGCAGCGGTTCGCGGAAGCCACCCCGCGGATCGGGCTGCGTTTTCTCGACCGGGACGAGCACCCGGACTTGCGGGAGCTGCTGTCCATCAACCGCGGCTATCGCATCCCCATGGTGGTGTTTCTCAGCGAGGACTTCGTGGAGGTGGCGCGGTACGGGGAGCGGACCCTGTCCATCTACCGGCAGATGGCCGCAGACCGCCTGGGGCCCGCCTGTCCGGTGGGGGTGGTCCCTCCCGGCGAGGACCTGCTGCGGCGGGTGGTGCAGGAGTGGTTGAACGAGGTGGAGCGGGTGCAGCTGCTGCTCCGGCTGTCGCCGCGTCTGCGCCTGGTGCACGGAGACTGAGCCACCGACTTCCGCCAGGGCCAGCGTTGGGTCGTCCGGTAGGGTACCCTGAGGGGTGAGGCCATGCTGGAGCTGATCGTGTTCGCGAGCGGGGGCGTGCTGCTGGCCCTGGAGATCGTGGCCAGCCGCGTGCTCGCCCCCACCTTCGGGAACTCCATCTACGTGTGGGGCAGCCTCATCGGCGTGTTCCTCACCGCCCTCAGTGTAGGCTACTGGCTCGGCGGCCGGCTGGCAGACCGCTACCCGAGCCACGGTGCCTTCTGCGGTCTGGTGTTCCTGGCGGGGCTGCTGACGGTCCCCATTCCGGCAGCCGCGCCTCCGCTGCTGTCCGCCCTGGCCGCTGCGGAGCTGGACAGCCGGGCGGGGCCCCTGCTGAGCGCCCTGGTCCTGTTCTTCCCGGCCAGCGTGGTCATGGGGACCATCTCCCCGTACGCGGTGCGCCTGAGCACGCGCTCGGTAGCTACCGTGGGCGGCACCGCGGGACGCCTGTACGCCCTGTCGACCCTGGGCAGCATTGTGGGCTGCTTTGCGGCGGCCTTCTGGCTCATCTCGGTGCTGGGGGTGCGGGACATCATCCTGGCCCTGGGGTTGCTGGAGATGGCCCTGGCGGTCGTGGGCCTGGTGGGGCTGCGGCGAGCGGGCGCGGCCACCGTGGCCGCCCTGGTCCTGGTGGGCACGGGAGCCGGTAGCGCGCGGATCCTCCCTCCGGAGGCGCCGGAGGTGGTGTACGCCCGGGACACGGTGTACCACCGGATCACGGTGAGCGACGAGGGAAGGGTCCGGTACCTGAAGCTGGACAACTACTGGCAGAGCGCCCTGGACCTGGAGGAGCCGCGGCGTACCGTGTTCCGGTACGCGGACTACATGCACGTGGGGATGCTCTTCCAGCCCCACCCTCGGCGGGTCCTGGTCATCGGGATGGGCGGCGGGACGGTCCCCAAGCGTTACCTGGAGGACTACCCGGAAGTCCAGGTGGACGTGGTGGACATCGACCCTGAGGTGGTGGAGGTCGCGCACCGCTTCTTCGGGGTTCCGCGGGGGGGCCGGCTGCGGGCGTTCGCGCAGGACGGTCGGCAGTTCGTACGGCGGGCACGGGAGCCCTACGACCACGTCCTCATGGACGCGTACCTGCGGGACACCCTGCCCTTCCACCTGGCCACCCGGGAGTTCTTCCAGGAGGTGCGCGCTAGGCTCCGTCCAGGAGGCGTGTTCGTGGTGAACGTGATCGGCGCCCTGGAAGGCCCGCACAGTCGCCTGTTCCGCGCGGTGTACCGCACCCTGCAGGAGGTGTACCCGGCGGTGTACGTGTTCCCCGTGGACTTCGGGCCCACGGGGTGGCCGGAGGCGCTGCGGAACATCATCGTGGTGGGCGCCGAAACCCGGTGGCCGCCCGGCGAGGTGCAGGCCCGGGCGCGGGCACTGCGCGGGCGGGTGAAGGTGCCAGGTTTCGACGCCGCGGTGGCAGACCTATACCTGCGGCCCATCCGGACCGAGGACGTCCCCGCCCTCACGGACGACTTCGCACCGACGGACGCGCTGCTGAGCGTGCGGTAGGGGGTGTTGGCTTGCCCGCCCCTTACGTGAAGCTGTACGTGGGCGACGTGATCCGAACCCGGAAGGCGCACCCCTGCGGGGGAGACGTCTGGGTGATCGAGCGGCTGGGCGCGGATGTGGGGATCCGGTGCCGGACGTGCGGCCGTTTCGTCCTCATGGATCGCATCAAGCTGGAGCGGCGGATCCGGGCGTTCCTGCAGCGCGGCAACGAACCCCCGCCCGCGGAGCCGGAGCCGCCGAAGGAGGAGCCCCCCGGGCCCAGGCCGCGGAAGGCCGCTTCACCCGCGCCCGAGCCACGGCCGCGGCGCCGGATCGTGAAGCGGGCGAGGCCGTGAGGCCCGGAGCGGGATCGTGCTGTCAGTGGGGATCGTGGGCCTGCCCAACGCGGGGAAGAGCACTCTGTTTCGGGCCCTGACCCGCGCCCGGGTGCCGGTGGCGCCGTACCCGTTCACCACCGTGGACCCCAACACGGGGGTCGCGGCAGTCCCCGACGAGCGCCTCGACGTCCTGGCCCGGATCACGAGCGCAGAGCGGGTGGTACCCGCCACCGTGCGGGTGGTGGACATCGCGGGCCTGGTCCGGGGCGCCCACCGGGGCGAGGGGCTGGGGAACCGGTTCCTGGCACACGTGCGGGAGATGGCGGCGCTGCTGCACGTGGTGCGCGCCTTCCACCACCCGGAGGTGGCACACGTGGAAGGGCACCCGGACCCGCTGCGGGACATCGGCGTGGTCGAGACGGAACTGCTGCTGGCGGACCTGGAGACCGTGCAGCGCCGTATGGAGCGCGTGGAGCCCAGGGCCAGGGCGGGGGACGCGCAGGCGCGGGCGGAGCGAGCGGCGCTGGAGGAGGCGGCCAGGGCCCTGGACTCCGGACGGCCGGCGCGTACGCTGCCGGCGGGAGTCCGGGAGGCGCTCCGGCCCCTGCGGCTGCTGACGGACAAGCCCGTCGCCTACGTGGTGAACGTGGCCGAAGGCCAGTCGGACGGCGCGGTGCAGGCGGTGCGGGCGCTAGCGGAAGCGCGGGGCGTGCCCGTGGTGGTAGCCTGCCTGAAGGTGGAGGACGAGCTTCTGGACCTGCCGGAGGAAGAGGCGCGGGCGTACCGGGACGTAGCGGGGCTGGGGGAGGGAGTGTTGGACCAGGTGGTCCGGACGGGCTACCGGCTGCTGGACCTGGTGACGTTCTTCACCACGGAGAGCCGGGAGGTCCGAGCGTGGCCCGTTCCCCGGGGCACCCGGGCGCCACAGGCGGCAGGAGCGATCCACAGCGACATGGAGCGGGGCTTCGTGCGGGCGGAGGTGGTGGCGTTCGACGACCTGGTCCGGGCGGGGTCCTGGGAGGCGGCGTGGCAGGCAGGGAAGGTCCGCCTGGAGGGCCGGGACTACCAGGTGCGGGAAGGGGACGTCATCACGTTTCGCTTCCACGTGTAGCCCCGCCTCGGCCGGGTAGGTTTTCGCTTAGACCCGAGGGCCGGTGGCACGAGAGTTGCACCGCTCACGGCCGTGGAAACCGTCTGGTATCCTGGGACGTTGTCATGGACAGGACAGACCCCAAGGAAGGAGCTAGCATGGGAGTGCCCAGCGATTTCGTAGACCCCTTCGAGCTCACCCTGGAGGAGGTCGACCGCCGGATCGCGGAGCTCGCCGAGCAGCGGAAACGGATCTGGCAGAGCAGCGTCCCGCACACGGGGACGGGCGAGACGGGCCGACGGGCGCTGGCGGCCATCGAGGCGGAGCTGGAGGAGCTGTACCGGACCAAGCGGGAGCTGCTGGCCCGCCGTGCCCACGAGAACCGGCCCCTACGGCCACGCCGCCGGTCCGGCCCGACGCCGCCCGCGGGCCTGTTCCGGGACGACTGACCGCTGCGCCCCGCCGGACCCTGCCCTTCGTGGACACCCTGCGTCCCGTCTGGTAGAATCAACCGGCCGACCCCACGCGCAGCGTGGTGAGCAGGACGGCGGACTGACCGCGTCGCAAGGTATTCGCCTCTCGTCTCCGGCCGGGCGGAGACCGGGGAGCCTTAATCCCTGACCGAGGGAGGTTGGACGTGCGGAAGGCGTACGAGATCGTCTTCATCCTGCGTCCGGACCTGGACGACCAACAGGTCCGGGAGACCATCGACCGGGTGGCGGGCCGCATCACCGAGCGGGGCGGGACCCTCCTGGCGACGGAGCCCTGGGGCAAGCGGCGTCTCGCCTACCCCATCAAGAAACACCGCGAGGGTTTGTACGTCCTCATGCGGTTCGAACTGGACGCACAGCGGGTCCAGGACCTGAAGAACGCGGTGGCCCTGGTGGAGGAAGTCATCCGCTTCCTGGTGTGCGAGGCGCTGCCCGCAGCGGCTGCGGCCGCGCCCGCTCCCCAGGCCCAGCTGGCGGAGGCCGTGCCGTCCGGGGGAGGTGATGGGGGGTGCTGAACCGGGTGGTGCTGATCGGCCGGCTGACCAGAGACCCTGAGTTGCGGTACCTGCCCAGCGGGCAGCCCGTGGCGACCTTCACCCTCGCGGTGGACCGACCTTTTGCAGGGCCGCAGGGCGAGCGCAAAGCGGACTTCATCCCCGTGGTGGCGTGGCGGAAGCTGGCCGAGCAGGTGTCCCAGCACCTGGCGAAGGGTCGGCTGGTGGCGGTGGACGGCCGGCTGCAGATCCGGGAGTACGAGACGCAGGACGGCCAGCGCCGGAGAGCGGTGGAGGTGGTGGCGGACCACGTGCGGTTCCTGGACCGCAAGGCCCCGGAGCCTGTGGAGGCGCCGGCGGAGGAGTTCGAACCTGCCCCGGAGCCGGAGGAGGAAGACGTGCCGTTCTAGCCCCCTGCGCACGGGCCGGTAACGCTGGCGCGGAGGACGACGAGGATGGCGGAGAAGGACAAGAAGGACAAGCGGGAGTGGCGGCCGCGCAGGCCTCGCAAGAAGGTCTGCGTGTTCTGCTCGGAGCGGGCCCGGTTCGTAGACTACAAGGACAGCAACCGGCTCCGCCGGTTCATCTCCGAGCGCGGCAAGATCCTGCCCCGGCGGGTGACCGGAACCTGCGCCAAGCACCAGCGCATGCTGGCGGTGGCCATCAAGCGGGCCCGCGAGCTCGCCCTTCTGCCCTACACCGCGGACTGAGCGCGTGACGGGCCCCGTGTAGGGGGCCGGAGAAGTATGGGCAGGCCACACGGAGGTGCCGTGGCGGTGCGGGAGCGCACCGCGAGCCTGACCGAGGGGGCCCTGCTGGCAGCCCTGACCGCCCTCGTGGCCCTCCTGGTAGCCGTGTTCGGCTCCCCGGGACTCGTGGCCGCCCCCCTTCCGTTGTTCGTCCTCACCTACCGGCGGGGGTTGCGTACCGCGGCGCTCAGCGCGGTGGTGGCGGGGCTCGTGCTGTCCCCGTTCTTCGGCTTCCCCCAGGGCCTTCTGTTCGTGGCCGCGTTTGCCCCGGTGGGTGTGGTGCAGGGGGTAGTAGCCCGACAGGGTGGGGAAAGGGCGGCGGGTCGGGCCGTGCTGGCGGGTGCTGCAGTGGGCCTCGGGGTCACCGTCCTGAGCCTTGTCGTCACCCGGTACCTGATGGGCCTGGATCCGCTTCAGGCAGTGGTGGAGGCGCAGGTGAAGGGCGCTCAGGCGGCTGCGGACCTGAGCCGGCGCTTGGGGGCGCCGCCGCAGCAGGTCCAGCAGATGGAGCAGCTGGCGCAGCAGATGCCCAACCTGGTGCGGACCATCCTGCCCGCGGCGGTGATCCTCGGGGTCCTGGTTTGGGCCTACGGAGCCTACGCCCTGGCCCGACACGTGATGCGGCGGCTGGGTACCGAGCTTCCGGGGTTCGCGCCCATCCTCACCTGGAGGCTGCCGCCTGCGGGGACCGTGGCTCTGGTGGTGCCGGTTCTCGCGGGGGTGGCGGTACAGCCGTGGGCTCCGGAGCTGGGCCGGGTCCTGGCCGCCAACGGGTTCATGGCCAGCGTCCTGGTGTTCGCCTTCTTCGGCGTGCTGACGATGCTGCACTACCTGCAGTCGAGGGACGTTCCGCGGGCGGGCCGTGCGCTGGCGGTGGTGGCCGTGCTGATGCTGGGGGACCTGGGCACCTTCGCCATGGTGGCCCTGGGGCTGGTGGACCTGTGGCTGGACCTGCGGAAGGTCGGGCCACGCGCGGAGCGTTCCCCATGAAGGTGATCCTCGTGAAGGACGTGCCGTCCCTGGGCAAGGCCGGCTCCGTAGTGGAGGTGCGGGAGGGCTACGCCCGGAACTACCTGCTGCCCCGGGGCCTGGCCCGGGAGGCCACGGAAGGGCAGCTGCGCGCCCTGGAGCAGGAGCGGGCGGCGCGGGATCGGAAGCTGGCACGGGAGCGGGAACGGGTGGCCCACATGGCCCAGGCCCTGCGCAGCCGACCTGTGCGGATCCGGGCCAAAGCCGGCGCCGCGGGAAGGCTGTTCGGGGCGGTCACTGCACAGCAGGTGGCGGAGGCCTTGCGGCAGATGGGGTTCGAGGTGGATCGCAAGCAGGTGGAGCTGCCGGAGCCCATCAAGGCCGTGGGGACCTACCGGGTCGGGATCCGGCTGCCGCACGGGCAGCACGTGGAAGTGGAGGTGCAGGTGACCGGCGATGGCTGAGCGGGCGGGCACGGCAAGGGGGATCCGGCCGCGGGGCCGTGGAGCGCCGGACCGCACGGAGCTCAAACGCCGGGTGGGCGCCCTGTTCAGCGTGCTCAGCGACGTGTACGGTCCCGAGCGGCTCATCGTGAAGGCCGGAAAGTTGGAGGCCCTCACGCTCATGCGGTCGCCGCGGCTGGCGGACCGAGTGGTGGCGCTACAGCGGTTGGTGTACGACGACCCCACCATCCAGCGCGCTCCTTCCGAGGCGGAGATCCCCGGGGTGCTGTCGGAGATCGAGGAGGAGCTGGCGGACCTGGTGGCGCAGCGCCGGGTGGAGGAGGAGCTGGAGCGCAAGGTCGCCGAGCGGATGAACCGACGTCAGGACGACTACCTGCAGGAAATCCGGCTCCAGGTGCTGCGGGAGGCCGCGGGCCCGGAGAACGCCGGCACACGCAAGAAGCTGGAGGAGCTGGAGGCCCTGGAGCGCGTGCGGCTGTCCCAGTCAGCCCTGGAGGCCCTGCGGCCCAGGCGCCTGAAGGAGGTGGTAGGTCAGGACCGCGCCATCCGGGCCCTGCTGGCAAAGCTGGCCACCCCGTACCCGCAGCACGTGATCCTGTACGGCCCCCCGGGGGTGGGAAAGACCACGGTCGCGCGCCTGGCGCTGGAGGAAGCCCGGCGGCTCCCGTACACTCCATTCCCGGACAACGCGCCGTTCGTCGAGGTGGACGGCAGCACCCTCCGGTGGGACCCGCGGGACGTCACCAACCCCCTGCTGGGTTCGGTCCACGACCCCATCTACCAGGGCTCCCGGCGCGACTTCGCGGAGGGCGGGATCCCGGAGCCCAAGCTGGGGCTGGTCACCCGGGCGCACGGGGGGGTGCTGTTCATCGACGAGATCGGGGAGATGGACCCCCTGCTGCAGGCCAAGCTGTTGAAGGTGCTGGAGGACAAGCGGGTGACGTTCGAGTCCAGCTACTACGACCCTGACGACCCGCACGTCCCCGCGTACGTCCGCCGCCTGTTCGAGCAGGGAGCGCCCGCGGACTTCGTCTTAATCGGCGCCACCACCCGCGACCCGGAGGAGATCAGCCCCACCCTGCGGTCTCGCTGCGCGGAGGTGTTCTTCGACCCCCTGTCGCAGTCGGACATCGAGCGCATCGTGGTGCAGGCTGCCAAGCGGCTGCGGGTGAGCCTGGACCCGAGAGTGCCCGAGCTCATCGCCGCGTACACCGTGGAGGGCCGGAAGGCGGTCAACCTCCTGGCGGACGCCTACGGCATGGCCCTGTACCGGCGAAAGGGGCGAGGAGGGAGAGTCCGCATCACGGAGGACGACATGCTGGAGGTGATCCGGGTCTCCCGGCTGAGTCCCTTTACGAGTGCCCGGGCCTCGGACACCCCGGAGGTGGGCAAGGTGTTCGGACTGGGCGTTTCCCACTACCTGGGCTCCGTGGTGGAGGTGGAAGCGGCGGTGTTCCCTGCGGCCCAGCGGGGCAGAGGCACGGTGCGGTTCAACGAGACCGCGGGGACGATGGCCAAGGACTCGGTGTTCAACGCTCTTTCGGTGTTGCGTCGGTTGTTGGGCGTGGACCTGGCGAACTACGACGTGCACGTGAACGTGGTGGGTGGTGGGCTGGTGGACGGACCGAGCCTGGGTCTGGCCATCACCGCGGCGCTCGCCAGTGCGGTGCAGAACCGGGCCGCCTTCCAGAACGTGGCCCTCACGGGAGAGGTGAGCATCCAGGGGAGGGTCCGGGGCGTGGGGGGCATCCCCGAGAAGCTGTACGGCGCCCGTCAGGCGGGCATGAAAAAGGTGGTCGTCCCACAGGAAAACCAGAACGACCTGCCCGCGGAGGTCTCCGGGCTGCAGGTGGTGCTGGTCCAGACCGTGGAGGAAGCCCTTCCCCACGTGCTGGTCCCAGCCCGCCGACGTTGAGGAACCGCACGCCGTCCACACGATCCACAGCCCACATCTCCCACAGGTTTTCCCCAGCCACCTCCCAGGAAGGTCCCCGGGCCCTCCCACCTCGTCCCCAGGCCAGCCCAATCCACAGGTTCTTCCAGCGGCTTTCCACACCCGGCCTGTGGTAGACCGGTGTCCACGACAGCGATTCTGCGATACGTACAAAGGCCCGCGAACCTACGTTTGATACAATGGAGGGGTAGATATGGCTGTCGCCGTGGACCGAGTCCCGCCCCAGAGCCTGGAGGCGGAGATGGGCGTCCTCGGGTCCATGCTGCTGGATCGGGACGCCATCGCCGCGGTGGTGGAGCTGCTGCGGCCGGAAGACTTCTACCGGGAGGCCCACCGCCTCGTGTACTCGGCCATCGTGGACCTGTTCGAACGCGGGGAGCCGGTGGACCTCATCACCGTCACCGACCGGCTGCGGGACCTGGGCAAGCTGGAGGAGGCCGGCGGGGCGGCGTACGTGTCCAGCCTCCTGAACGCGGTCCCCACCGCGGCCAACGCCGAGTACTACGCCCGCATCGTCCTGCAGAAGGCCATGCTCCGCGCCCTCATCCGCGTGGGCACCCAGATCGCGCACCTGGGGTTCGAGGGCGACGAGGACGTGGAGGTGCTGGTGGACCGGGCTGAGCGGCTGGTGTTCGAGATCGCCAACCGCCGCACCCGTCAGGACTTCCAGCCGGTCCGGGAGTTGATCCGCGAGACCATGGAGCGGCTGGACGCCCACTACGAGCGCGGGATGATCACCGGCGTGCCTACCGGGTTCGTGGACCTGGACGAGCTCACCGGCGGGCTGCAGCGGGGGGACCTGGTGATCGTGGCCGCCCGGCCGTCCATGGGCAAGTGTCTGAAACACGACACGCTGGTCGTGGACCCCCGCACGGGCCTGCTGCGCACCATCGAGGAGGTGGTGCGGTCAGGCGACGGGGCGGTGCTGACCCTGGACGGTGGGCGGCTGCGGGAGGCCAGGCCGTCGCACTTCGTGGACGACGGGGTCAAGCCCACGTTCCGGGTGCGGACCGCCCTGGGCCGCGAAGTAGAGGTCACGGCCACCCATCCCTTCCTGACCCCGGAGGGCTGGAAGCCCCTGGCGTCTTTGCGGCCTGGTCACTTCGTGGCGGTACCCGCTCGGATACCCGTGTTCGGGACCGTGGATCTCCCCGGCGCGGAGGTGCGGCTGATGGCGTACCTAGCCGCGGGGCGGTTGCCCGCCCACCCGGAGGTGAGCCGGGACTTCCTGGACGCCGCCTCCGCGGCGGCCGCGGTGCGGGCTTCCCGGGTGCCCGCGCTGGTGGGGACTCTGGGCCTCCGGTCGGACCCGGCGGACGTGCAGCCCCAGGACGCCGCTGTGGTGGTAGCCGAGTTCCTCCAGGACTACCCCGAGCTGGCGGAGCCGGACGGGCGGCGGAGGCTGCCGGCTGTGGCCTTCCAGTTAAACCGGACCAAGCTGTGCCTGCTGCTGCGCTGTCTGCTGGCGTGCGTGGCCTCCGTGCAGGGAGACCCCGACCGCTGGGCGCGCCCGGAGGCGGAGCGGTCCGATGAATTCAGCATCCGGGCGGAGCTGCCCAACGCGACCATGGCCCGGCAGGTCCAGCACCTCCTCCTGCGCCTGGGGGTGTTGAGCGCCTGGGACGGCGGTGTCGTCCTGGAGGCCCGTGGGCGGGCCGCACTGCAGCTGCTGCGGACCTGCGGGGTCCTGGGCTGGGAACGGCTGCGGCAGTGGGCCCGCTACGCGCCCGAGCCGCTGCTGCCGGAGCCGGAGGTGGTGTGGGACCCCATCGTCTCCGTGGAGTACACCGGCCACCACCCCGTCTACGACCTCACCGTGCCCGACACCCACAACTTCGTGGCCAACGACGTGTGCGTTCACAACACCACCTTCTGCCTGAACATCGCGCAGCACGCGGCCACAGAGCACCGCATCCCCGTGGCCATCTTCTCCCTGGAGACCAGCGCGGAGCAGCTGGTCCAGCGGATGCTGTGTGCGCAGGCCCAGGTGGACGGTCAGCGTCTGCGCCGGGGCTACCTGTCGGAGACGGACTGGCGCCGGCTGACCCGCGCCATGGGCGTCCTGGTGGAAGCCCCGATCTTCATCGACGACTCCTCCAACCTGTCGGTGGTGGAGATGCGGGCCAAGTCCCGCAAGCTCAAGGCCGAGCACGGGCTCGGGCTCATCGTGGTGGACTACATCCAGCTCATCCAGTCCTACAGGCGGACGGAGAACCGGACCCAGGAGCTCAGCGAGATCGCGCGCGCCATCAAGTCCCTGGCCAAAGAGCTGGAGGTCCCCATCCTGGCTGTGTCCCAGCTGTCCCGGGCCGCGGAGCAGGGGGGGTCCAAGATCCCCATGCTGTCCCACCTGAGGGAGAGCGGGGAGCTGGAGCAGGTGGCGGACGTGGTCCTCTTCCTGTACCGGGAGGACTACTACGACCCCGAGCGGGCGCGTCGGGAGGGCAAGGAGAACGTGGCCCTCGTCCGGGTGGCCAAGCACCGCAACGGCCCCACGGACGACCTGGAGCTGTTCTTCCACAAGGAGACGTCGCGGTTTGCGAACCTGGACAAGCGGCACGGCGGGTGAGTTCCTCCTTACACAACTGCGAAAGCCAGCCGTGGTACAGTAGACCCAGACCGAGGGTGGAGGGGTGCCATGGGGATCTGGCGCTGGGTGTTGGTGACCCTCACGGCGCTTGGGGGTGCTGCGGGGGTGTGGGCCGCGGGCTACTCCGCTGGATCGAAGGCGGCGGGGGCCCGAGGGCCCCTAGCCGTGCCCGTGCAGGCCCCGCTCCAGGAGCTGATCCCACTCCCGGGGCCCGGCCGCCAGTTCCCCGGTGCGCGTCCGCAGCCGGGCCAGGGAGAGGAGTGCGAGGCCCGGGTGTACCTGTTCTTCAACGGGCGCTTCTACGAGATGCGGCCCGGTCCTGGGATCGGGCCCGACGGTAGGCCCACGGGTCCGCAGGAGCTGATCCCTTTGCAGCCCGCGCCTTCCGTACCCGGACCGGGTTTCCCGACGCCCCGCGGTAACCCGTTTGCGCCCCCTGTTCCCCTGCCGCCCGGTTCGCGGTCCTAGCTGGAGCGGTGTCCGGATGAAGAATGAGGAGCTTGGGAGGGCGAGGGTCTTCATGAAGGTCATGGTGGTTGACGAGCGGAAGGAACTCATCCAGGAGCCTTACGTGGTGCGGCTTGGGGGGCTGGACGTTGGAGCGATATTTGCGGGAAGCGCCGGAGCACGCCCGCTGGGAGTTCGCTTACGGAGAGGTGGTCGCGTACTCTCCCGCATCGGCTGAGCATCAGGATGAGGTGGGGTTCCTGTACTCGCTTTTGCGTGGGTACTGCGAGGCGAAGGGTTGGGGAAAAGCTCTGATGGGGCCGGCGGCGATCCGGCTGTCGCCGGAGGTTGTGCGGGACCGGACTTGTTCGTGGTAAGGCCGGAAGACTCCGCTCGTGCTCACGGGAGCCCCCTCCCGGCCCGTGCCGGTGATCGAGGTGACGAGCCCCTCGACGCGGACTGTCGACCTCACGGAGAAGCTTCCGGACTACGCGCGAGCGGGGACTCCAGAGCACTGGGTGGTGGATGCGGAGCGCAGCGAGGTGAGAGTCCACCAGCTACGCAGGAGGGAGTACGCGTCGCGGGTCGTGACAGGAGGCCGGCTGGGGAGTGGGGAACTCCAGGTTTCTGGCTGAAGGTCGAGCGGCTCTTCCACAGGCCCCCCTCCCGCCCGTGGCCGAGTGCCTGACCCGCATCCTCTCGGGGGAGAACGGCGCTCCGTAAGCCCCGGCTCGATTAGGGCGTCCTACGGTCCGGCGGGGAACCCAGGGGGCCCGGTACAGGTCCTGCCGGTCAGCGCGTCCGGACGGCCCGGACGACCGCGTGGACGTTGGCGTCCGGGGTGTCCGTGGGGATCACGCAGCCCGGCGTGACCACATGCCCCCGGCCGCCCGTCTGCTGCAGCGCGTCGTGCGCCTCCTCTGCTACCTGTTCGGGGGTTCGGTCTGCAAAGTGGACCTCGTCGATCCCGCCGCACAGGCAGCCAGCGTACCGACGCCGCGCCTCCTGGAGGGAAGGCGGGGTGCGTCGGTCGTGCCAGTTCAGCCCGTGCACCGGGTACTCCGCCAGGAGGTCGAAGTACGGCCGCTCGCCGTGGGCGTGCAGGAGTAGGATCTCCGCTCCGGAGGCCGCCTGCAGGACCCTCAGGTCGTACGGACGGCCGAAGGTCTCGTACTCCTCTTCGGTGAGGGCGGCCTCGCACGCCATCTGGGTGGCGAAGAACAGCCCGTCCGCGCCAGCGGCCAGGCACTCCGCGGCGAAGCGCGCCGTCACCTCGGTGACGATCTCCAGGCCCGCGTGGAGCGCCTCGGGCTGCTCTCGCAGGTACCGGACCACCGCCCGGTCGCCGGCCAGAGTCCTCGCCACCGTCAGGGGGCTGAACACCGTGGCCAGGACCGGTACCTCACCCCCCACCGCCTGGCGAACCAGGCGCAGCGCCCGCAGTTCCCGCCCGTACGCGCCGGCGGTGACGTCCAGCCGGCGCAGGCGCGCCCAGTCCTCCGGCCGCTTCACGGGCCGGTCGAGGTAGGTCCGCACGCCCTCCCGGTTGGGCCGGTAGGCGGCGCGCAGGCCCCAGTCGTCCCCGTAGTAGCCGCTCGCGGGGGTCACTTTCAGGAGGTCCAGGCCGAACCGGCGCCACCACGTCACGTGGGCCTCTGCCAGCGTGTCCGCCCGCTGATCCTGTCCCGGGAAGTGCCGCCACAGGGCCACGGGCGGGAAGTCCGCCACCTGGCCCGCCAAAGCCGCCCGAACCCGATCCCAGTGCACCACGCTGCCTCCCGTCTGGAGCCACGGGCTGGGGGAACCCGCCGTTTTACAGCTCCTTCGCCCGGTACACCATGTACGTCCGGTAGCCTGCCCGCTCCCAGAACGCCTCAGCCTCCGGGTTGCCCGCCGCCACGGTGAGTTCCACCCGGCGCACCCCCTGCCGCCGCAACCACGCCTCGATGTGATCCAGCATGGCACGCGCGATGCCCCGGCCCCGGTAGCCCTCCCGGGTGTACACGTCCTGGATGTAGCCCCGACGCCGCTGGCGGAAGAAGGCGGGCAGCAGGGTGATCCGGCCCACCGCGAGTCCTACCAGCTGGCCGCCGCTGTCGGCCACCACCACCCGCACGTCCTCTCGACCCAGCAGGTGGCTCAGGTAGTCCGCGTAGGCCCGACGCCAGCCGCGGCTCAGGGCGAACGCTCCGTCCAGGCGCTCGTGAAGGCGCGCCAGCTCGCCCCACAGCTCCACCAGGGCTGGGACGTCCCGCGGCTCCGCGGGACGGATCCGTACGTCCGGAGACCGCCCCACACCGCGCAGATTTGAACGCGGCGGTCCGGGAATCCTCCGGGGGCCGCACCCGTGGGATACTGAGGGCGTGGGCTGGCCGGACCGGTTGCGGGCCATCGAGGGGATGACCCGGGAAAGCGCCACGGAGATCGCGCTGGCCGCGGCGGAGGCGCTGGAGCTGTGGCTGGCCGAGCAGCCGGACCTAGACCCGCGCGCCTTCGTGCACGGCCTGGACGAGGCGACCCGGCAGCTGGCCGAGCGCAAGCCTGCCACCGCGCCCCTGCACAACCTCCGGTACCGGATGGTGCAGTTCGCCGCGGAGATGCTCCGGGAGGGCGTGCCCCTGGCCCAGATGCGCGAGGAGTTACAGGACTGGCTGCGGGGGTACCGCGCCCACGTGGCCGAGTCCCACGCGCGGATCGCCCACCACGGGGCAGAGGCCCTGGCGGAGTACGAGGTCATCCTCACCCTCTCGTACAGCCGCACCGTGTACGCGGTGCTGGAGGAGTTGTACCAGCACAACCCCGACCTCAGCGTGGTGGTGTTCGAGGCCCGCCCGTACCTGGAGGGGCGCCGGATGGCGGAAGCGCTGGCGCAGCTGGGGATCTCCGTCACCCTCACCGTGGACGCCGCCATGGGGTACTACATGGACGTGGCCTCCGCAGTCCTCACGGGCGCGGAGGCGGTGTCCCTGGACGGGAGCTTCGTCAACAAGGTGGGGACCCGGCCCCTGATGACCTGCGCCCACGCGCACGGCGTCCCGAGCTACGTGGCCACGGAGACCATCAAGATCCTGCCGCCCACCCTCCGGGGCGACTCGGTCACCACGGTGGTGGGAGCGCCGGAGGACCTGGCCGCGGACTGGACCCCGCCGGAGGGCGTGGAGGTGTCCTCGATCCTGTACGAGCCCACGCCGGACCGCCTGGTGACCGCGTACATCACCGAGGAAGGCGTGGTCTCCCCCGTGCGGCTGGCGACCCTCAGCCGGCCGCTGGGCGTCTAGCCGTGGAGGTGGGGAGGTCGGAGCCCTTGCGGTTGTCTCCGTACGCGGAGGTCGCCGTGCGCGCGGTGCGGGAGGCGGCCCACGTGCTGATGGAGTACTTCGCCCGCCCGCCTGCCCCCGGCGAGGTCCGCTACAAGGGCCCTGTGAACCCGGTGACGGAGGCGGACCACGCCAGCGAGGCGTGCATCGTGTCCGTGCTGCGGGAGGCCTTCCCCGACCACAGCGTGGTGGCCGAGGAGGGCCGGGGTGCCCGGTTCGAGGGGGCTCCCTGCTGGTACGTGGATCCCCTGGACGGGACGACCAACTTTGCCCACCGGCTGCCGTGGTTCGGCGTGTCGGTGGCCCTGGCCCAGGGCGAGACCGTCCAGGTGGGGGTAGTCTATCACCCGGTTCTGGATGAGCTGTTCGTAGCCGAGCGCGGAGCGGGCGCGTGGCTGTGGTCGGGCGGCCGGGCGCGGCGGCTGCGGGTGTCCGACACGTCCCGCCTGCAGGAAGCCCTGGTGGCTACCGGGACACCCCCAGACATCGGCACCACGGGCAACAACCTGCCGCAGATCGTGACCCTGTTGAAGCTGGCGGAGGACGTCCGCCAGATGGGCTCGGCCGCCCTGAATCTTTGCTACGTGGCGGCCGGGCGCCTCGACGCCTTCTGGGAGCCGGACCTCAACCCGTGGGACGTGGCCGCGGGTGCCCTCATGGTGCTGGAGGCGGGAGGGGTGGTCACGGGCATGGACGGCTCGCCGTACACCGCGGACACCCGGAGCCCCCTGGCCACCAACGGCGTACTCCACCCACAGCTTTTGGCCCTGCTCCAGGCCCCGCGGGACGAGGTCTAGGACGCGCTGCGCCGCGGGGCGTGTCCCTGCAATGCGGGCACGCGCCCGCGCACGGCGGCCAGCAGCCACAGCGCCAGGGCGCCGTTGATCACGCTGGTCACCAGGTTGAACGGGACGAAGGTACCGGCCAGGAGCGGGACGACCCGTCGGTGTAGGGTGGCCCAGTCCGTGGGGCTGTAGCCGAAGAACACCGGCAGCACCACGAAGGCCAGGACCGGCACCATGAGGGCCGCCCGCGCCACCGCCCCCGCGGCCACGCCCTTGAACAGCCCCGCCAGGCTAGGTTCCCGGCTGTACACCCAGGCCGCGGTAGCCGCGAAGAAGCTCACCGCGGCGAAGTTGGCGAACGGGCCGACCCAGCCCGTGGGGCTGCCGAACAGCGCCGTGTACAGCACGTTCTTGAGGAACGCCACCAGGACGGCGGCCGGAGGGCCGTACAGGGTGCCGGCGAGGAGCGTGGGCACCTCGCTGGGGTCGAACTTCAGGTAGGGAGCTCCCGGAAGGATGGGGAGCTGCACGAACCGCATGAGCAGTGCCGCCACCGCGGACAGCATGGACAGGGACGCCAACTGACGCGCGCGCATCGCGACCCTCCTGGTTGGGTTCCAGCGAAGCACGGACCCAAACAAGAAGCCCCGGAGTTGCCTCCGGGGCGCCGGATGACGCGCTACGGCCGCCGCGGGATCACGGCCGGCCTTGCGGCCACCGACCTTCTCCCATCCGGACTGTACCGTCGGCCCCGGCTTCGCCGGCTCGGCTGGACCGGGTCCACCGCGCCGCAGACGGTGCGCGGGTCGCGGGCTCGCACCGGGCCTTTTCCGGTGCCTACCGCCGGTCGGGAATCAAGGGCCGTGCGGCCCCCTCACCCTGCCCCGAAGGTCGTGCTCGCCGGTCGTCTTGATGCTATCGCCGTCTCGCGCGCCTGACAAGCGGCGGGACGGGCAAGCGCACTGTCAGACGCCGAAGGTCCTGCGGACGAACTCACGGTTGCGCCGGGCGGAGGCCAGGGTGTCCGTGTCGTCCGTGACCACGCGGTCCTGCTCCACCACCAGCCAGCCGCGGTAGCCCGCCTCGCGCAGGCGGGCGGCTATCCCGGGCAGGTCGACCGAGCCTGTGCCCAGCTCCACGAACACCCCCTGCTTGG
The DNA here is from genome assembly GCA_031296405.1 of Candidatus Tepidifontimicrobium thermophilum. Lineage (GTDB taxonomy): Bacteria > Sysuimicrobiota > Sysuimicrobiia > Sysuimicrobiales > Sysuimicrobiaceae > Tepidifontimicrobium > Tepidifontimicrobium thermophilum. The sequence continues at coordinate 26,006 of JAVKKH010000020.1, forward strand.
CCGCCTGTGCGTAGGTCAACCCCTGGGCCAGCAGGCCCCGTAGGCGCGAGGCGTCCACGTCCTTCAGGTGGACGTGCCTCACGCGGGATGCGTGGCGCCGGGCCACGTCCACGGGGTCTCCGCCCCCGAACAGGAGGTGGCCTGTGTCCAGGCACAGTCCGACCAGCTCCGGGTCCGTGTGGGCCAGCAGCGCTTCCACCTCCCCGGGGTTCTCCACGTACGTGCCCCCGTGCGGGTGGAAGGCCACCGGAAGCCCGTAGGAATCCCGGACTAGGCGTGCGAGACGCGTGACCCGGTCTCCGTAGGCGGGCCAGTCCGCGGCGCGGATCCCGTGTGAGGCGGTCAGCTGAGGCCGGCCCGCCACGCGGGCCCGCAGCTCGTCGCCGGCGTCCGCGAACACGAGGCACCCCGCCCCGAAGCGAGCCAGCAGCTCCGCGGTCCGGCGGACTTCCGCCTCCGCCTGGGGATAGTGCGCCGGGTCCCGGAGCGGCAGCGGGACGAAAGCCGCCACCAGCCGGAGTCCTCTGTCCTGAAGGGCGGCCCTTAGCCTTTCGGGTTCGGCGGGCAGAAAGCCCCAGGGACCGAGCTCGGTGCCTTCATAGCCGGCCTGTGCCATCTCGTCCAGCACCCGTTCCCAGGGCAGCTGAGGCCCCCAGTCCGGGATCTCGCACACGCCCCAGCTGATGGGGGCTGCGGCCACGCGGGCTCCGTGCATCGAGTTTTCCTCCTCCCCGGGTGTTCGCCTGGAGTCCTCGCGGTCCCTCCGTGCTCTACAATCGGCAGCGGGAACGTCAGGGTCCCGGGAGGTGGCGCGCCGGTGCCCCGCACCGCGCAGGAGCTGCGCATCGAACCGGTCCGTCCGGCGCCGGAAGAAGGGGTCGTGGTGCAAGTGACCCCGGATCAGGCGGGCTGGGAGCTTCTGGGGTTCGAGGTGCGGCGGTTGGGCCCGGGAGGGCGGTGGGAGCACCACACGGGCGGGTGCGAGGTGGTCCTGGTCTGGCTGGGCGGCCGGGCCAGCGTGCGTTCCGACCGAGGCCACTGGCAGGGTGTGGGCCGCAGGCGGAATCCCTTTGACGGCATGCCGTACGCCCTGTACCTGCCGCCCGGCACCGCGTTCGAGGTGGTGGCGGAGGCGGGAGGGGTGGAACTGGCCTGTGGGTGGGCACCTGCGGAGGGTCGCTTCCCCCCGCGCCTGGTGAGGCCCGCGGACGTGGAGATCGAGTTGCGCGGGGGTGGGAACGCCACCCGCCAGATCAACGGGATCCTGCCGCCGGGATTCCCCTGCGAGCGTCTCGTGTGCGTGGAGGTGTACACCCCGGGCGGGAACTGGTCCAGCTACCCTCCGCACAAGCACGACGAGCACCGGGTGGACGAGGGCGGCCGGCTGGTGGAGGCCGACCTGGAGGAGGTGTACTTTTACAAGTTCGACCGGCCGGAGGGCTTCGCGTTGCAGCGGATCTACGCCCACGACGGTTCCTTCGACGTGGCGGTGGTGGCGCGGCAGGACGACCTGGTGCTGGTCCCGTGCGGGTACCACCCCGTGAGCGCCGCCTACGGGTACACCTGCTACTACCTGAACGTGCTGGCAGGTTCCGCGCAGAGCCTGGCGAACTCTGAAGACCCCGCGCACGCGTGGGTGCGGTCCACGTGGGCGGAACGGGACCCGCGGGTGCCGGTGGTCACCCACGCCCTGGAGACGGCAGATGGATGATCGCGCTTACGACGTGCTGGCCATGGGCCGCTGCGGCATCGACCTGTACAGCAACGACGTGGGCGTCCCCTTCGAGCAGATCCGTAGTTTCGCCGCGTACGTGGGCGGATGCCCCACCAACGTGAGCGTGGGGACCCGCCGCCTGGGGCTCCGCAGCGCCCTACTTACCGGGGTCGGCGACGACCCCGTGGGCGACTTCGTCCTGCACTTCCTTCGCCAGGAAGGCGTGGAGACAGGTTTCATCCCCCGCAAGGCCGGGCGGCGCACGGGCGCGGTGGTGCTGGGAATCGAGCCGCCGGACCGCTTCCCCCTGGTGTTCTACCGGGAAAACGCCGCGGACCTAGCTCTCGAAGTGGACGACGTCCTGCGGGCACCGGTGGAGTCCAGTCGTGTGCTGTTTCTCACCGGCACGGGGCTGTGTGCGGACCCCAGCCGCACGGCCACCCTGTTCGCGGCGGAGCGGGCGGCGGCGGCGGGGACGCGGGTGGTGGTGGACCTGGACTACCGGGCGAGCCTGTGGCCAGACGTGCGGGCTTACGGGGTGAACGTGCGCGCCCTGGTCCGGTGGGCGGAGGTGGTGGTGGGCAACGAGGAGGAGCTGCAGGCGGCGACGGGCGAAGAGGCTGTGGGGGAGGCAGCGCGGGTCCTGCTGGCGCTGGGGCCACAGGCGGTGGTGGCGAAGCTGGGGGCGCGGGGGTCCGCGGTGTTCACCCGGGACGGCCGCCGCGTGGACGCGCCGCCCTTCCCCGTGGAGGTGTACAACGTGCTGGGCGCCGGGGACGCCTTCGCCAGCGGGTTCCTCTACGGGTGGCTGAGGGGCTGGGACTGGTACCGGGCAGCGCGCCTGGGCAACGCGTGCGGCGCCATCGTGGTCACCCGCCACGGGTGCGCCAACTTCATGCCCTACGAGGAGGAGGCGCTGCACTTCGTGGAGGAGCGGGGAGGGTTCTGAGGTGGCCAGAGGGGAGGGACGGCCCGACGGCGTGCCGTCCGTGGTCCGGGCGGTGCGGATCCTGGAAGCGGTGGGCAACGCGGCGCGTCCCCCGACCCTCGGAGAGCTGGCCCGCACGCTCGGGATCCCGAAGAGCACGGCGCACGACCTGTGCACCACCCTGGTCCAGGAACGGCTCCTCGTACGCTCCCCGGAGGGACGGTTCCGCCTCGGGGTACGGGTCCTCGAGCTGTACCGGGCCTATGACGCGGCGTCGGACCTGTCGGCGGCGTTCGCGGAGGTGTGCGACGAGTTGCTGCCGCGGCACGAGGAGACCCTGGTACTGTCCGTCCTGGACGGCCGCGAGGTGGTGTACGTGGCGTGCCGGAACGGAACGCAGCCCATCGCGGTGAACTACCGGATCGGGCTGCGGCTCCCGGCCCACTGCACCGCCACGGGGAAAGCGATCCTCAGCGCCCTGCCTGAAGAGCGGGTGCGACAGCTGTTCGGCTCGGGGGCGCTGCCCCGCCCGACCCGGCACAGCGTGGGCTCGGTGGAGGAGTTGCTCCGGGAGCTGGAAGCCACCCGCCGGCGCGGCTACTCGGTGGACGACGAGGAGACCGTGGAAGGCATGTGCTGCGTGGGGGCGGCGGTACGGGGCCGAGGGGACGTGCGGGCCGGCGTCGCGTTCAGTACCGTGAAGGCGCGGGTGACCCCCGCCCGCCTGGAGGAGCTCGCCCGGCAGGTCACCAGCCTGGCCCAGCGGCTGTCGGAGCGGCTGGGCGTGTACCCGTGAGACGGGCGGCTTGACAGGCAAAGGCGAGTGTGCTTGTTTTGTCCCGCGGCTTCGGTGCACCGAAATCCGTTCGCAAATCCGAACCACGGGGGAAGTGGTGAGGACGCTGCGTCTTACGGCGGCACAGGCCCTGGTAAGGTTCCTGGCTGCCCAGAGGGTCGAACGGGACGGCCGCAGCGGGCCATTCTTCGCTGGGGTGTGGGGGATCTTCGGCCACGGCAACGTGGCAGGGATCGGCCAGGCCCTGCAGGAGTACCCGCAGCTGCGCTTCTACTTCGCCCGCAACGAGCAGGCCATGGTGCACGCGGCGGCCGCGTTCGCGAAGGCCACCCGGCGGATGCGGGCGTTCGCGTGCACGTCCTCTATCGGCCCCGGTGCCACCAACATGGTCACGGGTGCCGCGGGCGCCACGATCAACCGCGTACCGGTACTGTTGCTGCCCGGTGACATTTTCGCGCGGCGGAACGTGGCTCCGGTGCTGCAGCAGCTGGAAGCAGGCTGGTCCCAGGACGTCTCCGTCAACGACTGCTTCAAGCCCGTCTCCCGCTACTGGGATCGCATCAACCGGCCTGACCAGCTTCCCTTCGCCCTGCTGGAGGCCATGCGGGTCCTGACCTCTCCCACGGAGACGGGGGCGGTGACCCTGGCCTTGCCCCAGGACGTCCAGACGGAAGCCTGGAACTACCCCGCGGAGCTGTTCGAGCCGCGTACCTGGCGCATCCTGCGCCCGCCCCCCGACCCCGAGGTGCTGGCCGAAGCCGCGCGTTGGATCCGGCAGAGCCGGCGCCCGCTCCTGGTGGCCGGCGGCGGGGTGCTGTTCAGCGAGGCGGAGGGTGCACTACGTGCCCTGGCGGAGGCCACGGGGATCCCCGTGGCGGAGACCCAGGCGGGCAAGAGCAGCCTGCCCTGGGACCACCCGCAGAACGTGGGTGCTGTGGGCGTGACCGGGAGTCTGGCTGCCAACCGCCTCGCCCGCACTGCCGACCTCGTGGTGGGGGTGGGGACGGCGTGGGATGACTTCACCACCGCCTCCACCACCCTGTTCGAGAACCCGCAGGTCCGGTTCGTCAGCGTGAACCTCTCAGACCGGGATGCCCGCAAACACGGGAGCCTGCCCGTGGTGGCGGACGCCCGCGTGGCCCTGGGGGCGTTGGCAGAGCTGCTCCGGGGGTACCAGGTGGATCCCGGGTACGCGGGGGAGGTGGCGAAGCTCCGGGAGGCGTGGGACGCGGAGGTGGAGCGCCTGACGAGCCAGCGGCACGGTCCCCCTATGGCCCAGGCGGAGGTCATCGGGCTGGTGAACGCGTTCGCCAGTCCCGAGGACGTAGTGGTGTGCGCCGCCGGCAGCCTGCCGGGGGACCTGCACAAGCTCTGGCGTGCCCGTCAGCCTGGCACCTACCACCTGGAGTACGGGTACTCGTGCATGGGCTACGAGATCGCGGGCGGCCTGGGGGTGAAGATGGCGGACCCCAATCGGGAGGTCTACGTGCTGGTGGGAGACGGCTCGTACCTGATGATGCCCAGCGAGATCACTACCAGCATCCAGGAGGGCTACAAGCTGACGGTGGTGCTGTTGGACAACCACGGGTACGCCAGCATCGGGGGACTGTCGGAGTCGCTGGGGCTCGGGGGGTTCGGGACCCAACATCGCTTCCGGAACCCTGCTACGGGACAGCTGGACGGGGACGTGCTGCCCATCGACCTAGCCGCCAACGCCGCCAGCCTGGGCGCGCACGCGATCCGGGCCCGCACACGCGAGGAGCTGTGGAAGGCTCTGGAGGAGGCCCGGGCGCAGGACCGCACCACCGTGATCGTGGTGGAGGTGGACCGCGACGCGCGGGTCCCGAGCTACGAAGCGTGGTGGGACGTGCCCGTGGCGGAGGTGTCGGGGATGCCCTCGGTGCAGAAGGCCCGGGAGGAGTACGAGAAGAACCGCGCGAGGGAACGCAGTTTGCTGTAAGAGCAGGTATCAGGTCGCGCGACAGCTCCACACGCAGTCCGTTGCGCCGGCGGAGGCAGGCGTGGAGGAACTTCGGGTGGGCATCGTAGGGGCCGGGGGCATGGGCTCCCGCCACGCCCGTAACCTCGTTTCCCGTGTACCCGGGGCCCGGGTGGTGGCGGTGGCGGACGCGGACGTGGCCCGCGCCCGGGCGCTGGCGGCGGAGTGCGGTGCGGCCCGGGCGTACCAGGACGGCCGCGAGCTGGTGGCGGATCCCGAGGTGGACGCTGTGGTGGTGGCCAGCCCGGACCCCACCCACGCGGGCTACGTCCTGGCCTGCCTGGAGGCCGCCAAGCCCGTGTTCTGCGAGAAGCCCCTGGCCACACGGCTGGATGAGGCCCGGGCCGTCGTGCAGCGCGAGGTGGCGTTGGGCCGCCGGCTGGTGCAGGTGGGCTTCCAGCGGCGGTACGATCCCGAGTTCCGGGCCCTGCGCCGGGCCCTGTCGGACGGCGCGGTGGGCAGGCCGGTGCTGTACCGCGCGTGGCACCGGAACGTGCGCGCCGCGTTCGCCCCGGACAGCAGCGCGGCGGTGCTGGTGAATGCCGCGATCCACGACCTGGACGAGATCCGGTGGCTGTCAGGGCAGGAAGTGGACGTGGTGCATTCGGTGGTCGGTTGCCGTGTGGACTTCTCCTTGGCAGAGGACGTCTACGACCTGCAGCTGATCCAGTTGGGGCTGCGGGACGGCGCGCTGGCGCTGGTGGAGTTGAACCTGTCCGCGGGGTACGGGTACGAGGTGGGCATCGAGGTCTCCGGGGACCGAGGGACAGTGACCGCAGGGCTGCCTGGCGGTGTGGTCACCCGCACGGAGGGCCGGTGCACGAGAGCCGTGCCGCCGGACTGGCTGGAGCGGTTCGACGCGGCTTACGCGGCGGAGGTGGTGGCCTGGGTGGACCATGTACGACGGGGCGAGCCGTGGCCCAACGCGTGGGACGGGTACGCCTCCCTGGCGGTGGCGGAGGCCTGCGCAGAGAGCCTGGCCACGGGCCGTCCCGTTCGGGTCGCCCTTGAGGCCGCCCCGCCCCTGTACGCGCAGGAGGACCGGTGAGGGGTGAGATGTGGGTCGGGTTGATGACGGACAGCCTCCGGCACGAACCGCGCGCACGGGTATTCGAGCGGTGTGCGCGTTGGGGGGTCCGGTCGGTGGAGTTGGGGACCGGCAACTTCTCCCCAGCCCCCCACCTGCAACTGGGGGAGCTCCTGAAGAGCGAGGAGGAGCGCAAACGACTGCTACGGGAGCTGCGCGACCACGGGCTGGCGATCAGCGCCCTCAACTGCAGCGGCAACCCCCTTCACCCGCGGGCCGGGGAAGGCGCCCGGCAGGCACAGGTGGTGCGGGACACCATCGCGCTGGCGGGGCTGCTGGAGGTGGACACGGTGGTGACGATGTCGGGCTGCCCCTCAGGCCCGGGCGGTGGGGATCCTAACTGGGTGCTGTCGGGCTGGCCGCCGGAGTTCCTGGAGATCGTGGAGTGGCAGTGGCGGGAGCGGCTGATCCCCTTCTGGCAGGAGATGGCGGACTGGGCGGGACGGTGTGGGGTGCGGCGCATCGCGGTGGAGATGCACCCCGGCCAGTGCGTGTACAACCCCGCCACCCTGCTGCGTCTGCGGGAAGCGGTGGGTCCTACGGTGGGGGCCAACCTTGACCCCAGCCACCTGTTCTGGCAAGGGATCGACGTACTGGGGGCCGTCCGGAGGCTGGGGGAGGCCATCTTCCACGTGCACGCCAAGGATACATGGGTGGACGAAGCCCGCGTGCGGGAGGACGGTGTGCTTTACCTGTCCAGGGGCTGGCCGCCCGCGGACGGGCCATGGACCTTCCGGACGGTGGGGCTGGGCCACGACGCCTTCTTCTGGGCACGGTTCGTGGACGCCCTGCGTCAGGTGGGGTACCGGGGCGCCCTCAGCGTGGAACACGAAGACCCTTTCCTCGACCCCTTGGACGGGGTGGCGCGGTCTGTGGAACTGCTTCGCGCCTGTCTGCCCAGGGAGCAGCCCGGTACGGAAATCACACGTCCTTAACGGTTGCAGGATACGGGGGTATTGGGTGCGGTACCGGCTGTTGGTCACCGACGTGGACGGCACCCTGCTGCCGGCGGATCGCAAGCTACCGGCAGCGGTGCGACAGGCGGTTCGCGCGGCGCAGGCGCGCGGGGTCCGCGTGTGCCTGGCGACCGGGCGCATGTGGCGGTCGGTTCGCCCGTACCTGGAGGCCGTGGGCGCGGACAGCCCCGTAATCCTGTACAACGGAGCGGTGGTTTACGACTTCGAGGCCGACCGGGTGGTGGAGCGGCGCACCCTGGATCCCCAGGGCGTGCGGGCCGCGCTGGAGGTCCTCCGGGAGTTCCCTGACGTGCGGCCCCACCTGTTCGCGGACGACCGGGTGTACGTGGACCGTCAGGACGCCCAAAGCCGCGCCTACCTGGAGCGGGACGGGATCACCGCGGAGGAGGTGGGCGACCTGCTGGAGTGCCTTCCTCCAGAGCCGATCAAGGTCCTCGTGGTGGGGGATCCCGATCGCCTGGCGGTGCTGGACACGGAGCTGGCCCGGCGCGCCCCACAGGTGCGGCGTGTGTTCTCGGAGCGCAACTTCCTCGAGGTGCTGCCCGCCGGCGTGTCGAAGGGGAGCGCTTTGCAGCGGGTGTGTGCGCTCCTCGGCGTCCCGCCCGAGCGGGTGGTCGCGGTGGGAGACAACCCCAACGACCTGGAGATGCTCCAGGCGGCAGGGCTCGGGGTGGCGGTGTCCAACGCCCACCCGATGTTGCGGGCGGCGGCGGCCTACGTCACACGGGCCGGACCGGGAGAGGCCATTGTGGAAGTGGTGGACCGGTTCCTGCTGGACGGCCAGACCCGAGAATCCGAGGGGAGGTGAGAGCGTGCGGAGATGGTGGGTCGTGCTGTTGCTGGGCCTGGTGATGTCCGCAGCACCCGCGGGCGCCCAGGCCCGCCGGATCGTGGTGTACTCCGCACTGCCGGACCTGGAGACGTCCCTGATCAACCGGGAGTTCACGCGGAGGACGGGGATCGCGGTGGAGGCCCTGAGCGTCGCGGCCGCGGGGACGCTGGCGGCCCGCATCCGGGCGGAGCGGGAGCGGCCGCGGGCGGACGTCTTCGTGGGAGGGTCCGCGGACTTCCACGCCCCGCTGGCCCGCGAGGGTCTGCTCCTCGCCTACCGCTCGCCCGTCGCCCGCGAGGCGCGGGTCAGCCCGGCATTCCTGGACCGGGACGGTTACTGGCACGGGTGGTACCTGGGCATCCTGAGCATCATCGTGAACACCGAGCGGTGGGACCGGGAGATGGCGCCCCGGAGAGTCCCCAAACCGGCCACGTGGGACGACCTCCTGCGGCCGGAGTTCCGCGGGCAGTTCATCATGCCCAGTCCCGTCACTACGGGCGCCGGCTACATCTTCGTGGCCGGGCAGATCTTCCGTCTGGGGGAGGACCGGGCCTGGGCGTACCTGCGCGAGCTGAACCGCAATGCAGCCCAGTACACGCCCACCGCGCCCGGGACCATCACCCTGCTGGAGCGCGGCGAGGCCGTGGTGGCCATGATGTGGGCCCACGAGGCTATCGGGGCACGGCGGCTGCGGTTCCAGCCCCTGGAGGTGATCGTGCCGCCCGACACCGCGTTCGAGATCGGCGCGGCGTCCATCATCCGGGGCGGCCCCAACCCCGAGGGCGCCCGCGCGTACGTGGACTTCCTCATGACGAGGACTCCTCAGGACATCAACGCCCGGTACGGGTTCCGCTACCCGGTCCGGGCGGACGTGGAGGCGCCGGCGGGGGCTCCGCCCTTTGAGTCCGTCAAGTTCGTCCGGTACGACCGGGAGTGGGCCATCGCCAACGCGGAACGTGTGCGGGAGCGGTGGACCCGGGAGATCGGCCGCTAGGTTCGGTCCCCGTCGGAGCGTCCGAGCCGCGAACGGGACCAGCGGTGGGGAGGCAGACGCCAGTGGGGCGCCTGGGTGTTGTGGCAGCCGGGGTGGAGGCCAGAAGGCAGCTGGCCGACCCCGGCCTCGCCCTGGCGTTCGTGGGAGGGGCGGCAGCCCTGGGGCTGTTCGTGCTCTACCCCACCGTCCGTGTGCTCCTCTACCCCACCGTGCACGACTACCTGACCATCCCGCAGAGCGTCCGCTGGATCCAGGCGGCACGGAACAGCTTGGTGAGCACGGTCCTGTCCACCAGCACCGCCGTGCTGGTGGGACTGGCCTTCGCTTTCGCCATCACCCGCCCGGACGTGCCCGGGCGGCGGTTTTTCCGAACAGTAGCCCTGCTGCCGCTGTTCGCGCCGCCCTTCATGGTGGCGTTCTCGTACATTCTCCTGTTCGGCCGGCAGGGCTTGGTGACCCGCCACCTGTTGGGCCTGGACGTGAACATCTTCGGCCTGTACGGGCTTTGGCTGGCCCAAACGGTGGCGTTCTTCCCCCTCGCGATGCTGGTCATCGCGGGAGTGCTGGAGAGCGTCAGTCCGAGCCTGGAGCACGCGGCCCGCAACCTGGGTGCTGACGAGTGGCAGGTGGCGCGGACGGTCACCCTGGCGTTGGCGCGCCCCGGCATCGCGGGCGCGGCCCTGGTGGTCGCCATCTCCGTGCTGGCGGACTTCGGCAACGCGGTGGTCATCGCCGGCGGCTGGCCCCTGCTGGCCACCGAGGCTTGGTTCCGGTTGGAGGGAATGGCGGACCTGCGGGGGGCCTCCCTGGTGGTGGCAATGCTGGTAGTGCCCACCACGGGTCTGTTCCTGCTGGAGCGCTACTGGGTCGGCCGGAGGAGGTACACCACCATCACGGGCCGGGGCGGGCGGCTGGAGCGGCCGCCCACGTACCCGCCCCTCAAGTGGGCGGCCTTCTCAGTGTGCGCGCTCACCAGCGTCCTTGTGGTGCTGATATACCTCGGCGTGGTGGCGGGGGCTTTCACCGCGGTGTGGGGGAGGGACTGGTCCATCACCCTGGACCACTGGCGGCTGGCCTCGGACCGCGTGACCAGCTTGTGGGCCAGCCTGAGGGTGGCAGCCGGCGCCGGGCTGGGCACCGCGGTGGCGGGCATCCTCCTGGCCTTCCTCACGAGTCGGCCCGTGCCCCTGCGGAGGGCCCTGGACTTCCTCGCGGTGTTGCCGGGCGCACTGCCCGGCGTGTTCGTGGGGGTGGGCTTCGTGTTGGCCTTCAACCGGCCGCCCCTGGAGCTGGTGGGAACTCCCTGGATCCTGGTCCTCGCGCTGGCGTTCTGGCACCTCCCTCTGGGCTACCAGGCGGCGGTGGCCCAGCTGCAGCAGATCGACCGGTCCATCGAGGAGGCGGCCAGCAACCTGGGTGCCCGGGGTCTGCACCTGCTGCGAGACGTGTACCTTCCGCTTCTGGCGCGCGCCTTCGTGGAAGGCTTCACCGTGTCCTTCGTGCGGGCGGTCACCAACGTGAGTATCGCGGTATTCCTGGTGTCGCCCGGGAACGTGGTGGCCACCTTCGCCATCCTCAACATGATCGGCAACGGGATCTGGGGCGGGGCTGCGGCGTTGACCACCATGCTCTTGCTGGTGACGTTCGCGGCACTGGCGGCGGCCCGGGTGGCGGCGGGACGGGCCCTACGGCCGGTGCCGGCCGGGTAGCCATGGCGGGCCACCTGCGTCTGGTAGACGTGGTGAAGCGCTTCGGCGCCGCCGTGGCGGTGGACGGAGTGACCCTGGACATCGAGGAGGGCTGCTTCTTCACCCTCCTCGGCCCCTCGGGTTGTGGAAAGACCACGTTGCTGCGCGTGGTGGCGGGGTTCCACCTGCCCGACCGGGGGGAGGTGTATCTGCGGGACCGGCGGATCACCCACCTGCCGCCCCACGCGCGGGGCACCGCCATGGTGTTCCAGGAGTACGCCCTGTTCCCCCACATGACGGTGGAGGAGAACGTAGCCTACGGCCTGCGCATGCGGCGGGTGCCGGCGGCGGCGGCGCGGGAACGCGTCCGGCAGGTGCTGGAGCTGGTGGGCCTCGTGGGCCAGGAGCACAAGTACCCGCACCAGCTGAGCGGCGGCCAGCAGCAGCGAGTGGCCCTGGCGCGGGCTCTGGTGGTGGAGCCTGAAGTTCTGTTGTTGGACGAGCCGCTGAGTAACTTGGACGCCAAGCTGCGCCTGCGGGTCCGGGAGGAGCTGCGGGACCTGCAGCGGCGGCTGGGGCAGACCACGGTGTACGTGACCCACGATCAGGAGGAGGCGCTGGCCCTGTCGGACCGCATCGCGGTCATGAACGCGGGCCGGGTCCTGCAGGTGGGCACGCCGGAGGAGGTGTACCTGCGCCCCCGAAACCGCTTCGTGGCGGAGTTCGTGGGCCTGGCCAACTTCGTCGAAGGGCAATGGGTCGGGCCTGGGAGGGTCCAGGCAGGTCGTCTGGAACTGCAGGTGGACGACGGAGGATCCTCAGGCAGGAAGGTTCTGCTGGCGGTGCGGCCGGAGGAGATCCGGGTCCGTAGCGGCCCGCCTGCGGGGAGCCCGAATGCCCTGCGCGGCCGCGTGCGCTCCATCACCTTCCTGGGCTCGGTGCGCCGGTGTACCGTAGAGACGGACGGCCTGCAGTGGGTGGTGGACGTGCAGCCGGACGTGCGCCTGCAGACGGCCCAGGAGGTGTACCTGGAAGTCCCACCGCACCGGCTGCGAGTTGTGGAGGAGGGGTGAGCGCGCCAGGGGCGGTTTCCGGAGGCGGAGACCGTACAACAACCGACTGTCGGGAGGAGGGGATGACGGTGCGAAAGGCGTGGTTGGTGCTAGCTGGTCTGCTGCTGCTCCTGCCCGCCTCTTCCGGGGCGGGCCCCGCTCAGCGGGTGGTGGTACTGTGTAGCCCGAACCCCGCTTGGTGCGACGCCATCAAGGAGGAGTTCCCTAAGGCGACGGGGATCGGTCTCGACTACGTACGGCTGAGCTCCGGCGAGGGGCTGGCACGGCTGCGGGCGGAGCGGCGCAACCCCAGCTTCGACGTGTGGTTCGGGGGTACCGGGGACCCCCACATGGTGGCCTTCGAGGAGGGTCTCACGGAGGCGTACCGGCCGAGGAGCTGGAATGACCTGCGTCCCGAGCTGCGGGAGGCGGTGGCGGGGAAGTACATCCCCCTCTACGCGGGGATCCTGGGGTGGGCGCTGAACGAGCGGGTCCTCCGGGAGCGCAACGCGCCCGTCCCCCGGACGTGGAAGGACCTGGCGGACCCCCGCTACCGGGGGCTGGTGGCGTACCCGAACCCCAACACCTCGGGCACCGGCTACACCATGCTGGCGACCTTGGTCCAGCTGTACGGAGAGCGGGAGGCCTTCGACCTGCTCAAGCAGATCCACCGGAACGTGGCCGAGTACACCCGCAGCGGCGCCGCGCCCGGCCAGCTCACGGGGCGGGGAGAAGTCGCCGTGGGCATCACCTTCATCCACGACGCGGTGGACCAGGTCCTGAAGGGGTTCCCGATCAGCTACGGGGCGCCCCGGGACGGCACCGGGTACGAGATCGGGGGACTCAGCCTGGTGAAGGGCGGTCCCAACCGGGCTGCCGCCATCACCTTCATCGAGTGGGCGCTGACGCCGGAGGCGCAGCGACTCGGACCGGAGAAGGGCCAGTCCTACCAGATCCCGTCCAACAGCAAGACCCCCATCCCGCCCGTGGCGCCGCGGTTTGAGGCGTTCCGGGTCATCAAGTACGACTTCGTGAAGTACGGGAGCGCCGCGGTCCGGGACCGTCTGGTGAAGCGCTGGACGGACGAAGTGTTCCCGCTTCCCAAGTAGGGGAGTTGGCGCGGGCGGTCGCGGTTGCGCAACTCCGCTGGGCCGCCCAGCCGGCCGTAGCCGGCTGGGCGGCGCTCACCCTGCTGGCGGCCTCCGCCCTGCCGTGGAGCCGTACGGGACGGGATCTGGGCTCGTGGGTGGCGGAGTCTACCGGGTTCGCTTTAGCGTCGGGCTCCTTCCTGGCGGCGGGAGTGCTGCTGGTCGCCGCCGCCACCCTTCTGGTGGCGGTGTGGCCCGGGCCCGAGCGGAGCCGCGGCGCTGCGCTGGTGGCCCTGGCGCTGGCGGGCGTGGTGCTGTCCGGCTTGCTCGTGGCGTTCCGGGGCACCCCGCTCGGCCCGGGTGCGGTGGTGGCCGTCCTGGGGTTTCTCACCCTTACGGGGTTCGGACTGTCCACCTCTGGCTGGTGGTTCGTAGACCCGTTCCTCTCCGCGGCGGTGCTGTGGGCCGCCGCCTTCGTGACGCTGTTCATCCTGCTACCCCTGGCTTCCGTGGTGGTGGCCAGCGTGTGGGTGGACGGCCGCCTCACCACCGAGGTCCTGCAGCGGACCCTCAGCTCGCCCGCCTTTTTCGCCCTGGACCACCCGGGTACGGCCAGAAACGAACTGTTGCTGGCCGCCCAGGGCGGCGGTGTGGTGGCGGTGCTCACGGGCGTCGTGCTGTGGCGGCTGGGTTGGGGGCAGCGGGCCTTGCGGGGGGCCGCGTTCGGTGGGCTGGCCGCGGCGGCGCTGGCGGCCCTGTACCTGGGCTTCGGGGCCCTGCGGAACAGCCTCCTCCTGGCGGTGGTGGTGGGCGCGGTGTCCACCGGGCTGGGCTTTGCGTTCGCGCTGCTGTCGGAGCGGTCCCAGCTGCCTACGCGCCGGCTCATGGGGCCGCTGTCGGTGCTCCCCCTCATCACCCCTCCCTTCGTGCTGGGCATTGCTATGCTGTACCTGTTCGGCCGACGGGGCTTCGTGACGTACCGGCTCCTGGGTGTGTCCACGGACGTGTTCT
>JAVKKH010000021.1 GCA_031296405.1 Candidatus Tepidifontimicrobium thermophilum
CCCGCCGCACGGCGTGCGGCAGGGCCCTCTCGGAACGGGACTTGCGTCCGATTCCGCCGGCCTGGGCAACGGGAGCCGGAACCCCGTCGGCGCCTACTGGGCCCTGCTGCCGTTCGGGCCGCCCCTCGCAGGGGAACTCAGCTGTCCCTCCGACGCCGCGCTCACACCGCCCCGCGGCTCTCTTGGGTCGAAGTCGGACAGCCTACACGTCCCTGGTCTTCGGGTTTGTCCACGATCGTAGGAGGCCACACCGGCCCTGTCAACGGGCGTTCGATGCAGCGCGTTGATCAACCACCACTTGCCCCCCGCTCAGGGTCGCCCGCAGCGTCTGCACGAACCGCCGGGCCCACTCGTTGAGCCCGCGTCCCCGCAGGTACACCAGGTCCACGAACCGCTGGGGCATCTCCGCCCCCACCAGCCGCACCGGGACCAGACTGCCCTCCGCCACCTCCCGGCGGACCGCGATCTTCGGCAGCAAGGAGATCCCTACACCGCGTTCCACCATCTTCTTGGTGGCCTCGATGGTGTCCAGCTCCAGGACCACGTTGGGGATCAAACCCTGCCGGCGGAAGGTAGCGTTGAGGAGCGTCCAGTCGCTGGACCCGCGGTCGTAGAAGATGAGGGGCTGGCTGGCCACCTCCTCCAGGGTGACCCGCCCCGCTTTCGCGAAGGGGTGGCGCGGGTACACCACCAGGACGAAGGGATCCCGAGCCAGGTGGATGGTCTCCACCTGAGGGTGGCTGAGGGACCGGGCGAGCCCGATTTCCGCCTCCTCGTTGAGGACCATCTGCAGGACGTCCCGGGAGTGCCCGGTGCGGATCAGCACCTTGCAGTCCTCGCACTCCTGACGGAAACGCTTGAGGGCCTCGGGCAGGAGGTAGGTACACAGGGAAGGAACCGCCGCCAGGGTCAGCGGTCCCGCGGAGGGGCCTGAGGTCTGCTGGACCGCGTGCTGGCCCTCCACCACCGCCTGGATGGCCCGCTCCGCGTAGGGCAGCAGCGCCTCCCCGGCCTCCGTGAGGCGCACGGTGCGTCCGTCCCGCTCGAACAGCCGCTTTCCCAGGGCGCGCTCCAACGACTGGATCCGGGCGCTCACCGCAGGCTGGGACAGGAACAGGGCCTCCGCGGCGCGGTGGAAACTCCGGAAGGTGGCCACCGCCACGAACGCCTCCAGCTGGTGTAGCTCCACGGTCCCGCCCACCGACCTCACCTCAGCCCGGGGTCCGGTCCCACGACCCTGCACCTGCTCTGTGCCTCACCCTAGCCGCCCGCGCCCCCGCCCGTAAAGCCAGGCTCCGTCATCCGGGAGGGGTCGAGGATCCGCTTCAGATCCTCCTCCGACAGCCCGGTGCGTTCGCGGGCCACCTCCCGGATCGTCCGTCCGGTCCGGGCCGCCTCCTTGGCCACCTCTGCGGCCGCGTCGTAGCCGATCACCGGAGCCAGGGCGGTAGCCAGCATCAGGCCGCGCTCCACCATCTCCGGGCCCCGCGACGTGGCCCGCAGGCCCGCCACGCACTGCCGGGCGAAGTTGCGGGAGGCGTTGGCCAGCAGCCGGATGGACTGCAGGAGGTTGTAGCCCATCACGGGCATCATGGTGTTCAGCTCGAAGTTCCCCCACTGGTTGCCCAGGGCCACCACGAGGTCGTTGCCCTGCACCTGCGCGCACACCTGGATCACGGACTCCGGGATGACGGGGTTCACCTTGCCCGGCATGATGGACGACCCCGGCTGCACCGCGGGGAGTTCCAGCTCCGCCAGTCCGGCGTGGGGGCCAGAGCCCATCCAGCGGATGTCGTTGGCCACCTTCATGAGGGCGGTGGCGTAGGTGCGCAGGACACCGCTGGTGAACACCACCGGATCCAGGCACGCCTGGGCGCGGAAGTGGTTGGGGGTCTCCCGCACGGGGAACCCCAGGGCCGCGGTGAGCTTTGCACACACCCGCTCAGCGAACTCCGGGTGCCGGCCCGTGCCGGTGCCGACGGCGGTGCCACCCAGGGGGAGCTCCCGCAGGCGGTCCTCCGCCACGGAGAGATTGTCCAGGGCGGCCTCCACGTGCCCCGCGTAGCCCGTGAACTCCTGGCCCAGCCGGATGGGGGTAGCGTCCATGAGGTGGGTACGGCCGGTCTTCACCACCGGCAGGAACTCCTCCGCCTTCCGCCGGAAGGTGTCCCGTAGTTCTTCCAAGGCCGGGCGCAGCTGCTCCCGGATCTCCAGAAGCGCTGCCAGCTGGATGGCGGACGGGATGACGTCGTTGCTGCTCTGGCCTAGGTTCACGTGGTCATTGGGGTGGACCCGCCTGGAGCCCCTCGCCTCGCCCAGGAGTTCCGCCGCCCGGTTCGCGATCACCTCGTTGGCGTTCATGTTGGTGGACGTGCCGGACCCGGTCTGGAACACGTCCACCACGAACTCGCGGTCCCAGACTCCGTCGGCGACCTCCTGGGCCGCCCGCATGATGGCGTCCGCCAGCGTGCGGTCCAACAGTCCCAGTTCCGCGTTCACTTCGGCGGCGTAGCGCTTGATCAGGCCGAGGGCGCGGATGAAAACCCGGGGGAACCGAAGGTCGCTGATGGGGAAGTTCAGCACCGCCCGCTGGGTGCTGGCTCCGTATAGCGCGTCCGCGGGAACCTCCATCGGGCCGAGGGTGTCCCGCTCGACCCGCACTCTCCGCTCAGCGGTGGTGGGCTCGGTCACGGCGTCTCCTCCAGGGGTGGTCTCAAGACCAGTCTAGCAGCCCGCCGCGGGCTCCGGGGGTCCGCCCGGCTCGGGCCCGGGCGGCGGCAGCCTCACCACGGCATCCGCGTGGCGCGCCACGGCCTCGTCCCAGGTAAAAAGGAACACCTGCCGCTCCGTGGACAGCTCGCGCAGCCAGTCCAGGGCACGGTGCCGGCGCTCGGGGTCGAAGGTCACGAAGGGGTCGTCCAGAAGCAGCGGGGGCCGCACCTCAGGTGCCAGGACGTCCACCAGGGCCACCCGCGCGGCCAAGTACACGAGGTCCACGGTCCCGCGGCTCAGCTGCGGCTCCTCGGGCGCCAGCCAGCAGCCCGCCTCCTCGGACCACACCTCCACGCGCAGGCTGTCCGCGTCGTGGGGTACCCGCAGCCGGGTGTACCGTCCTCCCGTGAGGCGCGCCAGGGACTTCCCCGCCCTCTCCTCCACCGCCCGGCGGGCTGGGACCTCCACCGCAGCCTTCGCCTCCTCCAGCACCTCCACCGCGGCGCGCAGCGCCTGGCGGCGGCGCTCGAGCCGCTCCAGCTCCGCGCGGCAGGCGGCCAGCTCCTCCTCCGCCCGCAGCAGGGCTTCCTCGTCGGGTGCCGACTCCAGCTTCACCTCCAGGCGCTGCAGCTCGCGTTGCAGCTGCTGCTGCTCGTCTACCAGGCGCTGGGTCTCGCCTTCCAAGCGCTGCATCTCCAGTGGCAGCAGTACCTTGGCCCGGATCGCCTCGTCGTCCAGAAACTGCAGCTGCGCGTGCAGGTCCACGGACAGGGTCTGCAGCTCCTCCCTCAACTTCTGCGGGTCCCGGCCCCGCAGGAGGCCCTGGATCCGCTCCTGGCTGGACTGCAGGGCTTGTTCGAGCTGCCGGCGCCGCCTGACCCGGTCCTCCACCTCCTCGACGGACCGGGCCTGCGCGGCGGCCAGGTGCTCCTTGGCCTGAGCGCGCAGGTCCTGCGCCTGGGCGCGGAGCTCCTCGGCTAGCCGCGACCGCTCCCGGTTCTGGGCCTCCGCGTCTGCCCTCACGCGGCGCGCGGTTTCTGCCCGTTGCCAGCTCTTCCACCCGGCGAAGGCCGCGGCCACCGCAACGGCTAACAGCACGGCCCGCAATGCGTCCGGCAGGCCTGGCCACGCCGCCGCTACCGCTGCCGCCCCGGCTATCCCCCACACCCACCGAGACGGAGGCTGGACCTCCGGCAGCTCCAAGGCGCTGCGTTCAAGCTGCGCGGCCCTCGCCTCCAGCTCCTCCGCGCGTCTCAGGGAGTCCCGGAGACGTTCCAGGGTCCCGTCTTCGGCTGGCGGGAGCCTCTCCAGCTCCTCCCGGTCACGGCGGACGCGTTCTTCCAGAGCCTCCACCTGCTCGAGCACCTCGCGGCGCCAGCCGACCTCCTTGCGGAGCCAGTCCGAGCGTTCCCGGGCCTGCTGGACCCTGCGGTTCAGGTCCAGGAGCTCGTTGCGGTTTTTTAGCTCCGCTTCCAGCTCCGCCAGGCGCTCCCGGACCCCAGCAGCCTTTACGGCGGTGTTGCGGGCTTCCTGGACGTCCCTTCGGAGATCCTCCACGCGCGCCTGCAGCTCCCGGAGCCTCTGCCTGGCGCGGGACAGACGGCCGGGGTTGGAGGCGGGCCGCGCCAGGCCCCGCTCCAGGTCCTCCAGAGCTCTTTGCAGCGCCTGCAGGGCCCGGGAGGCGTCCTCGTCCGCCCCTGCCACGATACGCCCCAGCTGCGCCGCCACGTCACGCTCGCCGATGCGATGCAACTCGGCCTGGCGGACGTGGGCGGTGGCCAGGAAGGCCTTCTCCGACTGGAACCCCAGGGCCCGGCCGATGGCCTGCTGGACCTCCCGGGGCCGTTCCCAGGTCCTCCCCTGTCCCTTCAGCAGCACCCGGCCCGCGCCAAAGTCCTTGACCAGCTCGAACCGGCCCTGAGGCACCTCGAAGACCAGCTGCAGGACCGAGGCGCCGGCCCCCCCCCACGGCCGCACGGCTTCCTCGTGGCGCTGGGACGCAGGGTTCGCGAACAGCGCCATTCTGAGGGCGTCGCGGAGCGCGGACTTGCCCGCCTCGTTGGGTCCCACCACCGCGTTGAATCCCGGAGCGAAGCGGAAGCAGGCGCGGCGGTGCTGGCGGAAGTTCTCGACCCTCAGCTCCAGCAGCTTCACCCGTGCACTCCACGCCCCTGCAGGGCCGCGACCCCCAGCTGCAGGGCTTCCTCCAGGTACGGCCGCTCCTCCGGGCCGGACGCCTGCAGGCGGCTCTGCATCCTCCGGACGAACTGCCCCAGGACGGTGGCCGGCTCGAACCTCTGCAGCGCTTCTTCGTCCAGCCTTGGGTGGGACAGGTCGCGCAGGACCAACCGGAAGAACCGGTCGCCGTAGTCCTGCTGCAGCGCGTGGAGGGAGAACACCTGGTCCGCTTCCCGGAGACCCTGCAGGGTCAGGTCCAGAACCAGCTCAGGATCCGCCAGCTCCTCCAGCTGTGCCCGCAGGACCTCGTCGTCCAGACCCTCCACGGAGACCGCCAGCCGCTGGTACCGGCGCCGCGCCACCCGCACGGGCTCCACCTGGACTTTGCCGGGCGCCTCCACGGTGACCAGCAGCACGTGGCCGAACCCCGGCTGATCCAAGCTCAAGAACTCGGGCGCGCCCGCGTACCAGCTCACGTGCGGAGGGCCGTGCACCTCCTGGGCCGAGTGCCAGTCCCCCAGGGCCAGGTAGTCCAGGCCGACCGCGCGGATCTGGTCTGGCCGGATGGCCGCGGGATCCTCCACCTGTCCGGGGCGGTACACGGGACCGTGCGCCACCCCTACCGCGGGCCCCCGGGGCCTGGGCCAAGCCTCCAGGGGGTTCTGGCCGGGGGTTGCGGAGCGGCCCACTACCACCAGCCCGAAGTCCAGGTGCACGGCCTCCGGCTGCTCGCCGAACACCACCACGCCCTCTGCGCGGCCCAGGAAGTCCGGCCGCTTCCAGACCCCGTCGGGCGCCGCGTCGTGGTTGCCCGCCACCGCGAACACCCGGACGCCCGCCTGGGCGAGCCTGCGGAGCTGGTCGGCGGCAAACGAGGCAACGGACCGGGGAGGGTGTGGTGTGTCGAACAGGTCCCCGGCCACCAGGACCACCTGGCAGTGCCGCTCCAGCGCCAGGTCCACGCACCGGACGAAGGTCCGGCGGAGCTGCTCGCGCTGCTCCCCGCCCTTCGCCCCGAGGCCGCTGAACCGCGCCCCCAGGTGGACGTCGGCCACGTGCAGGATCCGGATCACCGTGTCCCCAGCTGGTCCAGCAACGGGAGGAGCTCCCGGAGGTCGTGGATACGGTCGCAGTCCACGTCGGGGAACACACGGTCCCGGTCGATGAGCACCGGGTGCAGCCCGGCGGCGCGCGCTCCCCGCACGTCCGCCTCGTAGGAGTCCCCCACGTGCACCGCCTCCGCGGCGCGCACCCTTACCGCGTCCAGGGCTACCTGGAAGATCCGGGGGTCCGGTTTGGCTGCCCCCACGAGGGCAGATGCCACCACCGCGTCGAAGTACCCGCGCAGGCCCGCGCGGTCGAGGACTTCGGGCAGGTCCGGCTCCCAGTTGCTGACCACCGCCAGCCGGAACCCCCTGCGCCGGAGCTCTTCCAACACTGCGGGTGCCTCCGGATAGGGCACGTACTCCGGCCGGGTCCGGGCCAGCACCTGGTGCATCCGGTCCGCGATCTCGTCCTCGTGGCCGGGGACTTCTAGATGGGCCACCATCTCTCGCAGGAACTGGCGCCAGGTCTGCTCGGTGAACTGGTCCGGCGGGATGTGACTGAGGGCGTCGCTGGCGCGGGCGTACGCCCGCTGGAGGGCCTCCCGGTCCAGGGTGACGTCGAACTCGCCCAGGCCCTCCGCCCACACGTCGAACCACGACGGCCTGCCCTCCAGCAGGGTGTGGCCTGCGTCCAGGAACACTGCCCGCACCGCTCCCATCGCCACCATCCTGCCAGCTCCCTCAGTCCCCGCGCGCGGTGTAGGGGCAGATGGACGCAAAGGCGCAGTACCGGCAGGCGCGGTACCAGTCCGGAGTCGCCACGAACTCCTGCCGACGGATCCCCTCCGCCACCCGGTCGATCACCTCCTCCGCCTCCGCCACCCACTCCGGTTCCGGGCGGACGGACCCCACCACGACCCCCTCGGGGTTCAAAAAGTGCAGCTCCATGCGGTCCGGCAGCCGCCCGTGCACCTCCCGGTAGGCGAGGGCGTACAACCGCAGCTGCAAGCTGTCCCGTGCGCGGTCGTCCGCCTTCGCCTCCTCTCGCACCTCCGAGGTCTTGAAGTCCACGATGCACACCTGCCCGTCCCGTACGTCCACCCGGTCCCACCGGCCCCGCACCCGGGTGTTGTTGCGGAAAAACGAGAAGGGTGCTTCCACCATGGTGGGCACGTGGCCCCACGCCTCCTGGAACTCGAAGAAGCGCCGGAGGACCTCCCGCCCTTCCTGCATGCGGCGCTCCTCGTGCTCGGGGCTCAGGAACCCCTCGTTGACCCACACCCGCTCGAAGTGGGCCACCAGGTCCTCCAGGGTCACCGGCTGGCGGCGGGCGCGGCGGCGGTGGTACTCCCGGAGGGCCTCGTGGATGGCGGTGCCGTAGGCGACCCGGTGGTCCCGGGTCACCGGCACCCGCAAAACGTGGGTGTACTTGTACTTGAGGGGACAGGTCTCGTAGTCGTCCAGCTGGCGGAACGAAACGCTGATCACGGCGTCCGCGGGGAGGGTCCCTGCCAGGAGCTCCGACTGGGAGGCGGGCGCGTGGCGGTGGATCTGCTCGAGGGCGGAGGCGCGGAAGGCGCCGCCCTGCAGGCCCGGTCGGTCCAGGGCCTCCAGGACGAACCGGCTCACCTTCCGCGGCCGGGCGCCCCCGTAGTCTCGGGCGCTGGTGAAGTACAGCTCCCGCCTGGCCCGGGTCATGGCCACGTAGAACAGCCGCCGCTCCTCCTGGAGGTGGTGGTCGCCCGCGGGCAGCTCGTCCCGGATCAGGGCTTCCGGCAGCTCGATGGGGTCCGAGCGGTCCGGGACCGGGAACTTGTGGCTCACGCACGAGCCGATGAACACCACGGGGAACTCCAGCCCCTTCGCCTTGTGCACGGTCATCACCTGAACTGCGTCCGCCTCCGGGTCCAGCTCCTCCACGGGCGGGTCGTCGCCCGCGGCGATGAGGTCGTCCACGTAGCGGACGAACTCCACCGCCCGGTCGTACCGCAGCAGGGGCGCCGCACGGGCCACCAGGTCGAAGAACCGCGCCAGGTTGCGGACCCGCGCCTCGTCGGTGGGGTCCCCGGAAGTCGCCAGGCGCTGGACGTAGCCCGTGCGCTCCACCAGGTAGACGTACAGCACCCGCCCCGTGGGCTGTTCGACAGCGAGCCGCCGCATGGCGTCCAGGTCCTCCGTCAGCTTGGCCAGGGCTGCCAGGCTCTCGGGCTGCAGCTCCGCCCGCAGGTCCGCGAACTCGGTGGCCGCCTCTCTATCGTCCACCAGTTGGCGGACCACGTGGTCCAGGGAGCGGTTGCGGGCCTGCGCCGCGGCCAAGCACCGGGAGACGTCCGTGGGACTGGCCAGGTACAGGGGCGAGGTGGCGAGGAAGTACAGGCTGAGGTTGTCCCGGGGGTTCGCCAGGGCCCGGAGGAAGCTGAGCACCAGCCGGATCTCCTCCCGGTCATACAGCCCCCGCGTCCCCGTGAACTGGTGCGGGACCCCGCGCAGGTTGAGGGCCCGGAGGAACGGCTCTGCGTCGGCGTTGGACCGGACCAGGATGGCCACGTCCCGGTAGCGCCACACGCCCTGTTCCACGCGCTCCGCGATGGTGCGGGCCACCGCGTCGGCCTCCGTGGTGAGGGAGTCGAAGTGCAGGTGCTGGGGCTCCGGGCCCTCCGGGCAGTCCGCCACCAGCCGTTTGTCCACCCGCTCGCGGACCTCGAGCCGGTCCGGGTCGTTGTGCCGGATCAGACGGTACGCCGCGTCCAGGATGGCCTGGCTGCTCCGGTAGTTGCGGACCAGCACGATGCGCTCCGCGTCCGGGTAGGTCCGGGTGAAGTTCAGGAGGTTGCTGAGGGCCGCCCCGCGCCATTTGTAGATCGCCTGGTCGTCGTCGCCCACCGCGGTCACGTTGCGGTGGGCCGCCCCCAGGAGCTTGACCAACTCGAACTGCGCGTAGTTGGTATCCTGGAACTCGTCCACCAGCACGTACCGGAACCGCTCCTGGTACCGCCTCAGGACCTGCGGGTGCTCCCGGAAGAGCTGTAGGGTGCGGGTGATGAGGTCCCCGAAGTCCAGCAGCCCGTGCTCCGCCATGTGGCGCTGGTACGCGGCGTACGTCTCTGCCAGCTCCAGCTGGCGCTCCGCCTCGGCCTGGGCCTCCGGGTCTGTGGCGGAAGCGGCCAACGACTCCGCGTAGCGCCGGTAGTCCTCGGGGGAGACGTCCTCGTCCTTGGCCCGGCTGAACAGCTGGGCCAGCGCCTGGAGGTGGCGCGTGGGGTCGGCCAGCGGGCGGTAGCGCTGCAGGGGCAGTTCGAACAGGTGCTCGCGGAGGAACAGGACCTGTTCCGCGCGGTTCAGCACCCGGAAGTCCGGGGGCAATCCCAACAGCAGCGCGTGTTCCCGCAGGACCCGGTCCCCAAACGCGTGGAACGTGGAGATCCACACCTCCGTGTAGCCGTACGGGACCAGCACGTCCACCCGTTCCTCCATCTCCCCTGCGGCTTTGTCCGTGAAGGTGAGGGCGAGGATCTCCTGGGGCCTAGCCCGCTTGGTCGCGATGAGGTACGCGATGCGGCGGGTGACCACGGAGGTCTTTCCTGTACCGGCGCCGGCGATGATGAGGAGCGGGCCGTCCCCCCACTCCACGGCCCGGCGCTGCTCGGGGTTGAGACCGTCGAGGATGCGCTCCGTGGCGGGCGGCGGCGCCGGCTCATCCAGAGCCAGGGGCAGCTGCAGCAGAGGGCTGTCGCCCGACCGGCCCGACCTCACCGCGTCGCCTCCTTTCCGGCCAGCTTCCCGCGCAGCCCCACCGCCTCCAGGGCTCGGGACACCGCCGCAGGGCTGAACCCGCGCCGCGCCAGGTATCCGGCCATCCGGCGTACGGCCACCTCAGGTGGCTGCCGGGCGTACCGCGAAAGCCGCCGTCGGGCAACCTCCGCAGCCAGGGCCTCTTCTTCGGCTCCGGCCTCCCGCAGCGCCTCCTCTGCGAGCTCCCGCGTCACGCCCTTGCGCAGCAGCTCGTACCGCAGACGCGCTGCCCCGAGGCCGCGCGAGGCCTGCCTCGACCGGACCCACTCCAGGGCGAACCGCCGGTCGTCCACCAGGCCCCGCCGCTCCAGCTCGGACACCACCTGGCTAGCAAGCCCGGCGTCCGCCACCCGGGCCAGCCTCTCGAGGAGCTCCCGAGTCGAACGGGGACGGACCGCCAGCAGCGCCAGCGCTCGCCGCCGCAGCCGGTACCGCGCGCTGGCGTGTTCGAGCGTCCGCAGCGCCTCCGGTTCAACTTCGCCGGGCGCCGGCAAGTTCAGCTGCCGCCAGGCGTCTTCAGGAACGGCCAGGGTGCGTCCGTCGTCCAGCCGCACCCGGACCTCCCCGCTCCTGCCCCGCCGGACGGACAAGACCTGCGGCATTTGGCCACTATGGTAGCAAACGGCCGTTCGCCCCTCAAGGGAGCGGGTGGCTTCCTTACCCCTCGAAGCCCGTCAGCAGCAGCACCTTGCCCGTGGTCTCGCGTCCTTCTAGAGCCCGGTGGGCGTCCGCAGCCTGGGACAGCGGCAGGGCCCGGTCGATGCGCAGCTTCAGCTCCCCGGTGCGGACCCAGCCCAAGACCTCCCCGGCCCTCCACAGCAGCTCCTCCCGGGTGGTGGTGTAGTGCCACAGGACCGGCCGGGTGAAGAAAAGAGAGCCCTTCTGGGCCAGCAGCTGCGGGTCGAAGGGAGGCACCGGCCCACTGGACTGTCCGTACAGGACCAGCATGCCCCGCAGCGCCAGGCAGTTCAGGCTCTTCTCGAAGGTGTCCTTGCCCACGGAGTCGTACACCACCTGCAACTTGCGCCCCTCCGTGATCCGCAACACCTCCGCCTCGAAGTCCTGCTGGGTGTACAGGACCACGTGGTCAGCACCTGCCTCCCGCGCCAGCCGGGCCTTCTCCTCCGTCGAGACCGTTCCGATGACCAGCGCGCCGCGCCGCTTGGCCATCTGGACGAGGAGGAGGCCCACCCCACCCGCCGCCGCGTGGACCAGGCAGGCGTCGCCGGGTTTCAAAGGGTAGGTGGTGGTCACCAGGTAGTGCGCGGTCATCCCCTGCAGCATCGCGGCGGCCGCCTGCTGGTAGGTGACGCCGTCGGGGATGGGCACGAGGCGCTGGGCTGGGACCAGGACGTACTCCGCGTACGACCCCAGGACGTTGGAGTAGGCCACGCGGTCCCCGGGTTTCACCTCCGTGACCCCGGGCCCGACCGCCTCCACCACGCCCGCGCCCTCCTGCCCGAGTGCGGTCGGCAGGTCGATCCGGTACAGGCCCTTCCGCTGGTAGATGTCGATGAAGTTCACCCCGCACGCCACCAACCGGACCAGGGCCTGGCCCTCACGGGGCGTGGGCGTGGGGACTTCCTCGTACCGCAACACCTCGGGACCGCCGTGCTGGTGAATCCGGACCGCGTGCATCGTCCTCCTCCCGTGGGGAAATCACGCGGCTATTGTACCCTGTGATCCGCGATAACGTCCCAGGGAGACGGCGGGCGTCCGCGACACGTAGTCCTCCGAGGAAGTCCCGAGACGCGGGGGAAGCGAGGTGGAGGCCTTCGACCGACCCCGCTTGCTTCTGTACCGGCTGGACCGTCCCCTGGACCCGCTGGCCGCCTTCGAGGTCCGAACGCCGGAGGGCGCGGTGTTAGCCGGTAGCTCCGATTGACTTGACAGGCAAGCGGGGCTGTGGCAGGGTAAGGCACGAAGAACCGATCATCGGACCAATCGGGGGCCGGATGCCTCCCGCCACGCTGGAGCCCATCCGACGGACGCGGGTGTACGAGCAGGTGGCAGCCCGCATCCAGCAGCTCATCCTGGACGGCGAGCTGCGGCCCGGGGACCGGCTCCCCACCGAACGGGAGCTGGCCGAGCGGTTCGGTGTCAGCCGAAGCTCCGTCCGCGACGCCATCCGGGTGCTCCAGCTCATGGGTCTGGTGGAGCCTCGGCAGGGCGAGGGGACTGTGGTTCGGGATCTCAGCCCTGACGCGGTGGTGCACCCGCTCGCCTCGCTGTTGGTCCGCAGCCGTGCTCTCCTCACCGACCTGCTGGACGTCCGGAAGATGATCGAGCCGCACCTAGCCGCGCGCGCCGCGCGGTACGCCACGGAGGAAGAGATCCGGCGCCTGCAGGCCATCCTGGATCGGCAGCGGGCCAAGGCGGAGCAGGGCGAGCTGGCGGTGGAGGAGGACTCCGAGTTCCACTACACCATCGCCACCGCGGCCCGTAACCAGGTGATCCTCCGGATCCTCGACGTCCTCATGGACCTGCTGAGGACCAGCCGGGAGCGGTCCCTCCAGGTCCCCGGACGGCTCCAGAAGTCCCTGGAGGGCCACGGGCGGATCCTGGCTGCCATCCGCCGGCGCGACCCCGCCGCCGCGGAGGCCGCCATGCGGCGCCACTTGGAAGAGATCGAGGAGGTCCTGGGCCGGGCCGTGTCCGCGAACCGGCCCGGTGCCCGAGGGAGGTGAGGGACGACGTCCTGCAGCCTGTGCGGTCCCAATTCCGGAGCGAAGGAGGACGGCGGATGATCAAGCGGGTAGAGATCAACTACCGGGGGATCTTCCAGAAGACCCTGGCGAAGCGGATCGGCGGCGACATCGTCATGATCGCCGCCCGGATGG
Organism: Candidatus Tepidifontimicrobium thermophilum; assembly: GCA_031296405.1. Classification (GTDB taxonomy): domain Bacteria; phylum Sysuimicrobiota; class Sysuimicrobiia; order Sysuimicrobiales; family Sysuimicrobiaceae; genus Tepidifontimicrobium; species Tepidifontimicrobium thermophilum. The sequence continues at coordinate 12,569 of JAVKKH010000021.1, forward strand.
GCCAGGTGGGCTTCTCCAACGGCCGCTACAGCGACGCTCCCGAGCGCAACGGCATCCCCTGCAAGTACTTCGCCTTCGTGTCCCCCGACCTGTCGGAGGAGGAGCTGGAGGCGGAGTGCGGGGCCAAGCTGGACATCGACGAGGCGAACATCTCCGTGGTCCTGGACGACACCATGGTGAAGGGCGTGGAGCCCTGGGCGTGGCACGGGGTCCGCCCCATCAACGAGAAGGTGGTGCCCTACGGGTACATGCTCGTCGTGTCCCGGCGCCGGCCGGAGGACTTGGTGCGCTTCATGGCCCGCAAGCCGTATCCCTACTACCTGGCCATCCTCGAGGGGGATGCCAGCTTCGCGGGCCTGTGGGTGTACCGGGACGACCTCACCCACGAGCGGGTGCTGGGCGCCCTGGCCGCCCTGGACCCGCAACTGCTCAGCATTGAGGCGGTCAAGGGCTACCTCTGGGACAAGACCCACGAGGAGCACCGGGTGGAGGCGGCCCAGAAGGCGTACGAGTCCGTACGCCACAACGTCCACGAGGTCACCCCCCTGCAGGGGATCGACTGGCCCTACGAGATCCCCAAGCTGCCGAAATGGCACGAGTTCTCGGAGGGCGTGGTGGTCAAGGCGGTCCCACGGGAGTTCCACCTGGGACCGAAGGGCCAGTCCCGCAACCAGCTGTTCAAGCGCGGCACCACGAAGTCCCAGCGCCCCGTGGTACGGTTCGACCTGTGCACCAAGTGCACGCTCTGCTGGTTGGAGTGCCCGGACCAGTGCTTCGACCCCACTCCGGACGGCTACTACGACGTGGACTACGAGTACTGCGTGGGGTGCGGGAAGTGCGCGGAGGTCTGCCCGGTCCAGGAGTGCATCGTGATGGTGGACGAGCTGGCCTTCGAGGACAACCGGAGCCCCTGGGAGCACTGGAAGCGGGACCCGGAAGGCTACATCCGGTGGGCGGAGGAGAAGAAGGGGACGCACCGGGTGCTGCCCAACGTGGTCACCGGCACGGGGCAGCGGGTGGTGGAGGCGGAGCCCGTGCCGGTAGGCGGCAAGCCCAAGCCGGCAGCCCGCGCGGGCGCGTAGGGTCCGAAAGGAGGGACGAGGATGGCCGTCGCACAACCGGTAGGAGTCTACGAACGGGAAGACCTGCTGACCGGCTGCCAGGCGGTCGCGGAGGGCATCCGCCTGGCCAACGTCGACGTGATCGCGGCGTACCCCATCCGTCCGTACACGGAGGTCATGGACGCCATCTCCAAGATCATCGCGGACGGCAAGCTCGTGGCGGAGTACATCGTGGCGGACAGCGAGCACTCCCAGTTCGAGATCGTCAAGCACGCCGCGTCCGTAGGGGCCCGGGCCTTCGCGGGGTCCAGCGGCACCGGCTGGATGTACGGGTTTGAGGCCCTCGTGGTGACCGCCACCGACCGTCTGCCCGTGCTGTTCCTGGTGGGGAACCGGGCCCTGGACGACCCTGGGGCCTTCGGCGTCGAGCACAACGACGCCCTGGCCATCCGGGACATGGGGTGGTTGTTGTGCTGGGTCGCCACCGCCCAGGAGGCCCTGGAGCACGTGCTCCTGGGCTACCGGATCGCGGAGGACAAACACGTGAGGATGCCCATGGCCTTAGCCATGGACGGGGCCTTCCTCACCCACTCGCAGCACATCGTGCGGATCCCTTCGCAGGAGGCGGTGAACCGCTTCCTCCCGCCCTTCGACCTCGGGGAGCGCCGGCTGCACCCGGATAACCCGGTCTCCATCGCGCCGCAGGTAAACGAGGACTGGGTCATGGAGATCCGGCGCCAGAACTGGGAGGCGGCGCGACGGGCCCGCAGGGTCATCGCCACCGCGTACGAGGAGTTCAACCAGGTGTTCGGGCAGCGGTACCGGCCCCCCTACTACTTCGAGGAGTTCCTCACCGACGACGCGGAGGTGGTCCTGATCGGTATGGGCACCGTGGCCATGCCGGCGCGCACCGCCGTCCGGCGCCTCCGTGAACAGGGCCACCGGGTCGGCTACGTCAACTTGCGGTGGTTCCGGCCCTTCCCCACCGAGGAACTCCGGGAGTCCCTCCGGAGGTTCCGGGCCGTCGGGGTCATCGACCGCGACTTCGCCCACGGGGCTCCGGACGACGGCGGGGTCCTGCTGCACGAGGTGCGATCCTGCCTGTACCCGGTACGGGAGAGGCCCGCGGTAGTGAACTTCATCACCGGCCTCGGGGGCCGGGACGTTTCCATCCAGGACGCCATCCGGATGTTCGAGATCACCCAGGAGGCGGCCCGGGAGGACCGCCTGGACGGGTTCGTCACCTGGGTGGGCGTGCGGGAGTAAAAGGGAAGGGGGAGACTATGGCGACTGCGGACAAGGTCCTCGTCTACGACCGGATTAAGGGCGTCAAGCAGATCCCTCTCGAGGAGTTCTACACCTCCGGGCACCGGACGTGTCAGGGCTGCGAGTCCGCCACGGTGATGCGGCAGTTCATCAAGGCGGCGGGGCCCCGGACGGTGGTGGCAGGGTCCACGGGGTGCATGTACGTGGCCAACACCAGCTACATGACGACCCCCTGGATCGTGCCGTGGATGCACACCCAGCTGGGCGCCGGAGGGTCGTCCGCGGTGGGGATGGCCGCGGGGCTGCGGGCGCTCATGCGGAAGAACCGGATCCCCCAGGAGAAGATCAACGTCATCTCCTTCTGCGGGGACCTCGGGGGCGGCGACATGGGGCTGTCAGGGATCTCCGGCGCCCTGCAGACGGACTACGACCTCCTCATCATCATGTACGACAACGAGTCCGCGGCCAACACGGACATCCAGGCCACGGGGCTCACCACCTGGGGCGCGCAGACCACCTTCAGCCCCGTGGGCAAGGTGGAGCGGATCATGCACCGCCGGTGGAAGAAGAACGTGGCCGCCATGCTGGCGGTGGGCCACCCCAACTGCCGGTACGTGGCCACCGCCTGCGCCACCTTCCCCCCTCTGGACTTTCTGAACAAGGTCCGCAAGGCCCTCAGCATCGGAGGGCCCACCTTCATCCACACCTACGACCCCTGCCCCAAGGGCTGGGACTTCCACCCGCGGTACTCGCACGAGCTGGGCGAGCTGGGCGTGCGCTCGGGCCTGTTGCCCCTGTACGAAATCATCGACGGCGAGGTGGTGTACACGTACGACGCGCGGAAGACGGCGAAAGGGAGGATCCCCGTGCGGGAGTACCTCACCCGGCAGGGCCGGTTCGCCCACCTGACGGAGGAGGACATCGCGCACATCCAGCGGATGGTGGACCAGATGTGGGACGAGTGGGAGGTGCCCGGAGTGGCACCCTTCCGTGGGACGCTGAAGGTTTCCGCGTGAAGGGCACTGCAGGAGTCGCACGGGAGGAGGCGTAAACTAAAGCACGGGAAGACCGCAAAAAAATTGAGCGCCATGCTCAGAAATCAAAGGGGGTATGGGGAATGGGGCGTGTCCACAGGGGCTCGCTGCCCCTAGTACTGGTGTGCCTCTTGGGGCTGCTGGGATCCGGGGTCTGGGCCGCTCCGGCCTGGCAGCCCAACCGCCCGGTGGAGTGGACGGTCCCGGCAGGGACCGGGGGAGGCGCCGACCAGCAGGCGCGCCTGATGGCGCCTCTCATCGAGAAGTACCGGCTGTCCCCGCAACCCTTCATCCCTGTCAACCGGCCCGCGGGAGCAGGAGCGCAGGCGTTCCTGTGGATGATCGACAAGACCGGCGACCCGCACACTATCCTGATCACCCTTGACAGCCTGTTCGCCACGCCCGCGGCGCAGGTCATCCGTAAACGGGACGGCTCCCGCTTCAGCTGGCGGGACCTCACCCCTATCGCCCGGCTGTTGCTGGACCACTTCGTACTGTGGGTCCACGCGGACTCTCCCTGGAGGACACTGGACGACTTCGTCCGCGCGGCCAAGGCAGGTCCCCCCGGCCGGCTCAAGATGGCGGGCACCGGTTCCAAGCAGGAGGACGAGATCATCATGGTCCTCCTGGAGCAGGCGTGGGGTGCCAAGTTCACCTACGTGCCGTTCCCCGGTGGCGGAGCGGTGGCCGCAGCCCTGGTGGGCAAGCAAGTGGACTTCACGGTGAACAACCCCATCGAGGCGGTGGGGCACTGGGAGGCCGGAAGAGTCCGCCCGCTTGGCATCTTCGCGTCCGAACGGGTCCGGGTGGGCAAGTGGGCTGAGATCCCCACCATGAAAGAGCTGGGTTACCCCATCGAGTACCAGATGCTCCGGGGGATCTTCGGCCCGCCGCAGATGCCGGCGGAGGCGGTGGCCTTCTACCAGGAGGTCTTCCGGAGGGTCCTGGACACTGCGGAGATGGCGGAGTTCATCGAGCGGGGCGCGTACACTAAGGCCTACCTCACGGGCCGGGAGTTCGTCCAGTGGCTGGAGCGGAAGGACGCGCAGGTGCGGAGCCTGATGGACAAGGCGGGCTGGCTGGCGCGCTAGGTCCTGACCCACCGCGTCGATAGGGGGCTCGGGGTGAGGCAGGCGGCTCTAGGGTTCGCGGGGTTGCTGGTGGTAGCCGGGATCGTGTTCATGCGGGAGGCGGCCCGGCTGCCCACGGGCTGGACGGCATCCGGTCCGGGCCCAGGGTTCTTCCCCTTCTGGCTCGCCACGGGGTTCACCCTCGCTGGGCTGGCAGTGCTGGTTCGGACGTGGAGCTCCAACCACGGGCAGGGAGAGCCTTTCCTTCCAGGCGGAGCGTGGAAGCGCATTCTCGTGGTGTTCCTACCCATGGTGGGGGTCGTGGCGTTCCTCCACTACCTCGGGATCTACCTCGGAGGGCTGCTGTACCTGCTTGGGTACACGCGGCTGGTGGGACGCCATCCCTGGCCGCTGGTCCTCGCGGTGAGCGTCGGCGTCCCCCTGGCCCTGTTCCTCGTGTTCGAACGGTGGTTTCTGATGCCTATGCCGAAGGGGCTGGTTTTGGAATCCTTGCTGTACGGAAGGTAGCCAGATGGATCCAGTCCGGACATTCCACGACCTGCTCTACGGACTCGCAGTAGCTGCCTCCCCCGAGAATCTGATGGTGGCGGTCGTCGGGCTGCTCCTCGGCACCGCCATCGGGGTGCTCCCCGGTCTGGGCGGGACCAACGGCGTGGCGCTGCTCCTGCCGCTGACCTTCCACCTGAAGCCCACCGCGGCCATCATCCTGCTGGCCTCGGTGTACTGGGGCGCCATCTTCGGCGGGGCCATCACCTCCATCCTGTTCCGCATCCCCGGAGAGCCGTGGTCGGTGGCCACCATGTTCGACGGCTACCCCCTGGCAAAACAGGGGAAGCCCGGAGTCGCCCTGACCGCCGCCTTCACCTCCTCCTTCATCGGTGCCTTCGTGGCCATCGTCCTGTTCACGTTCTTCGCCCCACCCCTGGCGGAGCTCGCCCTGAAGTTCGGCCCGCCGGAGAACTTCGCAGTCCTTTTGCTGGCCTTCGCCACCATCGCGGGGCTCGAGAGCGGGGACCCGGTCAAGGCCGTGCTCATGACCTTCCTAGGCCTCCTGCTCGCCACGGTGGGCTTCGACATCGTCAGCGGGTCTCCCCGCATGACCTTCGGCTCCGTGGCCCTGCAGAGCGGGGTCAACTTCGTGATCATCGCCATCGGCGTCTTCGGACTCGGCGAGATCCTGCTGACGGTGGAGGAAGCACTGCGGATCGAGGGCCTGCGGGCCCGGCTGAGCTTCCGGGACGTGTGGGAGACGTGGAAGATGTTCCCTCGCTACGTGTGGACCATCATCCGCAGCACCCTGCTGGGCTTCTGGATCGGGGTGCTGCCGGGTACCGGGGCTACCCCCGCGTCCTTCATGAGCTACGGGATCGCACGGCAGTTCAGCCCCAGGGGTTCGAGGTTCGGCACGGGCGAGGTGGAAGGGGTGGTGGCGCCCGAGACCGCGGCGCACGCCGCGGGCGTCGGGGCCCTGCTCCCCATGGTGACCCTGGGCATTCCTGGTTCCCCCACGGCGGCGGTGATGCTGGCCGGCTTCTTCATCTGGGGCCTGAACCCCGGCCCCCTCCTCTTCCAGGAGAACCGAGAGTTCGTGTGGGGCCTCATCGGGTCCATGTACCTGGCCAACGTGATCGGGGTGCTGATCGTCCTCACCCTGGTCCCGGCCTTTGCGGCCATCGTCCGGATTCCCTTCGCCATCCTGGCTCCCCTGATCACCATCCTGTGCAGCATCGGCGCGTACGCGGTCAACAACCAGGTCCTGGACCTGTGGATCATGCTGGGCTCTGGGCTGGCGGGGTACCTGTTCAAGAAGTTGGGCTACCCCCTCGCCCCCCTGGTGGTCGCCCTGGTCCTCGGGGACATGACGGAGCAGGCCTTCCGCCAGAGCCTGATCATGGGTCAGGGCTCGCCGGCCATCTTCTTCACCCGTCCCATCGCAGCCTTCTTCCTGGCCGCCGCCATCGCCGTGTTCCTCCTGCCGTTCGCGCGGAACGTTGTGCGCCGCGCGCGCGGCGGAGCGGTTCCGGCGGAGGCCCCCGGGGCCGCGGGTTCGTAGGTCGTGTCCGGCCGCGCCGTGTAAGGGAGCCGGCTTGGGAATCGTCGCTTTCACCCGAGAGCTCGGCAGCCTTGGGACCTTCATCGCGGAGGAGGTGGCCCGGCGCCGGGGCTACCAGTTCGTGCGGCGGGAAATCCTGGAGGAGGCAGCCCGGGTGGCTCCCCTCACGGAGGACGAACTCACCCGGCTTGTGGAGAGCCCCCCGGGACTCTGGGAACGCCTGAGCCTGCCCGCCCGACGTCACTTCTACCACGTGGCCGCGCGCGTGCTGGAGTATGCACAGGCAGACAACGTAGTGATCCTGGGTCGCTGGTCTACCATGCTCCTGCGTGGCGTGCGGCACGCGGTCCGGGTGCGTGTGTGCGCGCCGCTCCCACTGCGGGTGGAGCGGCTGGCAGACCGGCTGGGGGTTTCCAGGTCCGAGGCCCAAGCCATCGCGGAACGCTACGACCAGGGCGTCCGAGCGCGGATCCGGCAGTTCTTCGACGTGGAGTGGGAGGACAGCGACCTGTACGACCTCGTGATCAACACGGAGCGCGTCAACGTGGAGATGGGGTGCCAGCTCGTCGAGCAGCTCCTGGACAGGCCCGAGTTTCAGGCGGACGAAGCCTCCCGCCAGGCGGTGCGGGACCGGGCGTTGGCCGCCCGCGTCCAAGAAGCCCTGAAGTCGGACGGCCGGCTGGGCCACGTGGACCTGCACGTCACCGCGCGCGGGACAACGGTGACCCTCCAGGGGGTGGTGTTCGGGTCGGAGGAGCGGCAGGCCGTGCTGGAAGTTACGCGGTCCGTGGCCGGGGTGGTCCAGGTGGAGGATCTGCTCACGGTCGCCCGGATGCCCCTCCGGTAACCGCACCCCGCCGGCGCTAGGGACTCCGTAAAGCTCGACGTAAAGTAAATGGGGGCGGCGGAAGCTCACGCCAGCCGGCTGATCCACGTCGTGGCAGGGCCCGACGGAATGGTGCTCCGGGCGATCACAAGCACAGGATGGAGACCCGTGAGTGGCTGACCGCCCTCGTCGGGTACGCGCTGGGGTCCGTCCTCCCTGCCGAGATCCTGGCCCGGCGCAGGCTGCGGACGTCCATGCGCGCCCTTGGGGACAACCCCGGGGGTGCGGGGGCGTGGCGGAAGCTGGGACGCTCGGCAGCCGTGGTGGTCGCCTCCTTCGACGTGGCCAAGGGAGCCCTGGTAGCTTGGCTCGCGCGGCGGGTAGCCACCAGCCTCGAGGGATTCGTGCTGGTGTGCGTCTCGCCCGTGGCAGGCCACAACTGGCCCGTGTACCTGCTGTTCCGGGGTGGACGCGGTCTGGCTCCTGCCGCAGGCGTCCTCCTGGTCCTGGCCACCGGTCCGGCCGTGGTTTCCCTGGGCCTCGGGGCCTTGCTGGCCCTCCGTACCCGGTGGGCACCCACGGTGGGGATCGTGGGCCTGCCCTTGTGCGTGGCGTTCCTGGTCGCCTGGCAGTACCCGCCCCGCGAGGTCGCGGCGGCGACCGCGGTAGCCCTCACGGTGGCCGTTCGGCAGCTTCCGTGGGTATGGGAGCGGCTCAGGGAAGTGAAGCGACGGCTGTCCGAGTGGGCCTGAGGGAACCGATGGGCGCGGTGCTGGTGGTCACGGAGTCTGCGTGCTCTCTGCCCCTGACTCTTTGCGCGGAGCTAGGCATCCTGGTAGTCCCCATGTGGATCGTCCGGGCGGAGCGGAGCTACCGCGACGGGGTGGACGTGACGCTTCAGGAAGTGCTGACGTGGCTGGAACACGGGCCGCCGTACCCCACCTCCTCGGCCCCGTCCCCCGCCGACTACCTGTCCACCTTCGAGGAAGCCGTCCGGCGGGATGCGGGCCAGATCCTGGTGCTCACGGTAGCGCGCTGGTTGTCTGCGGCACACGAGCACGCCCGTCGGGCTGCGGACCGCTTCCCGGTCCCAGTGGAGGTCGTGGATACGGGGACAGCTGCGGCTGCTCAGGGGCTGGTCGTACGGGAGGCGGCCCGGCGGCTACAGGCGGGGTGGGCGTTGGGGGAGGTCGTGGAGTGGGTGAAGGCCGCGGGGCCTCGAGCCCGGCTCGTGGCTGTGGTCCGCAGTCTCGACCACCTGCACAGAAGCGGACGGGTTCCGGGGATTGCCTACCTGCTCAACCGGCGGGCGGGAGCCGTCCCGTTGTTCGCCATCGGAGGAGGCCGGATCCGTCGGGCGGGGCTGGCTGCCAACTTGGCCGCCGCGGTCCGCCGGATGGTGGCGGAGGTCCACAGGGCACGGAGCCGGGCCACGCGCCTGCACCTCGCCGTGACCGAGGCAGGGATGCCTGAGGAGGCGCAACACCTGGCCGGCGCCCTCAGGTCTGAAGGTGCAGACCCTGTCCCCGTCTTCCCCTTCACCCCTGTAATGGCCGTGAACACCGGCCCGGGCGTGCTGGGGGTCGCGTACCTGCCGGAGCCCTGACGGGCTCCGGCTCCTCCACCCGATCCGGGGAGAGCCTCAGCGCCCGGATCTCCTGCACCTCGCCCCAGCGGGCGGCGCGTAGCAGCACCAGGTGGGGAGTTTCGGTGTGGACGTGCACCCGGACCAGACCGTCGCGTTCGGCCACCACCACGGAGTCCCCGAGTCGTTCCAGGGCGCGGCGGGCCCGTGTGCCGGGAAGCCGATGGGCTCGTACGACCACCTCGGTGCAGTAGCGGGCGGCCAGGAGGACCGGCCCGGCCCAGACTGCGGCAACCGCCCCGCGCGCGGGAGGCGAGAGAGGCGGAGCTGGGACCCCCCTCACCGCCGCCGCCATGGCCTCCAGCAAAGCCACCACCCCAGCCGCCCCTGCGTCCACCACCCCCGCACGGCGGAGGGCCGGGAGCAGTCTTCGGGTCCGTGACCACGCCGCGCGGGCCGCGGCAGCCGCGAGATCCAGGACCTCCAGCAGGACGGCGCCTCGGCCGCCTGCGGCGGCAGCCGCGTCCGCCACCGTGAGGATGGTGCCCTCCACCGGGTTGTGCACCGCCGCCCGGGCGGTGCGGGCCGCCCGGTTCAAGGCGGCGGCCGTCCTCTGGCCGTCTGCCTGCTCGAGCCCGCTCCACGCCTGGCTCAGGCCGTACAGGTATTCCGCCAGGATGGCTCCGGAGTTTCCCCGGGCTCCGAAGAAGGCCCCGCGGGCTGCGGCCTCGGCGACGGTACCGAGGTCCTTGCCTTCCACCTCCCGCACCGCGTCTGCAGCACTGGCGAGGGTCGCGCACAGGTTGGAGCCGGTGTCGTGGTCTGCCACGGGGAACACGTTGAGGGCATTCACTTCGTCACAGGACCGGCGCAGCTCCGCGAGAGCACTCTGAAGCGCGGCCACTAGGTGGGCGGCTGTGAACGCGTCGGGCTGCCGAGCTGTCCGCTCCTGGAGGGCAGGTTTCGACACCCTCTCGGCCGTCACGGCAGTTCCAGGCCCGGGCCTGTTCGGGAACAGGTCCCCACAAAGAGCCTAACGGTTTGCGGAGCCCCCGGCATCCGCTGGACGCCCGCACCGCAAAGAATTTCGCCCCCCCGGACCGGTCACAGGCCGATCAGGTTGGGCTCCACCTTCTCGTACCCCTCCTCCCCGGCTGCCAGGTCCAGGGGGATCGCAGCGATCTCGTCCACCACAGGTACTGCGAGCCCGTCCCTGGTCAGGTCGACCTCCTTGATGTAGCGGCGGCACACCTGGCACGCACTGACCCGGACGTGGGGCCACTCCGTGGCCTGTAGGTAGACCAGGCGCCGGGCCTCCTCCTCTCCACACGCCACGCACCGGACCCGCTTGTACCGCCACTCTGTCTCACACCGGGCGCACAGCAGCGAGCGCGCCGCGCCGTGGCCCTCCTCGCGCAGGACGGACACTTGAGGGGCAGCGCCACACAGGGGACAGACGGGCGACGTTTCCACACCCGGGCTGGACAGGGCGTCTCCCTCCCCGTCCCCGCGCAGGCCAGCGGCCAGCAGCGCCGCGTATGGCTGGAGGAAGGCTTTGGGGAAGAACGCCAACAGCGGACCCTCGACCTCCAAGTCGGGGAGCGCCTGACCTCTCCAGTACCCGTCCCACAGGGCTTCCCAGAGCTCTTCGGGGGTTGACCGCAAGGCGTCCGCCGCGGCGGCCAGCTGCGGCGGGGCTATCTCCCGTACGAGCTCGAGGAAGCCGGCGAACTTCGGCCTCAGGAGAAGGCGGTGGTCAAGGGGGGAGGCGGACCGGAGGACGAACCCCTCTTCCTTGCAGGCGAGCACAGGGACCGAGCCCCGCAGAGCGTCCTGCAGGCTGGCCTGGAAACGCGCCACGTGGGCGTAGAACTTCAGCGCTTCCGTCGCGAACGGCCACCGCTGCGCGAGTTCCTCGGCGCGCTGCAGCCGCCGTTCCCAGCTCGCGGTCACCGCGCCAGGCGGAGGGCGCGGGAACGTTGCAGGCGGTTCCGACGTTCCGGACCCTCCCGCACCCCTACTCCTGCGAACGCGACCCCGCCGCCCGCAGCTGCCGGAACCACAGCCCGTGGTGGGCCTCCGCCCACCTGCGCGACACTGTGCCCCGGGTGATGGCCTCCCAGCTGCCGCGGATGACGAACACGCCCATGTAGATGTGCAGGATCAGAGCCCCCATGGCTGCGATGGCCGCCAGGTCGTGCACCACGAAGCTCGCCTCCCGGACCAGCCGACCGAAGCTGAGGGGGAACCAGAGGACGACGCCCGACAGCAGCAGCAAAGTCCCCGCGAGGAACTGCAGGTAGAACAGCAGCTTCTGCCCCGCGTTGAACCGGCCAGAAGGGGGCACCGCCTCCTCCCGCCCGACTGCGTAGTCCCCCATGTGTCGCAGCCACTCGCGGTCGTGCCGCTCGAGCCTCATGTCCCGCGCCCACATGAGCAGCATCACCGCCAGCGCCCCGAAGAAGATCACCCCCACGACGGGGTGCCAGTAGCGGACCACCGGCCCACCCCCGAACAGGCCCACCAGCCAGTAGAAGGGCGGGTAGAACAGGGCGAGCCCGGTCAGCAGCAGGTACAGAAAGGACAGTGCCACCACCCAGTGCACGATCCGCTCGCCCATCGTGTACCGCAGGATCCCCTCGTCCCGCTCCGTCCGCTGCTCCATGGCCTCACCTCACTGCACCCTCTCCGGGTGGCTTGCCCCGGCGCCCTTCCCGTTCACCTCCCGCGGGCCGAAGCGGAAGTAGTGCAGCACCGCGCCCAGAATCCCGCCGAACAGCACCGTGTTGCCCAGCCACTTCAACGGGCCCTTCCACAGGTTGACGAAGGTGACCCGCGGGTTCTTGGGAAGCCCGTAGAGCTCCGGTTCGTTCCCGAAGGGCAGGACGTAGATCACGTGGGTGCCGCTCACCCCGGGCGGGTTGTAGACGGTGGCCTCCGCGTACCCGTCCGCCTTCAGCCTCTGGACCCGCTCCTCTGCCTGCGCCAGCATCTTCGGCCGGGTGCCGAAGGAGATGGCGTTGGTGGGGCAGGCCTTCACGCAGGCTGGTTCCAGCCCCGCCGCCACCCGGTCTGAACACAGGGTGCACTTGTACACCTTACCGGTGGTGGGGCTGATGCGCGGCACATCGAAGGGGCAGCCGGTGACGCAGAACTGACAGCCGATGCAGTTCTCCTGCACGAAGTCCACGATCCCATTGGCGTACTGCACGATGGCGCCGGGCGCAGGACACGCCCGCAGGCAGCCGGGGTCCTCGCAGTGCATGCACTGGAACTTGGTGAGGGTCCAGACCAGGCGGCCGTCCCGCTCCACCTCGTTGAACTTGATGAGCTGCCAGAAATTGTAGTCCAGGTCGGGCAGCGTCTGGTAGGAGCCGGTGAAGGGGCGGTCCGGGTTGGGGGGGAGGTCGTTCCACTCCTTACACGCCACCTCACAGGCCTTACACCCGATGCACACGGACACGTCCACGAGCTTGGTGACCTCGCCCGTGGGCGGGTGCCCCAGCCCGGGGGTCACCCGCTTGGTGGCCGAAACTGCCTTGACTTCCAGGCCCACCCTCGGCATGGCCCCTACCCCCTACGCCTTTTCCAGCTTGACCAGGAACCCCTTGTACTCCGGGCACGTGCTGTTGGGATCCACCACGGACGGGGTCACGAAGTTGGCGATCCCGCCCTTCTGCCGACCGAAGCCCAGGTAGCCCCAGTGGATGGGGAAGCCGATGGCGTAGACCTTCTTTCCGTTCACCTGGAGCGGCTTGATCCGCCGGGTCACCATGGCCCGGCCTACGATGGAGTGGCGAGCGGAAGAGACCCGCACGAAGTCCCCGTTCCGGATCCCCCGCTCCCGGGCCAGCTCCTCAGGGATCTCGATGAAGAACTCGTTCTGCAGCTCTGCATTGATGGCGTTGTTCTTCGTCCAGTAGTGCTGGTGTTCGGTGAGCCGGTAGGTGCTGCAGGCGATGTTGAACTCCCGCGGGTCGCCGAGCTTGTCCCACTCGGTGCCGGTGAAGATCACGGCCACGGGGTTGGCGCTGTGCTTGGGGTGCAGGAGGTTTTCCACCGGAGACTCCACGGGCTCGTAGTGCTCGGGGAACGGCCCGTCCACGAAAGAGCCGGCGGTGAACAAGCGCGCGACTCCCTCCGCCAGCATGATGAAGGCGCCCAGCCCCGCCTCGGGCGGGGAGTCCACTTTGTAGTCCGGCACGTCCCCCACCCACCGCTCGCCGGTCCACCGCAACACCGGCCGCTTGGGGTCCCAGGGGCGGCCCTGGGCGTCCGCACTGGCCCGGTTGTACAGGATCCGGCGGTTGGCGGGCCAGTTGAAGGCCCAGTTGTGGTGGAAGCCCAGGCCCGTGGGGTCGGAGGGGTCGCGCCGGGCGGCGTTGTTCTGGTCCGTGTACACGCCCACGTACAGCCAGTTGCCGCTGCAGGTGGAGCCGTCCTTCTGGAGCTGGAGGAAGGCCTTCACCTGCTCCCCTTTCTTCAGGACCACGTTGCCCTTGTCGTCCTTGACCTCCTCCAGGGCGAAGCCGTTGATCTCCCGCAGCAGCTCGTCCGCGCTGGGGTTCTCAGGCTGCGTGTACCACCACCACAGGTTCAGGACGGGCTCGGGGAACTTCCCGCCCTCCTTCCGGTACAGGTCCCGCACCTTCAGGAACAGCCGGGCCAGGATCTCCCGGTCGTCCTTGGCCTCCCCGGGCGGGTCCACGGCCTTCCACTTCCACTGGATCCAGCGGGCGGAGTTGGTGAAGCTCCCGTCCTTCTCCGCGAAGTTGGCCGCGGGCAGCAGGAAGACCTCCGTCTGCACGTCCTGGGGCTTGAGGCCCACGTGCTCCAGGATCTCCGGCCTCCAGAAGCCCGCGGTCTCCGTCTCGTAAGTTTCCGCCACCACCAGCCACTTCAGGTTCGCCAGCCCCCGGATGACCTTCCGGGTGTTCGGGCCGTGGTTCACGGGGTTCATCCCGAAGACAAACAGCCCCTGCAGGTCACCGCGGAACATGGCGTCGCTCATGAACACCCAGGTCCAGCGCTCCTCCTTCCCGTCCGCGCGGATGGGGATCTTCGGGAGCCACCCGTACCCGAACCCGTTGTCTTTCGTGGCCTTCGGCCCGAAGAACGCCTTCAGCAGGCTCACCATGAACCGGTCCGTGTTCTGCCAGAAGTTCATGGAGTTGGGCCGCAGGGGCCTGGGGGTGCGCGCCTTGATGTAGTCCTCCAGGGTCCGCCAGCGGGCCCGCGGCATGGCCAGGTACCCGGGCAGGTTGTGAGTCTGGACCGCCATGTCCGTGTTGCCCTGGACGTTGGCGTGGCCGCGGAGCGCGTTCACGCCGCCCCCGGCGACCCCGATGTTCCCCAGGATCAGTTGGAGCATGGCCGCGCAGTGGATGAGCTGGACGGAGTAACTGTGGTGGGTCCAGCCCAGGGCGTACAGGATGGTCATCGCCTTGTCCGGCCGGTGGGTCTCCGTGATGATCTCCGCGGCCTTGAGGAAGTCCTCCTTGGAACAGCCGCAGATGTTCGCCACCACCTCCGGCGTGTACCGGGAGTAAAACCGCTTCATCCACTGGAACACCGTGCGGGGGTGCCGCAGGGTGAGGTCCACCTTCGCGAACCCCTGGTCGTCCAGCTCGTAGTCCCAGCTGGACCGGTCGTACTCCTTCTTGTCCTCCTTCCAGCCGGAGAACACACCCTCCTTCTCGTTGAAGGAGAAGTCCTCGCGGACGAGGAAGGGGGCGTTGGTGTACAGTCGCAGGTACTCCTCGTGGTAGCGGCCGTTCTGCAGGGCGTAGTTGATGAGACCTCCCAGGAAGGCGATGTCCGTGCCGGGGCGGATCTGGACGAAGTGGTCAGCGACCGCGGCGGTCCGCTGGAAGCGGACGTCCACCGCCACCAGCCTGGCGCCCCGCTTGCGCTTGGCCTCCATCACGAACCGGAACCCCACCGGGTGGTTCTCCGCGGGGTTGCCGCCCATCGCCAACACCACATCTGCGTTGGCGATGTCGTTCCAGCTGTTGGTCATCGCGCCGCGTCCGAAAGTCGGGGCCAAACTGGCCACCGTGGGGTCGTGTCATATCCGTGCCTGGGTCTCGAAGGGGATGATCCCGAAGGCGGTACGGAGGACCTTGTTGGCGAGCCAGCCGGCCTCGTTGTCGTGGGCGCTGAAGCCCAGGACACCTACGGAGGTCAGGCAGTTGCACGGGTTGCCCTGGGCGTCCTGGAGCCGGAGGGTGCGGTCTCGGGTGTCCTTGAGGCGCCGGGCGATGGTATCGAGGGCCCACTCCCAGCTTTTCTCCTCCCACCGGTCGCTGCCCGGAGCCCGGTACAGCACCCGGGTGAGGCGCTTCTCGCTGTTGATGTTGTGCCGCAGCGCCGCTCCCTTCGGGCACAGAGTGCCCCGGTTGATGGGGCTGTCCGGGTCGCCCTCCACGTGCACCACGGTGGAACCAGTGACGTTGCGGGACCGGTCCCCGAGGGTGTGGATGATCACCCCGCAGCTCACAGAACAATAGGGGCAGATGCTGCGGGTCTCCGTGGTGCGCTCGATTTTCAGGGTCCGGACCTGGGCTTGGGCGGGTCTGAGGTCGAAGCCGAAGAGGGTCGCTGCAGCGCCGGCCGCCCCGGCCCTCAGGAACGCCCGGCGGGTCACCGTCGTGGCCATGAGCCCCACCTCCCCCTGCCCGACGGCACGTCCACTGGACAAAATCAAGCACGGCCCGCGGGAGGTGTCAAGGGTCCCGTGGGTTTCCGCGCAGCGAAAAATGCCGGACCGAGGCATAATAGCGCAGAGGGCACTGCGGGGAGGACCCCGTGACCGAACGCGAGCGGGTGCGGCTGACCAGCCTGGTAGACTGCGCGGGTTGAGCGTCCAAACTGGGTCCGGAGGACCTGGCGGAGCTGCTGGCCCGGCTGCCTTCCGTGTCCCACCCCAACCTGCTGGTGGGGCTGGAGACGCGGGACGACGCTGCCGTCTACCGGATCGACGCGGAGCGGGCCATCGTCCAGACGTTGGATGTGTTCACGCCCGTGGTGGACGACCCGTACGCGTACGGGGCCATCGCGGCAGCCAACAGCTTGTCGGACGTGTACGCCATGGGCGCGCGGCCGTTCCTGGCCCTGAACCTGCTGGCCTACCCCCAGGGCCGGCTTCCGCGCGAGGTGGTGGCCGCCATCCTGCGGGGCGGGCTCGACAAGATGCGGGAGGCGGAGGTCGTGGTGGCCGGGGGCCACTCCCTGGACGATCCCCAACCCAAGTTCGGGTACGCTGTGACAGGGTTCGTCCACCCCGACCGGGTCGTGACCAACGCGGGTGCCAGACCCGGAGACCGGCTCGTCCTCACCAAGCCCCTGGGAATCGGCGTAATCACCACGGGGATCAAACAGGAGCGGGCAACTCCCGCGGCGGTGGAAGCTGCGACCAGGCTCATGCTGGAGCTGAACCGCGCGGCCTCGGAGGCCATGGTGGAGGTGGGCGTGCACGCCTGCACCGACGTGACCGGCTACGGCCTGGTGGGCCACCTCCACGAGGTGGCCGCGGCTTCCCGGGTTGACGTGCAGGTGCGGGCGTCGCAGGTCCCGGTGCTGGAGGAAGCGTGGGACCTCGTGCGGGAACGAGTGGTCCCGGGCGGGACCCACCGCAACCGTCGCGCGGCCACTCGGTACGCCCGCTGGACCGCCGGAGTCTCCGAGGAGGTCCAGTTGCTCCTGTGTGACCCACAGACCAGCGGGGGGCTGCTCGTGGCGGTCGCACCCGAACGGGTGGGCGGTTTGCAGAGGGCTTTGGAGGAACGCAGAGTCCCGGTCGTCGCGGAGGTGGGAGAGATCCTGGGGCCCGGTGAGGGGCTGGTGCACGTAGTAGTCTGAGAGGGGGTGCGCAGGTGGGGGCGGGTCGTCCCGCGTCCAAAGTCCGCGCGGCCGTGCGGGTGGTACGGGGGGAGAGTCTCGAAGTCCGCTCGGACTTCCTCGCCACGGAAGAGCCCATGGAGGTCCGCCTCGTCGCCGGTCCCCACCGCAGGACCGTGGCGGTCACCATGCGGACCCCGGGAAACGACTTCGAGCTGGCGGCGGGGTTCCTGTTCTGCGAGGGGGTGGTCCGGAGCCGGGATGAGGTCAGCCGCATCGCGTACTGCCTGGACGAGGGGCTGGACGCCGAACAGCGCTACAACGTGGTGACCGTGGAGCTCCGGGGCAACTGCCTCCCAGACCTGCAACCGCTGGAGCGCCACTTCTACACCACCAGCGCGTGCGGGGTCTGCGGCAAGGCCAGCCTGGAAGCCCTGCGCATGCGCGGGTGTCCGGTGCTGGACGGCGGGCCGGTCCTGGAGCCGCGCCTTTTGCGGGAGTTGCCGGAAAGGCTGCGCCGAGCGCAGGGCTTGTTCGCGCAGACCGGGGGCCTCCACGCAGCGGCTCTGTTCGACGCCGAGGGCCGGCTGCTGGCCGTCCGGGAGGACGTGGGCCGCCACAACGCCATGGACAAGCTGGTGGGCTGGGCCCTGTTGGAGGGCAGGCTTCCCCTTCGGGACTCTGTGGTCATGGTGAGCGGCCGTGCCAGTTTCGAGCTGGTGCAGAAGGCCGTGGCGGCCGGCGCGCCGGTGTTCTGCGCAGTCTCCGCGCCCAGCAGCCTCGCGGTGGAGGTGGCCAGGGCCTTCGGGGTGACGCTGGTGGGCTTCCTCCGGGGTGACCGGTTCAACGTGTACACGGGCGCGGAGCGGGTCCGCGGGGTAGCTTCAGAACAGGGTAGAGCGGCTACGCCCTAAGGGGGCCGCGCACCGGGGTCGACCAGAGAACTCTACGACTGGCCGCGGCCCAGATCAACGGCGGGTGTCTTGCGCTGCCACGGACCTGGACAGACCGCTACCGGAGCACGGCCTGGCTCAGGATCCCCAGCTGCCCCACCAACGCCACCACGAGAATGCCAACCAACCACCGCAGCCAATTGCCCAGTCGAGCGTCCAGGGCGCTGATCTGGCGCCTGAGGTCCGCCTCCAGGGCGTCCATCCGGCCCGTCAGCTTGGTGTCCAGGGCTTCCATCTGGCGCCGGAGGTCAGTATCCAGGGTGTCCACCCGGCCGGTCAGCTTGCTGTCCAGCTCCACTGCCCGGTGCACGAGGTCCGCTCCAACGGTGTCTATCCGGCCCGTCAGCTTGGCGTCCAGGGCCTCGATCTGGCGCCGGAGGTCAGCGTCCAGAGCGTCCATGCGACCGGTCAGCTTCGTGTCCAAGGCCTCGATCTGGCGCCGGAGGTCAGCGTCCAGGGCGTCCATGCGACCGGTCAGCTTCGTGTCCAAGGCCTCGATCTGGCGCCGGAGGTCCGCCTCCAGGGCGTCCGTGCGACCGGTCAGCTTGGCGTCCAAGGCCTCGATCTGGCGCCGGAGGTCCCCCTCCAGAGCGTCCGTGCGACCGGTCAGCTTCGTGTCCAAGGCCTCGATCTGGCGCCGGAGGTCAGCGTCCAGGGCGTCCATGCGACCGGTCAGCTTCGTGTCCAAGGCCTCGATCTGGCGCCGGAGGTCCCCCTCCAGAGCGTCCGTGCGACCGGTCAGCTTGGCGTCCAGGGCCTCCATCTGGCGCCGGAGGTCGGCTCCAAGGGCGTCAATGCGGCCGCTCAGCTCCTCCCGGAACCGATCCACCTTCTGGTCCAGAGCGTCCATGCGGGTGGCGAGCCGCTGATCCATGGCTTCCACCCGCGCCTGCAGCGCCCGGATGTCCTCGCGGAGCTGCACGTAGCCCCCCGACAGCTCCTCCACCCGCCCCTCCACGAACGCCAGCCGTTCCTCCAGTGTGGCCATGCCTACCCCTCCCAAGGTAGCCGGGCTGCCGCAGGGCGGCAACCGGTGTCGGTCTCTACCGGATCGAACGCGCCAAGGGCTGGTTTTCGACCGTGCTAGGTGGGGTCAGTTGGCGGAGGGCGGTGGGAATCGAACCCACCCCGCCCTAGCGGGGCGGCACCGGTTTTGAAGACCGGGAGGCCCACCGGGGCCCTTCGCCCTCCGCACCCTCGACCTCCAGTCTGGGGCCCGGAAGCCGCAAGTCGCCCTGACGGCGTGTCACGCCAGAAGTGTCCAGGTACTCCAAGAGCGGC
>JAVKKH010000022.1 GCA_031296405.1 Candidatus Tepidifontimicrobium thermophilum
ACAGGGCCAGGGGGACAGGGCCCGGGGACAGAGCCCAGGGGACAGGGCCAGGGGACAGGGCCCGGGGACAGAACCCAGGGGACAGGGCCCCGGGGACAGGGCCCGGGGACAGGGCCCAGGGGACAGGGCCCGGGGACAGAGCCAGGGGACAGGGCCGGGGGACAGGAGCCGGGGGGCAGGACCGCCGCCGGGCTGTGGTAGGCTAGAAAAGGTCACGCAAGGGGGGCGCTATGGCGAGTCGGGAAGAGATCGTGGAGGTGCTGAAGACCTGCTACGACCCGGAGATCCCGGTGAACATCTGGGACCTGGGGTTGATCTACGACATCGCGCAGGAAAATGGTAAGGTCCGGATCCAGATGACCCTGACCGCGCTGGGTTGCCCCATTGGGCCGGTCCTGGCGGAGGAGATCCGGTGGAAAGTGGGCCAGCTGCCGGGGGTGGAGGAGGTGGAGGTGGACATCGTGTTCAGCCCGCCCTGGACGCCCGAGAGGCTCACGGAGGAAGGCCGGCTGGCCCTGCAGAGCATGGGCTACCCCGTCTGAAGCGTCGAAAGGCCATGGCCAGGCGCAGGAGCCCCAAGCAGGAGCCTCACAAGGCAAAGCGCCCCGTCGACCGGATCTGGCCCTGGGCTTTCGGCGCGCTGGTGGTGTTGGGGGTGGCGGTGGTCGCCTACGCCATCCGGTCCCGGCCCCCGTACCCGCGGGCCGGAGCCCACTGGCACGCCCCCTTCTCCGTGGAGGTGTGCGGCCGCGCCCTGGCCTTTCCTCCCAGCCCCGGCAACGTGCACACCCACGGCGACGGGGTGATCCACGTGCACCCCGAGACGGACGAGGAGGGCCGGCAGGCGACACTGGCCACGTTTCTCCGGTCCATCGGGGTGTCGCTGGAGCCGGACGCCCTGGTGCTGCCGGACGGCCGCCGGTTCCGCAACGGCGACAAGTGCGGCCAGGCCCCGGGGCGGCTTCGGGTGTGGGTGAACGACCGGGAGATGACGGTGGACGAGTTCCTCCGCTACTACCCCCAGGACCGGGACCGGGTGCGGGTGCGGTTCCAGTAGGCCGCTACGCGGACGCCATCCGGTGGAAGAGGGCTTCCAGGCGCGGTCCCAGGCGCACGGGGTAGGAGCCGTCCCGCAGGTCCTGTAGGGCCTCCGGCAACGCCCGTAGCCGGCGCCGGGCCCGCTCCCGGGCCTCCGCGAGGGTCTCCCGCACGGACCGGACGCCTCCCACCATCACCTCCACCAGTAGGGGCTCTGCGCCCGGAGGGCCCGGCTCGTCCGCCAGGGCGATGACGTCCTCGTACAGCACGCCTTCTCGGCAGACCCGCCACACCTGCTTGCGGCCGGGGAGGGTTACCTTCCCGGTGCTGCGCTTGATGCGGTAGCCGCTTTCGTCCTCCACCAGCTTGTACACCCCGCCCAGGGCCGGCGCGTCGTAGGAAGTCCCCATCTCCGTCCCCACGCCGAAGGCGTCGATGGGGGCACCGGCTCCCACCAGCTCCGCGATCCGGTACTCGTTCAGGTCCCCGCTGGCCAGGATCTGGACTTCCGGGTGGCCGGCCTCGTCCAGGATCCGGCGGACCTGCCGGCTGAGCTCCAGCAGGTCGCCGCTGTCGATGCGCACCGCCCGGAGGCGGTGGCCGCTGGCCTGCAGCTCGTCCGCCACCTGGGCGGCCAGCCGCGCGCCCTCGAGGGTGTCGTAGGTGTCGATGAGGAGCACGCACTGGTCGGGGAAGTGGCGGGCGTAGGCCCGGAAGGCCTCCAGCTCGCTGTCGAAGGACATCACGTAGGAGTGCGCCATGGTGCCGTACACGGGGATCCCGTACAGCATGCCCGCCAGCACGTTGGAAGTACCCACACAGCCCGCCAGGTAGCTGGAGCGGGCCGCCTTCAGGGCGGCGTCGGTGCCGTGGTCCCGGCGGGGGCTGAAGTCCACCACGGGCCGGCCCCGGGCCGCCAGCACCACCCGGGCCGCCTTGCTGGCCACCATCACCTGGAAGTTCACCTGGTTCAGCAGGAACGTCTCCACGATCTGGGCCTCGATGCGGGGAGCGGTGATCTGCAGGACGGGTTCCGGGGGGAAAAAGACCTCGCCCTCCGGGAGCGCCCGCACGTCCCCGGTGAACCGGAAGTGCCGCAGGTAGTCCAGGAACTCCTCGTCAAATAGGCCGAGGCTGCGCAGGTAGTCCACCGCCTCCGGGCCGAACCGCAGGCCTTCCAGGTAGTCCAGGACGGTGTCCAGCCCCGCGTTGAGCAGGAAGGCCCGATGGGGCGGCAGGGCGCGGACGAACAGGTCGAAGGTAGCGAGCTCGTTCTTGCCCTCCCGGAAGTAGCACTGCGCCATGGTCAGCTCGTACAGGTCCACCAGCAGGCCTACCGTGTCCGGGGTCACGAACTCTCGGCTTCCGCGCGGCATGGAGCCCTCCTCCGACGGCGTCCCGGAAGAATGGTACCCTGGCGGTGGCGGGCGCGCACCCTTGCCCTCGCGCTGCGCGGCCGGTAGACTACCGTTCGGCGGGAGCGGGGGCGTGGTGTAGCCAGGTTAACACACCGGCCTGTCACGCCGGAGATCGCGGGTTCAAATCCCGTCGCTCCCGCCAGAAGGGCCTGGGTAGCTCAGGTGGTAGAGCAGGGGACTGAAAATCCCCGTGTCGGGGGTTCGACTCCCTCCCCAGGCACCACGCGTCAGAAGGTCTCCCACCGGACGACCTCGCGCAGCGGCCGGCGTCCGGCAGGGCCGGGTGCCTCTGCAGGGTAGCCCACCGTCAGCAGCGCCACCGGTCTCAGGTCCCTGGGTGCCTTCACCAAGCGCCGGACCTCGTGCTCGCCGAAGGCTCCCACCCAGCAGGTGGCCAGCCCTAAGGCCGTGGCCGCCAGCTGGGCGTAGCTGCACGCGATGGTGGCGTCCTGGAGGGAGTACAGTTCAGCTCCCCGGCGGCCGTAGCGGACGGCGGAGCGCGAGGGGTCCTGGAAGAAGACCAGCACGCAGGGCGCCTGGGCCACGAACTCCTGGTCCAGGGCGGCCCGGGCCAGCGCGCGTCTGGTGTCAGGCTCGGTGACCACCACGACGGTGTAGGCCTGGAGGTTGCCGGCGGAAGGTGCCGCGAGGGCGCAGGTCAGGATCCGGCGGAGCTTGTCGGCCTCCACGGCCCTGGGCTCGTAGGCCCGGACCGACCGGCGACGCTGGATGGCTTCGAACAGGTCCATCGTCCCTCTCCACGGGAAGTATCGCCTGTCCTGCCGGAGCGCTGGGAACTACTCCTTTTTTAAGAAGCGTGGCGGGACCGCGGCGCGCCCTCAGCCTGTGCGGGCAAGACCGGACGCGAGGGCGGCCCACAGGTCCGCCCGGCGGTCGGGGTCGAAGGGCAGGTAGGGGACCAGGCGGTCCGCGAGGCCTGAGTACCGGGCCCGGAGGGCTTCCGCAAGTCCGGAGAGGTCGGCCACCACCGCGAACGCGGACACCATCTCGTCGGTGATCAGCCGGGGAAGGGCTTCCCACTGGCGCGCGGAGGCCAGCTGGGACAGGCGCTGCGCCACCTCCTCCCACCCGTGGAGGGCGAACACTGCCCGGTAGGAGGGGGTGGACGCGTAGAAGGCGATCTGGGACCGCACGAACTCCACCTCACCGTCGTCGGTGGCCACAAACGCGTTGACGGTGACCGCCACGTCCGAACGCCGGCGCCCCGCACGGGACGCGCCGGTTTCCAGCGCAGGGAGGACCACCTTCCTGAGGTAGTCGGGGCTGTGCAGGGGGTGCACGTGGAAGCCCTGGGCCAGCTCGCCCGCCAGGCGCGCCAGGCCCGTGTTCACGCCGGCCAGGTACACGGGGACGTCCGGGTGGTCCACCGGTCCGGGGTTGAAAAACGGCGACATCAGGTTCAGCCGGTAGTACCGGCCTTCGAAGCGCAGCGGCTCGCCCGTTTGCCAGCACCGCCAGAAGGCCCGCATGGCCAGCACCTGCTCCCGCAGCTTGCCCACCACGGACTCCGGCCACGGCATCCCGAACCGCCTCTCCACGTGGGCGCGGACCTGGGTCCCCAGTCCCAGGATGAACCGGCCCGAGCTAGCCTGCGCCAGGTCCCACGCGGTGTACGCCAGGGTGGCGGGGCTGCGGGCGAACGCGATGGCCACCGCGGTGCCGAAGGCCAGACGGCGGGTGTGTTCGAACACCAGGGGGCCGGGCAGGAAGGGGTCGTGCTGGGTCTCAGGGCTCCACAGGCAGTGGATGCCCAGCTCCTCCGCGGCGCGGGCCAGCCGGGGGACCTCACGCAGAGAACACGGCGGCAGGGCGGCGTCCAACAGCACCCCTCAGGAGTTCGCCGCAGGGCGTCTCGGACCCTGCCCGCGGCGCGGTACACTCGAAGGCGTGGCAGAACCCAGGCAGGTACTGGTCCTGGCCTCCACCTCGCCGCAGCGGCGGGCCATCCTGGCCCAGCTGGGGATCCCGTTCGTGGTCGTCCCGCCTCCTTTTGAGGAGGACGACGGGCCCAGCACGGACCCCGTGGGGATGGTCCGGCAGCACGCCCGGGGCAAGGCGCGTTCCGTGCTGGCCGCGGCGGGCGGCCGCCCGGTGCTGGGCGTGGACACCACGGTGGTCCTGGACGGGCGCACGTGGGGCAAGCCCTCCACCGAGGAGGAGGCCGCGGCCATGCTGCGCATGCTGTCGGGCCGCACCCACACGGTCGTCTCCGGCCTGTGCCTGCTGACCGAAGAGTGGGAGGAGCTGCACCACGAGACCACCCGGGTCCGCTTCCGGCGGCTTCACGACCGGGAGGTGGACGCGTACGTGCGCAGCGGGGAGTGGCGCGGCCGGGCGGGCGGGTACGCCATCCAGGGCCGGGCTTCCGCGTTCGTGGAAGCGGTGGAGGGAGACTTCTGGAACGTGGTGGGCCTGCCCGTGCCGCGGCTGGCGGAGCTGCTGCTGCGCCGGCTGCCCGAACTGTACCCGCCGGAGGGGGAAGGATGACGGGGGTGGCCGTCTTTGACGCCTACGGTACCCTGTTCGACACAGAAGGGCTGGTGACGCGCGCGGAGGCGGAGGCCCCAGGACAGGGAACAGCCCTCGTGCGCCTGTGGCGGGCCAAGCAGCTGGAGTACACGTGGCTGCGCAGCCTCCTGGATCGGTACCGGGACTTCTGGGCGGTGACCCGGGACGCCCTGGAATTCGCGTGCGAGGCCGCGGGCCTGCACCTGTCCGCGGAAGCTCGGGACCGGCTCATGTCCGCGTGGCTGGATGTACCGGCCTTCCCGGACGCAGCGCCTGCCCTTTCGGAGCTCACCGCGCGCGGCGTACGCTGCTGCGTGTTCTCCAACGGCACCCGTCAGATGCTGCAATCCGCGGCCGTCTCCAGCGGCCTGAGCCGGTACCTGGAGGCGGTGTTGAGCGTGGACGACGAGGTCCGGGTCTACAAGCCGCACCCCGCCGCCTACGACTTCGTGTGCCGGAGCCTCGCGATCCCGCGGGAGGAGGT
Organism: Candidatus Tepidifontimicrobium thermophilum; assembly: GCA_031296405.1. GTDB lineage: Bacteria > Sysuimicrobiota > Sysuimicrobiia > Sysuimicrobiales > Sysuimicrobiaceae > Tepidifontimicrobium > Tepidifontimicrobium thermophilum. The sequence goes on from JAVKKH010000022.1 coordinate 5,470, forward strand.
CCTGTTCGTGTCCTCCAACGGGTTCGACGTCGCCGGCGCCGCCTCGTACGGGTTCCCCACCGCGTGGGTGAACCGCCGCGGGCTGCCCTGGGAGCGCCTGGGGGTGAGTCCTGACCGGGTGGTCACTAGCCTGGGGGAGCTGGCCGCCGGGTGGGTTTGAATCTTCATGCACGCTTGCGTATAGTAATTCCATGGCCATCCGCGTGAGCGTCGTCGGCGCTTCCGGCTACACCGGCGGGGAGCTGGTGCGGCTGTTGAGCGGGCACCCGCAGGTGGAGCTGGTGCACCTCACCGCCTCCCAGCACGAGGGCCGGGCCATGGGCGCGGTGTTCCCCAACCTCCGGGGTGTCGTGGACCAGGTCCTGGAGCCCGCGGAGCTGGGGCGGATCGGCCGGGACTCCGACGTGGTGTTCCTGGCGCTGCCCCACGGCATGGCCCTTCAGGCGGCACCGGAGCTGCTGGCCGCGGGAGCCCGGGTGGTGGACCTGGGCGCCGACTTCCGCCTGAAGGACCCCGCCGCGTACGCGCGGTGGTACAGGCAGGAGCACACCGCCCCCGAGCTGCTGGGCGAGGCGGTGTACGGGCTCACGGAGCTGTACCGGTCCCGGGTCCGGACCGCGCGGCTGGTGGCCAACCCCGGCTGCTACCCCACCGCCGCGGTGCTGGCGCTGGCGCCCCTGGTGCAGGCGGGGTTGGTGGCGGGTCCCGTGGTGGTGGACGCCAAGTCAGGGGTCTCCGGCGCGGGACGCAGCCCCTCCGCGGGCACCCACTTCGGCGAGGTGAACGAAAACGTCAAGCCGTACAACGTGGGCGTCCACCGCCACCAGCCCGAGATGGAGCAGGCGCTGGCGGAGGCGGGGGTTGCGGTGTCGGTGCTGTTCGCCCCCCACCTGATCCCCATGACCCGGGGGATCCTGGCCACCTGCTACGCGCCCCTCACCCGCTCGCTTTCCGCGGAGGAGGCGTTGGGCCTGTACCGGGAGGCGTACGGCGGGGAGGCGTTCGTGAGGGTGCTGGAGGACGAGCTGCCGCAGACCAAGGCCACCTACGGCTCCAACTTCTGCGACGTCACCGTGCGGGTGGACGCGGAACGCGGGCTGGCGGTGGCGGTGGCGGCCCTGGACAACCTGGTGAAGGGCGGCGCAGGGCAGGCGGTGCAGAACCTGAACGTCATGTTCGGCCTGCCGGAGACCACCGGCCTGTGGACTCCCGCCCTGTTCCCCTAACCCGAGCCGTCGAGGTGTCCCCGATGCTCACCGAGCCTTTGTCCTGGCAACGCACTTCCGGTGGGGTCACCGCGCCCCGGGGCTACCTGGCCGCGGGCGTGCACTGCGGGATCAAGCAGCGCAAGCCGGACCTGGCCCTGCTGGTCTCGGAGTCCCCGGCCACCGTGGCCGGGGTGTTCACCACCAACCGCATCAAGGCGGCGCCGGTCCGGTGGTGTCAGGAGGTGGTGCGGCGGGGCGTGGCCCGGGCCGTGGTGGTGAACAGCGGGAACGCCAACGCCTGCACCGGCGACCGCGGGTGGCACGACGCACAGGAGATGGCGGAGCGCACCGCGCAGGCCCTGGGGATCCCCGCGGAGCAGGTGCTGGTGGCGTCCACGGGGGTCATCGGCGTGCCGCTGCCCATGGAGGCGTTACGGCGCGGGATCCCGCTGGCCGTGCGGTCGCTGTCCCGGTCGGGTGACCAGGCCGCGGAGGCCATCCTGACCACCGACGCCTTCCCCAAGACCTCCGCGGCGGTGACCACGGTGGGCGGGGTGCAGGTGACCGTGGGCGGGATGGCCAAGGGCGCGGGGATGATCCACCCCAGGCTGGCCACCACCCTGTGCTTCCTCACCACGGACGCCGCAGTCCCCGCGCCGGTGCTCCGGCGGGCGCTGGAGCACGCGGTGGATGAATCCTTCAACCGGATCACGGTGGACGGGGACACCAGCACCAACGACACGGTCCTGGTGCTGGCCAACGGCCAGGCACAGGCGCCCCCCGTGGAGGGCGGAGAGGACCTGGACCGGTTCACGGAGGCCCTCACCGCGGTGGCTCAGGATCTGGCGAGGATGGTGGTGCGGGACGGCGAGGGCGCCCAGCGCCTGGTGGAGGTGGTGGTGGAGGGCGCCAGAGACCAGGCCGACGCGGAGCGGGCGGCCTTCGCGGTGGCCACTTCGCTGCTGGTGAAGACCATGCTGCACGGGGGAGAGCCCAACTGGGGCCGGGTGGTGGCCGCGGTGGGCTACTCCGGCGCGGAGGTGGACGAACGGCGGGTGGCGGTGTGGTTCGGGGACGTTCAGGTGGTGCACGGCGGGGTGGGCGTGGAGGGCGTGTTCGACCGGGCAGCGCAGGCGCTGCGGCGGCCGGAGGTCCTGCTGCGGGTGGACCTGGGACTGGGCCCGGGCCGGGCGCGGGTGTGGACCTGTGATCTGGGTGAGGAGTACGTCCGCATCAACGGCAGCTACATCACGTGAAAACGGGACAGAGGAGCGGTGAGGATCTTGGCCACCCTTCCCCACAACCTCGGCCGGTCCCTGGCAGAGGCCCTGCGGTACGTGGCCGCGTGGAAGGGCCGGACCGTGGTGGTGAAGTTCGGCGGTAGCGTGCTGGACGCCCCGTCCCTGGGCACCCTCCCCCAGGACCTGGTGCTCCTGCAGCAGGCGGGCGTGCGGCCCGTGCTGGTGCACGGGGGCGGCCCGGAGATCACGCGCCTGCTGGAGCGGCTCGGCAAGACGACCCGGTTCGTCAACGGCCTCCGGGTCACCGACGAGGAGACCATGGAGGTCGTGGAGATGGTGCTGGCGGGGCGCGTGAACAAGCACCTGGTGACCCTCATCCACCGGGCCGGAGGCCGCGCGGTGGGCCTTTCCGGAAAGGACGCGGCCCTGCTGCGGGCGCGCAGGCACGCGCCCGGGGTGGACCTGGGGCTCGTGGGCGAGGTGGCCCAGGTGGACCCGAAGGTGGTGGAGGTGCTGCTGGACGCCGGCTACCTGCCCGTGGTCGCCTCGCTCGGATTCGGGCCCGACGGGGTGAGCTTCAACCTCAACGCGGACAGCGCCGCGGCCGCCCTGGCGGTGGCCCTGCGGGCCGACAAACTCATCGTGCTCACGGACGTGGAGGGCATCTACCGGGAGACCGCGCACGGCCGCGAGCTGCTGTCGGAGCTGACTCCGGAGGCGGCGCGTACCCTCATCACCGAAGGCGTGGTGTCCCGGGGCATGATCCCGAAGGTGGAGGCGTGTCTGGCGGCGCTGGAGGGAGGCGTGCGCAGCGCCCACATCATCGGCGGGGAGGTCCCCCACGGGCTGCTGGTGGAGCTGTTCACGGACACGGGGGTCGGCACCATGATCCGCAAACGTGAACCGGAGGCGTGATGGACACCGAGGCCGTCATCCAGTGGTCGCAACGGTACCTGTTCCAGAACTACCGGAGGATCCCCGTGGCCTTCGCCCGCGGGCGCGGCGCGCGGTTGTGGGACCTCGAAGGACGCGAGTACCTGGACTTCGTGGCGGGGATCGCGGTCACCAGCCTGGGCCACGCCCACCCCGCCCTGGTCCAGGCCCTGACGGATCAAGTGAGCCGCTACGTGCACGTGTCCAACCTCTACCACATCCCCGAACAGGCTCAGGCGGCTCGGCGGCTGGCAGAGCGGTCGGGGCTGGATCGGGTGTTCTTCTGCAACAGCGGGGCGGAGGCCAACGAGGCGGCCATCAAGCTGGCCCGCAAGTGGGCTAAGCAGCACCGGGGTCCGGAAGCGCACGAGATCGTGGTGGCCCACAACAGCTTCCACGGCCGCACCCTGGCCACCCTGGCCGCCACCGGAAACCCGCGCTACCACCAGGGCTTCGAGCCGCTGCCCGCAGGCTTCCGCTTCGTCCCCTACAACGATCTGGCCGCGGCCGCGGAGGCGGTGGGGCCTACTACGTGCGCGGTGCTGATGGAACCCGTGCAGGGGGAGAGCGGGGTGATCCCCGGGGACCCCGACTACCTGCGCGGGCTGCAGGAGCTGTGTCGGGAGAAGGGCATCCTGTTCATGCTGGACGAGGTGCAGACGGGGGTGGGCCGCACGGGAGCGTGGTTCGCCTTCCAGCGCTACGGGCTGGCTCCCGACGTGGTCACCCTGGCGAAGGGACTGGGGGGTGGCGTGCCCGTGGGCGCGGTGCTGGCGCGGGAGGAAGTGGCGGCGGCCTTCGGCCCGGGCGACCACGGCTCCACCTTCGGCGGCAACGCCCTGAGCGCGGCCGCGGTGTGCGCGGTGCTGGACACCCTGGAGGCGGAGAAGCTGGTGGACCACGCGGCTAGCGTGGGCGAGCGGCTCCAGGCGCGGCTGCGGGCCCTGGCGAGCCGGCAGCCCGCGGTGAGCGAGGTGCGCGGGGTCGGGTTGCTGGTGGCGGTGGACCTGAAGGTGGAGGCGGCGGCGGTGGAGGCCAGCTGCCGCCAGCGGGGCCTGCTGGTGAACGCGGTGCGCCCGAACACGCTGCGGTTGTGTCCGCCCCTGGTGGTCTCCGAGGAGGAGGTGGACCGGGCCGTGGGGATCCTGGAGGAGGCCCTAGAGGCGGTGACGGCGCAGCCTCCAGAGGGTGCGGCGGAAGCCGTGGAAAGGAGGTGAGCGGGTTGGCTTCGGTGCGGAAGGTGGCCCTGGCGTACTCCGGTGGCCTGGACACCTCGGTGATGGTGCCCTGGCTGCGGGAGCGGTACGGGTGCGAGGTGGTGGCGGTGGTGGCCAACGTGGGCCAGCTGGAAGACTTCGAGGCCATCCGCCAGAAGGCCCTCGCCAGCGGGGCGAGCAGTTGCTACGTGGTGGACGTGCGGGAGACCTTCGCCCGCGACTACATCTTCCCGGCCCTGCGGGCGGGCGCGGTGTACGAGGGCCGCTACCTTCTGGGCACAGCCCTGGCGCGTCCGTTGATCGCCAAGGTACAGGTGGAAGTGGCCCTGCGGTGTGGGTGCGACGCCCTCGCCCACGGCTGCACGGGGAAGGGCAACGACCAGGTGCGCTTCGAGCTGGCCTACCAGGCCCTGGCCCCCCACCTGAAGGTGATCGCCCCGTGGCGCGAGTGGGAGCTGCGCAGCCGGGAGGACGAGATCGCCTACGCCCGGCGCCACGGGATCCCGGTGAGTGCTACCCCGGAAAAGCCCTACAGCATCGACCAGAACCTGTGGCACACCTCCTACGAGGGCGGTGTCCTGGAAGACCCCGGCGCCATGGCTCCCCCGGACATGTTCCAGCTCACCGTGGACCCCGCAGACGCACCGGACGTCCCGCACTACGTGCAGATCGGCTTCGAGGGCGGTTTCCCCGTCTCCCTGGACGGCGCGCGGATGAGCCCTGCGTCCCTCATCGAGTCGCTGAACGCCATCGCGGGGGCCCACGGGGTGGGCCGGGTGGACGTGGTGGAGAACCGCCTGGTGGGCATGAAGAGCCGCGGGGTGTACGAGACTCCCGCGGGCACCGTCCTTTTGGCTGCCCTCAAGGACCTGGAAGCGCTCACCCTGGACCGGGACACCCTGCACTTCAAGGAGCTGATCGCCCCGCGCTACGCGGAGCTGGTGTACTACGGGCAGTGGTACTCGCCCCTCCGGGCGGCCCTGGACGGCTTTCTGGAGGTCTCCCACCGGTGGGTGACGGGTACGGTGACCGTGAAGCTGTTTAAGGGCTCGTGCGTGCCGGTGGCCCGCTCCTCCCCCTACTCCCTGTACCGGCACGACCTAGCCACCTTCGGCGAGGACGCGGCGTACAACCAGAAGGACGCGGAGGGGTTCATCCACCTGTTCGGGCTGCCCACCCGCGTGTTCACCGGGGTCCACCCCGAGGTGCGGGACCTGAAGGTGGAAGAACAGGTGGGGGGCTAGACCGTCGCGGATGTCCGAGGGCAAGCCGGGTAAGCTGTGGGGCGGCCGGTTCGGGGCCGACCTGGACCCGACCCTGCACCGGTTCACCGCCTCGCTTCCCTTCGACCGCCGGCTGGTCCGGCACGACCTGGTCGGCAGCCTGGCGCACGCCCGCATGCTGGCAGAGTCCGGCATCCTCACGGGCGACGACGCCCGAGCGGTGCTGGAGGGTCTCGCGGGGATCCTCCGGGACGTGGAGGAAGGCCGCCTGGCGGTGGAGGGGACCGAGGAGGACGTCCACACGTGGATCGAGCGGGTCCTGCGACAGCGGGTGGGTGAGGCGGCAGGGAAGCTGCACACGGCCCGCAGCCGCAACGACCAGGTGGCCACCGCCCTGCGGCTGTACGTCCGGGACCGCCTGCGGGAGCTGGTGGGACGGGTGGCCGAACTGCAGGAGGTCTGGGTCCACCAGGCTTCCGGGCACCTGGAGACCTGGATGCCCGGCTACACCCACCTGCAGCGGGCGCAGCCCGTGAGCCTGGCCCACCACCTGCTGGCCCACGTGTGGGCCCTCAACGCGGACGCGCGGCGGCTGCAGGCCGCGCACCACCACGCGGGGGTTTCGGTGCTGGGCGCCGGCGCCCTGGCCGGCAGCCCGCTACCTGTCCGCCCGGAGCGGAGCGCGTACTGGCTGGGCTTTTCCGTCTTGTTCCCCAACAGCCTGTACGCGGTGGCGGACCGGGACTTCGTGCTGGAGGCTGCGTTTGCCGCCGCGGTGCTGCTGGTGCACCTGTCCCGGTGGGCGGAAGAGGTGGTCCTGTGGAGTTCCGCGGAGTTCGGGTTCGTGGAGCTGGACGACACCGTGGCCAAAGGGTCCAGCCTCATGCCCCAGAAGAAGAACCCGGAGGTTGCCGAGCTGATCCGCGCGAAGGCCGGACGGGGGAGTGCGGCGCTGGCGGGGCTGCTGTCGGTGCTCAAGGGGCTGCCCCTTTCGTACAACAGCGACCTGCAGGAAGACAAGGAGATGCTGTTCGACGCGCTGGACACCGCCGCGGGCTGCCTGGAGGCGGCCCGGGTACTGGCTGCGGGGATCCGGTACCGGCCGGACCGCATGGCCCGGGCCCTGGAGGGTGGGTTCCTCACGGCCACCGACCTGGCGGACTACCTGGTCCGGCGCGGGGTGCCCTTCCGTCAGGCGCATGAGCAGGCGGGCAGGGCGGTGCGGGAGGCGGAAGCCCGCGGCTGCGAGCTGTGGGAGCTTTCGCTGGACGTGCTGCAGTCCTGCTGCCCGCAGGTGGAGGCGGACGTTTACGACGCCCTGCGGCCGGAGGGTGCGGGCCGGGCCCGGCGGTCCCACGGAGGACCGGCTCCTGAGCGGGTCGCGGAGCAACTTGAGGCGGCCCGCCGCGAGGTAGAGACCACCCGGGCGTGGCTCGCCGCGGCAGCCGACCCGCCTGTGTACGCTGCCTACCGGCAGGGAAAGCTCCTGCAGGGCCTATGAACCGCGCGCAGCGGGAACGCCTGATTCTGGAGATCGTCTCTTCCCAGCCCGTGCGCACCCAGGCGGAGCTGGTACGGGCCCTGCGCCGGAAGGGGCTGCAGGTGACGCAGGCCACCGTCTCCCGGGACATCAAGCGCCTGGGGCTGGTGAAGGTGCCCGACGAGCGGGGTCAGTACCGGTACGCGCCGCCGCAGGGCGTGCCCCAGGCCCCCTCCCCCGGAGCGCGGGCCAAGCTGGCGGCGGCGTTCCGGGAGTTCGTCACCGCGGTGGACTGGGGCGAGGGGCTGGTCCTGGTGAAGACCCTGGCGGGCCGTGCGAACGCGGTGGCCGCGGCCATCGACGAGGTCCGGATGCCGGAAATCGCCGGTACCGTGGCCGGGGACGACACCATCCTCGTGGTGGTGCGGCGGCCGCAGGACCGCCGCGCGGTCGTGCGGGCCCTCGGCCAGCTGCTAGAATAGCGGGGCGACGGAGGCGCACCGGGTGCGGATTCCAAAACGGTGGCATCCGGCCGGATGGTTGGTCGCCCTCACGGTCCTTCTGGCCGCGGTGGGCGTGTCGCCGTACTTTCCCCCTGCCGTCCCCCTCCGGACAGGCGCGGTGAGCCCGCAGGACGTGGTGGCGCCCCGGACCGTGGAGTTCGTGGACTGGGAGCGCACGGAGGCCGTCCGGGAGGAGGTGGCGGCAGCTGTGCCCGTGGCGTACCGGGCGGTCCCGGAAGCCATGGAGCGGTCCGAGCAGGAAGCGCGCGGGCTGGTGGAGTCGGTGCTGGCGGTGCGGGCGGACCGCACCCTGTCTCCGGAGGCCCGTCGGGAACGCCTGCGCCGCCTGGGCCTGCAGGCAGAGGCGCTGGAGGCCGCCCTGAGCCTGGACAGGACGCACCTGGTGGCGGCCCTGGACGCTGCCGTCTCGGCCGCCTACCGGCTGATGGCCCGGCCCCTGAGGCCGGAGGACCTGTCTGGCGCCCGCCAGCAACTGGAGCCGATCCTGCGGGAGAAGGGGGTCAGGGGGCCGGCTCTGGCGTTCAGCAGGTGGGTGGCGGACCGTGCCCTGCGGCCCAACCTGGTGGTGGACGAGCTGCAGACCCGCCGGGCGCGGGAAGCGGCCCGGGCCGGGGTAGAGCCGGTCCGGGTCCGGGTCCTGAAGGACGAGGTGGTGGTGCGCCGCGGCGAGGTGGTCACACCCGAACAGATGCGCAAGCTGCAGGCCCTGGGGCTGGCGACCGGTCCGTGGCCGTGGAGCAAGCTGGCCGGCACCCTGGTGCTGGTGGCCGCCCTGGTGGCCGTCCTCGGCGCCTACCTGGCCTATTTCCAGCCCGAGGTGTGGAGTAGCCCCAAGCTCCTGGTGCTCACCGGGCTGCTGGTGTGGCTGGGTGCCGCGGGCACGCGCCTGGTGGCGGCCACGATCCACCCGCTGCTCGTGCCCACGGCGGCGGTGGCCATCCTGCTGGCGGTGCTGGTGAATCCCCGACTGGCGCTCTTCGCCGCCGGTGCGCTGGCGGTCCTGGCGGGGACGCTGGGCACCCAGGACCTGCGCCTGGTGGCGGTGGCGTACGCGGGTGCGGCCGTGGGCGTGTTCAGCGCACGCCGGATCCACCGCCGGACAGACCTCGCGTACGCGGGCCTCCTGGTGGGGCTCGCCAACGCAGCCACCGCGCTGGCGCTGGACCTCCTGACCGGAGCGCCGACCCGCGACGCGGCCCTCAATGCCGGTGTGGGTGCAGCAGGCGGGGTCCTGTGCGGGATCCTCGCCACCGGCGCGCTTCCGTACCTGGAGGACCTTTTCGGCTTGGTGACCCCCATCAAGCTCCTCGAGCTCAGCAACCCCAGCCACCCCCTCCTGCGGCGGCTGCAGCTGGAAGCTCCCGGGACGTACCACCACACCCTCATGGTGGCCAACTTAGCGGAGGCGGCCGCGGAGGCGGTGGGTGCGGACCCCCTCCTGGCCCGCGTGGGTACTTACTACCACGACGTGGGCAAGCTGCGCAGGCCCGGTTTCTTCGTGGAGAATCAGGTGGGCGGGCAGAACCCGCACGACCGGATGGCGCCCAGCTTGAGCGCGCTGGCCGTGGCGGCCCACGTGCGGGACGGGCTGGAGCTGGCCCGCCAGTACCGCTTGCCCAAGGTGGTAGCGGACTTCATCCCCCAGCACCACGGCACCAGCCTGATGGCGTACTTTTACCACCGGGCCGTGGAGCAACAGCAGGGGCCTGTGGATCCCGAGGCTTTCCGGTACGAGGGGCCGAAGCCGCAGACCCGGGAAGCCGCCATCGTGATGCTGGCGGACGGCGTGGAGGCCGCGGCCCGTTCCGTGCAGAACCCCACGCCCGAGCGGATCCGGGAGCTGGTGCGTCGGATCGTGCACGAGCGGCTGGAGGACGGGCAGCTGGACGAGTGCGACCTCACCTTCCGAGACCTGGAGCGCATCACGCAGGTGTTCACCCGGCTGCTGGTGTCCATGTTCCACCCGCGCCTGGAGTACCCGGAGGCGAGCCTTGAAGCGCACCGCCGGCGGCGGCAGCGCGGTGTCGGTGCGATTCCTGTACCGGGCCGCCGGCCGCGCGTGGGCCCGTGACCTCGCCAGGGCTGCCCGCGGGGCGGTCCGGCTGACCCTGCAGGACCAGGGGGTCACTGGCCCCGTGGAGGTGAGCGTGGTCCTGGCGGACGACGCCACCGTGCGGTCCCTGAACCGGGCGTACCGGGGGAAGGACCGGACCACGGACGTGCTGGCCTTCCCGCAGGACGGAGCCGGAGGCCTGTTGGGCGACGTGGTGATCTCCGTGGAGCAGGCTGCCCGGCAGGCCCGCCGGGCGCGGCACCCCCTCGCGCGGGAGGTCGCCCTCCTGGCGGTGCACGGGACCCTGCACCTGCTGGGATACGAGGACGAAACCCCGCACGGGCGCCGGGCCATGTGGGAGGTGCAGCGGCGTCTGGTGCGTGCGTGGACTGCGAGGAGGCCGAAGCGGCGGTGAACCGGACCCTGGCGGAAGCCTTCCGGGCCGCGGGCTGCGGGGTCGCCTACGCCCTCCGCACCCAGCGCAACTTGCGGATCCAGTGCGCGGTGGCGGCGGGCGTGCTGGCGCTGGCCCTGGTGGTGGACGCGTCCGCCATGGAGGTGGCGCTGCTGGCTGTGGCCTGCGGGCTGGTGCTGAGTCTGGAGCTGGTGAACACCGCGGTGGAGGTCCTGGTGGACGGGCTGTGGCCGCAGCCGTCGCAAGTGGCGCGGCGGGTGAAGGACACCAGCGCGGCCGCGGTGGTGCTGGGCGCGGCGGCGGCCGCGGCGGCGGGGGCGGTGGTGCTGGGCCCGCCGCTGCTGGCGCGGCTGGGAGTTCCCGCGACGTGGGTCAAGCCTACCGTGGCCGCGGTGGGAGCCGTGGCGGCCGCCGGCGCGGCGGCGTGGCGGACGCTGCGCCGGCCGTCCGGTCCGGTTGAGAAGGCCTCGGGGCCCGTGTTAAAATGACCGCCGCCGGGGCGGTGTGCCCCACGTCCACCTCGCGCAACGGTGGGCGTCCTGTAGGAGGAACGCCTTAAGTGGAAGATCCGGGCAGTAGCCTGGGACGGTACCTGCTGTTCGCCGTCCTGGCCGGGGTGGCTGCCTTCTTTTCCCTCGCCGAGGTCGCCCTGCCGCGGGCCAGCCGCCAGCGCTTACGGCAGCTTTCGGAGCAGGGGCACCTGCCGGCCGCGGTGGCGTTGCGCCTGGTGGAAGCTCCCTCGCGCCTCGTGAGCGCCCTTCGGGTCGGCCACGCCCTCTCCAGCGTGGGGGCGGCGGTGGTCCTGGCCAGCGACCTGGCGACCCGGTTCGGCTCCGCGGGTGCGTGGTTGGCCTTCGCGGTGGCGGGCACGGTGTTCCTGCTGGTCGTGGAGGCCCTGCCCAGGGCCGCAGCCGCCCGCTCGCCGGACCGTGTGGCCCTGTGGTGCGCGCTGCCCGCCCGCCTTGCTACCTGGCTTCTGGCTCCCGTGGTGGCCCTGGTAGTGCTGCTGGCCCGGGCCGCGGGCTGGGTCCTGCGGGTACAGGTCCCGCGCGAAGCCCCCTTAGCCGAGGGCGAGCTGGACCTGGTGGCCCGCATGGAGGAGGCCAACGGCGAGCTGGAGGCAGGGGAACGGGAGATGATCCACTCCATCTTCGAGTTCCGGGAGACGGTGGTGCGGGAGATCATGGTGCCCCGGGTGGACGTGGTGGCGGTCCGCCACGATGCACCCCTCGGGGAGATCGTGGACCTGGTGCTGGAGGAGGGGCACTCGCGGATCCCCGTGTACCGGGAGACCATCGACCACATCGTGGGCGTGGTGTACGTGAAGGACCTGTTCCGCTACCTGCGGGACGGCCAGACCCAGATCACCGCCGCGGAGGTCATGCGGCCCGCCTACTACGTGCCCGAGACGAAGAAGGTGGACGAGCTGTTCCAGGAGATGCGCCAGAAGAAGGTCCACCTGGCCATCGTCGTGGACGAGTACGGCGGGACCGCGGGCCTGGTGACCATCGAGGACGTGCTGGAAGAGATCGTGGGCGAGATCCGGGACGAGTACGACGTGGAGGAGCGTGAACCGCTGGTCATGCTGGACGACCGGACCGCCCTGGTGGACGCCCGGATGCACCTTGAGGAGGTCAACGAACGCCTGGGGCTGGACCTCCCCGTGGGCGAGGTGGACACCCTGGGCGGGTTCGTGTACAGCCGGATGGGACACGTGCCCCAGCAGGGCGAGCAGCTCACCTACGACGGGGTCCGGATCCGCGTGGAGGAACTGGACGGGCAGCGGATCGCGCGCCTGAGGGTGGAGAAGCTGGCACCGGAGGACGCGGAGGCCGCGCCGCGCCCGTGAGGGAACTGGACCGGGGTACTGCGGAGGCCCTGGCGCGCGCGGCCCGGCGCGCGCGCCGGTTCGCGTACGCGCCGTACTCCCGCTTCCGGGTGGGGGCTGCGGTGCTGGACGAGCAGGGCCGCGTGTACACCGGGTGCAACGTGGAGTGCGGGTCCTACGGGTTGTCCAACTGCGCGGAGCGGGTGGCCATCCACAAGGCGGTCTCCGAGGGCGCGCGGCGGGTGGTGGCGGTGGCGGTGGCCGGCCCGGACGATCGCGAGCTCACGCCCTGCGGGGCTTGCCGGCAGGTTATGGCGGAGTTCGGCACGCAGTTCGTGGTCCTGAGCCGGCGCGGCCGCACCCGGGTTTACTCCTTTCCCGACTTCCTCCCCCGGGCCTTCCGGAGCCCGAAGGAACACCGGTAACCGGAGGGTCGGTAGCCCACTGCGCACCGGCTGGTAGAATCGGTCCGTGCTCGAGAAGCCGGACGCGGCAGGGGACCGGAAGTCAGCACCCGGATCCCTACCGGGACACCGGTCGGGGTTCGTGGCGCTGTTCGGCCCGCCCAACAGCGGCAAGTCCACCCTCCTGAACGCCTTGGTGGGCGCGAAACTGAGCATCACCTCGCCCGTACCGCAGACCACCCGGAGTCCCCTCCGCGGCGTCCTCACCCTTCCCGGGGCGCAGGTGGTGTTCGTGGACACCCCGGGACTGCACCGTCCCCGCCACAAGCTCGGCGAGCACATGGTCCGCGGCGCGCGCAGGGTCCTGGAAGAAGTGGACCTCGCGTTGCTGGTCCTGGACGGCTCCCGCAGCCCGGGGGACGAGGCGGAGGCGGCCGCGGAGGCGGCGGGACGGGTCCGGGTCCCGCTTCTGGTGGCCCTCAACAAACGGGACCTGGCGGCCGCGGAGAGCCTGGAGGTCTGGCGGCGGTGGCTCGGTGAGCGTCTGCGGCCCGAGGAGGTCCTGGTGACGAGCGCCCTGCGACGGGAGGGGCTGGACCGGCTGGTGGAGGCCCTGGTGAGCCGGCTGCCGGAGGGCCCGCCGTACTTCTCTCCGGAAGACCTCACGGACCAGCCTCTGCAGGCCCTGGTGCGGGAGATCATCCGGGAGAAGGCCATGGAGCTCACCCGGGAGGAGGTCCCGCACGCCATCGCGGTGGAGCTGGAGGAGTTCCGAAAGGCCGAAAGGGGTGAGGTCACCTACATCCGCGCCACCCTCCACGTGGAGCGGCCTTCCCAGAAGAAGATCCTGGTGGGCTCAGGAGGCCGCGTGATCCGCGAGATCGGACGCCGGGCGCGCCCCGAGGTGGAGGCCTGGGTGGGCGGGCCGGTGTACCTGGACCTGTGGGTGAAGGTCAGCGAGGACTGGCGCCGGAAGGAAGGTTTCCTCCGGCGGCTGTACCCGCAGGGCTAGATGGCCCGGGACTCCCCGGAGACCCCGTCAGTACGCGCTCCAGCGGGCCTTGCGCAGCTCCCACAGGTCCTCGTTGGCCTTGAGGGCGCAGTACAGCCACACGAAGGGAGCCAGGAGCCCGCCGCTCAGCAGCACCACCGCGGCCAGGGCGCAGAAGTGCGCCCACAGCCCGCGCCACAGGTACCAGAAGGGGCCCAGCAGCGCCGCGGCCCAGTTCCACGAAAGCCGCGGCGGTGGGTTGTGGTCGCCCACGTCCGCCACCAGGCTGGGGCGCGGCACCGGGGCTTCGCCCGACAGCTCCTGGTCGGCCTCCTGGATCGCCTGTCGCCACGTGGGTGCCCCGAGCCGCCACGCCGCGTACACCGCGGTGCCCATCAGGGCCAGAGCCAGCAGCACTCCTAGGACCGCTGCCATCCCGACCTCCCCGACAGAGTCCGCCCACCATTTTGCACGTCCCGGGCTCCGGGGTCCAGGGCTCCGGACCGTGGGATAATACGGTTGATGCTGCGGGTGCGGCGCGTGTACGAGCCGCCGGAACCGCAGGACGGCTTCCGGGTCCTGGTGGACCGGCTGTGGCCGCGGGGGCTTAGCAAGGAGGCGGCGCGGGTGGACCTGTGGGCGCGCGAGCTGGCACCCAGCGACCGGCTGCGCCGGTGGTTCGGCCACGACCCGGTCAAGTGGGAGGAGTTCCGCAGGCGGTACCGGGAGGAACTGTCCCGCAGCCCGGCGCGGGAGCTCGTCCAGCAGCTCGCGGAACGGGCGCGGCACGATACCGTCACCCTCGTGTTCGGCGCCCGCGACGAACGGCACAACAACGCCGTGGTCCTCGCGGAGGTCCTGCAGGAACGGCTTGCGGGGACTTCCGGAAAGCAGGCGTCGGCGGCTCGACGCCGCCGTGCGCCTTGACCCCGACTGGGGCCGAACCTACAATCGCAGTTGGCTGGGCGGGTGCCCGAGCGGACAAAGGGGGCTGACTGTAGATCAGCTGGCGGAATGCCTTCGGAGGTTCGAATCCTTCCCCGCCCACCATTCTCAGGAGACCGCTTCGCGGGCGGGAGTAGCTCAATGGTAGAGCCCCAGCCTTCCAAGCTGGTGGTGCGGGTTCGATTCCCGTCTCCCGCTCCAGCCCAGCGCACCGTGGTCCGGGAGGCGTCCGGAGACTGCGGCGTTCGCGGCACAGATCCTGCAAACGCGGCTTCGGGGGGAGCCGGATGCGGTCCTGGCCCGCTGCCGCCCTGAGCCTGGTGGCCCTCTCGGCACTGTGGGTGGCGCCCGTCGCGTCGGCGGACGAAGCGTTGGTGCGCCAGGCGGTGGCCAGCTTCTTCCGGGAGGCCAGGGTCCTGCGGGTGGACGCGGTACCGGACCTGTACGAGGGGGGCTACGCGCGGGTGAGTGTGTACGCAGCCCGGGCGACCCTGTCCGACGGCTTCCGGGTGGACGAGGCGTGGGTGCGGCTGGTGGGCGTGAGCTTCAACCCGCAGGCCCTGCGCCGGGGGCAGTTCCAGGCAGACGGGGTCCGCGACAGCGCCCTGCACATGCGGGTGAGCTTCGAAAACCTCGAGCAGTACTTCTCCCAGCTGACGCCGGGGCAGCGGGTCCGCCTGTGGAGCGAGCGCGGGTACGTGTACGGCCGGGGTGTGGTCCCCCTGTGGGGAGCCCAGCTGCCCGTGGAGCTGCGGGGTACCTTCGTTGTGGAGGGCGGGCCCGAGATGTACTTCCGGCTGGACCGGCTCCGGGTGAACGGCTTCCCCGTACCGGAGCCCGTGCTGAGGGAGCTGGAACGCCGCTTCAACCCCGTGCTCACGCAGAAGGACTGGCCCGTTCGGTTCAAGCTGCGGGCGGTGGTGGTGAACTCCCAGGACGTGGTGGTCAGCAGCCAGCCGGGCGCTAGCTGCCGGATCTGCGCGGACTTCAGCCCCGCGGGTTCGCCGCCCTAACAGGAGCCCGCACGCCCCTTTTCCCGTGTGGTAACGTAGGGTTCGGTTGCCCGAGTCGGGCGGCCGACCCACGTTCGCCGGAGGAATCTCCAGCATGGCCGAGATCCTGGACGGTCGCGCCCTGGCCGCGCGGATCCGCGAGGAGGTGCAGCGGGAGGTGGAAGCCTTCACCGCCCGCCACGGAACCAGCCCCGCCCTGGCCGCCATCCTGGTGGGCGACGACCCGGCTTCCGCCCTGTACGTCCGCAACAAGGCGCGCGCCGCCACGGCGGTGGGCATCCGGTCAGAGACCTTTCACCTGCCCGCCCGGACCTCGCAGCAGGAGCTGCTGGACCTGGTGGACCGGTTGAACGCGCGGGAGGACGTGCACGGGATCCTGCCGCAGCTGCCGTTGCCCGAGCACCTGGACCCCGAGTCGGTGTTCGAACGCCTGGACCCCCGCAAGGACGTGGACGGGCTGAGCCCGTACAACGCGGGACGCCTGAGCCTGGGCCGCCCGCAGCTCGTGCCCTGCACGCCTCTGGGCGTGTTGGAGCTGGTGCGGTCCACGGGAGTGCACCTGGCGGGCGCGCGGGCCGTGGTGGTGGGCCGCAGCAACCTGGTGGGCAAGCCCACGGCCCTGCTGTTGCTGGCCGAACACGCCACGGTCACCCTGTGCCACTCCCGCACCCGGGACTTAGGTGCCCACACCCGGCAGGCGGACGTGCTGGTGGCCGCGGTGGGTAGGCCGCGCCTAGTGACCGCAGACATGGTCAAGCCGGGTGCGGTGGTGGTGGACGTGGGGATCACCCGGCAGGACGACCGGATCGTGGGTGACGTGGACTTCGACGCGGTCCGGGAGGTGGCAGGCTGGATCACCCCCGTGCCGGGAGGCGTTGGGCCCATGACGGTGGCCATGTTGCTGCGCAACACCCTTCGGGCCGCGCGCCTGCAGGTGGAAGGAGGGGATCGGTGAGAGCGGCGTGGGACTACCCTCGCGCCCTGGAGTGGCTGGACGGTCTGCTGAACTACGAGCGTTCTGCAGTCCCCTACGCGGAGATCAAGCTGCAGCGGATCCAGGCCCTGCTGCGGCGTCTGGGGGACCCGCAGGACCGGCTCCGCTCGGTGCTGGCGGCGGGCACCAAGGGCAAGGGGTCCACGGCCGCCATGCTGGTGTCCATCCTCCAGGCCCACGGGCAGCGGGTGGGCTTCTACTCGAAGCCGCACCTACAGGACTACCGGGAGCGCATCCGCATCAACGACGTCCTGGTCCCTCCCGAGCGGCTGGCCCGGCTCGTGCAGGACACCGTCCCCGCGGTGGAGGCGGGGGCACGCGACCCGTGGGGCAAGCCCACGTACTTCGAGGTGTCCGTGGCCCTGGCGGCGCGGTACTTCGTGGAAGAAGGGGTGCAGCGAGCCGTGCTGGAGGTGGGGATCGGCGGCCGGCTGGACGCCACCAACGCGTGCCACCCCGAGGTCTCCGTGGTCACCCCCATCTCCTACGACCACACGGACGTGCTCGGTAGCACCCTGCGGGAGATCGCCCGGGAGAAGGCGGGCATCATCCGGCCCGGGGGGCTCGTGGTGTGTGCCCCGCAGTCCCCGGAGGCGGAGGAGGTCCTGGAGGCGACCTGCCGCGAGCTCGGTGCCCGGCGCGTGCGTGTGGGGTCGGAGGTGCAGTTCCACGTGGAGGCCAGCGAGCTGAGCGGCGTGCGCCTGTCGGTACAAACGCCGCTGCAGCGGTACGGAGGGCTTTGGGTGCCGTTGCTGGGTCGGCACCAGGCCACCAACGCCGCGGTGGCGGTGGCCGCGGTGGAGGCGTGGTTGGCGAGGGACGGCGAACGCCCCGACCCGCAGTTGGTGCGGGAGGGCCTTGCCCGGGTGCGCTGGCCGGCCCGCCAGGAGCTGGTGGGACAGCGTCCGTGGGTGCTGGTGGACGTGGCGCACAACCCCGCTTCCATGCGCGCCCTGCGGGCTACCCTGGAGGAGCTGTTCCCGGACCGGCGGGTGGTGCTGGTGCTGGGGATGGTCCGGGGTCACGAGACCTGGCAGACGGCGCAGGAGGTGCTGCCCTGCGCGGACGAGGTGGTGGTCACCACGGCCCAGCACGTGCGGGCGGTGCCTGCGGGCGAGCTGGCGCAGACGCTGCGGGAGGCGCACCCGCGGGTCCGGGTGGTGGAGGACTGCGAGGCGGCGGTGGCAGAGGGCCTGAGGTGCTGCGGGCCGGAGGACCTGCTGGTGGTCACCGGGTCGTTCTTCGTGGCAGGTCCCGCGCGGAAGTGGCTGGTGGCACGGGCGCCCGCGGCACCGGTATCCTAGGGACCGACGGAGGCCGGCGTCCTCAGGCCAGGAGCCGGCTCCGGGGACGTCGTGACAACGGTTCCTTGAGGGTCTCCCGTGTGGGTGGACGTCCTGGTGGAGCGGATCTGTGAGGAGCGCGCCGCGCCGTACGTGGTGAACGACGCGTGGACGCCGTCTGGACCCGCCCACGTGGGGTCGTTGCGGGGCGTGATCCTGCACGACGCGGTGGCGCGCGGCCTGCGGGAGCGCGGGCAGCCCGTGGACTTCCTGTACGGGTTCGACGACTTCGACCCTCTGGACGGACTGCCGCCTTCGCTCCCGGAGGAGTTCTACCGCCCCCACATGGGCCGGCCTCTGTGCGACGTGCCGTGGCACGGGGCCGACGCTCCGAGCTTCGCGGACCACTTCGCCCGGGAGTTCGAGTCCGTCTTCCGGGCCGTGGGGTGCACGCCCCGCACGTACCGGACCAGCCACCTGTACCGCACCGGTGCGTTCGACCCCGCGTTGCGGGTGGCTTTGGACCGTGCCGCGGAGATCGTGGCCATCGAGCGGGAGATCACCGGCAGCCGGCGGGCGGAGCGCCACCCGGTGCAGGTGTTGTGCGAACGGTGCGGCCGCATCGGCACCACGGTGGTGTTGGGCTGGGACGGACAGGCGGTGGAGTACGAGTGCCGGCCGGACAAGGTGGCGTGGGCCCAGGGCTGCGGCCACCGGGGCCGGCGGTCGCCGTTTGGCGGGGGTGCGAAGCTCACCTACCGCACCGAGTGGGCGGCGAAGTGGGCGCACTTCGGGGTGAAGGTGGAGGGTGCCGGCAAGGACCACATGACCCGGGGCGGCAGCCACGACACCGCCTCCGTGGTGGCGCGGCGCATCTTCGGCGTGGAGGTCCCTTTCCCCATCCCGTACGAGTTCTTCCTGGTGGGCGGGAAGAAGATGGCCAGCAGCCGCGGCGGGCTGAGCGCACGGGAGCTGCTGGACGTGCTGCGCCCGGAGCTGGTGCGCTTTCTGGTGGTGCGGGCCTACTACCGGACCGCCATCGACTTCGACCCCGGCGGCGAGACCGTCCCGCGGCTGTACGACGAGTACGACCGGGCCGCGGCCGCGTACTTCGGTGAGCTCCCCGCGCGGACGCCGGGCGAACAGCAGGACGTCCGGGATCTGGCCCGCACCTTCCACTACGCGTGGATCCGTCCCGACCCTCCCCGGCCGTTCGTCCGGCCGCGCTTTGCCAAGGTGGCCTTCTGGGTGCAGATGCCCCACGTGCGGGTCGAGGAACAGGTGGAGCGGGAGAAGCGAGCCCCCCTCACGGAAGCCGATCGCGAGGAGCTGCGGGCGCGGGTGGAAGACGCGCGGCGGTGGCTGGAGAAGTGGGCCCCGCCGCACTACCGTGTCGCGGTCACGCAGTCGCTGCCGCCGGAGGTTGCCTCCCTCACCGGGGCGCAGCGCGAGCTGCTGGCTCGCCTGGCGGACCGCCTGGAGGCCGGAGAGCTGGAGCCTGATACCGTGCAGGCCACCCTTCACGGTCTGAAGGCGGAGCTGGGGCTTTCGGCCCAGGAGGCGTTTGGCGCCGTGTACGTGGCGTTTCTGGGCAAGAGCAGCGGCCCCCAGGCCGGGGCCATGCTGGCCGCCCTGGGCCGGGAGTTCGTGGTCCGCCGGCTGCGGGAGGCCTCGGGTCGGCAGCCTGTCAGGTATGCTCCGTAGCCGCCGCAGCCGACCGTTGACTGTGCTGTGCACCGCGCGGATGCAGCCCCACCACGCGGAGCTCATCCGCAGCTGCGGGCCGGAGGTGGACGTGCGGGTGGTGCGGCGGGAGGAGGCGGAAGCACACCTGCCCGACGCGGAGGTCCTGGTGAGCTGGGCGGTCCCGGACGCCTGGGTGGAGAGGGCCCCGCGGCTGCGGTGGGTGCACGTGACCTCCGCGGGCGTGGACCACCTGTTGGGCGGGGCTCTGTGGCGGTCCGAGGTGCTGATCACCAACAGCCGGGGCATCCACGCCACCCCGCTGGCGGAACACGTGCTGGGCTGGCTCCTCATGTTCGCCCGGAACCTCCACGTGCACGTGGAGCACCAGAGGCAGCGGCGGTGGCAGCGGGACGAGGGCGGGCAGCTGGCGGGCTGCACGGTGGGCGTGCTGGGCCTGGGGTCTGTAGGACAGGAGGTGGCGCGCCTGTGTAAGGCGTGCGGGGCGCAGGTGTGGGGGATGCGGCGGCGTCCCCGGCCCACCCCCCACGTGGACCGGGTGGTGGGGCCGGAGGGGCTGGAGGAGGTGCTGCGGAAGTCGGACTACGTCGTCCTGACCCTTCCTCTGGTACCGTCCACCCGGGGGCTGCTGGGGCGGGAGCAGCTGGGGTGGATGAAGCCGGGCGCGGTGCTGGTGAACGTGGGGCGTGGCGGGCTGGTGGACGAGGCGGCCCTGGTGGAGGCGCTACGGGAAGGCCGGCTGCGGGGAGCCGCCCTGGACACCTTTGCCGTCGAACCCCTGCCCCCCGAAAGCCCCCTGTGGGGCCTGCCCAACGTGCTCCTGAGCCCCCACGTGGCGGGCAGCTTCCACGGGTACATGGACCGCGTGGTCGAGCTGTTCTGCGACAACCTGAAGCGGTACGTGGCGGGAGAGCCGCTGCGGAACGTGGTAGATAGGGAAGCAGGATACTGAACGGGAGGGCCGGACGTGAAGACCTACCCGGTGGAACGCATCCGGAACGTGGCGGTCGTAGGGCACGGGGGCGTGGGCAAGACCAGCCTGGTGGAAGCGTTGCTGTTCTGCGCGGGGGCCACGGAGCGTATGGGGCGCGTGGACGACGGGACCGCCACCACGGACTTCGACCCGGAGGAGGTCCGGCGGAAGATCACCATCAACGCCGCCACCGCTCCCCTGGAGTGGCGGGACCACAAGGTGAACCTGATCGACACCCCTGGCTACCCCGACTTCGTGGGCGAGGCGCACGCGGCGCTCCGGGTGGCGGACGCGGCCCTGTTCGTGGTGGACGCCCTCAGCGGGGTCCAGGTGCAGACCGAAAAGCTGTGGAAGGTGGCCGACCAGCACGGGCTGCCGCGCCTGGTGGTGGTGAACCGCCTGGACCGGGAAAACGCGCAGTTCGCCCGGGCCGTGGAGTCCCTGCAGGCGCGGTTCGGAGCCCACGTGGTCCCCCTGCAGGTCCCCCTGGGTTCCGAGACGGCCCTCCGCGGCGTGGTGGACCTGGTGGGCATGCGGGCGTTCACGTACGAGGGGGGACGGGCCAGGGAGGCGGAGCTGCCTGAGGACGCACGGGACGAGGCCCTGAGCTGGCGGGAAAAACTGCTGGAGCGAGCCGCAGAGTCCGACGACGCCCTCCTGGAGAAGTACCTGGAGCAGGGCGAGCTGTCGGAGGACGAGCTGCGCGGGGGCCTGCGGGCCGGCGTGGCCTCGGGGCGGGTGGTGCCCGTGGTGTGCGCGGTGGCCACTTCGGGGCTGGGGGCGCAGGGCGTGCTGGACCTGGTGGTGGACCTGGTGCCGAGTCCCGCGGACCGGCCCGCGGAGGTGTCCGTGGACGGGCAGACGCTCCGCCCGGACCCCTCGGGGCCCCTGGCCGCGTTGGTATTCAAGACCATGGCGGACCCGTACGTGGGCCGGCTCTCCTACTTCCGCGTGTACTCGGGCACCCTGCGTTCGGACTCCCAGGTGTACAACGCCAACAAGGAGCGCGCGGAGCGCGTGGGCCAGCTGTACCTGCTCCGGGGCAAGCAGCAGATCCCGGTATCGGAGGTCCCCGCGGGGGACCTGGGCGCCGTGGCCAAGCTCAGCGAGACCCAGACCAACGACACCCTGTGCAGCAAGGACCACCCCGTGCGGCTGCGGCCCGTGGAGTTCCCCAGGCCCGCCATCTCCATGACCGTGGAGCCGAAGAGCAAGCAGGACGAGGACAAGCTCGGCCAGGCCCTGGCCCGGCTAGCGGAGGAGGACCCCACCCTGCACGTGGAGCACGACCCGGAGTCCAAGAAGACCATCCTGTCAGGGTTAGGCGAGTCCCACCTGGAGATCGTGGCGGACCGTCTGCGGCGCAAGTTCCACGTGGAAGTCCAGCTGGGCCAGCCCCACGTGCCGTACCGGGAGACCGTCCGGAAGAAGGCGACCGCGGAGGGCCGCTACGTGAAGCAGACAGGCGGCCGCGGCCAGTACGGGGTGTGCACCATCGAGATCGAGCCGCTGCCCCGCGGCACGGGGTACGAGTTCGTGGACAGGATCTTCGGCGGCGCCATCCCGCAGCAGTTCCGGCCGTCGGTGGACAAAGGGGTCCGCAAGGCCATGGAGGAGGGTGTGCTGGCGGGTTACCCGGTGGTGGACGTGCGGGTGACCCTGGTGGACGGCAAGACCCACCCCGTGGACTCGTCGGACATCGCCTTCCAGATCGCGGGGTCGCTGGCGTTCAAGAAGGCCGCGGAGCAGGCCGGGGTGGTGCTCCTGGAGCCCATCATGAACGTGTCCGTCACCGTCCCGGACGACCTGGTGGGGGACGTGATCGGCGACCTCAACGGCAAGCGGGGCCGCATCCAGGGGATGGAGCCCAACGGCGACGGCACCACCACCGTGCGGGCCCAGGTGCCCATGGCGGAGATGCTCCGGTACGCCAGCGACCTGCGGTCCATCACGGGCGGCCGCGGGTTCTTCGAGATGAGCTTCTCCCACTACGAGGAGGTCCCGTCTCACATCGCCCAGAAGGTGGTGGAGGAGGCGGCCCACCGCCGCCAGGCCGCGGAGTCCCACTGAGCGGCGTGGTAGGCCGGGTACAGGAGAGGCCCGTGGCCGTCCGGGCGCGCCGGTGCGTGTTCGTGGCCCTTCCCCGAGCGAACCCCGACTGCGCAGAGCCCAGGCCCTGGCCCCTAGTAACGAGCTGGGCGTAGAGCTGACCAGGGAACTGCTGGGGGCTAAGCTCGCCCGTCAGGCCGAGGTCCTCGACCGGCTCCCTGCCCCCGGCGCCGCAAGCCGGGTGCGGCAGCAAGCCGAGCAGCTGACCGAAGCCCGTACCCTTACGGTGCTGCGGCTCATTGAGTCCCGCGCAGGGCTGGCGTACTGGGACGCCTGGAAGAGTCTGCCCGTCCGCTGGAATCGTCTGGACGCCGGCAAGGTCCCGGAGCACTGGAAGACTGCAGGCCACCGGATCTCACCCCTGACCGGCTCTCCGAGACTCGCAGCCACGCCAGTCCACGCGGTCCTGAACCTGCTTTACGCTCTGCTGGAGGCCGAGGCCACGATCGCCTGTTGGGCGGTGGGACTGGACCCGGGGCTGGGGGTCCTCCACGCAGACCAGCCCGCCCGGGCCAGCATGGCCTTAGACCTCATGGAGCCGGTGCGCC
>JAVKKH010000023.1 GCA_031296405.1 Candidatus Tepidifontimicrobium thermophilum
CGCCATGGACGCTGTGGCCCGTGCCCTCCTCCTGCTGTTTCAGCCCCAGGTTCTGGCCGTGATCCTGGTTGCGGCGCTGTACGGACTGTTCGTCGGCGCGATTCCCGGGCTCACTGTCACCATGGCGGTCGCACTGTTTGTCCCCTTCGCCATGTTCCTGGACCCGGTCTCCGCCCTCGCGGCTATCGTCACCCTCCAGGCCATGGGGATCTTCGCCGGCGACATCCCCGCTGCACTGGTCCGGATGCCCGGCACGCCTGCGTCGGCCGCTTACGTGAGCGACTCCTACGCTCTGACGCGACAGGGCCAGGGCCGGTTGGTACTGGGAGTGGACGTCCTCGCTTCGAGCTTCGGTGGACTCCTGGGAGCGGTAGCCCTCATGGTGGGCGCTCCCGTCCTCGCAGAGTTTGCCCTGGGGTTCAGCAGTTACGAGTACTTCTGGCTGGCCGTCCTGGGACTCAGCAGTACCGCGTTCGTCGCTTCCGCATCTCCGGCCAAGGGCGCGGCCTCCGTCACGCTGGGGCTCCTCCTGGCCACGGTGGGCATCGACATTACCCTCGGGTTCCCACGTTTCACGTTCGGGATCCCCGAGCTGCTGGACGGGGTAGGCTTCATCCCCGCCATGATCGGCCTGTTCGGCTTCAGCGAGGTGTTACGGGGAGTGGCGGCAGGGCGGGCCCACCTCTCCTACGCGCCCATCGAACCCGCGCCCGTGTTCGTGCGGGCCCTGCGGGAGCTTTGGCGCCACCGGGTGCAGGCGCTCCGCGGGGGACTGGTCGGGCTGATCACCGGCGTGCTGCCCGGTGCGGGAGCGGACATCGGCGCGTGGCTGGCGTACGGCGTTTCGAAGCGGTTCTCCAAACGGCCCGACCGGTACGGCCGCGGGTCCATGGAGGCCATCGTCGAGTCGGGCGTGGCGAACAACTCAGACCTGGCGGCGGAGTGGATCCCCACCCTGGTGTTCGGCATCCCCGGGGATTCCTTCACTGCCGTGGTTCTCGGCATCCTCATGATGAAGGGCATGCGGCCGGGGCCCGCTGTCCTGCACGACTACCGGGACGTCCTGATGGCGGTCTACATGGCCTTCGTGCTGGCCAACCTGCTCATGGTGCCGCTCGGGTTCGCGGCTATCCGGGCCAGTACACACATCCTGCGGGTCCCGCGGAACGTCTTGCTGCCCGCCATCGCCGCGGTCTGTGTGGTCGGCGCGTTCGCCATCAACAACAGCCTGTTCGACGTAGGCGTGATGCTGGTCATGGGGGTCCTCGGGTTCGCCCTGGAGTCTGTGGGATTCCCCGTGGCCCCCGTGGTTCTGGGCTTGGTCTTGGGCCCCCTCGTGGAGCAGAATTTCATGATCAGCCTGATCAAGAGCGAGGGGCACCTGATGGCGTTCGTATCACGTCCCGTGAGCCTCGTGCTGGCGCTGCTCACCTTCGCCGTGTGGGCGCTGCCTGTCGTGAGCTGGACCCGCACCCGTCTGGGTCCTGCGGTCGCGAAACCGTCCGCAAGAACCGTCTCGGGGGGATCCGATGCTTGACCCACAGCAGCTGCGGGGCATCGTGGTCCCGATGGCCACTCCGCTGGAACGGGACGGCCGGAGGGTCAACCCCACCGGAGTCCGGGAGCTGGTCGAGCACCTGGTCGGGGGCGGCGTGCACGCGGTGTTCGTAGCCGGGACCACCGGCGAAGGCCCGGCTCTGGAGGTACAGGAGTGGGCCCGCCTGGTGCGGACAGCGGTGGAGTCCGTCCGCGGCCGCGTGCCCGTGCTGGCGGGAGTGCTGGCTCCCGCTACCGGTCCGGCGGTGGCTCTCGCTCGCACGGCGGCAGAGTTGGGCGCCGACGCGGTGGTGGCCACCGCACCGTACTACTACCCTTATTCCGACGACGAGATCCTCTTCCACCTCCGGGCGGTGGCCGACGCTGCGGAGCTTCCCGTACTGCTCTACAACATCCCGCAGAACACGCGGAACGCCGTCTCAATGGGGCTGTGCGAGCAGCTGGCGGGGTCGCCTGAGTTCGTTGGGCTGAAGGACTCCTCCGGGGACCTGGATAGCTTCCGAGCGTGGGCGCCCGCCCTGCGGCGCCAAGACCCCGACTTCCGCCTGCTGCTGGGGACCGACCACCTGCTGGACGTGGCGATCCTGCTGGGGGCAGACGGGGTGGTCCCTTCCCTGGCGAACGTGGTCCCGCGTCTGCTGGTGGAGGCCTTCGAGGCCGCCTCTGCAGGAGACCGCGTGGGGTGCTCGTCGAAGATCGGGAGGATCACTCAGCTGATGGCGCTCTACAGGGTCCGCGCGCCCCAGCAGGCGGGGATTGTCACGGGGATCAAGTGCGCCCTGGAGGCCCTCGGCCTGCCGGCGGGCCCGCCTGCAGCACCCAGCCTGCCGCCCCAGGACCGCGAGCGACGCGCGGTAGCAGACGTCCTGCGCCGGCTGGAGGTGACGACCTGACCGGCCCGATGCTCCGGGTGTGCGTCGTCGGCAGCCTCAATATGGACCTCGTAGTGAAGGTGCCGCACCTGCCCCAGGTGGGGGAGACGGTGACCGGCGGCGTGTTCAGTACCTTCCCCGGCGGGAAGGGCGCGAACCAAGCGGTGGGCGCGGCCCGGCTGGGAGCCTGCGTGACCATGGTAGGGCGGGTGGGCGCAGATCCGTTTGGCGCGCAGCTCGTAGACGCGTTGCGACGGGAGGGCGTGGACGTGGCCGCGGTCGGTACAGATCCGGAATCCCCGACCGGGATTGCGGCCATCGGGGTGGACGAGCAGGGCCGGAACCTCATCCTCGTGGCCCCGGGAGCGAACGCCCGCCTGCTGCCCCATGACGTGGGCGAAGCGGTGATCGCGCGAAGCCAGGTGCTCCTGCTCCAGCTGGAGATCCCCACGGTCACGGTCCTCCACGCGGCGCGAGTCGCCCGGCGCCACGGCGCGTGGGTCTGTTTGGACCCCGCCCCCGCGGCTCCTCTGCCCGAGGAGCTGTACCGGCTGGTCGACGTGCTGAACCCCAACGAGGTGGAGGCCGCAGCGCTCACGGGCATTTCCATCCGGACCCTGGAGGACGCCCAGCGGGCCGCCCGCAGGTTGCTGGATCGCGGGCCGCGTCACGTGGTGGTCAAGCTGGGTGACCGGGGCAGCTACTACCTGTCCTCTGACGAGGCCGGGCACGTCCCCGCGCTCGGGGTGAAGGCCGTGGACACCACCGCGGCGGGGGACGTCTTCGCGGCCGCGCTGGGGGTCGCCCTGGGCGAAGGGCGTTCCCTTCGTGAGTCGGTCCAGTTCGCCAGTTGCGCCGCGGCCCTGAAGGTCACGCGCATGGGCGCGCAGTCCATGCCGTCCCGCGAAGAGGTAGAAGCGGTCCTCCGGCAGGTAACCGTTTGACCTCGGCCGCAGCTCAGCGCGTCTGAGGGGCGCCCAGGACGCGGTCCAGCTCCTCCAGGGTCACCAGGACCTCCCGCGGGTTGCTCCCCTGTGGCGGCCCCACGATCCCGCGGGCTTCCAGCTGGTCCACCAGCCGCGCGGCCCGCACGTAGCCGATCTTCATCTTGCGCTGCAGCAGCGAGACCGACCCGTAGCCGGCCTGCACCACGATGCGGGCCGCCTGTCCCAGCAGCTCGTCCTCGTCGCCCTCTCCTTCCCCCACGGGCTGCGCCTGCAGGAGCCCGGGGTCGTAGGTGGGACGGCCCTGGTCCTTCCAGAAGTCCACGATGCGGCCGATCTCCGCGTCGGACACGTACGCCCCCTGCACCCGGGTCGGGCGGCTGGCGCCGATGGGCAGGTACAGCATGTCCCCGCGGCCCAGCAGCTTCTCCGCCCCCGGCGCGTCCAGGATGGTCCGGGAGTCCACCATGCTGGAGGTGGCGAAGGCGATCCGGGAGGGGATGTTGGCCTTGATGAGGCCCGTGATGACGTCCACGGACGGCCGCTGGGTGGCCAGGACCAGGTGGATCCCCGTGGCCCGCGCCATCTGCGCCAGCCGGACGATGCTGTCCTCGAACTCCGCGGGTGCCACCATCATGAGGTCCGCCAGCTCGTCCACCACCACGACCACGTACGGCAAAGAGCCGTCCGGGTTGTCTCCGAGTTTGTCGCCCGCCACCGCCGCCACGGCCCGCCGGCGCTCCTCTGCAGGCAGGCCGTTGAACGCCTGCACGTTGCGGACCGTGGCGTAGGCGAACACCTCGTAGCGGCGCTCCATCCCCTGGATCACCTTCCGGAGCTTGGCCGCGGCGTCCTTGGGGTTCTTCACCACGGGGACCAGCAGGTGGGGGACGTCCTCGTAGTGGCTGAGCTCCACCCGCTTCGGGTCGATCATCAGGAACCGCACGGCCTCCGGGGTGGCCCGCATCAACACGCTGCACACCAGGGTGTTGAGGGCCACGCTCTTCCCGGACCCCGTGGCCCCGGCGATGAGCAGGTGCGGCATCTCCACCAGGTTCGCCACCACCGGGTAGCCCGCGATGTCCTTGCCCAGGGCCACCAGCAGCGGGTCGGGACGCTGGAAGGCGGGGCTTTCGAGGATCTCCCGTAACGTCACCAGGGCCGCCTTCTCGTTGGGCAGCTCGATCCCGACCGCGGACTTGCCGGGGATCGGGGCCTCAATGCGGACGGAGGGGGCCGCCAGGGCCAGGGCGATGTCGTTCGCGAGGCTCGTGATGCGCTGGACCTTGACGCCCGGTGCCGGCTGCAGCTCGAACCGCGTGACCACAGGTCCTTGCTCCCACCCCACGCACCGCGCCTCCACTCCGAAGGACTTCAGCGTGGCCTCGAGGCTGCGGGCCACCTCCTGAGGGTCCAGACGGGTCCGGCCGCGGGCGGGCGGCGGCGGGTCCAAAAGCGAGATGGGGGGGAGCTTCCACGGGCCCGTGGCAGGTGCGGGCTCCGGGAGGTCCAGGGGCAGGGGTTCCTGGTGGAACTTGCGTTCCCGCCGTCTCGGCTTCTGCTCCCGGACTCCCTCCTCGCGGGGTTCAGGTGCAGAGGCCGGCTCGGGCGGCGGCTCCTCCACGGCGGTTTCCGCCACGAAGGGGGGCGGCGGTGGTTCTTCTACCGGCCCCAGTTTTGCGCTACGGCGTTCCCTCACACGTTCCGCCACCGCCACCGCCCACGCCACCGCGCCCACCCACGCCTCCGAACACAGCCGGATGGCCCGTCGTCCTGCGCGCGACAGCAGGTACCGGAAGGCGAAAGCGCCCCGCACCAGGGTCCGGGCTCCGGCTTCCAGCAGCGTGACGGGGCTGGCGCGGGTCACCAGCAGCAGACCCACCAGCGCCGTGACCGCCGCGCCTGCCCACGGGCCCCACGGTCCCGCGAGGCGCTGCCAGACCCAGGCCTGCGCGGCTCCCAGGAGCCCACCGCCCTCGCCCGCCAGTCCCTCCCCCCACCCCACACCCGTGCGGGCGTGTTCGCCGGCCAGCAGCGCGACTGCCAGCACGATCAGGCCCACCAGCCGCCGGGTCAGTCTCGGACGCTCCACCGCCAGGAGGACCAGGGACGCGAGGGCCAGGAGGGCCGGCGCCAGCCACGCGTGGTTCCCGAACAAAAACCGCTCCCAGGCCCGCAGGTGCCGCGGGACCAGGCCCCCGGCGCCCGGAAGGAGGCTCAGTGCGGCCAGCACCGCGGCCACCAGACAGAGGGCACCCGCGAGCCGCACGACCCGGCCAGCTCCGGCCCTGCGGCGGCGGGTCCGCAGCTTGGGAGCCGGCTTTCTCGCCAGGGCCCTGCGGCTCACCGAATCCCCCCGAGCAAGCTGACCACGAAGATCGTGCCCCCCACCGTCCAGCAGTAGTACGAGAAGGACCGCAGGCGGCCGCGGCGCACCACGTTCACCAGCCACACGATGGCCGCAGCGCCGGAGGCCAGGGCCGCGGAAAACGCCACCAGCATTCCCGAGGGCGTGTACCCGAACGACCCCGCGGCGCTCCACTCCTTGCCCACCGAGAAGGCCGCGGCTCCCAGGATGGCGGGGACCGAGGCGAGGAAGGAGTAACGCGCTGCCTCCTCCCGTGCCAGCCCGCGCCACAGCGCCGCGGCGATGGTGATCCCGGACCGCGAGATCCCCGGGACGATGGCCACCGCCTGTGCTAGGCCGATCCAGCCCGCGTCCTGCCAGGTCAACTCCTCCGCGCGCCGCCGGGACCGCTCGCCCGTGAACCACAGGACGAGCCCGGTCACGACGAGCTGGAGAGCGGTCCAGCGCACCGAAGCGAAACTGGCCTCCAGAGGCTCCCGGAACGCGAACCCCAGGGCGCCCGTGACCAGGCTGGTGCACGCCAGCAGCCAGACCAGCCGGCCCGGTCCCCCGAGGTCCAGCGGCCGGCGGAGCCAAACGGCCAGGACCCGCGCGAGGTCGCGGCCGTACACCAGCAGCACCGCCCCCACGGTGCCGAGGTGCACCACCGCTTCCAGCAGCACCCCCGCACGGGGCACCCCCAGCACCGCTTCCGCGAACACCAGGTGGGCGGAACTGCTGACCGGCAGGAACTCCGTAAGGCCCTGGACGATCCCCAGGACGGCAAGGTGCCACGTCTGCGGCATCGGCTGCTCCGTCGTCCGCTGCGTCCGGTTCCGGAAAGGGGTTCGGCGGTACGGGGCTGGGTTCCTGCGGCGGCCGGGGAGCTAGACCTCCACCAGGAGGGGCAGCACCATGGGCTGGCGGCCGGTGCGCTCGTACACGAACCGCGACACCTGGTCGCGGATCTCAGACCGCACCGCCCCGAACTCCGTCTGGCCCTGCTTGCGGCACCGCTCCACGGCCTGCCGCACCTGCTCCCGGACTGCTTCCATGAGCTCCTCCGCCCCCTTCTCGTACACGAAGCCGCGGGAGATCACGTCGGGCCCCTGCACCAGACGCCCCGTCTGGCGGTCCACGGCCACCAGGGCGACCAGGACACCGTCGCGGGCTAGGTGCTGCCGGTCCCGCAGCACCACCGCGCCGACGTCGCCCACGCCGAGCCCGTCCACGAGGACGTTGCCCACGTCCTCCTTGCCCGCCACCTTGCCCTGCCCGTCCCGGAACTCGAAGACCGTCCCGTTCTCCCCTACCAGCACCCGGTCCGGGGGAACCCCCACACTGTGGGCCAGACGCGCGTTCAGGACCAGGTGCCGGTACTCGCCGTGCACGGGGATCACGTACCGGGGGCGCAGCAGGTGGATCATCAGCCGCAGCTCCTCCTGGGACGCGTGCCCCGACACGTGCGCGCCGGAGGCCGGGCCGTACACCACCTCGGCTCCCTGCCGGAAAAGGTGGTTGATGGTGCGGGCCACCATGGCCTCGTTGCCGGGGATGGGGGTGGCGCTGAAGACCACGGTGTCGCCTTTCTTCAGGCGCACCTGTCTGTGCGACCCGGTGGAGATCCGGGTCAGGGCGCTCAGGGGCTCGCCCTGGGAGCCGGTGACCAGCAGCAGCACCTTGCGGTCCGGGAGGCGGTTGGCCTCCTCTACGGAGACGTACGCGTCCTTTCCGAACTTCAGGTAGCCGAGTTCGGAGGCGGCCCGGATCACCTCCACCATGCTGCGGCCCACCGCGGCCACCTTACGGTGCGAGCGGGCCGCGGCGTCGAAGGCCTGCTGCAACCGGTGGACGTTGCTGGCGAAGGTCGTGACCAGCACGCGGCCGGGCGCTTCCGCGAACAGCTGCTGGAACCGCTCGCCCACCACCCGCTCCGAGGGCGTCATCCCGGGCCGCTCCACGTTGGTGCTGTCCAGCAGGAGCGCCAGTACCCCCTCCTCCCCCAGTTCCGCCAAGCGGGCCACGTCCGTCGGCCTGCCGTCGATGGGGGTCTGGTCGAACTTGAAGTCCCCGCTGACCACCACCGTCCCCGCGGGCGTGCGGACCACCACGCTGCAGCTGTCGGGCACGCTGTGCGCCACCCGGACCCACTCCGCCTCGAAGGGGCCGAGCCGCACCCGCTGCCGCGGCCGTACGGTGTGCAGCGCCCCGTCCCGCACCTTGTTGCGCACGAGGCCCAGGGTGAGGGGGGTACCGTACACGGGTGCCCGGAACTCCCTCAGCAGGAAGGACAGGCTGCCTACGTGGTCCTCGTGGGCGTGGGTGAGGAACACGCCCAGCAGGCGCCGGTTCGCTCGCCGGAGGAACCCGAAGTCGGGGATGACCAGGTCCACCCCGTACAGCTCCTCCTCCGGGAACATCACCCCCGCGTCCACCAGGACCACGTCCTCCCCGTACTGCAGGGCGGTGCAGTTCTTCCCGATCTCCCCCAGTCCGCCCAGGGGGACGATGCGCAGCGGCGGGTCGGTGCGGGCCGGGCGCGTACGTCTCATGGCTAGCGGCTGCGACGGTCAGCGAACGACATCGCGCGGTCTCCGCTGCGGCCGGTCAGGCGTCCGGTCTTCCGGATACCGTCGGCTGCGGCGGGGCCAGGAGCCGGGCGGGTTCCGCGTTCCGTGAAAGCCCGCTAGCCCACCGGTACCCCCATGGCCTCCCGCATCGCCGCGGCGATCTGCTCCCGCTCCTTCTCCGTGGCCTCCACCAGGGGCAGCCGGGGCTTGCCCACGGGAAATCCCGCCAGCTCCAGAGCCGCCTTGAGGGGCACGGGGTTGGGTGCGACGAACAGCGCCCGGAACAGCGGGAACAGCTTCAGGTGGATCCGCCGCGCGTCCTCCACACGGCCGGCCTGGAAGTGGAGGATCATCTCCCGGATCTCCCGGCCCACGAGGTGCGAGGCCACGCTCACGATCCCCACCGCGCCCACGCTGAGGTACGGGAGGGTCAGGCTGTCGTCGCCGCTGTAGATGAGGAACTGCTCCGGGGTCCTGCGCCGGATCTCCGACACCTGGTCCAGGCTGCCGGAGGCCTCCTTGATGCCCGCCACGTTCCGGACCTCGCTGAGCCGGGCCACGGTCTCCGGCAGCATGTTGGTGCCCGTGCGGCCCGGGATGTTGTACATGAGCACGGGCAGGTCCGTGCTCTCCGCCACCGCCTTGAAGTGCCGGTACAGGCCCTCCTGGGTGGGCCGGTTGTAGTACGGCACGACCACCAGGAGGCCGTCCGCGCCCAGCCGCTGCGCCTGCTGGCTGAGGTGCACGGAGTGGGCGGTGTCGTAGGTACCGGTCCCTGCCAGCACTGCGGCGCGGCCCGCCACCGCGTCCTTCACCACGCGCAGCAGCTGCAGCTTCTCCTCGTCCGACAGCGTAGGCGACTCTCCTGTGGTCCCCGCCACCACGATCCCCGTGGAACCCCCGTCCACCAGCCTGCGGGCCAGCTCCGCGGCCCGGTCGTAGTCCACCGCCCCGTCCTGGCGGAACGGCGTGGCCATGGCGGTGATCAGCGGTCCCCAGTTCATGGACGTCCCCTCCCGGAAGCCTTCTGCCCGCAGGATTCGACGGCGCGGGTCGCCTCCCTCCTGCCGGACGTCGCGTGCGCAGCGCCCGCCTACCCCTCCGACCAGCCCCGCCAGGTGGGGACCCGCTTGTCCAGGAACGCGCAGATCCCCTCGTGGGCGTCGGGGTGCAGGGCGTTGAGGGACATGACCTCCCGGGCGTACGCGTAGGCCTGGTCCTGAGGGAGCTCCAGCTGTCGGTAGAAGGCCTGCTTGCCCATCCCGACCACAGGAGGGCTCGCTGAGGCAATACGGAGGGCCAGGGTTCGGGTCTCCTCCTCCAGGCGGTCGGGGGGCACCACCCGGTTCACCAGCCCGTACCGCAGGGCCTCCTCCGCGGAGATAGGCTCCCCCGTGAGGAGCATTTCCAGGACCTTCTTACGGGGCAGGTTCCGGCTGACGGCCACCATGGGGGTGGAGCAGAACAGGCCGATGCGCACGCCCGGCGTGGCGAACCGCGCCTCGGTGCTGGCCACCGCCAGGTCGCACGTGGCCACCAGCTGGCATCCCGCGGCGGTGGCCATCCCGTGCACCTGGGCGATCACGGGTTGGGGGATCTGCTGGAGGGTGTTCATCATGGTGGTGCACACCTGGAACACGTGCCGGTAGAAGTTCACGTCCCGGCCCACCAGCTCCGCCAGGTCGTGCCCCGCGCAGAACGCGGGGCCCGCACCCCGGAGGACCGCCACCGCCAGGTCCCGGCGGTCCCCCACCCGCCGGAAGCAGTCCGTCAGCTCCTCCATGTGCTCCAGGGACAGCGCGTTGCGCTTTTCGGGCCGGTTCATGGTCACGTAGGCCACGGGACCCTCGACCTCGAACCGGATGTTCCGGTAGGCGACTTCCTGGACCTGCATGCTCCTCCCTCCCCTCAGCCGATGCGCCTGTCGCGCCCGGCCCACTCCCGCTCCCGCAACACGAACTTCTGGATCTTGCCGGTGGACGTCTTGGGGAGTTCCGGCAGGAACTCCACCCGCTTGGGGCACTTGAAGTGGGCCAGGTGCTGCCGGCAGAAGGCCACCAGCTCCTCCTCCGTGGCCGCCTGACCCGGCCGCAGGACCACGTACGCCTTGGGGACCTCGCCCCACCGGTCGTCCGGGACGCCCACCACCGCCGCCTCCAGCACCGCGGGGTGGCGGTACAGGACCCGCTCCACCTCGATGCTGGAGATGTTCTCGCCTCCGGAGATGATGATGTCCTTCTTGCGGTCCCGCAGCTCGACGTAGCCGTCGGGGTGCACCACCGCCAGGTCGCCGGAGTGGAACCACCCGCCCTCGAAGGCACGCGCGGTGGCCTCCGGGTCGCGGAAGTACCCCCGCATGACGTTGTTGCCCCGCATGACGACCTCGCCGAGGGTCTGGCCGTCCGCGGGCACGTCTTGCATGTGCTCGTCCACCACCCGCAACTCCGGCGCGTGGACGTAACCCACCCCCTGCCTCGCCTTCAGCCGCGCCCGCTCCGCGGGCTCCAGGCCGTCCCACTCGGACCTCCACGCGCACACGGTGTGGGGGCCGTACGTCTCCGTGAGCCCGTACACGTGGACCACCCGCGCGCCCATCCCCTCCACCGCCTCCAGCACCGCGGGCGGTGGAGGGCTGGCGGCGGTCACCACGGTCACCGGGCGCGGGAACCGGTACTCCGGGGCGGGCTTGCCGGTGATGAGCAAGACCAGGACGGTCGGTGCGGCGCAGAAGTGGGTGACGCCTTCTTCCTCCACGAGCCGGTACACCGACGCGGCTTCCACCTTGGGCAGGCACACGTGGGTGCCGCCCACCGCGGTGACCGCGTAGGGGAAGTTCCACCCGTTGCAGTGGAACATGGGCAGCGTCCACAGGTAGCGGCTTCCGGGCGTGAGCTGCACCTCGATCACCTCCCCCAGGGCGTTCAGGTAGCAGCCCCGGTGGGTGACCATGACCCCCTTGGGCCGGCCCGTGGTGCCGCTCGTGTAGTTGATGCTGAGCACCTGCTCCTCGTCCTCCAGGGGCGGCGGGAACGGTTCGGGACGGCCCTCTTCCAGGAACTCCTCGTAGCTCAGGCCCTGAACATCGCCGGGCGGCTCTGGGCTCGACGCACGGTGCCGGGGACCCAGGTCCACCCACAGGACCTGCGGCGGGGCCTCCGAAGCCTTGCAGCTGGCGGCTGCGAGGTCCGCGAGCTCCCGGTCCGCCACCAGGAAACGCGCGCCCGAGTGGTCGAGGATGTAGGCCACTTCTTGAGCGGACAGCCGGACGTTGACCGGCACCAGCACCCCGCCCGCCTGCGGCACCCCGAAGTGTGCTTCCAGCACCTCCTGCGCGTTCCGGCACAGGACCGCCACGCGGTCTCCGGGCTGCAGGCCACGCCCCAGCAGGGCACTGGCCAGACGGAAGACGCGGCCGGCGAACTCCGCGTAGGACGTGCGCTGCCCGCCGTCCACCACCGCCACCTTGTCGGGGTACACGTGCAGGCTGCGGTACAGGAAGCTCAAAGGGGTCAGCAAGGACCGGTGGGGCGGAAGGCGCGTCCACGCCTCGTGGGACCACAGGTTACGGGAACCGAGCTGCAGCACCTCCCCACCCCTTCGGCGCTACCGTACCCTCCGGCCGGGACCCCGTCAAGGACCGGCCCCTGAGCCGGCTACAGGCAGGCCGCGATGCTGTCCCGGAGGATGGCCACGATGCGGTCTACCTGGTCTTCGGTCACCACCAGGGGCGGGGCCAGCAGGACGGTGTCGCCGATGGGGTGCTCGCCCGCCTGGCCCACGCGGATGCGGGTCACCAGCCCTCTCTTTTTCGCCTCCGCCAGGACCCGGGCCCCCAGTCCCAGGGCCGGCGCCTTGGTGGTGCGGTCCTCCACCAGCTCCACCCCGCACATGAGGCCCAGGCCCCGAACGTCGCCTACCACCGGTAGGTCGCGCAGGGTCTGCAGCCCTGCCAGCAGCCGCTCGCCCATGCGTGCGGCCCGCTCCACCAGCCCCTCGCGCTCCAGGATGTCCAGGTTGCGCAGGGCCACCGCGCAGCAGGTCGGGTGCGCCGAGTAGGTGGCCGCGTGCATGAACCGCTCCGCGGCAGGAGCGTCGAGGATGGCGTCGTGGATCTGCCGGGACACCAGCACCCCGCCTAAGGGCAGGTACGCGCTGGTCACCCCCTTGGCGAAGGCCACCAGGTCCGGCCGCACGCCCCAGTGATCCAGGGCGAACCACTTCCCCGTGCGCCCGAACCCCGTGATGATCTCGTCCGCGATGAGCAGCACGTCGTAACGGTCGCAGACCTCCCGCACCCGAGGGAAGTAGTCCGGCGCCGGGGGGATGAGTCCCCCGGACCCGATCACCGGCTCCGCGATGAACGCCGCCACGGTGTCGGGCCCCTCCCGGAGGATGGCCCGCTCCAGCGCCTCCACCGGGTCCTCCGTCTGGCGGTACGGGTACGACGGGGGCACGTGCACGAACTCCGGCACCAGGGGCGTGAACATGCGCTGGAAAGCGGGGATGCCCGTGGCGCTCAGCGCCGCCAGGGTGACCCCGTGGTACGCGTGGACCCGGCTGATGATCTTCACCTTGCCGGGCTTGCCCTGACGCCTCCAGAAGTAGCGGGCGATCTTGAAGGCGCTCTCATTGGACTCCGCACCGGAGGTGGTGAAGTACACCGCAGACATGTTGGGGTAGCTGAGCTGGACCAGGCGCCGGGCCAGCCGCGCCGCGGGCGGGTTGGTGAACCCCACGTACGCGGTGGCGTACGCGAGCTGCCGCATCTGCTCCGCCGCAGCTTCCGCCAGCTCCGCCCGGCCGTGCCCCACGTTGACGTTCCACAGGCACGCCAGGCCGTCCAGAAACTCCCGACCGTCCGCGTCCCGCAGCACCGCTCCGCGGCCCTCCACGAACACCAGGGGGTCCGTGTGGTCGGCTGTGAAGTGCTGCGGGTGGATCAGGTGTTCCCGGTCCAGCGCCACGACCTCGTCCCGTCCGTCCATCTCCTCGCCCCTTTGCCTTTCTCCCAGGCCGCGGGAGCCGTCCGCGCGCCCACGCGGATATTCTAGCAGCGGGCCTGCAAGACGCGTGGGCCGCGCAGCAGCGCAAGGGGACGATCCCCGCCTCGTCGGGCCCCTTGCCCGCGTGCGGTACGCTGTTCGTGGACCCGTGGCGAGGGGCGGACGAGCCATGGACAAGCCCGGACGGCACTTCCTGCAGATCCCCGGCCCCACCAACCTCCCGGACCGCGTCCTGCGGGCCATGGACCGACCCATCCCTGACCACCGAGGACCGGAGATGCCGCAGCTCCTGCGGGAGGTCCGGGAAGGCCTGCGGCAGGTGTTCCAGACGCGGACCGGCGAGGTGCTGCTGTTCCCGGGCTCCGGCACCGGTGCGTGGGAGGCTTCCGTCGTCAACACCCTAGAGCCCGGGGACCGGGTGCTGGCTTTCGACATCGGGCAGTTCAGCCGCCTGTACGCGGAGTGCGCGCGGCGGTTCGGCGTCGACGTGGACCTCGTGCCGCGCCGGTGGGGCACGGGGGTCCCCGCGGAGGCGGTGTACGACCGTCTCCGCCAGGACCGGGAGCACACGTACCGCGCCGTCCTGGTCGTGCACAACGAGACTTCTACGGGCGTGACGTCCGACTTGGCGGCGGTCCGCCGGGCCATGGACGCGGCGGGTCACCCTGCCCTGCTGCTGGTGGACGTGGTGAGTTCCCTGGGGAGCGTCGACTTCCGGTTCGACGAGTGGGGGGTGGACGTGGCCCTCTGCGGCACGCAGAAGGGGCTCATGCTGCCCCCGGGCATGGCCGTCCTCTGCGTGAGCCCGCGGGCCCTGCAGCGCGGCGAGGAAGTCCGGTCCCCACGGTACTTCTTCGACTGGCGGCCCATGCTGGCGGAGAACCGCCGCGGCTACTTCCCCTACACGCCGGCCACCCTCCTGCTGTACGGGCTGCGGGAAGCCCTCCGGATGCTCCTGGAAGAGGGCCTGGAGAACGTGTTTGCCCGCCACGCGCGCCTCGCCGAGGGCGTCCGGCGGGCCGTGCAGCGGTGGGGGCTGAGGATCCTGTGCGAGGACCCGCGGGAGTACTCCAACACCCTCACCGCGGTGGTGGTGCCGGACGGTTTCGACGCGGACGCCGTCCTCCGCCTGGCGGAGGAGCGACTGCACCTGTCCTTGGGCACAGGGCTCGGGGAGCTCCGGGGGCGCGTCTTCCGCATCGGGCACCTAGGGTGGCTTAACGAGCTGGAGGTGCTGGCCACCCTGGCCGGGGTGGAACTCGCCCTGCGCCTGAGCGGCGTGCCCGTCCCCCTCGGAGAGGGCGTCCGCGCCTGTCAGGAGTTCTTCGCGGACCGCCTGTCGGCCCTGCCCGTCGGGACGGCTCCCGCCAGCTGACGGACGGCTATGCGGGGACCCCGCGGGGCTTCACGTTCTCCCGCACCCACTGGACGATTTCCGCCAGCGAGGTCCCGGGCGTGAAGACCTCCCGAATCCCCATGGCCTTCAGGGCGGCGATGTCGTCGTCCGGGATGATGCCCCCGGCGAAGACCACGATGTCGTCTACGCCCCGCTGCCGCAGCAGCTCCAGGATGCGGGGGAACAGGGCCATGTGGGCGCCAGACAGGATGGACAGGCCGATGGCGTCCACGTCCTCCTGGATGGCGGCGGTCACGATCATCTCGGGGGTCTGGTGCAGCCCGGTGTAGATCACCTCGAAGCCCGCGTCCCGCAGCGCCCGCGCCACCACCTTGGCGCCGCGGTCGTGGCCGTCCAGGCCGGGCTTGGCGATGAGGATGCGGATCCGCTCCTGCATGCACCTCCCTCCCGGCGTCCATGGTACCGGGAAAGCTCCCGCCTCAGAACTCCGTGACCCCGGTGAAGGTGAACTCGCCGATCCGGACTGCCGGGACCCGGAACGCGCCGAACCGGTCGCCCAGCAGGTACGTCTCGGAGCCCACCCGCTCCACCGAGGCCAGCGCCTGCACGTACCCCTGGGTGAACCGCAGGTTGCGGACCGGGTAGGCCACCTCGCCCCTCTCCACCCAGAACACTCCGTCCCGGGTCATCCCCGTGACCACACAGTCTCCCGGGTGCACCAGGCGCGTGTACCAGAACCGCGTGACGTACAGACCCCGGTCCAGGCCGCGGACCAGCTCGTCCACGGACGCGTCTCCGGGTGCCAGGAAGACGTGGGAGGGCACAGGGCCCATGGCTGCGGCCTCGGGCCAGGCCCTGGGGAGGGCGTGTCCGGTGGACGCCTTCCCTTCCCGAGCCGCGGTCTGGGTGTCGTACACGGGTCCTCGGGGGACGCCCCGGTCCACGATCACCACCCGCTGCCGGGGAACGCCCTCGAAGTCAAAGGGCAGGGGGATGGTGTCAGGGTCCCCACCGTCGTCCCACACGGTCACCTGCTCCGACAGGGCACGCGTCCCCAGGCGGCCGTTCATCCAGCTGCGGCCCTCCTGGACCGCAAGAGCTCCAGCTCCCGCGTAGGTCAGCCAGCCCACCACGTCCTGCACCGCGTACGGGTCCAGCACCACCGGGTAAGCAGCAGGCGGGAGCTTCCTGGGGTTGCGGGCGCGCCGGGCCCGGTCCAGGGCCTGGCGGCCCAGGTCCACCACGTCGAACTCCTCGAGCCTCCAGCCGGCCCGCTCCGCATACCCCGACCCGTCGTCCACCCGCACCACCGCGCTGAAGTTCACCCGGGTCCCCGCGTGGTAGCAGAACACACCCTTGGAGTTGGCCACCGCCACCTCGTGCACGCCCGTGGCCAGAGCTCCGGCGGCCACGGCACCTTCCGACCGCGCGGCCCGCAACAGTTCCTCAACCTGCTGCGCGCGCCAGTACGGTGAGGCGGCGGCCGCCGCCTCGTCAAAGGCGTGCACCGCCGCCACCGGCTGCGGGTCCGGCAGCCCGGCGAAGTCTGGCACCTCGGGCGCTGCGGCCGCGGCGGCGAGGGCCTGGGAGACCGCCCGGTCCAGCGCGTCGGGGTCCATCCGGTTGGTCACCGCGGACCCCACCCGCCTGCCCGTGGCCACCCGCACCAGGACCTGCGCGTCGTGCTCCGCCACGTTCTGGTGGATGGTGTTGTTGGCGAACCGGGTGAGAGCTCCGTCCCACGACAGCAGGACGAGCTCGGTCTGGTCCGCGCGGGACCGTCCGAGGGCGTCCTGGAGCAGCTGCCGGACCTTCGCTTCCCCCAGCATCGCTACTGCTTCCCGAACACCCGGACGTTCCGGAACCGCGCCGGGGAGGCCCCGTGCCCGGTGTGGCCCACCTGCATGGGCTCCCCCTTCCCGCAGTTGGGGGTTCCCCACAAAACCCAGTGGTCCGCGTCGCACACCGCGTCGCAGGACCTCCAGAACTCCGGCGTGATCCCGGTGTAGATGGGGTTCCGGAGCATGCGGGTGAGCCTGCCCCCGCGGATCTCCCAAGCGATCTCGCACCCGAACTGGAAGTTCAGCCGCCGGTCGTCGATGCTCCACGAACGGTTCGTGTCCATGAAGATGCCCCGGTCCGTGTCCGCGATGAGGTCTTCCAGTTTCCACGTCCCCGGCAGCAGGTTCACGTTCGTCATCCGGATCATGGGGATCCGGTTCCAGCCGGACGCCCGGGCGGTGCCGTTGGACTGGCCCGTGACGTACGGGGACGGGCCCAGCAGCCGCAACAGACGCCGCGCGGTCTCCCGGTCCGTGAGGTAGCCCACGAACAGGCCCTCCCGCACGATGTCTACCCGCTGCGCGGGAACGCCCTCGTCGTCCCACCCGAACGTGCCCAGCCCGCCTGGGAGGGTGGCGTCCGCGGTGATGTTCACCACCTCCGACCCGTAACGGAAGTTCCCGAGCTTGTCCGGGGTCAGGAACGACGTCCCCGCGAAGCCCGCCTCGGCTCCGAAAACCCGGTCCAGCTCGATCGCGTGGCCGCAGGACTCGTGGACCTGCAGGGCCACCTGGCTTCCGCCCAGGATGAGCGTGGTCACGTCCTCAGGACACGGGTCGGCAGAAAGCAGCGCCACCGCCTCCTCCGCGATCCGGGCGGCGTTGCCCACCAGGTCCTGTTCGGTGACGAACTCCCACCCTCGGGTCTGCTGGTGCCGGCCCACGGAGTTGGGGTAAGACCGCCGCTGCACCTCACCGTCCCGGACCGCGGTAGCCTGGATCCCGCACCCCGACTCCACGATCTCCTGGGTGATCCAGCTCCCCTCGGTGCTGGCGAAGGTCTTGCGTTGCCGGATGAACACGAGCTCCGCCTCGGTGGTCGTGACCCCGTGTACGCGGCGCATTTCCCCGTCGGCGCGGAGCAGGAGGTCCAGTTTCGTCTCCAGCGGCACCTGGAACGGGTCGGTGTGGACCGGTGTGCGGTACGAGCCGCGCTGCACCACCGGCTCCCCCAGGTCCACGTCCTCACGCTTGGCGAGGGCGCTGGCCCGGGCGATCTCCACCGCCAGCTTCGTCACGCGCTCGGCCTCCTCCAACTCCAGCCGGTGGCTGCTGGCGAACCCCCACGCCCCGTCCGCCACCACCCGGACCCCGAACCCGGCGTCCTCCGTCCAGCTGACCCCTTGAATTGCACCGTTGCGGACCAGGAGGGCCTGCCGGACGGTCTCCACCACCCGCACGTCCGCGTAAGCAGCTCCCGCCAGCTGAGCCACGTTCAGCACCCGCGTCAGGATCTCGTCCACGGTACCTCCCGATTCCCACCCGGTCCCGGGGAGCGCTGCGGCGTCACGGAGCCAGGGTCTCCAGTGGCCGGGGAGCCACCACCTCGCCCTGGCCCTCCAGCAGGAGGCCGACTCCGAGCTCCTTCGCCACCTGGACCACCCTCCGCTCTGCCGTCAGGCCGAAGACCACAGGCCAGACGGGCGCTTTCACTCCCTCCTGCTCCAGACGCCGCCGGACCTCCGCCCGGCGCAAGGTGTTCGCCAGGTCGTACACGTCCCCGGGCTGCAGCCGCACCTTGGCGGACACCAACACCCACACCACACCCTGGGGGCCCTGTGCCCGCGTGACCCCGTCGAACTCCGTCAGGCCATCGAGGGACCACGCGAGAACCGGGTCCAGCACCACCAGCCCGCGTGACTCCAGCCACCTCTTGACCGTCGGTACCATCCGCGCCTCCGCGGTCGCACCCACCACCTGAGCAAAACGGTCCTGGTTCCGCTGCAACAGCTCCAGCCGCCGCCCGAAGTCCTCCTGCATGGTTCGCTGAGCGCGGGCCAGCTCGAGGACAGCCTCCTCCAGCCGTGCCAGCCGCTCCTCCGACCGGATCTGCGCCTCCTCCAGCCGCGCCAGCCGCTCCTCCGACCGGATCTGCGCCTCCTCCAGCCGCGCCAGCCGCTCCTCCGACCGAATCTGCGCCTCCTCCAGCCGCGCCAGCCGCTCCTCCGACCGGATCTGCGCCTCCTCCAGCCGCGCCAGCCGCTCCTCACCCCTACGATGGGCTTCCGTGAGCTGGCGCACCTCCTCACCTAGCTCCCGCAGCAGCCGCGGCAGACTCAGCAGCTCCTCGCCCAGCAGGACAGCCCGCAGCTGAGCCCTCCACTCCGGGTGCTCCTGGAGCAGACGCAGAAGGCCAGAAAAGTCCTCTACCGTGAAGGCCACGTCAAGCCCATTCTAACTGAGCTGCGGAAACTTTCCGCCCGCGGTCCGGCGCAACAGGTCCCGGAGCACGGGGATTGCCTCGACCTTGCGGGCGGTCAGGTGCCCTACCAGGATCCCGGGCGGCCGTGGGCCCGCCGGGGTGCGCAGCACCTCCTCCGGGGTCACGATCAGGTCCACGCGGAAGTCGTGCTCGGTCTCCGGCAGGTCGTCCGTGAGGATCTGGAGGGGGTGCACCGTCGTGGCGACCACTGTCTCGTCGTCCACCAGGCCGAACTCCCGCAACAACCCGAACTCCAGGTCCGAGTAACCGCCGCCCTTGCCCACCCGTGCGCCCTGCCGGTTCACCGCCACGCTCCCGCACACCACGAGGTCCACGCGGACCATCTCCGCCAAGCCGACGGGGCGGCCGTGCCGGAAGGCGCCGCGGATGGAGGCCGCATCTCGGGGGCGCGAGCGGAGCCGGGCCGGGTCCACGCACACGAAGGGTTCCGGCTTTGCCAGCCGGGGGACCGCCACGTACAGCAGCTTGCCTTCGGCCAGGGCACGGGCCCGCACGGGCAACTGCGGGCGGTCGGGGTTGGCCTTCACTACCCGTGCACGCCGCCACTCTTCCGTAGAAGCGAGTCGCTGAGCCGCTTCCTCCGCACCCTGGAAGTTCGGGATCCGGCCCCAGGCACCGGGGAAGCGCGCCACACCCCGGTCCGCGAGCAGGCGCCACACCCGCTCCCGGACCGCTTGCTTGGCCTGCTCCACCTCCGTGGTGGCAGCCTCGTGGGACCGTCCAGTGCGTCCCCTCACCGCGAACTCCCGCCCCCTTTGTCCGCCGGCCGCCGCGGGCCTGCTACTGTCTGCGGACGCCTCCCGGGAACACGCCTCCCACAGGCGCGCGACTCCTGCGGCGCGGTTAGTGTGGCCGGCCCCGTACCACCTTCCGCTCCAGCGCCTGCAGTCCCCAGGTAGAGAGGACTCCCAGGGCGGACAGCACCACGATGGCGGCCAGCAGCTTGGACGTCTGCATCAGGTCACCGGCGTGCAGGATGGTAAAGCCGATGCCGGTGGCCGCGGCGATCATCTCCGCGGACACCACCAGGAGCAGCGACATCCCCGCGGCCAGGCGGAACCCTGCGAACATGACGGGCAACGATGCGGGCAGCCGCACCTTGGTGACCACCTGAAAGGGGGACGCTCCCAGGCTCACCGCCGCCCTCACGAGCTGAGGGTCGGTGCCCCGGATTCCCGCCATGGTCCCCACCGCCACCGGGAAAAAGGCCCCGATGGCGATGACCGCCACCTTGGAAGCTTCCCCGATGCCCAGCCACAGCACCAGCAACGGCAGCAGCGCGATCTTCGGGATGGGGTAGGTGGCCGCGATCAGAGGGTCCACCACCGCCTCCGCCAGGGGCGACACCGCGGCCACGGTCCCCACCACCACGCCGGCCCCGGTCCCCAGCAGGAAGCCCAGGACGATCCGGACCAGGCTGGCCTGCAGGCTCCTCCACAGCTCCCCGCCCGTCGCCATCCCCAACAGCTCCGCGGCCACCGCGGTGGGAGGCGGGAGGAACACCGCGGGGATCCCGCCGAGCCTCGTGGCCAGCTCCCACGCTACGACCACACCCGCGAGGGAGGCCGCCCGCACCGCGGGGCGCCACCCGCCCTCGGCCCGCTCTGCCCGGGCCTCCAGGACCACCACGTCACGCCGGGCTTCCGTCGCCATGCGTCTCCTCCAGCGCCGCGCGCGCTTCCTCTTTCAGGCTGGACCAGATGCGGTGGCAGAACCGGCCGAACTCCGGGTCCGCGAGCAGCGCCTCCGTGCGCGGCCTCGGAAAGGGCACCGAAAGCACTTCCCGCACACGGCCTGGCCTCCGGGACATCACCACCACCCGGTCGCTCAGGAACACCGCCTCCTGGATGTTGTGGGTCACGTACAGCACCGTCTTGCGCGTGGTCTCCCACAGGCGCAGGATGTCCTCCTGCAGGAGCTGCCGGGTCTGGGCGTCCAGGGCCGACAGGGGCTCGTCCATCAGGAGCACCGCGGGGTCCACGCACAGGGCCCGGGCGATCCCGACCCGTTGCCGCATCCCCCCGGACAGCTCGTGTGGGTACCGGGACTCGAACCCCGAGAGCCCCACCTGGCGGACCAGGGCCGCGGCCCGCTCCAGCCGCTCCGCGCGGCCCACCCCGCGGACCTCCAGGCCGAAGGCCACGTTGTCCAGCACCGTCCTCCACGGGAAGAGCGCGAACTCCTGGAAGACCACCGCGGTCCGGGGACGGCCACCCGCGTCCCCCTCGAACACCACACGTCCGGAGGTGGGAGGGAGGAGCCCCGCGGCGATGAGCAGCAGGGTGGACTTGCCGCAGCCGCTGGGGCCCACCAGGGACACGAACTCGGAACTCGCCACCGCCAGGTCTACCCCGGCCAGGGCCGGGACTTCGGTCCCGTCGCGCCTGCGGTACGTCTTGTGCACCGACTCGAACCGGACCTGCACGCCCTGCACCTCGGCCCGCAGGCTGCCTCACTCCGGGTCCTCGGGCGCCGGAAACCCGCAGTTACCGGCCGAGCTGCCGTACGGCCTCGTTCACGAAGCTCGTGTCCACGAACTGCTGCACGGAAAGGGGCCGCTGCAGCATGCCGTTCTGCAGGTACCACGCGATCTGCCGCTCGATGTCCAGCAGGTACAGCCGCGCGTCCCGGTCGATGTACGGCAGC
This sequence comes from Candidatus Tepidifontimicrobium thermophilum, assembly GCA_031296405.1. Classification (GTDB taxonomy): domain Bacteria; phylum Sysuimicrobiota; class Sysuimicrobiia; order Sysuimicrobiales; family Sysuimicrobiaceae; genus Tepidifontimicrobium; species Tepidifontimicrobium thermophilum. Next base: position 21,581 of record JAVKKH010000023.1, read on the forward strand.
GACTTCCGCACGGCAGACTCCGGTGCGCCGACCACCCGCGCCGTCACGCGCACGATGGACTCGCACAGGGGCCCGCGGGTCCTGCGCAGGCAGCTGTCGTGGTACTCCCGGGTCGCCCGCACGTACGCCTTCATGAAGGCCACGCCCAGGTCGCGGTTCTGCCGCATCCGATCGCCGTAGAACACCCCCGTCACCTGGTTGACCAGCCTGTCGCCCACGTAGAACAGGACCTTGCCCCAGCCCTCCTCCTCGGCCACCGCACCCCACGGGGGCGACAAAATGGCCGCGGCGACCTGGCCTGCTCGCAGGGCCTGCACCACCAGGGACAGGTCCCGCAAAGGCACCAGTTCCACATCCTGGGGAGTCAGGCGCTCGCGCTCCAGGAGCTTCGCAATCTGGTAGTGAAAGGTCGAGCCCAGGGTCGTGAGTCCCACGCGTTTGCCCCGCAGGTCCCGCAGGCTACGGACCCCGGCCTCGTAGCTCGACCGGGGCACCACCACCGCGTTCAACGGGTAACCGGGCCGCTCCTGGCCCCGGTCCGCCACCAGCCAGATCTTGGCGCCCCCCGCGGCCAGGTTGAAAAGGGTGCCCGTGATCCCCGTGGCGCCCACCTCCACGTCGCCCGATGCGGTGGCGGTGGCCACCGGGGCCGCGGCCCCGAAGTACACCATCCGCACGTCCAGCCCCTCCTGCCGGAAGTACCCGCGCTCGTCGGCCCAGAACAGTGGGGCCCCGCCCACCAGCTTCAGGGTCCCCACCCGGACGGTGACCGGCGCCTGACCCGCCGCCGCCCCGCTTAGAACCAGTACGGCCACGAGGACTGCTCCGTAGCGCACGACGCTCACCCGCATCACTCCCTCCCGACCGGCGCGCCTGGGCGGCGCGTCCGCACGACAGATAGTGTAACGCAGGGCCTCCCGTCCGCCGCGAGCCAGCGGTGCGGGCTCTCAGCTCCCTCCGCCCACGTCCCTCAGGCAGAGCCCGCCGGGGGACGGGTCTCACGAGTAGCACCGCAGGCGACAGGCACGGCGCTGTCCTCACCGCCTCCAGCCCGGGGCGACGTGCTGCAGCACGAAGCTCCGGAACGCCTCGCCGGTGGGCCGCAGGCTGCCATCCAGGTTCACCAGCCCCCGCGCCTTCGGCGCATCCACGCTGAGCCATACCGCGACGGGCAAGCCCAACTCCATCACCTTGCTCATCACCGCCGTCGTCTGGTTGGGGTCCTCGGCGTGCTGGCCGATTTCGTTGGTGATGACCGGTAGGCCCGTCTGCGCCCTCAAATACGCCGCCGCTTCCTCTAGGGCACGGGTGTCCGCGACGTACCAGTGGAAGTTCACATAGTCCGCCCCGGCATCACGGTAGGCCGAAAGAAGCGCCTTGCCCTTCTCAATTTGTCTTCGCGCCTCGGGTGAGTCCAACTGCCGCCGCACCTCTGGCGGAAACGCCCTGGCGGCGAAGTCTCGGGCCATGGCCAGCTGCCCGCTCGTCCGGTAGCGGTCGTAGACGAGGAGAGCCACGAGAGTGCTGACCGGCCCGCCGTTGGTGCAGGAGACGCCCCTTGCGTGGGCTACCTGGCAGGCGGCCTTCAGTTGGGCACCGTACTCCTCCGGCGCGCCCGTGTAGAACCAAGCCGAGTTCTCCTCGTTCTCCACCACGAGGACCCTCGGGCGGTAGCGGGTCAGCACCCGGTCCACCGTCTGCCGCCACCCCTCCAGGTCGCCGGGCGGACGGGAGGGGACCCGCGGGGCTGAGGTGTTCCTCAACGTGAGCACCAGCTCGAACCCTGCCTGCCGGAACCCGCCGCACGTGGGGCAGGAGGCGTCCGCTGCCGCTGTGAGCACGGCGTCGGGACGCACGTACCGGACCCCCAGTGTCCTGGCCACCTCCACGCCCCGCCCGGACGAAGCCAGCCGCGGCGGGAGCATGACCCCAAAGGGATTCGAAGCGCGACCGGCCGTCGTCAGCACCCCCGAGGCTCCGATTCCCGCCAGGGTGGCGAGCGACACCCCCGCCACGATCCCCGTCCGCCTGAGCCTCCCCGCAAGACCGCTGGCCCTTGTCCTACCCACGCCCGCACCTCCGGACTGAGTCCTGCACACGTCTGACGCCACGGGCCCCCGGGCGTTTAGTGGCCTGCCGCCTGCGCCCGGCACCCCGGGGTTGACAGCCTCCGTGAGGGGAAGCCAGAATACCCTACGGAGTACCGTACTGGGAGGGAGGCGCTGTGAACCTCTTGAAGCCGCAGGACCGGGAAGCGTTGCGCAGGCGGTTCGAGAAGGAGCTCGTGGGGGACGTGACCCTGACCCTGTTCACCACCTCGCGGGCGGGCTTAGCCCTGCCCGGGGCGGACTGCGAGACCTGTGAGGCCACCCAGCAGCTGCTGGAGGAGGTGGCGGCCCTCGACCCGCGCATCCACCTGAAGGTCCGCAGCATCGTCACGGACGCCGAGGAGGCGCGGGCCGCGGGGGTCGAGGGCGTGCCGGCCATCCTGATCGGCGAGGACGGGCAGGCCCGGGCCCGCTACTACGGGATCCCCGCGGGACTGGAGTTCGCGGTGCTGGTGGAGGACATCCTGGCCGCCTCGCGGGCCGACAGCGGCCTGAAGCCCGAGACGCGCCGGGCCCTGGCCCGCCTCCAGCGGCCCGTGCACATCCGGGTGTTCGTCACCCCCACCTGCCCCTACTGCCCGGGGGTCGCGCGCCTGGCCCACGCCATGGCCCAGGAGTCCGAGAAGATCCGCGCGGACGTCGTGGAGGCCATGGAGTTCCCCGAGCTGGCCGACCGCTATGGGGTCATGGGGGTCCCCAAGGTGGTCCTGAACGAGGCGTGGAGCTTCGAGGGCGCCCGACCCGAAGAGGCCTTCCTGCAGTACGTGCTGCAGGCCTCCGGTGCGGCGGAGCCCGCCCCTCAGGTACAGCGGTAGGAGGTCCGTCCACGTGGCGACCGCGATCAAGCTCGGTGAGGAGCTGACGGCCTCGCTGCTGGCCCGGCTGAGGCGCATCGAGGGCCAGGTGCGGGGGCTGCAGCGGATGCTGGAGGAAGGCAGGGACTGCGCGGAGGTGGCCCAGCAGGTGGCGGCCACCCGTGCGGCCCTCAATCGGGTGGCTATGGACCTGGTCGCCGCGGGCCTGGAGCAGTGCGTCCGCCTGGAGCTGCAGGGGAAGCCCCAGGCGGAGGCCGCGCTGCGGAAACTGCAGAAGACCCTGCTGATGCTGGGGTAGGCGCCTAGACCGCCGCCTGCCCCTCGGGTTCTGTGCCGTAGACGTTCTGGCCGTCCAGCCGGACCCGTACTTCCACCGGAATGCCCTGGCGCACGCTCGCCGTGACGATGCAGAAGTCCTCAAACAGCCCCAGGCACCGCTCCACCGCCGCCCGCTGGGACGGGTCCACGCCCGACAGGTCCAGCTGTGCCGCGACCCGGGCGATCCGCCACCGGCCCCGTTCGTTGCGACGCACCTCCACGTCCACCGCCGCGGACACCTCTCCCGCGACCCTCGCCCGCTCCAGGCAGAACCGCAGGCTGCTCGCCAGACAGTGGCCCAGCGCCGTGGCCACCAACCGCGCGGGGTTCGGCCCTGCTCCGTCGCCCAGAGGGGGCGGTTCGTCCACCACCAGCCCCCACTCGGGCCGGTCCATCTCCACCCGGAAGCGGTAGCGTCCCTCGGGTTTCAGGGCCACGTGGGCCCCCAGGACCTCCGACATCTCAGCCTCCCGCCGTCCGCTCAGCTCCGCGCCCGCCCGCAGGTGTTCACTCCCAGCAACGCCCACAGCGGGCACCAGCCGACGATTCCCGTGGCTAGGCCGACGGCCGCCACCGCGTACAGCACGTAGGCCGTTGTCGAAGCCCCCTGCCGCAGCGCCAGCAGGAGAGCCACCAGCCCCACGATGATGCGTACCGCCCGGTCCACCGTCCCCGCGTTGCACGCCCGCATGGCCTCTACCCCCTTTCCGAGCTCCTCCGTGGGCTTTATACCCTACCCTGCAGGGTATGTCAAGCAAACCGACCGCAGGTGCGGGGCACCTCCCGCGACCTCGGGGCCGCACAGCAGTCACGGCTCCCGGCCCGCCAGTGCCACCACCCCCGGCGGTGCCGGTGATCCGAACCCCCTCCCTGCTGTCGGGGGAGCGCTGCGAGCGGGGCTGCCGGCGGCGCGACCGTCCCTGGAGACTCCGCCGACCTCCGCCGGAG
>JAVKKH010000024.1 GCA_031296405.1 Candidatus Tepidifontimicrobium thermophilum
GTTTCCCCCACCCGCCAGGTCCCCTGCGCGATGCCCAGGCGGATCAGCTCCCGGATCTGCACGTGCAGGGGTACCCCGCTGTCCCGATCCAGCCTCAACGCGCCCTCCTAGCTCCGGGCACCATCGTCCCGCGCACGCCTCCGCTCCGCTCTTGACAGGCCAACAGCCCGCACTCTAGCATAGAATTGTTTTTAAGGCTATACAAAAGTTCAATGGGTGGGCGGGCGCCTGAGGCTGAAGCGCGTGCGTGCCCGGGGAATCTGTGCTTGAGGCCGCGGCGCGTTCAGTAGGCAACTACCGAATAACCATGACCGCCGCGCAGCGGGTGACGTTGGAGTACGGGGACGGCCTCGTGGAGGTCGAGGTCCCCGAGGGCGCCGTGGTGGTGGAGCCCGCTACCCTTTACCAGGAGCCCGCTCCCCCAGAGGACCCCGTCCTGCTTACCCGCCGTGCCCTCGCGCAGCCGCTGGGCAGTCCTCCTCTGCGAGACCTCGTGGGGCCGGGGTCGACGGTCCTCATCGCCTTTCCCGACCGGGTGAAGGGGGGCGCGCACCCCACCGCCCACCGCCGCGTGACCCTTCCCCTGCTCCTCGAGGAGCTGGAGTCTGCGGGAGTGCGCCGCGGGGACATCACCCTCCTCTGTGCCAACGGTCTGCACCGGAAGAATACCCGGCAGGAGATGGAAGGCTACCTGGGGCGGGACCTCGTTCAGCGCTTCCCTCCGAGTCGCCTTTTAAATCACGACGCTGAGGACCCGGACAACATGGTGCGGCTGGGCGAAACCGACGACGGGGACGCGGTGGAGGTGAACCGCCGCGTCCTGGAAGCCGACCTCGTGGTGGTGCTGGGCCACACCCTGGGCAACCCGTACGGCGGCTACAGCGGCGGCTACAAGATGCCTTGCACCGGCCTGACAGGCTGGCGGTCCATCCGGTGCCACCACACCCCTGCGACGTTGTTCCGGAACGACTTCGTCCCTATCAGCCCCCGGAGTCACTTCCGCTCCCAGCTCCGGCGGATCGGGGAGTTCATCGAGCGGCACATGAAGCAGCCCTTCTTCGCGGTGGACGCCGTCCTGAACGGCCGGAATGAGCAGCTGGCGGTGTTCGCAGGCCGGCTAGGCGAGGTCGAGCAGGCCAGCTGGCCCCTGGCAAGGCAGCGCACGGAGGTCACGGTGCCGGGTGAGCCGGCGGACGTCCTGGTGCTCGGGATCCCCCGAAACTTCCACTACGGCCCGGGAATGGGTTCCAACCCGCTGCTGTTCAAGCAGGCGATCGCCGCGTCGCTCGCCAGAGCCTACGGGGCGCTCCAGCCGTACCCGGTGGTGGTCGCCTTCTGCGTCTGTGACGGCTGGTTCAACGACGAGTGGTTCCCGCCCTACCGGGAGGTCTACGAGCTGCTCCAGCGGTGCTGCGGAGCGGACGAGCTGGCCCGCTACGAGGACGAGGTCTGTACCCGGGCTGAGTGGGTCCGCAAGTACCGTCACGCGTACGGGTACCATCCTTTCCACGCTTTCTCCATGGCGTATTTGGGTGCGCTGGCGGACCGTTACGCCCGGGCCGTCTACCTGGTCGGGGCGCGGGAGCCGTCGTACGCCCGGGGAATGGGCTGCATCCCGGTACCCACCTTCGAAGCCGCGCTCGAGCACGCCAGGCGCCACGTGGGATCCCATCCCCGTCTGCTGGTGATCCCGCGGCTTTCCCGCGTCCAGGTGCACCTGTTCGCAGAGGGAGCGCAGGCGAAGGTCACGGAGGTGGCGGCCAGGTGAAGGCCCGGGTGCCGGCGTTCAAGGGGAACGCGCAGGACCTCACAGGGACTGCCCCGGAAGGGTCGTACCTGCCGCCCACGGCGGTGGGGGTGGTGGGGTGCGGGACCATGGGCCGGATCATGGTATCTGCCCTGGTTCGCCGCAAGTACGCGGTGGTGGTCTGGGACCCCAACCCCGCGGCCCAAACCGCGGCCTCGGCCGCCGGAGCGAGTCTCGCCAGCGACCTCTCGGGTGTCGCCTCCTGCCCCGTGGTGATCCTGTCTCTGCCAGGCCCCCGGGAGGTCCGCCAGGTGGTCCTCGATCTGCTGGGGCTTCCGCGGCGCCCGGCGGTGATCGTGGACACAACCACCAGCGATCCCGAGGCCACCCGGGACCTGGCGGCGGCCGCCGAGCAGGAAGGAGTCGCTCTCGTGGACGCCCCCATCCTCGGACGTCCGGCCAGTGCAGGCCGCTGGACGGTGCCCGTGGGGGGCGAGCCTTCCGCCGTCGAGCGCGTCCGGCCCGTGCTGGAAACCTTCGCGGCGCGTGTGATCCCGGTAGGCCCGGTGGGAAGTGCCCACACCCTGAAACTGTTGAACCAGATGATGTTCGCCATTCTCAACGCGGCGACCGCGGAGGTCCTGGCCCTGGCTCCCCAGCTGGGTCTTTCGCCGGATCTCTTCTACGAGACGGTGGTGTCCAGCGGCGCCGCCACCGTCTCGGGATTGTTCCAGGAGCTCGGGAGCAAGATTTCCCGGGAGGACTTCTCTCCCGTGTTTTCGGTGGAACTGTTGTGCAAGGACACCGACCTGGCGTTGCGGATGGCGCGGCGGGTGGGCGGGGCAGCGGTCCTCACCTCCACGGTGCAGCTGCTCAACCACCTGGCCCGGACACGGGGCCTGAGCGACCGCGACAGTTCGGCGGTGGTCCTGGTCTACCGGGAACTGATGAGCGCGCCGGAGCCGTCATGAACACGGACCGCACCGTCCTCCAGGACCTGGCGCTGGCCGCGGAGCACTTGAGGCAGGACGGCCTCGCCTTCGTGGCGGTGAGGCGCGGGCAGGTGGTATTCGAGTCCGCGGACCCCGGGCTGGGCGCCCTCCTCCACGCGGCCCGGAAGCTCCGTGAGGCTGCCGCTCAAGATGTGGTGCTGGCGGACCGGGTCGTGGGCGCGGCGGCCTTGCTGGTAGCCTGCTGGGCCGGAATCCGTGCGGTTCACGCGGAGCTCGCCAGCGAGGCGGCGCACCGGGAGGCCGACGCCCGTGGCGTGTTCCTGCGGAGCGTGCGCCGGGTCCCGTGGGTGCTCAACCGCCGTGGGGATGGCCCTTGCCCGTTCGAGGCGGCCGTCCGTGAGGCGCTGGCCGGCGGAGCGGCACTGCCGGACGTGATCCGGCTCCTGGAGCAGGTGACGTCCGCGGCTCCCGCAGCTCCCCCGGGGCAGGACGGCGCGGCGCGCCCACACGTCCTGGCCGGGACCGGCCTCGGTCTGGCGCTGGCGGTGATGTTGCCCGTCTTCTTCCACCTGTTGGGGCTGGGGCCCACCTTCCTTCCCATGCACCTGCCGGTGCTGCTGGTGGGTGCCCTCTTCGGGGCGGGCGCAGGGTTTCTGGTGGGTGCGCTGGCCCCTCTGGCGTCCAGCCTGCTGACCGGGATGCCGCCCCTCGTGCCCGTGGCCGTGCTGATGACCGTGGAGCTCGCTACCTACGGGGCGGTGGCGGGGTGGATGCGTCAGGCGTGGGGGGACCGGTACGGGGGCCGGAGGGCTCACCCCCTCATCCGGGAGTACGCGTGGATCCTCGCCGCCCTGCTGGCAGGGCGGGCGGCCTTGGGGTTGTGGGCGGCCGTGGTGGGACCGCTGGTCGGCCTTCGCGTCCCCGCCGCCTCTTACGTGGGAGCTGCGGTGGTGAGCGGCCTTCCCGGCATCGCCGTGCAGCTGGTCCTGGTGCCGCTCCTGAGCTGGAAACTGGCAGAAGCCCTGAACACCAAACCGGAAAGGGGGGATCGGGATGGAACGCCTGACGCGCCGTGAGATGCTCCGCCTCACCGCGGGGGGCATCGCCGCCTGGACGCTGGGAGCCCCGAGGTGGTCGTGGTCAGCTCCGGCTTCCGACCCGTACGCGGCCGCCAGGATCGACTGGCGCCAGCTGGCGGGTGAGCGGATCCACATCCTCGTCACGCCTGCCCACTACTTCACCAAGTTCCGGGCCATCACGCCGGAGTTCACCCGCCTCACGGGCATCGAGGTCACCTTCGAGGTGATCCCGCCCCGGGAGATGCGGGAGAAGGCCGTGCTGGACCTCAGCGCCCGCACGGGCAACTACGCCAGCCACACCGCGGACCCGATGTACCTGCCCCTGTACGCGGTCAACAACTGGGTGGAGCCCCTGGACCTGTTCCTCAACGACCACAAGCTGACGGACCGCGCCTGGTTCGACCTGGAGGACATCGTCCCCCTGTGGCGGCGTCACAACACCGTCCGGGGCCGCCTGTGGGGGATGCCCGTGGAGGGCGAGGTCACCATCCACATCTACCGGAAGGACGTCTACGACCAGCTGGGGTTGCGCCCCCCGGAGACCCTGGACGAGCTGCGGGAGACCGCGCGGCGCGCCCATGCTCCTGCCCGCAACCTGTACGGTCTGGCCCTGCGCGGCTTCCGGGGCGCGGGCCAGAACATGTACATCTGGCCCTCCCTGTTCCGCGCGTACGGCGGCCAGTGGTTCGACCACGCGGGCCGGCCCACGGTGAACAGCGAGGCAGGGGTCCGGGCCCTGGAGTACTACGTGAGCGTGTTACGGGAGTTCGCGCCCCGTGGGGTGGAGAACTGGAACTGGCCGGAGATCATGGAGGCCTTCGCCGCGGGAACCGTAGTCCAGTACATCGACGCCAACAGCACCGCCTCCGTCATCGAGAACCCCGCCAAGTCCAAGGTGGCGGGGAAGATCGGGTACCAGCGCTGGCCGAAAGGGCCGACCGGCAAGCGGGTGACCAGCATCTGGAACTGGGCCATGCCCGTCAACGCCGCGCTTCCCGCCCGGAAGAAGCAGGCCACCTGGCTGTACATCCAGTGGCTGGCCAGCCGGCCCACCCAGCTGCGGTCCGCCACCTTCAAGGAGGCACCCGACGCGGTGGTCCGGACCGGTGTCAACCGCATGTCCATCTGGCGGGACCCGGATTACCGGAGGGTGATCGCCTTCACGCCGGACTACGCGGACGTGGTGCTGACCTCCCTCCGGGAGGACACCGACGCGGACTGGCGGCCCCGTATCCCGGAGTGGCCGGAGATCGGCGAGGTCATGGCCATCGCCATCCAGGAAGCCCTGGTGGGCCGGAAGACGCCCAAGCAGGCCCTGGACGACGCGAACGCGGAGCTGCGGAGGGTCCTGCGGCGGTGAGGCCATCCCGGATCTATCCGTCTCCGGGGGAGGGCCCCGCGGCCTCAGCCGAACTGCCGGGGGCCGTCCCAGGGGGCCGGGCTCTGCCCCGGCTGGATCGGGAGGCGCGCCTCGCCCTCCTGCTGGTGGGGCCGAGCCTAGCGGTCCTGCTGGCGGTCTCCACCGTCCCCTTGCTCGTGCTGCTGGGGGCTTCCCTGTTCCGGATCGAGCTGACCCGCCCGTGGGTCGGCGGGTTCGTGGGGGTGGCTAACTACGCCGCCATGCTGGAGGACGTCCGCTTCTGGCACAGCCTCCAGGTCACCGCTGTGTACACCCTCACCAGCGTGGCCCTCCAGCTGCTCCTGGGGCTGGCCTTCGCTTTGGCCCTCTCCGCGGTGGTCCGCGGCCAGGGGCTCCTGCGGGTGGCGGTGCTTTTGCCCATGATCCTGACGCCCGTGGTGGTCGGCTTGGTCTGGCGGACCCTCCTCCTCACGCCCCGCTACGGGCTCCTGGACTACCTGTCGATCCTCCTCGGCCTCGGGTCCCACAGCTGGCTCGGAGACCCGCGGCTCGCCCTCGGGGCCGTGATCGTCATGCACACGTGGCAGTGGACGCCCTTCGTGTTCCTCGTCCTCGCCGCCGCCCTGGCGGCCCTCCCGGTGGAGCCCTACGAAGCCGCCCTGGTCGACGGCGCCACACCCTGGCAGCGCTTTCGCTTTCTGACCCTTCCCCTGCTCCGGCCCGCCATCGTCACCGTCGTGGTCATCCGCCTGATCATCGCGCTGCGCGCCTTCGACGCCATCTACGCGGCCACCGGCGGCGGCCCGGGGACGGCCACCGAGATCCTGAACCTGTACGCGTACCGGGTCGCCTTCAACTCCCTCAACCTCGGGTACGGAGCGGCGCTGACCACGGCCCTCCTCCTTTTCACCCTTGGCGCTACCGTCGTCTTCGGACGGGTGCGCGGTGCCGTGGAGGCCTCGCCTTGAGCTGCGCGACCGTGACTTCCCTCCGGGCACTGCCGCGCGTGGCCGCTATGCTGGTCGCCGTAGCCGTCTGGGTGGTGCCGGTCCTGTGGGTGGTGGCCACTTCCCTCAAGCCGCGGACGGACATCTTCACCCTGCCGCCCCGACTGTGGTTCACGCCAACTTTCGAGCACTATCGGGTGGCGCTCGGAACTGCGGACATCCTCCGAGGCCTGAGCAACAGCGCCTTGGTGGCGACGCTCACCATGCTCCTGACACTCCTGATCTCGATCCCGGCCGGTTACGCGTACGCGCGGCTACGTTTCCCGTACCGGGAGCCGCTGTTCTTTTACACCCTCTTCACGCAGATGGCTCCCCCCGTGGGGTTTCTGATCCCCTTCTTCCTGGCCTTCTCCAGACTGCGACTGCTGGACACCCACGCGGGGATCGTGCTGATCTACCTGAGCATGAGCGTTCCCTTTGCCGTGTGGCTGATGACGACCTACTTCCTGGACGTGCCGCGCGAACTGGAGGAAGCCGCGCTGGTGGACGGTTGCTCGCGGGGCCGCGCGCTGGTCCGGGTGGTGCTCCCCCAGGTCTACGGGGGCGTAGCGGTCACCGCCGTCCTCTCGTTCATCAACGCGTGGAACGAGTTCATCTACGCCTCCGTGCTAACCGGGGCACGGGTCCGGATGGCTCCCGTGGCCATTTTTGGCTTCCTGACGACCGAGGAAACCCTCTGGGGGCCCTTCGCCGCCACCGCGGTCCTGATCATGGGTCCGGTGGTCGTCCTGGCCCTGCTGGCCCAGCGCCAGATCGTGCGGGGCCTGACTCTCGGAGCGTTCCGGTAGAGGAGGTGAACCGATTGGCCCGCAAACCGGACAAGTTGCTCGTCCTCGGTCTCGACGCCGCACTGCCGGACCTGTTGCGCCGGTTCAGCGAAGAGGGAGCGATCCCCCACCTCCGGTCCCTCATGGACCGCGGGGTGTTCAGCCGGGCCATCACCACCTTCCCGCCCCTTACGGCGGCGGCTTGGTCCGCCATCGTGACGGGAGCCGCCACGGGCAGCACGGGGGTACCCAGCCTCATGGTCCACTTCCCCGGCGAGCCGCTGGACCGGTGGCACACCTCCTTCGACCGGAGGGTGCAGCTCGCGGAAACTCTGTGGGAGGCGGGCCTGCGAGCGGGAAGAGTTCCCGCCCTGATCAACTGGCCGGTCACGTGGCCCCTGGGTCTGGAGCGGGGCGTCCAGGTGGCAGCAGCTCTGAATCCTCCCTTCCGGTTCTTCTACATGCCCTTGTTCGACATCGCCAGCAGCTCCTTTTTCGCCACGCGCCGGTATCCCTGTAACCAGGTGCCCGGCCGGATGGTGGTGGTGCAGCCCCGGCCAGCCTCGGACTGGGCCGGGCTGGAGGACAGCCGCCTGCCACCACTGGAGTTCACCATCGAAGTGCCGCCCACGTACGCCCGGGGCCCGCGGTACCGCGTTGCGGTGGTGGCCCGGTCGGAGTCGGGGTACGACGAGGTGGTCGTCTCGCCGGTCCCCGACGTCCGCGCCGCCGTGGCGCGGTTGCGCCCCGGGGAACTCAGCCCCTGGGTGTACGGGACGTTCGAGACCGGCGGGCAGGTGCGCCGCGGGCGGTTCCGGTTCCAGCTGGTGGCCCTGAGCCCGGACGGGCAGGACGTGCGCCTGTACGTGACCGCCGTCAACACCGCCGAGCCCTACACGGTGCCGCCCGAGCTGACCACGGAGGTGGAGAAAGCCGCCGGCCCCTACATGGAGGTGGACGACCCCTGGGCGTTCATGGACGGCTGGATCCCCTTGGAAGCCTTCCTGGCCCAGCTGACCGCACACAACGAGTGGTGGCAGCGCGCCACCTCCTACATCCTCCGCACGCAGCCGTGGGACCTCGCCTTCTCCTGGGTCGGCACCATCGACCACATCCAGCACGTCCTGTACGGCGGCATCGAACCCCGTGCCCGAACCTACGACCCGGACACCGCGGACCGGTGGTGGGCAGCCATCCGCCGCGTGTACCAGGAGGTGGACGCCGGCGTGGGGGAGATCCTGAAGTGCGTGGACCCTGACCGCACGGTGATCCTGGCGGTTTCCGACCACGGGTTCACCCACCTGGACTTCTTCCCCTTCATCAAGTACGCGCTGGCGGAGGCCGGCCTGATCCACTTCACCTTGGACCCCGAGACTGGGCAGATGCAGGTGGACTGGTCCCGGACGAAGTGCTACCCCCTGGAGCCCGGCCACGCTCACATCTTCATCAACCTTAAGGGACGCGACCCTGATGGCTGCGTGGACCCCGCCGATTACGAGCGGGTGCAGGACCAGATCATCGACGCCCTTATGCGGCTCAAGGATCCGGTCACCGGCGAGACCGTCGTGGCGGTCGCGGTGCGCAAGCAGGACGCCCGGATCCTGGGGATCCACCCCGGGCCGGGTTTTGACCGGATCGGGGACGTGCTGTACGCGTGGAAGCCCGGCTACATGGCCAACCCTTACGTCTACCGGGCAGCGGTGAAGTACTTCGACGGGACCGAGCGCATCACGGTCAACCGAGAACTGTTTGAGGCCTCCCGTCTGCTTCACAACTTCACCGGGGCGCACCTCACGTTGCCCACGGTGCCCGAGATGCACGCGGCGGTGATCCTGGCCGGACCCGGAATCCGCCACGTGTGGCCGGACCAGCCCATCGACCTCGTCGACCTCGCCCCGACCCTGGCCCCGCTGCTGGGGATCCCGACCCCGCGCCACGCGGAGGGACGCGTCCGTCCCGAGCTGCTGGAGCCGTAAGCCGTGCGCCCGCCGGAGCTCTGGTACCCTGATGGCTGGAGCGCCATCGTCCTTGGAGGTGCGGCATGGGCAAGGACCTCGGGATCCTGGTGGGCGGCGGTCCGGCACCGGGCATCAACGGGGTGATCAGCGCGGTCACCATCGAGGCGCGGAACCGGGGCCTTCGCGTGTGGGGCTTCTACGACGGCTGGCAGTGGCTCATGCGGGAAGACCCCGTGAGCCTTCGGGAGCGGGGCCTGGTGCGCGAGCTTCGGATCGAGGACGTGTCCCGCATCCACTTCGACGGCGGGTCCATCCTCCGGACGTCGCGGGCCAACCCCACCCGTAACGCAGAGGACCTGGACCGGGTGGTCCGCAACCTTCAGGAGCTGGGGATCGGGTACCTGGTCACCATCGGCGGCGACGACACCGCGTTCGCTGCGGGCCGGGTGGCGGAACGGGCCGGAGGGGCGGTACGGTTCGCGCACGTCCCCAAGACCATCGACAACGACCTGCCCCTACCCGGCGGGGCCCCTACCTTCGGGTTCAACACCGCCCGGCACCTGGGCTTCCAGCTCCTGCAGAACATCATGGAGGACTCCCGCAGCATGAACCGGTGGTACTTCGTGGCCGTCATGGGCCGGTCCGCGGGCCACCTGGCCCTGGGGATCGGCAAGGCCGCGGGCGCCACGCTGGTGCTCATCCCGGAGGAGTTCGGCCCGCGGGTGTCCCTGGAGGCGGTGTGCGACGTCCTGGAGGGAGCCATGCTCAAGCGCCGGGTGATGGGCCGACAGGACGGGGTGGCGGTGATCGCGGAGGGGATTCTGGAGCGGGTCCCCGAGGAAGAGCTAGGGAGCCTGGAAGGCGTGCGCATCGTCCGCGACCCCTACGGCCACATCCGGCTCGCGGAGCTGGACCTGGCGTACATCCTCAAGAGCATGGTGGAGGGCCGGTTCGCCCGACGTGGCGACCCCGTGACCATCGTGCACAAGAGCCTGGGCTACGAGCTGCGGTGCGCGCCCCCGGTGGCGTCGGACTCGGAGTACGTGCGGGACCTGGGCTTCGGCGCGGTGGAGTTCCTGCTGGGCGACCACCCCGGCTCCGGTGCCCTCATCTGCCGGGACGGCGACCGGCTGCGCTTCGTGGACTTCCGCGAGCTGCTGGACCCGGAGACCGGCCGGCCCCGCACGCGTCTGGTGGACATCCACTCCACCAGCTACCGGGTGGCGCGCAAGTACATGATCCGGCTGGAACCCCAGGACTTCGAGGACCCCGAACAGCTGCGGAGACTGGCGGAGGCCGCGAGGACCACCCCGGAAGAGTTCCGGCGGCGGTACCGGCACGCCGCCGAACTGGCGGCTACCACAGGTACCTGAAGCGGTCCGCGAACCGCCTCTCCAGCTCCTCCCGGTGCAGGTGGTACACGGGGCAGTTGCGCAGCATGCACACGTGCAGGGCGTGGTTACAGTAGGCGTCGGGGACCTCCCAGCACCGGCGGTTGACGAAGTACGCCTGGCAGACGCCCTTCCGCGGGTCGTACTGTGCCAGCTCCGTCCAGCGGGGCCCCTCCGGGGCTTCCGCTTCGGGCCGCAGGTACCGGACCGTGGCGCGCCGGGGCTCCTCCGCCTCCGGTTCGGCCGGCTGAGGGGGCTGCAGGTCCTCGGGGCGCGGCAGCAGGGGCCGGGCCGCCGGTGCCGCGGTCCCAGACTCCAGCTCCTCCATCCGCTGGCGGGTGTCCTGGATCAGCGCCCTAATTCCGCGCCGCAGCTCTTCCCGCGACCTGCTCACGGGCGATCACCTCTTTCGCGAGCGCCATGTACTCCTGCGCGCCCCTGGAATGGGGCTGGTGCAGGAAGATGGGGACCCCCACCATGGCGGACTCCACCAGCTTGATGCTGAAGTGGATGGTGGTGTTGAACACCCGGTCCCCGAAGAACTCGTAGATCCCCCGCACGATCTCCCGGCTGACGTTGTTCCGGGCGTCGTACATGGTGGCCACCACGCCCAGGATCTCCACCGCGTGGCCCACTTCATCCCGGACCATCTGCAGGGTCCGCATGAGCTGCCGCATTCCCAACAGGGCGTAGTAGTGAGTCTGGATGGGGATGATGACCTGGTCACAGGCCACCAGAGCGTTCAGGGTCAGCAGCCCGAGAGACGGCGGGGTGTCCACCAGCACGAAGTCGTAGCGATCCCGCACGGGCTGCAGCTTGCGGCGCAGGGCGTGCTCCCGGCCCATGCGGGCCACCAGCTCCAGCTCCGCGCCCGCCAGGTCGATGGACGACGGCGCCACCACGAGGCGGTCCACGCTGCTGGGCCGGAGGATGTCCTCGAGCCGCACCGCCCCCCCGTCCGCGGGAGCGTCCACCAGCACGTGGTACAGGGTGGCGCTCAGCTCCGCGGGGTCCAGGCCCAGGCTCACGGTGGCGTTGGCCTGCGGGTCCAGGTCCACCAGGAGCACCTCGTGCCCCAGGGCGGCCAGGCAGGCGGCCAGGTTCACCGCGGTGGTGGTCTTCCCGCAGCCGCCCTTCTGGTTCACGAGGGCGATGACCTTGGACATCAACCGTGGGGTTCGACCCCCGCGGGGGCTTCTCCTCCGGCGGCCCGGCGCTGGACCTCCCGTGCGGCCAGCGCCAGGGCCTGCTGGCGGGTCTTGACCTGGCCCTCCAGCTGGGCGTTGTACACCGCGTCCAGGATGTCCCGGAAGACCGGGCCGGGGCGGAGTCCGAGGGCGATCAGGTCGTGGCCAGTCACCAGCCTCGCAGGCCGGAGCGGCTCGCTGGCCCGCTCCCGCAGCCAGGCCTGGATCCACTCGTACACGGTGAGGTCCCCGTGGGAGGCGACCGAGTCCGCCCGCAGCAGCTCCACCAGCTCCGGGAACTCACTTGAGCCGGCCAGGCGGCGGCGTTTGGCCTCCCGCATCTGGGGGAAGTCCTTGACCCTCATGTGGCCGCGCACCAGTGCAGTGACCCGCTCCACCTGCTCGTTGCTCGCCCGGAGCCTCCGCATCACCTGGTCCGCGACCTGCGCGCCCACCTCGTCGTGCCGGGGGAACCGGATCCGCTCCCGGACCTCGTAGGTGAGCGGCTTGCCCACGTCGTGCAGAAGCGCGCCCCACGCCAGCGTCACCGTGGGGTCGCGTAGTGCTTCCAGCACGCGCACCGTGTGCTCGAACACGTCCCCTTCCGGGTGGTACTCTTCGGGCTGGGGGACCCCGCGCATAGCCGCCACTTCCGGCAGCAGCTCCCGGAGCAGGCCTGATTCCTCCAGCAGGCGCAGGCCGGCTCCCCGGCCGGGAGATACAAGCAGCCGGCTGAGCTCCTCGTACACCCGCTCCGCGCTCACGGACCGGATCAGCGGCGCCTGCTCACGGATGGCCTCCAGGGTGTCCGGGTGGATCCGGAAGGCCAGCTCCGCACTGAGCCGGACCGCCCGCAGCATCCGGAGCCGGTCCTCCTCGAAACGCTGTCGGGGGTCTCCGATGGCGCGGACGGTACCGGCGCGCAGATCCTCCAACCCGCCCACGTAGTCCAGCACCTCGCCGGTCTCGGGGTCCATCAGCAGGCCGTTGATCGTGAAGTCCCTTCTCAGGACGTCCGACCGGGCGTCAGAAAACCGCACCGACGAGGGCCGGCGGCCGTCCTCGTATGGACCCTCGGTGCGGAAGGTGGCCACCTCCACGGCCACGTCCCCCTCGGGGCCGGGGACGAGGACACGGACGACTCCGAAGGCGGCTCCTACCGCTACCGTGCGGGGGAAAAGGGCCTGGACCTGGTCGGGAGTCGCGGAGGTGGCGACGTCGTAGTCCTTGGGAGCCCGGCCGAGCAACACGTCGCGCACGCAGCCGCCAGCCAGGTAGGCCTCGAAGCCGGCCTGCCGGAGCCGGACCGTCACCTGGCGTGCGGCCTGCGCGGGTGCGTCGTCCGGTAGCCGCAGGGCACGCTCAGGACTCAGCTTTCCCCCAGCTCCTCCAGGCGTCCGAGGAGCTCTTCGCGCTTTTCCTGAGCGGCCTCCGCTCCCCTTTGGTAGGCATGCCGGACCCGCTCGATGCCCTCCTGCAGCACTTCGCGGCCCTTGTGGGCCAGCTCGGAGGCAGCTTCCTTGGCCTTCTCCGCGGCATCGGCCGCGGTCTCCCGCACCCGCTCCGTGGCCTCGTGGGCGCGCTCCCGCACCCGCTCGCCCACCTCGGAAGCCTTCTTGCGGACCAGCTCTCGGGTCTCCCGGCCGGGCCTGGGCGCAAACAGCACCCCCAGCCCGATCCCGACGCCGATGCCCACCAGGGTGCCTACCACGAGCCCCGTCAGCAACTCCGTGCGCTCGTCACTCATCGCCCTCGCCTCCTTTCTACGATCCCTCAAAAAGGGCAGCTCACACCGCCGCCGGCTCTGTCAGACGAGGGGCTGCGACGGTGACCACCTCCGCCACCGTCCCGCCGCCCAGTACCTCGTCTCCTCGGTAGAAGCAGGCCACCTGTCCCCGACTGGGCGCCCACTGGGGCCGGTCGAACCGCACGCGGACGGACTGCTCCACCTCCAGCCACGCGGGCACGAGCTGTCCTGTGTGCCGGATCCTGACCTCCGCCCGTACCCGCGCCTGTGCGGGAGGCTCCACGGTCCACGTGACGTCTTCCACCAGCAGCTCGGCGGCCTGCACGTCCTCCTCTGTCCCCACGAACACCGCGTTGCGCTCGGGGTCCAGAGCCACCACGTACAGAGGGCGCCCCGCGGCCACCCCCAGCCCGCGGCGCTGTCCGACGGTGTAGCGGGCGAGCCCCGCGTGCGTGCCCAGCCGCCGGCCCTGCAGGTCGTAGATGGGGCCGGGCCGGAGGGCGTCCGGGGCGTACCTGGCCACCACCTCCGTGTAGTGCCCCCTGGGCACGAAGCAGATCTCCTGGCTTTCGGGCTTGTCCGCCACGGGCAGCCGCAGCTGCCGCGCGAGAGCCCGCACCCGCTCCTTGGTGAGCTCCCCGAGCGGAAACAGCACGTGCGGCAGCTCCCGCTGCGTGAGGCCGTACAGGACGTAGGACTGGTCCTTACGGGGGTCTGCGCCGCGCAGCAGCCGCACGACCTGGCCGTCCCGCCGGGTCCGGGCGTAGTGGCCGGTCGCCAGGAAATCCATCCCGAGGCTGCGGGCCCGGTCCAGGAGCAGGGAGAACTTGACGAAGCGGTTGCAAGCCACGCAGGGGTTGGGCGTGCGCCCCCGCGCGTACTCCCGTGCGAAGGGCCGGACCACCGCCTCTTCGAAGGCCTCCCGGAAGTTCAACACGTAGTGGCGGATGCCCAGGACCTGCGCCACGGCCCGGGCGTCCTCCACGGCCCCCACCCCGCAGCACGCACGGGGGTTTCCGTCCTCCGGGAGCCACGCGGGCCACAGGTTCAAGGTAAAGCCCACCACCTCGTGGCCCGCCTGGACCAGGAGGGCTGCAGCCACCGAGCTGTCCACGCCGCCGCTCATGGCGACGGCCACACGCGCCATCCCGTCACCTCCGTCCCCATCATAACAGCCACCGCGGCTACAGGCAGTCGCCCAGCAGCAGCGCGGCGGCCGCCGCGCCCGGCCACGCAAACCACGCTCGCGTGTGGGGCCAGCCCGTCTGCGGGTCGTACGACTCGCACAGCAACCCGTCGTCGAAAGCCACCTCCCGAAGCCGGCGCCACGCGCGCCGCACCAGTGAGCCGTCCCGCGTGGCGACCCCCACCACCCACGCCTGGAGGTCCCCCAGGGTCCACGGGCCGCGCGCGTGCACGGACCCCAGCCCGCCGTAACGGCCCGGGAAGAAGCCAGGGTTGTCCGGACTCCACGCGAACCGCAGGGTCCTCCGCCAGGCAGGATCGTCTGTGGCGCAGAACCCCCAGTGCGGCGCGCACGCCAGCGGAAGGTCGTTCGCGTCGTGGTAGGAAAGGTAGCCGGTGCTGTCGGTGGCGTACGCGAAAGTCCCCTCAGGTGTGGAGAACATGCGGTAGACCGCCTGCCGGATTTTGGCCGCCTCTTGTTCCCACGGGCCCTCGGGATCCACCCGCGCCAGCACCCGCAGCGCTCGCCACGCGAGCACGTGGGAGGAAAAGTGGTAAGGGAGCGAGAGGGGGTCGTCCGCGGGCGTTTCTGAAGTGGGCCACAGCCCGTTCGGGTGCCGCGCGGCCAGCAGCCGACCTGCCACCTCGAGGACGTCACCGCCGTACTCCGACCAGGCTCCCGGAAGGTTCCAGTCCGTGGCCGCACGGACCACTTCCAGTACCGGGTACCACTGCTGGTCCAGCTGGAACGCAGGGTCCTTGACCTCCCCGTGCGTCAGGTAGCTCCTCCCCCACCACCCGGAGGTCCGGCGGGCCACGCGGAACAGCCACCGCAGGTGGCCCTCCAGCGCGGCGCGTGCCCGCTCGGCCAGGGGTCCGCCCAGCCGTCCGGCAGCCCCTAGCAGGCACGCCATGTAGTACGCGTCCCGATTCCACGAAAGCGGCAGGAGCACCGGGTCCGTCACCAGGCACGTGGCGTCTCCGACCTGCACCGCACAGGTGTCCAGTACGAACAACAGCTGGCGGCGCACGAATCCTCTCAGGCGAGGGTTGCGGGGTACGGCGGCCTCCCACCGGCGCTGGCACAGCGCTCGTTCCAACGCCGCCTGAGCCTCGCGCGCCGTGGGCACGGGACGCCTGAGGTCCGGCGGCCGGTCCCGGAGCTCTACGACCAGCACACGGTCCGCGCGACCTCCCGCTAAGGACAACTCCTCGTCCCAGCTCACGTGCAGGGGCGGCGGGCCCTCCTGAGCTGCTGCCCGTGGGACGGGGCGGAGTGCTGCCCACGCGGGCAGCCCGGGCGCCTCCCACACGAGGGCGCCGTCTTCCCACCGGAGGCGGTTTGTCGGATCGGGTACCGGCAAGGGGCCGCCCTCCGTCACCTGGGCGTAGGCAGCGCGCGCCAGACCCCACGACACCGCGACCCGGACGCGCGCAGGCGGCCCGGTCCCGTAGACCGAAAGCCAGAGGAAAAGTTGGCCCTCGGCGGGGAAGACCACCCAGCGGGCTTCCAGGTCCCGCCCCTGATACACGAACTCGGGCACCGCACCCTCCAAGAGCCGCCGGCCCACGAACGCCAGCCCCTCTATCTCGAGTTGCAGGCCCGGGCCCTCGGGATCCTCCAGGGTTCTTCGGTACGCCCGCACCGCTTCGGGGTCGTACCGGCGGCCCTCGTCGAACAGGGGGAAACCGCTGAGGTGCGCCCAGCCCCACCGCGGGTGCGGCCCGTGCACAGACACCACCTGGCCCCGGGAGCCCACCGCCGCGGCTAGGTGGCCGTCGCCCACGTCCCAAGGCTTCCGCGGCACGGGGTGCCCCACGGCACCGCTCCTAGCGCCGCGGCAGGGCGCGCTCCGTGTGGGCGTCCATGAGGCGCAGGTGCGCTTCGGGCAGGCCCAGGGCCACGGGGTCGCCCCCGCGCAGGGCACGGTCAGGGCCCACGGCCACCTTGACCACGTGGTGGGCAGTCCGCACGGTCAACAGCTTCTGCGCCCCGAGAGGCTCCACCACCAGGACTTCCCCCCTGAGAGGCCCCGCGCCCACCGACACGTGCTCGGGCCGGATCCCCACCAGCACCGATC
The DNA here is from genome assembly GCA_031296405.1 of Candidatus Tepidifontimicrobium thermophilum. Classification (GTDB taxonomy): domain Bacteria; phylum Sysuimicrobiota; class Sysuimicrobiia; order Sysuimicrobiales; family Sysuimicrobiaceae; genus Tepidifontimicrobium; species Tepidifontimicrobium thermophilum. The sequence continues at coordinate 16,463 of JAVKKH010000024.1, forward strand.
CACCCCTGCGCTCCGCCAGCGCCTCCGCGTACGCCGCGGGCGCGGGGAACTTCACCCCTTCCACCCGAAGGCTCCCGTCCTCGGGGTCCACGGTGGCCTGGAAGAAGTTCATGGGCGGGTTGCCGAGGAACGACCCCACGAAGCGGTCCGCGGGGTGGTCGTAGATCTGCGTGGGGGTGTCGAACTGCACCACCTGCCCCTCGCGGAGCACCGCCACCCGGTCTCCCAGGCTCATGGCCTCCACCTGGTCGTGGGTCACGTACACGGTGGTGGAGCCCACCTCCCGGTGCAGCCGCTTTAGCTCCGCGCGCATGTGCAGCCGCAGGAGCGCGTCCAGGTTGCTGAGGGGCTCGTCCATGAGTAGGACCTGGGGTCGGACCACGAGGGCGCGCGCCACCGCTACCCGCTGCCGCTGTCCCCCGCTGAGCTGCGCGGGATAGCGATCCAGGAGGTCCGCGATCTGCAGGAGCTCGGCCACCTCCTGTACCCGCCGGCGCTGCTCGGCCGCCCCGACCCCCCGCATGCGCAGCCCGAAGGCCACGTTGTCGAAAACCCGCATGTGGGGGAACAGGGCGTAGCTCTGGAACACCATCCCCAGGTCCCGCCGCCCCGGCGGCAGACGCGTCACGTCACGGCCGCCGATCCACACCCGCCCGCGGTCCGGCGTCTCCAGCCCTGCAATCAACCGCAACACCGTGGTCTTGCCACATCCCGACGGGCCCAGCAGGACCACGAACTCTCCCTCCCGGATCTCCAGGGACACGTCCCGGACCGCCACCACGCGGCCGAACCGCTTGTGCAGGCTCTCCAGGCGGATCTCCGCCACCCGTCACCTCACCGTCACGCCCCACAGGGTCAGAAGGTAGCGCCGGATGACGAAGATGATGACCAACGCAGGGAGGACCAGAAAGAGCCCTCCCGCGTAGCGGTAGTGGAGGGGAGCGCCCTCCGCCACCACGGAGTGCACCAGGAGAGCCGGCAGGGTCCGGTGGTTGACCGTCAGCAGGGTGGCCGCGAACACCTCGTTCCACGACAGGATGAAGGTGAAGATGGCCGCCGCCGCCAGCCCGGGCAACGCCATGGGGAGGGTCACCCGAAGGAAGGCCCCCACGCGGCTGGCCCCCAGGCTCATGGCGGCCTCCTCCAGCTCCGCGGGGACCCCGCGGAACACGCTGGCCACGATGAGGATGACGAATGGCAGGCTGAGCGCGGTGTGCACCAGCGCCACCCCGAAGAGGGTGTCGTACAGGCCCCAGCGGATGAACGCTACCGCCAGGGGCACCGCCAGGGCCGTAGCGGGGAACATCTTCGTGGCCAGGATCCCCAGCTGCACGGCCTCCCGGCCCCGGAAACGGTAGCGGCTCAAGGCGTAGCCCGCGGGCGCGCTCACCAGCGTGGCGAGGACGATGGTGAGCCCCGCCACCGCCAGGCTGTTGCCGAGCGCCCTCAGCACCGCCTCCTGCCGGGCGAAAGAGGACAGAACCTCCAAGGACAGCCGTTCCGGCCACAGGGGCCGGGGCCACCGGTACAGGTCCTCCCGCGGGGTCGTGGCGGCCAAGGCGATGAGGAGGATGGGCACGAGGACCCAGGCACTCAGGAGCAGGGCGGCGGCGTACAGCCCGAGCTTCCGAAGGGTCACGTTCCCTCTCCCTCCGGTCGCAGGGTCCGCAGGTACCCCCACACGAACAGGGCAGAGAGCAGCAACACCAGGGTGGCGTACGCGCTCGCCACGTGGGGGTTGCGGTACAGGGTGTACCAGAAGTAGGTCTCCCCCGCCAGCACCGGGACCAGCCGGCCGCTCAGGGTGACCACGGTGGCGAACAGCTGGAAGGCCAGCACGGTGCGGATGATCAAGGCGGTCTGCAGGCTGGGGCGCAGGAGCGGCAGCAGGACGTGCCGCAAAGTCTGCCACCAGCTGGCCCCGAACACCGCGGCCGTCTCCGCGTAGTCCCGGGGGAGCAGCTGCAGGCCTGCCACCAGCACCACCATGACAATGGCGGTGGCGCGCCATACCTCCGTGGTGACGATCGCCCCCACGAGCCAGGCCGGGTGCTCGTGGCTGAGGAAGTTGAAGGGCGAGCGCAGCACGCCCCACTGGACCAGTGCCGCGTTCAGGTACCCTCGCTCGGTGAACAGGGACAGCCAGATCAGCCCCGCGGCGAGGTCCGAGACGGCCAGGGGGATCGCGCACACGTACAGGAACACCGTGTGGCCCGGGAAACGGGTGTTCACGAGCAGCGCCATGGACAGAGCCAGGACCACCTGGAGGGGGACGGCCAGAGCCGTGATCCAGAGCGTGTAGCGCACCGCGGGCCAGAAGTACAGGTCCGAGGCCATGCGTCGGACGTGCTCCAGGGTCCACCCGCCCGTGTGGGGGTCCGCCGCCCCCAGCCGGATCGCCTGTGCCATGGGGTAGACGACGAACACGGCCAAGTACGCCGCCGCGGGGAGCACCAGAAGGTACGGGGTCGCCGCCGCCAGGACCCGCGGCCGGTGTTCGTCCATTCCCTGGCCTCAGTCGGGGCGGCAGGGCCGTTCGGCAGGGTCCGGAGGCGGGCAGGGCGCGTTCGTGGCCCGGTACAGCTCCTCCAGCCGCCGCGCCTGAGAGGCCAGCACGTCCTCGATCCGGCGTCCCTCGATGGCGATGAGCCGGAACGTGTCCACGTAGATGGGGACGAACTCGCCCGTGCGGGCCCCGAGGCCCACGGGGAGGAGAGCGGTCCGGGCGTCCGGTGCCCCCGCCTGCGCGGCCACACCGTCTGCCATCACCTTCAGACCGCCGGTGGGGACGACCCGTGCCGCCTCCGGCGAAACCGGGAAGAAGCCCACTCCCTGCAGGGTCAGCACCTGGGTGGACGGCCGGGTGAGGTACTCCACCAGCCGCACCCCCGCCTCCGCGTTCGGAGCCCACCGCGTGAGGCTCAGCCCCACCACCACGGACAGGAACGACCGGCCGCGCGGCCCTGCGGGCGAGGGCAGGACCACGAACTCCTCCGGCCTCTGCCGGAGCGCCGGGAGCAGCCGCGCGGTGTGGTCCCACGCTACCCACACCTCCCCCAGCAACAGCGGCTCGTGCATGAACTCGTAGCGGAAAGACGACGGGTGGGTCACCCCCCACAGGCGCCGCAGGTACTGCCACATAGCCACCGCCTCAGGTGACTTGAACCTCTTCACCTGGGAGCCCGTGAAGGACGGGTAGGCGTAGCCGTGTAGGAACCGCCCGTACAGCCCCCGCGGCCCCACGGGGAAGCCCAGGCGCCGCTCGCCCGTGGCCTCCCGGATGTTCTGGCCCCACTGCAGCAGGTCGTCGTAGGTCATACGCATGGGGTCGCGGCCCTGCGGGAAGTAACGCAGGGCCTCCCGCCGGGCGGCCACGAGGTAGGTGGCCTGCATCCACGGGACGAAGGCCTGGATCCCCTCCATCCGCGCCACCGCCAGGAGGTCCCGGTAGAAGGTGCGGTCCCGCCGCCCCTCCAGCTGTCGCTGGATGTCCAGCATGTCCCGCACCACACCCTGCGCCACCAGCACGGGGAAGATCCCGTGCAGGGTGCCCGTGACGTCGATGCTGCCCCGTCCCGCCCGTGCCTCCGCCATCAGGCGGTCCACGTAGGGACCCTCGGGCTCCGTGATGAACCGCACGGGGATGCCCGTTTCCCGGGTGAACCCTGCCAGGAGGGTGTTGCGGGCCCACTCCTGTTCTTCCACCGGCGTGAGCTGGTTGGACGTGAACACCACCTCCCCAGCCGGCCCGGGCCACGCCGGAAGCCCCAGTGCCGCCACCGCGAGGACCGCAAGGGCGACCACCGCATGCCTCATGCTCTCACCCCCTTGAGAGTCAAGTTTCTTCCGGGCAGACTTAACTCCCTGCCGGTTGGCTGACCGCATGAGTTACCGCCTGTCATGTCGGTATCCTGACACTGTGAAGATCAGCCTCTAGAGTGTCAATCGGAAGCGTCGGCAGACGGATACACGCACCGCCCACCCACCACGGTTCGCAGGACGCGGACCTTTGCAATCTCCTCGGGGTCCACCTGGAACGGGTCACGGTCCAGAACCACGAAGTCCGCCCACTTCCCCACCTCCAGGGAGCCCAGCTCCCTTTCCGCGAACGCGCTGTAGGCAGCCCCCAGGGTGTAGGCCCGGACGGCTTCTTCCACGGAGATCCGCTCCTCCGGAGCGTAGGGCGCTCCGGAGGCCGTGCGGCGCAGGACCGCGGCCGCGATCCCAAGTACTGGCGCCCCGTCCGTCACGGGCCGGTCGCTGCTGAACGCCACGTGCAGGCCCCGCAGGCTCGCCAGGGGGAACGTCAGCCGGATCCGCTCGTCTGCCAGCGCGGCCCGGTAGCCGTCCCCGAACTCGAACACGAACCGCGGCTGGGTCACCACCACCGCACCCAGCCGGCGGATCCGCTCGATGAGGTCCGGCCGCAGGACCCCCGCGTGTTCGACCCGCGGCCGGAAGCTGGCCGCGTCCGGTCCCATCACCGCCTCCACCGCGTCCAGGGTCGCCTCGATGGCCCGGTCGCCGATGGCGTGCAGCGCCACCTGCCAGCCGCCCTCGTGCGCCAGCCGGACCTGCTCTCGGATGGTCCCCTCACTCTTGACCAAAAACCCCGAGGTGTCCGGCGGGTCCGCGTACGGCTGGCTCAGCGCCGCGGTGCGGCCGATCAGAGACCCGTCGGTGAAGATCTTGACAGCCCCCAGGCGCAGCCGGTCACTGCCGAACCCCGTGTGCAGTCCGAAGCCGAAGTCGAACCGTCCCTCGCGCACCGGCAGTTTCTCGACGTCCACCATCAGCCACACCCGCTGGGGGAGCAGGTCCTCCTGGCTGGCTTCCTGGTAGGCGCGGAACTCCTCCGGCGCGATCCAGCCCGCCCACGCGTCCTGAGCCGCGGTGACGCCTTCCGCGGCCATCCGCCGGCCCGCGGCGGCCAGCGCGGCCTTCGTCTCCGCCAGGGTGTACGGGGGCAGGACGCGCTTCACGAGGTCCTGGGCGGTCTCCAGCAGCAGGCCGGTGGGCTCCCCGTCCTCGCCCCGCACGATCCGGCCGCCGGGTGGGTCCGGGGTGTCGCGGGTCACGCCCGCCAGCTTCAGCGCGGCGGAGTTGGCCACCCCCATGTGCCCCGAGACGTGGTACAGCCACACGGGGTTTTCGGGGGACACGGGGTCCAGGTCCCACCGGGTGGGATGGCGCCTTTCCGCCAGCCGGTTCTGGTCGTAGCCGCCTCCCCGCACCCACCTTCCCGGGCCCAGCCCGCGCGCGCGCTCGGCCACGGCGGCTGCCACGTCGGCCACGGAGCGTGCCTGGCGCAGGTTCACCTCCACCAGGCTCAAGCCGAACAGGAGGACGTGACAGTGCGCGTCGTGGAACCCCGGGAGGGCCACCGCGCCCTCCAGGTCCACCCGGCGCGTGCGCGCGTCCGCCAGCCGCAGGACCTCCTCGTCCGACCCTACCGCCACGATGCGGCCGTACAGCACCGCGACGGCCTGTGCCCGCGGCTGAGCCGGGTCCAGGGTGTAGAACCGACCGCCGTGGTAGACCACCTCCGGAGCCAACATCCCCTCCCGGACGGAACGCGGTCCTGCGGAGCTGTGGGCTAGTCGAACCGCACCACCTGTCGGACCACGGCACCCTCTGCGA
>JAVKKH010000025.1 GCA_031296405.1 Candidatus Tepidifontimicrobium thermophilum
CGTACAACCTGCTCATCGGGGAGCGCACCGCGGAGGAGATCAAGATCGCCATCGGGTCCGCCTACCCGCTGCGGGAGGAACAGGCGGTGGACGTGCGGGGCCGGGATCTGGTGTCCGGGCTGCCCCGCACGGTGCGGATGACCAGCGCGGAGATCCGGGAGGCGTTGCAGGAACCGGTGGCCGCCATCGTGGACGCGGTGAAGCAGACCCTGGAGCGTACCCCCCCGGAGCTGTCCGCGGACATCGTGGAGCGCGGCATCGTGCTGGCGGGTGGAGGCTCCCTCCTTCGCGGCCTGGACCGGCTGCTGGCGGAGGAGACGGGAATGCCGGTGACCCTCACGGACGACCCGCTTTCCGCGGTGGTGCTGGGCACAGGGAGAGCCCTGGAGGAGATCGACACCCTGAAAAAGGTGCTGCTGACCGCCAAGCGGACGTAGCGGCGCGTGCGGGATGATCCTGGCGGGATCGCGACGGCGGGCGAGTCTGTTCGTGGCCCTGGTGGTGCTGGCCGGGGCGCTGGTCACCCTGCAGGTGAGGTCTCCCGAACGGCGAGCCGTGGGCCCGGTGGGTCGGGCGGTGCTGTCCGTGCTGCTGCCGGCGCAGGTCTCCCTGGGACGGGCCGCGGACGCGGTGATCCGGTCGTGGCGGGCCCTGAACGAGATCGGGCAGCTGCGTATGGAGAACGCCCGGCTGCGGGCGGAGGTCGAGGCCCTCCGCCGGGAGGTGGCCCGGCTGCAGGAGGCTTCCGCGGAGGCGGAGCGCCTGCGGCGGCTGGTAGGCTTCCGGGCCCCTGACCCGTACGCTACGGTGGCAGCCCGGGTGGTGGCGCGCGACCCGAGCCGGTGGTACACCACCCTCATCGTGGACCGGGGTAGCCGGGACGGGATCTCCCGCAACGACCCTGTGGTGACGGCAGATGGCTTGGTGGGCCGGGTGTTCGAGGTCTACCCGAGTGCCGCCCGGGTGCTTCTGGTCACCGACCGGCGCAGCGCGGTGGGGGTCCTGGTGCAGAGTTCCCGGGACGCAGGGGTGGTGGAGGGGACGGCCACGGAGAGGCTCCGGCTGCGCTACCTTTCACGGTCCTCCCCCCTGCGGGAGGGAGATGTACTGGTCACCTCGGGGCTGGGCGGGGTGTTCCCCCGAGGGATCCGGGTCGGTGTGGTGCGCGCGGTGGTTCGCAGCGTAGGGGCTCTGTTCCAGGAGGCGGAGGTGGAACCCGCCACCGACCTGTCCCGCCTGGAGGAAGTGCTGGTGATGGTGAGGCCCACGGCTGCGAGATAGGTGGGCTGCGGTGCAGCGTCCGTGGCGTCTGGCAGCAAGGGGGGCCGGCTGCGGCGCGCTCCTGCTGGGAGCGGTGGTGGTGGAGGGCGCCTGGGGGTGGAGGCTGGGCTGGATGGGAGGCGCTCCGGAGCCGGTGCTGGTGGTCCTGCTGGCCCTGGGCCTGCGCATGCAGCCGGAGGGAGCAGCCTTGCTGGGCTTCCTCGCGGGTCTGCTGCAGGACCTGGCGGGTGGGGGTGCGCTCGGCGTGTTCGCGATGTCCAAGCTGTGGGTGGGTTTCGGCGCTGGGTCCTTGGCCCGCACGGTGGTGCTGGACAGCGCCTGGGCGCCTTCCGCCTTCGCCGTGGCGGGTACCGCGGCCGCCCGGCTGCTGGAGGTGGGGCTGTCGGCACTGGCGGGCGATCCTCCGCCCTCCCTGCTGGCCTGGGCCCGGGGAACCGCGGTGGCCGCGTGCTACAATGGGTTGATCGCGCCCCTGGTGTTCGCGGGACTCCGAAAGGTGGAGCGGTGGCGCGGACGCCTGCGGCTGGCGACGTCCCCCGAGCTGCGTCCGTAGGTCCCGAGGCCGTGGTCGAGGGCCCATGCAACCGGAAAAACCTGTCCACCTGTCCACGCGACTGACTTCCTTCGCCGTGGCGCTGACCATGGCGCTGGCCGCCCTGGGGTTGCGCCTGTGGCAGCTGCAGGTCCTCCAGGGCGACTACTATGCGCAGCTGGCCGATACCAACCGGTTGCGGATTCACCACGTGGCGGCCCCGAGGGGGTTGGTCCTCGACCGCCGCGGCACCCCTCTCGTGCTCAACCGGCCCGCTTTCTCCGTGTCCATCCTCCCCATGGAGCTCAGGGAGCCCACCCGAGTGCTCCCGGACCTGGCGCGGGTGCTGGGGATCTCCAAGGAGGAGTTGTGGTCCCGCTGGGAGCGCGCGCGGAGCCGTCCCTTCGAGCCGGTGCGGGTACGGCGCGACGTGAGCATGCGCGTGGTCACCCTGCTGGAGGAGCGGCGGGAGGAGCTCCGCGGGGTACAGGTGGAGGCGGAGCCGGTGCGGGTCTACCCGTTTGGGGCCGCGGCGGCCCACGTCCTGGGTTACCTGGGCGAAGTGAGTGCGGATGAGCTGGAGGCGTTGCGACCCCGCGGCTACCGGGCGGGCGACCTGATCGGCAAGGCGGGGGTGGAGCGGTCCTACGACACGGTACTCCGGGGCGACGACGGCGAGCAGGTGGTGGAGGTGGACGTCGCGGGCCGGCCGTTGCGCGTGCTGCGGGAACAGCCGGGGCGTCCCGGCAACACCCTGGTGCTGTCGCTGGACTGGGAGCTGCAGGAGGAGGCGGAGCGCCAGCTGCGCGGCTGGTCGGGCGCGGTGGTGGCCATGGACCCGCGCACTGGAGAGGTGCTGGTCATGGCCAGCAGCCCGTCCTTCGACCCCAACGCGTTCTCAGTGGGCATCTCCGAGCGGCAGTGGAGACAGTTGGTGCAGGACCGGCGCAACCCCCTCCTGAACCGTGCCACCGCCGCGGCGGTGGAGCCCGGCTCCGTGTTCAAGGTGGTCACGGGACTCGCGGCCCTGCAGGAGGGCCGCGCCGGTCCGGCTTCGCGGTTCGTGTGCACCGGCTCCCTGCGGCTGGACCGGTGGGTGTTCCGCGACCTGCAGGCCCACGGCGTGGTGGACTTCACCACCGGGGTGGCGCAGTCGTGCAACGTGATGTTCTGGATGCTGGGTCGCAGCCTCGGGCCGGAGCGGCTGGCCACCTACGCGCGGCGGCTAGGCTTCGGGCAGCCCACCGGCGTGGACCTGCCCCTGGAAGCCACCGGCGTGATCCCTGACGCGGACTACAAGCAGAGGACCTGGCGCGAACCCTGGTACCCGGGAGATACGCTCAACATGGCCATCGGACAGGGCTTTGTCCTGGTCACGCCGATCCAGGTCGCCAGGGCCCTGAGCGCGGTGGCCAACGGCGGCCTGCTGGTCCAGCCCCGGTTGGCGCGGGCGGTGCTGTCGCCGGAAGGGCAGGTGGTGCGGACCTTCTCGCCGACCGTGCAGGGACGCGTGGAGTTCTCGCCGTCGGCCCTGAAGGCCCTTCGCAGGGGCCTGGAGGCGGTGGTGGAGCGCGGGACCGGCCAGGCGGCCCGCGTGGAAGGGCTTCGGGTGGCGGGGAAGACCGGCAGCGCGGAAACACCGCGGGGCCGGCCGCACGCGTGGTTCGCGGGCTACGCTCCCGCGGAGGACCCGCGGATCGTGGTGGTGGTGCTGGTGGAACACGGCTACCGTGGCGGCCTCAACGCCGCCCCCATCGCCCGGGCCGTCTTGTCCCGGTGGTGGGAGGGGCAGCGCGCGGGCCGGAGGGAGGCCGGGTGGGCAGCGCGCTGACCGCGGACCTGCGCGCCGCGCGGCGGCGGCTCCGCCACGTGGACTGGGTTCTGGTGGCGTGCACCCTGGCCCTGGTGGCGGTCGGTACCGCGGCGATTGCGAGCGCCACGGCCACGCCCGAACAGCCGCTGGGGCTGTTGCGACCCCGGCTGGCCCACGTGGCGGTGGGCCTTGCCGTGCTGGCGGGCCTGGCCGCCGTCCCGTACCGGAGCCTGGGTGAGGCGTGGAGGGTGCTGTACGGCCTGAGCTTGGCGCTGCTGGCGCTGACGGACCTGGTCGGCCGGACCGCCCTGGGCGCCCAACGGTGGCTTGCCCTGGGTCCAGTGAGCCTCCAGCCCTCGGAGCTAGCCAAGCTCGGGCTGGTCGTGACCCTGGCGTGGTTTCTCAGCCGGCGGAAGGAGCCCCCCACCAGGCTCCCGGACCTCCTTCCTTGCCTGATGCTCGCTGGGCCTCCCGTGCTGCTGGTCTTCCTACAGCCCGACCTGGGGAGCGCTCTGGCCTTCGTAGCCGTGCTGCTGGCGATGCTGTGGGCCGCGGGCGTGCCCCGCGGACAGCTGGCCGGCCTCGTGGCGGGGGGACTGCTGGTGTCCCCGCTGGTTTGGCCCCTACTGAAGCCGTACCAGCGGACGCGCCTCCTGGTGTTCCTGGACCCGGGCCTGGATCCCCTGGGAGCCGGGTACAACCTCATCCAGTCCAAGATCGCCATCGGCTCGGGGGGGCTGTGGGGCAAGGGCCTGTTCGCCGGGACCCAGAACACCCTGCAGTTCCTGCCCATGCAGCATACGGACTTCGTTTTCTCCGTGATCGGCGAGGAGCTGGGGTTCGTGGGGGCCGTGGGGGTGCTGTTGCTGTTCTGGGTGTTCCTCCTGCGGGTGCTCCAGGTGGCCTCCTCCGCCCGGGACGCCTTCGGGAGCTACCTGTGCGTGGGCGTGGCCGGCCTGGTGGCGTTCCACGTGCTGGTGAACGTGGGCATGACCGTGGGCCTGGCGCCGGCCACGGGCATTCCCCTGCCGTTTCTGTCCTACGGGGGGACGGCGTTGGTGACCCACCTGGCGGGGGTAGGGCTCGTGCTGAGCGTGGCGGTCCGGAGGCCCAAGATCCTGTTCTGAAAGTGGAGGTCGCATGCGGCGGCAGATCGTGGCGAATGTGGAGCCGTTTGAGACCCGGGTGGCGGTGTTCGAGGACGGACAGGTGGTCAACCTGTTCATCGAGCGCGGGGAGCCGCTGGCGGGCAACGTGTACAAGGCCCGGGTGGCCAACGTTTTGCGGGGCATGGACGCTGCCTTCGTGGACATCGGTCTGGAGCGCAACGCCTTCCTACAGGTGGGCGATGTGCGGAGCCAGCGGATCGGGGGCGAGGACCTGGAGGACGCGATCGGGCACGGGGGGATCCAACAGCGGCTGCGGGTCGGTCAGGAGATCCTGGTACAGGTCACCAAGGAACCCATGGGCACCAAGGGGGCGCGGGTGACCACCTACATCGCTCTCCCCGCCCACTACCTGGTCCTCATGCCCACCGTGCAGTACGTGGGGGTCTCCCGAAAGATCGAAAGCGAAACCGAGCGCCGTCGGCTCCGGGAGATCGCGCAGCGCTTGCGGCCTCAGGGCATGGGCCTCATCGTGCGCACCGCCGCGGAGGGGGCTACGGAAAAAGACCTGCAGGACGACCTCCGCTACCTGCTGAGCGTGTGGAACCGGGTCCTGGAGCGGGCGCGGACCAGCCGGGCCCCTGCCCTCCTCTACCAGGACCTACGCCTGCTGCGCCGGGTGGCCCGGGACCTGTTCACCGGAGAGGTGGAGCGGTTCGTGGTGGACTCCCCTCGGGAGTACGAACGGTTGGTAGACCTGGTGGGTTCGTACGCCCCCCACCTGCGGGACCGCCTGGAGCTGTACCGGGGCCGGGAGCCCGTCTTCGAGCACTACGGGGTGGAGCGGGAGATCGAGACGGCGCTGCAGCGCAAGGTGTGGCTGCCGTCGGGGGGCACCCTGGTGGTGGACCGCACGGAGGCCTTCACCGTGATCGACGTGAACACGGGCCGGTACGTGGGAGACCGGGACCTCGCCACCACCATCCTCCACACGAACCTGGAGGCGGCCCGGGAGGTGGTCCGCCAGATCCGGCTCCGGGACATCGGCGGGATCATCCTGGTCGACTTCATCGACATGGACGACGAGAAGCACCGCCAGCAGGTGCTCCGCGCCCTGCAGGAGGCAGTCCGCGGCGACCGGTCCAAGACCCACGTGATCGATCTGACCCAGCTGGGACTGGTGGAGATCACCCGCAAGCGGGTGCACCAGGACCTGGAGGCGGTGTTGCGGATGCCGTGTCCGTACTGCAACGGGAGAGGCCGCGTGCTGTCCCCGGAGACGGTGGCCAACCGTATCCGGCGGGAGCTGCGGCGGTGGTGCTCCAGCCGCGCGGAGCCGGTGGTGGTGGTCCGGGTGCACCCCCTGGTGCACGCGGAGCTGGTCCGGGACGGGGCCTGGCTGCGCCGGCTGGAAGAGCAGACGGGAAAAACCGTGCGGGTGGTCCCCAAGGAAGGGCTGCACGTGGAGCAGTTCGAAACCGCGGGTGCCGCACGCCCTGAGGAGGCGGAGGGAGTCCCCGCAGTTCCGGTCCCCTCCTACCGTTGGGGCCCGGAGGAGGTCCTGGACGTGGGCGCCGAGCCCGACCGGGAGTTGGAGCGGGCGGAGGCGGCGCAGGGGCAGGAGGGCTGGTGGGATCGCCTGCGCCGGTGGCTGGGCCGCGTGTCGAGCCCGACTGGGCCACGGATATAATCGTCTCGGCCACGGCCGCGGAAACCGGGGGTGCGTCCACGCGGCGGTGCGCCAGGGAGGTCGGAACGTGCGGTCGTCCAACCAGGTGCGGGAGACGTTCCTGCGGTTCTTCGAGGAGCGGGGGCACGTGCGGGTGCCCAGCATGTCCCTGGTCCCCCAGGATCCCACGTTGCTGTTCACCAACTCCGGGATGGTGCAGTTCAAGGACGTGTTCCTCGGGGTCGGCACCCGGCCGTATCGCCGGGCAGTGGACGTGCAGAAGTGCATGCGGGTGGCGGGTAAGCACAACGACCTGGAGGACGTGGGCCGGGACGGCTACCACCACACCTTCTTCGAGATGCTGGGCAACTGGTCCTTCGGCGACTACTACAAGCGGGAGGCCATCAGCTGGGCGTGGGAGCTGCTGACGAAGGTGTGGGGGCTCCCGCCGGAGCGGCTGTGGGCCACCTGCTTCGAGGACGAACACGGCGAGATCCCCCGGGACGACGAGGCGGCGGAGATCTGGCTGCGGCAGCCGGGGTTCGACCCCTCCCACGTGCTGTTCTTCGGACGCAAGGAGAACTTCTGGGAGATGGCGGAGGTGGGTCCCTGCGGTCCGGACAGCGAGATCCACATCGACCGAGGGCCGGAGTTCTGCGACCGGCAGCACGAGCCGGGCCACACCTGCCGGGTGAACGGGGGCTGCGCGCGTTTCCTGGAGCTGTGGAACCTGGTGTTCATCCAGTACAACCGCACCGGACCGGCTACCCTGGAGCCTCTCCCTGCCAAGCACGTGGACACCGGGATGGGGTTCGAGCGCCTGCTGGCGGTCCTGCAGGGAGCTAAGGACAACTACGGGACCGACCTGTTTGTCCCGCTCATGGACCGGGTGCAGGAGCTGTGCGGCCAGTCTGCGGCGGAACGGGAGCGGGACCTGGTGGCGTACCGGGTCATCGCGGACCACGGCCGTGCGGCGGCGTTCCTGGTGGCGGACGGAGTGGTGCCGGGCAACGAGGGGAGGGGCTACGTCCTGCGGATGATCGTACGGCGCGCTGCCCGGTTCGGCCGGAAGCTGGGGCTGCTGCGGCCGTTCCTGGCAGAGATCACGGACGTGGTCGCCGACCGCATGGGTGAGGCGTACCCGGAGTTGGTCCGTCACCGGGGCTTCATCCGGGAGGTGGTGACCGCCGAGGAGGAGCGGTTCGCCCGGACCCTGGAGTCGGGGTTGAGCCGGCTGGAGGAGCTGGTGGCCGCCGCCAGGGCCGCAGGCCAGTCTGCCCTTCGGGGCGAGGACGTGTTCCAACTGTACGACACCTACGGGTTCCCGAAGGAGATGACCCTGGACGTGGCACGGGAGGCGGGGCTGGAGGTGGACTGGGAGGGGTTCGAGCGGGAGATGGAGCGGCAGCGGGAGCGGGCCCGCGCCCGCTCGGGCTTCGTGGTCCTGCAGGTCCCAGGTTCCCTGCAGGCGCTCGCGGAGCGTGGGGTGCGGACGGAGTTTGTGGGCTACCGCCGGCTGCGGGCTCCCGCCACCGTGCTGGCCATCCTACGGGACGGCGCGGGTGTGGAGTCGGCCGGGCCCGGCGAGGAGGTGGAGGTCGTGCTGGATCGCACGCCCTTCTACGCCGAAGCCGGGGGCCAGGTGGGGGATACGGGCTGGCTGGTATCCCGGTCGGTCCGGTTCGAGGTGCAGGACACCCAACGGCCGGCGGGGCAGGTAGTGGTGCACCGCGGGGTGGTCCGCGAGGGAACCCTGAGGGTCGGTGACCGGGTCGGGGCGGAAGTGGACGCCGCGAGGCGCCGGGAGGTCATGCGGCACCACACCGCCACCCACCTCCTGCACAGGGCCCTACGGGAGGTACTGGGCGAGCACGCGCGCCAGGCAGGCTCCCTGGTCGCCCCGGATCGTCTGCGCTTCGACTTCCTGCACCTGCAGCCCTTGAGCCCGGAGCAGCTGGACCAGGTGGAGCGTCGCGTCAACGAGAAGGTGCTGGAGGCCGTGCCCGTGCGGGTGGACTTCCTTCCATACGAGGAGGCCCGCAGGCTGGGTGCCATGGCCCTGTTCGAGGAGAAGTACGGGGACGTGGTGCGGGTGGTCTCCATCGGAGACTACAGCCGGGAGCTGTGCGGCGGCACCCACCTGCGGAACACCAGCGAGGTGGGGCTTTTCCGGATCGTCCAGGAGACCGGGGTGGCCGCGGGCGTCCGGCGGATCGAGGCGGTGGCGGGGTGGGCCGCGTACCGCTGGGTCCGCAGCCAGGCCGAGCTCCTCCAGGCCGCCGCGTACCGCCTGCGGGCTTCGCCGGAGGAGGTGCCCTCCCGGGTGGAGCGGCTGCTGCAGCAGCTGCGGGATCTGGAGCGGCAGGTGGAGGCCCTCCACAAGGGGGTGGGGAGCGCGGAGCTGGATCGACTGCTGCAGACGGCCCAGGAGGTGGAGGGCGTCCGTGTGGTCAGCGCGCGGTTCGACGGCCTTCGCGAGGAGGCCCTGCGGGCCATCGGAGATCGCCTGCGGGATCGTCTCAGGAGCGGCGCGGTGGTGCTCGGTAGCGCCCTCGACGGCCGGGTGACCCTGGTGGCCATGGTGACCAAGGATCTCACGGATCGCCTGCGGGCTCCGGATCTCATCCGGCCGGTCGCGGAGCTGGTGGGGGGCAGGGGCGGGGGACGACCGGAACTGGCCCACGCGGGCGGTCGGGACCCGGAACGGCTGGACGAGGCCCTGGAGCGGGTCCCCGAGTTCGTGCGGAGGCTGCTGGAGCGGAACCCGTGAGGGGTCGGGTCCTCGCGGTAGACTACGGGAGCCGCCGGATTGGCCTCGCGCTGAGTGACCCTACGGGGACCGCCACGGAGCCGCTGCCCACCGTGGAGCGCCGCGGGGACGACCAGGCTGCCCGGGAGGTGGCGGAGCTGGCGCGGCGACGCGGGGCCAGGACCGTCGTGGTGGGCCTGCCCCTGCGTCTGGACGGGACCGAGGGGCCGCAGGCCCAGGCCGTCCGCCGCTTCGCCCGTCGCCTGGAGCAGTACACCGGGGTTCCCGTCCGGCTGTGGGACGAGCGCCTGACCTCCGTGCAGGCGGAACGTCTGCTGGTGGACGGAGGTATCCGCAGGGCCCGGCGAAGGCTGCTGCGGGACCAGCTGTCCGCGGCCCTCCTCCTGAGGAGCTTCCTCGAAGCCCACCCGGACCCGTAGCGAGCCGGGACAAGACGGACCGCCGGCCGGGGAGGTACCATAGCGGTGAGCAACGGTCCGGGGTGCCGCGCGCCGTGCGCTGCGGCCGCGACGGGTGGGCCTCCGCTGTTGCCAAACCCTGTGGAGGTGCGGACGTGGGCCGGGCGGACGGCACGGAACTGGACGTGATCACGGTCAGCGACGAGGAGGGCCACCAGCACGAGTTCACGGTGCTGGAGTACGTAGAGGTGGACGACCAGCGGTACGTGGTGGTGGTCCCCACCGACGCTCCCGAAGACGAGGCTGCGGTGATCCTGCGGGTGGAGGGCGACACCCTGGTCAGTGTGGACGACGAGGCGGAGTTTGACCGGGTGGTGGCCGCCCTGGAGAGCGAGCGCGAGGACCTCGAGGTCGAGGTCGAGGAGGAGGATTCCCGGTAGGCCGTCCCATCCGGTGGAAGGCGGCTCTAGCGGTGGCCGTAGCGGCCGCCGGGGCCGCGGGGCTGACCGCCACGTCCGGGGCACCGCCAGGCGGGAGCCAGTCGGTGGTGGTGGTCATCCCGGCGGGGGCCGACGCAGGCCGAGTGGCGGATCTGCTGCACCGGCACGGGTTGGTGCGAAGTCCCCTGCTCTTCCGCCTGTGGGCCCGGTGGCGAGGGCTAGAAGGACGCATCCAGGCGGGTGAGTACCGGTTTTCGCCTGCCGAGGGACTCCACGGGATCCTGAGGCGCCTCGCCGCGGGCGACGTGGTCCGCTACCGCCTGGTATTCCCCGAGGGGCTGACGGCGGAGGACGTGGCGCGACGCCTGGAGGAGCATGGGGTGGTGAGCGCGGAGGCCTTCCTGGCGGAAGTAGGCCGGGCGGACCGGTACTGGATCCCACAGATGCAGGGCAACACCACCGGCCGCCTGGAGGGCTACCTGTTCCCAGACACGTACGAGTTCCCTCGGGGACTTCCCGCGGACCGCGTGGTGGCAGCCATGGTGGCGCGCTTTCAAGAGGCCACGGCGGGGCTGTGGTCGTCCCCGAGGCCCCTCGGGCTGTCGCCGTACCAGGTGGTGACGGTAGCCTCCCTGGTGGAGCGGGAGGCGCGCCGGGACGCGGAGCGGCCGCGGATCGCCGGGGTGCTGTACAACCGGCTGCGCCGGGGGATGCCGTTGCAGGTGGACGCTACGGTGCTATACGCCCTCGGCGAGCACAAGGAGCGGGTCCTGTACCGGGACCTGGAGGTGGACTCCCCGTACAACACCTACCGTAGGACGGGACTCCCCCCGGGACCCATCGCTAACCCGGGCCTGGAAAGCCTGCGGGCCGCCATGCAGCCGGAGACCCACGAGTACCTGTACTACGTGGCCCGTCCGGATGGGACGCACGTGTTCAGCCGCACCCTGGCCGAGCACGAGCGCGCCCGGCGGGCGGTGCAGCGCTAGGGTGTCCACCTGGGGCGTGCGACCGGGCCGCGGCTGGGCTCCACGGTTGGCGGTACGTCGCGTCAGTGACATCCCTTTGGATCTCCTCGTGGGGGCCGGGGTCCGGGCGGTCCTGTTCGACCTAGACAACACCCTGGTGCCCTACGGCTCCCAGGAGATCCCAGGGGACCTGTGCGGGTGGCTGGAGTCCTTCCGGGCCCGTGGCCTGCGGGCTGCGGTGGTGTCCAACGCGTGGCCGTGGAGGGCACGTCGCGTGGCGGAGCGCCTGGGCTGGCCCGCGGTAGCCGGCTGGCCGAAGCCCAGCTTGAGCAGGCTCCGGAAGGCCATGGCGCTGCTGGGCTCCACGCCCGCCACCACGGCCCTGGTGGGGGACCAGCTGTTCACCGACATCTGGCCCGCCAACCGGCTGGGACTGTTCACCGTGCTGGTGGAACCCCTGGTGCCGAGGGAGTTCGTGACGACACGTCTGGCCCGCTGGCTGGAACGGCTGGCCGGGCGGCGGGCGCTGGAGGAGCGGGCGTCGAGCAGGAGTCCGGGCGACCGTGGTTGAAGCAACCCCCGAGGGTTCGCGGTGAGCGCGCGGGAGGGTGGATGTCGCTGCGGGACGTGCTCAAGGAGATCCTGTCCAGCGTGGAGGGCGCGCTCGGGGTAGCGGTGGTGCGCCTGGACGGCGAGGTGGTGGATTCCCACACCCTGGACGGAGGCCTTCGCATTGAAAAGGTGGCACCGGACCTGGGAATCCTCGCGAAGGTGTCCGCGTACGCGGCACGCAAGCTGAGCGCGGGGCCCGTGGACTACTCGGTGGTGTCCGCGGAGAAGTACGTGCTGCTCCTGTCCGCGGTGGAGGTGGACTACGCTCTGGTGATCGCCCTCCGGCAGGGGGGGAACCTGGGCAAGGCCCGCCTCCAGATGAAGAAGAACCTGGAGCGGGTGGCCGCCCAACTGCGCAGCCTGGTCCCGTGAGGTCTGCCCCCGTCCGCCTCCGCCGCGGGGCGGTGGTTGTGATCGTGTACGCCAGCCTGCTGGCCGTGTCCTCCCCAAGTTCTGCCGCGGAGGGGCCGGCGGCCCGGGGTCAGGCTCTGTACCAAGAGGGGCGCTACCGCGAGGCCGCCGCGGTCCTTCGGGCCGCACTCCAGGCTCGACCCGGGGACCGGACGGTCTGGCTGTGGTACGGGGCCGCCTTGTTGCTGTCGGGCGAGCCCGGCCCAGCCCTGGAAGCCCTTCGCCGCGCCACAGGCCCCCCTGTGACGGGGTACGCGTGGCTGTGGACGGGGGCGGCCTACGAGCAGCTGGGGATGACCTCGCAGGCCCGTGACGCGTATCGGCTCGCGCTCGAGCGGGGCGGGGAGGCGGGGTACTGGGCGGCCCGGCGGCTTCGGGCCCTGCAGGCGGAGCGGGAAACCCAGGGACGGCTGAACGCTCTGGACCCGGCCACCTACGCCCGGCTGGCCCTGCGCCATAACCCGCGTCTTGCACCTTCTGAAGCCTGGCGCATCGGGCGGGCGCTTCTGGACTTCGGGCGGCGGTTCGACGTGGACCCCCGGTTGGTGAGCGCCGTGGTGGTGGTGGAGTCGGGGTTCAACCCCCGAGCCATCTCGCCCGCGGGCGCCCTGGGACTCGGGCAGCTCATGCCTGAGGTGGCGCGTGCGGTGGGCGTACGGCAGCCTTTCTCCATCGAGGAGAACCTGTACGGGACCGTACGCGTGCTGCGCGGCCACCTGGACCGGTTCGGTTACCACCGGGTGGACCTGGCCCTGGCCGCTTACAACGCGGGCTCCGGCGCTGTGCGACGCCACGGCGGGGTCCCGCCCTTCGCAGAGACCCGCTGGTACGTGTTCCGCGTCAGCAACCTGTACCTCCGTTACCTGGGCCAGTAGACGGCGTCTGGCGGCAACTTCTGGCCACGACCGCTCGGGAGAGCAGGCGGCCTCACGGGAACCGCTGGCCTGGAAGTTGCTCCGCCTGACCACGCACGACGGTAGAACCGAAGGGGGGTCCGAGGATGGCGCGACGCGCGGTGCGGTGCACGGTCGTGGTGCTGGCAGTGGCCGCCCTGGCCGCATGCTCCCAGGGAGGCTCCTCTCCTGTCACGGTGCGGATCGGGGTGGTGCTGCCCCTGTCCAGCGGGGTGGCGGCTGCGGCCAGCAGTGCCCTCCGGGGTGCGCAGATGGCCGCGGACGAGGTGAACGCGGAGCGGGCGGTACGGTTGGTGCTGGTGAGCCACGACGACGGCGGCTCGCCCCAGAGGGCGATCCAGCTGTTCCAGCAGTTGAGCGCCGACCCCGGTGTAGCGGCGGTGGTGGGAGGGCTCACGGACATGGTGGCGGTGCAACTGTCCAGCCTAGCCTCCGCCACGAGGACTCCTCTGCTGAGCCCGGGCGCCACGGGCCCCATCCCCTTCGCAGGGCAGTACTTCTTCCGCACCTCCCTGCCCTCGTCCGTCCAGGGGAAGGCGCTGGCGGAGTACGCCCTGGGCAGGGGGATGCAGCAGGCCTCCGTGGTACAGGACAGCAACGAGTACGGGACCGCGGTGGCCGAGGGGTTCTCCGAGGCCATGCGCGCGGGCGGCGGCAGCGTCCTGAGCCAGCACCTCTTCACGGACGGGACCCGGGACTTCTCGGCTGTGGTCCGGGCCCTTCAGAGGGAGCGGCCCCAGGTGGTGCTGTTCGCGGGCTACCCGGACGAGGGGGAGGTTTTCGTCAAGCAGCTGGGCCAGGCCGGCCTGAATCCACCGCTGTTGGTCCCCGACTCCTTCGCCCAGGAGGAGGTGGCGGCGGTGTTGGCCGGAAGAAATGCGGTCGTGGCGTCGGTGTTCTTCGCGGAGAGTCCCTTCCCGCGGGTGCGGGCCTTCGTGCGGGAGTTCCGAAGCCGCTACGGCCGGCCGCCGGACCCCTTCGCGGCCCAGGCGTACGACGCCGTGCGGGTCGTGGCCGTGGCCCTCAAGCGGCTCGGGGCCGGTGCGTACCGCGGGCAGGACCAAGTGGACCGGGGGAAGGTCCGGGACGCTTTGGCCAGCATCCAGGACTACCCGGGGGTGACCGGCACCATCACCTTCGACCGCCTCGGCAACCCCGCCCGGGACGTGCAGCTCCTGCGGGTGGACGGCGGCAAGCTGGTGGTCCTGCCGTGACAGGCCGGCGGTTCCGGGGTTCGTCGGGAGAAAGGGGGAAAGTGGCCTGAAAGTTGCTCGGAGTGCCTGTGGAAGATCCCTGTATGTTGACCTGAGGTCCTGCCGGCCCCTGGCCCTTCCGGGGAAGGAACCGGACGGCGGCAGGAGGAAGGGTACCCTACCGCCGGACCGAAGCGGACGGCGGAATCCGCGTGCGGGGGGGATCCACGTGAGGAGCTGGACTCGCTGGCTGGCCGGACTGGTAGCGGTGGTGCTGTTGGCCTCGGGCGTTGCCACCGCCCAGCCCCGTCGGTTCGTGAACGTGGCCACGGGCGGCACCGCGGGCGTGTACTTCCCGCTGGGCAGTGCCCTGGCCCGGCTGTGGACGGAGCGGATCCCCGGGGTGCAGGCCACGGCCCAGGCCACGGGGGCGTCGGTGGCCAACGTGCGGCTGCTGCAGAGGGGCGAGGTAGAGGTGGCCCTGGCTCAGAACGACATCGTGTACTACGCCTATAACGGCGTGGAGATGTTCAGCCGCGACCCCCAGACGCGCCTGCGGGGGATGGCCATGCTTTACCCGGAGACCATCCAGATCGTCACCCTGCGCCAGAAGAACATCAACTCCGTGGCGGACCTGGCAGGAAAGCGGGTCGCGGTGGGCGCGCCGGGCAGCGGCACCGAGGTGAACGCGCGGCAGATCCTGCGGCTGTACGACATCGGGTACGCGCAGACGCGGCAGACCCACGGGCTGCCGCGCACGGTGCAGGCAGACTTCCTCAGCTTCGCGGAGGCCGCGGACCAGTTGAAGGACGGGATCATCGACGCAGCGTTCCTCACCGCGGGCGTCCCCACCGCCGCGGTCCAGGACATCGCGGCCACCCGGGATCTCAAGATCATCCCCATCCCGGAGGCGGTGGCCTCCCGCCTGCGGGAGCGCTACCCGTACTACACGCCCGTGGTGATCCCGCCCAACAGCTACCGAGGACAGGCGGAACCGGTGCCCACGGTCGCTGTGATGGCCATGCTGGTCACCCGATCCGACCTGCCCGAGGACCTGGTGTACGAACTCACCAAGACCCTGTGGGAGAACCTGTCCGTCCTCCACCAGGCCCACGCCCGAGGCCGGGACATCCGGCTCGAGACCGCCCGCGCGGGGATGCCCATCCCCCTCCACGCGGGCGCCTTGCGGTACTACCGGGAGCGGGGGGCGCGCTGAGGACGGAAGCGAGGCGGTGGAGTGGTGAGGCGGAGGACGAACCGGCCGTCCCGAGCTGGTCGGGTGGATCGCGTCACGCCGATCTACCCGATCCGGACGGTGGCCCAGATGACGGACCTGTCGCCGCAGCGGATCCGCGCGTGGGAGACGGACTACGGGCTGATCCGTCCCCACCGGACGGGAGGGGGGCACCGCCTGTTCAGCCAGGAGGACGTGGAGCGCCTGTTGTGGATCAAGCGGATGGTGCAGGAGCGTGGCCTGAGCCTCCAGGGGGTTAAGCGTCTGCTGGAGGACACCGCGGGCCGACGAGGGCGGTGAGGGCGGTGCCGGAAGCAGCAGGCGGGACGTGGGAGGCGGAGGCCCTGGTGGCCGAGGCTCTTGAGGCACCGGCGGTGTACCGGGCCCTCTCCACGGAGTACGCCGACGTGGGACGCCTGGTGGAGTACCTGGGCGAGCGACTGTTCTCCGGGGTCGTGCGGGTGAACCTGCCTGGCCGAGAGGCGTACGTGGTGCTGTTCCGGGGTCGGGTCCAGGCAGCCCGCTACCGCGTGGAGGACAGCACCCTGGAGGCCGGGGAGGCCGTCCGGAGCGTGCTGGCGGACAGCCGGTGGATGGAAGGGGAGGTGTGGGTCCACCAGCTTCCAGAGGAGCTGTTCCCGGAGGAGTGGGAGGAGCGCGAGCCCGTCCCGTGGGAAGCTGCGGAGGCGCAACACCCGCATCCCGAGCCGCCGGAAGCGGTGAGGGCGGATAGGACTCCGGCGGAGGCGACCGAAGGGGCCGCGGCCCCGCCCCCGGCAACGGGCAGCTTGCCGGAAACGGCGGAGCCTCCAGCCGAGCCAGGGCTTGGGGAGCCGGAGCCCGCGCGGGCGGCGCCGGCCGGAGAAGCATTGGACGTAGTCTCGTGGGTCCGTCTCCTGGAGAGCTTCGTGGCGCGGTTCAAGCGGTACAGGGGTCCTAGTGCGGCGAGCCGTCTGGAGGCGGAGGTGAACGCAGCACTGGAGGGCAGCGGCCTGCGGCTGGGCCGGGGCAGGGTGGAGGGCGAGGCTACGGATCCCGAAGCCCTTAGGCTGGCCGCGGTCCGGGCGGTGGGGTTCGTGAAGGGGATGGCCGGGCAGGCGTTCGCGGAGCAGAGCTTGGCGGTGGCGATGCGGGACGCAGGGATCAGGGACGGGGCGAAGGTCAAGGCGCTGTTGGAAACGTAGCGACGTCGGCGGACGGGAGGTCGGCAGGTGCGCACGGTGGCATGGGTCGCTCTGGCGGTGGGGGTCCTGGTCCTGGTGGCCGCGGCCGTGGTGGTGCAACGACCGGTGCGCGCGGCGGAGGTCCGGCGGCAGCACAGCGTGGTGAGTGCGGCGCTGGTGCTGTTCCCGCTGGTGGCCGCGGGGACCAGTTTCGCGGCCGCGGCCAGCTACAGGCCTGCAGACCGGGGGCGGACCGTGTGGACCAGCCTCGGGGCTGCCTGCGCCCTTTGGGGCCTAGGCCGCGCGGTATTCTGGTACGCACAGGTGCTCGGAGAGCCCCCCAGGTTCCCCTCCGTGGCCGAGTTGCTGACCGCTGGCTTCTTCGTGCTGGGCCTGTGGGGCGTGTACCAGGAGTACCGGGCGGTCCGGGAGCTGGTGGGTCCGGCCCAGCGGGTCGCGATGGCCGCCGTGGTCCTGGCCACCCTGGTGGCCGGCTACCTGTTGTTCCTCCAGCCGGTGGTGGCGGGTGGCCTGCGCGGGCCCGCGGAGTCGGTGAGCCTGGCTTTCTCCCTCGCGGGGCTCGCCCTGATCCCCCTGGCCACGGCACCCGCGGTGGCGTTCTTCGGAGGCCTCGAGGGGTACGTGTGGCTGGTCATCTCCGCCTCCCTGGTGTGCATCTCGGTGGCGGTCATGTGGTTCAGCAACGCCGTGTTCTTCGACGTGTGGTTCGTAGGGCACCGCAGTAACGTGCTGCAGATGGTGGGGTTCGCCCTTCTGGCGGTGGGCGCGTTCTGGCACCGGGCGCTGATGCGGGAGGGTTAGGGCGTGATCCACCGGTTGCCCACGGGCGACGTCAAAGAGGAGTGGAGTGGGATCTCCCCCGGTGAGCTGCGCGACCTGACCGAAGGGCTGCGCCGGAGCGACTTCTGCGGGTATGTGGAGCTGCGCTGGCCGGACTGTGAGGGGGCTCTAATCCTGTCCGGCGAGGGCAAAGTGTTCGCGGTGTTCCAGGCGGACGCGGTAGACCTGAGGGGCCCGGAGGCCCTCCGGCACATCGTGGGCCGCGCGGGCCGCGTTCACCCCCGGGCACGGGTGGTGGCCCTGCCCCACACCCTCGGCCCGCTGCTCGGATCCCTCAGCGAGCTACAGCCCCTGCACATGGGGCTGCACACCCGCTTCGTGGACCTGGAGAGGCTGGCAGCGCGCTTGGTGCGCGAGGGGTTTTCCGGGATGGTGGTCCTGGAGGGCGAGGGGTGGTGGGCTTTCCTGCCCTTCGGGGAGGACGGCAACGGGGCGGTGTACTACGACGGCACCACCGTGATGGGTAGGGATCCCCGGGAGCTCATCGAGAGCTTGGTGGGGGTCGGGGCGGAGATCGAGGTGTGGGTGAGTCCGCAGCCGGCACCGCGGCCCGTGGAGTTCGAGGCAGCGGCTGCGGCCCGGGAGGAAGGCGGGGCGCTGGAGGCAGACTCCCGAGCTGCGCCCCGGCCGGAGGAGGCCCACGAAGCCGCTCCCACCGCACCTGAGCCTCCCTCTGGGGAGCAGAGTCCCGGGTGGCATGCGTACAAAGGTTCGGATACCTTCGTGGTCGTGCCCGCGCTCGCTGCTGAGGCCGGGGAGAGTGGGCCGCTTTTGGAGCTGAGGGATCGCTTCGGGGAGCTGGCGGTGGATCTGGCCCGTCGGCTGGACGGGACCCGCACGCTGGAGGAGGTCCGGGTGGAACTCGGCCGGTCGTGCGCCGAGCTGGAACCGATCTTGCTCTACCTCCAGCAGCGGAAGTGGATGGCCCGTTACTTCCGCCGACGGGGGCCGCAGCGGTGAGGGAGCGTGCAGCCAGAGACCTGCTGGACGATGCGGAAGCGGTGGCGCTGTTCCGGGAGTACCGCGCCACCGGGAACCCCGTGCTGCACGCCCGGATCTGTGCCACCTACGCCCCGCTGGTGGAGCGTATCGCGCGCATGTACCGGTCCAGCGGCGAGCCCCTCGAGGACCTGGTGCAGGTGGGGTACGTGGGACTCCTCCTGGCGGTGAACCGCTTTGATCCGGACCGCGGGGTGAAGTTCCAGACGTACGCGTCGCACCTCATCGCGGGTGAGATCCGCCACTACCTGCGGGACCAGGTGGGTGTGGTGCGGCGGCCCCGGTGGCTCGCCAGGCTCAGCCGGGAGCTGGACCGCACCGTGGAGCGGCTGCAGCGGGAAAACGGAGCGCTGCCCACGGTGGAGGAGATCGCCCAGGCCATGAACATCACGCCGGAGGGCGTACGGGAGATCTTCCAGGCGCGGGCCGCCGCCTCACCCCTGTCCCTGGACGGCCCGGGCGAGGAACGGATCCGGCGGATCCGCCACCTGCGGTACGAGAGCTTCCAGCTGCCGGTAGAAGACCGCATCACGGTCCTGCAGGCCATGGAGCGGTTGACGGAGTTGCAGCGGAAAGTCCTGTACCTGCTCTTCTACCAGGACCTGACGGAGACCGAGGCCGCCCGGCGGCTTCGGATCTCCCAGCGGCACGTGTCCCGGGTGATGCACAAGGCGTTGCGGCAGATGGCACAGCTGCTGCGGGGCGCTGTGCGTCCGTAGCCGCACGGAAGACCAAGGGGAGGAGGGTCGACATGTCGGACCTTCGCAGGATCCTGGGAGAGTTCACCCAGCTGGACGGGGTGAGCGCCGCCCTGGTGGTGGGCCGGGACGGCTTCGTCATCGAGGGCGCGGCCACTGAGGACATCGACCTGGAAGCCCTCGGGGCGGTCACCGCCAGCAGCCTGGCCGCGTCTGACGCCCTGTCCACGGACCTGGGCCGCGGCCGGCTGTTCGGTCTCATGCTGGAGTACGAGGGCGGCCCCCTCGTGGTGTCGCCCGTGGGCTCCGAGGCGATGCTGGTCATCGTCGGCAACGGGACCGCGAACCTGGGCCGCATCCGGCTGGAGCTGAAGAAGCGGCAGCAGGCCGTAGCCGACGCCCTGTAACGCTTGGAATCCCACCCACCCGTCCGCCCCGCCGGGCGCCACCGGCGGTCAGCCGCCGGTACAATGGAGGTCGGGATGCGCGGGAAGCTGCGGGCCAGCGCCGCGGACCTGTGGCGGATGGGAGAGGGAGACGTCCGCCGCGAGCTGGTGGATGGCGAGGTCGTGGTGATGGCTCCCGTGGGGGGGACCCACGGGGAGGTGACCGGCCGGCTGTACCGTCGGCTGGCGGAACACGTGGAGCGCCACGGCGGGGGCAGGGTGCTGGCGGGAGACGTGGGCTTCGTCCTCCACCTCCCGTACGACCCCGAGCGAGTGCGAGCGCCTGACGTGGCCTACGTTTCGGAGGCCAGACTTCCCGGCGGCGCGCTGCCGGAGGGCTTTTTGCAAGGCGCCCCGGACCTGGCGGTGGAAGTGTTGTCGCCTTCCGACGACCCCGTGGACGTCCAGCAGAAGGTGCGGGACTGGCTGGAAGGAGGTTCCAGGCTGGTCTGGATCGTGGCGCCCCGTGCGAGGACCGCAACGGTTTACCGGCCCGACGGGTCGGCTCGGTGGCTGCGCGAGGACGACGTCCTGGAGGGAGAGGGCGTGCTGCCCGGCCTGCGAATTCCCCTGGCCGACCTGCTGCCGTGAGCTTCCGTGTGGTCTGGCGCGTGGACCTCCCCGGCCTCGCGGACTACAAGGCCACATGGGAGCTCCAGCGCCACCTGGTAGTGCTGCGCCAACGGGGAGCGGTGCCGGACGTGCTCCTGCTGCTGGAGCACCCGCCCGTGATCACGTGCGGCCGCGCCACCCGGCCCGAGCACCTGCCGGTCCCCCGGGAGACCCTGCAGCGCATGGGGTTCGCGGTGTTCGACATCGAGCGGGGCGGAAGCGTCACCTACCACGGCCCCGGGCAGCTGGTGGGGTATCCCGTTATGGACCTGCGGGCCTACGGCGAGAACGTAGTGGGCTACGTGCGGATGCTGGAGGAGTCCGTGATCCGCACCCTGCGGCCGTACGGGATCGATGCCGCTCGACACCCGGGCTTCCCTGGGGTGTGGGTCGGGAAAGAGAAGATCGCAGCGGTAGGCGTGGCCGTCAAGCGCCGGGTGACCCTGCACGGCTTCGCGCTGAACGTGAACACGGACCTCGACGGCTTCCGGGTCATCAACCCGTGCGGCATCGGCTACGTCCCGACCTCCATGCAGAAGCTCCTGGGGCGGCGGGTGCCCGTGGAGGAGGTACGGGAAGCCTGCGCGCGTGCCTTCGAGGAAGTCTTCGGGGTCCGGCTGGAGCGCGTACCGCCGCACGAACTGGTCCCCGGACCCGCGCCTGCAGAACCCCTCCGTACCTCCTGAGAGCTCCCTGTACCAGCCCAGCCTCACCCCAGGGGAGGCCCGACGATCTCGATGCCGTAGCGCAGGGCGGTCTCCGCCAGCACGGCCGCGGCCTCTGGCGTAGGAGGACCGCCAGGAGGCGGCAGCTCCGGACGGAGCGCGGGCCGCGTCATGGCGCGGACGAACTCCTCGAAGTCCCGCCCCGTGGTGACCGTGAGCCAGCGGGCCTCGCCTGCCGAGACGACCCGGTAGGTGTGCGGCACGCCCTTCGGGGCCAGAAGGGCCTCGCCTTGGCCGAGGGTGTGGTCCTGGTGGCCCACCCGCAGCCGCAGGGTCCCCTCCAGCACGTGAAAGACTTCGTCTTCCGTGTGGTGCACGTGCAGGGGGGGAGAGTCGCCCTCGGGCGCTCGGTGCTCCAGAACCGAAATCCGGTCCGCGCTGTCCCGGTGGGAGACGCGGATCTGGACCAGGGTGTCCAGAAACCACAGGGCTTCAGGTGTCATAGATTCCTCCCTCCTCACCGCACCACCACGGTGCCCTTCATCCCCACCAGGGCGTGGACGGGACACCAGTAGGTGTAGGTCCCGCTCCGGGTGAACCGGAGGCTGTAGGTGCGGGGCCCCGGAGCGCCCAGGGGCACCAGGATCCCGGAGTTCACGTAG
>JAVKKH010000026.1 GCA_031296405.1 Candidatus Tepidifontimicrobium thermophilum
CCGTTCTGGGTTCCGGGGATTCCGGGTAGGGGCCTCCGGCACTGGCAACGCCTGCCGACGCACCTAGCTAGCCACGAGTGTCAGCACCCACCTCCCTGGAAGGCCAACCAGGGGGCACAAACCACGCCGAACGCGCCGATAGGGCGAAATCAGAACAGCTCCACACCCGCCGACCATACAACACACCTACCCACCATCAGCAAAAGGGCGACGGGTCAGGGGGCGGGGGTGAAGGAGCCGGGAGGAACCCTATGTCCACCCCCCCCAAGACCCGGAAGGCAGAAAGAAAGGGAACTGTGGGAGCAGTTATACTCGTCCCAGGGCGGCTTTGACGCCCCCGCGGGGGCTTCCGTATACTTGGGGGACGGATGGAGGTGGCGAGGACCGGGAGTAGTATGCCGGGCCAAGCTGGCCAGCGACCCCGGGCGGTGGGACCGGGGAGCCGGAGCCCGGCAGAACTCGCCCGGGGAGCCGCGCCGGCGATCCGCGAGGCGGGGTAGCCGGTGCCGTCAGCCCGCGTGAAGGGCTTCAAGAGGGCAGGTCTGGGGCCATAGCTCAGCTGGGAGAGCGCGTGCATGGCATGCACGAGGTCAGGGGTTCGAGTCCCCTTGGCTCCACCAAACTTGCCAACGAGGGTGGTACCGCGGAGGCGAGCCTCCGTCCCTTGGCGGGCGGAGGCTCGCGGCTTTGAGGAGCAGGTCTATTCGGCCGCTGGGCCGCAGGGGAGGGACGCATGACACCGGGGCGGTACGTGTGGCACAACGGCAAGATGGTGCCGTGGGAGCAGGCCACGGTCCACGTGGCGGCCCACGCCCTGCACTACGGGAGCAGCGTGTTCGAGGGGATCCGGGCGTACGACACCCCGCAGGGCCCCGCGGTGTTCTGCCTGGGAGCCCACGTCCGCCGCCTGTTCGACTCCTGCAGGGTCTTCCGCATGGAGGTCCCTTACAGCCCCGACCAGATCAGCCAGGCCATCCTGGAGACGGTGGGGTACAACGAGCACCGTGCGTGCTACATCCGCCCCTTGGTCTACCGGGGAGCAGGCGCGTTCGGGCTGGATCCTCGGAAGGCGCCGACGGAGGTCGCCATTCTGACCCTGGAGTGGGGCGCCTACCTGGGACCCGAGGCGTTGGAGCAGGGGGTGGACGTGGTGGTGTCCACGTGGCGGCGCATGGCGCCCGCCACCCACCCCGCCATGGCCAAGATCGCGGGCAACTACATCAACTCCCAGCTCATGACCATGGAGGCGCGGGACGGGGGTTTCGCGGAGGCCATCGCCCTGGACGTGGAGGGGCATGTCAGCGAGGGCAGCGGGGAGAACGTGTTCGTGGTGCGGGACGACGTGGTGTACACGCCCTCCCTGGCCCACTCCATCCTGCCCGGGGTCACGCGGCAGGTGGCGATCACCCTCCTGCGGGAGCTCGGCTACGAGGTGCGGGAGGTCTCCCTGCCGCGGGAGATGCTGTACCTGGCGGACGAGATCTTCCTGACGGGCACCGCAGCGGAGATCACACCGGTCAGGAGCGTGGACCGGATCCCGGTGGGCGCCGGCCGACGCGGGCCCGTGACGGAGAAGGTCCAGAAGGCGTTCTACGACGTGGTCTCCGGGCGGGTGCCGGATCGCCACGGGTGGCTCACGCCCGTGCGGTCCGCCCGGCGCTCGGAGCCGGCGCCGTCGCCGGGGGACTGAGGGGGCGGGGACCATGAGCCAGCGCTACGATCCGAGGGCCCTGGAGGCCAAGTGGCAGGCCCGGTGGGAGCGGGACGGGCTGTACCGGACCCCAGACCGCAGCGACCGGCCCAAGTTCTACTTCCTCACCATGTACCCGTATCCCAGCGGGGACCTGCACATCGGCCACTGGTACGCCATGGCGCCCAGCGACGCTGCGGCCCGCTACCGGCGGATGCGGGGGTACAACGTGCTGTTCCCCATCGGGTTTGACGCCTTCGGGCTGCCGGCGGAGAACGCGGCCATCAAGCACGGGATCCACCCGAAGACGTGGACTTTGGGGAACATCGAGCGGATGCGCCGCCAGCTGCGGTCCATGGGGGCCATGTTCGACTGGTCGCGGGAGATTGTCACGTGCGAGCCGGAGTACTACCGGTGGAACCAGTGGTTCTTCCTGAAGTTCTACGAGGCGGGTCTGGCGTACCGGGCCCTGGCCCCGGTGGACTGGTGCCCGAACTGCAACACGACCCTGGCGCGGGAGCAGGTGGTGGGTGCAGACCGTCGGTGTGAGCGGTGCGACACCCCGGTGGTGAAGAAGGACCTGGAGCAGTGGTTCTTCCGCATCACGAAGTACGCGGACGAGCTGCTGGACTTCTCCGGGATCGACTGGCCGGAACGGATCATCACCATGCAGCGGAACTGGATCGGACGGAGCGAGGGGGCGGAGGTCACCTTCACCGCCCACGCGCCGGACGGCTCCCAGCACCCCCTGGTGGTGTTCACCACGCGGCCCGACACGCTGTGGGGTGCCACCTTCATGGTGCTGGCGCCCGAACACCCGTTGGTGCCCGTCCTCACCGCTCCGGACCGGCGGGCGGAGGTGGAGGCGTACACGTACCAGGCCCGCCGTCAGAGCGAGATCGACCGGATGAGCACGGAGCGGGAGAAGACGGGGGTGTTTTTGGGCAGCTACGCCACGAACCCCGTCAACGACCAGCGCATCCCCATCTGGATCGCGGACTACGTGCTCATGGGCTACGGGACGGGGGCCATCATGGGCGTGCCGGCCCACGACCAGCGGGACTTCGAGTTCGCCCGCAAGTACGGCCTGCCCGTGCCGGTGGTGATCCAGCCGCCGGGGGAGCCGCTTTTGGAGCCTCTTGCGGCTGCGTACGAGGGGCCCGGCCGGATGGTGAACTCGGGTCCGTTTGACGGCACCCCGGTACCGGAGGGCATCCCCAGGGTCATCGCGTGGCTGGAGGAAACGGGGCGCGGAAGGCGGGCGGTGAACTACCGGCTGCGGGACTGGCTCATCAGCCGGCAGCGGTACTGGGGGACGCCCATCCCCATCGTGTACTGCCAGCGGTGCGGGACCGTGCCCGTGCCGTACGAGGACCTGCCCGTGTTGCTGCCCGAGGACGTGGACTTCATGCCCACGGGCGAGTCTCCCCTGAAGTACCACGAGGGCTTCCGGCGGACCCACTGCCCGCGCTGCCAGGGTCCCGCGGAGCGGGAGACGGACACCATGGACACCTTCGTGGACTCCTCTTGGTACCAGTACCGGTACCTGTCCCCCCACGAGGACCGGGCGCCCTTTGACCCGGAGCAGGTGGCCTACTGGTGCCCGGTAGACCAGTACACGGGCGGGGCGGAGCACGCGGTGATGCACCTGCTGTACACGCGGTTTTTCACCAAGGCCCTGGCGGACCTGGGCCTGCTGCCCTTCCGGGAGCCCATGCTGCGCCTTTTCAACCAGGGGGTGATTCTGGGCGAGGACGGGGAGAAGATGAGCAAGTCCCGGGGCAACGTGGTGGACCCCGACGAGCAGGTGGCCCGGTACGGGGCGGACGTGGTGCGTGCGTACCTCATGTTCATGCGGCCCTGGGAGGAAGGGGGGCCGTGGAGCAGCCGGGACATCGAAGGGGTGGCGCGGTTCCTGCGGCGGGTGTGGGACCTGGTGACCGGACCGACGCAGAGGTTGCAGGGTCCCTGGCCCGAGGACGAGGTGCTGGAGCTGCGCCGGCGCACCCACCGGACCGTCCGGAAGGTGACGGAGGACTTCGAGCGTTTCGGGTTCAACACGGCCCTGGCAGCCCTGATGGAGCTGACCAACCACCTGTACCGGGTCCGTGAGCGCCTTGTGGGCAGTCCCGCGTGGGAGGAGGCATTACGGTCGCTGATCCTGATGCTGGCTCCGGTGGCCCCGCACCTGGCGGAGGAGCTGTGGGAGCGGATCGGGGGACCGTACAGCGTGCACACGCAGGCCTGGCCCACGTACGACCCGGAGCTGGCCCGCACGCCTGAGGTGACCCTGGTGGTGCAGGTGGACGGCCGGGTGCGGGACCGGCTGACCGTGCCCGAGGACCTGCCCGAGGCGGAGGCCCGCGCCCTGGCCCTGGCCAGCGAGCGGGTCCGCCAGCACCTTGATGGCCGCGTGGTGAAGGACGTCGTGTACGTGCCCGGCAAGGTGGTGAACATCGTCTCCGAGCCCGTGCCCGCGGAGGCCAAGGGGTAGTCGCACTCCGCCTTTCGAGAAGGTGCCAACCGGGCCCGCTGCCGCGTTCACTTACACGGGAGGATGTTCACGCGCAACGAGGCCCTGGTCCTGGCCCTGGCGTGCGGGGCGGTGGTGGCGGCCCTGGCCGTGCCGTGGGTCCGCCCGGGCCTCCCTCCTGTGGTGGTCGAGGGTTCGCCCGAGCCACCTCCCACCTGGCGGCCTGCGGCCTCCCCGGGACCGCTGGCGGTTTCGGTGAACCTGGCCACCGCGGAGGAGCTGGAGCGGCTTCCGGGGATCGGGCCGGTGCTGGCCCGGCGCATCGTCGAGGACCGGGCCCGCAACGGACAGTACACGCGTCCGGAGGACCTCTTGCGGGTCAAGGGCATCGGCCGTAAGACGTTGGACAAGCTCAGACCCTACTTGCTGGTGCCGTAAGACGATTCGGGACGTAGGGTCTTCCCTCAACATCCCGCCCAACGCCAGGAAGCGGGAGGGGAGGGGTGGAACGCGGAAGAGACGGTCAGGGAACCCCACGGGGCGCCCGGAGCGTAACCACGGGCGTGGGGGTCGCGAGGGAAGCCTTTTTGAATCCTCCGGACGCACGTTCGGCTGAGGCCGGGCAGGATGCCGAGCGGTTCGAGCAGATCGTCCGGCGGTACAGCCGGCAGGTGTTCAACCTGGCGTACCGGATGACGGGCAACGACGCGGACGCGCAGGACCTGACCCAGGAGGCGTTCCTGCGGGTGTTCCGGTCCCTGGACCGGATCCGGCCCGGGGTGCCACTGGACGGGTGGCTTTACCGGATCGTCACCAACCTCTTCATCGACTCCGTCCGGCGCCGGCGTGGCGTGAGGGTGGAGTCCCTGGACCAACCGGCTGCCACGCGTTCAGGGGGAGAGGTGGAGCGGGCGGTCCCCGACCCCTCTGGAGACCCGGAGGCCCTGGTGGTGGATCCGGTTTTGGACGCAGAGGTCCAGCGGGCTCTCGGCGAGCTCAGTCCGGAGCTGCGCGCGGTGGTGCTGCTGTGCGACGTGGAGGGCTTCGCCTACGAGGAGATCGCGCAGATCCTCAGGTTACCCTTGGGCACCGTGAAGTCGAGATTGCACCGGGCGCGGCGCTTCTTGAAGGACAGACTCGGCCCGGTGCTTCGGGAGGGAGTCCTGTGAACCGGGCGTGGGAGCGCCTGTTGAGCGCCTACGTGGACGGAGAGGTCACGCCGGAGGAGCGCCGACAGGTAGAGGAGTGGCTGCGGCAGGACCCGGAGGCGCAGGCGGAGTACCGCGAGCTGGTCCGGCTGCGCGACCTCCTGCGCAGCTTGCCGCCGCGCCCTGCGCCGCCGGACCTGGAGGGCCGGATCCTCCGTGCGGCGCTGGGTCGCGCCACCGGGCCAAAGCCGGCCCGGATGCGGCAGGCTGTGTGGGTGGGCGCGGTGGTGGCGGCTGCGGCGGTGGGCCTGTTCCCGTTGGTCCGGGGCGGGCTGGACCGGCTGCGCGCGTCGGAACCTGGGGTCCACGGCTACACGTGGCAGCACGTGGCGCACACCGCCACCGACCCCCTGGTGGACCGCGCGTACCTGGGTGTGGCCCTCACGGACGCCACCCTGGAACTGCTGGGTGAGCGACCGGCGGAGGAGCAGCGGTGAAGGCTGTCGCGCTGCTGGCGGCCGCGGCGGTGGTGCTGGGCGCGTCTGCGTCCGGGCCGGCGCCCACGCCCCTTGCGGTGCTGCGCCGCGCCGCTGAGGCTCCCCTGCGGACGGATTACGAGGCGCTGCAGGTGCTCACGGTCCCGCGGGCGGAAGGCGCGGAGACGTTGCGGGTGGCTATCTGGCACCGGCGGCCGGCAACTTACCGGATGGAGTTCCTGGCCCCCCGGAGGCTGGCCGGTCGGTTGCTGGTAGACGACGGGCTCTCCTCATGGCACTACGAACCGTCCCTGCACCTCCTGGTGCGCGGCCCCTCTCTGGCCAGGGCCGCGGTGGGGAAGGTCCTACCGCTTCCCGAGAACACCACGGTGCGGCTTTTGGGCACCGACGTGGTGGCGGGCCGCGCCACGTACCTGCTGGCGGTGCTGCCGGCCTCAGGCGGCCCCACCCGGCGGCTGTGGGTGGACCGGTCCACGGGCCTGGTGCTCAAGTCCGAGGCCTGGGACGCGGAACGCGGCGTGTACTACGCCAGCACCGTCACCCGGATCAGTTTCGGTCCCGTGCCAGAGGAGCTGTTCCGCGTCCCCAGACCCCGGGGTGCCCGGCTGGTGGAGCTCACTGCGCCGTCCCTGGGGGCCCGGCGGCTGAGTGAGCTGGCCCGGGCGGTGGGGTTTCCCCTGGCCGCGCCGGCAGACCTGCCCGAGGGTTTCCGGTACCGCGGGGGCGGGGTCGCGGTCTTGGGCAGCGCCAGGGCGGCGCTGCTCCAGTACTCGGACGGCGTCAGCACCGTGTCGCTCTTCCAGGTCCCCGCCGGACGCGTGGGCAGTCCTCCTGGCGGCGAGGTGCTCCGCGTGGGGAGCACGGTGGTCCGGTCGTACGGGGCCGGGCTGTTGCGGCTCCTGGTATGGGAGCGGCGGGGGATGAGTTTCGCCGCGGTGGCAGACGCGCCGCTCGGGGTGCTCCGGGAGTTCGTCTCCTCCGCGGAGGCGGACCCCTCGCTTGAGGCGCGTCGGGTCTCCGAGCTGGCGCACGCTCTCGGTGTCAGGCCGGAGCGGGTGGCGGAATTGCGGGACCGCGGGTTCACGTTCCGGCAGGTGCGCGTGCTGCTGGCGGGACAGCCCTCAGAACGGGCCGCAGGGTCCCTCACACGCGCCGTGGTGCCGTCCCTGGTGGAGGAGATGGAACGGTTCGAGCGGGTCCTGGCCGGCGCGCCGGGTGCCTCACCGGGCGGGCGCTGAACCGCAAAAGGCCAGGACCATCTCCCGGACCAGCTTCGCCGCGGCTACCGCGGTGGCACCCGAAGGGTCGAGGTCAGGAGCGACCTCCACAAGGTCCATGCCAACCACGGGGAGGCCCCGGAGCAGGTACAGGGCCTGCAGGACATCGGACAGGGCAGGCCCGCCCGGCTCAGGATTCCCGACCCCAGGGGCGTACGCGGGGTCGGCCACGTCCAAGTCCACGCTCAGGTAGACCGGGTACCCGCGCAGCTCCGCGTGCACGGCCTCCGGGAGTGCCAGGGACCCGCCCACCCACCGACAGTGGCGCCGGGCGAACTCCCACTCCTCCTTCAGGCCCGAGCGCACGCCGAGCAGCACCACCCGCGCGTCCCCGAGCGCTTCCCAGAGCCTCCGGACCGTGCACGCGTGCGACCACGGACTCCCCTCGTAGTGGTGGCGCAGGTCCAGGTGCGCGTCCAACACCACCGCCCGCAGCTGCGGGAAGCGGGCGACCAGAGCCCGCACCGCGCCCACGGTGACCGTATGGTCCCCGCCCAGGAGTACCGGGACAACGCCTGGGGCGAGTCCATCGACCGCCTCCTGGACACGTCGGACCATGGCGGGTGGGTCCAGGTCCGCCACGTCCAGGTCTCCCAGGTCACACACTCCCGCCTCCAGCATGTCCACCTCCAGGACGGGGCTGTACGTCTCCAGGCTCCACGACGCCTCGCGGACCGCGCCGGGCCCCGCCGCAGCTCCCCGGCGGAAGGACTGGGTCCGGTCGTACGGCACCCCGATCAGCGCGACCCTGGCCGGGCCCCCGACCCCCGTGCCCAGGAAGGCCGTCGCCACGGGTTTGCCCTCAGGTTAGCTTTCCAGCACCTGCTTCAAAAACGGCGGCGGGTTCAGCGCCGCCCGGTGCTGGGCGCCCGTGTAGTAGCGGAGCCCGAAGCCGGCCACGCGGCGGTCGACCTCGTCAGCGGACAGCTCCGCGGGGTCGAGGCGCTTGGACGCCAGGGTGAAGGTCCACAGCACGCCCGGGTAGCTGGGCACGTACGTGAGCAGGGTCCGCACCACGGGGAAGTGCTGCCGCAGGTTGCGCCGGACCTGGGTGATGAGTTCCGCCTGGTACAGGGGGGAACCGCTCTGGACCGCCAGAATACCGTCTTCGCCTAGCACGCGGTGCAGGTCACGGTAGAAGGCCTCGCCGAAGAGCGGGACCGAGGGTCCCTGGGGGTCGGTGGAGTCCACCAGGGCCACATCGAACCGCTCCGGGGTGTTTCGCACATACGCGAAGCCGTCCTCGATCCTCAGCTCCGCCCGAGGGTCGTCGAACGCGCCGCCGGGGATCTCCGGAATGTGGCGCAGGGTGGCGTCCACCACCATGCGGTCGATCTCCACCATCACCACCCGCTCGACGGAGTGCTTGAGGACTTCCTCCAGGAGCCCGCCGTCTCCACCCCCGATGATCAGGACCCGGCGGGGGTGCGGGTGGGTGAAAAGCGGCGGGTGGGCGAGCATTTCGTGGTAGCAGAACTCGTCCGCCTCCGACGTCTGCACCGCGTCGTCCAGGATCAGCATGCGGCCGAACAGCGGGGTTCGGATGACCCGGATCCGCTGGTAGGGAGACTGGAGGTCCAGCAGCACCTCGTCCACCCGGTAGGCCTGGGCGAATCCCTCGCCCCCGTGGTCCCACAGCCAGTCGGTCATTCCTCCTCCCTCCTACGCCTCTCGGCATGTACCCCCGACAAGCGGAGCCTCAGTCCGGCCACAGGAGCACCGCGGCCACCGCGCAGCCGATGCGCTCCACCACGTGCTCCCGGACTCCCACCACGACCTCCCGAAGCCGCAGGCCGCGGACGTCGAACGCCTCCCGCACCATGCGCCGGACGATCTGCTCCGCGTTTTCCGCGGTCCCCTTGTGGGAGTACTCCATGATGACCCCGTAGCTGTCCTCGCCGAACCCCACGCCCACCGCGGCCGCGATGCGCTCCCCGGGGATGTGGCTGGTGATGCGCGCGTACACCGCGGGCATCAGGGTCCCCTCCGGCACCCGGCGCATGGGGACCAGACGGGCGCCCGCGGGGAGGATGCTGGTGACCCGCAGGAAGTTCAAATTGGCGATCCCCGCGTCCAGTAGGGCCCGGTCGAAGGCGTTGACCTCCGTGGACCCTTCGCCCGCACCCGTAGCGACGGTCACGGCTCTCGGTACGCTCCACATGCAGGTACCTCCTCCGGTGGTCCTAAACAACAGACCCTATCGTAGGGCGCGGGGGATTGGGGGGCAACGGGGGACGGAGAGGCAGGGACGGGCGGGCTGCGCGTCCAACCCTCAGGACCGAGGTGGGGTTCGGCGTGGTGGACCGGACCGACCGTCTGTTCGCGCCCGAAGAGGCGCTGCCTCCTGACCGCCGGCTCGCGCGCCAGCTCGAGCGGTTGCAGGAGGTGTTGTCGCAGACGGGGGCTGTGGCAGCGCGGGAGAGAGCGCAGCAGGCGGGACTGCTGGACGGGGAGGTGAACCTGGACAAGCTCCGGCGGGTGCCCCTGATCCGCAAGGAGGATCTGCCGCGGGTGCAGGCCGAGCGGTGGCCGCTGGGCGGCTGGGTGTGGTGGGAGCGGGTCCGCAGGCTGTTCGTGTCCCCGGGCCCGATCTTCGACCCGGAGGGGCCGGGCCCCGACTACTGGGGTTGTGCGGTGGCGCTGCACGCGGCGGGCTTCCGGCCGGGCGACGTGGTCCTCAACACCTTCTCCTACCACCTCACTCCCGCCGCGTGGATGATGGAGGGCGGGTTTCAGGTCCTGGGTGCGGTGGTCGTGCCGGGAGGGGTGGGCAACACCGAGATCCAGGCGCGGGCGGCCTCGCAGCTGCGGGCCACAGGCTACGCGGGCACCCCGAGCT
This sequence comes from Candidatus Tepidifontimicrobium thermophilum, assembly GCA_031296405.1. Classification (GTDB taxonomy): domain Bacteria; phylum Sysuimicrobiota; class Sysuimicrobiia; order Sysuimicrobiales; family Sysuimicrobiaceae; genus Tepidifontimicrobium; species Tepidifontimicrobium thermophilum. The sequence goes on from JAVKKH010000026.1 coordinate 9,925, forward strand.
TCCTCGCCACCCTCCTGCAGCGCATGGACGACCTGGGACTGCCCGCGTACTTCCAGGTGGCCCTGGTGACCGCGGAGCCTCTTCCGGCTTCGTTGAGGGCGAGGTTCGAGGCCCGAGGCCTGCGCACGCAGCAGGCGTACGGCACCGCGGACGTGGGCCTGGTGGCGTACGAGTGTCCCCGCAAGGACGGGATGCACCTGCTGGACCGGTGCCTGGTGGAGCTCCTGGACCCGCACACCCACCAGCCGGTGCCGCCCGGGCAGCCCGGGGAGGTGGTGGTCACCCTGCTGGATCCCACCTACCCGCTGCTGCGGCTCGCTACCGGCGACGTCTCCGTGCTGGTGGAACAGCCTTGCCCGTGCGGCCGGACCGCGCCGCGCCTCGCAGGGATCCTCGGCCGGGTGGCGGAGGCAGTGAAAGTGCGGGGCGTCTTCGTGCACCCGGGACAGCTGCGGGAGGCGGCGGCGAGGCACCCGGAAGTGCAGCGGTTCCAGTTCGTGGTCCGCCGCACCGCGGACCGCGACGAGCTGCTGGCCAAGGTGGAGGCAGACCCGCAGGACCCCGACCTCGCACGGCGGTTCGCGGAATCCGTGCAGGCGCTCACCACTCTGCGGGCTGAGGTGGAGATCCTGCCTCCCGGCGCTCTGGGGCAGGTGGACCGCGTCTTGGTAGACGAGCGGCGGTGGGACTGAAGGTGTGCCTATAAGCCAGAGGCAGGCAGAGCCAGCGGACCGCTGGCCTGGCCCACGGAACGGCCAGCGGCCCGGGCCCGGTACATGGCTAGGTCCGCGGCCAGGGTGACCTGACCCGGTGTGGTGCCGTCGTCCGGGCACGTGGCGGTGCCGAGGGTCACCCGGGCCAGTAGCTCGTTCCCCTCCCACCAGACCCGCGTGCGTTCGACCTCCTGCACCACCGCCTGTGCCACCAGTGCTGCGCCGCCGGAGTCGGTGTCCGGCAGGAGGACTGCGAACTCGTCCCCGCCAATGCGGAAGCCAAGGTCCGTGGCCCGTACCGTCCTACGGACGGCGTCCGCCACCGCCCTCAGGACGGCGTCGCCCGCCTGGTGGCCCAGCCGGTCGTTGGTGCGCTTGAGGCCCCTCACGTCCGCCAGCAGCAGCGACACAGGACTCCGGGACCGTGCGGCCCTCTGGCACTCCCACGCCAGGGCCTCGTCGAACCTGCGCCGGTTGTACAGGCCCGTCAGAGGGTCGGTGACCGCCAGCTCTTCCAGGGACTTCAGCGCCACCTGCAGCCGGCGGTTGGCTTCCCGGGTCTCCGCCAACCCCTTGACCGCCAGGCTGGCCAGCACCCACACGCTGATTGCCAGCAGACTGCCACCGGACCCCACGCGCAAGGCGGTGACCATCAGGAACGAGAGGGGGACGTAGAGGACCAGGGAGACCAGCCCGAGCTGGGCCCACCGAGCCGGCTTCAGGTGCGTCCGGTCCCCGGTGTCCAGAAACTTGCCCACGGAAACCACAGCGCCGGTGACCAGGCCGAAAGTGGTCCCGGCCACCAGAAGGGCGGCCACGTCCGCGGGTGAAGCCGCCAGAGCGAGGGGGCCGGCTGCGAGAGCCCGGAAGACCCCGTCTGCCACGTGCATCCCCGTGGTGGCGTTGCCGAAGTACAGCACCCCCCGCCAGGTACTGGCGCGCTGGGTGGCCGCGAGGATCGCTCCGGAGACCAGGTTGACGGGCAGGGCCACAGGCCAGCCAGCAAGCCACACACCCGCCAGGGCCACCGGCCCCTGCATGGTGAACAGCACCTCTCCGGGAAAGCGGACCACGATCAGGTTGCCCGCCGCGGACAGGGCCAGAAGAAGGCCCAGCAGGCCGGGCGGTGCGGCCAGGGCTTGCGGCAGGCCCACCAGCAGCTGGAACAGGCCCACCAAGCCCCACGCCGCCGCGTACGCGCGGTAGGCAGCCGAGTGGCCCGCCGGGCGCCTGAACCCTGGTTTTTCCGCCGCAGGCCGGGACGCGGCACCCTCGGGCGTGTGGGAGGAGGTCAACAGTTCCCCCGCACTCCTCTCCCGGGCTTCCCCTGATTAGAACGTAGCCGCACGCGGGTTTGGGGGAGCCGACAAGCTGTGCTACAATCCTACCATCAGCCATCAACGCAGCGCGCGCTGTGCCGGAAGGAGGTGTGAACGTGGCTACCGTCCGGGTGGGCAAGGACGAGTCGCTGGACAGCGCCCTCCGCCGGTTCAAGCGCCAGGTCCAGCGCTCCGGGATCCTCGTGGAGGCCAAGCGGCACGAGCACTACGAGAAGCCCAGCGACCGACGCAGGCGGAAGGCGGCCAAGCGGGCGCGCAAGGCCCGCTGACGGCTCGCACCGCGAGGCGACAGGGCCGGGCTCCGAACCCTTCGGAGCCCGGTTCGTTTGGAGGGCTGGATGGCTCTGGCGGAGCGGCTGGCGGAAGACCTGCGGCAGGCGTTGAAGAACCGGGACGAGGTGCGGGTGTCGACCCTGCGGCTGGCCCGTGCCGCGGTCCACAACGCGGAGATCGAGCGCGGCAGGCCCCTGTCCGACGGGGAGGTCCAGGAGATCCTGCGCCGGGAGGTGAAGCGCCGTCGCGAGGCCATCGAGGCCTACCGGCGAGGCGGCCGGGAGGAGGCAGCCAGGCGCGAGGAGCTGGAGATGGCGGTCCTGATGGAGTACCTGCCCCAGCCGCTGTCGGACGAGGAGCTGCGGGTCCTGGTCCGCCAGGCCGTGCAGGAGACGGGCGCTTCAAGCCCCAAAGACGCGGGCCGGGTGGTGGGCTGGGTGATGGCCAGGGCGCAGGGCCGCGCGGACGGCAGGCGGGTGGCGGAGCTGGTCCGCGAGGTCCTAGGGGCCTAGTCTGCCAGGGGACGGTTCCCGCGGACACAGGCCGGCGGGGGCTGGCGCGCGGACGGGGGCAGGTGGTCGGATGCCGCGGCAGCAGACCCAGAAGGTGAAGCGGGCCTTCAGCGCGGGCGGCGTGGTGTACCGGCTGGCACCGGCCGGGCCGGAGGTCCTGCTCCTGCGCCACGAGAACGGCCGGTGGATGCTCCCCAAGGGGACCACCGAGGCCGGTGAGACGGACGAGCAGGTGGCCCTGCGGGAGGTCATGGAAGAGACAGGGCTGCGGAACCTGAAGCGCGTGGCAGACCTGGGCGAGGAGCGGTACCGGTTCTACTGGCGGCCGGACCGGACCTTCTACGACAAGACCGTGCACTACTACCTGCTGGAGTGGCAGGGCGGCGAGGAACCTTCCCCGCAGCGCGAGGAGGGCTTCGTGGGCGCGGAGTGGGTCCCGCTGGAGGAAGCGCTTCGGAGGGTGCGCTACAAGGAGACCCGGGAGATCCTGCGGCGGGCCCAGCAGGCCCTTGCCTCCCTCACAGCGTCCGGAGGGTAGCCTTGGTCCCGAACCCCCAGGAGCTGGTGGAAGACACCCTGCGCAAGTACGCGGAGTTTGTAAACCCCGGACTGGTGAAGCTGTACCGTTTCGGCGGGGTGGAGACCGTAGAGTGGGAGGCCCAGGGGGTGGTGGTGCGGGACGTGTACGGCCGGGAGTACCTGGACTTCTCCGGAGGCCCGGCGGTGTTCGCCCTCGGCCACCGGCACCCGAGGGTCGTGCAGGCGGTGGTGGAGCAGATCCAACGCATGCCCATGTCCGTGCGGGCGATGCCCCGACGGCCTGAGGCGGAGCTGGCCGCCCTGCTGGCAGAGCTCACCCCGGGAGACCTCAGGTACTCGTTTTTCTGCAACAGCGGGGCCGAGGCGGTGGAGGGCGCGCTGAAGCTGGCCCGGGTTGCCACTGGCCGCCCGCACTTCGTGGCCACGGAGGGGGCGTTCCACGGCAAGACCTTCGGCGCCCTCTCCGCCACGGGCCGGGACAAGTACCGCAGGCCCTTCGAACCGCTGGTGCCCGGCTTCCGCCACGTGCCCTTCGGCGATGCGGACGCCCTGGCGGAGGCGGTGGACGAGCAGGTGGCCGCGGTGATCGTGGAGCCCATCCAGGGAGAGGGCGGGGTGCGGCTACCGCCCGACGACTACCTGCCCCGGGTCCGGGAGATCTGCGACCGCGCGGGCGCACTGCTGATCGTGGACGAGGTGCAGACCGGCCTGGGGCGGACGGGCCGCATGTTCGCGTGCGAGCACTGGGGTGTCGTACCCGACGTCCTGACCCTGGCCAAGGCGCTCGGCGGCGGGGTCATGCCCATCGGGGCCTTCGTGGCGCGACCCCACCTGTGGGATGCGTTCTCCGACGACCCGTACCTGCACTCCTCCACCTTCGGCGGCAACCCTGCGGCCTGTGCTGCGGGTGTAGCCACCCTGAGGGTGCTGGTGGAGGAGAACCTGCCTGAGCGCGCGGCCCAGATGGGCGAAGTGCTGCAGGCAGGCTTGCGGGAGGTGGCGGCCCGTCACCCGCGCTGGGTACAGGACGTGCGGGGCAAGGGGCTGCTGGTGGGCGTGGAGTTCACCGACCCCGACGTGGCGCTGCTGGCGAGCGCGGAGGCCATCGCCCGCGGGGTCATCTTTTTCTTCTCCCTCAACCGCCCCGAGGTGGTGCGGCTGGCTCCTCCCCTCATCGTGGAGCGGCAGCACGTGGAGCGGGCCTGCGCGGTGCTGGACGAGGCGTTGCAGGCCGTGGCCGGAACCCTCGAGGCGGCCAGTTAGGCTTTGGGGATTCCCCGGGAGGAGTACGAGCAGCGCCAGGAAGCCGTGCGGCGGCGCGCAGCCGACGCAGGCCTGGCGGCCGTGCTGTGCGTGAGCGGGCCCTTCTACGCCCGGCCCGGGGACGTGGCGTACCTGACAGGCCACTTCCCGCCCTTCCCGACCGCGGAGAGCGAAACGAAGCTGCGGGGGACCGGGCACGCAGCCGTGGTGCTGGACGGCCGGCGTTGCGCGCTCGTGGTGGACACTCCCGCGTACCGTGAGGACTTGGTCGTGGCCTCCGAGGTGGTGGTGGCCTCGGACGTGTGGGCGGAGGCTGCGCGGCTGTTGCAGGGAACTGCGGGCCCGGTAGGGTGCGTGGGCTCCGACGTGCTTCCGTGGGAAGGGGCCCGTGCGCTGGAGGAAGCGGGAGTGCGGTTGGTGGCCGCTGACCCGGTGGTGCGGGAGCTGCGGAGGGTCAAGAGCCCCGCAGAGGTGGAGCTGCTGCGAGGGGCGTGTGGGTGCGCCCGGGAGGCGCTCCTCGCGTGCGCCGGCGCGTGTCTGCTTGGGACCACCGAGGTTGAGGTGGCAGCGCAGGGAGCCGCTGCGGGCCTGCGGGCAGGGGCGGACTTCGTCCGGTACGTGCGGGTGCACTCAGGCCCCTGGAGCGCCTGGCCCACCCGGTGGCCGCCGGCCACCGGCCGGGTGTTGCAGAAGAGCGACCTGGTGCTGCTGGACGCGGTGGGAGCGTGCGGGGGATACGCCTTCGACGTGGGACGCACGACCCTGGTGGGGTTCGACGTCCTGCCGTGGCAGAGGGAGTTGTTCGATGCCGTCTTGAGGGCGCTGGCCTCCTGCCTTCGGGCGGTGCGTCCGGGAGCGCCTGTAGCACAGGTCGTGCACGCGGCCCTGCGGGCCTTTGAGGACCGCGGGCTCGGGCCCCACGCCTCCCGGTTTCTGGGGCACGGGATCGGCCTGGAGACCGTGGAGGGCCCTCTCCTGGTACCCGACAGCTCGGAGGTGCTCCGGGAGGGGATGGTGCTGTGCGTGGAGCCGGCGGTCTACCTTCCAGAGCGGGGCGGGGTGTGCGTGGAGGAGGTGGTGGTAGTGGTCCCCGACGGCTGGGAGATCCTCACCTCGCAGATCCCGCGCAGGCTGTGGGAGTAAGGCAGGATCCCCGTGCTCGAAAGTCCCTTTGCGAGGACGTTCACTCTTAGGGGAGCGTGGGCAGGTCGTGGCAAGGAAGTTGCTCAAGCTCCCTGGGGAGGCCTGGTACAGCGGCCGGCTCGTTGATCGCCGGGCGCTCCGGCGCTTAACTTCAAGCACAGGGGGCGTGCGATGGCTGAGTCGCCACCCATAAGAGTGCTGGCGGTGGACCCGCATCCCATCTTCCAGGTGGGGCTGCGGGCGGTCCTGGAGAGTGCGCCGGACGTAGACCTGGTCACGGTCTGCGCGGACGGCCTGTCGGCCCTCCGGGCGTGCGCGGAGAAACACCCGGACCTGGTGATCCTGGAGGTGAACCTCCCGGGGATGAGCGGGTTGGAGGTGTGCAAGGCTATCAAGCGCGACCACCCGCAGACGGAGATCCTCGTCCTGACCTCGGACGACCGGGACGAGACGGTGTTCGAGGCCATCCGCGCGGGAGCCACCGGGTACATCCTGAAGGACATCACGCCGGACAACCTCGTACGGGCCATCCACTCCATCACGCGGGGCCAGACCATGGTGCACCCCCGCATTGCCCGCCGCGTGCTGGACCGGCTGTCCCTCATGACGCAGGACTCCGAGGGGGGCCGGCTGTACGGGGACGGACTCACGGAACGGGAGATCGAGATCCTGGTGGAGGTGGCCAAGGGTGCCACCAATAAGGAGATCGCCCGGAAGCTGTTCATCTCCGAAAGCACCGTCAAGAGCCGCCTGCGGAACATCTTCCGCAAGATCTCCGTCCGGGACCGGGCGGAGGCCGCGGCGTACGCCATCCGCAAGGGGTACATGCGTTGAGCGCGGGGGCGGTCCGCGCGGTCTGCAACGCGAGCACCTGGCGCTAGAGGCCGAGGGCGCGTAGCCGATCGGCTACGGGGCGCTACCCGAATCACCGTTCCGACGGGCCGAGCGGGCGGAGTGCCGGTATGCGACCGGGAGGATCGGGAGTGCCCGCTCGACAGCCCGATTGGGGGCGATCGGTGGCTTCCCGCTGTTGGGGGGCGCTGCTATGAAGAGAGCACGTCGAGCCAGGGGGTGAACGATGACCGGTGTGCGTCCGGAGCTCGGGTCCAGGGACAGGCCGACCCGCGGCTCCGAGACCGACCGGCTTCTCGACGCGGTGCGAGAAGCGGCGGAGAGCATGCGGTTCGGGCACATCCTCATCAAGGTCCAGGACGGGAAGGTCGTCCAGGTGGAGAAGACGGAGAAGGTACGGTACGAGTAGGTAGAGTCCGGCCGCCCCGGCGAGGGCGGACCTGAAGAAAGGCTGACCCGAAAAAGAAACGGGAGGCCTCCTGCGGACGCAGGAGGCCTTTCGATTTTGACGGCCGGGGCGTGCCATGGAGCAGATCAACGTGCGGGTGGCGGACTGCCGGAAGGTGGACCCGGCGGGCGGAGGCGGGCCGGTGGTGGTGGGAGACCGCGTCCGCTACGCGGACCGGGTGTGGAGGGTGGTGGGGATCTACCTGGTCTACGACCCTGCCACCGGGCAGTCGGAGGAGTACTGCGTGTTGAGCAACGGGAACGACCGGACGTCTTCCGGGGCAGGACAGCCATGAAGGGAGGGGTCGCGATGCAGACAGCCAGGGTCTCTCGGTGGTGGCCCCTGGTGGTGGGCGTGTTCGTGCTGCTCGCCTCCGGAGCCGCGGCGCAGCCGCCCGAGGAGTACACCCTCGGGCCCGGTGACGTGGTGGACATCGTGGTGCTCGGGGAGCCCACGCTGACAGTCACTTTGACGGTCCGCCCGGACGGGCGGATCAGCTACCCCATGCTAGGCGAGCTGGTGGTGGCGGGGCTGAAGCCCTCGGAGCTGGCGGGCCGCATTACCCAGGGGCTGTCCCGGTACATCCGGCAGCCGCAGGTGACCGTCTCCGTGCGGGACGCCCGCGGCCGGCCCTTCGTGTACCTGGTAGGGCAGGTGGCGCGGCCGGGCGCCTATGAGATCCAGCGGGGCTGGACCGTGGTGCAGGCCATCGCCTCCGCGGGAGGAGTGACCCCGCGGGCGGATTTGCGCAAGTCCCAGCTGCTGCGGCAGAACCAGGCGATCCCCGTGGATCTGGAGCGGGTGCTGCTCCGCGGTGAAGCTCAGGAGGCACCGGCCCTTGAGGCGGGGGACGTGGTGGTGGTTCCGGAGTCGCCGCTGCGCCGGGTGTTCGTCCTCGGGTTCGTGGCCCGCCCCGGGGCCTACGAGATCGGCGAGGGGGCCCGGCTGCACGAGGCCATTAGCCTGGCAGGAGGACCGGACCGGCGGGCGGCCCTGGAGTCCGTGGGCGTGATCCGGCAGGAGGCAGGACCCCGCGGGCGGGTGCAGACCTTCGACCTCCTGCGGTTCCTGCGGGGCGCGGACGCCTCGCAGAACCCCGTGCTCCAGCCAGGCGACGTGGTCTTCGTGCCTGAGACCCGCACGCCCGACTGGGAGAGCGTCCTGCGCGGGCTGAGCTTCATCTTCACCATCCCGTTCATCCGCTGGTAGGCGGAGGGAGGAGGGGGCCATGGAATTCTGGCAGTACTACCGGGTCCTGCGTCGTCGGAAGTGGATGTTCCTGGCAGTCCTGCTGCTGACGGTGGGCGCGGTGATGTACGGGTACCAGCCGCCGCCCGCGGGCTACGCGGCCACCGCGTCCGTCAAGGCCGACAGCCCCGCCGGGGTGCTGTCCGTGATGAACAGCCGGACGGTCCTCGCGGAGACCGCGAAGGGACTCGGGACCACGCCCGCCGCCCTCCACGGCCGCATCGTGGTGAAGGAGGACCGGGACGGCGGGCTCGTGCGGGTCATGGCCATCGCGGACACCCCGGAGAGCGCGGAGAAGCTGGCCAACGCTTTTGTCGTGACGGGGTTGCGCGTGTACGAGGGGCTGATCCGTCAGGGAGCCACGCGACAGCGGGAGTTCGTACAGGGCGAGCTACGGCGGGCGCAGGCGCGTCTCGAGCAAGCGGAGGCCGCCCTGGCCCGGTTCCGTGCCCGGAGTGGGGCCGCCCTGAGCCCCACGGTAGCCGCGGCCCTGGACCGCACGTTGGCCCTGGAGTCCGCACGGGACGCGGCACTCGCCGAACGCGCGGACGTGGAGGCCCGGCTGGCGGCTACCGACGCCCTGCTCAGCCGGGAGCAACGCACCCGGTCGGAGCGGGTGGTACGGGAGAACCCCGCCGCGCAGCGCATCGAGAGCGAGTTGATCAGCCTGCAGATCGCCCTCAACGCGGAGCTGGCGGTGCACACCGAGGAGCACCCGAACGTGATCGCCCTGCGGACCCGCATCGCGCAGCTGGAGCGGATGCTGGCGGGAGAGCTGCGGAAGGTCCTCACGTCCGAGACCGTGGGGGCCAACCCCGTCTACGACCGGCTGCTCGGCAGCCGCGTGGACCTGTTGGTCCAGCGGGCCTCCGTGAGCGCCCGGATCCAGGGCATCGAGGCGAGCCTGCAGAGCATGCGGGCGCGCCTGCCCTCCCTGTCCCGGAACGAGGCGGAGCTGGCCCGCCTGACCCGGGAGGTCCAGTCTGCGGAGCGGATGGTGACGGCCCTGCAGGACCAGCTGAACGCGGCGCAGGTCAAAGAGCAGGAAGTCCTGGCCACCACAAGTCCCAGGATCCTGGACACCGCCACCGCGTCCGGAGCCGCCATCCCGTCGGACCGGGCCACCCGCCTGGGGATCGGGCTGCTGCTGGGGTTGGCACTGGCTGTCGGCGCGGCGTTCTTCCGAGACTACGTGGACACCACCGTGCGGACCACCCAGGACGCGGAGCGGGTGGTGGGAATCCCCGCCCTGGGGACGATCCCGGCTCACAACCCACCGGTGGTGGACGCGTACGCCGCCCTGCGCAATAACTTGCTGAACGCCGCGGGCGAGCTGAAGAGCCTGCTGCTGGTGGGCGTGCGCCCCGGCAGCGGGACGTCCACGGTGGCCCGGAACCTGGCGGCGGCCTACGCCCGCGCGGGAGTCCCTACGGTCCTGGTGGACGCTAACTTCCGGCACCCCAGCCTGCCTAGCGACAACTGGGAAGAGCGGGTGAGCCTGGGAGATCTCCTGGCCGGAAGAGGCGACCCCCTGGACGCCCTGCAGGAGGGCGAGGTGCCCGGACTCTTTGTGGTCCGCCCCGGCGCTGCACCGGAAGACCCGTCCGGCCGGCTGCACGCCAGGTTGCCGGCGCTGCTAGCGGCGTGGTTGCAGCGGGTGCAGATGGTCGTGCTGGACGGGCCCGCGGCGCTGCCGTACCCGGAGGCCCTGGCTATGGCCCCCCACGCGGACGGGACCCTGCTGGTGGTGGGAGCGGGTCAGGCCGTCGGGCCGGACGGCCAGCGGGTACGGGACCAGCTGGTGCGCGCCCGGGCCAGGCTGCTGGGCCTCGTGGTCAACCGCGTGTCCAGCCCCGACGACGAGACGTACGCGCTGTACGCCCGCTACCTGGCCCGCCCGCGCCTGGCCACCCAGGTCGCAGGGGCCACCGCTGCTGTGGTCCTCCTTCTCGGGGTGGGACTGGCCGTCGGGTGGTACGTGGACGCGCCGTGGTGGCACTGGGCCCGCAGCATGTTCACCTCCCTCGGCCCGACGGCGCGCATCTGAGCCGGAACGACTGGAGACCTGAGGTGGAGACGTGATGCAGGAGATCGTCCTCACCGGTCTGAGCCCCGCAGAACACCTCAGCGCCATGCTCGAGGCTCGCACGGCGCGTGTGGGGATCCTGGGGCTAGGGTATGTGGGGTTGCCCACGGCGGTGGAGTTCGCCCGGGCGGGCTTCCCCGTGCTCGGGTTTGAGGTGGACGCGGCCCGGGCGGAGGCGGTGAACGCGGGCCGGTCCCACGTGTGCGACGTCCCGGACGAGGTACTGGCCCCTCTCGTGAAAGGCAGAAGGCTGCAGGCCACGGTCGACGAGGGGCGGATGCAGGAGTGCGACGTCCTCATCATCTGCGTCCCGACCCCGCTCACCTCCACGAAACAGCCGGACCTGTCGTACGTCCACCGGGCCGTGGACAGCATCGCCCGGTCCGTGCGGCGCGGGCAGCTGGTGATCCTGGAGAGCACCACCTACCCCGGAACCACGGAGGAGGTGGTGCTCCCCCGCCTCCGCGAGACGGGGCTCGTGGTGGGCGGGGAGGTGTTCGTGGCGTTCGCACCGGAGCGGCTGGACCCGGGGAACCGTTCCGGGTTCCGGGAGGTCCCGAAGGTCGTCGGCGGCCACACCCCCGCGTGCACGCGGCTGGCGTGCCAGCTTTACGAACACGTCGTCGACCGCACGGTGCCCGTGAGCAGCCCCACGGTGGCGGAGATGGTGA
>JAVKKH010000027.1 GCA_031296405.1 Candidatus Tepidifontimicrobium thermophilum
GTCCACAGCGTCCGAGTGCACGAGCACCACGTTGCGTCTGGCGTGGCGGGTTGCGGCGATGAACGCCACGCGATCCATCCAGGCCATGGCGGTGCCGGCGAAGAGCGTGCCGTAGTGGTTGGTCTCCCCCGGAAAGACCGCGTAGACCATCCGGGTTTCGCGCAAAGGCCACCTCCGGAAGCAGCGCCGTCCGGTTGAGGATCCCCGGGAGAGTTAGCGGAGAGCCCGCCGCGCTGCGGGCTGGAGTCCAGTGGGGTTTTCCACGACGATCACCACCTTCACCCTTGCCTCGAGGGCTACGGGGCATGGCCGCGAAGCGGGTACTCGGGCTTCCGGCTCGAGGCCGGTTACCGTTGCGGGACAGCGCCGGACTTTCACCGGACTTCCCCCGCCGCAGGGAGCGTCCAGGCCTGTCGGCCTGGCATCGCGGCCGGGCGCCCTAGATATTGGGCATCCCTGCGTGGGGACGATACCATATCTTGTGCCAGAGTCAAGAGGGGCTGGCTGTGCGCCTGGTGAGCGAGTGCGAGGGCGCGCAGAGACGGGCTAGCCAGACCGGGAGTCAGGCCGTTCCGCGGTGCTCCGCCGGAGCTTGTTCCAGCGCCACGGCTACTCGTCCGGCCAACCGCGCGTTGGACCGCAGCAGCGCCACGTTGGCCTCCAGGGACCGGCCCGCGGTCAGGTCCGCCAGCGCGGAAAGCAGGTACGGGGTGAGGTCCGCGCCGCGCACGGCCTGGGCAGACGCGCGGGCTACCGCGGCCCGGACCGCGCGCTGTACTTCTTCCAAAGGCAGGGCCGCCTCCTCGGGAGGCGGGTTGGTCACCAGCAATCCTGTGCGCTGGCCGAGGGCGCGCTTGGCCAAAAGCACCGCAGCCACCTGCTCTGGGGAGTCCACAGAGTGTGGCACCGGAAAGCCGCTGTCCCGTGCGTAGAAGTACGGGAAGCGGTCGGTGCGGTAGCCCACCACCGTCACGCCCGCGGTGTCCAGGTACTCCAACGTCAGCTGCGGGTCGCAGACAGCCTTCGCACCGGAGCACACCACCGCCACTGGGTACCGGGCCAGGGCCTGCAGGTCGCTGGACACGTCCCAAGTGTGCGACCCTCCCAGGTGCACACCCCCAACCCCTCCCGTCGCCACCACCGGGATCCCTAGGCGGTCGGCCACCGCCAGCGTGGCGGAGACCGTGAGCCCGCCGGTAACTCCGCGGGCCACGGCTAGGGGCAGGTCGCGCTCTGCCACCTTCCACGTGCCGGGCCGGGTGAGCTTCTCCACAGCTTCCTTTGAAGTACCCGCTACGATCCTCCCGTCCAGGGCCGCCACGGTGGCCGGTACCGCGCCCGCGGCCCGGACTTCGAGCTCCATCTGCTCCGCGGCTTCCAGCGCGAGGGGGCTGGGAAGCCCGTGGGACACCACCGCGGTCTCGAGGGCTACCACGGGGCGGCCCTGGCTCAACGCCTCCTGTACCTCCGGGCAGACCTCAACCACGGAACGCCACCCCGGCGAGCTCACACAGCACCTCGAAGCTGAGCTTCGGGTTCGTGGCACCTTCCACCTGCACCGTCAGGGCTCCGGCCCACGCGCACAGCTGCGCGGCTTCCTCATCCGGGTAGCCGGCGAGCAGGGCGAACACCGCACACGCGGCCACCGCGTCCCCGGCCCCCGTGGCGTCCGCGACCGTTACCTGCGGGGACGGGACGAAAACCTCCTCCTGCCCGCACCACACAAGTCCCTGCGCGCCCAGGGTGACCACGACCCGCTCACACCCAGCCCCGCGCAGCCGGTCCCCGGCCCGGAGCGCCTCTTGCGGACTTCGGATCTCGAGGCCCGAAAGCACCGCGGCTTCCGGTGCTGCGCAGGCCAGCAACCAGGTACCCTGCAGCCGTCCCCGCAGGCGGGGAGCCTTTGCCGGCGAGACCGTCAGCAGGCACCGCGGCGCTAGGACCTGCACGAGCGCGGCCAGCACGGGCTCAGTTAGGTTGGCGTCCGCCACCACCGCGTCCACGGGCCCGCACGCCCTTAGGGCTTCGATCAGGTGTTCGGGCCGCAGGGCCTCGCACGCCCTCATGTCGGAGACCGCCCACGCGCGCTCACCGTCCTCGGCCAGGGCCACGTAGCTGTCGGGTTGACCTCCCACCGGGACGGGGTGCACCACCACCCCCGCGTCCCGGGTGGGAGCCAGGACGCGCTCCCAAAGGAGGTCCTGGCCCGCGGCGCACACCAGGTGCACCCGGGCTCCCAGGCGGCTCAGGTTCTCCGCCACGTTGCGCGCGGCCCCGCCGGGTCGGAGGTGCACCCGCCCCGGGTTGCTCTCCCTCGGGCGCAGGGACTCCGCGTGCGCCAACACGTCCAGGTTGGCGCCCCCCAGCGCCAGCACCACAGGGCGACGAACTGGCCACACCTCCGGCCCTCAGGTTCGGCGGGCCCGGGCCCAGATCCCTGCGGCAGGATGCCTGCCCGCAGGCGCCGTAGTCCTTCTCTGACCGGCCTTCGGGTCCGGCAGCACGAGGACGGAGGGGAACCATGCGGTCCAGACCGGGCTTGGTGTTGGCGGTGGCGGTGGCTTTGGCCCTCCTGCCGCAGGCGGCTCCCACGCAGGCCGCGCCGCGGAGCTTCAAGATCGCCGTGGTGTCCGACGTGGGCGGCCGCGGGGACTTGAGCTTCAACGACATGGCCTTCAAGGGCGGGGAGGACGCGGAGCGGGACTTCGGCGTCCGGATGGTGGAGCTGGTGAGCAAGGTGGAGGCCGACTACGTGCCGAACCTCACCCGCGCCGCCCGGGACCCGGACGTGCAGCTCATCGTGGGCGTGGGCTTCCTGCTCAGCGACGCCCTCGCCCAGGTGGCCCGCCGGTTCCCGGACAAGAACTTCGTGGGCATCGACACCTTCGCCCAGTCCATCGTGAAGGAGAAGTTCTCCGCGCAGTACCCGCTGCCGAACCTCATGGACATCGTGTACGAGGAGCACAAGGGCAGCGCCCTGGTGGGCGCCCTGGGAGCCCTCCTGGCCGCCCAGTACGCCAAGCCCCACATCGGCGGCGTGTTCGGGATCGAGATCCCGGTGCTGTGGAAGTTCGAGATCGGCTACAAGTGGGGCGCCCGCTGGGCGACGGAGTGGCTGGCCAAGAACCGGCCGGACAAAGCGTTCACCTACCGCAAGGACTTCGTGCTGTGGACGTACACGGGGACCTTCAGCGACATCCCCAAGGGCTACGCGGCGGCCAAGGCCATGTACGCCAAGAACGCCGTGGCGGTGTACAACATCGCGGGGCCCCTGGGACTGGGAATCAACCAGGCGGTCCAGGAGATCGCGCAGAGCCAGAAGCTGCGTATGGGGCCGCCCTTCTGGATCGGGGTGGACGCCAACCAGGACTGGATCAACCCGGGGTTCGTGATCGCCAGCATGATGAAGCGGGTGGACCGGGGTGTGTACTACGCCACCCGCTGGGTCCGGGATGGCCAGTTCCGGGACCTGGTACGCCGCACCCAGGGGGTGGTCACCCTGGGCATCGGGACCCGTATCGCGGGGCAGCTGGCGGAGGGGATCTCCGTCAGCACCCTGGACGACCTGGACGAGTTCATCCGCATGGGAGTGCAGGCCGAGCGCCTGACGCGCAAGAAGGTCCTGCCCGCCTCGCCTGCGGAGATCAAGTCCAAGGTGAAGACCATGCGGGAGGCTCAGCCGAAGTGGGTGTGGGACGCGGTGGCAGACCTCGAGAAAAAGATCCGGGAGGGTCAGGTCACCGTCCCCATGGTGGTCACCAAGCCGGACATCGAGCGGTGGCGGGGTGAGCTGGGCTACCGGCCCCGGAGCTTCCTCGCGGCTGCCTACCGGTCGCCTCAACGGTAACCTCGGCAGGGACGGGTCCGTCCGCGGGTGGAGCCGGGCAGCGTGAGGGAACAGGCCCCGCGCGTGCAGATGCGCGGGATCCACAAGGTCTACCCAGACGGCACCGCAGCCCTCAAGGGCGTAGACTTCCGCGTGCACGCGGGGGAGATCGTGGCCCTGCTGGGGGAGAACGGCGCGGGCAAGACCACCCTGATGAAGGTGCTCTCGGGCCTGCTCCGGCCCACCCGAGGGGCGATCTTCGTGGACGGCCGGCCGGTGCTGTTCCGCAACCCTTCCGACGCCCTGCGGTGTGGGATCGGGATGGTGCACCAGGTGTTCACCCTCGTCCCGCCCTTCACCGCGTTGCAGAACGTCCTGCTGGGTCAGGAGGGGACCGGGGCGTTGAGCCCCCTGCCGGAGGCGTCGGCCCGGGCCAGGGTAGCCGCCCTGCTGGAGGAGGTCGGCCTTGAGGTGCCCCTGGACGTGCCCGTGGAGTCGCTGCCGGTGGGCGTCCAGCAGCGGGTGGAGATCTGCAAGACCCTGTACCGGGGGACCTCCGTGCTGATCCTGGACGAGCCCACCTCCGCCCTCACGCCCGTGGAGGTGGAGGAGTTCTTCCGGTTCCTCCGCCGGCTGCGGGACCGCGGTGCCGCCATCGTCCTGATCACCCACAAACTGCGGGAGGTCCTGGAGGTCAGCGACCGTGTGGTGGTGTTGCGCCAGGGGCTCGTGGCGGGCGAACTGCCCACGAGCTCCGCGACCGCGGAGAAGCTGGCGGAGCTGATGGTAGGCCAGCTCACGGCCCTGCGGGTGCGCAAAAGCCCGCGGGCGCCAGGCAAGCCCGTGCTGTCCGTACGTGGGCTCACGGTCCGGAACGACCAGGGGCGCGTGGCAGTCCGTGACCTGTCCTTCGACGTCCGGGAGGGCGAGATCGTGGGGGTGGCGGGCGTGGAGGGCAACGGACAGAGCGAGCTGGTGCAGGCCCTCACGGGCCTCCGTCAGCCGGACTCAGGGGAGGTCTACCTGGAAGGGGAGCGCGTGCCGTTTGTGGAGCCGCTGGCCCTGTACCGTCGGGGCCTAGCGCACGTGCCGGAGGACAAGGCGCGGTTCGGCCTGGCCCTGGGTTTTGACCTGGTGGAGAACAGCATCCTGGGCCGTCAGCGGGAGCCGCAGTTCGTCCGCCGGTTGGGCCGCCTGAACCGCCCAGTCATCCTGCGGTACGCGCAGGACCTAGTCCGCCGCTTCCACGTGGTGGCCCCGGACCTCGCGACCCCTGTCCGCAGCCTGAGCGGCGGGAACCAGCAGCGGTTGCTCGTGGGCCGGGAGATCAGCAAGGAGCCCAGGCTGGTGGTGGCGATGCACCCGACCCGGGGGCTGGACGTGGCCTCCACCCTGTACATCCGGGAGCTGCTGGTCCAGATGCGGGACGCCGGAAAGGCGGTGCTGCTCGTGTCCGCAGACCTGGACGAGGTCCTGGAGCTCAGCGACCGGATCGCGGTGATGTACGCCGGACAGTTCGTCGGCCTGGGCCCTGCGGATCAGTTCCGGAGGGAGACGGTGGGGCTTCTGATGGGCGGGGTGGTGCCTGCGGACGATGCGGACGCCGCGCGCGCTCCGTCCCCTCACTGAGTCCCTGGCCACCGTGGCCCTGGGCCTGGTGGCCGGCGGGTTACTTATCTGGGCCTTCGGCCATTCACCTGTGGCCGCCTACCGGGCGCTGGCGGTCGGGGCTTTCGGGACCCGCGAGGACCTGCTGGAGACCCTGGCGTTCGCCACGCCCCTCATGCTCACCGCGCTGACCTTCGCGGTGGGCGTGCGGGCCGGGCTGTTCAACATCGGCGCCGAGGGCCAGATGTATCTCGGTGCGGTGGGTGCCACCTTCGTGGCGGGGATGGTCCCCATGCCCGCGGGAGTGCACCTGGCTGCGGCCACCCTCGCCGGGATGGCCGCGGGAGCGCTGTGGGCGCTGATCCCGGCGGTGCTGAAGGCGTGGCGGGGAGCCCACGAGGTCATCTCCACCATCATGTGCAACTGGATCGCCCTGCACCTGTCCATGTACCTCGCCATCAACTTCCTGGCGGAACCCGGACGGGCAGAGCGGACCGTGCCCGCGCTGCCCACTGCCCGGTACCCTGTGCTCAGCGAGGAGAGCACCCTGACCGCGGTGCTGTTCGTGGCCGTGGGCTTCGCCCTGGTGGTGTACGCGTACCTGTGGGGCACCCGGGCGGGCTACGAGCTGAGGCTCGCGGGGGAGAACCCCGACGCGGCACGGTACGCGGGGGTGCGCCCCGAGCGGGTGGTGGTGTTGAGCTTCGTGATCGGCGGGCTGGCGGCCGGTCTGGCCGGCGCCAGCCAGGTGATCGGCCGTCCTCCCGCCTGGTCCCTGTACGCCACCCTGGGCAACGTGACCACCCTGGGCTTCGACGGGATCGGCGTGGCCCTGGTGGGCCGCAACCACCCCGTGGGCGGGATCCTGGCGGCGGTCCTGTTCGGCGCCTTGGCCCAGGGCGGCCGGCTGATGGAGTACGAGGTGGGTGTTTTGAGTGAGCTGGTGCGGGCCCTCAACGGCATCATCGTGTTCGCCATGGCCGTACCGGAGCTGTGGACTCTGCTGCGCAGGAGGCTTGCGCGGTGAGGTGGGTGTGGTGGCTGGTGGCTGCCGCGGTCTTGGTGGGGGCACCGAGGCTTCTGGAACGGGCGGGCCTACCTCCCGTGTCCCTGCTTGAGACCGGCTTGCTGGCCATGACGCCGCTGGCCCTGGCGGCGGTGGGCGAGTGCCTGAACGAGAAGGCCGGGCTGGTGAACATCGGCCTGGAGGCCATCTTCATGGTCAGCGCCACGGTGGCCGTGTGGTTTGCAGAAGTGGGACGCAGCGGTTACACGGGGCTTCTGGGCGGGGCGGCAGTGGGCGCGCTGCTGGGCCTGGGGCTGGGAGCGGTGAGCGTGTACGGGCGTGCGGACCAGATCATCGCGGGCATGGGGCTGAACGTTTTCGCGCTGGGGTTCGTGCCGTTCCTGCTCATCAGCCTGTGGGCCTTTCCGGGGATCCACGTGTTCCCCAACGAGCTCATGGTCCCGCGGGTCAGCACGCCGGTGGGCCAAGTCAGCCCCGTCACCCTGGCCGCGGTGGCGTTGGCGGTGCTGGCCCACCTCCTGCTGCACCGCACCGTGCTGGGCTTCCGGATCCGCGCGGTGGGCGAGAAGCCGGAGGCGGTGGACGTGGCGGGCCTGAGGGTGGACCGGCTGCGGCTGCTGACGGCCACGGTGGGCGGGGCCCTGGCAGGGCTGGGGGGAGCCTTCCTGCCCCTGGGCTGGTTCGGGGCGCTGGTGAAGGAGATCTCCGCGGGGAGGGGATTCATCGCGCTGGCGTGCGTGGTGTTCGCCGGGCTGGAGCCCCTTTTGGCCCTGGGTGCCGCGCTGCTGTTCGGCCTGGCGGACGGGTTCGCCTCCGCCGTGGCCGTCACTCCAGGGGTGAAGGAGCGCGTACCGTTCTACTTCGTGGCGATGATCCCCTACGCCCTCACCCTGGGCGTGGTAGCGGCGGTGATCGGCCGGCGCCGGTTCCCCAGCACCGTGGGCCGGCCGTACGCACGGGAATGAGGTGCTGGTGGCTGGTCCCCTGTGTGACGCTGGCTGTGGCCTGCCAGCCCACTGGCCGTCTGGACCGGACGGCTTCGCCCGTGAAGTGGGAGGTGCTGCGGGGGGACGGTTTTGCGGTCACGGACGGCCGGCACCGTTTCAGGCTTCCGGACGCGCCGGACTTTTTGCCTCGCGAGGAGCCGTGGCGGATAGTCAGCACCCCCGACACCGACGGGGACGGCCGTCCTGAGGCGGTCGTAGAAGGGTTCACGGGCGGTGCCCACTGCTGTTTCGTGTACCTGGTCTTCGAAAGCCGGCCGGGCGCGGTCCACCAGCTGGACCGCTTTGACCTGGGAAACGGGCGCCTCGAGCGGGCAGAAGATCTGGACCGCGACGGCCGAAGTGAGCTGCTGGCCGGTGACGATCGCCTGGCTTACTTCGACGACCTGCCCTTCGCGTACTCGCCCATGCTGCCGTTGGTCCTCTGCCGGAGCAGGGAGGGCCGGTTCGAGGACTGCACCGAGCGCTTTCCAAGGCTGCTTTCGTCGGAGCTTGAGCGGGCCACGCGGTCCCTGGAGGACAAGGTCCGCCGCCTCCGCACGCAAGCGGCGGACCGCGAGGTCACCGAGCTGGTGGCTCGGTCGGAAGCCCTGACGGTGTTTGTCCTCACCGACCGTCTGGGAAAGCCCGAGGACGGCCGGGCCCGGGTCCGGCGGTTGTGCCCGGCGTGCCTGCACTGGCTCGACCGTCATTCGGAGGAGCTCTCGCAGGTGCTCCGGAGCCCTAGGCCGCGGCCGTGGTCGGGGAATTAGGGGAGGTGCCGGTTCCGGGCACCTCCCCGGGCGTTCAGGACGCCGCGAGCTTCCGCGCGAGCTCCGCGATCTCCTCCGCGGACAGGCCAGGTGCGAACTCCTCGGGCAGGTCGGGCAGCACGGGGATGGGACCACCTGCAGGCGGTCCGTCCGCTACCACGAGATCCCCGTCACCCGAGGGCGACGGTCCCCGCCAGATCCGTGCTACGTCCCGGTAGTCGTCCGGGCTGAACCGGTACAGAGTCCGGTGCACGCCCGCCGCCTCGTACTTTCGTGCTTCGGGGAACTTTGAGTTGGGGATGTTGGGGATGGGCAGGAGCCGGTGCACCGCGACGCCTGTGAGGGTTTCCAGGGCCTTACCGTACGCCGTGGCGTGGACGCCGCCCCGCACCAGCAGGTACCCGATCATCTCCCGGGCCACGGGGTTCCGCGTCATCTCGTACACCCGGATCTTGTGGAGCCGGGCGCCGCACTCCAGGAAGAAATTGTGGAGCAGGTCCAAGACCAGGTTCCCGCTGTTGAACACGTAGTCCCCGTGCCAGAAGCCGCCCGTGGAGCCGCCCACGAAGGCGGTTTGGGCCGTCGACACGAAGTGGTAGGTGGACCGGACATCCTTGCCCGGCTGGAGGGGTGCGTCCTCCGGGGGTGCGGGCTTGGTGGAGCCCACCAAGAGGAGGTTAATGGTCGCCGACACCAGCTCGATGTGGCCCAGCTCTTCGGTGGCGATGTTGGCCACCAGGTCCCGGTAGGGCCGAAGCTGCTGGTGGTTCCGGAAGTTGAACGACTGGTACGTGTAGTTCATCAGGGTGGACATCTCGCCGAAACGGCCGCCCAGCAGATCCTGTACGGCTGCGGCGGCATTGGGGTCGGGCTCCCTGGGCGCGGGCAGCTCGATCTGGAGGCGGTCCACTCGCAGGTACACCGTCGTCACCTCCTCGCTGTGGGGTCGCAACCGGATTGTGGACGCGCCGGGACGTGCGGGGCCACGCCCGAACCGACCCAGACCCTGCCCTCTCCGACCGTTCCCCGGTTCCCGGACGCTTGGACGTCTGCTAAATCTGGTGTTGCGATGCACCCGGCCTTTCGCGCGCGGACCGAGCTCCCTCCCTATCCTCGGTGCGAGGCGGTGGATGCCTGGGGCTGGGTCTGGGAGCACGCGGAGTTCCGCTTTCTCGGCGCGGAGGAGTCGGCGCGGCCCGAGGGCTGGAGCTCGCCGGGCCTCGAGCCGCACTCCACGGTGGTGCTGGTGGTGGAGGGGGCCGCCACCTGCACGGTCGCGGGACGGCCGGTCGCTGCCCGGGCCGGGGACCTCCTGTGGGTGCCGGAGAGTACCCCGTATGCGGTTCGCACCCGCGGGCCGGTCTGGCACGCGGTGGGCGTCCGCTTCACCGCTCGTGTGGCCGGGGCGCATTGCCTCCTGAGCCTCCTGGGGTTCCCTCCCGTGGTGCGGGACCTCCAGGGGGCGCTGCAGGACTTCCGGGAGCTGGTCCGGCTCCAGCGGTACACGCCAGGCGGATGGCGGCAGCGGGCCAGTGCCCTGGTAGCCGCCCTCGTCCTCCGCGTGGTGCACGAGCAGCCGCACCACCTGACCCCAGACGCCGCGGTGCGCCAGCTCCGGGCCCTGCGGTGGCTGTGCCCGGTCCTTCAGCTGGCAGGGCGTTCGGACGGACGGGTCGCAGTCCAGGACGTAGCCAGGGCCCTGTCCTGGTCCGCCACGCACCTGCGGAGGGTCTTCCGCGCGGCCCTCGGCGTGAGCCCGCACCAGTGGTTGCTGGAGCGCCGCCTCAAACGGGCCGCGGACCTGTTGGCGACTACCGAGCAGCCCGTGGAAGAGGTGGCGCGGGTGGCGGGCTACGAAAGCGTGTCGCACTTCCACCGCAGCTTCAAGCGCAGGTTCGGTTGCACTCCGGCGCAGTACCGCGCCCGGCTGGCGGGTAGGCAGGATCTGGGCTAGATCGCCTTCCCCGGTCAGGTCAGGAACCGATACCATAGGGCGTGGATGACTCCCAGGCGCAGCGCGCAGGGGCCCGTCTCCGGGGGTGGGACCGGGTCGGTCCGCGTCGGGGAGGTTTTGCGTACCCGGCGCGAAGCCCTGGGCCTTTCTGTCGAACAGGTGCACGCCCAGCTCCGCATCCCCACCCGCTGGCTGAGGGCTATCGAGGAAGAGCAGTTCGAAGGGTTCGACTCGCCGCAGTACGCCAAGGGTTTCGTGCGGTCGTACGCGGAGTTCCTCGGGCTGGAAGCCGAGCCCCTGGTACAGGCTGTGGCAGCGCGCGTGGGTCCCGGGCCCAAGCCGCAGCTGGTGGCGCCCAGCGGCGAGGTGCCCATCCGGCCTGTAGCCCCGCCGTCACGGCTCCGGCGCGTCCTGGCGTGGGCGGTCCTCGCCGCGGCGGCAGGCCTCCTCTGGCTGGGATACGTGGGCTACCGCCAGCTCCGGGCTTTCTACGCCACCGGCGAGCCGGCTCCTGCGGCCAGTCCCCTGGTGCCGACAGGCGATCAGCCACAGGCGTTGCCGAGCCCTGCCCTGCCGCCACCGGCCATGGCAAGCGAGACCGCGGTACGGGTGGTCCTCGCCGCGGAGGACGTCTCGTGGCTGCGGGTGGTGGCGGACGGCCGCCGGGTATTCGAGGGGTTCATCCGGGCAGGGGAGCGCAGGGAGTGGGAGGCCTCCGAGAGCCTGCACGTGATCATCGGAAACGCGGGCGGGGTGCGGGTGCAGGTGAACGGCAAGGACCTCGGGCTGCTCGGTGCACCGGGCGAGGTGGTCCGCCGGACCTTCACCCCGCCGCGGTAAGAGCTGAACGAGGTTTCAGAAATACCCGGCTGGAGAGGACCGCGGGTCCGGAGCAGCCGTCCCGGAGGTTTTCGGCGTGGGAGAGGTCAGACGTGCCGAGGTCATCTCCGTGGGGACCGAGCTTTTGCTCGGCCAGATCACGGACACCAACGCCACCTACATCTGTCAGCGGCTGGCGGAATGTGGGATCCCGGTGTACTTCCGCCAGACGGTGGGCGACAACTTCGAGCGGGTCCAGCAGGCCTTCCGTCTGGCTTGGTCACGGGCAGAACTGGTCGTGTTCACCGGCGGGCTGGGCCCCACGGAGGACGACCTCACCAAGGAGGCGGTGGCTGCGGTCCTGGGCGCGGAGTTGGTAGAGGACCCTGGCGCTCTGGCGCACCTCGAGCAGTTCTTCGCCCGCCGCGGCCGTACCATGACCGCCAACCAGCGCCGCCAGGCCCTGATCCCGAGAGGTGCGGTGGCCATCCCGAACCGGTGGGGGACCGCGCCGGGCGTTTTCTGGGAGGCGGACGGCCGGGTGGTGGTCATGGTCCCCGGCGTCCCGCGGGAGATGCGGGGCATGGTGGACGATTTCGTCGTCCCCGAGCTCCGTCGCCGCGGCTGGGTCGGCGAGGACGTGATCCGGTCGCGGGTCCTGCGCACCGTCGGCATCGGCGAAGGACAGCTGGAGGAGCTCGTCCGCGACCTCATCCACACCACCAACCCCACCGTGGCTCCCCTGGCCCACGTGGGAGAGGTACACCTCCGGATCACCGCCCGCGGCTCTCCGGAGGAAGTCTCACGGCTGCTGGACGAAGCGGAGGGGAGGTTGCGCGAGCGCCTCGGCGACGCGGTGTACGGCGTGGACGACGAGACCCTGGACGAGGTGGTGGCGCGGTTGCTCCGGGACAGCGGGCTGCGCGTGGCGGTGGCGGAGTCCTGCACGGGCGGGCTGGTGGGCGAGCGGCTGACCGCGGTCCCGGGCAGCTCCGCGTACTTCCTGGGCGGGGTGGTGGCGTACGGAAACGAAGCGAAAGTGAAGCTGCTGGGCGTCCCGCAGCGCCTGCTCGAGCAGTTCGGGGCGGTCTCCGCGGAGGTGGCGGAAGCCATGGCCCGCGGCGTGCGGGAAACGTTCCGGGCGGATCTGGGGCTCGGCGTCACGGGTGTGGCGGGTCCGGGGGGCGGCACGGAGGCTAAGCCCGTGGGACGGGTGTACCTAGCGGTCGCGGACCCGCGGTCCAGCCGCACGGTGCGGGCAGACTTTGGAGAGGAGCCCGGTCGGGAGGGCGTGCGCCGGCTGGCGAGCCAGGCGGCTCTGAACCTGCTGCGGCGCTACCTGCTGGAGCGGGGAGGCTAGCACGGATACCGGCAAGGGATCACGCAGGCACCCTGCAGTCGTCGGAGCGGGAGACCCGGATTCGGGTGCCGGCGTGCTGCGCCTGTTCGTGGCCGTCAACCTGGACCCGTCCCTCCGGCCCAAGGTAGAGGACTTGCGGCGCAGGCTCCTGGAGGCGTGGCCGCAGGGCGCACGCCTGGTAAAGTGGGTGGAACCCCAAAACCTGCACCTCACCCTCAAGTTCCTGGGCCCGGTGGAGGCGTCCCGGGCGTCCCGCGTGGCCGAGGCCCTGCGCGTGGTGGAGTCCGCCCCGCCGTTCGACCTGCACCTGGTGGGCCTGGGCGCTTTTCCGCGGCCCCGTGGCGCTCGGGTGCTGTGGGTCGGAGTGGGGGAGGGGTCCGAGGATTTGGGGCGGCTGGCACGTGCAGTCGAAGATGCCCTGGAGCCCCTGGGGTTCGCGCGGGAAGCGCGGCCGTTTTCCGCCCACCTCACCATCGGCCGCCTGAGGACCCCTGCGTACCACCCGGAGCTTGAATCGGCCCTGGACCGCAAGTCGCGTGTCGAAATCGGCTCCCAGCGCGTTCACTCAGTGGAGCTGGTGCAGAGCAGCCTGCGGCCCACCGGGCCGGTGTACACGGTGGTACGGTCGTACCGGCTGGCCGGAGAGGCTGGGAGTTGACATGCAAACGTACGTTTGATAACGTTTGGACAACGTACAGGGAGGCGGACCATGAACGAGCGGCAGAAGGCCCTGGAGCTGGCCCTGGCCCAGATCGAGCGGCAGTTCGGCAAGGGCTCCATCATGAAGCTGGGGGAGGCTTCCCAGCGGCTGGCGGTGGACGTGATCCCCACCGGCGCCCTCAGCCTGGACGTAGCGTTGGGGGTCGGCGGGGTTCCCCGGGGGAGGGTGGTGGAGATCTACGGGCCCGAGTCCTCCGGGAAGACCACCCTGGGCTACCACATCATTGCGGAAGCCCAGCGGGAGGGCGGGGTGGCGGCCTTCATCGACGCGGAGCACGCCCTGGATCCCAACTACGCGCGGGCCCTGGGCGTGAATTTGGACGAGCTGCTCATCTCGCAGCCCGACAGCGGCGAGCAGGCGCTGGAGATCGCCGAGACCCTGGTCCGGTCCGGGGCGGTGGACGTGATCGTGGTGGACTCTGTGGCGGCCCTGGTCCCCCGCGCGGAGCTGGAGGGCGACATGGGCGACGCGCACGTGGGGCTGCAGGCACGGCTGATGTCCCAGGCCCTGCGCAAGCTCGTCGGTGCCATCAACCGGTCCCGCTGCGTGGTGGTCTTCATCAACCAGATCCGCGAGAAGGTGGGGGTGATGTTCGGCAACCCGGAGGTCACCACGGGCGGCCGCGCCCTCAAGTTCTACGCCTCCGTGCGCATGGAGATCCGCCGGACCGAGCACATCAAGAGCGGCGAGGAGATCAAGGGGATGCGGGCTCGGGTGAAGGTGGTGAAGAACAAGCTGGCCCCGCCCTTCCGGGAGGCGGAGGTGGAGATCTACTACGGCCGGGGGATCTCTAAGGCCGCGAGCCTGCTGGACGTCGGCACGAGCCTGGGCTTGATCCAGAAGGTGGGCACGTGGTTCAGCTACGGGGAGATGCGCATCGGGCAAGGCCGCGACAACGCCCGGGAGTTCCTGGAGAACAACCCCGAACTGGCTGCGGAGATCGAGGCCAGGCTGCGGGAGAAGCTGGGCCTGGGCCGCCCGCGCGCGCCGCTGCCGGAAACCCCCGTGGCCGCGGAGCCCGCAGGCAAGAACAGCAAGGAAGCTCCTGCCCGGCGCTGAGGGCAGTCAAAAAAGCCCGC
The DNA here is from genome assembly GCA_031296405.1 of Candidatus Tepidifontimicrobium thermophilum. Lineage (GTDB taxonomy): Bacteria > Sysuimicrobiota > Sysuimicrobiia > Sysuimicrobiales > Sysuimicrobiaceae > Tepidifontimicrobium > Tepidifontimicrobium thermophilum. The sequence goes on from JAVKKH010000027.1 coordinate 14,151, forward strand.
CTGCCGCGTTCACTCAACGGAATCCGTTCGGAGGAGGTGGGTCATGGACGAAGTGAAGCGGCAGGGTGGCAACGGGAAGCGCCAGGCGCTGTTCACCGCGCAGGTGAAGGGGCGCGGCCGCACGTACTTCTTCGACGTCCGGGAGGCCCAGGGCGGAGGCCGGTACCTGGTCATCAGCGAGTCCCGGAGGACCGACTCGGGCCACGAGCGCAGCCGGGTGGTGGTGTTCCCGGACCAGGTGGGTGAGTTCGCGGAAGCGCTGCGCCAGGCCGCGGCGACTCTGGGGACCGGGAACACCCGAGGCGAGCCTGCGGACGGCTCGAAGCGTGCGGCGCCTTCAAGGCCTCCGGGGCGGTGAAGGTGCCTGAGCCGGGCAAACTGGGGGAAGGAGAGGGGCAGTCACGGGTTGTGCCCAGGCGACGCTCCAAGACGACGGCCGAGCGCGCCGCGAGCGGCTCCCGGCAGGTAGCCCCCGCTCAGGGCGGGGTCGGGGCTCTCATGGCAGCTATGGTGCGGGGCGAGGTGCCGCCGCCCCCGGTGGCGCAGCTGGTGGGCTTCCGTCCGGTCGCCACCGGTGAAGGCTACGCGGTGCTCGAGTTCGAGGCCCAGCCGCGTCACCACAACCCTATGGGCACGGTGCACGGCGGCATCCTCTGTGACGTGGCGGACGCGGCCATGGGTTTCGCCTACGCCACGACCCTAAAAGACGGGGAGACCTTCACGACCGTGGAGCTGAAGATCAACTTCCTCAGGCCCGTCCGGGCGGGCCTGCTGGTGGCCACTGCCCGGGTGGTGAAGGGGGGGCGGAACCTGGGACTCGTGGAGTGCGACGTCGCCGACGAGGACGGCTCGTTGGTGGCCCGGGCGTCCAGCACCTGCATGACGCTGAGGGAGGGAACGGGCCGAGGTCAGTAGCGGACTACTGGCCGCCCGAGACGTCGGGGGTGTGGGAATGGACTTCACGGCAGCGGCCGTCGAGCGGCGCGTGGCGGAGTTTGACGCCCGGTACGGGCCTATGGAAAAGGTCTTGTGGTGCTTGCGGGCCGAAGCCGTGCGGTCCCTTTCCGGGGCCCGCAGGCCGGAGGTCCTGCGGGAGTTTGTGAGGACGGTTCGGAACTGGTGGGGTGTGCGGGGCGTCTCCAGCGCCACACTGGGCATCATGACGGAGGCGTTGCAGGCCACCTGCTGGACGCCGGAGGCGTTCGAGCCTTCGTCGGACTTTTCAGACGACGCCTGCGCCTTTGCGGTGGGCCGGGTCTCCCGTCTGGTGGACACCGTGCACCGCAAAGGCGGCAGACGCGAGTGGTCCTTGAGCGCAAAGGTCCTGCACTGGTTGATGCCGTGGCGCGTGCCCGCGTACGACAGCTTCGTGCGGCAGGTCCTAAAGGTAGGGATACAGGGGAGCGACGACCAGGCGTCCGCCTACCGAGAGGTCGTGAGCAAGGTATTCAACATGGCTACCCGTCTCATGGGAGCAGGGCGGCTCTTTTTCGGAGAACTCGAACCGAGGTCACCGCTACGCGCCCTGGACAAGTACCTGTGGATGGAAGGAGGCGGGGCGGCGGGTCGCGCGCTGGTGGTCCGGGATCCTGAACGGGTGCTGAGGGAGCTAGGACTGACCTGCCCTCCGGCCCCTTCCGTGGAGTAGCGCCGCGCGGGCAGGGCGCCGTAGCATGTGGGTTGTCGGGGGAAGTCGCGTGGAAGCGAGGCGGTTGGCGGTCCTGGGGCTGCTGGCGGCGGCGTCGTTCGTCCTGATGGCCGTCGTCCAGGTACCGATCCTGCCGCAGGCCCCCTACCTCCGGTACGACCCCAGTGACGCGGTGGCCCTGCTGGCAGGGGTGATGTACGGTCCCGGGCCCGCGGTGGCGGTGGTCTTCCTGAAGGACCTGCTGTACCTGCTGTTCCGGGCCAAGGGGCCCTTCGGCCCCCTGGCGGACTTCGTGGCCGCAGCCACCTTCGCCGCTGCCACCGCGTGGGCGTACCACCGCGGCGGGGGGGCTTTCGCGGCGCGTCTCGTGCGTGCTGCGGTGGTGGGGACGGCAGCCCGGGTCCTGGTCATGATCCCCGCCAACTTCGTCATCCTGTACCTGCAGTTCGGCATGCCGCCCGAACGCGTGGCGGGGATGCTGCTCCCCGTCATCGTGCCCTTCAACGCGCTGAAGGCAGGGGCGAACGCGCTTCTGGCCCTCTTCGTGTTGGCTCCCGCGCTCCGGCAGGTCGCGCCGGGCCTGGTTGCTGAGCCCTCGCGGCGGTAGGCGTGCGGCGGACGGGCGTCGCTACCCTTCCCCTCCACTACGGGACCGCGCCCCGGTGGCTGTTCGAGCGCATGGCGCGGCTCGCCCGGGCAGTGGTCTGCGCTCTGGTAGAGGACATCGGCCCACAGGGCGTGCTCCGGCGTGTCAGCGATCCCTTCTGGTTCCAGGCCTTCGGCTGCGTGCTGGGCTTCGACTGGCACAGCAGCGGCCTCACCACCACGGTGTGCGGTGCCCTCAAGCACGGCCTGCGGGGCCTGGAGCGGGAACTGGGCCTAGCGGTAGCGGGCGGCAAGGGCGCGGCTTCCCGGAGGGCGCCCGAGGAGCTGCAGGCGTACGCGGACCGGCTGGGCTTCGACCCGGCCCCCCTTGTGTACGCCAGCCGCCTGAGCGCGAAGGTGGACAGCCACGCGGTGCAGGACGGCTACCAGCTGTACCACCACGCCTTCTTCGTGACCCGGTCGGGGGCCTGGGCCGTCGTACAGCAGGGGATGCGGGGGGACGACCGGACCGCGCGTCGGTACCACTGGCTGGGTGAGGCGGTCAGAGACTTCGTGTGCGAGCCCCACGCCGCGGTGTGCGCCCAGCAGACCGTTCCGACCCTGAACCTGGTGGCGGAAGAGAGCGGCCCGGCGCGCCAGGCCATCACGGCCCTCTCCCGGGAGCGGCCGGACCGGCTGGCCGGTGAGCTGGACAAAGTCCTCACCTTGCCCGGCCGCCACCACGTCCTGGTCTCGGACCTGGACCCCAGGCGGCTGGAGCGGGTGCTGCTCCGCACCTACGAGGCGCAGGCCCGGGACTTCGAGACTTTGCTGGGGCTACCGGGAGTGGGGGCCAAAACCCTGCGGGCCCTGGCGCTGCTCTCGGAACTCCTGGCCGGGACGCCAGCCAGCTGGAAAGACCCCGCGCGCTTCTCGTTCGCCCACGGCGGCAAGGACGGGCACCCCTACCCCGTGGACCGTTCCACGTACGACCGCACCGTGGCCGTGCTGGAGGACGCGCTGCGCCGCGCCCGCCTCGGGCAGACCGACCGCCTTGAGGCCCTGCGGCGCCTGCACCGGATGGTGGGCTGAGGCCAGGCCAGCCCGGACCTGCAGGACCCGACGGGCCCGGGTTGCCTGCCAAAAATTCCAGCCGCGACCGGCTCTGTCCGGCCGTCCTTCCCGTACACTGGAGTTGCGGCCGCTGGCCGACTCCACAGGGCGCGAGGAGCAGGAGGACATGGGCAAGGACACCCTGACCATCATCGACAACCGCACCGGCAGGACCTACGAGGTCCCCATCTTCTACGGGACGTACCCCAAGTACGGGGCAGCTATCCGGGCCACCGACCTCCGACAGATCAAGGTGGACGAGGACGACTTCGGGCTCATGAGCTACGACCCCGCCTTCCTGAACACAGCCTCCACCCGCAGCCGGATCACCTTCATCGACGGGGAGCGGGGGATCCTGCGGTACCGGGGCTACCCCATCGAGGTCCTTGCGGAGCGGTCCACTTACCTGGAAGTCGCCTACCTCCTCCTGCACGGGGAGTTGCCCACCCGAAGCCAGCTGGAGTCGTGGACCCACGAGATCATGCACCACACCTTCATCCACGAGTCCATCAAGAAGTTCCTGGACGGGTTCCACTACGACGCCCACCCCATGGGGATGCTGATCGGTACCGTGGGGGCACTTTCCACCTTCTACCCCGAGGCGAAGCACATCCACGACCCCGCGGTACGCCGCCGCCAGATCGTCCGGCTCATCGCCAAGATGCCCACCATCGCCGCCTTCGCGTACCGCCACAGCCGGGGACTCCCCTACGTGTACCCGGACAACGAGCTCTCTTACACCGGGAACTTCCTCAACATGCTGTTCAAGACTACGGAGCTGAAGTACAAGCCGAACCCGGTGCTGGAGCGGGCCCTGGATGTCCTGTTCATCCTCCACGCGGACCACGAGCAGAACTGCAGCACGAACGTGATGCGGAGCATCGGGAGCAGCCACGTAGACCCGTACTCCGCGGTGGCAGGGGCGGCCGCGGCCCTGTACGGGCCCTTGCACGGCGGGGCCAACGAGCAGGTGCTTCGGATGCTGCAGGAGATCGGGAGCAAGGACCGGGTGCCCGCCTACATCCGGCGGGTGAAGGCGGGCGAGGTCCTGCTCATGGGCTTCGGGCACCGGGTGTACAAGAACTACGACCCGCGGGCGAAGATCATCAAGCAGGTGGCGTACGAGGTGTTCGAGGTCACGGGCACGAATCCTCTCCTGGAGATCGCCCTGGAACTGGAACGGATCGCCCTGGAGGACGAGTACTTCGTCACCCGCCGGCTGTACCCGAACGTGGACTTCTACTCGGGGCTGATCTACCAGGCCATGGGCTTCCCCGTGGAGATGTTCCCGGTGCTGTTCGCGATCCCGCGGACCTCCGGGTGGCTGGCGCACTGGGAGGAGATGCTGCAGGACCCGGAGCAGAAGATCAGCCGGCCGCGGCAGATCTACGACGGGCCGGACGTCCGGGACTACGTGCCTCTGGAGGAGCGGGAGGTGAGGGCTCCCGCGTAGCCCGCGGGCTGCTGTCGGTCCGGTCTGGCTCTGGGCCCGCGGAGCGCTCCGCGGGCCCAGGTTTTCTCAGGCCGGTAGGGGGTTCTGGCCAGGCGGGGCCGCTCGCGAGTTTCGCCCCCCGCCCACGCGCGGGCGGCTCCGACACCGTGGACCTTCCTCGCACGGACCGCCGGTCCTCGGGTTTGCTATGTGGCGCCGCACCGCTATCCTTGCCAGCCGTTGCAGGTGTCGTACCAGACCGCCACTACAGGACGAAGACCAGCTGGCCGCGCCAGGTCTGCGACGGCCCCCGACAGCCGCGACTGCCTGCTGCTGGAGGAGCGGGGTGCAGACCCACCTAAGCCCCGGCCGCGGGCTGCTTGAACCGTAGCCCTCCCGCCTAGCAGGAACCGCCCGCTACGGCCGCGAACCACCGACACAACTTCCCCTCGCGGGTTCCCTCTGGGGGCGGGGTTGCTGCCGGCAGCGGAGCCCAGGGCCATCACCCGGCGTCGCACAGCGCCCGGGTCGGAAGCGCTCGTGGCCACCCTAGGCCACGAGCCCCAGGTGGTCACCATCACCCTGGACCTCCTCCTGGCGGACCGCCGTCCCGTGCGCCAGCTGACGGTCGTACACACTTCGTCGGAGGCGGTGCTGGCCGGCCTGCGGTCCATCCGGGAGGAGGTCGCCTCGGGGCGCTACGAGGGTGTCCGGCTGCGCTCTGTACCCGTCCGCGGTCCAGATGGTCC
>JAVKKH010000028.1 GCA_031296405.1 Candidatus Tepidifontimicrobium thermophilum
GGAATCCACCCCGGACCACCTCTTGTGTCCCACCGACACCGCCCACCCTGCCGCGCCGTCCGGGAGCCTCCCCCGAAAGCCCCCCGATCCTTTGTACCCACGCCGGCACGTCGGTCAGCGTGTTCGCATAGTACGCCGCACGGCTTCCGTTGTCAAGTTCCGGTCAAGATGGCGGGTGACGGTACAGGTTACGTTGGCCCGGAGTCTCCACAAGCCCCAGCTCCAGCAGACGAATGCGCGCGGCCTGGCGGGACACGTCGAACCACCTGGCGAGCGTGCGGGCTACCCTTTCTACAGATCCCGTCCCGACCGGGTCCGTCAGCAGGAGGCCCTCCTGCCGCTTGGCCCGGACCACCGCGGCAACGAACACCGACTTCGGCATCAGCAGCGCGGCCATGAACCGGTTCGCCTGAACCTCCCGCCAGTCACTGCCTCCCCCGAACGCCACCTCCCGCTGGAGGCAGCGGAACAGCCGGTCGGGCGGGTCGAAGAGCGAGGTCTGGGAAGGGTCGGGCTCCACCAGGGCCCGGTGGAGGAGGACGTGTCCGGCCTCGTGAGCAAGCGTGGCGCGCCAGCGGCCCCGGCTCCCCGGAGGCGGGTGCGGGTCGTCCAGGGCGGCGCGGGTGAGGGCCGCGTTGACCTGGACCAGGGGAGGAACTCCGGGCCGGAACTCCGTCGCGCCCAGCACGTCGTGGGGCAACGGGGCATACTGGTCCAGGTCCGCCCCCAGGTAGCCCTCCAGGAACCGCTCCACGTCCACCACTGGCGCTTCCAGTCGGGGCAGAAGGCCGGCCCTGTGCAGGGCCTCCTCCGCCATCTGGTCGATCTCCTCCGGACCGAACCAGACGCGCAGGGAGCCGTCCCGGTGGCGGTACCGCCTCATTTCTTCCGCTGCCCGAGCTGCTCCGCGCTCTTCTCCAGCTTCGCCAGAGCCTCCTCGTCCAGCCGGTGCGCGGCGATCCTCCGGAACAGCCGGATGGCGGCCGGGGAGCGCTTCAAGTACTCCTGCGTCTCCGGATCCAGCCGGCCCGCCCTCGCCAGCAGCTCGTCCAGGTCCAGACGCAGGTGGCGGGAGATCCCCTCCAGCACCTCCTGAGAGGGCACGCGCCGGTCGTTCTCGATGTCGCTCAAGTAAGAAGGGGTGATCCCGAGCTGGCCTGCCAGCTGGCGCAAAGTCACGCCCCGCCGCACCCTGGCCTGACGGACGTAAGCGCCGAGGGTCTCGGTCTCGCCGGGCCTGCGCATGTCCGCTTACAAGCCTAGGGAGCCGGCAGGGCGCGTGCAAGTGTCTACGCGGAAGAGTCTACCTGCAGCGCGCCGCAACACCCGCAGGCGGTGCCTGGCATCCGAGCGCTGGCGCAGGAGCTGGCGGTCCCGGTGGCGAACCAGCGAGCCAGCGTGCAGGGCGAGGTCGGTGCTGCCGGACACGGCGGCCCCTTCGGCCTGCGGGGAACCCGGTGGCGACGGACCACGACTTCGCAGACCTGTCCTGGCCGGCGGCGCGGGAGCTGCTCTCTCACCACCGCAGGCCGGTCCTCCTGCTGCCCGTGGGCGCGGTGGAGGCCCACGGGCCGCACGCCCCCCTGGGCACCGACCTTTTCATCTCCCTGGGCATGTGCCGGCGGGCCGCAGAACGGCTCCGGGACGACCCCCAGGTCCGGGTGTTGGTCCTGCCTCCTGTCGCGTACGGTGTCACCCGGTGCGCTTCCGGGTTTCCCGGCACGGTGGGCATCGCCCCACAGAGCCTGCAGGCCCTCGTGACGGACGTGTGCACCTCCCTCGTCCGCCAGGGGTTCCGCTGGATCGTGGTGGTCAACAACCACTTCGAACCAGAACACGTCCAGGCGCTGCACGCGGCCCTGGACGCCGTGGAGGCCAGCACCGGCGTGGTGGTGGGCTACCTGGACCTCACCCGTCGGGCGCGGGCGGAGCTGCTGGGCGAAGAGTTCCGCAGCGGTTCCTGCCACGCCGGCCGCTACGAGACCTCCCTGGTCCTGGCGGAACGTCCCGAGCTGGTGGACGTGCAGGCCATGCGGGCTCTTCCGGACGTGCCTGTGGACCTGCCTGGGGCCCTGAGGTCGGGGCTCCGGGACTTCCAGGCCATGGGGATGGAGCAGGCCTACTGCGGATCGCCGGCCGCGGCCACCCAGGAGGAGGGGCGTGGCACCTTCGAGACCCTCACGGACCTACTCGTGGACACGATCCGCGCGGTGCTAGAAGGGCGAGGCCGAGACCGGCCCGGCCGGTTCGGCCGCAGCCCCTGAAGGCTCCGCCGTCTCCCGCAGCTTCCTGCGGTCCACCTTGCCTGAGGGCGTGCGCGGCAACGCCTCCACGAACCGCACCTGCCGGGGGTACTTGTGGGGGCTGAGGTGTTCCCGCACGTACTGCTGGAGCTGCCGGGCGAGTTCAGGCCCTGCCTGCGCGGGGTCCCGAGGCGCCACGTACGCCACCGGTACGGTCAGGCCCCCGCGGAGTTCCGGGACCACCGCGCACTCCCGCACCAGGGGGTGCCGGAGTAGGCACTCCTCCACTTCGAGGGGAGCCACCCACACGCCGCCTACCTTCATGAGGTCGTCCGCGCGGCCCTGGTACCACAGGAAGCCGTCCGCGTCCTGTCGGAACAGGTCGCCCGTGCGCACCCAGTTCCCGTGGAAGGTCCGCACAGACTTCCCGCGGTCCAGCCAGTACATCACCGCCGCGGTCTCTCCCCACACCCACAGCTCCCCGACCTCTCCCGCGGGCAGGGGGTGGCCCTCGGGGTCCCGGACCTCCGCCCGGTAGCCCGGGCACGGGCGGCCCACGCTCCCGGGGCGGACTTCTCCGGGCCGGTTTGAGATGTAGATGTGGTACAGCTCCGACGAGCCGATGCCGTCCACCACCTCCACGCCGAACTTCTGCTTCCACCGGGCGTACAGCTCCGCGGGTAGCGCCTCCCCCGCAGAGGTGGCAAGGCGAACGCACGAGAGGTCGTAACGGTGCGCTTCGGGGTGCTCGACCATGGCCCGCATCATGGTGGGGACCTGCACCAGCACCGTGGGCCGGTACCGCGCCACCAGCTCGAAGATCCGCTCGGGGGTGGAGCGCTCCGGGAACACCACGCCCGCGGCACCCACCCCGAACGGGAACAGGGCCGTGCAGTCCCGCGCGTATCCGAAGAACAGCTTGGGCACCGGCAGCACCACGTCCTCCGGAGTGTACCGGATGACCTCCTGGGCGTAGTTCCAGAAGCTCAGGTAAGGGGCGTAGTGGCAGTGCACCACGGCCTTGGGCCGGCCCGTGGTGCCGGTGGTGAACTTCCACAGGGCGAACTGGTCCTTGGGGGTGTCCGCCAGGATCGGCTCTACGGGCGCCCCACAGACCGCGTGGTGGAAGTCCACCTCTCCAGGCTCCAGCTCCGAGACGCCCACCGCCACTAGCTTCCCGCGGAAGCCCACCTCCCGCGCCGCCTCCCGCACGCGCCCGTGCGTGGTGGCGTCCGTCAGCACCACCCGGGGCCGGGCGTAGTCCAGGTAGTAGGCGTAGTCGTGAGCGTGGAGGTACGTGTACACTTCTGCGGAGACCGCACCCATCCCCACCACCGCGTACCAAGCGGCCACGAACTCCACGCCGTCCGAAAGCGCGAGCAGCACCCGGTCCTCGGGCTCCACCCCCAGCTCCCGCAGCACATGGGCGGTGCGGTTCGAAAGCTCCGCCAGCTCCCGGTAGGTGACCGCCCGGTCTCCGCTGTACAGGGCCGGGCGGTCCGCACGGCCCTCCTCCAGGTGGCGGTGGAGGAAGTAGCGGGCCACGTTGAACCGCTGCGGCACGTCCTCATAGGTCACCATCAGCCCACCCCCTCACGACTGCACGGCACCGCCGTCCAGCACGATCCCCTGACCGTTGACGCCCGCAGCGGCCTCCGAGCACAGGTACCCCACCAGGGAGGCCACCTCCTCGGGCGTGAACAGGCGGCCCTGAGGGCTCGTGCGTTCCAGCGCCCGCCGCACTTCCTCCGGCGGTCTGCCCGTGCGCGCAGCGATGCGGTGCACGTTGGCCTCCGTCATGTCCGTGTCCAGGTAGCCCGGGCACACCGCGTTGGCGGTGATCCCGCGGTCGGCGAACTCCACCGCCACGCAACGCACCAGACCCAGCAGCGCATGCTTGGACGCGGTGTACGCCGCGGTGTAGCGGGAACCCGCCTTCGACGCGACGCTGGCCACGGCCACCACCCGTCCCCAACCTGCCGCCAGCATGTCCGGCAGGGCCGCCCGGATGGCGTAGAAGGCGCCCGTGACGTTGGTCCGAAGGTGCTCCTCCCAGTCCTCGTCGGAGGTCTCGAGAAACGGACTGCCGCGGGCCACGCCGGCCGCAGCCACCAGGACCGTCACCGGCCCCAGCTGGCTGCGCACCTGCCTCAGGGCTTCCTCCACCTGTCCGCGGTGGGTCACGTCGCAGGCGACAGCCAGGCCAGGGCTCCCGATGGCCTGCACCTCCTCCGCCACCCGGCGGACCTGTTCCGCCGTACGGCTCAGCACCGCCACCGAGGCTCCCCGCTGTGCCAGCTCTAACGCGCACGCGCGGCCCACCCCACGGCCTCCCCCTGTGACCACCGCCACCCGCCCGACCAGGTCCGTGCTGCTCACACGCTCAGGTACCTCCGCCACAGATCCCGGTCCGCCTGCAGGGCCTGGGACGTCCCCTCCCAGACCACCCGGCCGCGCTCCAGGATGTAGTGGTAGTCCGCGAACTCGGTGAGCTGTTCCACGTACTTGTCCACGAGGAGCACGGTCAGGCCGGCCTCGTTCAGCAACCGCAGCGCCTTCCAGATCTCCTCCCGCACCAAGGGTGCCAGTCCCTCCGTGGCCTCGTCCAGGATCAGCAGGCGGGGGTTGGTCATCAGGGCCCGGCCGATGGCCAGCATCTGCTGCTCGCCTCCCGACAGCCGGCTGCCCAGCTGGTCCAGCCGCTCCCTCAGCCGCGGGAACAGCTGGAGGACGCGGTCCAGATTCCAAGGGTCCGGGCGGCCCGCGCGGTTGGACGCGAACGCCTCCAGGTTCTCCCGCACGGTGAGGTTCGGGAAGATCTGCCGCCCTTCGGGCACCAGGGCGATCCCCAGGCGTGCGATGCCCTCCGGCGGAAGCCCCTGGACCTCCTGGCCGTCGAACACCACCCGGCCGGACTTCGAGGGGACCAGCCCTGCGATGGCGTGCAGCGTGGTGGTCTTGCCCATCCCGTTCCGACCCAGCAGTGTGACCAGGCCTCCTTCAGGTACCTGCAGGTCCACCCCAAACAGCGCCTGGCTGGGGCCGTAGGAGGCCTCCAGCCCCTGCACCTGCAGGAGAGGCCGCCTTCCCGAAAGCCGCGCGCGGCCCGCGCTCCTCGCACTGCCCGGGCGGCTACTGTCCAACGCGTGCCCGAGGTAGGCGCGGTGGACTTCCGGGTCTTCCCGGACCGCTTCCGGAGGGCCGCTCGCCAGCACCCGGCCGTCCACCAGGACGGTGATGCGGTCCGCCACGCGGAACACCACGTCCATGTCGTGCTCCACCAAGAGGACCGCCACCTGCCCCCGCAGCCCCTGGATCAGGTCCACCACCCGTCTGGATTCCTCCGGACCCATGCCCGAGGTGGGTTCGTCCAGGACCACGAGGTGCGGCTCACCTGCCAGAGCCAGCCCCACCTCCACCTGCCGGCGCTCCCCGTGGGAAAGGGCCCGGACGGGTGCCTGGAGCCGGCCGTGCAGGTCCACCCGCCGCGCGTACCCCCGCGCCGCCTCCGCGAGCTCCCGCTCGTGTGCCACAGGCTTCCAGAACCGGAAGGTGCTTCCCGTCCGGGCCTGCACCGCCAGGGTGAGGTTGCCCAGTACTGTGTCCTGAGGGAACAGGTTCGTCACCTGGAACGTGCGGGCGATGCCCAGGAGGGCGCGCTCGTGGGGCGGGAGGAAGGTGATGTCGCGCCCCCGGAACACCACCCGCCCCTCGGTGGGGGTCAGCAGGCCCGAGACCAGGTTCACCAGGGTGGTCTTGCCCGCACCGTTGGGGCCGATGAGGGCGTGGACCTCGCCGGGCTGTACGTCCAGGTCGCACCGCCACAGGGCCAACAGGCCGCCGAAGCGTTTGGTCAGGCCCCGGACTTGCAGCAGGCTCACCGCCGCCGTCCCTCCACCAGCCCCGCGAGCCCCCTCGGGGCCAGCAGGACCACCGCCAGCAGCGTCAGGCCCACGTACAGCTGCCAGGACACGGTGAGGGAGTGGAACAGTTCCTCGATCAGGACCATGGCTCCGGCTCCCAGCAGCCCGGCCCAGAACCGCCCCACCCCGCCCAGGATGACCATGAACATGAAGTGGCCCGACTGCGGCCAGCTCAACATGGCGGGCGAGACGTACTGGGTGTGGTGCGCCATCAGGGCGCCCGCAAGCCCGGTGAGGGCTCCCGAGATCACGAACGCCACCAGCTGGATCCGGTACACGGGGAAGCCCACCGTGGTGGCCCGCACCTCGTTGTCCCGGGCTGCCTGCAGGGCCCGGCCGAAGCGGGCGTGCACCAGCCGCCAGAGGAAGAACAGGCTCGCGGCCACCAGGAGGAGGCTCAGGTAGTACACCTCCGCGTCCCCCAGGGGGAGGCCGAAGTCGGTGCGCGGCGCCCGCAGCCCGTCCTGGCCCCCGTACTGCTTGAAGGAGACCACGAAGTAGTACACCATCTGCGCGAACGCCAGGGTGATCATGATGAAGTACAGGCCCCGGGTGCGCAGGCACACCGCCCCGATGGCCAGAGCCGCCAGGGCCGCCACGGCCACCGCCGCGGGCCACACCAGCCACGCCTGACGGACCCCTTCCCGGGCCAGGACCGCCACGGTGTACGCACCCAGCCCGTAGTAGGTGGCGTGCCCGAAGCTCACCAGCCCGCCGTAGCCCAAAACGAGGTTCAGGGCGCTGGCGGCCAGGACCAGGATCAGGGCCTTGGTGGCCAGGCTGAGGTAGTAGGACCACTCCAGCGCTTGAGCCAGAGCAGGAAACGCCAGGAGGACCAGCCCGGCCACCGAGCCTGCCCCCCAGAGGACGAAGGCCCGGGGCAGCGCCACGCCGGCGCGCCGGGCCTGCTCCACGGAAAGGTCCCGGGCCCGCATCGGCTACCCGTGCACGGGAAACAGGCCCCTGGGACGCACGAACAGGACCACCGCCATCAGCAGGTAGATGAGCACCGACGCCACCGTGGGCCCGAGGTTGGAGGCCACTTCAGGGGCGAACAGAAGGCCGAACGCTGAGGGGAGAAACGCGCGGCCCGCGGTGTCCACCACGCCCACCAGCAACGAACCCACCAGGGACCCCTTCACCGAGCCGATGCCGCCGATCACGATGGCCACGAAGGCCAGGATCAGCACATCCTCCCCCATGCCCACCTGGACGGCGAAGATGGGGCCCAGGAGCGCGCCGGCCACCGCGCTGAGAGCCGCGCCCGTCACGAACACGCCCGTAAAAACCCTGCGGATGGGCACCCCCATGGCCTGCGCCATGCGCCGGTTGGACGCGCCCGCCCGCACCCACATCCCCACCCGGGTCCGGTGGATGAACAGGAACATCCCCACCGCAAGAAGCGCACCCGCCCCGATGACGGTCAGCCGGTATGCGGAGTAGCTGAGTCCGGGCAGCAGCGTCACCGGACGCGCCAGCTCGGGAGGCACGGACAGCAGCAGCGCCTGCGGGCCCCAGAGGGCGCGCACCGCCTCGTTGAACACCAGGATCAGGGCGAAGGTGGCCAGCACCTGAGTCAGGTGGTCAGCCCCGTACACCCGCCGCAGGACGGAGGCCTCCAGCAGCAGCGCCACCAGGGCGGTGGCCAGCACCGCACCCACCAGCCCGGCCCAGAAGGAGCCGGTGGCAGCAGCCAGCGTGGCAGCGAAGTACGCGCCCAGCATGTAAAGGGACCCCTGCGCCAGGTTGACCACGTCCATCATCCCGAGGACCAGGGTCAGCCCCGCGGACAGGAGGAACAGCATCAGCCCGAACTGCAGGCCGTTCAGCAGCTGCTCCAGCACCAGGGAGACGGGCACGGGACCCTCCGCTCAGGAGCCCGCTTCAGGGGAGCCGGCACTTCTCCACGTAGGCATCCCCGTGGTTGCGGAAGATGGTCCCCCGCAGCCGGTTCACAATCTCCCCGTTCGGCAGCTCCACCACCTGCCTCAGGTAGTAGTCCTGGATCGGGTAGCCGTTCTTGCTGAACCGCACCCGGCCCCGGGTGCTGTCGAACCCCGACAGGATGGCCTTGCGGAACTCCGCCTTCCGGCCCAGGTCCCCGGCCACCGCCCGCAGCCCGTGGTCGATGGCCAGGGCAGTGTCGTACCCCTGCGCCGCGTACAGGGTCGGGATCCGCCCGTAGCTGCGCCGGAAGTCCTCCACGAACCGGCGGTTGATGGGGTTAAACAGCTCCAGCGCCCAGTGGGAGCTGTTGAATACCCCCACCATGGGCTTGCCCACCGCGCGGATCACGTCCGCGTCCGCGGAGAAGCCCGGCACCAGTAGCTGCACCTGCTGCATGAGGCCCGCCTCCGCGTACTGCTTGATGAAGTTCACCCCCATGGCTCCCGGGTAGAAGGCGTAGACGGCCCGGGGCCGGGCGGCCCGGATCTGCGCGATCTCCGCGGAGTAGTCCAGCTGTCCGAGCCTCGTGTAGACCTCGCTGACCACGCGCCCCTTGTAGAACCGCTTGAACCCGGCCAGGGCGTCCCGGCCCGCGGGGTAGTTGGGGGCCAGGATGAAGGCGGTCTCGTAGTTCTTCAGGGTCGCGTAGTGCCCCATGGCCTCGTGCATGTTGTCGTTCTGCCACGCCACGTTGAGGAAGTGCAGGTTGCACTGCTCCCCCGCGTACTCGGACGGGCCGGCGTTGGGGCTGATGTAGAAGACCCCGCTACTGAACACCAGGTCTCCCACCGCCAGGAGCACGTTGGAGAAGATGATGCCCGTCACCAGGTCCACCCGGTCCCTGCGCAGGAACCGCTCCACCGCGGCACGGGCCACGTCCGGGTTCAGCTGGTCGTCCGCGGTCAGCACCTCCACGGGCAGGCCGCCCAGCCGCCCGCCCAGGTGACGGACGGCCAGCTGGAAGGCGTCCAGAACGTCCTGCCCCAGTGCCGCACCACCTCCCGACAGGGTGCTGACGAACCCGACCCGGAGCGTCCGGGCCTGGCCACCCGCCATCCCGGACACCAGGAGCGAGCTGGCCAGCACCACCACCACGCCGACTACCCACCTGCTCCTCACGTGTCTTCCCCCCTTCCGTGGGTGTTTCTGTTTTCGCCAAAAACCGCTGGCCGCCCGGGTTCGCCCTCGCCGTCCGGGATCACCGCGGTGGCCTCGATCTCCACCTTGGCCCCGGGCTCCACGAGCCCCTTCACCTCCACCACGGACATGGCGGGGTAGTGACGGCCGATCACCTCTCGGTACACCTGGCCGAGCCGCTCCAGGGAGCTCAGGTACTCGTCCCGGTCCGTGACGTACCAGGTGAGCCGGACCAGGTGCTCGGGTCGAGCCCCTGCCTCCTCCAGGACCGCCACGATGTTCTCCAGCGCCCGGCGGGCCTGGTCCACGAAGTCCAGGCTGTCGAACTCCTCACAGGCGTTGTCCCAGCCCACCATCCCGGCCACGAACACCCACGTTCCCCGGGCCACCACGCCGTGGCTGTAGCCCCGGGGCCGCTTCCACCGCACGGGCTGCAGGATCTCCATCGGGTCCCTCCGCTTCCACCGAAGCCCTCTACTGGACTCCCCCGCGGGCCCACTCCCGGAGCCGGAAGCGCTGGAGTTTGCCTGTCTCCGTCCTGGGCAGCTCCCCGCAGAACTCCACCTGCCGCGGGTACTTGTACGGGGCAAGTCGGGCCTTCACGTGCTCCTGCAGCTCGCGCACCATCTCCGGACCTCGCGCGAACCCCGGACGCAGGACCACGTAGGCCCGCACCACCTGGCCCCGCTCCGGGTCCGGGACGCCCACCACCCCGCACTCCGCGACCGCGGGGTGGGTCAGCAGGGCCTCCTCCACCTCCGCGGGCGCGATGTTGTACCCGGCGGAGATGATGAGGTCGTCGGTCCGGGCCTGGTACACGAAGTAGCCGTCCTCGTCCACCAGATACGCGTCGCCCGTCACGTTCCACCCGCCCTGCACGTAGTCCCGCTGCCGCGGGTCGTCCAGGTAGCGGCACCCCGTAGGGCCCTTCACCGCCAGCCGGCCCACCGTGCCCGCAGGCAGCGGGCGGCCCTCGTCGTCCAGCACGCAGGCCCGGTAGCCGGGCACGGGCTTCCCCGTGGCCCCGGGCTTCGCCTCCTCCTCCGTGTGGGAGATGAAGATGTGCAGCATCTCCGTGGACCCGATGCCGTCGAGGATCTCGATCCCCGTGGCCTCGCGCCACTGCAGCCGCGTGGACGCCGGCAGGACTTCACCCGCGGACACGCACTTCCGGAGCTGTCCAGGCCTGCGTCCGCCCGTCTTGGGGGCCATGGCCCGGTACGCGGTGGGAGCGGTGAAGCACACCGTGGCGCCGTACCGCTCGATCCCCTCCAGCAGCTCGTCCGGCCCCGCCCGCTCCAGCAGCACGCTGCTGGCCCCGATCCGCAGGGGGAACACCAGGAGCCCTCCCAGCCCGTAGGTGAAGGCCAGGGGCGGGCTTCCGATGAACACGTCGTCCGGCGTGGCCCGGACCACGTGCCGGGCGAAGGTGTCGCAGATGGCCAGCACGTCCCGGTGGAAGTGCACGCACCCTTTGGGCTTGCCCGTGGTCCCCGAGGTGAAGGCGATGAGAACCGGGTCGTCGCAGGCGGTGTCCACGTTCTGGAAGTCCTGGGTTTTACGCGCCATGCGGGCCTCGAGACTGCCCGGAGCGTCGTCCCCGAAGTACACCACCTCGCGGACCCAGGGGCACCGCGCCACCGCGGCGTCCAGCTCCTCCCGCAGCCGGACGTCGCACACCACGTGGCTGACCTCCGCCTTGGTGAGGATGTCGGTCAGTTCCTTCTGCCGGAGCAAAGGCATGGTGGTGACCACCACGCCACCGGCCTTCACCACCCCGAACCAGCACGCAGCCAGCATGGGGTGGTTGGGGGCCCTCAGGAGCACGCGGTTTCCGGGCTGCAGCGCGAAATCCTCGGTCAGCACCCGGGCGACGCGGTTCGCGTGCACCCACAGGTCCCGGTACGTCCAGGTCAGTCCGGGCGCCCGCAGAGCCACCCGCTCCCCACCGCCGGTGGCGACCCACCGGTCCAGCAGCGGGCCGGCGCAGTTCAGGCGCTCCGGGTACTGCAGCTCCGGCAGCTCGAACAGGAACTCCGGCAGCAGCTCGGGAGGCGGCAAGCGGTCAAGGACGAACCGGTCCACCAGAGCCGTCTGTGCCATGCTCTCCCCCCTCCTCCGCGGTGTGCCGGCCACGCAGCAGCTCCCTCGCCACCACCAGCTGCTGGACCTCCGTAGCGCCCTCGTAGATGCGCAGGGCCCGCACGTACCGGTACAGGGACTCCACCACGGTGCCCCGGGTGACCCCCAGCCCTCCCCACAGCTGGACCGCCGCGTCCACCACCTGCTGGGCGTTCTCGGTGGCCACCATCTTGGCCATAGCAGCTTCCCTCACCGCTCGGGCCCCGCGGTCGTGCAGCCAACTAGCCCGGTACGTGAGCAGGGCGGAGGCATCCACCCGCGCTGCCATGTCCGCCAGCCGGGCCTGGGTGAGCTGCAGGTCGGCCAGGGTCCCGCCGAACAGCCGCCGGGCCACCGCCCGGTCCAGGGCTTCCTCCAGGGCGCGGCGGGCAAAACCCACGGCCGCGGCGGCCACCGTGGTCCGGAACACGTCCAGGGTCCGCATGGCGATCCGGAACCCCTCGCCCGGGCCTCCCACCCGCTGTGTGGAGGGGATCCAGCAGTCGGAAAAGCGCAGCCTCGCAAGGGGGTGAGGCGCGGAAGTCTGGATGCGCTCGGCTACCTCAACTCCCGCGCTACCTGAGTCCACCACGAAGGCGGTGATCCCGCGCGCGCCCGGTGCCTCGCCGGTCCGCGCGAACACCACGTAGAAGTCCGCGATCCCCCCGTTGGACACGAAGGTCTTGGTGCCGTTGAGCAGGTAGCCGCCGTCCGCAGGCTTTGCCTCGCACCGCAGGGCGGCCGCGTCGGAGCCGGCCTCCGGTTCCGTGAGCGCGAACGCCGCCACCCACTCCCCGGCCGCCACCCTGGGTAGGTACCGTCGGCGCTGCGCTTCGCTGCCGAACAGGCTCAGGGGCCCGGAGCCCAGTCCCTGAAGGGCGAAAGCGAAGTCCGCAAGGCCGTGGTGGTACGCGAGGGTGTCCCGGATCAGACACAGGCTGCGGACGTCCAGGGCGTCCTGCGCCGCCCCGAACTCCCGGCCGCATACCGCGTAACGCAGCCAGCCCGCCCGGCCGAGGTCCGTCACGAGGCGCCGGCAGGCCGCGTCCACGTCCTCCGGCTCGCTCCACCGCAACGCCTCCCGGGCCCAGCCCTCCAGGTCCGCGCACAGCACGCGGTGGTGCGGCTCGAAGAAGGGCCAGTCCAGGAAGTCCGGACCCCGCATCCGCGGTCAGTCCCCCTGGAACTCAGGTTTCGCCCGGGAGGCGAAAGCCCGGTACGCCCGGTCGAAGTCCCGGGTGGCCATGCAGATGGCCTGCGCCTGCGCCTCCGCCTCCAGCGCCTCGTCCACGCCTAGGCTCCACTCCTGCATCAGCATCCGCTTGGTCATGGCCAGCGCGAACGAAGGGCCAGTAGCCAGCTCCCGCGCCAGCTCCCACGCCGCGGGCATCAGTTCCTCCGGCGGCACCACGCGGTTGAAGAACCCCCAGCGCTCCGCCTCCTCCGCCTCCAGCATGCGGCCGGTGTACAGGAGCTCCGCGGCCCGGCCGGCTCCCACTACCCGCGGCAGTAGGGCGCAGGCTCCCATGTCGCAGCCCGCCAGGCCCACGCGGGTGAACAGGAAACCCACCCGGCTGCGCGGGGTCCCGACCCGCAGGTCGCAGGCCAGGGCCAGGGCCGCGCCCGCGCCCGCGCACACCCCGTCCACCGCCGCGATGAGGGGTTGCGGGCACCGGCGCATCTGCCGGACCACCTCCGTGGTCATGCGGGTGAAGCGCACTAGCCCCGGCATGTCCGTCTCCACCAGCCGGCCGATGATGTCGAACACGTCCCCGCCCGAAGAGAACTCCCCGCCCGCTCCGGTCAGCACCACCACGCGGACCTCCGGGGCAGCGGCTAGGCGCGTGAACAGGTCCCGTAGCTCACCGTAGCTGTCGAAGGTCAGGGCGTTCTTCCGGTGGGGCCGGCGTAGGGTCACAGTCCCCACCCCGTCGTCTACCGACCAGTCCACGTGCTCGGGCCGGAACCCCTCTAGACCCCCTGTGTCCCCCGGCATCCAGACAGGTCTCATGAACCGCGTCCACTCCGTCATCCCGCCCGACCTCCCTCCCGTGCCAGCGCCCGCGCCACGCTCTGCTTGAGTGCCGCCAGCAGCCCGTACAGTTGCTCGCGGTCCTCCCGGGACAGTCCCCGGAACAGTTCTACGATCCAGCCCTCGTGGACCGCGGCCATCGCGGCGAACCGCCGCCGCCCCTCCGCGGTCAGGCGCACCCGGACCGTCCGGCGGTCCCGCGGGTCCGGGACACGGGTCACCAGACCCTCGGCCTCCAGCTGGTCCACCAGCCGCGTCACGTTGCCCGCGGTCACCATCATGCGCTTCGAAAGCGGCCCCATGGCCAGCCCTTCCGGGTGCCGTTCCAGCTGCGCCAGCAGGTCGAACCGGGCCAGGGTGGTCCCGAAGGTGCGCCTCAACCGCGACTGCACCTCGTTCTTCACCAGATTGGTGGCCGACAGGAGCCGCAGCCACAGCCGGATGGACTTGTGGTCCTCCTCCGTAGCGCGGGCTTCCAGCCCCAGAAGCTCCACCGCCCCATGCTTCCTCGACGGCACCGGGACCTCCGGCTAGCCCACCGTCACCCGCGCCCGGTCCTGCGCCGCGCGGGCCAGCACCCTCTCCAGCTCCTCCAGAGCCGCCCGTCCGCCCTCCTCGGCCGCCCGGGCGCGGGCCATCAAGCGCTCCAGCTGGTCCTTGCCGTCCAGGTACTGCTTGGGCCAAGGCACGTCCGGGTAGCCGATCCGCGCCGCCTCCACCAAGGTCCAGTGGGGGTTCGCCAGGTGGGGACGCGCGATGGCGCACAGGTCAGCCCGACCGGCGGCGATGATGGAGTTCACGTGGTCTGCCTCGTAGATGGATCCCACCGCCATGGTGGCGATCCCCACCTCGTGGCGGATGCGGTCCGCAAACGGCGTCTGGTACAGGCGGCCGTAGGCGGGCCGGGCGTCCCGGGTGGTCTGGCCGCTGGACACGTCGATGAGATCCACCCCCACCTCTTTGAACATCCGCGCGATCTGCACCGCGTCGTCCGGTGTGACGCCGCCGGGCGCCCAGTCGTGGGCGGAGATGCGGACCGACAGCGGCAGGTGGTCCGGCCAGACGTCCCGCACCGCGCGCACCACCTCCAGGGGAAACCGCATGCGGTTCTCCAGGCTCCCCCCGTACGCGTCGGTCCTGCGGTTCGTAAGGGGGCTGATGAAGGCGGACAGCAGGTACCCGTGAGCGCAGTGGACCTCCAGCCAGTCGAACCCGCACTCCGCGGCCCACCGGGTCGCCCGGACGAACTCCGCCACCACGCGGTCCATGTCCTCCCGGGTCATCTCGCGCGGAATTTGGTTCCCCGGCCCCCAGGGGATCGGGGAGGGTCCCATCACGGGCCAGTTCCCCTCTGGAAGGGGCTCGTGGTAGCCTTCCCAGCCCACCCGGGTGGAGCCCTTGGGCCCCGAGTGGCCCAGCTGGATCCCGATCCTGGCGTCGGTGTGCTGGTGCACGAACTGCACGATCCGCCGCCAGGCCTCCACGTGCTCCGGCTTGTACAGCCCCGCGCAGCCCGGGCTGATACGCCCCTCGCGGGACACGCACGTCATCTCGGTGAACACCAGCGCCGCGCCGCCGAGCGCCCGAGCACCCAGGTGGACCAGGTGGAAGTCGCCTACGGTGCCGTCCTCCGCGGAGTACATCGCCATGGGCGAGACCACCACCCGGTTCTTCAGCCGGACCCCCCGGAGCTGGAAGGGCGTGAACATGGGAGGGACGGGCCGGTCCCCGAGGCCGCACCGGCCGGCGAACCACCGCTCGAAGGACGCCACGTACTGCGGGTCCCTCCGCCGCAGCTCCTCGTGGAACAGCCGTTGGGACCGGGTCAGGAGGGTGTACGCGAACTGCTCCGGCTCGAGGTGCACGTAGCGGCGGACGTTCTCGAACCACTCCGCGGAATTCCGGCCGGCGTTGCGCAGGCGCAGCAGCTCCGTCTGGCGCTCCGCCTCGTACCGCTCCACCGCCGCCTGCAGGGAGTCCCGGTCCTGCCAGCCGTGCTGGGCCAGGGCCTTGGCGAGCCCGATGGCGTCCTCCATGGCCAGCCGCGTGCCAGAACCCACGGAGAAGTGAACGGTGTGTGCGGCGTCTCCCAACAGGACCAGGGGGACGCGCCGGCCGTCCACCTCCAGGGCGTGGACCCACCGACGGCACTGCAGCCAGGGAAAACGCAGCCAGTGGGCCGAACCCCGCAGGTGCGCGGCGTTGGACATCAGCCGGTGCCCCTGCAGGAGCCAGCCGAACAGCGCCTCGCAGAAGGCGATGGACTCGTCCTTGTCCATACGGTCCAGGCCCGCGGCGCGCCACACCTCCTCGGGGGTCTCCACGATGAAGGTGCTGGTCCCGCCGTCGAAGGGGTACGCGTGCACGGTGAACCATCCCCACGGGGTCTCCTGGAACGCGAAGGTGAAGGCGTCGAAGGGGCGGTGGGTTCCCAGCCACACGTAGCGGCACCGGCCCCACTCCACCTCCGCCCCGAAGGCGTCCCCGTAGCGGCTGCGGGTCCGGCTGTTCACGCCGTCCGCCGCCACCACCAGGTCCGCGTCCCGGGCGAGCTCCTCCACGTCCTCCACCTCGTGCTGGAACACCAGCTCCGCGCCCAGGGACCGGGCGCGGTCCTGCAGGATGCGCAGCAGGGTCGTCCGGGCGATCCCGGCGAAGCCGTGTCCGCCGGACCGGATCACCCGCCCCCGGAAGTGAATCTCGATGTCGTCCCAGTGGTAGAAGGCCCGCTGGATCTCGTCGTAGCTCTCGCGGTCCGCGACCTGCAGGCTGCCGAGGGTGCTGTCCGAGAGGACCACGCCCCACCCGAAGGTGTCGTCGGGCCGGTTGCGTTCGTAGACCACCACCCGACAGCGGGGGTCCAGCTTCCGCAGGAGGATGGCCGCGTACAACCCCCCGGGACCACCACCGACACACACCACCCGCATGGCCCCGCGACCTCCGTCGACCGTCTCGTGGACTTGGCTCAACTCTAACGGGTCAAATTTTGACTTGTCAACTATCTACCGTGCGGACCCACCCCTGAGGATCGTGACGTCCGTTCCCCCTCCGGCTACCGGCGAACGCGTCGCGCCAGGTCGCCGATGACCTCGAAGGCCGCCTGCACCTCTTGCGGGTGAGTGTAGAAGTGCGCGGACATACGGATGCCGGCTCCCGGGCGGTAGTCCACCAGAATCTTCCGGGCCACCAGGTCCCGTGCAGTCTCCTCCGCACCCGGGAAGTCCACCACCACCATGCCCGTCCTGAGTTCCGGGTTTCGGGGGCTCCGGACTTCCAGCCCGAGGGAGTCC
The DNA here is from genome assembly GCA_031296405.1 of Candidatus Tepidifontimicrobium thermophilum. Lineage (GTDB taxonomy): Bacteria > Sysuimicrobiota > Sysuimicrobiia > Sysuimicrobiales > Sysuimicrobiaceae > Tepidifontimicrobium > Tepidifontimicrobium thermophilum. The sequence goes on from JAVKKH010000028.1 coordinate 16,694, forward strand.
GCGCGGTCCACCATCTGCTGGCCGAGGGCTTGAGACCACTCCCGGATCGCCCGTACGCCCACTTCCAGGACGACCTCCAGTCCGGCTCGAGCCGCGAACAGGGCCGCCATCCCCGGGGTGCCGGTGGCAAACCGCATCGCCCCGGCTGCGTAGCTCAGCTCCAGGTCGAAGGCGAACGGCTCGCGGTGCCCGAACCAGCCTGCCAGCGCGGGTTCCAGCCGGTCTGCCTGCTCCGGGGCCACGTACATCCAGGCGGCCCCCGGGCCCCCGCACAGCCACTTGTGCGACCCTCCCAAAACCACGTCCACGGGCCAGTCCCGGACGTCAAAGGGGACGCAGCCGGCCGTCTGGTACGCGTCCACCACCACCCACGCCCCGCGTCGACGGGCCAGCTCCCCGATGGCTACTACGTCCTGCAAGAAACCCGACCGGAAAATCCCGTGGTCCACCAGGACGGCCAGAGTCCGGGTGTCCACCGCCTGCGCCCAGGCGTCCACGGGGATCGTGGCGCCGTCGGGGCTGTGGATCAGCTCCAGCTGCAGCCCCAAAGACTCGTGGGCGCGGACCGTGTACAGGAGGGACGGGAAGTTCAGGTCCGTGGCGACGACCTTGCGCCTTCGCCCCGGCCGGACCAGGGCCGACAGCAGGGCGCCGAACAGGGTGGTGACGTTCTGGTGCATCACCACGCTGCCCGGTGGAGCCCCGATGAGCTGCGCGATCCGGTCCGCGTGGTCCCGGAGGTACGCCTCCCACGTCTCCCACGCGGTCACGCCCTCTGTCTCCCACGCGTCCAGGTAGCGCTGGACCCACACGCGCGCGGAGTGCGGCATCGCTCCCATGGAGTGGGAGACGAGGTACGTGGTGCGCTCAAGGATCGGAAACTCCCGTCTCCACCGCAAAAGGACGTCTTCCATCATTCCCGCTCCACGAAGGTCCGGGCCTCCCACAGCAGGGGGAAGCACCGCTTGGACAGCGTGTCCCGCAGGTAGCCCACGCCCGTGAAGTAATCCCGGGAGTCCTGGAAGGCTCTGTGCACGTCCTCCGCTCCCGTGCCGGGGCGGGCCCCGATCACCCGCTCCACCATCAGCAGGTGACGGTACCGCCACAGGGCCAGCGTCTCGTCGTACTCCACGAGGACCTCGCACAGCCGGTTCAGTTCTGACCCAGAGTCCCGGAGCACCCGGATGAGGGCTTCAAGGAGTCGGGGCTCCTCGTCAGCCGGCAGCCCCTGCCGCCGGAGCACCCCCACGAAAGCGTCCCACAGGCTGGGCTCATGGAGGCGGCGCTGCAGCGCGGTCCAGTCTTCGGGGTCGGACTCGAAGTTTCGCAGGTAGCGCGGGTCCTTGAGCCCTGAGAGAAACTCCAGCTCTCGGAACTGGCGGCTCTGGAATCCGCTGGCCGGCTTCAGCCGCGACCGGAACTCCAGGAAGTCCCACGGACGCATGGTCTCCAGAACGTCGAAGGCCGAGGTGGCGGTCCGAAGCACCGCCGTGGACCGGTGCAGCAGCCGTGCCGCCTCACGCAGCTGGTCGTGGTCCAGGCTCTGCCGCGCTGCCTCCAGCTCGAAGAGGGCCAGCTTGAACCACAGCTCGAAGACCTGGTGGACCACGATGAACTGCAGCTCGTCGTGGGCCTCGCTCAGGCGGGCCTGCAGGGACAGCAGCTCGGGCACCCGCAGGTACCGTCCGTACGTCAGGGGCTGTACCGGTGCCTCCATACCCTCACCCCCGCCTGCCGTGAATGGTGCCTTCGCCCTGATCCGCGTGCTCTCCTGCTCGCCCTCGCCGCCCGTCGCGTCGCGGCGCCTGCTCCGCAGGCCGGGGTCCACCTGTTCCCGCTACCCGCGGACGAGTATCCCATACCACCTTCACCCACTCCCCTCGCAGCGTCCGCAGCCCCGCGGTCTGGGCCTTGCGGTACGGCGGACGCTTTACTACCCTGCAGCCTAAGACAGCAACCCAGGTCGGGGACGATGGCCGGTGAGGAACTGACCGCAGGTCTGACGGGGCCGGGGGCGTGGGGCGGGTGGCTGGGCGTGCCCCCCTCGCTGGATCCCCTCACCCGGCCGCACCTGCGGATCCACCGCGGGGATCGGGCTCTGGACCCCACCGCTCTGTTTGAGATCCGCACCCCGGAGGGGGAGCTGGCGGGGCAGGCGGTGGAGCGGTGCGACCACCGGTGGTTGCGGTGGCTCAAATACACCGAGCTGCGACTCTTAACCCCTCTGGTCCTCCACGTGGAAGCTGCAGACGGCAGCCCCGCGTTCACCGTCCAGCGGGAGTGGGACTGGCTGGACCGCAAACCCGTGCGCGCGCTCAGACCGTCCGGTGCCGGCCTCTTGATGTTCCAGCGCTTTCCCCGTCGGTGGTTCGGGCTGCCTCTGCGGGGTCAGCGCCTCGTAGTAGTAGCGCCGGACGGACGGGCCCTCGCCACCCTCCACACCCTGCAGCCGTGGGTCATGCGGGACCTGCACTACCAGCTCCGCGACCCCCTGGGCGTTCCCCTCGCGGACATCGTGTGGTCCGCCAGCGTCTGGTCGCGTCCCCGGAACGGCGAGCTCCGGGTCCACCGGCCGGAAGCCCTGCCTCCCTTCGGCTTCCTCGCTGCGGCCCTAGTCGTGGGCCTCCGGGTGGCCCGTCGGTAGCCACGGCCCTGTCCCCCTGGGTTCCGTCCCTCTGGGCCCTGTCCCCTGGGGACAGGGCCCCAAAACGCCAGCCAGCTGCGTTCATTCAGTGGGACGACGGAAGCGGTGGGTGAGGAAGCCGTGCCACGCCGGCTCAGGGGAGTGCTGCCCGAGGGCGTCTACCACGTCACTAGCCGCGGCAACCGCCGCGAGCGACTGTTCCACACCCCTGATGCCTTCGAGGAGTACCTGAAGCTGCTCCGCCGCCTGTCCGAGCGCTACGGCGTGGACGTGCTGGCCTACGTGCTGATGCCCAACCACGTCCACCTCCTCCTCCGCGCCCCCG
>JAVKKH010000029.1 GCA_031296405.1 Candidatus Tepidifontimicrobium thermophilum
CGTGGCCGGCCTGGCTGGGAGGCGTAGTTGTCGCTGTCCTGTTCACCGTGCAGTTCGCCTACCACTCCGCCCTGGGGATCCAGCTGCCTCTCGCCCGGTTCTCCCTGTGGGCCGCGCAGGCTGTGGGGGCTACTACCGACCGGTTGAGCTGGACCCAGTTCTGGGGAGCCCGCCTGCCCGCCCTGGACCCCGGCTTCCACCTGGACGCGGGCCTGATCCTCGGCAGCCTCACCGCGGCCCTGTTGAGCGGAGAGTTCGTGGGCTTCCGTCCCTGGCGGCTGCGGGACGCCGCCGTGGGGTTTGCGGGGGGCGTTGTGATGGGCTTGGCGGTGTGGGTGGCGGTGGGCTGCAACGTCTCCGGCTTCTGGAGCACCGTGGCCACCCTGCGGGTGGAGGGCTGGCTGTACGCCGCAGGACTGTACGCAGGTGCCCGGACGGGACTCCGCGCCGCCTCCTCCCTGGTCGCGCGGGGCGTCCTCTGAAACGCAACGCCTCCGGAACGTCCGGCCTCTGGACCGAGGTCATCGGCTGCCCGCCCGATTGGCGCCCGCCTGTTCTGCGCTTACCAGTAGACATCGGGGACCTGAAGGGTCCGCCTGACCCAAGAGGGCAGCGCACCCGCACGGCGCGGGCGCGCTGCCCGTCGCGTTTTTCGGGCTACTGGGAGGAGGTGGATCGCTTGGATCCGACTTTCCGCCTGACCCGCCGCGAGTTTCTCGCTGCCCTGCCTGCCGCGGCCACCGCCCTGGGAGGTCTGGAACTTCCCGAGGAACTCCTGAGCCTCGCGGTGCTCCAGCCCCTGGAGCCGGGCCTGAACCCGCTGCAGCGGTACCCCAACCGCGACTGGGAGAAGGTCTACCGCGAGCTGTACACGCCCGACTTCACCTTCCACTACCTGTGCGCGCCCAACGACACTCACGGGTGCCTGCTCCGCGCCAGCGTGAAGAACGGTGTCGTGGTGTACGCGGACCCCAGCTTCGGCTATGGCAAGGCCACGGACCTGTACGGCAACCAGGCCTCGGCCCGGTGGGACCCGCGCATCTGCATCAGCGGGCTCGCGTACGTCCGCCGCTTCTACTCCGACCGCCGCGTCAAGGGGCCCATGGTCCGCAAGGGGTTCAAGGAGTGGGTGGACGCGGGGTTCCCCCGCGACCCGGAGACCGGCCGGCCACCGGCCCGGTACTTCGAAGGCCGCGGGAAAGAGGAGTTCGTCCGGGTGAGCTGGGACGAGGCGTTCGCGTACGTGGCGAAGGCGCTTGTGAACATCGCACAGACCTACTCCGGAGAACTGGGCAAGCGGCGGCTCCTGCGTCAGGGTTACGACCCCGACATGGTGGAGGCCATGGAGGGAGCTGGCACCCGCACCCTCAAGTTCCGCGGCGGGATGCCCTTCATCGCGCCGTTCCGGGTCGGGGGGCTCTACCGCATGGCCAACATGATGGCCCTGCTGGACGCCCACGTGCGCAGGGTGGAGCCCGAGGAGGCGAAAGGCGGCCGGCACTGGGACAGCTACTCCTGGCACACGGACCTGCCTCCGGGCCACCCCATGGTCACCGGCCAGCAGACCTTGGACTTCGACCTGTACACCGCGGAGAACGCGCGCCTCATCACCCTGTGGGGCAAGAACTGGATCGCCACCAAGATGCCGGACGGCCACTGGCTCACAGAAGCCAAGCTGCACGGCGCGCGGGTGGTGACCATCGCCCCGGAGTACCAGTCCACCAGCTCCAAGGCGGACGAGGTGATCGTCATCCGGCCGGGGACGGACGCAGCCTTGGCCTTGGGCCTGGCCCACGTCCTCGTTCGGGAACGGCTCTATGACGAAGCCTTCGTCAAGCAGTTCACCGACCTGCCCCTGCTGGTGCGCATGGACACCCTCAAGGAGCTGCGCGCCCGGGACGTGTTCCCGAACTACAGGCCCGCGCCCCTGCGGAACGCCACCCGGGTCCTGGAGCCGGGCCAGCCCGTCCCTCCTCCGGCGGAACAGGACGCCCAGTTGGTCCCCCGGGCCCTGCGGGAGGAGTGGGACGACTTCGTGGTGTGGGACCGGAACAGCAACTCGCCGAAGGCGGTAACGCGGGACCAGGTGGGCCGTCACTTCGCGGCCACGGGCCTCGACCCCGCCCTCGAGGGCGAGTTCCAGGTCACCCTGCGGGACGGCAGGCGGGTCGCCGTACGCCCGGTGTTCGACCTGCTGAAGCAGTACCTGGTGGACACGTGGACCCCGGAGAACACCCACCGGGTCACGGGAGCCCCGCCGGAGGCGGTGGTGAGCCTCGCGCGCCAGATCGCGCAGAACAAGACCAGGACCCTGTTCGTCACCGGAATGGGGCCCAACCACTTCTTCAACAACGACCTGAAGGACCGGGCCATCATCCTGGTCGCGGCCCTGACGAACAACATCGGGCACTTCGGGGGCACGGTGGGCAGCTACGCGGGGAACTACCGGCTGGCGCTGCTGCCCGGCATCGTGCAGTACATCAACGAGGACCCCTTCCATCCAGAGCTGGACCCCAGCCGGCCCGCCCGCACCCGTGCCTACGTGAAGGGGGAATCAGCCCACTACTTCAACTACGACGACCGGCCCCTGCGGGTGGGCCGCAAGCAGTTCACCGGCAAGACCCACATGCCCACCCCCACCAAGTCAGCCATGTGGGCCCTGTCGAACTCCATCCTGGGGAATGCCAAGTGGGCCCACAACGTCATCGTGAACACCCTCCCGAAGATCGAGATGCTGGTGGTGGCGGACTGGTTCTGGACCGCCACCTGCGAGTACGCGGACGTGGTGTTCGCGGTGGACAGCTGGGCCGAGCGCAAGCTGCCGGACGTGTACGGGTCGGTCACGAACCCCTTCCTGCAGGCCTGGCCGCCCTCACCGCTTCCCCGCATCTTCGACACCCGAGACGACCTGCAGTGCTGGGCCGGCGTGGCGGCGAAACTGGCGGAGCTCACCGGGGACCGACGCTTCCGGGACTACTGGCACTTCGTCCTCGAGGGCAAGCCGGAAGTGTACATCGAGCGCGCCTTCCGGGCCGGCAACACCACCCGCGGCTACAGCTTCCAGCAGCTCCTGGAGAGCTGCCGGAACGGCACCCCGCTGTACCTGCTCACCCGCACGAGCCCCAAGGTGGTGGGCTGGGAGCAGACCCAGGAGAGCAAACCCTGGTACACGAAGACGGGCCGGCTGGAGTTCTACCGGGAGGAGGACGAGTTCATCGAGTACGGGGAGAACCTGCCGGTCCACCGGGAGCCCGTGGACGGCACCCACCACGAACCCAACGTGATCGTGGCCAAGCCCCACCCCGCCCTCCGGCCGGCGCCGCCGGAGGCCTACGGCCTGCGGCCCGACGACCTGCGCACGGAGGTCCGCCAGGTCCGCAACGTGGTGCGCAGCCCCGAGGAGGTGGCTTCGAGCCGCCACCCCCTGCGCAAGCTCGGATACACGCACGTCCTGATCACCCCCAAGTACCGACACGCGTGTCACTCCACGGGCGCCAGCACGGACCTCGACGTGGTGTTCTGGGGCCCGTTCGGCGACTTCTACCGTCACGACCGCCGCAAGCCGTGGGTCAGTGAGGGGTACATCGACCTGAACCCCGAGGACGCGAGGCGGCTCGGCATCGCGGACGGCGACTACGTGTGGTGCGAGGCGGACCCGCAGGACCGGCCCTTCGTGGGGCACGAGCGCAAGCCCGAGGAGCGGCGCATCTTCCGGTGGCTGGTGCGGGCCCGCTACTACCCCAGCATCATGAAGGGGACCGGCCGGGCGTGGTTCCACTTCTACATCGCTACCCACGGCAGCGTGGAGGGGCACGAGAAGCGGCCCGACGGGCTCGCCAAGAACCCGAGGACCAACTACCAGGCCGCCTACCGGTACGGGAGCCACCAGTCCGTCACCCGTGCCTGGCTGCGGCCCACCCTGCAGACCGATAGCCTGGTCCGCAAGGACCCCATCGGCCAGCTGCTGGGCACCGGGTTCGCGCTCGACGTCCACTGCACCGTGGGCGCGCCGAAGGAGAGCTACGTGCGGATCCGGCGGGCCGAGCCCGGCGGCGAGGACGGCAAGGGCCTGTGGGCACCCGCGGCCCAGAGGTTCCGGCCCGGCCGGGAGTCGGAAGCCGTGCGCCGGTACCTGGCGGGCCAGTTCATCACCGTGAAGCGGAGGTAGGCCATGCCGAAGGTGTACAACTGGCAGATCGGCCGTGAGATGGACTACCCCTTCGAGGGCCGGCGGCCCCACCGGCAGGCGGCGGCGGTGTTCGACACCAACAAGTGCATCGCCTGCCAGACCTGCACCATGGCCTGCAAGACCACGTGGACCTCCGGCAAAGGGCAGGAGTACATGTTCTGGAACAACGTGGAGACCAAGCCCTGGGGCTCCTACCCCCTCGCCTGGGACGTCCGGGTTCTCGAGATGCTGGGGCCTCAGGCGTGGGAGGGGAACGTATACCGGGGTCGGACCCTGTTTGAGGCCGCACCCGGCGGCGAGCGCGCGGTGGGCTACCTGCCCGAGGACCTGGACTACGCGTATCCCAACCGGGGGGAGGACGAGACCAACGTCCCCATCACGGAGGAGCGCTTCTACCTGCGGCTGCCGCACGACGCGTGGTTCTTCTACCTGCCCCGGATCTGCAACCACTGCACGTACCCCGCCTGCCTGGCCAGCTGCCCGCGGACGGCCATCTACAAGCGGCCGGAGGACGGCATCGTGCTGCTGGACCAGCAGCGGTGCCGGGGGTACCGGGAGTGCGTGAAGAACTGCCCGTTCAAGAAGGTCTTCTACAACCACACCACCCGGGTTTCGGAGAAGTGCGTGCTGTGCTTCCCCGCGGTGGAGCGCGGGATCCAGCCCCGCTGCATGCGAAACTGCATCGGCAAGATCCGCACCTTCGGGTTCGTGAGCACCCCGGACCGGGCGAGGGCGGACAACCCGGTGGACTTCCTCGTCCACGTGCGGAAGGTGGCCCTGCCCCTGCTGCCGCAGTTGGGTCTGGAGGCCAACGTCTACTACATCCCGCCCGTGCACGTAGGAAACGTACGCTTCCTGCAGATGCTCTTCGGGCCCGGGGTGGAGCCCGCCGTCGCCGCGTACCGGCGGGCCATGGAGGGCAAGGACGACGAGCTCCTGGGCGTGCTGCTGCTGGCGGTGTCCACGGACCGCATCGTGCACCGCTTCCAGGTGAGACGGGGTCAAGCCTACGGCTACGACGAGCGCGGGGAGGAGGTGGTGCGGGTGCCGCTCCAGGAGCCCACCATGGTGCGACCCGCGTACGACCCGCAGCACCGGGCCTACCGGCACAACGTCACGTGAGGTGAGGTATGGCAGCCCAGAAGATCACCCGACGCCAGGCCCTTGCGGGACTCGCGGCCCTGGGGACGGCGGCACTGCCCGCGGTGGCGCAAGCCCAGCCGTCCCAGCAGCCGGACGTGCGGGCGGTGCGGGTGCCCTCCCCCCTGCCCGCGGAGCCCGAAGCGGCGGTGTGGGCGCGCGTGCCGCCGGCTGAAATAGCCCTCATCGGACAGGCTATGGTGCTGCCCACGAAGATGCGGCCGTCCGTCCGGTCCGTGCGGGTGCGGTCCTGTCACGACGGCGAACGGGTGGCGTTCCTCCTGGAGTGGGACGATCCTCGCGCGGACCGGCGTACGGTCAAGACGCGGGAGTTCAAGGACGGTTGCGGGGTCATGCTGCTGCCGCAGGGCGCGGGCGCCACGGAGTGGATGATGGGGACCCCCAAGATGCCCGTGACGGTGCTGCACTGGCGGGCGGACTGGCAGCTGGACCTGGACCAAGGGTTCCAGGACGTGGAGGCCGCCTTCCCCAACCTTGCCTTCGACTTCTACCCGCCGCTGGTGGGCGCCCAGCACCCGCCGAAGCTTCCGGAAGCCTATCCGCGGGAGGCCCGCAGGTGGCTGCCCGGCTGGTACGCGGGGAATCCCCTCTCCCAGCCCCGCAAGACAAGCCCCGTGGAGAAGCTGGTGGCCCAAGGCGCCGGGACTTTGGAGCAGCTACCGACCCAGAACGCCACGGGCAAGGGGGTGTGGAAGGACGGGCGGTGGCGGGTGGTCCTGAGCAAGCCCCTGCGCGCCGCGGACGCCAGGGAGATCACCCTCACGCCGGGCGGGACGTACGCCGTGGCTTTCGCGGTGTGGCAGGGGATTGCAGGCGACCGCGGGGCCCGGAAGTCCATCACCCTGCTCGGCAGGCTGCGGGTGGAGCCGTGAGGGCAGATTCCGGTCTTGCACAGCGACTGCTGGCGAAGGCGGTCGCCTACGGCGCCTGCGCCAGGCTCGTCGGCCCGTCTTCAGGCGGAGTCGCGCCTCCGGAGTCGGTGGACTGGCTGGGACGCAGCCTGGGGTACTTGGGGCTGGAAGAGGGCCGGGAGCACCTGCGGGCCTTCCTCCAGGACGTGCAGGGGGACCCAGAGGGCTACCGGGCGGAGTACGTACGGGTCTTCGAGCGGGGCACCGTCCCGCCGTACGAAGCGAGCCAGCACGCCTCGGGGCCGCAACCCCTGGGTGGCCCCAACGTCCAGGTGATCGCCGACGTGGCGGGCTTCTACCGGGCCTTCGGATTCCAGGCCAGGGGGGAACGCCCGGACCACCTTGCCGCGGAACTGGAGTTCCTGGCCCTTGTCTGCACTCAGGAAGCGTACGCGCGCCTGGCAGGGCGCGAGGAGGACGCAGAGGTGTGTGCCCGCGCCCGCCAGTCGTTCCTCCGCGAGCACCTGAAAACCTGGCTCCCCGCCCTCCGCACGCGGGTGCAGCAGGCCAGTCCCCGCCCCGGCCTGCACCATCTTCTGGCACTGCTGGACGCCCTCGCCCGGGCTGACGCCGAGCCGGTCTGACTTCTCCCGCCTTCCGCGCCGGTAAGTCCGGCCGGGTCCCCCCCGGTGACCACGACCTTACCCCGTTCACGCGTCTCCCTCGGGTGGCTCCTCCGCAGCCAGGATCTGAACCCCCAGCTCCCGCGCGGTCTCTACCGCGCGCCGGTGGGCAAAGGGGGCCACCATCACCGCGCGGAAGGTCTGGCCCAGCTGCCGGGCCGCGAACTCCACCTTGCGGCGGAACAGGAGCACGTCCTCCCGCTGCGCGAAGGCCTTGACCTCCACCAGGAAGCGGTCCCCATCGTGCACGAACGCGTCGAACTCGATCACCTGGCCCGGCACGCCGAACACCTCACCCGCCTCGTCGCGCAACACCAGGCGTTCCGCCCTGAGCGGCCCAACCCCGGCGAACTCCTCCACCATGCCCCGGACCGCTTCCTCGAACCCTAGCCCGAAGCGACGTCCGAGGCTGCCGAACCCCACCCTAAGGTACCGGAGGTCCCGACCGTGGCGGTCCAGGATCTCTGCCTGGACCCGGAACCGGCGGTCCATGTCCTCCTGCAGGGCCCGGAAGCGCTCGTCCATCGCCTCAAACCGGCGCTCCATGTCCTCCTGTAGCGCCCGGAAGCGCTCGTCCATCGCCGCAAACCGACGGTCCATGTCCTCCCGCAGGGCCCGGATCTCCTCCAGCACACGGATCAGCTCCGAACGGGGACTCAGGGTCTGCGCGAGGATACCCACCACTTCCGCACCGAAGCGCGGCTCCTCCTGGAGGAGCCGCGGGAGTCGCTCCCGTAGCCACCGGACAAGGTCCTCCTCCTTCCACAGGGCGGCCCGGAGGGCTTCCCTCCACCGCGGCTCCCGCTCCAGCAGCCGCACCAGCTCCTGCAGGTCCCTTGCGGTCAGCGGCATCTCAACCGCATTGTATCCCGCGCCTCCGCCTGCCGCCTCACGCCCCGTAGTCGTAGAAGCCCTTGCCCGTTTTGCGGCCGTGGTGGCCCGCCAGCGTCATCTGCTTGAGCAGAAGCGGCGGCGCGTACCGCGGGTCCTTCAGCTCCTGGTACATGGCCTCCGCGATGTAGTAGGTGGTGTCGATCCCCACGAAGTCCAGCAGGGTCAGGGGGCCCATGGGGTGGTTCAGCCCCAGCTGCACCGCGGTGTCGATCTCCTCCTTGGTGGCCAGCCCCTTCTCCAGCGCCCGGACCGCGTCCAGGAGGAAGGGGACCAGCAGGTAGTTGACCACGAAGCCCGGGTGGTCCTTCGTCACCACTACCGTCTTGCCCAGGGACTCCGCGAAGGCCCGGCAGGTGGCCAGGGTCTCCTCGCTGGTGAGGTAGCCCCGGACCAGCTCCACCAGCTTCATCACCGGCACCGGGTTGAAGAAGTGCATGCCGCAGAACCGGTCCCCGCGCCGGGTTACCGACGCCTGCTCCGTGATGGACAGGGACGACGTGTTGCTGCAGAAGATGGTGTGGGGCGGGCAGAGGGCGTCCAGCTCCCTCCAGATCTCCTTCTTCACGTCCATGAGCTCCACCGCGGCCTCGATCACCAGGTCGCAGTCCCGCAGGTCCTCCATCCGCACCGTCCCCCGGATGCGGGTCCAGGCCGCGTCCCGGTCCGCGGCGGCCAGCTTACCCCGCTCCACCGCGCGCGCCATGGACTCCTCCACCCTCCTGAGGCCCCGCTGCAGGACCTCCTCGTTCACCTCCCGGACCACCACCCGGTAGCCGCTCCGGGCGCAGGTCTCTACGATCCCCGAGCCCATCAGCCCGCAGCCCACCACGCCGACCGTCTGGATCGTCACCCGCATCACCTCCCTGCCGAGTTTCCAGTTCCCTCCACGGTGAGACGGTCCCGCCCGGACGGGCCCGCAGGACCTGCACCTCCGCCTTCTCCTGGGCGCGCACGTCCAGCACGTACCACGCGTCGTACCCCTCGCCGGGGATCCGTTCCAGGGCCTGACGCATCAGGTGGAACTGCCGCTCCACCACCTCCGGGGCGACCCGTCGGGGCCGCCGCTCGTTGCGCTCCAGGCACACCTCCAGGGGGACGTCGAAGGCCAGCACCAGCACCGGCGCGCCGCACCGCCGCGCGAGGCTCCGCAGTTCTGCCCGGGCGCGGGCGGTCACCGCCGTGCTGTCCGCCACCGCCACCCGCCCCAGCTCCAGCCGGTGGCGGAGGATCTCGTGGAACAGCTCGAAGGCCCTCCCGCTCACGCTCATGTCGGACTCGTCGTCGGAGATCATGGCCCGGCACCGGTCGCTGCTCACGACCTCCGTGTCCCGGAAGTGCCGCCTCGCGAAGGTGGTCTTCCCGCTCCCCGCCGGCCCCACCAGGACCACCAGCGCGCCCGGGGGTACCACGATCCGCACGTCACACCACCCGGCCGTACACCAGCGGCCTGGGCCGGGGGGCTGTAGCCCCGATCCGGTACGCCTGCAGCACGCCCGGCACCGCCGCCTCCGCTTCTTCCCGGGTCCGGGCGTGCACCAGGGCCAGGACGTCCCCCCGGCTCACCCGTGTGCCCGTCTTGGCGAGCACCACGAGGCCCACCGAAGGATCGATGCGGTCGTCCTTGCGGGCCCGACCGGCTCCGAGGACCATGGCCGCACGCCCGACGGCCTCCGCGTCCATGGCCTGCACGTACCCCTCTTCGGGGCAGTGGACTTCCACCGTCACCGGGGCGGACGGCAGGCGGTCCGGCTCCTCTGCCACCGCTGGGTCCCCGCCCTGCGCGCGGACCATCTCCTGGAACTTCCGGAGTCCCCCGCCGTCCCTCAGGCGCTCCAGGAGCAGGCGCCGGCCTTCGTCCTCGTCCCGGACCCTTCCTCCCAGCCGCAGCATCTCCGCCCCCAGGGCCAGACACAGCTCCGTGAGGTCACCAGGTCCCTCCCCGCGCAGCGTGGCCACCGCCTCCCGGACCTCCAGTGCGTTCCCCACCGCGTGACCGAGAGGTTGGTCCATGTCCGTGATCAGGGCCACCGTCTGCCGGCCCAACCGGTTCCCGATGGCCACCATGGCCCGGGCCAGCGCCCGAGCTCCCTCCACGTCCTTCAGGAACGCCCCGCTTCCCGTCTTCACGTCCAGTACGATGGCGTCCGCCCCGCCCGCGATCTTCTTGCTCATGATGCTGCTGGCGATGAGGGGGACGCTGTCCACGGTGGCGGTCACGTCCCGCAGGGCGTACAGCTTCTTGTCCGCAGGCACGAGGTCCGCGGTCTGCCCCACGATGGCGCAGCCCACCCGGCGGACCTGGTCGAGGAACGCGTCCACGTCCACCTCCGTCCGCAGCCCCGGGATGGACTCCAGCTTGTCCAGGGTCCCGCCCGTGTGCCCGAGCCCGCGGCCCGACATCTTGGGCACGGGCACGCCGCACGACGCCACCAGGGGCACCAGCACCAGGGACGTCTTGTCCCCCACCCCGCCGCTGCTGTGTTTGTCCACCTTCACTCCGGGAATCCCGCTTAAGTCCAGCATCCGGCCGGACCGCGCCATGGCCAGGGTGAGCTCTGCGGTCTCCCGGTCGGTCATCCCGCGGAAGTACACCGCCATGAGCCACGCGCTCACCTGGTAGTCGGCCACCTCACCCCGCACGAACCCATCCACCAAAAACGCCAGCTCCTCCGCGGTGAGCTCTGCGCCGTCCCGCTTCTTCCGGATCAGGTCGTACGGCCTCACGCGATCCTCCAGCCCGACCGCCACGGCACCACCCGTCCGGCCTCGCGCCACTGCCGGAAGGTGGCTCGCATCCGCTCGAAACTCCCCCGGTCCCACAGCACCACCCCGTGCTCGAGCGCGTCCAGGAGCAGCAGGTGCCGGTCCTGGAACATCCGCTCCCACTCCGACCTCGCGTACGGGAACACGTCCACCCGCCCGTCCGGAGCCTCCCACTCCGCCAGGCGGTCCACCCAGCGCAGGCCGTCGTCCCCCCTCAGGCCCACCAGCACGTCGAAGTCGCTGTCCCGCGTCCAGTCGCCCCGTGCGCGGGAGCCGAAGAGGACCAAAAACTCTAGCTCGTCCTCCCGCTCCCGCAGCAGGTGGTCCACGTACCGGTGCAGCGGTTCCGCCTCAGGGCCCTCCCACCGCGGACCGGGCAAAGCCCACCACCTCCTCCACGTCCCGCAGGGCCTGGGCCGCGTCCTCCTCGAAGAACTGCTCCGCGGGAACTCCGCGGTCGAAGGCGTTCGGGTAGCGGGTCGGCACGTAGTACCGGTTCAGGCGGGCGCACGCGCCCCGCACGGATTCCGGAACCGACACCTGATCGGCCACCGCCTGGAGCAGCAGGTTCAGGTTGTGCCCGGTCTGCGGGGTGCGCCGGTGCTCGCAGATCGCCTTCAGGGCCTTCTCGGCCGCTTGGTGGCAGGTGAAGCAGCACCACGACCAGTGCTGCCCCTCGTACAAAGTTCGGGCTGCGGCCAGCTCCGCCTCCGCCTCCCGCATCCAGTCCCAGGTCCGCTGCACGCTCCTACAGCTCCATCTCCCGCACGATGCGGCGAACCAGGCGCACGAACCGGGGCTCCAGCTCCCGGGCCACCCGCAGGACCTCCTCGTGGGTCACAGGCTGCGCCGCCTCCCCGGTGGCCATGTCCGTGATGGCCGCAAGGCCCATCACCCGCATGCCCAGGTGTCGGGCCGCGATGACCTCCGGCACCGTGGACATCCCCACCGCGTCCGCGCCGAACCCCCGCAGCATCCGCAACTCCGCCGCGGTCTCGTACGACGGGCCCACCACCGCCACGTACACCCCGCGCCGCAGGACCACCCGTTCCTCCACCGCGCACCGTTCCGCCAACTCCACCAGGACCGGGTCGTAGGGCCTGGACATGTCCGGGAACCGCGGGCCCAGGCTGTCGTCGTTGGGCCCCACGAGGGGGTTGGTGCCCTGGAAGTTGATGTGGTCGGTGATCACCATGAGGTCTCCGGCCCGCCACTCCCGGTTCAGCCCGCCCGCGGCGTTGCTGACCAGCAGGGTCCGGCACCCGAGGGCGAACAGCACCCGGATGGGGAACACCACCTCCTGGGCGGTGTAGCCCTCGTACAGGTGCACCCGCCCCTGCATGGCGGCCACGGGCTTGCCCTCCAGCCACCCCAGCACCAGCCGGCCCGCGTGGCCCGGCACCGTGGAGGTGGGGAAGTGAGGGATCTCCGCGTAGGGGACGGCGCCGACGGTTTCGATGTGGTCCGCCAGGGCTCCCAGCCCTGAGCCCAGCACCACGGCCAGCTTCGGCTCGAAGGCCACCCGCCGGCGCACCGCCTCGGCCGCCTCTTCCATCCGCCGGCGCAACTCGGAGGTCATCCCACCAGCTCCCGCAGGAAACTCCGGCCCGGGCCCTCCCACGCTACACCCAGGGCCTCGGCCACGGTGGCGCCCACGTCGGAAAACGTTTCGCGGACTCCGAGGTCCACCCCTGCCCGTAACTGCGGCCCGCCCGCCAGCAGCGGCACGTACTCCCGCGAGTGATCGGTGCTGGGCGTGGTGGGGTCGTTGCCGTGGTCCGCGGTGAGGACGAAGAGGTCCCCCGGCCGCAGGGCGTCCAGCAGCGCCGGGAGGGCACCGTCGATGGCCTCCAGATTCCTGGCGTACCCCGCGGGGTCGTTGCGGTGCCCGTACTTGGTGTCCAGGTCCACCAGGGTGGCGAACACAAGGCCCCGGTCTAGCTCCGCCAGCGCCCGCGCGGCCTGCAACACTCCGTCCACGTCGTCCCGGCTGGGCAGGCTGCGGGTGATGCCGCGGCCGCTGAACAGGTCCGCCACCTTCCCCACGGCCCACACCGGGTAGCCTGCTTCCACCAGCCGGTCCAGGACGGTGGGCCGGGGAGGCTCCAGGGAGAAGTCCCTGCGGCGCCCGGTGCGCACGAAGGCGCCGGGCCGTCCGACGAAGGGGCGCGCGATCACCCGGCTCACCGCGTGCGGCCCCTGGAGGATCCCCCGAGCGATCCGGCACATCTCGTACAGCCGGTCCACGGGGATCACCTCCTCGTGGGCGGCGATCTGGAACACGCTGTCCGCGGACGTGTACACGATGGGGTAACCGGTGCGCAGGTGCTCCGGTCCCAGCTCCTCGATGATCTGGGTCCCGGAGGCGGGCCGGTTGCCCAAAGTCCGGGTCCCGATGGCGCGCTCGAAGGCCTCCATCACCTCGGCCGGGAAGCCGTGCGGATAGGTGGGAAACGGCCGGTCCAGGTGCACGCCCATGAGCTCCCAGTGGCCCGTGGTGCTGTCCTTGCCCGGAGATCGTTCCGCCATGCGGCCGAAACACGCCGCGGGTGCTTCCGCGGGAGGCACGCCGTCCACCGGCACCACGTTCCCCAGTCCCAACCGCTGCAGGTTAACTAGCCGCAGCCCTCCCACCGCGCGGGCGGTGTTCTGCAGGGTCGCAGAACCCCGGTCCCCGTACTGGTCCGCGTCGGGAAGCTCGCCGACCCCGAGCCCGTCCAGGACCACCACCACGCAACGCTGGAGCTCCACGTCACCCTCCCCGGGACGTCCGGTCTTCCCACGCGTCGCGGGGGTGGGAGCGGTCGAACACCTCCCGGAGGTGCGGCCGGCTCAGGTGGGTGTACACCTGGGTGGTGGCGATGTTGGCGTGGCCCAGCAGTTCCTGCACGCTGCGCAGGTCCGCCCCGCCCTCCAGCAGGTGGGTGGCGAAGGAGTGGCGCAGGACGTGCGGGGTCACCCGCCGGGCAATCCCCGCGGCGCCGGCGTAGCGTCGGAGCAGCGCCCACACCCACTGGCGGGAAAGCCGCCGGCCCCTGCGGCTCACGAACAGCGGCCCTGCGGAGCGGGCCAGGTGTGGCCGTGCCAGCTTCAGGTACGTTTCCAGGGCCCTCACCGCGTAGGTCCCGAGAGGCACCACCCGCTCCCGGTTGCCCTTCCCCACCACCCGGACCAGCTCGGCTTCCAGGTCCACGTCCCCCACGTCCAGCCCCACCAGCTCAGAAACCCGCAGCCCGCTGCTGTACAGCAGCTCCAGGGCCGCGCGGTCGCGAAGGCCCTCCGGGGTGCTTGGGTCGGGCTGTTCCAGCAGCCGGACCACTTCCTCCACCGAGAGGACCTTCGGCAGCCGCTCGCCCCGTTTGGGCGCGGCCACGTCCTCTGTCGGGTCCGATTGCACCCAGCCTTCCCGCACGAGGAACCTGTAGAAGGAACGCAGCGCCGCCAGCCGGCGCGCCACCGTGGCCGGACTGCGGCCCCGGCGCCTCAGGGAGAACAGGTACAGGGTGACGACGGGCCGCCGGACGACCGCGGGCTCCGTAAGTCCCTGTCGGGCCGCGAAGGCCGCGAAATCCTCCAGGTCCGTGCGGTACGCGGTGCGGGTGCGTTCCGCCAGCCCCACCTCCGCGCCCAGGTAGTCCAGAAAGGCGTCCATCGCCCGGGCGAAGGGCTCCGGTGGCTCAGACCCCGGCCGCATGCCGCTCCCACGCCAGCAGCAGGCCGATGATGGTCTTCGCGTCCCGGACTTCTCCCCGGTCCACCAGCCGCCGTGCCTCGTGGAGCGGCACGGCGACCACCTCCATCTCCTCCTCCTCACGCGGCAGGACCCGCGGGCGCAGGTCCGTGCACAGGTACAGGTACAGCAGCTCCGTCAGGAAACCCGGGGACGGCGCGAAGGTCACCAGGTGCTCCACCCGCCCCGCCTCGTGACCCACCTCCTCCGCCAGCTCGCGCTGCACGCACGCTTCGGGAGTTTCCCCGGGCTCCAGGCTGCCCGCGGGGATCTCCAGGGTCCACCCGCCCAGGGCCGTGCGGTACTGACGGACCAAAAGGACCTGACCGTCGGCGGTCAGGGGGACCATCCCCACCGCGCCCCGGTGCTCCACCACCTCCCGGGTAGTGACCCGGCCGCTGCGCAGCCGCACTTGGTCCAGCCGCACCCGTACCACACGGCCCTCGAACACCACCCGGCTGGCGAGGACCTCCTCGGGGACTTCCTTCACCCGGACCCTCCGGGTGCCGCCAAGCTGTCCTCGTACACGGGAGTCCCCTCGCGGGCGGTGAGCTCCCGGTAGGCCTGGAGCAGGCGCAGGGTCAGGGGACCCGGCTTCCCGGAGCCGATCACGCGGCCGTCCACCCACACCACGGGCCCGATCTCCGCGCCCGTACCCGTGAGGAACACCTCGTCCGCGGTGTACACGTCGTGCAACGTGAAGGTCCGCTCGAAGGCGGGGATCCCCAGGTCCCGGGCGATCTCCAGGACCGCGTCCCGGGTCACGCCCCGGAGGATCCCCAGGTGAGCCGGGGGAGTCCACACCTCTCCCGAGCGCACCACGAAGACGTTGTCCGCGCTGCACTCGCACACGTAGCCCTCGTGGTTCAGCATGAGGGCCTCGTCCGCGCCCGCCAGGTTCGCCTCCAGCCGGGCCAGGATCTGGTTCAGGTAGTTCAGGGACTTGATGCGGGGATTCAGGGAGTCGGAAGGGCTCTTCCGGTGCGTGGCGGTGATCATCCGCAGCCCCTCCCGGTACGCCCGTTCGGGGTACAGCTGGATCTGGTCCACGATCACCACCACGGTGGGCCGGCCGCACTTCCGGGGGTCGATCCCCAAGTCCCCCCGGCCCCGGGTCACGATGGGGCGGACGTAAGCGTCCTGGAGTCCGTTGCGCCGCACCGCCTCCAGGATGAGCCGCTTCATCTCCTCGGGGGGGATCGGGATCTCGAGGAGGATGGACTTCGCGGACTCGTACAGGCGCCGCACGTGCTCGTCCAGCTTGAACACCCGGCCCCCGTACACGCGGATGCCCTCGAACACCCCGTCCCCGTACAGGAAGCCGTGGTCGTACACCGACACCGACGCCTCTTCCTTCGGGACGAACCGTCCGTCCACGTACGTCCATCCGCTCACGAGCCCTTCCCCCTTTCCGTGGCCGCCGCCACCTCCGGACGCGCGCCCGCGTAGCGCAGGGCCGCCTCCACGAAGGCCCGGTACAGGGGGTGCGGCGAGGTGGGCCGGGAGCGGTACTCCGCGTGGAACTGGGTCCCCACAAACCACGGGTGGTCAACTAGCTCCACGATCTCCACCAGCCCCTTGTCGGGGTACACCCCGCTCACGCGCAGGCCGCGCTCCACCAGCCGCGGCAGCAACGCGTTGTTCACCTCGTAGCGGTGCCGGTGGCGCTCGTACACCAGGGTCGTGCCGTAGGCCTGATAGGCCAGGGAGCCCGGCTCGATGCGGCACGGGTAGCGGCCGAGGCGCATGGTCCCGCCCTTGTCCACCACCCCTTTCTGCTCCGGCAGGAGGTCGATCACGGGGTACGGGGTATCGGGATCCACCTCCGTGGTGTTGGCCCCCTCCATGCCGCATACGTGGCGCGCGAACTCCACCACGGCCCACTGCATCCCGTAGCAGACCCCGAAGAACGGGACCTTCTGCTCCCGGGCGTACCGGATGGCCCGCACCTTCCCCTCCACCCCGCGGCTGCCGAACCCGGGGCACACCAGGATCCCGTGGAAAGGGCTCAACCGCTCCCGCAGCTCCGCCTCCGTCAAAGGCTCCAGCTCCTCGGAGTCCACCTTCGTGATCTCCACCGCGGCGTCCGCGGCGATCCCTCCGTGTCGGAGGGCCTCCACGATGCTCACGTAGGAGTCCTCCACCCCCATGTACTTCCCCACCAGGGCCACCCGCACCCGGTGCGTGGGCTGCTTCAGCCGCCGCACGATCCACCGCCACCGTTCCAGGTCCGGCTCCCGGTCCGGCAGGCCCAGCCGCCGGCACGCGATGCGCGCCAGTCCCTCCCGCTCCAGGACCAGGGGCACCTCGTAGATGGTCTCCGCGTCCAGCGCCTCGATCACCGCCTCGGGGTCCACGTCGCAGAACAGGGCGATTTTCTCCCGCACCGCGGGGGTCAGGGGCCGCGCGGTGCGGCAAACGATCACGTCCGGCTGGATCCCGATGCTCCGCAGCTCCTTCACGGAGTGCTGGGTCGGCTTGGTCTTCAGTTCCCCGGTAGCGGGCAGGAAGGGGACCAGGGACACGTGCACGTACAGGCAGTTCTCGGGGCCCGTCTGGTGGCGGAACTGCCGGATGGCCTCCAGGAACGGCAGGCTCTCGATGTCGCCCACCGTTCCCCCCACCTCCACGATGAGCACGTCCGCGCCCGCCCCCTCCGCCACGCGCCGGATCTCGTCCTTGATCTCGTTCGTCACGTGGGGGATGACCTGTACCGTGCCGCCGAGGTACTCGCCCCGGCGTTCCCGGGCGATGACGGTCCCGTAGATCCGCCCCGTGGTGGTGTTGTTGTCGCGCCCGAGGTCGGTGTCCAGGAACCGCTCGTAGTGGCCCAGGTCCATGTCGGTCTCCGCGCCGTCCTCGGTCACGAACACCTCGCCGTGCTGGTGGGGGTTCATGGTCCCCGCGTCCACGTTCACGTACGGGTCGAACTTCAGCATGCTGACCCGGTAGCCCCGCGCCACCAGCAGCCGGCCCAGGGAAGCCGCGGTGATCCCCTTGCCGAGGCCTGAGGCCACCCCGCCCGTCACGAACACGTACTTCGTCCGTCCGACCTGCACGCACACCTCCCGGGAACGCAGCCAGCCAAAAGGCGAGAGGGGGAGCCTCCGCTCCCCCTCTCTCTAGGACCCTTCCAGCGTTTGGAGTCGGCCGCGCCTGCGCATGCCACCGGCATTCTACGCAGCCGGCCAGGCCCGCGCAAGCTGCCCCCGGTCGACCCTGCGGCTGTGGAAGTCCCGCCCGGGCGGACCCTCCCCGCTACGTCCGCTCCTGAGCGGCCGGACGGGCCAGCCCTGCTATGGCACCACGCTCCTCACGTGAGCTCCTGCTTGACCGTGCTGCGCGAGGATGCGGGATCTGTTCCACTGGGTCCAGCTCGCCCACCTGACCGAGAGCCCCAACACGGCCAGTTTTGACGTCTTGCGAGCTTGCGCCGCAGAGGTGGGGCTGGACATGACCTGCACAGCCCGCCACCCTCCGGTGACCTGCGCCAGGCAGTCCGCGGCGGGCGGCAGCGGGTGCTGAAACAGCCACCCCACGTCCAGCCAGAAGCGAGGTTCCGTCAAAAAGTGTGTAAACACTCAGGCGGCGACCTCCTTCCCGGCGGCCTCGATCCCGTCCTCGTACCGCACCCCCACGTAAACCTTGGCCAGCAGCTCCGGGGCGTTCAGCCGCCGGAACCTCGTCTGGGCCACCATCAGCATCTTCCAGATCACCGCCGCAGCCCGCTCCACCTTCTTGAACCGCTTGGCCGCAT
>JAVKKH010000003.1 GCA_031296405.1 Candidatus Tepidifontimicrobium thermophilum
CCTGCCGGCCTCCTGGGAAGAGTACCTGGAGACGTTGAGCCGGCCCACGCGTAGACGCCTGCTTCAGAAGGCGAGGCGTCTTTTGGAACTGGATGCGCGGGCAGACCGTGCGGACGCCTGCGGCCAAGGGGTCGACGATTTCGCGGCCCTGCACACCAGGCAGTGGGCGCGGCGCGGCCAGAGCGGGGCCTTCGCGAGTCCGGGCACCCTTCGGTTCCACCGTCTCCTGGCGGAAGCCCTGGCCGCGCGGGGCTGGCTCGATCTCTGGTGGCTCAAGGTGGGGGAGACGGTACAGGCGGCGGTGTACGACTTCCGGTTCGGCCGGTCTGTCTACAGCTACCTCTCCGCGGTCAACCCGGACGGCCTCCTCCGTTTGTCGCCCGGACTCGTGCTGACCCTGTGGCGCATCCGGGCCGCCATCGAGGACGGCTACGCCGACTACGACCTCCTGCGCGGTGACGAGCCGTACAAGGAATCCCTAGGCGCGCAGCCTTACCCTACGTCCACTTACCTGGTCGGCCGCCCCGGACGCTGGCGGGCGTGGTGGTACCTCGCCCTGGCTCCCCTCCGTGACGCCCTGACTCGAAGGGAGGGACGGACCACGCCTGAGGGCGGGGCGGGTCCAGGTCGTCGCGGGCCAAGGACCGGCCGTCGCTCGGTTGAGCCCTGACGGGACGGGGGCTATGATGGCCCCGTGAAGGTCCGGATCCGTCACCAGAGGCGTGAGGTCGAGCTGGCGGGCGTCCGGAGCGTGCGGGAGCTGCTGGATCGCCTGCAGCTGAACCCCGAGACGGTGCTGGTGGTTCGGGGCTCGGAGCTGCTGACCCGGGACGCGCGCCTGGGGGAGGACGACGAGGTGGAGATCCGGCCGGTGGTTTCCGGAGGGTAGCGGTGCGCTGCGTGAAGTGCAAGGCCCAGGCCCAGGTGGAGGTGCGCCGGCACCACGCGGCCTTCTGCGGACCCCACTTCCTGGAGTGGTTCGAAGCGCAGGTGGAACGGGCGGTCCGGCGCGAGCGTATGTTCGGGCCCCAGGATCGGGTGCTGGTGGCGGTCTCCGGCGGCAAGGACAGCCTGGTGCTGTGGGACGTACTCCTGCGCCGGGGCTACCGCGCCAGCGGCCTGCACCTGAACCTGGGAATCGGGGAGTACTCCCAGCAGAGCCAGGAAAAGTGTGAAGCTTTCGCCCGCCAGCGGGGGGCGGAGCTCCTGGTGGTGGACATCCCGTCGGAGTACGGCGTGGGCGTGGAGGGGCTGGCGGAGCTGGCCGGCCGGGTGGCGTGCTCGGCGTGCGGGCTCAGCAAGCGGTACCTGTTCAACCGGGTGGCCCGGGAGCGGGGGTTTGACGTGGTGGCCACGGCCCACAACCTGGACGACGAGGCCGCGGTGCTGCTCGGCAACCTCATCGCGGGGAACGTGGACGCCCTGGTCCGCCAGTCGCCCGTCCTGGACAGCGGGCACCCGGGGCTGGTGAGGAAGGTCAAGCCCCTGTACCGCATCGCGGAGCGGGAGACCGCTGCCTACGCGGTGCTGCGGGGGATCGACTACGTCCTGGACGAGTGCCCCAACAGCGTGGGCGCGCGGTCCCTGCTCCTGAAGGAGGCCCTGAACCTCCTGGAACGGGACGCCCCCGGGACCAAGCAGAGCCTGTACTGGAACTTCCTGGAAAAGCTCCGGCCGCTTCTGCGCGCGGCCTCGGAGCCTGTGGCGCTGCGCAGCTGCCTGCATTGCGGCCAGCCGACGACCGCGGAGGTGTGCGCGTTCTGTCGGATGACGGAGCGGGTGGCCCACAAGCTGCGCTCCCGCGTGGTCGCCCCCGCGCAGGCCGGCCGGGAGCCGGTGGGAGCCCGCAGCGGTCCTGGGCCCGACCCCGCATGAGGTCCGGCCCCTTCCAGGCCGGGGAAGTCGTGCTGTTGGTGGACCGCAAGGGCCGGCGGTACCTGCTGCGCCTGCAGCCCGGAAAAGTGCACGACCTGCGGGGCCGGTTAGAACACGACGCGCTTTTGGGCCAGGAAGAAGGGGTCGTGGTGCGCAACAGCCACGGCGAGGTGTTCCTGGCCCTGCGGCCTACCCTCGCGGAGTACGTGCTGGAGATGCCCCGCCGCACCACACCCATCTACCCCAAGGACCTCGGCGCTATCCTCGTGGCCGCGGACATCTACCCCGGCGCCCGGGTGGTGGAGGCGGGGACCGGGTCCGGCGCCCTGACCCTGACCCTGGTGCGCGCGGTGGGGCCCTCGGGACTGGTGTTCAGCTACGAGGTACGGCGGGAGTTCCTGGATACGGCGCTTCGCAACATCGAGCTCGTTGCGGGACCCGTGGAAAACCTGGTGGCCCGCGTGCACGACGTGTACGAGGGGATTCCGGACGCGCCCGCAGACCGGGTGGTGCTGGACGTGCCGGAGCCGTGGCGGGTGGTCCCCCACGCGGCGGCGGCGCTGCGCCCCGGCGGGATCTTCGCCGCGTACGTACCCACCGTCCCCCAGGCCCACCAGACCGCGGAGGCCCTGCGGGCTTCCGGCGCCTTCGCCCTCGTGGAGACCACGGAGACCTTGGTGCGGCCGTGGAACCTCTCGGGGCAGAGCGTGCGACCTGCGCACCGCATGGTGGCGCACACCGGCTTCCTCACCACCGCGCGCCGGGTCCAGCCCAGGAGCGGCGAGCGGTTGGCCCCGTTCCCTCCGGCATCGCCGTACGTTTGAACCTGCAGGGCCGTCGGCAGCAGGACCTGGGTTCGGGATAGCCGAACCGGAACATTGAACCCGCGCGTGTGTACGTGTAGACAGGAGGTACGCGCGAGACAGAGGTGGTGCGGTGGCCGAACGGGCGGGTGGCACGCTTCCGACCGCTCGAGTCCGGGCGGAGGCGACCGAGGCCAAGGTGGTGGTGCGCGGCCTCTCGGTCCGTTACACCTCCTCGAGGGGAACGCTTACCGCGCTGGAGGACATTTCCCTGTCCGTGCAGGCGGGGGAGTTCTGCTGCGTGGTCGGACCCAGCGGGTGCGGGAAGTCGACCCTCCTGAGGGTGCTGGCGGGGCTGATCCCGTGCGCGGAAGGCGAGGTCCGCATCCGGTCCGATGGACCGCAGAGGCCGCTCACCGCCATGGTGTTCCAGGACTACGCCCTGCTCCCCTGGCGGACGGTGTTGGACAACGTGGCGTTCGGGCCCGAAAACCGAGGGGTCCCGAGGGCGGAGCGCTACCGGCTGGCGCGGGAGATCCTGGCCAAGGTAGGGCTGTCGGGGTTCGAGCACGCTTACCCCCACCAGCTCTCAGGTGGGATGAAGCAGCGGGTGGGGATCGCCCGGGCTCTGGCCAACGACCCCGAGGTGCTGCTCATGGACGAGCCGCTGGCCGCCCTGGACGCCCAGACCCGCAACCTCATGCAGGAGGAGCTTTTGCGGATCTGGGCGGAGTTCGGGAAGACCGTCGTGTACGTCACCCACGCCATCGACGAGGCGGTCCTGCTGGGCGACCGGGTGGTGGTGATGACCGCGCGGCCGGGCCGGGTGAAGGCCGTCGTACCGGTGGACCTGGAACGCCCGAGGACGCTGGAGCAGAAAGGATCGGCGCACTTCGCCCGGCTGTACAACGAGGTCTGGCAGCTGCTGCGGGAGGAGGTCTCCGCGGCCTCCCGGGAGGCGGGGGGTGGCTAGGCAGGGGGGCAAAGCTGCGGCCGGCCGGGCGGCGCATCCGGCGGCGCTGTCCGTCCTGTCCGTGCTGGCGCTCCTCAGCCTGTGGGAGTGGGCTGCGGGCGGCGGGTGGGTGCGGGAAGCGTTCTTCCCCAGGCCCTCTTCCGTGGTGGCGCAGTTCGTGGTCCTGGTGCGCGACGGCACCCTCGCCAGTCACCTGAGCGCCACCCTGACCCGCGTGGCGTGGGCCTTTCTGGTGGCGGCGCTGCCCGGGGTCGCGGTGGGGTTGACGATGGGGGTCTGGCGGGGCGCCCGGGAAGCGCTGGACCCGCTGTTCGCCTTCGTGTACCCGATCCCCAGCGTGCTGTTCCTGCCGCTCGCTGCGTTTGTGCTGGGGCGGGGAGAGCCCGCGCGGGTTCTTACCTCCGCCGTGACCTCCTTCTTCCTCGTGGCGGCGAACACCCTGACGGGGGTGCGGCAGCTGGACCGCGGCGTCCTGGAGGCTGCGGTGCACTACGGCGCCACCGGCCACCGCCTGTTCTTCAAGGTGCTGCTGCCCGGTTCGCTGCCGTGGATCTTCACGGGACTGCGGCTGGGCCTCGGGTTCGCCCTGATCGTGGTGGTGGCGGTGGAGATGGTGGGTGCGGAGCAGGGCCTGGGATCCCTGCTGTGGCTTTCGTGGCAGACGCTGAAGGTCCGGGACATGTACGTGACGCTGCTGGTGATCGGCTTCCTGGGGCTAGGGGCCACGTACGGTCTCGAGCGGGTGCGGGAGCGACTGCTGCCCTGGCAGCCGCGGGTGGAGGTGCGGAGGTGACGGGTGCTGCCGCCCGGCAGACCCTCCGGGCGGTCCGGGTGGACGCCCGTTCGCTGGCCGCCGCGGGGATCCTGGTGGCCGGCTGGGAGTTCCTGCCGCGACGCGGGCTGCTGAACCCCGCGTACTTCCCGCCCGCCAGCCAGGTGGTGGCGGCTCTCGCGGAGGGCTTGTCCGCCGGCGAGTTGCTGCCGCACGTGGCGGCGACCGTGTCGCGCCTGCTGGTGGCTTTTTTCCTGGCCGCCCTGCCGGGACTGGGGGTAGGTGTGGCCATGGGCCTTTCGGGCACGGTGCGGCGGGTGGCAGACCCCTACGTGGCCCTGCTGTACCCGATCCCTAAGGTGGCCCTCTTGCCCCTCATGCTCATCCTGTTCGGGGTGGGCGAGCGGGCCTTCGTCCTCACCGGTGCTCTCACGGCTTTCTTTCAGATCGTGGTGAACACCATGGACGGCATCCGACAGGTGGACCCCACCCTGGTGGAGGTGGGACGGAACTACGGAGCCACGAGATTTCGCCTGTTCTGGAAAGTCGTCCTGCCGGCGGCCCTACCCGGGATCCTGACCGGTCTGCGCCTGGGTCTCGGGCTCACCTTGGTCACCGTGGTGGCCGTGGAGTTCGCCATCGCCAAGTCGGGGTTGGGCCACGTGGTGTGGGGGTCTTGGCAGACCCTCACCACCCCGCGCATGTACGCGGCCTTTGTGGCGGTCGGGCTTCTCGGGCTGCTTCTCACCCGGGGCCTCAAGCGGCTGCAGGACCGGCTGCTGGCGTGGCAGACGTCCGTGGACGTGTGGTGAGTCCACTGGAAAGGGGGGACGGACAGTGCGTCGGTGGGGATGGCTTCTGGCTGTGGCTTTCGCGGTGGGGGTGGCCAGCGCCGCTCCGGCCCAGCGGGTGCGGCTGCGGATCGGTTACATCCCCGTGGACTCCTTTGCGGCGCTCCTCCTGGCCGCGGACCGCTACCTGCCGCAGGAGGGGTTCGAGGTGGAGATGGTGCGGCTGCCCAGCGGGGCGGAGATCCTCTCGCAGGTGGCCATCGGGCAGCTCCAGGTGGGCGGCGGGGCCATGGGGGCCGCGGCCTTCAACGCGACGGTGGAGAGGCTCCCCGTGCGGTTCGTGGCGTCCCTCCACAACGGCTTCATCGAGGACTACTTCACGGTGCGCAGGGCCGTGTGGGGGAGCGAAATCAATCGGATTGCGCAGCTCCGGGGGAGGCCCGTGGCCATCAACGCGAGGGGCGTGGTCACGGAATACATGATGGACCGGGTCCTCCGTAGCGACGGGATCGCGATCGAGGACGTGGACCTCAAGACCATGCCCTTCCCGGACATGGTGCCCGCGCTGGAGAGCGGCGCCATCTGGGCCGGCATCGTCTCGGAGCCCTTCCCCACCCTGGCGGAGGACCGCGGGGTCGGAGTGCGGCCCCTCCGCAAACCTCCGGGTGCCCGCCCCATCCCCTTCACCTTCGTCTTCTGGAACACCGACTGGGCGGCCCGTAACCCGCAGGCGGCCCAGCGGTTCCTGGTGGCCTACCTTCGCGCCGCCCGGGACCTGGCCATCGGGGGTGGCTGGCAGCGGGAGGACAACTTGCAGGTGGTGGCCAGGTACACGGGCGCCCGCCTGGAGCTGCTGCGCCGCGCCCGGCCCCACCACCTGGATCCCAACCTCAACGTGGACACCCGGCAGCTGGAGGAGCAGCAGCGGTTCTACATGAGGCGCGGTTACCTGAAGTACGCGGACCCGCTCCCCCTGGATCGGATCTTCGACTTCACCTACGTGCGGCAGGCGGTCCGCGAGCTGGGCCGGAGGTGAGGCCGTGAGCGGCGCGCCGCAGCCGGTAGGGCTGGAAGAGCGGTACACCCTGGAGGAGGGGCGGGTTTACCTGACGGGGGTCCAGGCCCTGGTGCGGCTACCCCTGGACCAGGTCCGTCGCGACCGCCGGGCGGGGCTGCGGACCGGCGTGTTCATCAGCGGATATCCCGGCTCACCCCTCAGCGGTTACGACCTCGCCCTGCAGCGGGCGCGCCGGCTGCTGGAGGCGTACGGGGTGGTGCACCGCCCTGCGCCGAACGAGGAGTCCGCGGCCACCGCGCTGATGGGCACGCAGATGCTGGACGAGCACCCGCACAGCCAGTTCGACGGCGTCGTGGGCTTCTGGTACGGCAAGGGTCCAGGGGTGGACCGCAGTGGCGACGCCCTCAAGCACGGGAACTTCGCGGGCACCAGCCGGTATGGCGCGGTGGTGGTGCTGGCGGGGGAGGACCACGAGGGCAAGTCCAGCACCATGCCGTTTCAGGACGACTACGCCTTCGCCGCCCACGGGATCCCGGTGCTGTACCCCTCGTCCGTGGCGGAGTTTCTGGAGCTGGGCCTGCACGCGGTGGCCCTGTCGCGGTTCAGCGGCTGCTGGGTGGCCCTCAAGCTGGTGGCGGCCCTGTGCGACGGCGGCCAGATCGTGGAGGTCTCCACAGACCGCCCGTCCGTCGTGCTCCCGGAGGTGGAGGTGGACGGCCGGCCGTTCCGGAAGCGCGCCGACTTCCGGTTCTTCCCCGGGACCAACGTGGAGACGGAGCGCCACCTGTACCGGGAGCGGCACGAAGCCGTGCGGGCGTACGCGCGGGCGAACGGCCTGGACCGGGTCGTGGTGAACCCGCCGAGGGCGCGGCTCGGCCTGGTGACTGCAGGCAAGAGCTACGCGGACCTGCGCCAGGCCCTGGAGGACCTGGGGGTCGACGAGGAAGCCCTCTACCGCGCGGGCGTCCGCCTGCTCAAGCTGGGGCTCATCTACCCCTTGGATCCGGAGGTGGTGCGCGCCTTCGCCAGGGACCTGGAAGAAGTTGTGGTGGTGGAGGAGAAGCGGGGGTTCGTGGAGGCGCAGGTAAAGGAAGCCCTGTGCGGGCTCCCGGTGCGGGTGGTGGGCAAGACCGACGAGAGCGGACGGCCTCTGTTCCCGGTGTCCGGGGGGTTGGATCCCGACCTCATCGCGGAGGTGCTCGCACCGCGCCTGCGGCCGTACCTGGGGGAGGACGTGGGCGCGCGCCGTCTGGCGCAGCTCGCGTCGGTGCGGGCGCGGCAGTACGAGCCCACCCGGAGCCGGGCCCCCAACTACTGCTCGGGCTGCCCCCACAACACGTCCACGGTGTTGCTGCCCGGGCAGGTGGCCTGGGGCAGCCCGGGGTGTCACTCCTTCGCCTCCCTCATCGAGCAGCCCCACCGGCACGTGGTGGCCATGACCCAGTACGGCGGGGAAGGGCTGCCCTGGGTGGGCCTGGCGCCCTTCGTGGACCGGCCCCACGTGGTGCAGAACGTGGGCGACGGGTCTTTGTTCCACTCCAGCTACCCGAACATCCGGTTCTGCGCCGCCGCGGGCGTGAACATCACCTTCAAGGTGCTGTACAACGGGTACGTCGCCAACACCGGAGCGCAGCGGCCCGTCGGGCAGCTCGGCATCCCGGAGCTCACCCACATGCTGGAGGCGGACGGGGTGCGGCGGATCGCGGTGGTCACCAGGGACCCCCGCCGGTACCGCGGGGCCAAGCTGGCCCGCATCGCTCGCGTGTACCCGCGTCACGCCCACCCGCAGGCCCTCCGGGACCTGGTCTCCGCGGGCGGCACCACGGTGTACTTCTACGACGAGACGTGCGCCAACGAGCGCCGCCGGCAGCAGAAGCGGGGCAAGCTCCCGCCCCGCACCCGGTGGGTTTGGATCCACCCCGAGGTGTGTGAGGGCTGCGGGGACTGCGGCCAGGCCAGCAACTGCATGTCGCTGCAACGGGTGGACACGGAGTTCGGCCCCAAGACGCAAGTGCACCTGTCCAGCTGCAACCAGGACGAGCTGTGCCTGCAGGGCGACTGCCCGTCCTTCGTCACCCTCGAGGCCCCCAACGGGTTCGCCCGCCCGAAGCCTCCCGAGGTCGGGCCCGAGGAGATCCCGGAGCCGCCCGCCAGGGTCCGGCTGGACAGCCCCTACCGCATCTACACGCCGGGCGTCGGCGGTACGGGAGTCATCACGGTGAACGCCATCCTGGCCTTCGCCGCGTGGATGGACGGGCTGGAGGCCTTGACGTACGACCAGACCGGGGCTGCCCAGAAGTGGGGTGCGGTCCTGTCTAGCCTGGTGGTGGCGCCGCGTGGCCGGGCCCTGTGGGCCAGCCGGGTGGGCGCCGGGCAGGCGGATCTGTACCTGGCCCTGGACCTGATCGGCGCGGCGGCGCCCGGGAACCTGGATCGGTGCGACCCGCAGCGGACGGTGGCGGTGGTGAACACCACGGTGCTCCCCACGGGCGAGATGATCCGGGACCCGTCCGCCACGGTCTCCCCGGAGGTGCTGGAACAGGCCGTGGCTCACTACACCCGGGCCGCGGGCAGCGTGTACGTGGAGGGCCGCCGGCTCGCGGAGGCGCTGTTCGGCGACTACCTGGCCACCAACCTGTTCGTGCTCGGGGTGGCCTACCAGGCGGGCACCGTTCCTCTGAAAGCGTCGAGCATCGAGGCCGCCATCCGGATGAACGGCGTGCAGGTGGAGCAGAACCTTCAGGCGTTCCGGTACGGCCGGCTGTGGGTGCACGACCCGCAGCGGGTGCGGGAGCTGGTGGAGCCGCCGCGGCGGGGCTACGAGGAGGAGCGGGAGCGCTGGCTGCGGAGACTCCGTGGCCCGCAGGCCCGGGAGTACGCTCGGCTGTTGGATCGTGCGGCGGAGCTGGACGAGGAGTCCCGGCGCCTGCTGGCCGTCCGGGTGGGGGAGCTGGTGGATTACCAGGACGCCCGCTACGCGGCGGAGTACCTGGACTTCGTCCTGCGGGTGGCGGATCGGGAGCGCCAGGTGGTGGGCCGGACGGGCCCGCTGACCCACGCGGTGGCCCGGTCTCTGTTCAAACTCATGGCGTACAAGGACGAATACGAGGTGGCACGCCTGTACTTGCGCGAGGAGTTCTGGCAACACCTGCAGCGCACCTTCCCAGGATACCGCAGGGTCCGGTTCCACCTGCACCCGCCGCTGCTGAGGGCTGTGGGGGTGCGGCGCAAGGTGGCGGTGGGGCCGTGGGCGCTGGGGCTGTTCCGCCTTCTGCGGGCCCTGCGGCGGCTCCGGGGAACGCCCCTGGATCCCTTCGGCTACCTCCGCGTGCGCCGTGAGGAGCGGGAGCTGGTGCGGTGGTACCGAGGGCTGGTGGAGCGCGCCCTGCAGGCCCTCCGGCCGGACACCTACGTGCAGGTGGTGGAGCTAGCGGCGGCGCCGGAGGCGATCCGGGGCTACGAGGACGTGAAGCGGCGACACGCAGCCAAAGCGGTGGAGCGGGCAGAGGAGTCCCTGGCTCGCCTCTTCAGCACGGCGCATCCGGAACCCGCAGGCGTGCGCTCCTGAGGGGAGGGTGGGTGCGTGAGGGCGGCAATCCCCGGACCCCGTGCCAAGCCAGTGCGACGGGAGGGGTTGGCTTGAGCCTGGCGATCCCGCAGGCCCGACGGGGCAGGGTGACGGGGTACCGGCGGGGGGCCTGGGTTCTGGCCCTGCGGAGCGGCTTCCTGGTGGTGGTGCTGGCGGCCTGGGCGGCCTTCAGTGGCGACCTGGTGGCCGGGTGGCGGCCGACGCCTCGGGCCATCCTCCCCTCGCCCACCGAGGTGCTGTCGGGTTTACAGGCCTACGCCCGGAGCGGCGACCTTGCAGGCGACGCCCTGTACACCCTCTCGGAGGCGGGCGCCGGGCTCGGGCTGGCCATCGCCGCGGGGATCGCCGTCGGCGTGCTGTTCGCGTACGTGCGGCTTCTGGGCCAGGCGGCAGAACCCCTCATGGTGGCGCTGAACGCCATGCCCCGGTACGCCCTGGCACCCCTGTTCGTCGTCTGGTTCGGACTGGGGATGGCGTCCAAGGTGGCGCTGGTGTTCTTTGCGGTGTTCTTCGTGGTTTTCTTCAACGTCTACCAGGGGGTTCTGACCATCGACCCGAACTGGGTCCGGGCCATCGAGGTGATGGGCGGCGGGCCGCGGGACGTGGCCCGTTACGTGATCCTGCCTTACGTGGTGAGCTGGGTGGTGGCGGCCCTGCGGACCTCCATCGGGGTTTCCCTGGGCGTGGCGGTGGTGGGGGAGTTCGTAGGGTCGGTGCAGGGGCTCGGCTACCGGATGGTGATCTCCGTGGGCGTGCTCGACACGCCCAGGACGTTCGCCATCCTCGTGGTGCTGGCTGGGGTGGGCTACGGGGTGGTGACCCTGGCGGGCTTCGTGGAGCGCCGGCTGCTGCGCTGGCAGAGGGAAGGCTAGAAACAACAGGTGCGGTCCGAAGGGAGGTGCCGGGAGTGAGGACAGTCCGCTTGCTGGCGTTGTTGGTCCTGCTGGTGGGGGGGATGCTGGCTGCCCCGGGCAGGGCCCAGCGGGCGCCCGTGCAGCTGGACCTGCCCACCATCGCCGCGTACGAGGCCAGCCTGTCGGTGCTGGTGGCGGAAGCAGCGGGTCACTTCCGGGGAGAAGGGGTGGAGGTAGGACGCCTGATCTTCGCGGGCGGGACCGCCATCCGCAACCTCCTCATCGGTGGGCGGGTGCCGTTCGCCGTGCTCGGCACGGAGCACATCCCCCTGGCGCGGCTCGCGGGTGCCCCCCTGAAGGGGGTGGTGGCCACCTACGACCTGCCCAACATCGCCCTGCTGGTGAGGTCCGGCCTGCGCAATGAGGTGAAGACCGTGGCGGACCTCCGGGGCCGCACGGTGGGCATCAGCGCCCCGGGCTCGTACTCGTGGTCCATGACCCTGACCTACCTGAAGAAGGCCGGCCTGGACCCGGAGCGGGACGTGCGCCTTCTGCCCATCGGCACGGACCCCGGCGTGCTGTACACGGCGCTGCAGACCGGCCGGGTGGATGCTCTCGCGTGGAGCGAGCCCGTGATGAGCCGGGCCGAGCAGGACGGGGTGGCCTACGTGCTGGTCAACATCTTCGACCGCAACGTGGCGCGGCGCTGGATGGGCACCGACCGCGTCCTGTCCAACGTCCTGGCCACTACGGAGGGCGTCATCCGGACGCAGCCGGACACGGTGGCGGCCATGGTGGCGGCGATCCAGAAGGGCCTGGCGTACATCCGCAGCCACTCCTCGGAGGAGATCGTGCGGTTGGTTACCGGTAACCCCAAGACCAACCAGCTGTTCCAGGGAGTGCCGCCGGACCTGGCCAGCAAGATGATCAACCGCATCCGCCACGGGTACGGGACCGGCTGTCTGAGCCGCAGCGGCTACGAGGTGGAGATGCGCCGGATGATGGACACCGGAGTGATCCGGCAGCCCGTGGGCTTCGAGGAGGCCCTGGAGCCGCGGTGGGCCGGGGTGTGCCCGCGGTGAGCGGGTCCTGGACCCCATGGCCGCGGCGTTGACCCTCAGCCTCGCCGCGGGGCCGTACGACCGCACCGAGCCGCTGCGGGACGGGACGGTGCGGCCGGAGGGGATCGACTTAGTGTACGTGCCCCTCGAGGAGCCCCCGGAGGCGTTCCTCAGAGGCCTTGCGGGGGAGTTCGACGCCTTCGAGTTCAGCTGTTCCCTGTACTTCTCCCGCCACGCTGCGGGCGACTTCCCCTTCGTGGCCCTGCCCGTGTTCCCGTCGCGGATGTTCCGCCACGGGTACGCCTTCGTGAGGGAGGGCAGCGGCATCCGGGAGCCCAAGGACCTGGAGGGCAAGCGGGTGGGCATCCCGGAGTTCAGCCAGACCGGGTTGGTGTGGCTGCGGGGAATCCTGCAGGACGACTACGGGGTGGATTTGCGGTCGGTGGTCTGGGTGGTAGGGGAGGCGAACCGGCCGGGCCGCCGATCCGCGTCCATCGTGGGCCGTCCGTCGGGCGAGGGATGGAAGCTGGAAGCGGCGCCGGAAGGCTACAGCCTGGACCGCATGCTGGTGGAAGGGCTGCTGGACGCCTACATGGGGGCCGTGCGCCCCAACAGCTTCGGGGTGGACCTGCGGATCCGCAGACTGTTCCCGAACTACCGGGAGGTGGAGCGGGCGTACTACCTCCGGACGGGCATCTTCCCCATCATGCACACGGTGGTGGTGCGGGAGGAGCTAGTACAGCGGCACCCCTGGGTGGCGACCAGCCTGTACAAGGCTTTCTGCCAGGCGAAGGACCTAGCCTTCCGGCGCATGGCCCACAGCCCGTCCCTGCGGTACGCCTTGCCGTGGCTGCACGCGGACCTCGAAGAGGCCCGGGAGCTGTTCGGTCCGGATCCCTGGCCGTATGGCCTGGAGCCGAACCGCACGGTCCTCCAGACCCTGGTTCGCTACCTGCGCGAGCAGGGGCTGCTGACGGGCGAGCTCGTGCTGGAGGAGGCCTTCGCGCGGGTCAACGTCTTCGAGGGGCAGTAGGCTACGCGAACCGCACCGACAGTGGCGGGAAGCCGGCCATCTCCAGGGTGACCACGTCGCCCGGACCGACCGCCACCGCCCGGCCCAAAGAGCCCGAGAGCACTACATCGCCCTCCTCCAGACCCTCCCCGAACTCCGCCAGTTTGTTTGCCAGCCAGGCCACCGCCCGCGCTGGGTGCCCCAGGGCCGCCGCACCGACCCCCTCCGTGGCGGGCTGGCCGTTGTGGCTGAGCACCATGCCCACCAGGCGGAGGTCCTCGTGGCGGGCGCGGGACGACCACGGCCCCAGCACGAACCCTCCGAAGGAGGCGTTGTCCGCGATGGTGTCCGTGATCCGGATGCGCCAGTCGGCGATACGGGAGTCGATGATCTCCACCCCGCAGGTGACCGCGTCCGTGGCGGCGAGAACGTCCTGGACGGTCACGTGCGGTCCACGGAGAGGGCGGCCCAGCAAAAAGGCGATCTCCCCTTCCACCCGCGGTTGCAGGAAGGTGTGGAAACCCACCTCTGCACGGCCGCCGGTCTGGGGGACGTAGCGGGAGGCCCACAGACAGCCGTAGTCGGGTTCGCTCACCCCCAGCTGCGCCTGCATGGCAGCGCTGGTGAGCCCGATCTTGCGGCCTGCCAGCTTCTCCCCGGCCTGCAGCCGCAGGGTGTTCCACCGCTGCTGCACCGCGTAGGCCTGCGCCACGTCCACGAGCCCCTCCTCACTGAGGGGCGGGATGGGCCGGCGGGAACGGAGGGCCTCCTCCAGGCGCTCTGCCAGCCGGTCCGGGTCTAGCGGTTGCTGAGGCATACCGTCTTGGCCTCCGTGTAGAACTCCAGGCTGTACTGCGCGCCTTCCCGGCCGATCCCGCTGGACTTCATGCCCCCGAAGGGCACCCGCAGGTCCCGCACGAAGAAGTCGTTCACCCACACGGTGCCCGCCTCCAGGGCGTTGGCCACCCGGATCGCCCGGCCCACGTCCTTGGTCTGGACCACCGCGGACAGGCCGTAGGTGACCCCGTTGGCCACCTCAATGGCTTCCTCCTCCGTGTCGAAGGGCAGGACCGTGACCACCGGGCCGAACACCTCTTCCTGGCAGATGCGGTCGGTGTGGCGGACGCCGGTGATCACCGTCGGGTTCAGGAAGTTGCCGCGGTCGAAGGGGGCCGGAAGCTGAGGTCGGTCGCCGCCCAGGAGCACCTGGGCGCCCTGGGCCCGGGCCTCCTCCACGTAGCCCGTGACGCGTTCCAGGTGCTCGGGCGCGATGAGGGCGCCGAGGGTCGTCTCTGGGTCCATGGGGTCGCCGGGGCGCAGGCGCTCGCAGGCCGCCACGAAGCGCTCGAGGAAGGCGTCGAAGACGGGCCGCTGCACCATCAGGCGCGGTCCCGCCAGGCAGAACTCACCCTGGTTGAAGAACGCCGCGCGGACGCTTACCTCCACCGCCCGGTCCAGGTCCACGTCCTCGAAGACGAGGTTCGGCCCCTTGCCACCCAGTTCGAAGCTCAGCCGCTTCAGGGTCGGGGCTGCGGCCGCCATGATGGTCTTGCCCGTGGTGGTCTCGCCCGTGAAGGAGATGAGACGGACCAGGGGGTGCTTGGTGAGGAACTCGCCCGCGGAGTTGGGGCCGAACCCGTGCACCACGTTGAACACCCCGGGGGGCAGGCCCACCCGGTGGGCGATCTGTGCCAGCTTCCACGCCCCGATGGGGGTGTACTCCGCGGGTTTGAGCACCACGGTGTTCCCGAAGGCCAGCGCGGGCCCGATCTTCCACGTCTCCAGGAGCAGCGGGACGTTCCACGGGGTGATGAGGGCGGCCACGCCCACGGGCATGCGCTGGACGTAGTTCACGTAGCCGTTGTCCATCAAAAACGCCTCGCTCCCGTGGGTGGCCGCGAAGTCGGCGAAGAACTCGATGTTGTTCGCCACCCGGGCGATGTACACCTGGGGGTTGTTCTCCCGGATGGGACGGCCCACGTCCCACGTCTCCACCCGGGCCAGCTCCTCTGCTTCCTCCCGGATGGCCCGGGCGAAGGCGTGGAGGATCTTCCGGCGCTCCGCCACAGGGGTGCGGCTCCAGGAGGCGAAAGCCCGGTGGGCCGCCTGCACCGCGGCGTCCACCTCGTCCGGCCCCGCCTCCGGTGCGGTGCCGATGACCTCGTTGGTGGCGGGGTAGAACACCTCGAAACGATTCCGTCCTTTCCGGAACTCCCCGCCGATGTAGTGCTCCACCTCGAAGCGCGGCCTGTCCACGGTCTCCGACCTCCTCTACGGCTCGAAACGCAACAGCAGCACGCCCGCCCCACTCCAGACCTCCACCGTCCCCGGCTCCGCGGGGACCGCGGGCGCGGGGGAACCCAGGAACACCACCTGGCCGGCCCGCAGCCCGCCCACCCGGTCTGCCAGCCACGCCACCCGAGTCCCCAGGTCTCCCAGGGCCTCGGTGGGGCCCTCCGACCGGAGGGCGCCGTTCAGGAACAGCCGGAGCTGCGCGGGCAGGTCCGTCTCCGGGACCAGCACCGGACCCAGGGCGAAGGCCCCTCCGCTGGCGTTGTCCGCCACCACCTCGGGCGCGGTGAAGCGGTAGTCCTGCCAGACGCTGTCCAACACGTCCAGGGCCAGGAAGAAACCGCCGAACGCGGCCCGGGCTCGGCTCGGCACGGTGCCCGCGGGCACGTCCGCCCGCAGGACCACTGCCACCTCGGGTTCCACCCGGGGCTGCAGGAACCTGCTGAGGGACACCGACGGACCGAGGAGCATGTCCGCGTACACGCGGCCGTAGATGGGCTCGCGGATCTCCATCTGCCGCTGCTTGGCTTCACTCAGCAGGCCCAGCTTGAAGCCCCTCAGGGCCCGGCCCGAGCCCAGGGCTGCCTGCACCCGGTAGGCTGCTTCCAGGGTCACAGGAGCTGCCGCGCCGGGCACCGGGGTACGGGCGGCCCGCGCGGACCGGATCCGCTCCAGTAGCTCCTGCTCGCTCGCGGTCAGCATCATGGGAGTCCTCCGTGGGCCGTGGGGGTAGCCCGTAACCGGTTCAGGACGCCACCGCAGCCTGCTTCTGACGGACGAGGTCCAGCGCCACGTCGAGGATCCAGTCCTCCTGCCCCGCCACCGCTTTCCGCCGGCCCAGCTCCACCAGGATCTCCCGCGGGTCCAGGCCCAGCCGCTCCCCGATGCGGCGTGCGTGCAGGAGGAACGTGGAGTACGTCCCTGCGTAGCCGATGGTCACCGCGTCCCGGTCCGGCATGGGCTGGAACGGCATCATGGGCGCTAGGATGAACTCCGCGGCGTCCATGAGCTTGAACACGTCCAGCCCGGGATTGAGTCCCGCCTTGTCCAGGACCGCGGCCAGGACCTCCGTGGCGGCGTTGCCCGCGCCGGCGCCGCAGCCCCGAAGGGACCCGTCCAGCTGGTCCGCCCCTGCCTCCAGAGCCGCCAGGCAGTTGCCGATGGCCACGCCCAGGTTGTTGTGGGCGTGGAAGCCCACCTGGATCCGCAGGGCCTGCTTGAGCGCCCTCACCGCGGCCGCGGCCTGCCACGGCAGCATGGCGCCCGCGGAGTCGGTGACGTACACACAGTCCGCGCCGTACGACTCCATCAGCTGCGCCTGCTCCGCCAGCCGCTCCGGCGGGATCATGTGGGCCATCATGAGGAGGCCCACCGCCTCCATCCCCAGCTCCTTGGCCAGGCCGAAGTGCTGCTCGGAGATGTCCGCCTCGGTGCACTGGGTGGCGATGCGGGCTACCGTGGCGCCCCTCCGGACCGCCTCCCGCAGCTCCTTGCGGGTTCCGATCCCGGGGATCAGGAGGATGGCGATCCGGGCCCTCCGCGCGGTGGCGGCCGCCTCCTCCACCAAGTCCAGGTCGGGGACCCGAGAGAACCCGTACTGGATGGACGAACCCGCCAGCCCGTCGCCGTGGGTGACCTCGATGACGGGCACACCGGCGTCGTCCAGGGCCGCCACCACCGCCCGTACCTGTTCCCGGGTGAACTGGTGACGGAAGGCGTGGGACCCGTCCCGCAGGGTGGTGTCGGTGATCCGAGGAGGTCTCATGCCACCGCCCCCGTCAGCATGTGCTGCGCGATCAACTCCCCGACCCGCCGCGCCGCCGCGGTCATGATGTCCAGGTTCC
This sequence comes from Candidatus Tepidifontimicrobium thermophilum, assembly GCA_031296405.1. Lineage (GTDB taxonomy): Bacteria > Sysuimicrobiota > Sysuimicrobiia > Sysuimicrobiales > Sysuimicrobiaceae > Tepidifontimicrobium > Tepidifontimicrobium thermophilum. The sequence continues at coordinate 16,885 of JAVKKH010000003.1, forward strand.
CCGCGTAGGTGGGCAGGTAGTCGCCCGCGCCCTCGATCTCCAGCAGCATGGCCACCACCGTCCGCTCGCCCCAGGGGGTGTCCCGGCGGTCGAAGTGGGGGCCGTTCTTCAGCCGGTAGCCCGGTACGTACCGCTGGACCTCCGCCACCATGCGCTCCACCGACTCCCGGATCCGGTCCGGGTCCACGTCGTCATCCTCCGGGATGCAGTAGATGGTGTTGCGCATGATGATGGGCGGTTCCGCGGGGTTCAGGATGATGATGGCCTTCCCCAGGGCCGCGCCGCCGATGACCTCGAGGCCCCGGGCGGTGGTGGAGGTAAACTCGTCAATGTTCTGCCGGGTGCCGGGCCCCGCGGACCGGCTGGCGACGGTGGACACGATCTCCGCGTAGCGCACCGGGCTGACCCGGTTCACCGCGTGCACCAGCGGGATGGTGGCCTGTCCCCCGCACGTGATGAGGTTCACGTTGGGGACGTCCAGGTGCTCGCCCAAATTCACCGGCGGCACCACGTACGGCCCCACCGCCGCAGGCGTGAGGTCCACCGCCACCTTCCCGGCTTCCCGCAGGACCTTCGCGTGGCGGACGTGGGACTTGGCGCTGGTGGCGTCGAACACGATGCGGATGTCGGGGTCCTCCAGGACCGCCTGGATCCCGTCCACGCTGGTGCGCAGACCCAGGGCCCGGGCCCTGGCCAGCCCCTCCGACTGAGGGTCGATCCCCGCCACCAAGACGAGCTCCATGGGCCCCGGGTTCTTGAGGATCTTGTACATGAGGTCGGTCCCGATGTTGCCGGAACCCAGGATGGCGACCTTGACTTTCCCGTTTCGGCTCATGCTCCCACCTTCCCCCGGTTTTTCCGCGCTACTCGTTGACCACGGTCACAGGTGCGAACAGCTCGTCCACGGGGCGCGGACGCTCCACGAAGCCCTGCTCCACCAGGTACCGCAGGAGGGTCTCCAGGGTCTTGCGGTTAGGCTCCAAGCCGTAGGGCCAGGGATCCTCACCCAGGACGCGCTCCGTCTCTTCCAGCTCCGCGTGCAGCCAGGGGACCGTGTACCGCAGGGCTCCGCTGAACCGCATCTGCTCCGCGCACCAGGCCTTGGCGGCCACGAACGCCTTGTACAGGCTGTGGACGACCCAGGGGTGCTGCCGGTACACGGCCTCCCGTACCACCACCGTGTGCATGATCGGGAAGATCCCTGTGCGGCGGTAGTAGTCCTTCTCCACCTCGCGGTAGTCGGGGAACAGCCGCACGACCCGCGGGTCCCGGCCCAGGGCGCGGGGGATGCGGGCCCCGATGAGGGCGTCGATCTCCCCCGCCACCAGCATGTCGTTCAGGGTGCGGTCGAACACCCGCTGGATGGACAGGGGGAAGCGGGGCCACTCCACCAAGGCGTCGGGCCGGCCGATGGCGTTCACCCCTCCCGTGTACCAACGACAGGACCCCCAGTCCACCCCGTACTCGTCCGCCAGGATCCCCCGGATCCACACCGCCGCGGTCTGGCTGTACTCCGGCACCCCGACCCTCTTGCCGTCGAGGTCCTTCGGCGTCTCGATCCCGCTGTCCCGGTTCACGAACACGAAACCGTGCCGGAACATGCGGGAAGGGAAAACGGGCAGGGCCACGAAGGGGAAGTCCCCCCGGCACTTGCGGATGAAGTACAGGGAGCAGGACATCTCGGAGACGTCGAAGCACTCCGTGGCCACCATCCGGGCGAACAGCTCGGGCGGAGAGGGCACGGGGACGTACACCAGCTCGATCCCCTCGGGCCGTACCAGCCCACTGCGGAGGGCTTCCGTGCGGTCGTACGGCCCGCAGGCCAGGCTCAGGCGCAGCTCCGGCACGCTCCGCCTCCTACAACGGGTAGACAAAAACGTCCTGGAGCACCGGGGTGTCCAGGACCACCCACTTGGACCGGAACCGCGGCCCCTGGGGGCCGAACTCCACCACGTCGCGGTACTCGCCCACTGCCAGCAGCCGTGGGTAGAAGTCGCCGGCCGGCGTCCCCCACACGGCGAAGTTGGCCAGCACCCGCACGGTTCCGTCGTCCTGAGGCTCCGTCCACACCGGTCCCACCACGTGCCGCGGCCGAACCTGGTTGTAGTGCCGGTCCTCCAGGCGACCGCCCGCACCCCAGAACTCCCGGATGACGGTGACGCGATCCACGATCCGGTCCTTCGTGTCGTCGCACACCACACACACCGGAAGGCCCGCCTCCAGGTTCTCCCGGGTCACCACCCGGTACTCCGCCTGGTCCGCGAACAGGTCGGGCCACTCCTCGATGCGGTCGGGGTCGTCTACCACCCGCACGTAGCGGGCCAGCAGCTCCCGCGCCGCCTGCTCCCGGGTAGCCAGCGAGTCGGTCGCCTTCACGAGCTGCCCTCCTCCACGGGGACCCCGATGAGCCGGCGGTAGGCCTGGTAGAAGTGGCGGATGGGTGCTTCGTCCACGTGGCGGTAGGGCGGGAACCGCTTGGGCGTCCCCTTGAGGACCACGTTGTCCCCCCGAGCCACGGAACTCTGCTGGACCCGCTCCAGGGCTGCGGCGTCCTCCAGGGTGATGGCGCCCGCGGGGCCCAGGACCGCCGGACCCTGCCGGACCCGGTGGCGGACCACCTCTTCCGGGTCGTCCGCCCGCGCGAAGAAGGTGAACTCGATGAGGGTCTGGTCCACTGCCAGGGGCAGCACGTACCGCAGCTGCAGGGTGTCGAAGTAGTCCGTGACGACCCCGGAGGGGAAGACCACCATCATGTTGTGGTCGGTGGTGGGTTTCGTCCGCACGTCGAACAGGGTCATGTCCCGCAGCACCGGCTCCAGCTGCTCCCGGGGGGTGGAGCGGGACTGGCCCCAGAGGTGCCCGTTGCGTTCGTAGTTGGGGACCAGCCGCTGGCCGCCGTGGGACCGCAGCCGCACCACCTGGAAGCCGGTGTGGAGGGCGGTCACGTGGTAACCGTCGTAGATGTTCTCCACGTACAGCTTCCAGTTGGTCCGGAAGATGACCTTGATGGAGCCCAGGTACCGGAGGCGGCCATCGCCCAGCACGCGGTCCAGGCCCTCGGTGAGCTCGGCCAGGTACGTGTCCAGGGGCGGGGTTCCCTCGTGGAAGGAGGCGAAGATCAGGCCCTTGTACAGCGCCACCCGCGCCTGGGGCAGCCCGTAGTCCTCCTTCCGGAACTCCGCGGGGAAGTCGTCGGGCAGCGACACGCCGAGCAGGGAGCCGTCGGGGGCGTATGTCCACATGTGGTAGATGCAGCGGAACCCGCCCTTGAGGACGTTGCCCCTGGGCCCTTCCACGAGCCGGGCGCCCCGGTGCGCGCACGCGTTGACCAGGACCCGGACCTGGCCCTGTGCGTCCCGGACCACGATGACCGGGACCGCCCCCACGGACAGCGTCTTGTAGTCCCCGGGCTGGGGGATCTCCGCCTCGTGGCCCACCAACACCCACACGGGGCCGGTGAACACGGCGTCCATCTCCCAGCGAAAGAGATCCGGGTCGGTGAAGATCTCCCTGGGGATGCGGTTGTCCTCCGGAGGCCACCTGAGCGGCACGGGAGGCCCCTGGACGGTGCGAGGCAACACGCTGGCCATCGGTTCCCCCTCTTTAAGGGACTTCAGCCCGATTATGGGCGTTCTTCCCGGGGCCGGAAAGGGGTCTGTTCAACCATCGTGAACAAACGGTGCGGAATAGCTGAACACCGGTCTTGTCGCCTCCCCACGGCCAGGAGATCCTTTGTAGCGGAGCGTTTCGGGCGCGGGAGTCTGCCGCGGAGGAGGGATGGACGTGGCGGTTGAGGTGGCACGGTCGTCCTACGGGGACCTGGTGGTGGACGACCCGAGGGAGTTCCGGGTGCACGGGTCCATCTACACCGACCCTCGGATCTTCGAGGAGGAGATGCAGCGGATCTTCGAGCGCACGTGGGTCTACGTGGGGCACGAGTCAGAGCTGCCGGCCCCCGGAGACTACAAGACGGTCCTGGTGGGCCGCCAGCCGCTCATCCTCTCCCGGCACGAGGACGGCCGGATCTATGCCCTCTATAACCGGTGCCGGCACCGGGGGGCGGTGGTGTGCCGGGAGGAGCGGGGGCACTCCAACTTCTTCCGCTGCCGCTACCACAACTGGGTATACGCCAACAACGGGGCGCTGATTGGCATGGCCCAGGCGTCCGGCTACCCCGAGGACCTGGACCGCAGCCGCTACGGCCTGGTGCCCGCGGCGCGGCTGGAGTCCTACCGGGGCCTGCTGTTCGTGAACCTGTCGCCCAGGGGCCCGAGCCTGGCCGAGCACCTGGAGCCCGTGCGGAAGTACGTGGACTACTGGTTCGGCCGGTCCCCGTCGGAGCGCATCCAGGTGATCCTCCCGCCGCACCGGTATGAGTACCCAGGGAACTGGAAGCTGCAGGCGGAGAACGGGTTCGACGGCTACCACGGCAACTACGTCCACCTGTCCTGGCAGCGGGTGCTCCAGCTGTCCAGGGAGTCCACCGTGGAGGAGGTCCAGCAGTACCGGCAGGAGGGCTGCGTCCGGGGGCTGCGGAACGGCCACGGGCTTTTGGAACGGCCGGGCAGCCTCAACCCCGCCTCCAGCTGGACCGCCCGCATGATGCACCGCTACCCGGAGTACGCGGAGGCCATGCGGCGGCGGTTCGACGACGCGCAGCTCGTGGAGATCTCCGCCCGCCGCAACATCCTCGTGTTCCCCAACCTGTACCTGTTCGACACCCACATCCGGGTGATCGTGCCCAAGGCGGTGGACCGGACCGAGGTGCAGCTGTACGTGTACGCCCTGGAGGACGTCCCCGAGGCCATCAACCGCAGCCGCTTCCGGGGCCACGAGCGCTTCTACGGTCCCGCGGGCTTCGGCGCGCCGGACGACATCGAGGTGTTCACCGAGATGCAGACGGGCCTGCGGGCCACCGGCGACCCGTGGAACCTGCTGAACCGCGGGCAGCACCGGGAGCGGGTGGTGGACGGGGAGGTCATCGGCCACACCACGGACGAGGCCCCGCAGCGGTCCTTCTACCGGGAGTGGAAGCGGGTGATGTCCGAGGCGTAGGGGGAGGGAAGGATGCTGACCGTAGACGAGGCGGAGCGGTTCCTGGTGGCGGAGGCGCGGCTGCTGGACGAGCGCCGCTTCGACGAGTGGGAGGCCCTGTTCACCGAGGACGCGGTGTACTGGGTGCCCATGGACCCCGACCGCGACCCCGCGGACACTGTGTCCATCATCTACGACGACCGCAAGCGGCTGCACGAGCGTGTGTACCGGCTGACGCGGACCCCCGTCCTGGACCAGAACCCGCCGTCCCGCACCGTGCGGTTTGTGGCCAACGTGGAGGTGGAGTCCCGGGACGGGGCGGGGGAGCACCGCGTCCGGTGCAACCAGCTCATCGCGGAGATGCGACCGGGAGGGCCCGGGCAGGCGGGCCTGAACAGCCCCCGATGGCTGGCGGCCCGCTGCGAGTACCGCCTCCGTCCCGTGGACGGGGGGTGGCGGATCGCCTTCAAGAAGGTGGTCCTGCTGGACGCAGACCAGGCCCAGTACAACCTCTCCTTCATCCCCTGAGGAGGGCACTATGGACCTGTACGGGCGGCCCTGGCGGGTGGAGCGGCCCCTGGGCACGGTGGGACGGGTGGAGGTGAGCCGGTACGAGACGCCCACGGGCGTCCGGCTGCGGCTGCGGGATCGGGAGGGGGAGGTGGAGGCGTTCCTGGACCCCCTGGAACTGGAAGGCCTCACCCGAGCCCGCTACAAGCCGGTCCCGGCCCTGCCCTTGGCCACGGGGGACGGTGCGGAGCAGGCGGCGGAGGCTTGGCGGACGTGGGGAGAACTTTCGGAGCGGCTACAGAACGAGTTCGCCCTCGTGGCGGTGGCCCTGGTGGGTACCGAAGGCCTGCTGGTGCGGGACATGAACGCGGGGCTGGCCGTGCTCCTGTCGCCCCGTGAGGTGGAAATCCTCCTCCGGGTCCGGCACATGGACCTGGCGCCCCTGGTGGACACCAGCGACCTGGTGGCCCTGCCCGAGCCGGACGTGGACGAGGAATAGGCGGTCGTGTGGGGACGGGCGGCGACGCTGTCGGAGGCCCGCGACCAGCTGGTCCTGGCCAACCGGATCCTCGTCCGGCTGGGGTTGCTGGACTCCATGGGCCACGTGAGCGTGCGCAATCCAGAGGACCCATCCACTTATCTGCTCTCGTGGTCGAAGGCGCCCCGGTGGGTGACCGCAGAGGACGTGTTGATCTTCGACCTGGACGGGGTGGACCTGACCGGCTCCGGGAAGCCGCCGTACATGGAGCGGGCCCTCCACGGGGAGGTGTACCGGGTGCGGACCGACGTACATGCGGTGGTCCACACCCACATGCCCTCCGTCTTGCCCTTCGGCCTTGCGGCTCGGCCCATCCGCGCGGTGGTCCACTCCGCCGCCATGTTCTGGGACGGGGTTCCCGTGTACGACGACTACTACGACCCCGAGCACGAGGGCGTGTACGTGATCTCCCAGGAGCAGGCCCGCCGGATGGCGGCAGTCCTGGGCTCGCACCGGGCGGTGCTGCTCCGGGGCCACGGGTGCGTGGTGGTGGGGAGCACGTTGCCGGAGCTGGTGGTGAGCACCTACTCCCTGGACCAGAACTGCAGGGTCCAGTGGCTGACGGAGGCCGTGGCCCCCGCGAAGCCCCTCAGCGAGGTGGAAGCCCGCGCCATGCTGCGGGTGCGGCTCGGGGAGATCGGCATCCGCCGGGCGTGGGAGAATTGGGTGCAGGAGCTCCGGGAAGCGGGCTGGCTCCCGTAGTTGCCTCGTGGAAGGGAGGGGACAGCGTGCTGGGGCAATCCCCGTGGGCCCGGGAGTCCCTCCGGCGCACCGTGAGCCGTTCGTCGGACGCCTTCCTCTACACCGTGCTCCCGGTGGTGGGAGTGGCGGCGGCCTGGCACGCGGCGGCCTCCCTGGCCGTACTGCCACCGCACCTCCTGCCTCCCCCAGACCGCGTCTTGGCCCGCATCCTCGAGGCGGTGCGAAGCGGCGTGCTGGTGTCGAACCTCCTCCTCACGGTGCAGCGGGTGGTGGTCGCCTTCGTAGCGGCCCTGGGCATCAGCCTTCCCGTGGGAGCGGCCATGGGCTTCCTGCCCGCCGTGGAGCGCCTGCTCACCCCCTGGCTGGTGGTGGCGCTCTCCGTGCCAGGGCTCATCTGGGCTCTGGTGGCGCTCCTGCTGTTCGGTCTGTCCGAGCTCACGGTGTACACCGCCATCGCCGCGGGGCTTGTGCCCATGTTCGTAGTGAACTGGTGGCAGGGGGTGAAGGCCCTGGACCGGGACCTGCTGATTATGGCGCGGGTGTACCGGGCCACCGGCTGGAGCGTCGCCCGCGACGTGGTCCTCCCTCAGCTGATCCCTCAACTGTTCGCTTCCGCCCGCTACGGGCTGGCGTGGGGTTGGAAGATCGTGGTGGTGATCGAGATGCTCGGCTTCGGCAACGGCGTGGGCTACCTGCTGTACGAGTCGTACCACCTCTTCAGCATGGAGCGCGTCCTGGCGTGGGCACTGGCTTTCCTCGCGGTGATGCTGGCCTTGGAGTATGGGGTGATCGCTCCGCTGGAGCGCCGGTGGACGGCGTGGCGGCCGCGGGTGGGCTTGGGGGGGTGAGACCATGGGGGTCCGGGTGGAGATCCGCGACCTGGTGAAGCGGTTTCCCGATGGGCGGGGCGGCTGGCTTCCGGTACTGGGGGGAGTCTCCCTGGAGGTCGACGGACTCGTCTGCGTGCTGGGTCCTTCTGGGTGCGGCAAGTCGACCCTGCTCAACGTGGTGGCGGGGGTGGAGCGTCCGGACGGCGGCGAGGTGCGCTTCTACCGGGCGGGCGAACCGGTGGGACGGGAGGCGGTGAGGATCGGCTACGTGTTCCAGGACCCGCGCCTCCTCAGCTGGCGTACGGTTCGCCACAACGTGGAGTTCGGACTCCAGAGCCTGAGGCTGTCCCGAGCAGAGACGCGGGCCCGTGCCTGGACATACCTGCAGTTGGTGGGCCTGCAGGACTTCGCGGACCGGTTCCCCCTGTTCCTCTCCGGCGGGATGCGGCAACGGGTCGGACTCGCCCGAGCCCTGGCTCTCGAGCCGGACGTCATCCTGATGGACGAACCTTTCAGCAAGCTGGATGAGATCACCGCACGGGAGCTGCGCCAGGAGCTCCTGCAGATCCAGGGAAGGTTGGGCCAGCGGATCCTCTTCGTGACCCACAATCCCTCCGAGGCGGCCCTGTTAGGGGACCGGATCTACGTGCTGTCGGGTCGGCCCGCCCGGGTGGTGGCGGAGGTCTCCAACCCACTGCCCAAGCCCCGGCAGGCGGACGGCCCTGAGGTGGCTGCTCTGGCGCGGGAGATCGTGGGCTACCTGGAGGGGCAGGGAACTCTGACCCGTCGCGCTTTCCTGCGGACGGGGACCGCTTTGCTGGCGGGGCTGGCATCGGCAGCCGTGCCCTGGACGGCGGCCGGCCGGGCGTGGGCGCAGCCTCGGGTGGACGTCAGCGTGGCCGCGGTGGGCGCCACGGGGCTCCTGGTGCGGCTGGTGAAGGACCTGGGGCTGGACCGCAAGCACGGGGTGGAGCTGAACATCGTCCCGCTGGCTGTGGCCGACGCGGAGCGGGCGGTGGTGCAGGGCCGGGTACCCGTGGGCATCTTCAACCCCTTCTCCGCGGTCCGCGCGGTGGCGGAGGGGCATCCGCTCAAGCTGTTCGCGCCGTTTCTGCTCAACCACAACTACCTGTTGGTGCGGTCAGAGGCACCGTACCGGAGGCTGGAGGACCTGCGGGGCAAGCCCGTGGGCAGCCTGTCCAAGATCAGCGGCACCTACAACACCTTCGCCGCCATCTGCTATGCGAAGGGCCTGGGGGATCCCGAGCGGTACTTCCAGCTGCGGTTCGGGGAGGCGGTACCGCTCATCGCGCTCATGGAGCGCGGCGACCTGGAAGCGATCGCGGTCTTCGAGGCGCACGTGTCGCGGCTGCTGGCCACCGGGCGCTACCGCGTCCTGTTGGAGTTCAACGAGGAGTTCCGCCGCATGACCGCTTCCGACAACCTGTTCATCGCCCTGGCCGCCAGGCCCGCGTGGCTGAATGCCAACGCTACCGCCGCGCGCCAGATCCGGGCGGCCCTAGCCGACGCCGTGGCGGCCTTCCGTCAGAACCCCGCGGGGGTCCTGGAACGTTACGGGCGGGAGATCTTCGGGCTTACAGGCCAGGAGGAGATCCAGCTGGCAGCGCGGCGGCTGCGGTTCGTGTACACGAGCCGCTGGGACCCGCCCTTCCTGGACCGCCAGGTCCGCCAGATCCGGATCGTCCAGGCCCGCTCAGAGTTCCTCCCGAACGTGCCGCCCGAGGAGGTGTTCTGGCAGTGATCGGGCAGGTCCGTGCTGCGGTGGCCACGGCGCCTCTACACACCGAGCTCCAGACCTTCTCCCTTCCCGAGGTCGGGCCTGAGGACGGCCTGCTGCAGGTGGAGGCCTGCGGGCTGTGCGGTACGGACTGGGAGTACTACACGCGCCAGCGCGGGGCGCACCTGGGCCCCATGATCCTCGGGCACGAGATCGTGGGCACGGTCCTGGCGGTCGGGGAGGGGGCAGCCCGCCGATGGGGCGTGCGGCCAGGAGACCGGGTGGCGGTGGAGGAGTTCCTGCCCTGCGGCAGCTGTGTTTTCTGCCGCACCGGCCGGCCGGCCCTGTGCGACGCCACCGACTCCCGTTCGGCAGGTCCGTTCCTGCGCTACGGCGCTACACCCGTGGACATCCCGCCGTCCCTGTGGGGCGGGTTCAGCGAGGTCCTGTACCTGCACCCCAGGGCGCTGGTGCACCGGGTCCCTCCGGGGCTGTCCCCTGACCTCGCCACCCTGTTCGTGCCGGTGTCCAACGGGATCCGGTGGGTCCGCCGGGACGGACAGCTGCAGCCGGGAGGGGTTGCGGTGGTGATCGGGCCCGGCGCGCACGGGCTGGGATGCGTGGCGGCCGCGGTGGAAGCCGGGGCTTCCAAAGTGTTCGCGGTGGGGCGGTCCGCGAGTCCACGGCTGGAGGCGGCCCGGGCCCTGGGCGCCACCCCCCTCGAGTCGCAGCGGTCGGACGTGGTGCAGGCGGTGCGGGAGGCCACGGAAGGGCGGATGGCGGACCTGGTGATCGACTTGGCCCCCGGCGGCCCCGACGGCCTGCGGACGGCCCTGGAGCTGGCAGCTAAGGGCGGGGTCGTGCTGTTTGCGGCCACCAAACACGGTGAGGTCCCGGTACAGGCGGTGGCGGAACCCATCGTCCGCAAGGGGCTGGTGGTGAAGGGCGTGCGCGGGAGGGACTTCCAGGCGGTGGAAGAGGCTCTGGCGCTGCTGGCCAGTGGCCGGCTGCCCCTGCACCGCCTGCGCACGCACCGTTTCGGCCTGGAGGAGACGGACACCGCCCTGCGAGTCCAGGGGGGGCGGCTGGACCCATCTGCGATCCACGTGGCCGTGGTGCCTTGAGCGGAACTCCGACCAGCGTCAGCGCGGCGCACCGCCTCCTCGTCTGGCTGTACCTTCCGACCCTCGCCCTGAGTGTGGGCCAGGGCATGATCTTCCCCGCCATACCGAAACTGGCGGAAGCGTTCCAGGTGTCCGCAGGCACCGCGGGGCAGGTGGTGACGGCCTTCGGGGCGGGCCGCATGCTCATCCTGCTGCCCGCGGGCGTCTTGGTGGACACCTTGGGCTCGCGGGCGGTCCTGCTCCTGGGTTCCACCCTGGCACTGGCCGGCGCGGTGGCGGTGGCCGCGAGCCCCGCTTTCTGGGGCGTGCTGGCCGGCCAGGTGCTGGCCGGAGCTGGGGCCAGCCTGTGGACCCTGGGCAGGGAGGCCGCGGGACTGGAGTTCGTCCCTCCAGAACGGCGCGGACGCCTGCTCAGCGCCTTCTTCGGCCTGCAGATGGCGGGCAACGCCCTGGGCCCGGTGGCCGCGGGCCTGTTGGTGGACCTGTCTGGCCTGCGCCCCACCCTCTGGGCGGCTGCGGGCGTGGCCCTGGCGGTGTGGATCCTCAGCGCGGCCACGCGGGAACAGCTTCCGGCCGCTTCCCGTGGCCGGAGGGCGGTACAGCTGCGCGGAGCCCTGCGCTTGCTGCCCCAGGCGTACCGCGCGGCGTTCGTCATCATCACGTTTTCCACCTTCGTCCTCACCCTGTACCGCGCGAGCCTGAACACCCTGCTCCCCCTGTACGTGGGCACGGAGTTGGGGTACCCGGGGACGGTGGTGGGCGGGCTGTTCGGGATCACGAGCGTCCTGATCCTGGCCTTTATCCTGCCCGCGGGCGTGCTGCTGGACCGTTTGGGCCGGAAGTGGGGCGCGGTACCCGCGTGTCTGGTCCCCGCAGCCGCCTACGCCCTCATGCCCTTGGCGCGGTCGCTCCCCTCCCTGGCGGCCGTGGCGGTGCTGTTCGGTGTGGCAGGCGGGCTGTCGCTGGGATCCATGTCCACGCTGAGCTACGACGTGATCCCGGAGTACGCCAGGGGGAGGCTGCAGGCCTTGCGCAGGCTGGTGGGCGAGGTGGGAGGCCTCGTGGGCCCGTTCGTGGCAGGGCTGGCCACCGACCTGCTGAGCCCCGGCACGGGCTTCCTCCTCCTGAGCCCCCTGCTGCTGGCCGCGGGACTCCTGCTGGCCTTCGGAGTCCCGGAGACCCTCCCGCAGGTGAGGGCACGGCGGCTGGAGGGCTGAGGTTTATCCGGCTCCCACCGCCGCGTGCATCGCCGTGTACTCCGGCGCGTCCTCCAGGTACACCACGGAGTCGTAGCCTAGGAGCTTGAACAGGCGGTTCTGCGCGGACAGGAACACGAGCGGCCGGTCCGGGTCGGCGTTGAAGTGCTGGTGGATGGTGTTCTGCGGGATGTACAGGAGGTCTCCCTCCTGGAAGTCCCACCGGGAGGGCTCCCTGGCCACCCGGGCGTAGTAGCGGTCCTGGATCTCCGCCTCCACGTCCCAGTGCAGGCTGTACCCGCGGCCGGACATCACGTAGATGGCCTCGTCGGCCATGTGCCAGTGTTTGCCAGACCGGCTGCCCGGAGGGATCTCCTGCTGGTGGACGTCCACGCTGAACACCCGGACGTCGGTGCGCTGGGGCGAGGTGAGCACGCGGACCTTGCCTTCCCGGGTGATCTCCCACCGGGTGTCAGAGGGCTTGACGACCTTCTTGCGTTGCTCCACGCCGGGGGTCCACAGCCGGGACCAGTCTTCCCGGGGTCCGTAGGCCCCCTCGGGGGTCCGGCCGATCTTGCCCTGCTGGATGAGTCCCAGGAACATCCACGTGGCCTTCGCCTTGATCACCAGGGCGAGCGCCCGCCGCTCGGGGTCCGCGTTGAAGTGGCGGTGGACGGAGTCGTTGTGGACCACCACCAGGTCGTCCTTCTCCCAGTCGTAGCGCTGGCCGTCGTGGATCTCGTAGCCACGGCCCTCCAGGATGTAGAAGGTAGCCTCGTTCTGGTGTCCGTGGCCGCGGTTGGACCCACCGGGGAACAGCTCTACGAAGTGCATCTGGATGGTCTGGGTGAGGAACGGATCATCCCCCGGGCCCAGGATCCACCAGGTGCGGGACTGCTCCGAATCCCCGGAGTGCCCCACCTGAGCGTCATCCACCACGGTGCCCGCAGGCCGCACCCGGGGCGCGGAACGCTGGCGCCGGCGGAACTCCTCTAGCCCGTACTGCTCGGAGCTGATCCCCCGCAGGAACACCCGGCCCTCTTCCCGGCTCATGGCTACGACCTCCTTTCCTTGGTGCCATGGCTGCCGCGGCTTTCAGGGTACGGGACGGTGGCGAACGGCACAAGCGGTCGGTTCGGGAGAGCGGAACCGGCAAGGTTTTTTAGACCAGCCAGGCGGCCAGAAGGCCCGCACCCGCGGCACCCAGGACGAGCCACAGGGGCTCCACGTCCCGCGGCCCGGCCAGCCACGCGGCCGCCGCGAGGCCCACCAGCTCCGGCCAACCCGGGCGGAGGGAGTCCGCCAGGTCCCATGCGGCTGCGGCGATCAGGCCCGCCACCACGAAGGCAGCTGGGGCGGCCACGGAACGGACCCCAGCCTCCAGCCGGCGCAGCCCTGCGTGGACGAGCGCGGAGGTAGCGCAGGCGGGCAGGATGACGCCCACGAGCGCCGCGGCTGCTCCCGGGAACCCGCGCAGGAGGTAGCCCACGCCGGCTACGAAACCTGCTCGGGGCCCCGGGAACAGGTAGCTGCTGGCGAACACCCACGCGAACGCCTGGGGATCCAGGACGCCGGAACGGACCCACTGGTGCTGGATCACCGCCACAAGCCCGTTGGCGCCGCCAAACGCCGCCAGCCCTCCCAGGGCCGTTACCAGAAGGATCTCGATGAGGCTGGGCGGGTTCACGGCAAAGCCTCCCCGCGGAGCAGCGCCCAGCCGGCCAGCAGCCCGACCACGGCCGCGGCCACCAGAGGAACTCCCCGGTGCACCGCCCAGCCCACCGCGGCCGCCAGCACTACACCCGCCAGCCGCCGGCGTGAGCTCAACGACGGCTGGCTGACCAGGTGCCAGGCGTTTCCGAGCAGGACTCCCACCACCGCCACCGACACGGACCGCTGGACCCACGCGAGCACGGGCGGCAGCGGCCCGCGGCTGGCTAGGACGACCACCGCCAGCACCATCAACGCCGAAGGCAGGAGCAGCGATAGCACCGCCAACACGCTGCCCCACCAACCCCTGAGCTGGTAGCCCACGAGCCCCGCCAGCCCGATGAACCGCGGGGACGGCATCAGCGTGGACAGTACCAGCCGCAGCCGGAGCTCCTCCGCGGAGAGCCAGCCCCGGCGCTCGACCAGCTCCCGCTCGAGCTCCCGGGCTCCGCCCCACATGCCCCCGTAAACCGTGGTCCCGATGCGGAGGAAGCTGGCGGCCAGCTCGGCCCACGAGGCGGACGGCCTCGCACGGGTTTCCGCGGTCCGGCTAGGAGCGGGGGTGGTGCGGTGTGCTCTCATCGCCCTCGCGCTTGTTGAGGTCAGGCACCCATCGCAAGAGGGCGTTGCCTACCAGCACCGAGCCCGCGATGGCGTAGAAGACCACCACCAGCCCGAACCGGTCAGCCACGGCCCCGCCGGCCACTGGCGTGAGGGCGGAGAACACGGACTGCGCGGTAAACAGCAGTCCCACCGTGGTGCCCTCGTGCTGTCGGGGGACCACCCCGATGGCCCATCGGAACAGGGCCGGCCGCATGGAGTACAGGAAGAAGCCCAAAACCGCGAGGACCAGCACAAAAGCCGGCGTCGCCCCCAACAGCACCGCGGCCAGCACCGCCAGGCTGGTGGTGGTCATGCCCACGGTGGCCACCCGCTTGGGGCCGATGCGGTCGGACAGCGTGCCCGCGATGGGGGTCGCCACCAGACCGGAGGCCTGGACCAGGGTCATGTACAGGCCGAGCAGGGGCGCGGGCAGGTGCAGGCTGTACACGAGGTACAGAGGAAGGAAGGTGTTCAGACCGTTTTGGGTGAGGGACCGGACCCCGGAGACCAAAGCCAGGACCAAAAGAGCCGGATTGCGCAGGGTGAGCCCGAGCCCCCGCAGCGAGGCGCGGGGGCGGTGCTCGCGGGCAGGGGGCGGGTCGACGCCGGTCGGGGCTCTCAAAGCCAGCAAAAGGACTCCGGCGAGCACCGCGCTGACGGCCACGTGGACCGCCAGCACTCCCGTCCACGGCAGCAGCGCGAGGAGCACTCCTGCAGCGAGAGGCGCCAGGGTGTCGCCCAGGTTCGCCCCCACTTCGTGGAGCGCCAGTCCGTAGCCTCGGCGGTCCGGGTAACGGGTTGACAGGCTGGTGATGGCCGCGGGGTGCCACAGGAACATGCCAAAGCCCACCACCGCCTGGCAGGCCAGCAGGGTGTAGAAGCTGGGGTGCGCGAGGACCACCCCGTAGGGCAGGATGGTGGCGGCCAGGGAGGTGGCCATCAGGCGTTCCCGGTGCCCCAGGGAGTCCACCAGGACGCCTGCCGGCAGGTTGACCACCATGCTCATGACCTGCCGCATTCCCACCAGGAGGCCCACTTGCACGAAGCTCAGCCCCAGGTCTTTGGCGAGGAACGGCAGCAGCAGGGTGAACGCCGCGGAGATCCCGTGGTTCAGCGCGTGGCCCGCGGCGATGGCCCACAGACCGACGTTAGAGAGATCGGGGCGGGGCAGCCGCCAGCGGAACGCGCTCTTCCACGTGGCCTCCATGAGCGCCAGCTCCACCTCCTCCGACCGGCCCCGCCTGCGGGCCCTACCGGAACACCAGGCTCTTCACCACCACGGGGACGACTCCCTGGGGCTGGATGGGCCGGCCTACGTCCACGTAGTCGAACTCCCGCAGCGCCACTTGGTCCACGCACAGGACGGGTCCGGGCACGCGGAACTCGCTGCGCAGCAGCTCGCCCACAATCCCGGCCACGTCCGCGTCCAGGACTACCAGCAGCGGCTGGCCGGACTGCAAGGTGCGGGGCAGGGCCTGGACGATCCCCGCGCACAGCTCCCGCAGGGAGGCGTAGTCCGCGCCGTGGTGCCAGTGGACCGCCAGGGCGAAGGAACCGTCCCCGTCGGCTAGGTCCAGCCGCTCCAGGGCCCGGCCCACCGCAGCGGCCACGGAGGCCGCGGTGGGCGGCTGGGAGATGCCCCGGACCGCCGCGGCCGGGACGCTGCGCACCGGGAGGAGCTCGGGGTGAGAGAGGTAAATGGTATCGCCGCTCAGCTGCACCGTGTACTGGGAAGCGCCGATGCAGGTAGCCCGGATGGCTTCCTTCGGCTCCACCAGCCGCAGTCCCAGCTGCTGCGTCCTGCCCCGGAGGGCTTGGGCCAGCTCCGGTCCCAGGTCGCCGAAGCTGCGGTGCTCACGGCCGTACACGTACTCGCCCACCCCACCTGAGACCACCACCGTCCGGAAGGGGCCTGCGGTAGCCAGGGGCGGCGTGATCCACGGCAGGTCGGCAGGCCCGGGCTGCCCTGCCACCACCGCCATCACCAGGTCTGCCATGAACTCCGCCAGCCGCCGGAGCTCCTGCTGGGGGGGGACGGTGGAGCCCAGCTCGAGGCTCCCCCCCACGCCCACGCGAGCCGCCAGCACCCGCCCGGCCTCCTCCACCCGGACCAGGCGGCCCTGCGGGTCCCAGGCCACCAGGCGCGCGCCCACGTGCAGGGCCGCGGTGTCCTCCACCCGGCCCCTGCGGCACACCGCGAACTTGGTGGTGCCGCCGCCGATGTCCACGTTCAGTAGGGGCTGGTCAGTTTCGCGGGACAGCTCCGCGGCGCCGGATCCATGGGCCGCCAGCAGGCTCTCCAGGTTCGGCCCGGCGGTGGCGCACACGAACTTGCCCGCCTGGTGCGAGAAGAGCTCCAGCACCGCCCGGGCGTTGTCCCGGCGGGCGGCCTCCCCGGTGGTGATCACCGCGCCGGTGTGTACCGCTTCCGGGTCGACCCCAGCTTCCCGGTAGGAGGCCTCCACGAAGCTGCGGAGCCGCTCCGCGTCGAGGGAGCGGCCGTCGGTGTACGGGGTGAACACCACCGGCGACCGGTACAGAACCTCCCGCTCGGTGACCGCGAACCGGCTCGACAGACGCTGCCCCTGGCGCTCCAGGCGGAGGCGGGAGAACAGCAGGTGGGAGGTGGAAGACCCCACGTCCACGCCCACGGTGAGCAGCTCCACCCGCTCCCCGACGTAGACGGGGCTGTCCTCGTCCCCCAGGTGGATGTGGTCCTCGTCTTCCTCGTGCATCGTGCCCGCTAGGTCCGGACCAGGAAGGCGTCCATGCGGACTTCCACACCGTTGGCCCGGCAGCGCTCCACGAACATGCGGTGCACCCGGGGGTCCTGGTCCGCGTACTCGATCTGGTTGCCGCCCGCCTTGGCGTCCTTGTCCACGCCCTGGTAGTCCAGGTATCGGGTGAGCTTCCACTTGGTGCTCCCCCATCGGATGGCCAGGTAGCGGGCGGGCGTGGGGCCGGTGTTGAAGTGCTGGTGCCACCACATGCCGGGCGGCACGAACAGGGTACCGGGCTTCCACGGGATCTCCTCGAAGTCCGTGTGCTGGTCAGTCCACATCAGGCTGTAGCCCTGCCCGTGCAGGATCACCACGTGGGCCCCGGGGCCGTGGCGGTGGGCCTTCTTGTAGGTCCCCACGGGGAACTCGGACACGTGGGCGATCAGGGTGTTGTTGGCCAGCTCGAACTTCATGTGCTTGCCGCCGGCGCCGCGCTCTACCCAGTCATACAGGTGCAGGTTGTACACGTCCGAGACGAAGTTGGTCTCCCAGATCTTCTGGGTGGTGTCCGGACGCCGGTACACCGTCCCCTCGCCCGTGAAGTAATCCGCCTCACCCCGGAACCGGTCCGTGAAGTCGAACGGGCAGCCGAACACGAAGTCCAGGTTGCGCAGGAGGTTGATCATCAGGGGGGCCGTGCTCACCCCCAGCAGGCGCGCCCGCTGCTGGCCGGAGCCGTTGTGCAGGCGGTGGAAGGTGTTGAGGGGGATGGCGAACACGCTGCCCCGCTGCCACTCGAAGCTCGTGCGGGCGCCCGAGTGGCTCCACACCTCGCAGGTGCCCCGTCCCTCCAGGACGAAGAACACTTCCTCGTACAGGTGGTGGTCCACCGCGGTGGCCCGGGCCGGCGGGAGGTCGAGGACGTACGCGATGTTGGTGTCCTCGGCTCCCAGCAGCTGCAGGTAGGCACCCCGGGCGTCCAGACGGGCCCAGGGAGCTGTCTCCACCTCGTGCAGGTCCGGCACCGCCAGCCCCGTGATCACGGGCAGGTCCTCCTGCTGGAGGAACTCGCTGAAGGCGGTCCGCCCCCACTCCTTCGGAAGCGGCAGTGGTTCCTTCTGCTGCACGGTGCACCTCGGCGTCTGGTTTGGCAGGCATCCCCAGTCTACGGCCCTGTCCGGACGCGGAAAAGACCAGCGTTCGGGAATGCGGAACCCGGGGCTTGTGGCCGACAAACCGCGGGGCGACCATACAGGTGGCCCTCCGGCGCGGCCGGAAGCGCCGATTCTGGTGGCGAGGGGGAGGGATTGGCGTGCGTAGGACGGTCGTGGTGGGGTTAACGGTCCTGGCCCTCCTGGCGGCACTCCCGGCAGGAGCTCAGGCTCCCTTCTCGGGGAAGACCGTGACGATCCTCGTCGGGTACACACCTGGAGGTGGGTACGACCGCATGGCGCGCATCGTGGCGCGGCACCTGGGGCGGCACCTCCCGGGCAACCCCACGGTGGTGGTGCAGAACATGCCCGGAGCTAACAGCATCGTAGCCGCCAACCACCTGTACAACGTGGCCCGGGCGGACGGGTTCATGATCGGGCTGTTCAACCGCAACCTCATCCTGGGCCAGCTGGTGGGGGTGGAGGGGATGCGGTTGGACATGCGGCGGTTCCAGTGGATCGGCAGCCCCGCGGAGGAGACGGACGTGTTCGCCATCCGGGCGGACCTGCCGTACCGGCACGTGCTGGACTTGCGGCGGGCGGACCCTCCCCTGGCCATCGGCGCCACGGGACCTGGGGCGAACACCTATGATTTCCCGCTGGTCCTGAAGGCTTTCCTCAAACTGAACCTGCGGATCATCAGCGGCTATCCCGGCAGCGCGGACATTATGTTGGCCATCGAGCGCAAGGAGGTGGACGGCCGGGCCGGGTCGTGGTCGTCCCTGAAGCCCTTCGTGCAGCGGGGGCTGATCAAGCCCATGGTCCGCACGCCCTCGGCCAACCCGGAGCTGCGGGGGATCCCTGTGGACCAGGACCTGGTGACGGAAGCGGTGGCCAAGGGGGTCCTGAAGCTGCGGGCCGTCCCCAACAAGCTGGGCCGGCCCTTCGTGGCGGGTCCTGCGGCTCCCGCAGAGCTGGTCCGGGCCTACCGGGAGGCCCTCCGGAAGCTCACCCAGGACCGGGAGTTCGTGGCGGAGGCGGAGCGGGCCGGGGTGGAGGTGAGCTTCACCTCCGCTGAGGAGATCCAGAAGATGTTCGACGAGGTATTCGCCACGCCGCCCGGGATCGTCCGGGTGTTCAAGGAGTTCTTCCGGTTCGAGTAGAAGACGGGGCGCTGGAAGGGGGGAATGCGTATGGCGCGGGGTGTTAAGCTCCTCGCAACCCTCCTGGGCCTGGCGGTAGCGGGATCCGCGATATCCGGAGTGGCGCTGGGCCAGGTTTCCTTCGCGGGCAAGACCGTCACCGTCGTGGTGGGCAACCCCCCGGGCGGGGGGTACGACCGGCTGGGCCGGGTGGTGGCGCGCCACCTGGGCCGGTTCCTGCCGGGCAACCCCACGGTGGTGGTCCAGAACATGCCGGGGGCTGCCGGAGTGGTGGCGGCCAACCACCTGTACCATGTGGCCCGGCCCGACGGCCTCACCCTCGGGCTGTTCAACCAGAACATGGTGTTCGGCCAGCTGCTGGGCGTGGAAGGACTCCGGGCGGACATGCGCAAGTGGCAGTGGGTGGGCAGCGTCACCCGGGAGACGGACGTGTTCACCATCCGGGCTGACCTGCCTTACCGGAATGTCCAGGAGCTCCGGCGGGCAGACCCGCCCCTGGCCATCGGCGCCACCGCCCCGGGGTCAGGTTCCTACGACTTTCCTCTGGTTCTCAAGGCTTTCCTCAAGCTCAACGTGCGCATCGTGAGCGGCTACCCCGGGCGGTCGGACATCATGCTGGCCATCGAGCGCAAGGAGCTGGACGGGGTCGCCGGTTCGTGGTCGTCCATGAAGCCCTTCGCGCAGCGCGGTCTGGTGCGGGTCCTGGTGAAGACGCCTTCTGAGAACCCGGAGCTGCGGGACGTCCCGTCGGACGTGGACCTGGTGACGGAACCCACCCACAAGGCCGTGCTGCAGCTGCACGCAGTACCCAACCGCATCGGCCGTCCCTTCGTGCTGCCCCCCGCGGTACCCGCGGACGTGGTGCGGGCCTACCGGGAGGCCTTCCGGCGCCTGGCGGAGGACCCTACTTTCCGGACGGAGGCGGAGCGGCTGGGGTTCGAGGTGGTGTACACCTCTGGGGAGCAGTGCCTGCGCATCGTGGAGGAGGTCCTGAACAGCCCGCCGGGAGTGGTGCGAATCTTCAAGTCCTTCTTCCGGTTCGGGGAGTAGCAGATCGAGGGATGGCGTAGCAGATCGAGGGAGGGGTGACGATCCCGGATGGTTGAAGCCCTACTGGATGGCCTTCTTCGGGTCCTCCAGCCCAACGCGCTCGTGTACATGCTCTTCGGAGTCTTCATCGGCTTCTGGGTAGGGATCCTTCCCGGGCTGGGCGGTACGGTGACACTGGCCCTCATGCTGCCGTTCGTGTACGGCATGGAACCCGTGCAGGCCTTCGCGTTCCTGCTGGGCATGCACTCCGTGGTGGCCACCACGGGGGACCTCACCAGCATCCTGTTCGGCATTCCGGGCGAGGGCCTCAGTGCCGCACTGGTGCTGGACGGCTACGCCATGACGAAGAAGGGAGAGGCGGGAAGAGCTTTGGGCGCCAACCTGATGAGTTCCCTGGTGGGCGCCCTAGTGGGTGCAGCGGCCCTGGCGGCTGCCATCCCCGTGGTGCGGCCCCTCGTGCTGAGCTTCGGGGCGCCCGAGCTGTTCATGCTAGCGGTCATGGGCATCGCCTTCATCGCGTCCCTCAGTGGCCGGGGTGCCCGGGGTCTTGCGCGGGGAGCCGCGGCGGGGGCGCTGGGCCTGCTGGTGAGCTCTGTGGGCCAGGACCCTCAGGCGGGGATCCTGCGCTACACCTTCGGACAGCTGTACCTGTGGGGCGGTATCGATATCGTCCCCGCGGTGGTGGGGCTGTTCGCGCTGCCCGAGATCCTGGACCTGATGGTGCGCCGGACGTCCATCGCGGCCACCGCCCCTACGGAGAAGCTCACCGGAGTGTGGGAGGGCGTGAAGGACTGCTTCCGCCACTTCGGGCTCACCCTGCGCTGCAGCCTGATCGGCGCCTTCATCGGGATCATGCCGGGCCTGGGCGGCGGGGTGGCCCAGTGGATGAGCTACGGACACGCGGTGCAGAGCGCCAAGACCGCAGAAGAGCGGGCGCGGTTCGGGAAGGGGGATGTGCGCGGGGTCCTGGGACCCGGGGCGGCCAACAACTCCAAGGAGGGAGGATCCCTGATCCCCACGGTCGCCTTCGGCGTTCCCGGGAGCTCCGCCATGGCCGTGTTGCTGGGCGGGTTCTTCCTCACGGGACTGGTGCCGGGTCCGGATATGCTGACCCGCCACCTGTCCGTTACCTACTCCATGGTGTGGACGCTGGTGCTGGCCAACGTGGTCACTGTAGCCCTGTGCTTTCCCCTGCTTCCTTATTTGGCCCGGCTGACCGCGATCCGGGCCACGCGCCTGGTTCCGTTCCTGATGCTGCTGGTGTTCCTGGGCGCGTACACCGCCAACAACAGCTGGGGCGACATCCTGGTGGCGGTGACGTTTGGGATCCTCGGCTACGCCATGGTGCGCTTCGGCTGGCCCCGGGCACCACTCGTGCTGGGCTTGGTCCTGGGCGACGTGGCGGAGCGCTACCTGTGGATCTCTGTGGCCCGCTACGGGTGGGACTGGCTGGGTCGCCCGGGCGTGGTGGTCTTCCTCGTGTTGACGTTGGCGGTCCTGCTGGTGCCCTTCTTCCAGGAGTGGAGGGAGCGCCGGGCCGGGTACGTGCTGGGGGGGGCGGCGCATGCGGACTGACAGGCTGCAGCGGCAGATCCAGGAGGCGGTGTTTGCGGCCATCTTCCTGGTGGTGGGTCTGGGGGCCATGGCGCAGACTTCCCCGTGGCCGGTCAAGGCGGCCCTGTACCCGCGGGTCATGGCCGGGGTGCTGGTGCTGGCGTGCATGGCGTGCGCCGTGCTGGCGGCCCTCGGAAAGGGGGAGCGGCCCGGAAGCCGCGTGGACCTGGAGTTCTCCGACGACCTCCCTCCAGACCTGGTGCGCCGTCGGACCCTGGAAGCCTGCGGGTGGATCGGCGGGTTTCTGGCCACGGGCTGGCTTGTGGGCCTGCTGCCCGCCATGGCCCTCCTGGTGCTGGCGTACCTGCGGTGGGTCGGCCGGGAGACGTGGCGGTTCTCCCTGGTAGCCACCCTTGTGACGTGGGTCGCGCTGGAAGGGTTCATGGTGCGG
The DNA here is from genome assembly GCA_031296405.1 of Candidatus Tepidifontimicrobium thermophilum. GTDB lineage: Bacteria > Sysuimicrobiota > Sysuimicrobiia > Sysuimicrobiales > Sysuimicrobiaceae > Tepidifontimicrobium > Tepidifontimicrobium thermophilum. The sequence continues at coordinate 38,959 of JAVKKH010000003.1, forward strand.
CTCCTGCACCTGCCGATCCCCACCGGGGTCCTCGCCTCCCTGATCGGTCGATGAAGACGTCCACCTGGCAAGAGCCGGTCGGCGACCGGCGGGCGGGCTACGGCCGGTGGAAGCGGCCGCCCTCGGTGTACGACCGTTTCATGGAGTCCGAGGGGATTCCCGTCTACCGCGGGATCGGGGTCCGCCGCGTCCAGGACCTGCAGCTAGGGCCCTGGAGGCGGCTCGGAGGGCGGGGGGCGTACGTCCAGCTGTACGGCACCGAGGGGATCTGGGGGATGTACCTGGTGGAGATCCCGCCTTCCGGAGCCCTGGAGGTGGAGCGGCACCTGTACGAGGAAGTGGTGTACGTGGTGGAGGGCCGAGGCGCCACGGAGGTGTGGGTGCGGGAAGGGGGGCGGCGGGAGGTGTTCGAGTGGCAGCCCGGCTCCTTGTTCACCGTGCCCCTCAACACGTATCACCGCTTCTTGAACGGCCTGTCCAGCGGTCCGGCGTTGCTCCTGGTGGGGACCACGGCCCCCGCGGTGATGAACCTCTTCGGGAGCACCGACTTCGTGTTCAACTGTCCCTACGTGTTCCGCGACCGGTACGACGAGGAGTCCGAGGACTACTTCCGTCCCAAGCTGGAGGAGGTGGAGCCGGACCCCTACCGGGGGCTGGCTATGGTGCGGACCAACTTCGTGCCGGACGTGCGGACCCTGGAGTTGCCCCTGGACAACCGGCGCTCGCCTGGCTCCCGTCGGTTGGAGCCCCACCTGGACCGGAACGTGTTCTATCTGTGGGTGGGTCAGCACGAGAGCGGCCGCTACTCTAAGGCGCACGCCCACGAGTCCGCGGCGGTGCTCATCTGCGTGCAGGGGAAGGGCTACACCTACGCCTGGCCCAGGGCGGTGGGGACACGCCCGTGGGAGACCGGACAGGCGCACCGGGTCGTCCGGCAGGACTACGAGCCGGTGGGCCTGGTGAGTGCCGCGCCCATGGGCGGGGAGTGGTTCCACCAGCACTTCAGCGTCGGGAGGGAACCCCTGCGGCTGATGGCGTGGTTCGGCCCGTTTGGGCGCGGCACGGGCCGGGAGCCGGGGCGGCCCGGGGAAGAGGTCCTGGACAAGAACGCCCTGGACCTCGCGGAAGGTGGTTCCGCCATCCCCTACTGGGACGAGGATCCGCACATCCGCCGGGAGTACGAGGAGACGCTGCAGAGAGAGGGGGTGTCGTTCCGGATGGAGGAGCGTTTCTACCGGCGGCCGGAGGAAGCTTGGGGCGCGGGGGCGGGGGAGCCGCGTTGAGCCTGCGGGTCGAGCACCTCTCGCTGCGGTACGCCACGGGCGTCGAAGTCCTGCAGGACGTCAGCCTCGAAGTGGCGCCGGGCGAGTTCGTGTCCGTGGTGGGCCCCAGTGGCTGCGGGAAGTCTACGCTGCTGAACGTGGTGGCGGGGCTGGCGGACCGGAGGGCGGATGTGGAGCGGTCGGGCCGCGTCACGTGGAACGGCCGCGAGATCCACACCGCTTCGGACTGGGTGGGCGAGCTGGGCTATGTGTTCCAGCGGGACACGTTGCTGCCGTGGTTCACCCTGCACCAGAACGTGGAGCTGGGGCTGCGCATCCGGGGTGTCCCCCGGGAACAGCGGGAGCAGCGGGTGCGGGAGCTGGTGCGGCTGGTGGGGCTGGAGGGCTTCGAGCACGTCTTCCCCCACCAGCTCTCGGGAGGGATGCGCCAGCGGGCGCAGCTGCTGCGGACCCTGGCGTACGAACCGAAGGTCATCCTGATGGACGAGCCGTTCGGGGCCCTGGACGCCCACACGCGGTTGGGCCTCCAGCGGGAGGTCACGGAGATGTGGGCGCAGCTGCGCAACACCGTCCTGTTCGTGACCCACGACCTGACGGAGGCCATCGTGATGGCCCAGAGGGTCGTGCTGATGTCCCACCGGCCTGGCCGCGTGGTGCAGGTGTACGAGGTCCCCTTCGGCTACCCCCGAGACCCCATCGAGCTGCAGGGTCGCCGGGAGTTCGCGCTGCTGCACGCGGAGATCTGGCAGGGCCTGGCCCAGGAGTTCCGGGCCCAGGACGCGGAACGGGAGGCGGAGCGGCTGGGGGTATAAGTGGCCGCGGTCGAGCTGAAGCGGGTGGCGCTGGGCAAAGTCCGCTGGGCGCGGCGGGCCGCGGTGGGTCAGACCAACGTGGGCCTGCGCCTGCTCGCTGTGGGGCTGTCCGTGGCGGTTTGGGAAGCGGGTACCGGTGGGCTGGGCTGGCGCCCGCTGCCGCCGGCGCTGCTCCCGAGCCCCGGCGAGACCTGGCAGAGCCTGGTGGGCTACGCCCGCTCCGGGCTGCTGGCCCTGGACGTGAGCCGGACCCTGACCCAGGCATTTCTCGGCCTGGCCCTTGGAATGGCAACCGGGACCGCCCTGGGAGTGGCCCTCGCGTACGCGCGCCGTCTGGGTGACGCCCTGGAGCCCCTGCTGGCCGCGCTCAACTCCCTTCCCCGGGTGGCAGTGGCACCCCTGCTCATCATCTGGTTCGGCCTGGGGATTACCTCCAAGGTGCTGCTGGCTTTCTTCACGGTGGTGTTCGTGATCTTCATGAACACCTACTCGGGGGTTCGCAGCGTGGACCCGGATCTGGTGCGGGCGGTGCAGGTGATGGGAGGAGGGAGCCGCCACGTGGCGCGGTGGGTGGTGCTGCCGTGGGTGGCCAGCTGGGTGTTCGCGGCCCTGCGGACCAGCATCAGCCTGGCCCTGGCCGCCACGGTGACGGGCGAGTTCGTGGGCTCCACGCACGGGCTGGGCTACCGGATGGTGTTGGCGACGGGGGTGCTGGACACGCCCCGGGTGTTCGCCATCCTGCTGGTGCTGATGACCGTGGGCTACGCGGTGGTGGAAGGCGCCCGGCGGGTGGAAGCCTACCTGCTGCGGTGGCGGCCCGAGCTCACCATGTGAGAGGGGGGATCGCGATGCACGGCCGCGGGCTCGCTGTGTGGTTGCTGGCGGGAGTGCTGTCGGGGTTGCTGGCGAACTCAGGAGCGGCGCAGGTGCGGTACCGGCTGCAGATGGCGGGGGTTCTCTCGTACGAACAGAACCTCCCGGTGTTCGCGGCCCTGGCCCAGGGCTTTTACGACCAGGAGGGGGTGGAGGTAACCCGCCTGGTCTTCGGTTCCGGTGGGGCCATGCGCACCGCGGTGATGGCGAAGGAGTTCGACTTCGGGTACTTCGCCTTCGTGCACGTCCCCCTGGCGCGGCTGGGAGGCTCGCCCTGGAAGGCGGTCCTGGCGCTGCACGACCGGGAGATCTTCAGCCTGGTGGTGCGCAACGAGCTCAAGGGGCAGGTGAAGCGGGTGGAGGACCTGCGTGGCAGGACCGTGGGCTTCTCGCTCCCCGGCGCGGGCTCGTGGATGGCGGCCAACGTGTTCCTCCGCAAGGCCGGGCTGGACCCTGAGCGGGACGTGCGGTTCCTCCCCCTGGGCGGAGACCCCGGGGTCATCTACAGCGCCATCCGGACGGGGCGGGTGGACGCCTTCTCCTCCTGGGAGCCCACAACCACCCGGGTTCTGCTGGAGGGGCTCGCGTACGCCATCGTGCGGGCGTGGTCGGATCGCGACCACCGGGAGTGGTACGGGTCTGACCGGTCCCTTTCGTTGATGCTGGTGACCCGGGAGGACGTGATCCAGCGCGACCCGGATCTTGTGGGCCGCGTCGTCCGCGCCACGCGGAAGGGGCTGGAGTACGTGCGGTCCACGTCCCCGGAGCGGCTCGCCACCGAACTCATGGACCACCCGCGCACCCGGGAGTACTTCACGGGCCTGCAGCGGCCGTTCGTGGTGGAGATGTTCCGAAAGATCCGCGGTGGCTTCGGCACGGGCTGCCTGAGCCGGAGGGGCTTTGAGGCGCAGATGCGTCTGGCGGTGCAGTACCAGGTGGTGCGTCAGCCCATCACCTTCGAGGAGTTCGCGGACACCCGCTGGGCTGGGGCGTGTCCGTAAGGGAGGGGTGCGGATGCCAGACGATCGCTGGCTCGGGCAGCTGGTGGGCGACGTCCGCAAGGGTTGGATCCCCGCGGCCATCTACAGTGACCCCGGGGTATTCGAGGCCGAGGAGGAGCGGGTGTTCGGCCGCGCGTGGGTCTTCCTGGCCCACGAGTCGGAGATCCCGGAGCCCGGGGACTACGTGGTGCGCCGCATCGTCCGCGACTCCTTCATCGTGGCCCGCGATGAGTACGGGGAGGTCCGGGTTCTGGCCAACGTCTGCCGCCACCGGGGCATGCAGGTGTGCCGGGCGGAGCGTGGGAACGCCAGCCACTTCCGGTGTCCGTACCACGGGTGGACCTACCGGAACACCGGCGACCTGGTGGGGGTGCCGTTCCACGAGGACGCCTACGGCGGGGACCGGGAGTTCCCCAAGTCGGAGTTCGGGTTGCTGAGCGCACCCCGGGTGGCCTCCTACAACGGGCTGGTCTTCGCCAGCCTGGACCCCGGGGCTCCACCCCTGGAGGAGTACCTCGGCGGGTTCCGCTTCTACCTGGACTTCTACACCCGTCAGAGTCCCGCCGGGCTGGAGGTGCACGGCCCGCAGCGGTGGCGGATCCGGGCGAACTGGAAGATCGGCGCGGAGAACTTCTGCGGGGACACCTACCACACCCCCTACACCCACCAGAGCATCGCTGAGATCGGGCTGTTCGGGGAGCACAAGCCCCACAAGCGCAAGGAAGGGGTCCTGTACTTCGCAGACCGCGGCGGCGGGACCACCTACAAGCTGCCGCCGGGCGGTTTCGCGGACCGCCTGCGGTCTGTGGGTTACCCGGACGGGATGATCGAGCGGATGGCGCAGACGTGGTCGCGGGAGCAGCGGGCCCTGGTGGGGGAGGCAGGGTTTATGGTCTCGGCCGCCACCTTGTTCCCCAACCTGAGCTTCGTCCACAACTGGCCACGGGTCCGGGAGGGCGGGCCCCCGGTGCCGTTCGTCTCCATCCGCCTGTGGCAGCCCGTCGGGCCGGACGAGACGGAGGTGTACTCGTGGTTCGCGGTGGACCGCCTGGCGCCGGAGGAGTTCAAGCAAGACTCCTACCGGTCGTACCTCCTGTCCTTCGGGACGTCCGGGATGTTCGAGCAGGACGACGTGGAGAACTGGACCTCCATCACGGCGGTGGCTGCGGGCCGGTGGGCCCGTGGGCTCCGGCTGCACAGCCGGATGGGGCTTTCCCGGGAAGGTAGGCTGCTGCGGGAACCCCTGGCCGACTGGCCGGGCCCCGGTCAGGCGTTCCAGGGGTTCGGGGAGTACAACCAGCGGGCGCTGCTGGAGCTGTGGTGCCGGTACCTGGAGGGTGCTCGGGAGGCGGTGGAGGTGTGAGCGGCGTGGTGCAGGGGGAGGAGCTGGTGCGGGTCGGTAGCGGGGACCCGGACTACCACGCGGCGGTGGACTTCCTTCACCAGGAGGCGGAACTGCTGGACGCGCGGCGGTGGCGCGACTGGCTGGCGTTGCTGGCGGAGGACGTCACGTACGAGATGCCGGTGCGGGTCACCCGGGCCCGCACCCTGGAGGACAGCACGCTGGCGGACATGGACCACTTCCGTGAGGACCGGTTCGCCCTGCAGAAGCGGGTGGAGCGGCTGGAGACGGAGTACGCGTGGACGGAAGACCCCCCGTCCCGGACACGGCACTTCGTGACCAACGTGCAGGTGTTCCGCGCGGCTTCCGGAGACCTCGTGGTGAAGTCCTACCTGCTCCTGTTCCGGAGCCGCGGGGACACCCGACCTCCGGAGTGGGTGTGCGGGGAGCGCACGGACCGGCTGCGGCGCACCCCCGAAGGGCTGAGGTTGGTGCACCGGCGGCTGGTGGTGGACGAGTCCGTGCTGCGCACCCAGAACCTGGCCATCTTCCTGTGAGGCGGACCGTGCGGAGGACCGCGGAGGACGCGCTGGAGTTCGAGCTGGCGAACGAGTTCGCGGTGGTGCGGGTCCGCCGGCGCCGGACCCGCAACGGCGAACGGCTGGAGATCGAGGCCCCCCGCCTGGGGCGGCGCATCTCCCTCTGCCCGCTGGAGCTCGAGAGCCTGACCTGGCAGACGCCGGAGACCTTCTCACGGTTCCTAAGCGCTCCCTTCGGCCCCGAGGAGGACTGAGACGTTGGGCTGGCTGGACGGCAGGGTGGCGCTCGTGGTGGGAGGAGGAGGCGGCATCGGGCGCGCGGTGGTGGACGCCTTCGTGGCGGAGGGTGCGCGGGTGGGGGTGCTGGAGATCGACCCCGACCGAGCCGGCCAGCTGCGGGCCCACGGGGACCGCGTGTGCGTGGTGGTGGGCGACGCCACCCGGTGGGAGGACAACGTGCGGGCGGTGGCGGCCACCGTGGAAGCGTTCGGCGGGCTGCACGTCCTGGCGACTTTCGTGGGTGTGTTTGACTTCTACACGAGATTGGAGGACATCCCCGCGGAGCGGCTGCCGGAGGCCTGCGAGGAGATCTTCCACGTCAACGTGGCCAGCTACCTGTTGAGCGCCAAGGCGGCCCTGCCGGAGCTGCTGCAGCGGCCGGGCAGCAGCATGGTGTTCACGGTGTCCACCTCGGGCTTCTACCCGGGTCGGGGCGGCGTGCTGTACGTGGCGTCGAAGTTCGCGGTGCGGGGGCTGGTGGTCCAGCTGGCCCACGAGCTGGCGCCCCGGGTGCGGGTGAACGGGGTGGCTCCCGGCGGCACCCTGGGGACGTCCATGCGGGGTCTCCGGGCCCTGGGTCTGTCGCACCGCCGGTTGGCTGACCAGCCGGGCCGGGAGGAGGAGCTGCGGAGCCGCACGCCGCTGCGGGTGGCGCTGCGGCCGGAGGACCACGCGGCGGCCTACGTGTACCTGGCCTCCGACCGGTCGCGGGGTGTTACGGGGACGATTCTGCACTCCGACGGTGGGATCGGGGTGCGAGGGTAGGAGGGGAGCCGTGAGCGCGGAAGGGGTCCGTTCGCTGGTAGCCCTGGCCTCCCAGGTTCTGGGCTTGGAGGACCACGGGGACCTCGTGTGGGGCCACGTGTCGGTTCGGGACCCCTCGGGACGCGGCGTGTGGATGAAGGCGGCAGGATGGGGGTTCGAGGAGGTGGATGCGGACCGGGTCCTCCTGGTGGGCTGGGAGGGGGAGGTGCTGGAAGGGTCGGGCCGCCGGCACGCGGAGTACCCCATCCACACGGAGGTCATGCGGGCGCGGCCCGACGTGCAGTGTGTGGTGCACACCCACGCGCCCGCGGCGGTGGCGTTCGCGTCCCTGGGCGAGCCGTTGCGGCCGATCTCCCACGAGGGGACCTTCTTCGTGCCGCCGGACATCGTCCGCTTCACCCTGACCGGGGATCTGATCCTCACGCGCGAGCTGGGGGAGGCCCTGGCGCAGACCCTGGGGGATCGGAACGCGGCGCTGCTGGTCCACCACGGGATCGTCACCGTGGGCCCGGACGTGCCGACCGCGGTGGTGGGCGCCCTCCTTCTGGAGCGGGCCTGCCGCAAGCAGCTCATGGCCATGGCCGCGGGTCCCCTGCGGACGTGGTCCAGCGACGAGGAGGCGCTGCGCAAGCGGGAGCACTGCTATCCGCCGGAACTGATCCGGCAGGCGTGGGAGTACCTGGTGCGCCGGGTCCACGCGCGGAGCCAGACCCCGGTGCCGGCGTGAGGGGGTGAGGTCATGCTGGAGGTCAGCGCGCGGCCCATGACGGGCCAGGAGTATCTGGAGAGCCTTCGGGACGGCCGGGAGGTGTACATCCACGGCGAGCGGGTTCGCGACGTCACCACGCACCCCGCCTTCCGGAACGCCGCCCGCTCCATCGCGCGGCTGTACGACGCGCTGCACGACCCCGAATACCGGGACGTGTTGACCGGCCGGGACCGGTTCGGGCTGCTCACCCACAAGTTCTTCAAACCCAGCTACGCGCCGCAGGAACTACTGGAGGCCCGCGACGCGATCGCCTGCTGGGCCCGGCTCACCTACGGGTTCATGGGCCGCACCCCGGACTACAAGGCGTCCTTCATGGCTACCCTGGGCGCGGCGCCGGAGTTCTACGAGCCGTTCACGGACAACGCGGCCCGCTGGTACCGGGAGTACGCGTCCCGGGTGCTGTTCCTGAACCACTGCCTGGTGAACCCGCCCGTGGACCGGACCAAGAAGGCCCACGAGGTGGAGGACGTGTTCCTGAGGGTGGTGCGGGAGACGGACGGCGGGATCGTGGTCAGCGGGGCCAAGATGCTGGCCACCGCTTCCGCCCTGACCCACGCCACCTTCGTGGCGCAGAACAGCGCCAGCGCGGCCATGCTGGAGAAGGGCAAAGCGGAGGACTACGCCCTGGTGTTCATCGCGCCCATGGACACCCGGGGCCAGAAGCTCATCAGCCGCCCCTCCTACGAGCTGCGGGCCGAAAGCCCCTTCGACCACCCGCTCTCGAGCCGCTTCGACGAGAACGACGCGGTGCTGATCTACGACAACGCGTTCATCCCGTGGGAGCACGTGCTGGTGTACCGGGACGTGGACAAGGCGCAGCAGTTCTACGCGGCGTCCGGCTTTCTCAACCGCTACAACCTTCAGGCGAGCACGCGCCTGGCGGTCAAGCTGGACTTCATGTGCGGCCTTCTGGCCAAGGCCCTGGCGGCCAACGGCACGGACGGCTTCCGGGGGGTGCAGGCGCAGCTGGGGGAGGTGATCGGGTGGCGGAACCTGGTGTGGGCCATGACCTCCGCCATGGCCCTGGACCCCCAGCCCGGGCCGGGCGGCACCGTGATCCCCAGGCTGGAGTACGCGGCCACCGCGCGGCTGTTCGCCACCCTGGCGTGGCCGCGGGTGAAGGAGATCTTCGAGCTGGTATTGGGCGGCAGCCCCCTGTACACCGTGTCCAGCTACCGGGACCTGCTGAGCCCGGAGCTGCGGCCGTTGGTGGACCGGTACTACCGTGGCACGGGGATGCCCGCGGAGGAGCGCGTGAAGCTGTTCAAGCTGGTGTGGGACGCCATCGGCAGCGAGTTCGGAGGCCGCCACGAACTGTACGAACGCAACTACTCGGGCAACCACGAGCAGATGCGGCTGGACCTGTTGACCTTCGCCCGCAACCGGGGGCTGCTGGACGCCTTCGTGGCCCTGGTGGACCGCTGCCTGAACGACTACGACCTGAACGGGTGGCGGGCGGACACGTGGGTGTGGGACCGACCGGCGGAAGCTCAAGGATGACGGAGCTCCAGATCCGCCAGGAGGTGTTCGCGGCCTGTCGGGTGCTGGTGGGCGAGGGCTTGGTAGAGGCCTACGGCCACGTGAGCGCGCGGCTGCCCGACTCTCCGTGCGTCGTGGTGACGCCCCGCGTCGCGCCGTCGCTGTTGCGGGGTCCGGAGGACCTGCTGGTGGTGGACCTGGACGGCCGACGTGTGGAGGGGGAGGGGGAGCCGCCCCTGGAGGTGTGGATGCACACGGAGGTGTACCGGCGACGGCCCGACGTGGGGGCCCTGTGCCGGACCCACAGCTTCGCGGCCACCGCGTGGAGTACGCTGGGCGAGCCGCTGCGACCGGTGCACGGCTTTGGAGCCTTCCTGGGCGTGGAGGTTCCGGTGTTCCAGACCCCCTTTCTGATCACCAACCCGGAACTGGGCCGCGCGGTGGCAGAAGTCCTGGGATCCGGAGAAGCCGTGCTGCTGCGGGGCAACGGCCAGTTAGTGGCCGGCCGCAGCGTGGCTGAGGCGTGCGTCAAGGCGGTGTTCCTGGAACAGTCCGCGCGGCTGCACCTAGCCGCGCGGGCCGCGGGCCGTCCCGTGGTGTGGACCCCGGAGGAGGTGGCACGCCGGACCGGCCCCGACGTGCCGTACGACCACTTCGGTCGCGCCTGGGCCTACTACCGGGCCAAACACGCAGCGCCGAGCTCGCGGCCGCGCACCGGCCGGCGGCGCGGGACGGCTTCTGCGGGGCAGGAGTGATCGACCGGTGGCGCTGGCTCGCGCTGCCCTTCTGTGCCCTGGCACTGACCATGGGGATCCGGGGTGCCTTCGGTGTCTACGTGCTCCCGTGGGAGGCGGAGTTCGCCTCCACGCGGGCGGAGATCGCTTCGGTCTCCTCCCTCAGCTTTCTCGTGTACGGGCTGGGGAACGTGGTGGCGGGAGTGGCGGCGGAGCGGTTGGGCGTAGGGGCTGTCACGGCCGCCAGCCTGTCGCTGGTGGCGTTGGGCCTGCTGGGAAGCGCCGCGTCAGCCGGGCTTGGCTGGCTGTACCTGTTCTACGGGCTGGTGGCCTCCGCAGGGTTTGCGGGTGCTTCCCACGTGACCGCCTCCGTCGCGGTGCGCCAGCGCTTCCCGGAAGGGCGGCGGAGCTTCGCCCTGTCGGTGGTGGTGGCGGGAATGTGTGCAGGGCAGATGGTGGTGGTGCCGGCGCAGGTCCTGGCGGTGGGGCGCTGGGGCTGGAGGCCCGTCCTCGCCGCCCTCGCGGGTGTGGCGGTGGGGCTGGCGGTAGCCGCAGGGGCGAGCTGGAAGTCGTGGGGCGGGAGTCCATCACCTCGGACGGCCTCTGGCCCGGAGAGCGCCCGGGGGGCCGGTGCTTTGCTGCGGGACTTCTGGTTCTGGGTGTTCCTGGCGCCCTACCTGGTGTGCGGGTTCACCGACTCCGGGCTGGTGGACAACCACCTGGTGCCGTATGCCCGGAGCCTCGGCGCGTCGGAGGCCACCGTCGCCGGCGCCCTTTCGGTGCTGGCGGTCAGCAACCTGGCGGGCACGGTCGCCGCAGGCTACCTGGCGGACCGGTGGGGCAGGGCGCGGGTGCTGGGGGGACTGTACGCCCTGCGCGCCGCGTCCCTTCTGCTGTTGGTGACGGGCAGCGTGGGAAGGCTGTGGGCGTTCGCGCCCCTGTTCGGCGCCACCCACTTCGCCACCATCGCGCCCACCAACACCCTGGCCCTGACCCTGTTCCACGCGTCCGCACCCGGACTGGCGGTGGGGCTGGCGTCCTTGGCCCATCAGGTGGGCGCGGCAGCCGGGGCGTTGGTCGGGGGATTGGCCTTCGACCGACTGGGGAGCTACGAACCCGCGTTTCTGTCCGCGGTGGCGCTCCTCGTGGCCTCCGCTGCCGCGATGGAATGGATCCACCGCGCGAGGCGGTCTGGGCTGCGGTGGAGCACCCATGGGACATGAGGGCGGCTGGAAGGGGGGAAGGACCGTGCGGAAGGCCAAGGTACTCGTGGGGTGCCTGCTGGTGCTGTGGCTGGGGGCGACGGCTCTCGGGCAGGGGCCTTCGGACGTGGTGGCCGCGGCCCGACGGGAGGGCCGGGTGGTGGTGTACGGGTCCATGGAGTCCGACATCTTCGAGGTGGTGCGGAAGATCTACGAGGGCCGCTACGCGGTGCCCGTGGAGTACTGGCGCGCTCCGAACACGCGAGTCCTGGATCGCGTACTGACCGAGGTCCGGACCGGCCGGGTGGGGTTCGATGTGGTGCTGACCAACGCTGCGGCCATGAAGCTCATGAAACGGCACGGAGCGTTCACCCGCTACGCGTCCCCGTCCTACGAAGCCTTCCCCCGCGGGAGCCACGACCCCGACGGTGTGCTGTCCCCCGCTTACCGGCTCACGCCCATCAGCATCGTGTTCAACAGCCGGCAGTTGCGGCCTCAAGATGTGCCCCGCAGTGTACTGGACCTGGCGGAACCCCGGTGGCGGGGACGGGTGCTGCTGGCAGACCCCACGGTGAACGTGATCCCGGCCACCTGGCTGCTGGGTCTGCGCAGGCAGCTGGGAGAAGCGTGGCGGCCCTTCGTGGAGCGCCTGGCCGCCAACTCGGCCCTGGTGGAGTCCGTGCTGGAGGTGGCCCAGAAGGTGATCGCGGGCGAATACCCGGTCGGGGTGTCCTTCATCAAGTACGTGCACCTCTTCGGCAAGGAGGGGGCACCGCTGGACTACGTACGGCTGGACCCCGTCCTGGCGCTTCCCAGCCACGTGGCGGTGAGTAGCCGGGCGGCTCACCCGGCGGCGGCCAGGCTGTTCGTGGACACCCTCACCTCGCGGGCTGGACTGCTCGCCCTGGCGCAGGCGGGGGAGTTCGTCCTGGTTCCCGGCGTGTATCCGCCCATCAAGGACGCGGACAAGTTACGGGTGTTGGTGCTGGACGAGCCCAGCGAGGAGGAGTTCCGCCGGGCCCGGGAGGAGTTCACCGCCCTGTTCCGCCGGCGCTGAGGGGGGACCCGGGTGCGGGTACAGCAGACGCACGAGCGGGCCGCACGCGCGGTGCTGGAGGTCCTGCGGGCGCGGGGCGTCCGGACTGTGTTCGGGCTTCCCGGGAGCACGGAGGCGGCCCTTCTGGACGCTTTCAGGCAGACCCCCGACCTGCGCTACGTCCTGGCCCTTCAGGAAGGCGTGGCGGTGGCGATGGCGGACGGCTACGCGCGGGCGGGCGAGGGTGTGGGGGTGGTGAACCTGCACACCACCGTGGGCACCCTGGCAGGGCTCAGCCTGCTGTACAACGCGTGGCGGGACCGGGTTCCCCTGGTGGTGCTGGCGTCCCACAAGGACACCCGGATCCTGGGCCGGGGGGGATTCACCTCGCTTCCGGACACCACGGCCCTGGTACGGCCCCTGTGCAAGTGGGCGCACCAGACCCTCCGGCCGGAGCAAGTGGCGGAGGACGTGGAGCGGGCGTTCCAGCAGGCCACCAGTTCCCCGCCAGGGCCTGCGTACGTGATGATTCCTGAGGATCTGCTGGCAGAGGCCTGCCCGTGGACGGCAGTTTCCCCTGCTCCGCGCGCCCTGCCGCCCAGAGCACACCCGGAGGCGGTGCGCGAGCTGGTGAGGCGGTTGTGGGAGTCGCGGCGGCCGGTGGTGGTGGCCGGCTCCCTCCTGGCGGACGCCGGCCGCGACCTGGCCGTTCGTCTGGCGCACCAGCTCGCCGCGCCCGTGCTGTGGGAACCGAGGCGGACCCTGGTGCAGGTCCCGTACCCGACCGAGGACCCGCACTTTGTCGGCAGCTACGACGCGCGACACCCTGCGGTGGCGGAAGCGGATCTGCTGCTTGTCCTGGGAGCGGTGCTGTTCGTCGAGTTCTCGCCCCCGCCAGCTCCGGAGATTCCCCCTCACGTGCAGCTGGTGCACGTGCACTCTGACGCTGCGGAGCTGGGCAGGCTGTACCCGCCTGCGCTGGCCGTTCACGCGGACCCCGCCCTGGTGGTCCAGGACGTTCTGGAGGTGATTTCCGCGTACCAGGACCCGCTGGACCGAGCCCGTGTGGAGCGTACCGCGTGGGTGGCGGAGCTGCGGGCCCGCTGGGAGGCGGACCGGCAATCCCTGGCGGCCCGCGAGGCGCGCAGCGCGCAACTGTCCGCTTACCAGGTGGGTGCGGCCCTCGGAAAGGTGGTGCCGCCCCACACGCTGGTGGTGGAGGAGGCCGTACGGTCCTCCCCGGCCTTCCTGGAGGGCTACCCGGTGAGGCCGGGCGGCGTACTGCGGACGTCCGGCGGGTCCCTGGGGTGGGGCGTGCCCGCGGCCCTGGGGGCTCAGATGGCCGTTGCAGGTCGTCCCGTGGTGGCGGTGGTGGGCGACGGCTGCCTGCACTTCACCCCGCAAGCGTTGTGGACCGGCGTGCGACAGCAGCTCCCCGTGCTGGTGGTGGTGTTGAACAACCGGAAGTATCTGGCGGTGGAGGCAGGGGTGAGGCGGCTGTTGGGTGGCACCGTGGGGGAGGGGACCCCGGGGATCGAGCTAGCGGGCATCGACCACGTGCAGGTTGCCGCGGGCTACGGCGCCGGCGGGTTCCGGGTGGAAAGCCGGGACCAGCTGGAAGACGTCCTGCGGGAGGGCTTCGCACGGGCCCATCAGGAGGGACGTCCGTACGTGGTGGACGTGCCGGTCCGCGACGAACCGGGCCCGTAGGAGGGGGTGGGTTGTGAACCGGACGCTGCGGAAGGTGTGGGCCGTCCTGGGGGGCGTCCTTCTGGCGGGGGCCCTGGCCCCGGCCACCGCTCAAGCCCCCTTTTCGGGAAAGACCGTCACCCTGCTGGTCGGGTTCCCTCCCGGCGGGGGGTACGACCGGCTCGCCCGGATCGTAGCGCGTCACCTCCCGCGGTACCTGCCAGGCAATCCCGCGGTGGTGGTGCAGAACATGCCCGGGGCAGGCAGCCTCATGGCCGCCAACCACCTGTACAACGTGCTGCGCTCGGACAGCTACACCCTGGGCCTGTTCAACCGGAACCTGGTGCTGGCTCAGCTGGCCGGAGTGGAAGGACTCCGGGTGGACGTCCGGCAGTGGCACTGGGTGGGCAGTCTGGCTCAGGAGACGTCGGTCCTCGCGGTGCGCTCCGAACTCCCGTACCGGCACGTGCTGGAGCTGCGACGTGCGGACCCACCGCCCGTCATCGGGGCCACCGGCACGGGCGACATCACCTACCAGGTCCCGCTGATGTACAAGGTCTTCCTCCGCCTCAACGTCCGGATCGTGACCGGCTACTCCGGGAGCCCGGAGATCTTCCTGGCCATCGAGAAGAAGGAAGCGGACGGCATCGGCATCTCGTGGACCAGCCTCCGGCCCCACGCGCAGCGGGGTCTGTTGCGGCCGCTGCTGCGCAGCCTGCCGGGCACCCCCAGGGACCCGGAGCTGCGGGAGGTCCCCGTGGCGGGCGAGCTGGTCACAGACCCCGTGGGGCGCGGGGTGCTGCGCCTGCAGGACGTGCCGGACCGGATGGCGCGGGCGTTCGTGGCGCCACCGGGGGCGGACCCCACCGTGGTCAACCTGTACCGGGAGGCGTTCCGACGCATGGCCGCAGACCGCGAGTTCCTGTCCGAGGTCGAGCGGGCGGGGTTCGAGCCCGCCTTCCTGCCAGCGGAGCAGTGCCTGAGGCTGGTGGAGGAGGTGCTGCGGACGCCGGCGTCGGTGGTGCGGGTGTTCCGGGAGCTGTTCCGGTTCGGTGGCTAGACAGGCGCCTGGGCCGGGCACAGGACCTACGGAGGGAAACCCTGAGGGAGAGGGGGGAGACGGCATGAGGAGGTTGAGGCTAGCGGTTCAGGTGTGCGCGGTGGTGTTGGGGGTGGCGGTGGCTGCTTCCGCACAGGCACCGCCCGACGTGGTGGCCGCGGCCCGGCGGGAAGGCCGGGTGGTGGTGTACGGGTCTCTGGAAGCGGACGCCTTCGACGTGATCCGCAAGATCTACGAGCAGCGGTACGGGGTCCCCGTGGAGTACTGGCGCGCCGCCAGCACGCGGGTACTGGATCGTGCCCTGGCAGAGCACCGCTCCGGCCGGGGTCTTTTCGACGTGGTGCTGACCAACGCGGGCCCCATGAGGATCCTCAAGGCGCAAGGGGTCTTCCAGAAGTACGTGTCGCCTACCTACGAGGACTTCCCTCCGGCCACCCGGGACCGGGACGGGATCCTGTCGCCTTCCTACCGCATGGTGGTGATCAGCGTGCTGTACAACACGAGGCTGGTCCGCCCGGAGGAGGCGCCCCGGACGTATGCGGACCTGCTGGACCCCAAGTGGCGGGGCAAGATGGTGATGCCGGACCCCACCCTGCACACCACCACGGCCACGTGGCTGGTGAACCTGCGGCGGGTGCTGGGGGCGCAGTGGCGTCCGTTTGTGGAGCGGCTGGGGCAGCAGGTGGGGCTGGTGGAGTCCTTCCTGCCCGTGGTGCAGAAGCTTGTCGCGGGCGAGTACGCCCTCGGGATCACGTACGTGAAGTACGTGAAGCAGTTCTCGGAAGCGCCTCTCGACTACGTGCGGTTGAACCCGGTCCTGGCGGACGCGCACCTGGTGGGGCTGGCCCGGAACGCGCCGCACCCCAACGCGGGCAAGCTCCTGATCGACACCCTGACCTCCCGGGCGGGGCTGCACGCCCTGGCGCAGACGGGGGAGTTCGTCCTGGTCCCCGGGATCTACCCGCCCATCAAGGACGCGGACAAGCTGCGGGTGGTGTTGATGGAGGACCTGGACGAGCAGGAGTTCAGGAAGGCGCGGGACGAGCTGGGGCCGCTGTTCCGCAGGAGGTAGTGAAATGCAGCTCGGAGGTGCCGTTAGCCGGACCCTGGCGTGGCCCCGGGCGTGGGGGAGGGCGGACGCCACCGTGTGGATCGGCGGCGGGGTGGGGGTGCTGCTGGCGTTCCTCACCCTCTACCCCACCGCCATGCTGTTCTACGGCAGCCTGAGCGACGCCCCGGTGGGTACCCTGGGCCGCTTCACCCTCGCCCACTACCGCGCCGCCTACACCGACCCCGCCACGTACCGGCTCATGGCCAACTCCTTCGTGTTCGCGGCCGGGGCTGCGGGCCTGTCCGTGCTTTTGGGCCTGGCGCTGGCGTGGATCACCGTACGCACCAACGCGCCCGGCCGGGCCCTGTTCGAACTGGTGGCCCTGGCACCCAACGTGTTGCCGCCGCTGCTGGTGGCCACCTCGTGGACCCTCGTCCTGAGTCCCCGTATTGGGATCTTGAACCTCACCCTACTCCGGTGGCTGGGGCTGCCGCCCTTGAACGTGTACAGCCTGGGCGGGATGGTCTTCGTGGAGGGGCTGGTCCTCACCCCCCTGGCGTTTCTGATCATCGCGGCGGCGTTGCGGGCCATGGACCCGTCCCTGGAGGAGGCCGCACGGCTGGCGGGGTCGGGTCACCTGGACGCGGCGCGCCGGATCACAGTACCCCTGGTGGTGCCCGCGGTGCTGGCCGCGGGCACCCTGAACTTCGTCCGGGCCATCGAGAGCTTCGACGTTCCCGCGGTGATCGCCCTGCCCGCAGGCATCGAGGTGTTCAGCACCAAGATCTTCCGGGAGGCGCTGGCCGCCTTCCCGCCCAACCACAACCTGGCGGCCACCTACGCGGTCAGCCAGCTGGTGATCGCGGTGGCCCTGGTGCTGGTGTACCGCCGGATCACGGGGCTGTCGGAGCGGTACGCCACCATCACGGGCCGCGGTTACCGGCCGAACGTGGTAGACCTCGGGCGGTGGCGGTACGTGGCCTCAGGCGCGGCCCTGCTGATTCTGGGAGTGCTGGTGGTGGTGCCGTTCCTGGTGCTCGTGTACGTCTCTTTGCTGCCCTTCTACGAGGTGCCGAGCTGGGAGGTCCTGGGCAGGCTCACGGGCCGGCATTACGCGTTTCTCCTGCAGAGCGACCGCGCCGCCCGGGCCCTGCGGGTGAGTCTGGCGCTGGCCCTGGGTGGGGCCACCCTGGCCATGCTGCTGGCCAGTTTGGTGGCGTACTTCGCAGTCCGCCGCCGCGGCCGGCTGACGGGTGCCCTGGAGGCCCTGTCGTTTGTGCCCTGGGCCTTCCCCGGGACGGCCCTGGCCATCGGGTTGCTGTGGGCGTACGTACAGCTGCCCCTGCCCATCTACGGGACCGTGTGGATCCTGCTCATCAGCTACGTCACCCGATTCCTGCCCTACGGGTTGCGGCCCATGACGGCCACCATGGTGCAGGTGCACCGGGAGCTGGAGGAGTCCAGCCGTGTGTGTGGGGCAGGATTCCTGCGTACCTTCCAGCGGGTGCTGTTGCCCCTCCTGAAGCCGGGCTTCCTGGCCGGCTGGGCCATCCTGTTTACCATCTACGTGCGGGAGTTCAGTACCTCGGTGTTCCTGTACACGCCGCGCGCGGAGCCCGTGGGACCGCTGCTGTACCACCTGTGGCAGGACGCGCAGCCCGGGCGCATGGCAGCCCTGGGCGTGGTGGTGAGCCTGATCTGCGTGGTGGTGGTCGGCCTAGCGCGCCGGTGGGTGGGAGAGGGGAAGACGCTGCGGTAGCCGCGCCTCAGGTCCCCTGGTCCCGCAGCAGGACCACCTTCTGCGGGTCGAACCGCACCGCCACCCGGTCGCCTGGAGCCCAGCCGGCCTCCCCGTACGCCAGGAGGGGGAAGTCGCCTAGGTCGATCCGGTACTTGGTGGCGGACCCTTCGAACAGAGCGGAGCGCACCACGCCCTGCCACGCCACAGGGTCCGCGCCTGAAGCAGGTCCAACGGTGACGTGCTCCGGGCGGACGCTGGCCAGCACCGACTCTCCCGGGGACACCTCCACCCCGTCCGCCCGCGCCTGGATCGTGCCGTGCGCGGTCTCCACCAGCGCGACCCCGCCCTCCACGTGCGCCAGCCTGCCGGGCAGAAGGTTGGTGGTGCCCAGGAACTGGGCCACGAAGCGGGTGCGGGGCCGCTCGTACAGGTCGCGGGGGGTTCCGACCTCCAGGACCTTCCCGTCCCGCATCACCGCCACCACGTCCGAAAGCGCCAAAGCCTCGATCTGGTCGTGGGTCACGTACACCGTGGTGATGTTCAGCTGCCGCTGCAGGGCCCGCAGCTCCTCCCGCACTTGCTCCCGGACCTTGGCGTCCAGGTTGCTGAGCGGCTCGTCCAGCAGGAGGACCTCCGGCTCGTACACCAGCGCGCGCGCCAGGGCCACCCGCTGCTGCTGGCCGCCGCTGAGGTACGGTGCGGGCCGGTCCGCCAGGGCCGCCAGCCCCACCAGCTCCAGGGCCGCGTACACCCGCTTGCGGATCTCTGCGGGGTTCACCCGGCGCACCCGCAACGGGTAGGCCACGTTCTCGAACACCGTCATGTGGGGCCAGATGGCGTAGGACTGGAACACCATCCCGATGTGCCGCTGCTCCGGAGGGACGAAGACCCCCTGAGCCCGGCTGAACACCACCCGGTTGCCGAAGCGGATCTCCCCGTCGTCCGGCCGCTCCAGGCCTGCCAGGCAGCGGAGGGTGGTGGTCTTGCCGCAGCCGCTGGGCCCGAGCAGGGTCAGGATCTTGCCCTCGGGAGCTTCCAGGGTGACGTCGTCCACGGCCCGCACGCGCTGGCCGCGGAACTCGTACGTCTTCCGCAAGCCCACCAGCTGGATGTTGGCCATACCGCGATCCCCCCAATCCATGTACGTATTCAGTGGATCCACGGGATCTGTGGCCACCCACCGGCCGGGTTCACCGGGGCGCGCACAGCACCTCCACCAGGGCCGGCCGCCGCTCCTCCGTGCAGACCCGGACCGCCCGCTGGAGGGCAGGGGCCAGTTGGTCGGGGTCCTCCACCCGTCCTTCCGCGTACACGCCGAAGGACTCCGCCAGCCGGCGGTAGTCCACGTCAGGGTCGTCCAGCCGGATGCCGACCCCCTTGTTCTCCACGGGCCGGCCGCGCGCCCGCGCCACCTCCTCCTGGTGCTCCTCGTCGTTGTAGTAGGACCGGTTGTTCACCAGGACCACCAGGACGGGCAGCCGGTGGGCGCTGGCGGTGTACAGGGCCCCGGGGGTGTACAGGAAGTCGCCCTCGGACTGCAGGTTCACCACCAGGCGGCCGGTGGAACGGTTGGCCAGGCACGCGCCCAGGGACACACCCATGCCGTAGCCCAGCCCGGCCCCCTCGTTGTAGCCGAGGAAGCAGTCAGGTTCCCGGAACGGCCACAGCCGGCGGGGCCAGCCGCCCAGCCGTCCGTTGGCCAGCTGCCACGGGTGCTCGCGGATGGCCTGGCCCACCTCGTAGGCCAACCGGGCCAGGGAAATGGGGCGGTCCGCCCAGCGCTCCTGCAACACCCTGCCGGCGCGCTCCCGGGCACGGCGGTGCACCTCCTGCACAAACCGCCGGCGATCCTCCCGGGCCGAAACACCGGGAGTTGCGCCCAGGCGCCGGCGGACCCGCTCCACCAGGATCGGCAACGTTACCGAGGTGTCCGCCACCACCGTGAGGTCCGTGGGCTGCATCTGGTTGACGTCGTGCACCCAGGCGCGGGCGTGCAGGTCGCCCACGGTGACGTGGGCCACGCGGGCGTCCGGCCGCAGCAAGGGCCGGGCCTGCCGGGTGGTGCGGTCCACCGCAGCCCGCAGAGCGCCGTACAGGTCGTACACCTCCAGGGCCAGGACGAAGTCCGCCCGACCCAGCACCTCCTCCTTCGCGTCGCTGCAGTCCAGGGGGTGGTCCGCGGGGAAGCTGTGGCGCCGGCCGGTGTCCACCACCGCGGCACCCAGGAGCTCCGCGAGCTCCACCAGGGCCGGCACGGCGGAGGGGTTTCGGCCCACCCGGTCCGCCAGGAGCACCGGGAACTCCGCCTGCGCCAGCCACTCCGCCAGCTGGTCCACCGCTCCGTCCTCGGGGGCCAGGCGCGTGCTTCGGAGGTAGCGGTCTGGGTCCGGGATCCGCACGGGTTCCTCCAGCCTGGCTTCCTGCAGCGCCGCGTCATAACACAGGTACACCGGCCCCTGGGGCTCCTGGGTAGCCAGCCGGTACGCGCGGAGGAAAGACTCGGGGATGGCCGCCAGGCTGGCGGGCTGGTCGTCCCACTTCACGTAGTCCCGGACCAGGTTGGCCTGGAGGTGCGCGGTGTGCACCCAGTCGATCCACGGCCGCCGCTGCGCCGCGTCCATGGGACCGGTCCCGCCCACCACCAGCACCGGCTCCCGGTCGCACCACGCGTTGAAGATGGCCATGGACGCGTGCTGCAGCCCCACCACGTCGTGTACCAGGGCCACCATGGGCCGGTGGGCGGCTTTGGCGTACCCGTGGGCGACCGCTACCGCGATCTCCTCGTGGGTGCACAGCACCAGCTCGGGGTTCCGGTTGCCCGCATAGTTCACCAGGGAGTCGTGGATCCCGCGGAAGGTAGCGCCGGGGTTCAGGGCGGCGTACTCCACGCCACAGCGCCGCATGAGCTCCACGATGAGATCCGAGCCGTATTCCATGGGACGTTCCGTCAAAGCACCCTCCCGTCACTCCACGAAGCTCGGAGGCCGGTCCAGGGTGGAGGGCGCGAACAGGCCCGCCACCTCCAGCCGGCGAGCGGTCAGCCCCTGCTCGTACGCGTACTGTGCGGCCGTCTCCAGCACGTGCCGGTTGGGCTCAAACCCGTACGCCCAGGGGTCCGGGCCCATCAGGCGACGCTGCTCCTCCAGGGCCGGCAGGAACCACGCCAGGCTCACGCGCCGGGGGTCCTGCAGCCGGCGGTAGCACTCCTGCTTGCTGGCCTCAAACGCCTGGAGGAGGTTCGTGGCCACCCACGGGTGGCGTTCCAGCACCGCGGTGCGCACCACCACCGTGTGCATGATGGGGAAGATACGGGTGCGGGTGAAGTAGGCCCTCTCCCGCTCCGGGTAGTCCTCGAACAGCCGCCGCACCGCGGGGTCTCCCCGACGGTAGGAGGGAAGCACCTCAGGGTAGATGACCGCGTCCAGCTCCCCACAGGCCAGCATGCGGTCGATGTTGGCACCGGGGGGCACCCGCTCGAGCCGGATCCCCCTGGAGGAGGGGTCCACGGGGAGGTCCTCCTCGTCCTGGGCCAGCCACCGGATGGTCCGGAGGTCCACGGCGTACTCGTGCTGGAGGATCCCCCGCACCCACAGCCCTGCGGTGTTCTGGAAGGTCCGCAGCCCCACCTGCTTTCCCTGCAGATCCTGGGGCTCCCGCACACCTCCCCCGGATCGCACGAACACGTACCCGTGGCGGAATCGACGGTGGGGGAAGACGGGGATGGCGGTGAAGCGGTCGGTGCGGTCCCGGTCCACCAGGTAGGAGGCCAGGGAGAGCTCGCACACGTCGAACTCCTCGTGCCGCAGCATCCGCCAGTGGCGCTCCGGGGAGGGGAGGGTGACGCACACCAGCTCGATCCCTCCTGGCCGCACTCCCCCGTCCAGCAGCGGGCGCAGGAGGTCGTAGTCGCCGCAGGCGAGGCTGAGCTGCAGACGCGCCATGAATCCTACCCGGACAGGGCGGGGTGCACCCAGCCCCGCTCCCACCGCTGGAGCTTCCGCACGTAGTAGCCCCAGTTGCGCTCCAGCTGCCGGGGGGAGTGCAGGTGGGCGGCCTTCTGCGCGACCTCCGCCTCCGGGGTCCACTCGTACGGCCCCAGGCAGGCGGCGAGGATCTGCAGCTTGGCGGCCCGCTCCAGCTGCAGGGCGAACAGGGCTGCTTCCTCCACGCTGGAGCCCACCGTCACGATCCCGTGGTTGCGCATCAGACACGCCCGGGCGGAACCCAAGGCCCGGGCCAGGGCCTCCCCCTGCTCCCGGGTGTGCACGAGGTCCGTGGTGAAGGTGTAACGGGGGACCTCCGGCCAGAACAGGGTACCCTCGTGGCTCACGGGGCGCAGGGGCACGTGGCTCGCCGCGAGCGCGGTGGCGTACGGCGGGTGGGTGTGGACCACGGCCATCACGTCGGACCGCGCCCGGTAGATCTCCGCATGGATGGGCAGCTCCGTGTGCGGCCGGCCGCTGCCCCAAACCTTGTTGCCGTCCAGGTCCACCAGCACCACATCGTCCGCGGTGACTTCGTCCAGGCCGAGCCCGCTGGCCTTGATCCAGTAGTACGGCGTCCCCGGATGCCGTGCGGACACGTGTCCCTGGGTGATGTCCGTGTGGCCCTCCATGGCCAGCACCCGGCACGCCACCGCCACCCGTTCTCGCAGCTCCGCGCCCTCCTGAGCCCAGCGATCTTCAGATCCCACCACACACCTCCGTTTCGTGGAGTGTCAGCTTAAGCCATCCTCGTGTCCGGTCACCCGGGCCGCCAGGCGGAACACGCCCTCGCCGAAGGGGTCCCGGGGCAGGCGGTTCCCGCGCCACGCCACGTGGAGGTCGGGCCGGACCAGAATGAGGTCGTACCCGTACAGGTCCCGCACAGGTTCGTCCGGGATGTCCAGCACCTGGATGGGGGCCCGGAAGTACCCGAAGGCCTGCTCCAGCGGCGCGGTGTCCGTACGGGTTCCGCCGAGGCGGAGCAGGGAGTACCGGTCGGGCGGGAGACGGTCGTGGAGGGCGGTGCCGTCCCGTAGCCACACGTGAGGCAGGCGGGCGCCGGGCCAGGTGGTGGGCCGGTACTCCATGAAGCTGTCGGGGGGCGGGTCCCCGGGCTCCGGCCAGACGATGGGCGAGCCCAGGTAGCGGTAGCCCAGTTCCGTACCCAGCATCTCGTTGGTCTTGCGCTGCTCCACGTTGGCGATCCGCGCCATCTCCTCGCGCGCCTGCTGGCCCTCGGGCGTGGGCTCCGAGATCCACGGCTTGTACGCGGCGCGCCACGCCTGACGGCCCAGGGCCGCAAACCGTGCCGCGGCCACCGCCCGCTCGCCCACGGGCCGACGTTCCGCCTCGTAGGAGGCCAGCAGCTTGACCCCGCCCCATCCCTGCAGGACCGCGGCCAGCTTCCACGCCAGGTCCGTGGCGTCGCCCACCCCGGTGTTCATGCCCAGGCCGCCCGTGGGGATCACCAGGTGGACGGCGTCCCCCGCCAGGAACACTCGGCCCACCCGGTACCGTTCCGCCAACAGCAGCTGCTGGCGCCACCGCCCCGCGTAGAGCAGCTCGTAGCGGACCGGCATCCGCACCACCCGCTCGAAGATGCGGGGCATCTCCGCGTCGTCCTCCACCACCGCGTGCAGGGTGAAGTGGCGGGCGTCGTCCTGGACGATGAGCATGGTCTGCTGGGTGTCCGCCACGTGGTAGTGCCGGCCCTTGCCGACGGGGATCCGCTCGAACAGGTCCTCGGACCGGAACAGGGCCTGGCACAGCTCCCGGATGTTCCCCTCGCCGTGGAGCGCCACCCCCAGCAGCTCCCGGACCGTGCTGTTCCCGCCGTCGCAGCCCACCAGGTACTGCGCCCGCACCTCCACCACCGCGCCGTCGCTGGTCCTGCGGACCTGAGCGGTGACCCCGTGGGTGTCCTGCTGGAAGGACACCAGCTCGTGGCCGTAGCGGACGGTAACCGTAGGCAAGGCTTCCGCCTCGGACTTCAGCAGCGGTTCCAGGGTGTACTGCGAGATGAGCTGGTAGGGCTCCAGGGGCAGTGTTCCGTCGTTGCGGGAGCGGATCTGGGCCTCGGCCTCCGCCACCGACGGGTAGGCTAGCCGGAGGATGGGGGGATCCACCAGGGAGGTGACGATGAACACATCCATAGGGTAGTGCCGGGGAAAGCCCGCCTGCCGGATCTTCTCCGCGATCCGCATCCGCCGGTAGATCTCCATGGTGCGGGCGTTGCAGCGTTCCATCTTGGGGAGGAACTGGGGGGCCTCCTTGCGCTCCACCAGGACGCAGCGCACGCCCCGCTGCCCGAGATCCACGGCCAGGGTAAGGCCCACCGGCCCGGCCCCGACGATCAGGACCTGCGTCTGCAGCTGCAGGTTCGCCATGGCGTCCTCGCGTCCGCTACTACCGTCTTCGACTGGAAGCTGGAACGCAACGGGCGTGTTCGAGAATGCTGAACCAGCCCGCGGCGGAGGGGGAAGCGGGCTACAGCAGCGCCGGCAGGATCTCCAACCACATCCCCACACCCACCGCCACGCTGGCCAGACCGGCGGAAGCGCGCACGATCTGGTACAGCCGCTCCCAGCGGGAGACCGCGGCCAGGGTAGGCGCGGCGATGCACAGGCTGGTGAGGAACATGCCGGCCCAAGTCCCCACGCCGAAGGCCAGGAGGTACGCCACGCCCGCCGCCAGGGAAGTCGCCGCGGTCATGGCCACCACCGCGGCAGCGCCGCTCCCCGCCAGGCCGTGGACGACGCCTATCAGGAAACTGATGCGTCCCCGAGCCCCTTCCGACGTGTGCGTGTGCGCGTGGTCAGGGCCTCCCAGGTGGGTGTGGAAATGTGGGTGGGACCGGCCGTCGTGCTCGTGGACGTGGAAGTGTACCCGCTCGCGCCGAAGCGCCCACAGGGTGCGCAATCCGAGGACCACCAGCAGGACCCCCACGCCTAGATCCACGGTGTGCTCCCACGCCTCAGGCAACCGCACCCGCAACGCCAGCAGCGGCAGGCCAACCGCGGCGATGGGCAGCAGGTGGCCTGCACCCCACCACAGCCCGAGCCGCGCCGCGGGCCACAGGCGGCGCTCCTCTGCCACGAGGGTGGAGACCGCCACGAGGTGGTCCGGGTCCAGGGCGTGCCGGACCCCCAGGACGAACGCTGCCCCCAGCAACAGGGCAAAGGACACGGAAACCTCCTGTCCTGCCGGGCCAGCGCGGAGGTGGGCCGGGTCCGTACCCCGCACGTGACCGGTTTTCCCGGACAAGCCTAGCTACGGCTGTGCGTGCGGTCAAGCGGCGCGGTGTGCAGGATAGCGGAACCGCGCGCTTGTACGCCGGCTGGCCTCGTGTTACGCAGGGGATGGCGTGGCAGCAGGCGCGGGAAGGGGGTGGTGCACGTGCGGGCGCGTTGGGCTGTGGCGGTCGCCTCGGCGGTGTTACTTGCCACGGCTGCCTCGGTAGCTCCCGCCCAAACGCCGTTTACAGGCCGCACCGTGACGGTGCTGGTGGGCAACCCTCCGGGAGGCGGCTACGACCGTTTCGCACGGCTGGTGGCGCGACACCTGCCCCGGTACCTGCCCGGCAGCCCCACCGTGGTGGTGCAGAACATGCCCGGGGCGGGTGGGATCGTGGCCGCCAACCACCTGTACAACGTGGCGCGGTCGGACGGCTATACCCTGGGCCTGTTCAACCGCAACCTCGTGATCGCCCAGCTGGCGGGGGTACAGGAGCTGCGGCTGGACATGCGGCGCTGGCACTGGATCGGAAACCTGGCGGGGGAGACGTACGTGTTCGCCATCCGCTCGGACCTCCCGTACCGCCACGTGTTGGACCTCCGGCACGCGGAGCCGCCGGTGGCGGTGGGCTCCACGGGACCGGGCACGGGCTCCCACGACTACCCGCTGGCCCTGAAGGTGTTCCTCCGGCTGAACCTGCGGATCATCAGTGGCTACCAGGGAACCGGAGAGGTGGCTCTGGCAGTGGAGCGGCGGGAGCTGGATGGTCGGGCGGGTGCCTGGTCTTCCCTGCTGCCCCACATCCGGCGCGGCGTCCTGCGTCCCCTGGTGCGGACCCTTTCCGACAACCCGGACCCGCAGCTACGCGCCCTGCCTGTGGACCAGGACCTGGCTACAGGGGAGGTGGCGCGGGCGGTGCTGCGGCTGCGGTCCATCACCCTGAAGCTGGGTCGGCCTTTCGTGGCGCCGCCGGGAGCGCCGGTGGAGCTGGTGCGGGCCTACCAGGAGGCCTTCCGCCGCCTGGCGCAGGATCCCGCCTTCCGGTCTGAGGCGGAGCGCAGCGGGTTCGAGCCCGCCTACACCTCACCGGAGGAGTGCCTGCGCACGGTGCAGGAGGTCCTGTCGGCACCGCCGGGGGTGCAGCGGGTGTTCCGGGAGCTGTTCCAGTTCGGCGAGTGAAGGAGGCCCGCTGGTTGGAGGCGCGGATGCGGAAGTACGTCTCGGATCTCATCGTGGATCTGCTGCAGCGGTTCGGCGTGCCCTACGTGAGTCTGAACCCGGGCAGTAGCTTCCGCGGGCTGCACGACTCCCTCGTCAACTACGGCGGCAACCGCCCGGAGATCGTGGAGTGCCCGCACGAGAAGATCGCGGTGGGCATCGCGCACGGGTACGCCCGGGTCACGGGCCGGCCCATGGCCACCGTGCTCCACAACGTGGTGGGGTTGCTGCACGGCAGCATGGGGATCTACCAGGCGTTTTTGGACCGCGTGCCGATGCTGGTGCTGGGCGCCACCGGCCCCGCGGACGTGGCCTTGCGGCGTCCCCGGATCGACTGGGATCACACCGCCCTCCTGCAGGGCACCGCGGTCCGGGACTTCGTGAAGTGGGACGACCAGCCCGTGGGGGTGGACGCGGTGGTGGAGTCCTTCGCCCGGGGCTACCGGGTGGCGTGCACGGAACCTGCCGGCCCCGTGTACCTTTGCTACGACGTGGCTTTCCAGGAGGAGGAGCTCAAGCGGGAGGTGGCCCTCCCCGATCCCGCTCGGGCGGTGTACACGCGGCTGCAGCCGGACCCCCAGGCAGTGGAGCGGGCCAGCGACTGGCTGGTGGAAGCCCGCCGGCCGGTAATCGTGGCGGACCTTCTGGGCCGTCACCCGGAGACTGTGGCCGCTTTGGCGGAACTGGCGGAGCTTCTGGCAGCGCCCGTGGTGGACGCGGGCGGCCGACTGAACCTGCCCAACACCCACCCCCTGTGGCGCCGGAGCCGGGAGGTCCTGCGGGGTGCGGACTGCGTGCTGCTGCTGGACGTGCGGGACCCGTTCGGCTGGCTGCACGAATACGACGAGCGGGAACGGGTGGCCGACCGACTGGTGGCGGACGGCTGCCGGGTGGTGGAGGTGGGATACGGGGACCTGGGCATCCGCGCGTGGTCCCACCAGTTCCAGCGCTACCAAGAGGTAGACCTGTCGATTCTGGCGGATACCCGGGAGGCGGTTCCGGCCCTGGTGGAGTGCTGCCGCGACCGCCTCCGCAGCCGCGGGGACGCGGACGAACGTTCCAACCGACGGGCCCGCCTGGCGGAGGAACACGCCCGCATTCGGGGTCGCTGGCGGGAGGTTGCACAGTCCGCGCGGCCGCAGGCGCCGATGGCCACCAGCCGGTTCGTGTGGGAGGTGTGGGAGCAGATCCGTGGGCGCGACTTTGTCTTCACCGGGAGCCTGGTGAACGACTGGATCCCGAAGCTGTGGGACTTCGACCGGCCGGACCGCTATGCGGGCAAACCCCTGGGGACCGCGACCCAGATCGGCATCAGCCTGGGGGTGGGGCTCGCGTACCGCGGCTCGAGCAAGCTGGTGGTGAACGTGCAGACGGACGGGGACCTGATGTACGACCTGGGCGCCCTGTGGGTGGCGAGTCACTCCCGCATCCCCATGCTGACGGTGATGTTCAACAACCGGGCTTACTACAACGACTGGGAGCACCAGATCGAGGTGGCACGGGCGCGGGGCCGCGACGAGGCCCGGGCGTACGTGGGCATGGAGCTGGATCGGCCGGCCCCGGACTTCGCTTCGGTGGCCCGTGCCCTCGGCTGGTACGCGGAGGGTCCCATCGAGGACGCCCGCCAGGTGGGCCCTGCCGTGCAGCGGGCTCTGCGGGCGGTGGAGGAAGGTACGCCGGCGTTGGTGGACTGTGTCACCGCCTTCCGGTGAGCCTATGGCGGAGTTCCACGCAGGCGGCGAGGGCCGCACGGACGCTTGGGTCAAGCTGTACGGGCAGGCGGTGTACGCGGGGGACGTGCGCGTGCCCGGGATGCTGTACGGGGCCCTGGTCCGCAGCCCATACCCCCACGCGCGGATCCTCCGGATCCGGACGGAAGCCGCGCGGTCGCTGCCGGGCGTCCACGCGGTCCTCACCGGTGAGGACGTCCGGTACGGCACGTACGGGCGCCGGGTGCGGGACATGCCGGTCCTGGCGCGCCAGGTGGTGCGTTTTGCGGGCGAGCGGGTGGCCGCGGTGGCCGCGGAGAGCCCGGAGCTGGCTCGGGAGGCCGCGGCGCTGGTGGAGGTGGACTACGAGCCCCTGCCCGCGGTGTTCGACCCGGAGGAGGCCCTGCGGCCCGGGGCACCGCGGGTGCACGAGGCCCCTTGGACCTACCCGGGCGCGGTGACCGGACCCGAGGACCCGCCGAACCTGCAGTCCCGCCGGGTGTGGCAGCACGGGGAGGAGGTCGAGGCGGTCCTGGCGCGCTGCCGGTACGTGTTCGACGAGACGTACTTCGTCCCCGCGGCCCACCAGGGCTACCTGGAGCCCCACGGCTGCTTGGCGTGGTGGAAGCCGGACGGGTCGGTGGAGGTGTGGGCGTCCAACAAGAGCCCGCACCGGCTGCGGGCACAGCTCAGCGCCTGTCTGGGGCTGCCTCCGGATCGCATCCGGGTCATGCCCCTCTACGTCGGGGGCGACTTCGGCGGGAAGGGGTCGCCCATGGACGTGCCGGTGTGCGTGGCGCTGTCGGAGGCCACGGGGCGGCCCGTGAAACTGGTCCTGGACTACGAGGAGGACCTCTCCTGCACCAACCCCCGCCACGCATCCAAGGTCCGGGTAAGGCTGGGGGTCGACGGGGAAGGTCGCCTGCGGGCACTGGACGTGCGGGCGGTGGCGAACGGCGGCGCGTACGCGGCCTTCAAGCCTGCAGAGCACGTGAACCTGAACGGCTTCGGAGAAGCGGGCAACACGTACCGGATCCCCTCCGTGCGCATCGAGAGCCTGATCGCGTACACGAACACGGTTCCCCGGGGCCACATGCGATCCCCGGGCTCCCTGGAGGCCAACTTCGCCGTGGAGTCCACCGTGGACGCGGCGGCGCGGGCTTTGGGCATAGACCCCCTCGAGTTCCGTTTGCGCAACGTCCTGCGGACAGGCGACCTGGGGACCCTGGGGGAACCGTGGGTGGAAGCTCGCGGCGAAGAGGTGGCCCAGGCCGCGGCGGCCGCCCTGCGGGAGTCCGAGCCGCAGGCACCGGTGGGGCGGGACGGCGGCAGGTGGGCCCGGGGCGTGGGTTTTGCGTTCTACTGTCGCGCTGCACACGGCGGCACCACGGAGGTCGCGCTGCTGCCGCAGCCCGACGGCTCCCTGGTGGTGCGGGTCCCCTTCCCGGACCAGGGAGGCGGGCAGCACACGGTGGTCCGAAACGTGGTGCAGAGGGAGCTGGGCCTGCCCGCAGGGTTTGTGCGGGTGGAGCAGGCGGACACCAGCCAGCTGGCCACCGACTCGGGCGTGGGGGGGAGCCGCGTGAGCCTGACCGCCAGCGCCGCCGCGGCCTCCGCCTGTGCGGAGCTGCGGCGGCGCCTGGAGGAAGAGGGACTCGCGCAGCTGCCGGTGCAGGCCGCGCTGGCGGAGCTGGCCCGCCGCTGGCCGCAGGAGGTGGTGCGGGCGTCTGTGTCCGTAGACGAGGAGTTGTGGGTCAACTCGGTGTGCGTGCAGGCCGCGCGCGTGGCCGTGGACCGGGACACCGGCCAGGTCCGGGTGGAGGAGCTGGTCACCGCCCTGGACGTGGCCGAGGTGTTGAACCCCGCATCCCACCGTGCGCAGGTGGAGGGCGGGGTGGTGATGGGACTGGGATCCGCCCTGCTGGAGGAGCTGGTCCTGGAGGACGGACGGGTGGTGTCCACCAACCTGCACGACTACCGGCTTCCCTCCGTAGCAGACCTACCGCGCCTGCGGGTCGTGCTGGTGCCGGGCGGCAAGGGCTGGGGGCCGCACGGGGTGAAGCCCGTGGGCGAGCTCACCAACGTAGCGGTGGCGGCCGCCGTGGCCAACGGGGTCGCCGACGCGGTAGGCGTCCGGGTCCGGCGGCTACCCATCTCTGCGGAGGAGGTCTACCAGTTGATGCACCCGCGGGAGGGCAAGGCGTGACGGGAGCCGTGGTGGAGCTGTGGGTGAACGGGGAGCCCGTCCGGGCTGCCGCAGACGGAGCGGAGTTCCTCGCGGAGTTCTTGAGGGAGCGCCTGGGCCTGGTGGGCACCAAGCTGGGGTGCGGCATTGGGGTGTGTGGGCTGTGCACGGTGTGGATGGACGGCCGGCTGGTGAGCAGCTGTCTGGTGCCCGTGGCGGTGGCCGCGGGCCGGCAGGTGTGGACGGTGGAAGGCCTGGTGGCCCTGGCGGAAGGGCGCGTGCACAACCCGCCCCCCGGGCTTCCCCGGCCGGAGCTGGTGCGCGCGGTGCACAGGGCCTTCGTACAGTGCGAGGGGCTGCAGTGCGGCATCTGTACCGCGGGGCAGGTGTGGGCGGTGTGCGCGCTGCTGTCGGAGGAACCGGTCCCGCCGGAGGGACGGGTGCGGGAGTTCCTGGCGGGTAACCTGTGCCGGTGTACGGGGTACCAGGGGATCCTGCGAGCCGTACAGCAGGCCTCGGAGGAGTGGGCGCAGCGTGCGGCCCCTTGAGTACGTGACGCCCCACAGCCTTGCGGAGGCCCTGGAGCGGCTGGCGGGCTCGGACCCGTCGGAGACGGTGGTGTGGGGCGGCGGGACGGCTCTGGGACCGCTGCTGCGGCGGGGCCTGGTGCGCCCGAGGGTGCTGCTGGGGCTGGAAAGGGTGGCGGGCCTGCAGGACCTTTCCCTGGCCGAGGACGGGTTGAGGGTGGGTGCCCTGGTCCGCCTGGCCGACCTGAGCCGGTCACCGGTGGTGCGGGGCTCCCTTCCGCTCCTCGCGGAGGCGGCAGGGCGGGTGGGCAACGTCCGGGTGCGCAACGCGGCCACCCTGGGAGGGCACCTGGCCCACGCGGACCCCGCGCAGGACCTTCCTCCTGTCCTGCTGGCCCTGGACGCGCAGGTGCGGCTGGAAAGCGTGCGCGGCACGCGGACGCTGCCGCTGGAGAGGTTCCTCGTGGGGCCCCTGCAGACCGCGCGGGCTGACGACGAGCTGCTGACGGAGGTGTGGGTGCCTGCCGCGGCGTTCGGCCGACGCACAGCCTACGTGCGCTTCACGCCCCGGAGTTCCCAGGACTACCCCACCGTGGGCGTGGCGGCCAGCCTGCGGGTGGACGCAGACGGGGTGTGCCGGGAGGCGCGGGTGGCGGTGGGCGGGGCGGCGCCCACCGCGTTGCGGGTGCCCGCGGCGGAGGCGGCCCTGGTGGGTGGGCGGCTCACCCGGGAGCGCTGTCGGGACGCGGCGGCCCAGGTGGAGTCCGCGGTGGACCCCTGGGACGACACGAGGGGCAGCGCCCGGTACAAGCGGGCGATGGCGCGGGTGTGGACGGAGCGGGTGCTGGAGGACCTGGCTTCTGAGGCGTGACCGAGAGGAGGTGCAGTCATGTGGAGGGGAGCTGGGAAGCTGCTCCTGGTGACGGCGCTGGTACTGGCTGCGGCCACCGCGTTACCCGCACAGGCGGACCTAGTGGCTGCGGCCAAGCGGGAAGGGCGGCTCGTGCTGTACGGGTCCCTCACCACCCTGGACGTGGTGAACAAGATCTTCGAAAGCCGCTACGGGATCCCCGTGGACTACTGGCGGGCGGCCAGCACCCGGGTCCTGGACCGGGTCCTGAACGAGACCCGGGCGGGCCGTCCGCAGTTCGACGTGGTGCAGACCAACAGCAGCCCCATGATGGTGCTGCGGGAGGCCGGCGCGTTCGCGCGGTACCCCTCGCCCTCGTACGAGATGTTCGGGAAGTCCACGCGGGACCCGCAGGCCCTGGTGTCCCCGCAGTTCCTGGTGATCCCCATCGGGATCGTGTACAACACGCGGCTGGTGCGGCCTGAGGAGGCGCCCCGGGGACTGCTGGACCTGCTGGAGCCGAAGTGGAAGGGCAAGGTGGTGATGGCGGACCCGACCCTGCACACCACCACCGCGCAGTGGCTGATGGAGCTCCGGTCGGTGCTGGGCGCGCAGTGGCGGCCGTTCCTAGAGCAGCTGGCGGGGCAGGTGGGTGCGTACGTGGAGTCCTTCATCCCCGTGGCGGACCGGCTGGTGCGGGGGGAGTTCCCCGTGGGCCTGACGTACATCCGCTACGTGTACCAGTTCGGGAAGGAAGGCGCGCCCCTGGACTACGTGCGGCTGCCCGTGTTCCTGGCCGACGGCCACCGGATCGCGCTCGGAGCCCGCGCCTCGCGGCCCAACGCGGGCAAGCTGTACATCGAGACCCTGCTGTCCCGAGCGGGCCTGCTGGCGCTGGCACAGGACGGCGACTTCGTCTCCCTACCGGGCGTGTACCCGCCGCTGCGGGACGCGGAGAAGCTGCGCATCGTGGCCATGCGGGACTACGACGAGGCAGGGCTCACGCGGGCTAGGGAGGAGTTGGGGCGGATCTTCCGAAGGCGGTAGGGGACCCACGGTCAGGAACTTCGGGGGAGGTGAAACGGATGCGGAAGTGGGGATGGATCGCACCAGGAGGGCTGCTGCTGGCCATAGCCGTGGGTGTGGTGCCCGCGGCCCCCGCGGGGCCGCTGCGGGTGGCGTTCCTGGGACCTCTCAGCGGGCCCTTTGCCTTCTGGGGGACCAACGCCCGGGATGGGATGCGCATGGCCGTGGAGGAGCTGAACGCGGCGGGAGGGGTGCTGGGACGGCCGGTGGAGCTGGTGGAGCGGGACGACCGCAACAACCCCGCGGAAGCCATCAGCCTCTTCCGGTCCCTGGCGGAACGGGAAGGGATCGTGGCCGCGGCCGGGACCATCAGCAGCGACATCGGGACCGCCCTGGCCCGGGAAGCGGATCAGCTGCAGGTCCCCGTGTTCCTGGTCCGGGCGGGGGCCCACACGATCCTGAGGAAGACCAGCCGCTACACCTTCCGGACCTGCCTGGTGGCGTCGCCCATGTACGTGCAGGCGTCCGCGGCGCTCATGCAGTACGCCAAGTACACGCGGGTGGGGGCCATCATCGCCGACTACGCGTGGGGCCGCTCCTACATGCAGTGGCTGGACCGCTTCGTCCGGTCGGTGCCGGGCATGCAGATCCAGATCGAGGTGGCCCCCGTGGCCACCTCCGACTTCACCCCGTACCTCCGGCGGCTGCAGGGCTTCAACCCGCAGTTCCTGGACATCGGGGGCCACCCGCCCGGGATTCCGGTGATCGTCCGGCAGGCGGCGGAGCTGGGGTTCCGCCAGCAGATGTTCGGTGCCCACAACCCACCCGAGTGGATCGTCCAGCGGGCCGGGGAGGCCCTGTTCGGACGGTACGTGGACTACACCTGTGCAGACTTCACCCACCCCACCTTCCGCCGGCTGGCGGAGCGGTTCTTCGGCACCTACCGGCGCTACTTCGACGACAACGCCTTTGCGGGGTACGCGGTGGTCAAGATGGTGGCGGAGGCCGCCCAGAAGGCGGGCTCTCCGGATGCCCGTCGGATCGCGGACGTCATCCGGCGCGGTCGGTTCGTGCAGCCCGGCTACGGCTGGCCGCTCTCCTTCACCGAGTGGGGCGAGATGAAGGAGGCGCGGCCTATCCTGTTCACCCTTCAGCGGGGAGAGTTCCCCGGAGGCGTTTGCCCGGGCTGCGGGTGGGTGCAGAAGTTCGAGTTCCGGGTGCCCCGGCTGGAGCCGTACGTTCCGGAGGAGTGAGGACGGGAGCCTACTGGGCGGAGGCCGACCGCCGGCGCTGCAGCTCCTCGTAGGCGGTGTAGCCCAGCCGGCTGGACACCTCCCGGCAGGCCGCCACGATGGCCCGGCGCAGCTCGTCCTTCTGCCGGTGGAAGCGGTACGCGGGCACCGACAGGCTCATGGCGGCCACCACCTCGCCTCGGTGGTCGCGGATAGGGGCCGCCACGCAGCACAGCTCCAGGACCGCTTCCTCGATGTCGAGGGCGTAGCCGCGCAGCCGGACCTGCTCCAGCTCGGCCCGCAGCTGCCGGAGGTCGGTGATGGTGTTGGGCGTGAGGGCGGGCAGGCCCGTGCGGCTGAGCAACGCCTCCACCTGCGTCCACGGACGCGCCGCCAGCAGCACCTTGCCCACCGCGCTGCAGTGGGCGGGCAGTTCCACGCCCACGCCCGTCACGGACACCTGGACGGCGCGGGTGCCCTGGAGTTTGTCCACGTACAGCACCCGGTCACCCTCCATGGTGGCCAGGTGCACCGTCTCCCCGAACCGCGAGACCAGCTCTTCCATCACGGGCCGGGCCTCCACCCGGTACTGGGTGGTGGCCAGGAGGGTGCTGGACAGGGCCAGGATGCGCCAGCCCAGGCGGTACCGGCGGTCCGCGGTGCGCCGCAACAACCCGATCTCGCACATGGTGCACAGGAGGGCGTGGGCGGTGGACTTGGGGATTCCCAGGAGCGAGGCCACCTCGCTGACGCTGCGTTCGGGATGGTCCATCCCGAACAGCTCCAGCACCTGCCCCACCCGCTGGACCGTGCTGAGCATCCCACCGCATTTTAGGCGCCCGTGCCGCGGGGTGAAAGGGGGATGTTCTGGTATCGTGAACAAAAGTTCCGGATACCAGAACCTGACCCTTGCCTGCACGGGCACGGCGCCGGATTCTAGTACCGGTCCACCCGGGGGACCGCGTGGATGTCGGCGGTGTCAGGGGGTGAGGTATGGTCCGCACGGCGGTGTTGCTTGGGTTGGCGGTGGTAGCGTTTGCCTCGGGAAGCGGGGCAGCGCCCGCGGGGGTCGTGCGGCTAGGGGCCGTGATCCCCCTCACCGGGCGGTTCGCCTCCGGGGGAGCCCAGGTCCGGGCCGGCTACGAGATGGCGGTGGAGGACCTGAACGCCCGAGGCGGGGTCCGGGTGGGCGGCCAGCAGCTCAGGCTGGAGCTGGTGGTGGTGGACGACGAGTCTGACCCTACCAAGACCGTGAGCCGCATGGAGGCCCTGGCCCAGCAGGACGTCGCGGTGTACCTGGGCGGGTTCGGCAGTGACCTGCACGCCGCCGCGGCAGCGGTGGCCGAGAAGAACCGTACCCCCTACTGTGGGGTAGCCTTCGCCCTGTGGGGGATCCACCAGCGGGGCTACAAGTACCTGTTCTCGCCGTTCCCGAAGTCGCCGGAGATGGCCATCGAGACGTACCGCATGCTGAACGGATACCTCCTCCAGGACCAGCGGCCGCGGCGGGTGGCCATTTTCGCGGAGCGCACCGACTGGGGCCGGGAGATCTCGAACCTGTGGTCCGTGCGGTCCACGGAGTTCGGCTACCAGGTGGTGTTCCGCGGCGAGTACACGGTGGGGACGCGAGACCTGAGCGACCTGATCCTTCGCGCGAAAGCGGCGGGCGCGGAGCTCGTACTCGGCGTTCCCACCCCTCCGGACGGGATCACCCTGGTGCGCCAGATGAAGGAGCTGGACTTCAACCCCAAGGCGCTCCTGCTCATCCGGGCTCCGGACGCCCCCGCGTGGAGCCAGAGCCTGGGCCGGGACGGCGACTACACCTTGCTCATGCCGGGTTGGCACCCGGGGGTGAAGTTCCCCGGGGCCGCGGACCTCAACCGCAAGCACCAGGAGCGGTTCGGCCGGCCCGCGGACGTCCTGGTGGGCCCCGCGTACGCGTGCGTGCAGGTGGCGGCGGACGCCGTCCAGCGGGCGGGCAGCCTCGATCGCGAGCGGATCCGTGAGGCCATGGCGTCCACCAGCCTGCGGAGCACTGTGGTGGGACCGGTGCGCTTCCGGCCCGACGGCACCAGCCCGGTGACCACGGTGGTGGTGCAGTGGCAGGCAGGCCGGCAGGAGCTGGTGTGGCCGAGGGAGTTCGCCACGCGGCCGCTGGCGTACCCGGCCGCGCCCTGGCGTAACCGGTGAGGCGCGGGGAGCACGGGGCCTCATGGAAGAGGAGAGCGGTGTCAGGGTACGCGACGGCACCCGCTTCGGGCGCCGCTGACGGAGAGAGGACTGTCTTCGGGCCCGCCTCTCGCCCCGCGTCCGAGCCGCACGGGGGAACGGTGTTGCTGCAGGTCCGGGGGCTGTGCAAGCGGTTCGGCGGCGTCCAGGCGGTGCGGGACCTGGACCTGGACGTGGGGGAACGGGAGATCTTCGGTCTGCTCGGCCCCAACGGCTCGGGGAAGACCACGGTGTTCAACCTCGTGGCGGGCGTGCTCCCCGCGGACGCGGGCGAGATCCGCTTTCGGGGGGTGCTCCTGAACGCCCTGCCGCCGCACCGACGGGCGGCGCTGGGAGTCGCCCGCACCTTCCAGCTGGTGCGGAGCCTGGCCCGGATGACGGTGACGGACAACGTGGCCGTGGGGCGCCTGTACGGTACGTCCCCCGCGCGGTCCGTGGACGGCGCCCGGCGGGAGGCCGCGCAGCTGCTGGACCTGGTGGGGCTGGCAGACAAGGCAGGGCTGCCCGCGGGCAGCCTCAACCTCGCAGAGCGGCGCCGCCTGGAGGTGGCGCGGGCCCTCGCCACCCGACCCCGCCTCCTGCTGCTGGACGAGCCCTTCGCCGGCCTGAACGCGGACGAGGTGGAGGCGGAGGTGCGTCTGTTCCACCGGCTGCGGGAGGAGGGACTCACCCTGATCCTGGTGGAGCACAACGTGCCCGCGGTGCGCGCTCTGTGCGACCGCGTGGCGTTCCTCAACTCGGGCGAGAAGATCGCGGAGGGCCGGCCCGACGACGTCCTCTCCCACCCTCGGGTGGTGGAGGTGTACCTGGGGAGGCCGGGCGGGTGAGCGTGCCGGTCCTGGAACTCCGCGGCGTGGAGGCCGCCTACGGCGACGCGCAGGTCCTGTGGGGGGTGGACTGGCGGGTCCAGCCCGGCGAGGTGGTGGCGGTGGTGGGGCCCAACGGCGCCGGTAAGAGCACCACCCTGCGGGTGGTGGCGGGGCTACTGCGGCCCCTGAGGGGAGAGGTGTGGTTCGACGGCACGCGCATCGACGGGCTTCCGGCGGACGCGGTGGTGGAGCGCGGTGTGGCCCTGGTGCCGGAAGGCCGGCGGCTGTTCGCGCACATGACGGTGTTGGAGAACCTGCTGCTGGGCGGCTACGCCACGCGGGCCAGACCCCTGCGGCGGCGGACGCTCGAGGAGGTCTTCCATCTGTTCCCCGTGCTGGGGGAGCGGTCCGGGCAGCTGGCGGGCACCCTGTCGGGAGGCCAGCAGCAGATGCTGGCCATCGCCCGGGCCCTCATGAGCCGTCCCCGGCTGCTCCTGCTGGACGAGCCCTCCTTAGGTTTGGCACCTGTGGTGGTCCAGCAAGTGTACGGGGTGGTCGCGCGCATCGCCCGCGAGGGGGTCACCGTGGTGGCGGTGGAGCAGAACGTGTACCCCGCACTGCAGCACGCCGCGCGGGGCTACCTGATGGCCCACGGCCGGGTGGTGGCGGAAGGGCCGGCGGAGACGTTGCTGCGCACGGCGTTGGTGCAGCGGTCGTACGTGGGGGGCTAGGGTGGAGGTCTGGCTGCAGAACATGACCTTCGGAGCTCTCGTGGGCGGGCTGTACGGGCTCGCGGCGGTGGGCCTCGCGCTCGTGTTCGGAGTGCTGCGGATGCTGAACGTGGCCCACGGGGAGCTGATCATGCTGGGCGGCTACGCCACCTTCTGGCTGTTCACCCTGTGGCGGACCGATCCGTACGTGTCCCTCCTGGTGGCGGGGCCTGCCCTGTTTGCGGTGGGAGTGGCCCTGTACGAGGGGCTGTTCGGCCGGTTGGTGCACCTGCACGAGGAGTCCAAGATCCAGCTGTCCATCCTCATCGGTTTCGGGCTGGCGCTGGTGCTCCACGCTTCGGCCATCCTTGCGTGGACCGCGGACGAGCGGGGGGTGACCGCGGCCTACGCAGGGAGGGTTCTGCGGGCAGGGGCCCTGGTGGTCCCCATCACCCGCCTGGGTGCCCTGGGGGTGGCCTTCGCGGTGCTGGCGGGCCTGCACCTGTACCTGCAGCGCACCGACGCGGGCCGCGCCATCCGCGCCACCGCGGAGGACTGGGAGGCGGCGTCCCTCATGGGCATACCGGTGCGCCGCGTCTACCGCACCGCGTTCGCGCTCGGCAGCGCCCTGGCGGGGGTGGCGGGGAGCCTGGTGGCGGTCTCCGACGCCATCAGCCCTGCCATCGGGCTGAGCTGGACCCTGAAGGCGCTCATCGTGGTGGTGCTGGCAGGGCTGGGGAGCATCCTCGGGACTTTCGTGGCCGGAGTCCTGCTGGGCGTGGCGGAGTCCGCGGCCGCCTTCGCTTTGGGCGGAGTCTTCCGGGAAGTGGTGGGCTTGGTGCTGTTCGTGACGATCCTGACCCTCAGGCCCCAGGGCTTGTTCGGGAGGGGGCTGTGAGGCCCGCCCTGCTGGTGGCGCTCGCGGTGCTGGCTTGCGCCCTTCCGTGGGTGGCGGGCGAGGCGGTGGTGAACTGGGGCCTGCTGGTCCTCCTGCAGGTGGTGGTGGCGCAGTCCTGGAACCTGCTGGCGGGCTACGGGGGCCAGGTGAACCTGGGCCACGCGGCCTTCTTCGGTATCGGTGCTCTGGTCACCCGCAGCCTGTGGATGGGCGGAGTCCCGGTGGCGGCGGCGCTGGCAGCTGGCGCCGTTGCGGCCGCGGTGGCGGGCTTGGGGATCGGGCTACCGTCCCTGCGCCTGCGGGGCCCGTACTTCGCCATCGGGACCCTGGCCATGTCGGAGATCCTGCGGATCGTGGTGGCTACCACCCTGCCGGAGGTGTCGGCTCTGCCCGCGGATCTCATCGCGGGCTACCGCCTGCTGCCCCGGTACTATCTGGTGCTGGCGCTGGCGGCCGTGAGCACGGGCACGGTGTGGCTCGTGGCAAGGTCCCGGTTCGGCATGGGGCTGGTGGCGATCCGGGAGGACGAGTGGGTGGCGGAGACGGTGGGGGTGGACAGCTACCGGCACAAACTGGCCGCACTCCTCGTGAGCGCGGCGCTCGCGGGAGGTGCGGGAGGGGCCTTCGGCTACTACCACCTGAGCTTCTACCCGCAGTTCGCCTTCAGCCCGGTGTGGACCTTCGACGCGGTCCTGATGGTGTTTTTGGGCGGCATCGGGACCGTGTGGGGACCCCCGATAGGCGCCGCGTTCTTCGTGCTCCTGCGGGAGGCGCTGGCTTTGCGGCTGACGGAACTGCACGTGCTGGTGTTTGGCGCGGTCTTCGTGGTGGTGGTCCTGGCGCTCCCGGGAGGGCTCGTGGACCTGCTCGGGGTGCTGCGGCGGGTGCGTGGATCCCGTCCGCAGCCGGCGTAGGGAGATCCTTGCGAAGGAGGTGAACGATGGCGGAAGGGTTGCCCGAGCGAGGGATGTCGGAGGAGGAGCTCGAGCGGCTGCGGTCCGTCTACGTGGACCTGGTGGGGTTCGTCCCACCGAGGATCCAGGCCCGGACAGAGCTGCTGAGCCGTCTGGACCCGGAGGGCCTGCGCATTCAGGAGGAAATGCGCAGGCACTTCATGTACCCGAAGTGCTTTGACACCAAGACCGCCCAGCTGATGCTGTTCGGGATGCTGCTGATGAACCTGCAGGATGCCGCGAAGCTGCACGCCATCGCCGCGCGCCGCGCGGGGGCCACGTGGGAGGAACTGAGCGCGGTGGTGGGGCTGGCGTTTTTGTTCCGGGGGCTTTCGGCCGCCAACTACGGCTTCCAGATTCTCCAGGAGATGGCGCAGGCCGAGACGGCGCCAGCGCAGACGACGCAGAGGAGGTGAGGAAGGATGGGAGAGCCGCTGGTGGTACAGCTGGCCCACGTGGAGATCACGAGCCCCAAGCCCGATCAGACCCTGTGGTTCTTCCACGATCTTCTGGGGCTGGAGGAGACGACCCGACAGGGGCAGTCGGTGTACCTGCGGGCGTACGAGGACTGGTACCACCACACCCTGAAGATCACGGAGGGGCCGCAGTCCGGGCTCGGGCACATCGCGTGGAGGGCGGCGTCCGAACAGGCCCTGGAGGCGCTGGCGGAGCGGCTCGAGCGGGCGGGCCTGGGACGGGGGTGGACCGACGGGGACCTGGGCCACGGGCGGGCGTACCGCTTCGTGACCCCTGAGGGCCACCCCATGGAGGTCCTGTGGGAGGTGGAGTACTACCAACCTCCGGAAGCCCTGCGCACCGCCCTGCGGAACCGTCCGCAGAAGCGGCCCCTGCGCGGGGTCCCCGTCCGCCGGATCGACCACGTGAACATCATGGTCCAGACGGTGGGCCCCGTCCGGGACTTCCTGGTAGACCTTCTGGGGTTCCGCGTGCGGGAACAGAAGATCGGCAAGGATGGCGAGGAAGTGGGGGCCTGGCTGAGCGTGAGCCCCCTGGTGCACGAGATCGCGGTGATGCGGGACGCCACGGGCAGCCGCGGCCGCTTCCACCACGTGGCGTACTGGTACGGGTACCCCCAGCACCTCCTGGACGCCGCGGACGTGATGGCGGACTACGGGGTCCGGATCGAGGCGGGCCCGGGCAAACACGGTACCACGCAGGCGTACTTCATGTACGTGTTCGAGCCCGGCGGGGTCCGGGTGGAGCTGTTCGGGGACACCGGCTACCTCATCTTCGACCCCACGTGGAAGACGGTCGTGTGGGACGTGTCCAACGAGAGCGACCTGGAGCGCAGCAGCATCTGGTTCGGAGGCCGCCTGCCGGAGACCTTCTACACCTACGGGGTCCCGTCCGTGGGCTGGGAAGCCGTGGGGGTGCGGCGGTAGGGAGGTGAGGGAGCTGCCCACCACCCAGGTGGCCATCGTGGGGGCGGGGCCCGCGGGCCTGCTGCTGAGCCACCTCCTGCACCAGGCGGGCATCCGCAGTGTGGTGCTGGAGTCCCGCAGCCGGGCGTACGTGGAGCAGCGGGTTCGGGCGGGAGTCCTGGAGGACGGCACCCGCCAGATCCTCGTGCGGGCCGGGGTTGGCGAGCGCATGGAGCGGCAGGGCCTCGTCCACGAGGGCGTCAACTTCGCCTTCGAGGGTTCCCTGTTACACTTCGACTTTCCGACCCTCACCGGAGGGCACACCATCATCGTGTACGGGCAGCAGGAGGTGGTGAAGGACCTCATCCGTGCCCGGCTGGAAGCGGGCGGCGACGTGCGGTTCGAGGCCGAGGTGGTGCGGCTGGAGGACCTGGGAACGCGGCCCCGGGTGTTCTACCGGAACCCGGACGGGTCCGAGGACTGTCTGGAAGCGGACTTCGTGGCGGGCTGCGACGGCTCGCACGGCATCTGTCGGTCCACCATCCCGGACTCCGCGCGCCGGGTGCACCAGCGGGCCTATCCCTTTGCGTGGCTGGGGATCCTGGCCGAAGCTCCCCCCGCCTCCCACGAGCTCATCTACGTGAACCACCCACGGGGGTTCGCGCTGTTCAGCATGCGTTCCCCACGGCTGTCGCGCAACTACGTGCAGGTCCGGGCCGACGAGCCGCTGGAGGACTGGCCGGACGGTCGCATCTGGGAGGAGCTGCAGCGGCGCCTGGACCGGGCTGCCCGGCTGACCCCCGGTCCCGTGCTGGAGAAGAGCCTCGCTCCGCTACGCAGCCTCGTGGTGGAGCCCATGCAGCACGGCCGGCTGTTCCTCGCCGGGGATGCCGCCCACGTGGTCCCTCCCACGGGAGCGAAGGGGCTGAATCTGGCCGTGTGTGACGTGGTGGTGCTGGGCCGTGCCCTCGTGGACTACTACCGGCACGGGGAGGAAGCCGGCCTGCGCAGCTACACGGAACGCTGCCTGGAGCACGTGTGGCAGGCCCAGCACTTCTCGTGGTGGATGACGCAGCTGCTCCACCGCCTCGACGACCCGTTCGAGGAGGGGATGCAGCAGGCGCAGCTGCGGGCCCTGCGGCGCAGCGAGGCCGCGCGCCGGTACCTGGCGGAGAACTACACGGGGGTGCACACGAGCCTGCGGTACGTAGACTGGCTCCCGCTGTCCTGACAGCACCTGTCGCCAGCGACCGGAGGCGCCGTCCGGGGTTGGAAGTTGCCGCTCAGGCTTCCCGTTCCACCGCTACCGCCACCGCCTCCCCGCCGCCCAGGCAGATGGCGGCCACGCCCCGCCGGGCGTCGCGCTGCTGCATGGCGTGCAGCAGGGTGGTGAGGATTCGCGCGCCCGACGCACCGATGGGGTGCCCCAGGGCCACCGCTCCCCCGTGGACGTTCACGGGATCCAGGGAGAGTCCCAGCTTCCGGCACACGCCCAGCACCACGGCGGCGAAGGCCTCGTTCACTTCGTACAGGTCCACGTCCTCCTTGCGCCAGCCCACGCGCTCCAGCAGCCGCTCGATGGCCGCCGCGGGCGCGATGGTGAACCACTCGGGTGCCGTGGCGGCCTGCGCGTAGCCCACCACCCGGGCGAGGGGCCGGACGCCCACGCGGTCTGCCACCGACCGCTCCGCCACCACCAGGGCCGCGGCACCGTCGCTGATGCTGCTGGCGTTGGCTGCGGTGACGGTGCCGGTGGGCTCGAAGGCCGGCTTGAGGGTGGGGATGCGGTCGAACT
Source organism: Candidatus Tepidifontimicrobium thermophilum (assembly GCA_031296405.1). Taxonomy (GTDB): domain Bacteria; phylum Sysuimicrobiota; class Sysuimicrobiia; order Sysuimicrobiales; family Sysuimicrobiaceae; genus Tepidifontimicrobium; species Tepidifontimicrobium thermophilum. The sequence continues at coordinate 81,354 of JAVKKH010000003.1, forward strand.
GCACCCGCCGGGGTTCCTCGTCCTCCTCGACCCGCTTCCCGTCCGACTCCACGGGGACCGTCTCGGGCCTGAACCAGCCCGCGTCCAGGGCCCGCAGGGCCAGGCGGTAGGACCGCTCCGCGTACGCGTCCTGTTCCTCGCGGCTGATCCGGTACTCTGCGGCCAGCAGCTCCGCACACGACCCCATGTGGCAGTCTCGGTAGGGGTCCCACAGCCCGTCCAGGATCATGGAGTCCTGGACCTCGCCGTGCCCGAGCCGGTAGCCGGTCCGGGCCCGGGGCAGCAGGTACGGCGCCCGGCTCATGTTCTCCATTCCCCCTGCCACGTACACCCGCCCGTCGCCCACGCGGACCGCCTGAGCTGCCAGCACCACCGCCTTGAGCCCCGACCCACACATCTTGTTCACGGTGACCGCGCCCACGGAGTCCGGAAGCCCCGCATACCGCGCCGCCTGCCGCGCCGGTGCCTGGCCGAGCCCTGCGGACAGGATGTTGCCGAGGATCACCTCGTCCACCTCCTCCGGGCGCACCCCGGCCCGCCGGACCGCCTCCCGTACCACCACCGCACCCAGGCGGGGCGCGGGGACGTCTGCGAGCCCTCCCAGGAACCTGCCGATGGGGGTGCGCACCGCGCTCAGGATCACTGCCTCCGCCATCCTCCACCTCCTCCGCAGGGCGTCCCGCCGCTCCCATTCTACGCCCGGTTGCGGGCCGCGCGGTTTCCCAACCCCCGCGGACCTCTGCTATCCTGGCGGCGATCGCAGGGAGGAGGCTGGCGTTGCGCGACGAGTTCCCGCGGACCCGCGAAGGGCACCTGTGCGTGGGCGGCTGCGACGCCCTGGAACTGGCCCGGACGTTCGGCACGCCGCTGCACGTCCTGGACGGCGGCCGGCTGCGGGCGAGCCTCCGGGCGTACCGGGAGGCCTTCGCCCGGCACGCACCCGGGGGCCAGCCTGTGTTCGCGTCCAAGGCCCTGTGCGTGCTGGCCACCTGCCAGCTGGCGCACCGGGAGGGGTTCTGGGTGGACGTGGCTTCCGGCGGGGAGCTGTACACCGCCCTCCGGGCAGGGGTGCCCCCGGCCCACGTGGTGTTCCACGGCAACTACAAGACAGAGGACGAACTGCGGTACGCCCTGGAGGCGGGCGTGGGCAGGGTGGCGGTCGACAACTTCTTCGAGCTGGACCTGCTGGATCGGCTGGCGCGGCAGAGCGGGCGGGTGGTGGACGTGTGGCTGCGGGTCACACCGGGGATCGAGCCCCACACCCACCGAGCCATCCAGACCGGCGGGGTGGACACCAAGTTCGGGTTCGCGATCCCCGGAGGGGCAGCGCTACGGGCGACCCGGGAGGCTCTGGAGAGGCCGGGCCTGCGGCTGCGGGGGTTCCACAGCCACATCGGCTCCCAGATTCTGGAGTTGGATCCCTTCCGGCTCAACGCGGAGCTGGTGGTGGCCTTCGCCGCGCAGGTGCGATCCCAACTGGGCTACGTGGCCGAGGAGGTGAACCTCGGGGGAGGGCTCGGCATCCGCTACCTGTCGTCGGACCGGCCCCCTTCGATCGAGGCGTACGTGGCTGCGGTGGCGGAAGCCCTGCGGAGTGCCTGCCGCGCGGCGGACTACCCTGCGCCCCGGCTGTTCCTGGAGCCGGGCCGCTCCGTGGTGGGTCCTGCGGGGGTGACCCTGTACACCGTGGGGCCGGTGAAGGAGATCGACGGCGTGCGCACGTACGTGGCGGTGGACGGCGGCATGTACGAGAACCCGCGTCCCGCGCTCTACGGCGCCCGCTACGAGGCGGTGGTGGCGGAGCGGCCCGACGACCCGGCCGAGCGGGTGGTGGCGCTCGCGGGGCGGTGCTGCGAGTCTGGAGACGTCCTCGTGTGGGAGGCGCACCTCCCCGCGGTGCGGCCGGGGGATGTGGTGGCGGTGTTCTCCACGGGGGCGTACACGTACTCCATGGCCAGCAACTACAACCGGTTCCCGCGTCCCGCGCTGGTCCTGGCGGAGGGAGGACAGGCCGCGCTGGTGGTACGGAGGGAAGGCTACGAGGACCTGGTCCGGCTGGACGTGCCGCTGTCCGCGGAAGTCTATCAGGCCGTGGCACGCGGGCCCGCGGCTGGCGGGTGCGAGGGAGTCTGAAGTGCTGGGCCTGGATCCGGCGCAGCTGTTGTTCACCGCGGCGGCCCTGCTGGTGGCGGCCACGGTACACGAGTACGCCCACGCCTACGCCGCGGTGCAGCTGGGCGACCCCACGCCGCGGTGGCTGGGCCGGCTGACCCTGAACCCCCTGGCCCACCTGGACCCGCTGGGGACCGTGTTGCTTCTGCTGGTGGGGTTCGGGTGGGCGAAGCCGGTGCCCGTCAACGCGGCGCACTTCCAGGACCCTCGGCGGGGGATCCTCCTGGTGGCGGTGGCAGGCCCGCTGGCCAACGTGTGTTTTGTGGCGGCCCTGGGCGCCCTGTACCGGCTCGGTCTGGTTCCCGAGGGCGGCTGGCTCGCATCCCTGTGGTTCCGCATGCTCTACGTCAACGCGGTCCTGGCGGTGTTCAACCTCCTGCCCATCCCGCCCCTGGACGGCTCGCGGATTCTCGGAGCGCTGCTGCGCGGTGAGGCGGAGAACGCCTACACGCGGCTGCAGCCGTACGGCGGCCTCCTGCTGCTGGTGTTGCTCGCCACCGGCTGGCTCGGGCCCCTGCTGCGGGGACCCGTGGTGTGGCTGGTCCGGTGGGCGGTGGGCGCGTGAAGGGACTGGATGTCGGACGGCCGTAGCCCCATCGTCCGGGTCGCCGGGTTCGAAGGGCCGGTGCAGGAACTGGTGCGCCGGGCGCACGCCGGCGAGGTGGACCTACGGGAGGTAGACCTGAGCTCCATGGTCCGCTCCTATCTGGACGCCCTCGGACCGGAGGTGGACCTGGAAGAGGCCACGGAGTTCCTGTGGGCGGCTGCGGTGCTGGTGGAGCTGAAGAGCAAGCTGCTGCTGCCGCCCAAGCCGTCGCCGCCCGAAGCCGTGGGGGAGGAGGAAGCCGCAGACCTGGAGGAGCGCCTGAGGCAACGGGTGGAAGAGTACCGGGTGTTCCGGGAAGCCGCGGAGGCCCTGGCCGCCCTGGAAGCGGTCCAGCGCCGCGTGTTCACGCGGCCCCCGGACGAGGCGTCTGCGGGCGAGCTCCCGCTGGTGGGGCTGACCGCGGAGGACCTGTTCGCGGCCTTCCGGCGGGTGCTGGAGCGGTCGGAGCAGCGGGTGGAGGAGGTGCCACCGGAAGGGGTCACGGTGGCGGACCGCATGCAGGCCATCCTGGCCACCCTGGCCTCCTCGCCGCAGGGGGTGCTCTTCGAAGACCTCTTCGAGCCCGCAAGCCCTCGCATCGTGATCATCGTGACCTTCCTGGCCCTGCTGGAGCTGGTGCGTCGGCGGCGCGTGCGCGTGGCCCAGACGGAGCCCTTCGGACCCATCCGGCTGTACGCGGGGGGACGGGACGGGTGACGGAGGCGGACCGCCGTCACGTGCTGTGCTGTGCCCTGGAGTGCCTGCTGTTCGCCGGCGGCGGACCGGTGCCCCTGCGAAAGCTGGCAGCGGCACTCCAGTGCTCGGAGGAGGAGACGGAGTCCCTGCTGGCGCAGTTGCAGCTGGACTACCGGTCCCGGGGCCTGATGGTCCAGCAGGTGGCCGGCGGTTACCAGCTTTGCACGCGGCCCGAGTACGCGGAATACGTGACCCGGCTGGTGGCCGCACAGCCGGAACCCCTGTCGCGGGCCGCACTGGAGACGCTGGCGGTGGTGGCGTACCGCCAGCCGGTTACCCGTGCGGAGGTGGAAGCGGTACGCGGGGCGCGCAGCGACCACCACCTCCGGCGCCTGCTGGAGCGTAACTTGATCCGGGAGGTGGGCCGCAAGCCGGGTCCCGGAGCTCCGATCCTGTACGGGACCACGGAGGTGTTCCTCCGGCACTTCGGGCTGCGGGACCTCTCGGACCTGCCGCCCCTGGAGGGCCGTCGGGTGCAGGACATGTTGGGCACTCGAGCTGCGGGGGAGTCCGAAGAGCGGTGAAGGCAGCAGTCCTGGCCGCGTTGCTGGCCGCCGCCCCGCTCCGGCCGGGGCAGTTGGGTGTGCAGGCCACGGCCTTTTTGCTGATGGAGGCCCGGACCGGCCAGGTGCTGACGCAGCACAACGCGCGCGTGGTCTGGCCGCCCGCCAGCACCACCAAGATCCTCACCGCGCTGCTGGTGGCGGAGTCCCTCGACCCGGACGCGGTGGTGACGGTGAGCCGGCGGGCGGCCTCGCAGCGGCAGGGCGCCGGGGTGGGCCTACGGGCCGGCGAACGTCGGAGCGTGCGGGACCTGTTCTACGCCATGCTGCTGGCTTCCGCCAACGACGCCGCGGTGGCCCTGGCGGAAGCCGCGGCGGGCAGCGTGGAGGACTTCGTGCAGCGCATGAACCGGCGGGCCAGGGAACTGGGAGCCCGCCACACCCACTTCGTCAACCCCCACGGCCTGTACCACCCCCTGCACCGGTCCACTGCGTACGACCTCGCGGTGCTAGCCCGCGCCGCCCTGCACAACCCCCGCGTGGCGGAAGCGGTGGCGGCCCCGGAGTACCTGTACCCGGGCGAGGCGGGGCCCCGGCGGCTGGTCAACCGCAACCGGTTGCTGTTCACCTACCCGGGCGCCAGCGGCGTGAAGACGGGCTGGATCGCGGAGTCGGGCCCCTGCCTGGTCGCCTCCGCACGGCGCGGGGACCGCACGCTGATCGCCGTGGTGCTCAACTCACCCCGGGTCTTCGAGGAAGCGTCGCGACTGCTGGACTTCGGGTTCGACGCCTACGAGGTGCGGGTGCTGGCCAGGCCGCAGCAACCCGTGGCGGAAACCGAGCTGCCCGGCGGCGGGACGCTGCAGGCCACCGTGGCCGTGGAGCTGGTGTGGTCGGTGCCACGCGGGTCCCGGGTGCAGCTGCAGCCTCGGTGGGAAGTCGGCCTGCAGCCGCCCGTGCGGGCCGGTCAGCCCGTAGGCCAGCTGGACGTCGTGGTGGACGGGCAGGTTCAGGTTCAGGTGCCCCTGGTGGCGGTCAAGCCGGTGGAGGCGCGCCCTTCCACGGGCGGCTTGTGGCGTTGGCTGTGGGAGCTCGTACGGCGCAGGTGACGGCGGCTCTGGTGGCGCTGGCCGCGTGGCCGGCTTCCGGCGGCTGGCCACTTGTGGTCACTGACGCTGCCGGTGCGAGGCTGGTGTTTACCCGGCCGCCCGCCCGGGTGGTGTCCCTGGCGCCCAGCGCCACGGAGGTCCTGTGGGCGGTGGGCGCCGCGTCCCAGGTGGTGGGCGTCACGTCTGCGGACGACTACCCGCCAGAGGCCCGTAGGCGGCCCCGGGTGGGAGGCGTGCGGGTGGACGAGGAGCGGCTGGCGGCGCTGCGTCCGGACCTGGTGGTGGGTGTGCTCAGCCTGCAGGGACCGACCCTGGCACGCCTGCGGAGCCTGGGCTACCGGGTGCTGGCGGTGGAGGCCAACAGCCTGGACCAGGTCTACGGGTTGATCCTCCTCGTGGGGGACGTGACCGGGCACTCGAAGACAGCGCGGGAGCTAGTGGAGCGCATGCGCCGCGCGGAGGCGGAGGTGGTGGCCAAGGTACGGGGCCGGAGGCCGGTGCGGGTCTTCGTGCAGGTGTGGGACCAGCCCTTCCTCACCAGCGGGGCGGGTACCTTGACCGAAGACCTGCTCCGCCGGGCCGGGGGCCGGAACCTGTTCCCGGAACGGCACGGCTGGCCGCAGGTCTCCGAGGAAGAGGTGGTGGCCCGCGACCCGGAGTGCGTGGTGGTCCTCGGCAGGGGCGCCGATCGCGTGCGCCGGCGGGCCGCGTGGGCGCACACCACCGCGCTCCGGACCGGCTGCGTGGCGGAGGTGGATCCGTCCTGGGTCGTGCGCCCCGGGCCCCGGGCGGTGCTGGGCCTGCGGGCCCTGGCCCGGGTCCTGCACCCGGAGGTGCGCTGGTGAGGCTGGAGGTGGTGGGGCTGCACGTGCGCTACGGCCAGCAACCGGTGCTGAGCGGCGTGGAGCTCGCGGTAGGACCCGGCGAGCTGGTAGCCGTGTGCGGCCCCAACGGTGCGGGCAAGACCAGCCTGCTGCGATGCGCCGCGGGTGTCCTCAGGCCACAGGCGGGGTCCGTGCGGGTGGACGGACGGGACGTGAGCTCCCTCCCTAGTAGGGAGCGGGCGCGGCTGGTGGGCTACCTGCCGCAGGATCCCTCCGTGCCTGCAGGGCTGCGGTGCGTGGAGGTAGCGCAGCTGGGCCGGTACGCCTCCGCGACCGGCTGGGGGCTGGGCTGGACTCCGGGCGACCGCGAGGCCGCAGAACGGGCCCTTCAGGCCACGGAGACCGCGCACCTCCGGGACCGGCCGATCCAGCACACCAGCGGGGGAGAACGTCAGCGGGTGCTGCTGGCGCGGGTGCTGGCACAGGGCGCGCGCCTGCTGATCCTGGACGAGCCCACCGCGCACCTGGATTTCGGTCACCAGGTCTCGGTGGCCGGCCTGTTGCGACGCCTGTCGCGGGAGGGGTACGGGATCCTGGCCGCCACGCACGACCTGAACCTGGCGTCCCTGTTCTTTGACCGGCTGGTCCTGCTGGCGGGCGGGCGCGTGGTGGCCCAGGGTCGGCCCCGGGAGGTCCTGCGGACGGGCGTGGTGGAGCGCGCGTACGGGCCCACCGCGGTGGTCTGCGCCCACCCGCAGACCGGAAGCCCCGTGGTGGTGCCGCGGGTGTCCGTATGAGCCGGGGGCTGCGGGTCGCGATCGACGGTCCCACGGGCGCGGGCAAGGGCACCGTGGCCAGGATGGTGGCGCAGCGCCTGGGCTACCGATACGTGGACACCGGGGCCATGTACCGGGCGGTCGCGTGGAAGGTCCTGAGGGAGGGGGTGGACCCCGAGGACGCGGAGGGTGTGGCTTCCCTGGCTCGCCGTACGCGGGTCGCTCTCGAGCCCTGGGAGGACGGACTGCGGGTCTGGTGCGACGGTGAGGACGTGACGGAGGCCATCCGGTCCGTGGAGGTGTCCGCGGTGGTGGGCCGGGTGGCGGCCAACCCCGCGGTCCGCCGGGTGCTCACCGAACAGCAGCGGCAGCTGGCTTCCTCGGGCGGCGTGGTGATGGAGGGCCGCGACATCGGCACCGTGGTCCTGCCGGACGCCGACGTGAAGGTGTACCTGGAGGCGTCTTTGGAGGAGCGGGCCCGCCGGCGGTACGAGGAGATGCGGGCCCGAGGGGAAAGGGTCCTGCTGGAGGACGTCCGGGAGCTGGTCCGCCAGGACGACAACTTGGCCCGCAGCCGGGCCACCGCGCCCCTGCGGCGCGCGGAGGACGCGGTGGTGGTGGACACCACGGGGCGCAGCCCCGAGGAGGTGGCGGAGGAGATCGTGCGGCTCGTGGAGGCGCGCGCGGGGGTGAGGTGATCCATGGACGCGGGAGCCCGTGTAAGAAGGACGCCGCGGAGCGAGGGCGTCGGGGTCCTCGGGGACTGGGTGTACGGGGCCAGCAAGCTGGTGGTGCGCGCGGTGGTGCGGGGCCTGTTCCGGATGGAGGTGACGGGCAGCGAGCACGAGCCGGCGCGGGGCCCGTATCTGGCGGTGGCCAACCACTGGAGCGCCCTCGACCCTCCCGTGCTCGGTGCCGCCCTGCGCCGCAAGGTGCACTTCATGGCCAAGCAGGAGCTGTTCGACATCCCGCTGCTGCGGAGCTGGATGCGCTGCATCGGCACCTTCCCCGTGCGGAGAGGGGAGCCCGACCGCCAGGCCATCCGCACGGCCTTGCAGGTCCTGGAGCGAGGCGGCGTGGTGGGCATGTTCCCGGAAGGCACCCGGAACCCGCGTGGCTACCTGCTGCCCGCGGAGCCCGGCGCGGCCTTCCTCGCGTTGAAGGCGCGTGTCCCCATCCTGCCCGTGGCCATCCTGGGGACCCTGGAGATCCTGCCGAAGGGCGCGTGGGTACCGCGGCTCGGGAGGATCCGGGTCCGCATCGGGCCCCCCTTTCGGGTGGACGACCTCGTGGACGCGCCCGACCGGCTGCAGCGGGCCAGCGACCGCATCATGGGCGCCATCGCGGGGCTGATGGGGGTGGAGCCCCCCGTGCACGGGACCCGCAGGGCGGGCCGCGCCGCCCCGTGATATCCTGAGAGGCGAGTCATGCGGGTGGTGGTTGCCAGGCACATGGGTTTCTGCGGGGGAGTCCGCCGCGCGGTGGACCTGGCTGTGCAGGCGGCCCGAAACGGGCAGGGTGGGGCCACCACCTGGGGACCCCTGATCCACAACCCCCAGGAAGTGGGACGGCTGCAGCGGGAGGGCGTCCGGGTGGCAGAGCGCCTGGAGGACCTGGACGGGGGAGCCTTCGTGGTGTCCGCTTACGGGGTGGAGTCCGCGGTGCTGGACGCAGTCCGCCAGCGGGGCATGCCGGTGGTGGACGCCACCTGTCCCGTGGTCACCCGCGCACACGAGCTCGCGGAGCGGCTGGCGGAGGAGGGCTACTTCGTGGTGGCGGTGGGCGACCACGGACACCCCGAGATGGTCACCCTGAAGGAAAAGCTGGGCGACCGGGTGGCGGTAGTCCACACGCCGGAGGAAGCCGCCCGGCTGCGGTTGCGCGGGAAGGTGGGGGTGTTGTCCCAGACCACTCAGTCCCTGGAGAACTTCCGCCGCATCGTGGCGGACATCGTCACCCGGGTGAAGGAGACGAAGGTGATCAACACCCTGTGCCCGGCCATCACTGTCCGGCAGGAGGAGGCCCACCGCCTGGTGGAGGAGGTGGACGTGCTGCTGGTGGTGGGCGGCCGGGGCAGTTCCAACACCACCCGGCTGGCGGAAATCGGCCGGCAGCGCGGGGTGGCCACCTACCACGTGGAGACCGCGGACGAACTGCAGCCCTCGTGGTTTTCCCCGGACGCCAGCGTGGGCGTCATGTCCGGTGCGTCCACCCCTGACTGGATCATCGAGCAGGTTCTGCAGCGTCTGGACGAGATCCGGACCCAGCTCGGCGGTTAGTCCCTTTGGGTTCTGCGCCCCCCCCGCCGCAGCGCGCGGCGTACCCAGGGCTTGGAGCTCCGGGAGTGAAGCACCGTCCCTCTGCTACCATCGGAACGGCCGTTCATGAGCGCCGGCAAGCTCCCTCTCGTGGCCCTGGTGGGTCGTCCCAACGTGGGCAAGTCCGCCCTGTTCAACCGGATCGCGCGAAGACGCCTGGCCATCGTGGAGGACACACCGGGGGTGACCCGTGACCGGCTGTACACGGAGGTGGAGTGGTCCGGCCGGCGGTTCGGGCTGGTGGACACCGGCGGCTACGTCCCGCGGCCCCAGGACCCGCTGACAGAACAGGTGCGGTGGCAGGCCGAGCAGGCGGTGCAGGAGGCGGACGTGGTGGTCCTGGTGGTGGACGCACAGACGGGGCGGCTACCCGCAGACCACGAGGTGGCGGAGGTGTTGCGGCGGTCGGGCAAGCCCGTGGTGGTGGCGGTGAACAAAGTCGACACCCCCGGTGAGGGCGCCGCCGTGGCCGCGGAGTTCTTCGCCCTGGGGTTGGGCGACCCCCTCCCGGTGTCCGCCCTGCACGGGTTACGGGTGGGCGAGCTGCTGGACCGGGTGGTGGCGCACCTGCCGGCGCCCACGCCCGAAGAAGTGGAAGAGGAACCGGTGCGGGTGTCGGTGGTGGGCCGCCCCAACGTGGGCAAGTCCTCCCTGGTAAACGCCCTGGTGGGTTCGCCGAGGGTGGTGGTGGACGAGCGCCCCGGCACCACCCGCGACGCGGTGGACACCTACCTGCGCCACCGGGACCGGCCCTTCGTCCTGGTGGACACCGCGGGGCTGCGACGCCGCGCCCGGGTCACCGAGTCCCTGGAGTTCTACAGTGTGCGGCGGGCGGAGCAGGCCCTGGAACGGTCTCACGTGGCGATCCTGGTGGTGGACGCCTGGGAGGGTGTGACCGACCAGGACCAGCGGATCGCCCGGGAGGTCACCGAGCGGGGCAAGGCGTTGGTGGTGGCGGCCAACAAGTGGGACCTGGTGAAAGGACCCCTGGCGGAGGAGCGCGTAAAGCAGCTGTACCACGCCCTGCGGCACGTTGCGTTCGCGCCCGTGCTGTTCGTGTCCGCCAAGACCGGCCGGAACGTGGCGCGCCTGCTGGACGCGGCGCTCCGGGTGGACCGCGCCCACGCCCTGCGGGTGCCCACCGGGCCCCTGAACCGGGCGGTGGAGGCCGCGGAAGCCGCTCACCCGGCACCGGCGGACGCCCGCGGCCGGCCTCTCAAGATCTACTACGCCACGCAGGTGTCTACCCGGCCGCCCACCGTGGCCCTGTTCGTCAACCACCCGGAGGTGGCCACGGAAGCGTACCTGCGCCACCTGGAGGCCCGGCTGCGGGAGCGGTTTGACTTCGAGGGAACCCCGATCCGCTTCGTGTTGAGGGCCCGCCGGCCCCGCAGGGGGAAGATGGAGTGACCGCGGTCCTGCTGGTCCTGGGAGCGTACGTGTTGGGCTCCGTCCCGACGGGCCTGTGGCTCGTGCGGTGGGTCCGGGGCGTGGACGTTCGAGAGCACGGCAGCGGGAACATCGGCACCGCCAACGTCTACCGGGTCGCCGGACCGTGGCTGGGCAGCGTGGTGCTGGTGGCGGACGTGGCCAAGGGAGCTGTGCCCGTGCTGGTCTGCCGCGGCCTGGACCTAGCGCCGGGGTGGGCGGTGGTGGCGGGCGTGGCCAGCATCGCAGGCCACAACTGGTCGGTCTTCCTGGGCTTCCGGGGCGGGAAGGGGATCGCCACCAGCTTCGGGGTGCTGGCGGCCCTGTCGCCGAAAGCGGCCGCGGTGGCGGCGGCCCTTTGGGTGACCGCGGTGGCCGTGACCCGGTACGCCTCCGTAGGGAGTGTGCTCGCCATGCTCTCAGTGCCGGTAAGCATGCTGCTGTGGAAGGAGCCCGCGGCTCACCTGGCCTTCGGCGTGGCTGCGGCGGTACTCGGCCTGGTGCGCCACCGGTCCAACCTCAGGCGCTTGGTAGAGGGGACCGAGCTGCGCATCACGGACCGGCCGAAGGCGCCACCGTGAACGTCCTCGTCTACGGGGCCGGTGCGGTGGGGTCTTTCGTGGGCGCCGTCCTCGCGCGGGCGGGCGAGCGGGTCAGCCTGCTGGGCCGACCCGCGCACGTGCAGGCGGTGGCGCGGGACGGGCTGCACGTGGAAGGGCCCGGGGGCAGCCGCACGTGGGTGCGGATCGCGGCAGCAAGCCGTCCGGAGGAGCTGGACGGGCCTTTCGACGCGGTGGTGGTGACCGTGAAGGGCTACGACACCCACCGCGCCGCGTCCACGATCCCCCACCTTCTGGCGCCCCACGGCCGCGTGGTGTGTCTGCAGAACGGGGTCGGCCACGAGGAGGTGCTGGCAGGGCAGGTGGGCAGCGGGCGCGTGGTGGCGGGTGCGGTCACCACCAGTGTGTCCCTGGCCGCTCCGGGACGCCTGGTGCAGCACACCCGCGGCGGCGTGGTCCTGGCGCCCTGGGACGGAGCGCCCGTGGAGGACCTGGTGGACGGGCTGCGACGGGGCGGGCTCGCGGCGCGCGCCGCAGCGGACGCCCGCGGCCTCAAGTGGTCGAAACTGCTGTTGAACCTGGTGGCCAACGCCACCTGCGCGGTTCTGGACCTGCCGCCGCGGGTCATCTACGGGCACCCGGGGCTGTTTCGGGTCGAGCGCCGCATGCTCCAGGAGGCGGTGGCGGTGGGCCGTGCCCTGGGGGTCCGGTGGGTGGACCTGCCGGGGTTCCCTGTGCGCATGCTGGTGCCCACGTTGCGGTGGCCGGAGCCGGTGGCCCGGAGCGTGCTGCGGCGGGCGGTGTCCGGGGGCCGGGGAACCAAGATGCCGTCCCTGTGGCACGACCTGGCCCGGGGCCGCACGGAGGTGGCGTACTTGAACGGCGCGGTGGCCCGGTGGGGAGCCGCGGCGGGCGTTCCGACGCCGGTCAATGAGGTCCTGGCACGCCTGGTGGAGGAGCTGAGCCTGGGGCTGCGGGACCGGGAACTCTTCCGGCACCACCCGGAGGCCTTGATGCAGGCGCTGGCGCGGTAGGCCATCAAGCCGCGCCCCACGTGGAGCGCACCACCACGCCACCCTACGCGCCGCGACGAGCCGTCGGCGGGCTTGTTGACAATCCAGTCAACAACGTGCTAGCAAGACGGCGAGGGGGTGGTGGCGATGAAGCGGCTGGAGGGGCTGGCCCTGGGGCTGGCCGTGTGCGTGCTGCTGGCGGCTGCGGGCACGGCGGCACCGGTACGGAGCCTGCGGTTGGGCGCGGTGATCCCGTTGAGCGGGGGGCTTGCGGCCAACGGGAGGTTCATCCGCGCGGGGTACGAGTTCGCGGTGGAGTACCTCAACGCCCGGGGCGGTGTGCGGTTGGGGGGCCAGCGGGTCCCCCTCGAGCTCACGGTGCTGGATGACGAGTCCGACCCCACCAAGACCGTGAGCCGCATGGAGAGCCTGGCCCAGATGGGCATCGCTGCCTACCTGGGCGGGGTCGGCAGCCACCTGCATGCCGCCGCGGCCGCGGTGGCGGAGAAGAACCAGATCCCGTACTGCGGAGTCGGCTTCGCGCTTTGGAGCATCCACCAGCGGGGCTACAAGTACCTCTTCAGCCCGTTCCCCAAGTCCCCGGAGCTGGCGGTGGAGACGTACCGCATCCTCAACGCCTACGTACCTCCGGAGCAGCGGCCGCGCCGGGTGGCCATCTTCGCGGAGCGCACGGACTGGGGCAAGGAGCAGGCGGCCCTGTGGGTCACGCGCTCCGCGGAGTTCGGCTACCAGGTGGTCTACCAGGGGGAGTACACCGTGGGCGCGCGGGACGTGAGCGACCTGATCCTGCGGGCCCGCGCCGCGGGCGCGGAGCTGGTGCTGGCGGTGCCCACCCCCGCGGACACCATCACCCTGGTGCGCCAGATGCGGGAGCTGGGCTTCACGCCCAAGGCCTTCTTCGCCCTGCGGGGCGCGGACTCCATCGCGGTCCGGCAGGCCCTGGGCAAGGACGGGGACTTCTGGGTGTCCATGCCCGGCTGGCACCACGCGGTGAAGTACCCGGGCGTGGACGAACTGAACGCGTGGTACCAGCGCCGCTTCGGGACGCCCGCGGAGGTGGCGGTGGGCTCCGCGGTGGCGTGCGTGCAGGTCATCGCCGCGGCGGTGGAAGCGTCCCAGAGCACAGAACCCGGCAAGATCCGGGACGCGGTGGCCAGGGTGAACCTGATGACCCTGGCGGGGAGGGTGCGGTTCCGCCCGGACGGCACGAGCCCGGTCCCGGTGATCGCCCACCAGTGGCAGAACGGCCAGAGCGTGCTGATCTGGCCGCGGGAGTTCGCCACAGCGCCGTTCGCGTACCCCGCTACCCCGTTCCCGTCCCGGTAGCGGGCCGCGGGTTCGAACCCGCCAGGGCTGGGACGAGGTGGCGCCAGCCCCCGGGTGTCATATTGTGTTCGGAGACGCCGGACGGGGCCGGCCAGGACCCGTCCCAGACAGGAGGGGTCGGATGCCTTCGGGGCCGCTGGCGGGTGTCGTGCGCGACCTCGGGCTGGAAGAGGACGAGGTCATTCCCTACGGACGGGACAAAGCCAAGGTGGTGGTGGACGCCCTACACCGCAGGCAGGGCCAGCGCGACGGCGCGCTGGTCCTGGTGACCGGCATCAACCCCACGTCCGCGGGAGAAGGGAAGACCACCACCGCCATCGGGCTTGCGGACGGACTGCGCCGGCTTCGACGCCGCGCCGCGGTGGCCATCCGCGAGCCGTCCATGGGGCCGTGCTTCGGGGTCAAGGGAGGTGGCACGGGAGGCGGCCGTGCCCAGGTCGTCCCCGCGGAGGACATCAACCTGCACTTCACCGGCGACCTCCACGCGGTGGCCGCGGCCCACAACCTCGTCGCTTCGGTGGTGGACAACGCCCTGTTCCACCGGACGGTCCCGGAGCTACGTCCTGAGAACGTGTTGTGGCGCCGGGTACTGGACACCAACGACAGGGCCCTGCGTCAGGTGGTGGTGGGCCTGGGCGGAGGTGCGCACGGAGTGGCGCGGGAGACCGGCTTCGACATCACCGCGGCCTCCGAGGTCATGGCGGTGCTGTGCCTGGCGGAGGACCGCACAGACCTGAAGCGGCGGCTGAGCCGGATGGTGGTGGGGGAGCGGGAGGACGGCAGCCCGGTGACGGTGGCGGATCTGGGAGTCGCGGGTGCCGCCGCCGCGTTGCTCAGAGACGCGATCCACCCCAACCTGGTGCGGACTCTGGAGGGGACCCCGGCCTTCGTGCACGGCGGGCCCTTTGGGAACATCGCACACGGCTGCAGCAGCCTCCTGGCCACCAGGCTGGCGCTGAAGTGCGCGGAGGTGGTGGTCACCGAGGCGGGGTTCGGTACCGAGCTCGGGGCGGAGAAGTTCGTGCACATTAAGTGCCGCACGGGACGGCTACGGCCCTCCGTGGCAGTCGTGGTGGCGTCTGTGAGGGCGCTGCGGGTCCACGGCGGTGCCGGGAAACAGGCGGAGGAGCCCGACCCGGCCGCGGTGGAGCGGGGGCTGGCAAACCTGGACAAGCACTTGGAGAACGTGCGCCACCTGGGCATGCAGCCCGTGGTGGCCCTGAACGCCTTTGCCGCCGACTCGCGGGACGAGGTGAGGGCCGTGCTCAGGCACTGCCAGGACCTCGGGGTCCCCGCGGCCCACTTCCGGGGCTGGGAGCTGGGGAGCGAAGGTGCCCTGGAGCTGGCGGAGGTGGTGGACGAGCTGGTCCGCAATCGCCCCGAACCCACCGAGCCCCGTTACCTGTACGAACCCGCGTGGCCCCTGGCCCGGAAGCTGGAAGCGGTCGCCACCACCCTCTACGGGGCCGAGGGCGTAGACCTGTCCCCCCGTGCCCGGGCCAGGCTGGCGCGGTACGAGGAGCTGGGTTACGGCGAGCTGGCGGTGTGCGTGGCCAAGACTCAGTACTCCCTGTCCGACGACCCAGGCAGGCTGGGCCGGCCGCAAGGTTTCCGGGTCACGGTGCGGGACGCCCGCTTGGCCGCGGGGGCGGGCTTCGTGGTGGTGTACACGGGCGACGTGCTGACCATGCCGGGGCTGCCCAGGCACCCGGCGGCGGAGCGGCTGGACGTGGATCCCACGGGGCGCGTGGTGGGGCTTACGTAGCCACCTCCGACAGCTCCGCCTCCCGGGCGGATGGAGAGCTGGTCGGGGCGGGCAACACTTCGGTCCGTGCTCCGTGCCCGCGGTAGTGAAGCAGCCAGGAACACTGGCCGCGCGCGGCGTCGGGCACCGGCGCCACCCAGGTGCTTTCCCAGGTCTCCAGCTCGCCCGTGTACCTGGCCAGCCGGTAAATCCGGGCGTGGATGCACTCCCGGTCGCCGAACTCGCAGGTGTTGCCGTCCGTGCCCCCGCAGGGACCGTTGGCCAGCCCCTTCGGGCAGGTCTCCGGGCACACGAAGAAGGTGTGGGGCAGCCTGCAGGTGCCGCAGAGCTGGCACCCGAGCCAAGGCCCCTTGATGGCGCCTTCCGCCCGCGTGAGGAATCGTCCCACGGGGCCGGCGGGGTCCACGCGCCGAAGGACACCTCCGAGGGCCTGCGACGCAGGTGAGGCGGGGTCGAACACCCACCGGTCCACAGCCCCGAGGATGCGGAAGCCCCTCAGCTCCGACGCGGAAGGTAAGGCCCCACCCTCGGCCGGTCCGTCCAGGTAGTACGCGCCCTCGGGCGTTAGCTGCACCGGCCGGCCGTCCGGGTGCTGCATCGCCGCCTCCCAGGCTGCCTGCCAGGTAGCGAGGTCGGGGCACGTCTCCGCCAGGTCCTCCACCGTCTGAAGGAGCTCCTCGAGGGTACGTGGGGTGTGCACGCCGCAGAGGTGGGCGCCACTCAGTCCCAGCCGCATCGCTCCGACCACCTGCAGGGCTGCGCGTCGGATCGCCTGTCGCCTCCCGTGGTCGGCAGACTGGGCCTCCGACTCCAGGCATCGGAGGAGGTCGGGGGGCACGTACACCCCGGGCAGGGAGCTACCCTGCAGCAGCCGTGCGGCCACCCTGGGAGTGAGGAGCCACACCGTGGCCAACACCGGAGCACGGAAGCCCCTGGCGCCTAGCCACCGGACCACCTCCGCCAGCTTGCGGGGGTCCCAGCCGATCTGCGTCATGAGGAAGTCCGCACCGGCCCGCAGCTTCTTCGCGGCCTTCACGTACTGGCCCCAGAGGGCTTCCTCCCGGTACTTGAAGGGGTTGACGGCAGCGGCCAGGAGCGAGTTGGGGAGGCGTTGCCGCGCGATGCGGAGGGCGTCCACGGAGTCCAGGTAGCGGTCCGCCCCTGCAGGAGCAGCCTCCCGTAGGGCGTCGCCCGTGAGGAGGAGGAAGCTGGACAGCCCCCAGCTGCGGGCGCGGTCCAGGTCAGCCTCTAGATCCCGAACCGTGCGCCCCTTACCTGCCCAGTGGACCAGGGGTACCGACCCGGTCGCTTCCACCACTTGCGCCGCCACGAGGACCGGGTCGTGGTCCCGGTCGGTGCGCACCCGGTCTGAGACCGTAAGCGCATCCACCCGTCCATCCTGTTCCAGCCAGCGGGCGAGGCCCAGGACCTCGGCGAGCACGTGCTCGAAGGGTTTGGAGCCCACTAGCGGCGGCGACTCCACGGTGAGCGCGAAGGCTCCCCGCTGGAGCCGCTCCGCCAGGCGGTTCCGGTACCCCGTCTGCGGCTGGCGGCGGGGGGAGGAGGACCCGGAAGGGCCCATCACCGGCGCGTCACCGCGGCCCGGTACTGCCGTGCGGCCTCCGAGAAGGGCACCGGTGCCACGGTGGCCCGGATCTCCGTCTGTACATGGGGCTCCACGCTCGGCTTCCGGGACCCGCCCCCTTCCTCGCCCCAGACCACCACCACCCGCGTGCCCGGCTGGCTGTACTCCTCCTGCACGATGGCCAGGGACAGCATGGCGGAGTCGTTCCAGCTGTAGCCCGGCCACATGGAGACCCCCACCACCTCCCCCTGGCGGTTCAAGACCTTGTCGTACATCCAGGTGGCGTACTGGGAGACCGGCAGGTCGATGTACTTGGCCTGCTGCCCGATGGGTCTGGTGAACAGGGTCCCGAACGCCCGCGCCACGTCTTCCCCGTCCCACACCAGGGTTACCCTGCGGCGGTGCGGCCCCGGGGCCTTGGCCTGCAGGGCCTCCCGGCCCACGAACTCGTGGTCGAACTTCACGATGTGGCCGTAACCCAGTTCCCACGGTGTGAGGTAGTAGTCCTGGATGTTGCGAGAGTAGAAGCTCCCGCCCAGGGAGCCCACCGCCTCGTAGCTGTTGGCCGGGAGCCACTCCCGGTACGGCCGCAACTCCTCGCCGGTGTAGATGGCGGGGAGGGGACAGGGGATCCAGCCGGAGTCCAGCGCGTTGGTGGCGTACGCCCGCGACCCCACCTGCCGTAACCCGAACTCCTTACCGGCCTCCACGATGGCCGCCTTCACCTCGGGCCCCTCCTCGAAGGGCCCGAACAGCTCCGCGCCCGCCACCCCCGCCATCCCGTGGTGCAGCATGCGCACCCTACGGCCCGCGATGGTGATCCAGCCCATGTGGAAGAACTTCACGTCCGGAAGCGGCCCCCCGTTGAGCTTCTCCAGCAGCGCGGGGGCGTTCGGGCCCTGAAGCTGGAAGCGGTACACCTTGCGGGGCCGGTGGGGGTCCAGGACCGACCACTCGTCGCGTTCGAGCTCCACCCGGTACCCGCCCGTCTGGGCGTGGTACTGAACCCAGTTGTGGGCGGAGGGGCGGCCCACCAGCTGGAAGCTCTCGCGGTCCAGGTAAAAGAGGATGCCGTCCCCGATCACGTACCCCGCGGGGCTGCACACCACCAGCTGCTTGGCGCGCCCCGGCTCGAAGTTCCTGAAGCTGTTGATGGCCAGGTGTTCCAGTAACCGGAAGGCGTCCGGGCCCCGGACGTACAGGTCCGTCATGTGGTAGGACAGGTCGTACAGCGCCACCGTCTCCCGCCAGGAGCGCTGCTCGTCCCTCCAGTTGGTGAACTCCGGCGGGACCACCGGGTAGATGCGGGTCCCGGTGCGGTTGTTGTACAGGTAGTCGGTGATGCTGGGCACCGAGTCCAGCACTTCCTGAAGGTTGCGCGGCGCGGTGCTCATGCCCAATCCCCCCTTTCGCGGACGGGTGATTCCTTCCCACGCGACTCCAGGCGGCCGGCGACCACCTCCACGGGAGGCGTGCCGTAGGTGTGGAAGGTGGCCACGGTGGGAAGCCCCCACGCCTGGCCCTTCTTCCGCTCCGCCTCGCTCCACACGACCGGCCTCCAGTCGGGTGCCAGGATCAGGCGGGCCCCGGGGCAGGCGACCTCGAAGCGGTTCCCGCCCGGCTCGTACACGTACAGGAAGAAGGTCTGCTGGATGGCGTGCTTGTGGGGGCCGGTCTCGATGTACACCCCGTGCTCGAGACAGATGTCCGCGGCGCGCAGGACCTCCTCCCGGCTGTCCACCGCGTAGGTCAGGTGGTGGAACCGGCCGCGGCTCCCGGTGGCGTCTTCGGTGATGGCCAGCTCGTAGCTCTTGTTGCAGACACTGAGCCAGGCACCTTTCTCCGACCCGTCGTCGAACACCACCACCTCCGTGAGGCGGAACCCCAGGACCTCCTGGAAGAAGCGGCGGCTGGCGCGCACGTCCGCGGCGAAGAAGTTCACGTGGTCCAGGCGCCGGAGGTTGCAACCCCGGGCAGGGAAGCGGGACGCCTGGTTCTTCAGCGCGGGCTTGGTCTGGGGCGTGGGGCGGTACCACTCTACCTCGTACAGCAGCTCCAGCACGTGGCCGTCCGGGTCCCGGAACCGGTACGCGGGACCGTGGCCCAGGTCTCCGTCCACCCATCCCTCGCCCAGGCCGGTCCGCTCCACGGCCTCCACGCGCCGCCGCAAGGCCTCGGGGCTGCTGGTCCGGAAGGCGCAGTGCCCCATGCCGGGCCAGGGGGACGCGGTGACCTTCAAGGTGTGGTGCGCGTAGTCGTCCCAGCCGCGCAGGTAGACCGAATCGCCCTGCCGGCCGGTCTCCACGAGCCCCATGACCTCGGTGAAAAACCGGACGGTGTCGTCCGGGGTGGGGGTGAGCAGTTCCACGTGGCAGAGATGCGCCACGTCGAAGCTGAGAGGCCCTACGGAGAACTGGACGTCGTCCACCACGCCCCACCCCCTTGGCCCGTTAGCTGCCGCCCTCCACCTGGCGCCGGAGGCCGTGCAGGTCGTACGTGAGGGCACCCTGCTCCAGCTGCGCCCGCAACATCGCCTCCCGGGCGGCCCGGGCGCGGGCCGCCTCCAGCACCGCGGCCACCCGGTCCGCGGCTACCACCACCGCGCCGTCCGCGTCCAGCACCACCACGTCCCCTGGCCGTATGGTAGCCCCGCCCACGGTCACGGGCACGTCCAGGGCGCCCAGCGCGGACTTGCCCGCCCCGCGGACGGACACGAACCGCGCCCAGATGGGCAGGCCCAGGGCCTGCAGGTCCTCCAGGTCGCGGACGGCTCCGTCCACCAGGATGGCGGCCGCGCCCCGCGCCTTCGCCTGCACCGCCAGCAGCTCCCCCACGAGGGCCACCGGGGCGGGCTCCGGCATGGTGAGCACCAGTACCTCACCAGGGCGGACCCGCTCCATGACCGCGTGCACCATGAGGTTGTCGTCCTGACCGCACCGGACCGTGCGGGCGGGGCCCGCCGCCCGGCTCCCGGGGACCACGCGGATCCACGGTCCCTCCACCAGGCCGGTGCGTCCCCCTGCCTCGTACACGGTGGCGACCCCCAACCGTGCCAGTTCGGCCGCGTCTGCGTTCACAGCCCCCTCACCACCTGTGGCAGGAGGCGCTGGAACGCCTCCGCGTACTGGATGCTGCGGTCTCCGGAGATCCGGCGTGCGTGGTTGGCGCGCCGCTCCGCCATGGCCGTGTAGTACGCCACCAGGTACCGCTGGGATGCGACCGCCTCCATCGCCCGCAGCTTCAGCGGGAACACCGGCGTGATGTCGAGGAAGGTGGTGGGCACGAACCCGCACAGCTCGGACTGGTGCGGCTCGAAGGCGAGGACCTGAGCCGGCGGCACCGTCTGGAAGGC
This sequence comes from Candidatus Tepidifontimicrobium thermophilum, assembly GCA_031296405.1. Classification (GTDB taxonomy): domain Bacteria; phylum Sysuimicrobiota; class Sysuimicrobiia; order Sysuimicrobiales; family Sysuimicrobiaceae; genus Tepidifontimicrobium; species Tepidifontimicrobium thermophilum. The sequence goes on from JAVKKH010000003.1 coordinate 101,448, forward strand.
GCTCGCGACCCCGGCCCCGGAAGCCAGCTGGCGCGCCCGCTCCGTGGCCTGGTACGCGACAGGGTGGTCGGGGTTGAAGGGGTCGCGTTCCGGGTGGGTGAGGATGACGTCAGGCGCCCACTCCCGGATGACCGCGGCCAGCTGCTCGGTGGCCTCCCGGCCCGCCTCCAGGGGGTAGTCGCCCCAGTCCAGGCAGCGGAAGGGGGCACCGAGGATCTCCGCCGCGCGGGTCGCCTCTTCGTGGCGGATGGCCTTCACCCGGTCCACCGTCTGGCCCGGTTCCGCCCACAGCTCACCGGACTCGCCCCGCTCACCGTAGGACAGCGCGACCACCAGGGCCTGGCCGCCCGCGCGGGTTACGGTGGCGATGGCACCGCCGGCACGCCACACGAAGTCCGCGGCGTGCGCGCTCACCACCAACAACCGCTGGGCCACGGTGTTCCCCCCCATGTCAGGTTACGGGGCCGCTGCGGGCCACGTCCGGCGCGCCACCTCCCGCAGGCTGGTCAGGACCGCCTGAAGGTGCGCCCTCATCCGAGCCTCCGCAGCGTCCGGGTCCTTCGCGGCCACGGCGTCCACGATGGCCCTGTGCTCTTCCAGGGAACGCGGCAGCCGACCCGGCGCCAGGACGGTGCGGTACTGGTACCGGACCATCTGCGCCCACAGCGAGTCCAGCAGGCGCTGTGCGGTGGCGTGCCCGCTGGCCCGCACCAGCACGTGGTGGAAGCGCCCGTTGCACTCGGAGTACCCCAGGGAGTCTCCCCGTCGCGCACAGGCGGCCATCTCGCGGAGGATCGCCCGCAGCTCGCGGACGTCCTGCGGCCGCGCGCGGAGGGCCGCGTGGCGGGCTGCCAAGCACTCCAGGGCCGCGCGGGCCTCGAGGATCTCCACGGCCTCTTCCTCCGTGAGCAGCCGGACTCGCGCGCCCCGGTTGGGCGACCGCTCCACCACTCCCTCCTGTTCCAGACGCGCCAGGGCGGTGCGGACCGCGGCCCGGCCGACGCCCAGCATGCGGGCCAGCTCCGTCTCCACCAGCCGCTGCCCCGGGACCAGGCGGCCTTCCAGGACCGCCCGGCGGAGCTGCTGGTAGCAGTAGGCCTCGCCCTCGCCCCGCTTGGGCCGTACGGCCCTCAACGCTCCTCCTCCAGTCGCGCGATCCGCACGGTATTCTCCACCATGGTCCTGATCTGCGCCTCCTGGAGGCCCAGGGCCAGCAGCCGCTCCGCCAGCAGCGGCAGCCCGTCCTCCACCGGAGGAGCGTGGACCTGGCCCAGGTCGCTGGACAGGAACGAGTGGGCCGCTCCCACTGCGCGGATGTTTTCGGCCAGCTCCTCCCAGGAGATCTTGCCGCTGTGGGCGGTACCGAAGCACCGCTCCAGCCATGCGCCCGCGCGGGCCAGCTGCCGCTGGTCTTCCACGCTCAGCCGCTGGGTGGGAAAGTCGGGGTGGGTGACGACGATGCACCTCACGCCTGCGGCCCGGGCCTCCTCCACCACGGTGAAGATCTCGTCCCTGGACAGGTGGCCGGTGGCCAGCACCATCCGGTGGCGTGCCACCACCCGCAGGACCTCCCGCAGCTCCGGTAGCGGTCTGCCGTTGCCGTCCACCACGCGCACCGGTTCCCAGGGCACCCCGCTGCGCTGGAGGTCCTCCTGGAGCGCCGCCCATACCGGACGTTTCCCCTGTGGGTCAGGAGGCCGGCGGGACGGGCTCTCGTTCTCCGCGTCCACCGTGGGCAGCCACACGATGCGCGCGCCCTCCCGGGCGGCGATCTCCACCGCGAGGGGGTTAAGGCCGCCTGCCGGACCGTTCAGGCAGATGGAGCCCAGCACGTCCACCTCCGGGACCACGAACCGCGCCAGCCGCGCCCGGCCTGCGGTGGGACTGTAGTGGGACTTGATGGCGAACCCCGCCATTCCCCGGCGCGCGAACCGGCGGGCGACCTCCACGTCGTTAGCGCTCCGGGGCAGGACGTCGGGCGCGGTGTGCACGTGGAGGTCGTACGCTCCCCGGACGAGCGCCAGCGCCCGCTCACCGGGTCCTGCGTGCTCCTCCGTCACCGCTGCCCCGCCAGCTCCACAAGCCACCCGACGCAGGCCTGAGCTACCCGCGGCGCGACCCCAAGCTCCTCCAACAGCTCGCAGGCGGCCCGCATCTCGTCGGCCCTGCGGGCCGCATGGGTATAGGTGCCTTCCACCAGGCGGCTCAGCAGCGTGGCGTCCGCCTGCTCCAGGGTCTTCGCGATGTCCTCGTAGACTTCCGCCTCGCAGCCCAGGGCGCGGGCTGCGGCCAGGGCCTCCAGGGCGGAGGCCGCCAGCCCCTTCATGAACACGCTGCGGACCAACTTGCGGCCCGCTGCCAGGCCCACCTCCGGTCCCAGGACCCGCACCGGCATCCCCAGGGGACCCAGGCGGTCTGCGAGCGCCTGGGCGCCGGGGCCGCTGGCCAGGGCAGGAGTGCGGATGCCCCTTCCGGGGACGGGTGCCATGAGCGCGACGTCTGCGAACAGCGCCCCAGAGGGCTGGACGACCGCCGCAGCCCTCCGCTTGACGGCGGGGGCGGTGCTGTTGCAGTCCGCGTACACCTGACCTGGCTCCAGCCCGCTCACTGCAGCCTCGGCCACCTGCAGGGCGGAAGAGGGCGTGGTGAGCACCAGGACCACGTGGGCCCCCGACGCAGCCGCACGGGGCCCGTCCGCGAGGGCCACGCCTTCGGGGATGCGCTTGGGCTCAGGGTCCCAGCCCACCACCCGGACGCCCGCGCGGGCCAGGTCCTCCGCGACGGCACTCCCCGCCTCGCCCAAACCGAAGACGGCCACCCCCAGGATGGCTGCCCGTGCGCCTGGCCGCATCGGCCGCATTGTATTTTCCCCGGGCGGACCTGTCAACTTTGTTGTAGACAATCCGGCCCGGGTAGAGCCGGTAGGGGTGCGCTCGGTCTTGTGCCCGCTCCCCCGGCGGTCCGCCATGCTTCAGGCGCAGACTGTCGCTACCGCCCGAACAAGAGGAACATCAGCGACCGGATCACAAACGCCCATACCAGCAGCGGCAGCAGCCAAGGGAGGTCCTCCAGCAACGTGCTCACGTCCCACCACCTTTTGTACGGGTGACCCTGCGAGCATGCTCTGTAGGGACACCTTCGCGAGCGGGCCGTTCCACCTCGTCCACCCCTTCGGCGGGGTAGGGTTGGGGACCGCGGCAGCAGGCCCGGCGGTTTCCCCTGAGTTGCAGACGCGGATCACTCACGCGGTTTCCTAAGCTCGCTGCTGGTCGGGCCCGACGGATTTCTGCCCCGCGAATCGCTGCGCGCTTTGCGGGGATCCCGCTACCCACAGGTCGGGCCGGGCGGATTTGAACCGCCGATGCCACCCCAGCCAGTCGAAGGGAGGGGTCGCCTTTCCGTGAAGACGCGCAGCGACTGGCTGGGGACCCCGGCGGGAGGTCGGCGGTTTCGTGCTGAGTTGCGCGGTGGGTCGCCAAACGGTTTACTGCTCACCTTCCTGGTCGGGCCGGGCGGATTTGAACCGCCGACCTCCTGAACCCCATTCAGGTGCGCTCCCAGGCTGCGCTACGGCCCGCGTGCGGATTATATCATGGTCGGGTGAGCGTGTCCGGCCGGCTGACCGTTGCCTTCCTGGTGCTGGTGGCCGTGTCCGTGGGAGCTTTCGCAGCCGCGGGATGGGCCAGCCGCACCCCGCACGTCCACACGGCCCGCATGTTACAGGCCCTGCGGGACGGGGACGCGGAGACAGCCCTGGGTTGGGTGGACGTCCCCTCGGTGGCGGCCTCCGTGGTGGAGGTCCTTGAGGAGGAGTGGGTGCAGGCGCGGGCGGGAGACCCGGGCCGGTACGTGGCGTCGCCTTTGGTGCGTCCGCTGCTGCGCGGGGTGTTCGGTCTGGCGCGGGGTCAGGTCCAGCGCAGGGTGGAGGAGGAACTGCGGACCCTGCTCCGGCGCGTGGCGGAGGGCCACCCCGACGCGCCGGTGCAGCTACCGCGCTGGGGAGGCTTCCCCGTCAGCCTCGCCGCGGTGCTGTGGTTTGTGGACGTGCAGTGGCTTTCCGCGGACCGGGTGCGGCTATCTGCAGGGCCCGCGGACCAGCCGTGGCTGCGGGTAGAGATGGCGTGGCGCACGGACCGTTGGGTCGTGGTGGCCGCGGACCGGGAGTGGGTGGCCGCGCTGCTCCGCCCCCGCCTCGTCCGGCCCGAGGCATCGCCCCCGGGCAGCCCGGAACCCTAGGCGCCGGCGGTGTCTGCGGGAGAGGGCTTCCGCGAACGGGTGCTGGCCGTGGTCGCCGCCATCCCCCGCGGGAGAGTGCTGACTTACGGTGAGGTGGCGGCCCTCGCGGGCCGGCCCCGGTCTGCGCGCGAGGTGGGCTGGATCGCCCACGCCAGCACAGATGACCTCCCCTGGCACCGGGTCGTGAACCGGTTCGGGGGCTTGGCCTCAGGGTACACCGGTGGCCCTGGAGCGCAGGCCAGAGCCCTCCGGCAAGAGGGAGTACGGGTCCGCCGGAACCTGACCGTGGACCTGGCCCGCTACCGGTGGACGCCCTCGGATGCGGAGCTGGCCCGCCTCCTGGGGGGCTCCGGGCGCCCAGGAAACCCGACGTTTACAGCCGGCGGACTAGGCCCACCGCCTTCCCCTCGATGACCACGTCCCGGGCGTAGATGGGTTCCATGGTCGGGTTCTCGGGCTGCAGCCGGATCCGGTCGCCCTCCCGGTAGAACCGCTTCACGGTGGCCTCGTCCCCGATGCGGGCCACCACGATGTCCCCGTCCTGCGCGTGGGACTGCTTGCGGACCACCAGGTAGTCCCCGTCGTAGATCCCCGCGCCGACCATGGAGTCGCCCCGGACCCGGAGCAGGAAGCACTCCCCGCCGCCCACGAAGTCCTCCGGGAGGGTGAAGGAGTCCTCGATGTTCTGCTCTGCCAGGATCGGCGCCCCCGCGGTCACCCGGCCGACCACCGGAAGCGAGACGACCCGCTTGTGGGGCAGGCTGGTGGGGTCCTTCAGGACCTCGATGGCGCGCGGCTTGCTGGGGTCCCGCCGTAGGTAACCTTTCTTCTCCAGCGCGCTGAGGTGGCTGTGGACGGTGGAGCTGCTGGTCAGGTGCAGGGCGTTGCCGATGTCCCGCACCGAGGGCGGGTACCCGCGCCGTCGCGTGTATTCGATCACGAAGTCCAGGATCTGCCGCTGCCGTCGCGTGAGCCCTCTGCTCATGGTCCTCCCCCTTTCCGAAGCGTGCCGCTATCTTACCACACAGGCTTTCGATAGGCAAACGTCTGTTCAAGCGGTCCTTGACCCCCGGGAACCGGGCACCGTAGACTAGCAGGCGAAGGCGAGGACGCACCGCCCACAAGGGGAGGTGACGAAACACGAACGCCACTGAGTTCGCCGCGCTGCTGGGCGCGGTGGGCGTGGTGGCCTTCTTCGGTGGGTACGTTCTCCGGAAGCTGATCGCGGAAGCGAAGATCCGTTCGGCGGAGCAGGAAGCCCGCCGGATCGTGGAAGAGGCGCGACGTGAGGCCGAGTCCAAGGCCAAAGAGGCCCTCCTGGAGGCCAAGGAAGAGGCGCTGCGGCTCCGTCGGGAGGCGGAGCGCGAGATCCGGGAGCAGCGTGCGGACCTCCAGCGTCTGGAGCGGCGCCTGGTCCAGCGGGAGGAGGCCCTGGATCGCAGGGCGGACCAGCTCGAGCGTCGTGAGCGCGCGATCCAGCAGCAGGAGCAGGAACTGGCCCAGCGAGCCGAGGAGGTCAACGCGCTCATCGGCGAGCAGCGGCAGGCCCTGGAACGCATTGCGGGTCTGACCGCGGAGGAAGCCCGCCAGCGGCTGCTCGAGCAGATCGAGGCGGACGTGCGCGAGGACGCCCTGGCGCGCATCCGCAAGATCGAGCGGGAGGCGCGGGAGGAAGCCGAGCGGCGGGCCCGGGAGATCCTGGCGCTTGCTATCCAGCGCACCGCCGCCGACCACACCGCGGAGGTCACCGTGTCCGTGGTGCCCCTCCCGTCCGACGAGATGAAGGGCCGGATCATCGGCCGGGAGGGCCGGAACATCCGGGCCCTGGAAGCCCTCACGGGCGTGGACCTCATCATCGACGACACCCCCGAGGCCGTGACCCTCTCCTCCTTCGACCCCGTGCGGCGGGAAGTGGCGAAGATCGCCCTGGAGAAGCTCATGTCGGACGGCCGCATCCACCCGGCCCGGATCGAGGAGATGGTGGAGAAAGCGCAGCGGGAGCTGGAGGAACGGATCGTCCAGGAGGGAGAGCGGGCGGCCCTGGAGGCGGGCGTCCACGGCCTGCACCCGGACCTCGTGAAGCTGCTGGGGCGGCTGAAGTTCCGGACCTCCTACGGCCAGAACGTGTTGCAGCACTCGGTGGAGGTGGCGCTGCTGGCGGGCGAGCTGGCGGCGCAGTTGGGCGCGGACGCGGCCCTGGCGCGACGGGCGGGGCTGCTGCACGACATCGGCAAGGCCCTCACCCACGAGGTCCAGGGCAGCCACACGCAGATCGGGCTGGACGTCGCCCGGCGGTACCACGAGCACCCCGCGGTGCTGAACGCCATCCTGTACCACCACGGGGAGGAGGAGGCCAAGTATGTGGAGGCGGTGCTCGTGGCCGCGGCGGACGCCATCTCCGGCTCCCGGCCCGGTGCGCGGAAGGAGTCCGTGGAGATGTACATCCAGCGGCTGCAGGCCCTGGAGCAGCTGGCCACCTCTTTCCCCGGCGTGGAGAAGGCCTACGCGATCCAGGCGGGCCGGGAGATCCGGGTCATCGTGCGGCCCAACGAGGTGGACGACCTGGCCGCGTACCGCCTGGCCCGGGACCTGGCCCGCAGGATCGAGGCGGACCTGGACTACCCGGGGCAGATCAAGGTGACGGTGCTGCGGGAGACGCGGGTGGTGGAGTACGCCCGCTGACGCAGCTGCGGAGGGGCTTGTGGCCGTGGGACCCTCGTACGCCACGGAGGCCGTTCGGATCCTGCCCGACAGCGTCAGCTTCGTGGCCGCCCTGCTGGTGGAATTCCCGGAGTTCGCCTCCGCGGCCTTCCACCCGCGTGAGGGGACCCTGCGGCTCACCCTGCTGGTCGGCCGCAGGCTGCCGGCCCCTTCCCGGGTGCGGTTCGCCCGGAGGGTCGAGGACGCGGTGGCGGTCCTGCACGAGCTGGAGGGCGGGCCACCACCGCGTGTGGAGGTTCGCTGGCGGGTGGGCCCTAATTTCACCCGGTTCGACCTGGTGCGATCCGTGGACGACCTGACCGTGGAAGAGGTGCGGGTGGTAGCGCAGCTGGCCCGCGACAGCTTCGGAGGCGACCTGCTGGCGGGCGAGCGAGGTCAGGAGGAGGGGCGGGAGGAGGAGCTGCGCTACGCCCTGGAGCACGCCCGCCAGCTGCGTCCCACCCGGCCCGTGGTCGGGCTCCGGGAAGGCGGCAAGGTCCTCGTTTACTACGCCCCCCGGACCGCCCGCCGGGTGCGGGAGCCCGTTCCTTGAGGATCCTGTTCGTAGGAGACGTGCACGGCCGGCCGGGGCGCCGGGCGGTGGCGCGGCGCGTACCCGCCCTGCGCCGCGAGTGGCAGGTGGACTTCGTGGTGGCCAACGCGGAGAACAGCGCGGGCGGGGTGGGCCTCACGCCCCAGACCGCTGCAGAGCTGTTCGAGGCGGGGGTGGACGCCCTGACGGGCGGCAACCACACCTGGGCCAAGCGGGAGGCGTACGAACTGCTGGACGCCGACCCGCGGTTGGTCCGACCGGCCAACTACCCTCCTGGGGTGCCCGGGCACGGCAGCACGGTCCTGCGGCGCGGCGGCCTCGCCCTCGCGGTGCTGAACCTCCAGGGTCGGGTTTTCATGGACCCCTTAGACGACCCCTTCCGGGTGGCCCGGGCGGAGGTGGACCGCCTGCGGAAGGAGACGCCCTTCATCCTCGTGGACTTCCACGCGGAGGCCACCTCGGAGAAGATCGCCATGGGCTACTACCTGGACGGCCGGGTGACTGCCGTGGTGGGCACCCACACCCACGTGCAGACCGCGGACGAGCGCGTGCTCCCGGGCGGGACCGCGTACATCACCGACGTGGGCATGACCGGGCCCCGGGACGGGGTCATCGGGGTGGACCGAGAGGCCATCCTGCAGCGGTTTCTGACCCAGCTGCCCATCCGGTTCGAGGTGGCCACGGGTCCGGTGCAGTTCAGCGCGGTGCTGGTGGAGGCGGACAGCTCCGGACGGGCCACCGCCATCCGCCGGATCCACGAGGTGGACTGAGCCCAGAGGTCGGGGAGGAACCGGTGCGGGCAGACCTGCACACCCACACGAGGGCGTCGGACGGCACCCTCTCGCCGCGGGAGCTGGTCCGGGAGGCCAGGGCGGTGGGCCTCCAGGTGCTCGCGGTGACCGACCACGACACCGTGGACGGGATCGCGGAGGCGGTGGACGAAGCGGAGCGCCTGGGCATCGAGCTGGTGCCGGGGGTGGAGCTGAGCACGGACGTCCCCGGCAGCGAGGTCCACATCCTCGGCTACTTCGTGGACTGGCGGAGCGAGCCGTTCGGGACGTTCCTCCAGCGCCTGCGGGACGGCCGGCTGGCGCGGGCGCACGAGATGGTGCGGCGCCTGAACCAGCTGGGAGTCCCCCTGACGTTCGAGGAGGTGGTGCAGCAGGCGGACGGTGCGGTGGGCCGGCCGCACGTAGCCCGGGCCCTGGTGGCCGCGGGCTACGTGGCCACCTTCGAGGAAGCCTTCAGCCGCTACCTGGCCCGGGGCAGGCCTGCCTACGTGGAGCGGGAGCGCTTCACGCCCGAGGAGGCGGTGGAGGCAATCCTCCGGGCGGGCGGGGTCCCCGTGTTCGCCCACCCGCTCTGGGGCGGGGAGCGGGATCGGGTGGCGGGGCTGGCAGACCGAGGCCTTGTGGGGATCGAGGCCTACTACCCGGAACACTCGCCGCAGGACGTGCAGCGGTTCCTGCAGTGGGCGGAGGAGTTCGGCTTGGTCGCCACAGGGGGCAGCGACTACCATGGACCGGGGCCCGCGAGCCGCGCCCCCCTGGGTAGCGTGTACGTCCCTCCGGGTGCGGTGGATGCCCTGCGGGCGGCCCGGGAGCGGGCGCACCGGTAGGGGCAGGGCCGGGAACGGGGCCAGCAACTGGCGGGAGGCGTGCCATGCGGTGTCCGAGGTGCGGGGCGGAAAACCCGGAGCGGAAGATCGTCTGCCGCAAGTGCGGGGCGCGGCTGCGGCCGACGGCGCCGGCCTCCTCGCCCGTCACGCAGGAGACGGAGGCCGAGCTCATGTGGCGCCTCCGCTGGGACCTGCTGCGGGTGGGGGTCACGTTCGCCCTGTCCGCGGCGGTGGCGGTGGCTCTGGGGCTTTTCGTCCTGCGGTGACGTATAATCCAGGGGAAGGCGACGCGGGGGAGGAGTAGCCGCACGGCCGGCGCAGCGAGGGCCCGGCGGTGTGAATGGCCCGCCGGTCCGACGGTGAACGTCGCCCCCAAGCCGCGGGAGGAACCGGAGTAGAACCCGCCGGGTGGCGCCCGTGACCGCGCCCCGAGGGCCGGGCTGCCGGCCGAGCCGTCGGCGGGCCCGGAAGGAAGGTGGTACCGCGGAGCGCCGCTCCGTCCTTTCGGACGGGCGGCGCTTTCCCGTTGGGAGGTGTGTGCTCGATGGAGGAGCTGCCGAAGGCGTACGACCCCTCGCAGGTCGAGGCACGGCTGTACCGCGCGTGGGTCGAGCGGGGCTACTTCCGCGCCCTGCCGGACCCACAGCGCGCCCCGTGGGCGGTGATGATGCCGCTCCCGAACGTCACCGGGGAGCTGCACATCGGCCACGCCCTCAACAACACCCTGCAGGACGTGCAGACCCGCTTCTGGCGCATGCGGGGCCGCAACGCCCTGTACCAGCCCGGCACCGACCACGCGGGGATCGCCACGCAGAACGTGGTGGAGCGGGAGCTGGCCCGGGAGGGGCTGCGCCGGGAGGACCTGGGCCGGGAGGGGTTCGAGCAGCGGGTGTGGCGGTGGGTGGAGAAGTACGGCCAGATCATCTACACGCAGCTGGAGCGGCTGGGCATCTCGTGCGACTGGGACCGAAAGATCTTCACCCTGGACCCCGACTACTACGACGCGGTCCTGGAGGCCTTCGTGCGCCTGTACCAGCGCGGGCGCATCTACCGGAGCCGCGACTACATGGTGAACTGGTGCCCCCGGTGCGCCACCGCCATCTCGGACCTGGAGGTGGTGCACGAGGAGGTCAGCAGCTTCCTGTGGTACGTGCGGTACCCCGGCGCAGACGGCTCGGAGGGGATCGTCATCGCCACGCAGAGGCCGGAGACCATCCTGGCCGACGTGGCGGTGGCGGTGCACCCGGAGGACCCAAGGTACCGGCACCTGGTGGGCCGGCGGGTAGTGGTCCCCCTGGTGGACCGCGTGGTGCCCGTGGTGGCGGACCCGCGCGTGGATCCGGAGTTCGGGACCGGCGCGGTGAAGATCACGCCCGGCCACGATCCCCTGGACTACGAGATCGGCAAAGACCACGGCCTCCCGGCCCTCGTGGTGATCGGGGAGGACGGCCGGATGAACCAGGAGGCGGGCCGGTTCGCCGGGCTGGACCGGTTCGAGGCGCGGGAACAGGTGGCCCGGGCCCTGGAGGAGGCAGGGCTGGTGGTGCGGCGGGAGCCGTACCGGACGCGGGTGGGCCGGTGCGACCGCTGCCACACCGTGATCGAGCCCGCCCTCAGCGAGCAGTGGTTCTGCGACGTGCGGGAGATGGCGCAGCGCGCCGCGGACGCCATCCGCAGCGGCCGCGTGCGGTTCTTCCCCGAGCGGTGGGCGCGGGTGGCGGTGGACTGGCTGGACAACATCCGGCCGTGGTGCATCTCGCGGCAGCTGTGGTGGGGCCACCGCATCCCCGTGTGGTGGTGCGAGGCGTGTAACCACCCCGTGGCGTCCAAGTCGGCCCCGCAGGACCGTTGTCCGGCCTGCGGCGGCCGCGCGTGGCGTCAGGACCCGGACGTGCTGGACACGTGGTTCAGCAGCGCCCTGTGGCCCTTCGCCACCCTGGGCTGGCCGCGGGACACCGAGGACCTGAGGTACTTCTACCCCACCAGCGTGCTGATCACCGACCGGGGGATCATCTTCCTTTGGGTGTGCCGGATGATCATGTTCGGCCTGGAGTTCATGGGGGAGGTCCCCTTCCACCACGTGTACATCAACCCCACGGTGATGGACCTGCAGGGGCGGCGCATGAGCAAGTCCCTGGGCACCGGGGTGGACCCCCTGCAGGCCATCCAGCGGTACGGCGCAGACGCCCTGCGGTTCGGGCTTGTGTCGCGGTGCTCCCAGGCGCAGCAGGACCTGCGGTTCGACGAGAAGATGGTGGCGGACACCCGCAACTTCGCCAACAAGATCTGGAACGCCACCCGCTACGTCCTCCGCAGCCTGGACGACTGGGACCCGCGCGGGGCTGACCCTGCAGCCCTGCGGGGACGTACCCCGGACCGGTGGATCACCAGCCGCCTGCAGCGGACCGTGCAGGCGGTGACGGCCGCGTACGAGGAGTACGAGTTCGACCGGGCGGCCCGGACCCTGTACCACTTCCTGTGGAGCGAGTTCTGCGACTGGTACCTGGAGATCAGCAAGGTGCTGCTGCAGGACCCCCGGGCGCAGGACGCCACCCGCCACACCCTGTGGCGGACGCTGGAGGCTAGCCTGCGGCTGCTGCACCCCATCATGCCCTTCGTCACCGAGGCGGCCTGGCAGGCCCTCCCCCATGAGGGTGCCAGCATCATGGTGGCTCCCTGGCCGCAGCCAGACCTCACCCGCTTGGACCCTGACGCGGAGGCGGAGATGGAGCTGGTCCAGCAGGTGGTGCGGGAGGTGCGCAGCCTGCGGGCGGACCTGCGCACTCCGCCGCAGGAGCGGGTGGAGGTACGGCTGGTGGCGGGGTCGGCGCAGGGTTCGCTGGAAAGCCACCACGCCCTGCTGGAGTTCCTGGGCCGGGCCCGCGTGCAGTTCGTGGACGAGACGCAGCGGCCGGTCCCTGCCGCGGGCGGCGTGGTGGGGCCAGTAGAGGTGTGGGTGCCCCTGGACCGTGCGCAGGCCGACCGGCTGGCCCAGCGGGCCCGCGAGGAGCTCGAGGAGGTGCAGCGGGAGATCGAGCGGGTGCGGTCGCGGCTGGGAAACCCCGACTTCCTCCGACGGGCGCCCGCGGAGGTGGTGGAGGCCGAGCGGGAGCGGTTGAGCCAGGCGCAGGCCCGGCGCGACAAGCTCGCGCGGTACCTGGTCTCCGACCCCACCCAGCGGAGCTGACGTCCCAGGGATCCCCGCCGCGGGCGCCGAACTCCCTGAGGAGATCGACCAGCGGGAGGCGAGGATGGAGTTCCAGAACATCCTGACGCAGGTGGACGGCCACGTCGCCACCGTCCGGCTGAACCGGCCCCAGGTCCTCAACGCCCTCAACGGCCAGACCCTGGACGAGCTGTGCGCGGCCCTGGACGCCTTCGAACTAGACCCGGAAGTACGGGTGGTGGTGCTCACCGGGGACGAGCGGGCGTTCGCCGCGGGTGCCGACATCCGGGAGTTCGAGGGGGTGACCCCTGTGGGGATGCTGGAGGGGCCGCGGGGCAAGCGGTGGGAACGGATCCGGGCCTTCCCCAAGCCCCTCATCGCGGCGGTGAGCGGTTACTGTCTGGGTGGCGGGTGTGAGCTCGCCATGGCCTGCGACCTCATCGTGGCGTCGGAGACCGCACGGTTCGGCCAGCCGGAGATCAACCTGGGGATCCTGCCGGGTGCCGGCGGCACCCAGCGGCTGCCGCGCGCGGTGGGCAAGCACCGGGCCATGGAGATGATCCTCACCGGGCGTCACATCACCGCACAGCAGGCGTACGAGTGGGGCCTGGTGAACCGGGTGGTGCCCCCGGAGGCCCTGATGGACGAGGTTTACGCCCTGGCGCGGGAGATCGCCAGCAAGGCGCCCGTGGCAGCCCGCTTGGCCAAAGCCGCGGTGCTGCGGTCCCTGGACACCCCACTGGAGGTGGGCTTGGACTACGAACGCCGCCTGTTCGCCCTGGCCTTCGGCACCGAGGACAAGGAGGAGGGCGTGCGGGCGTTTCTGGAGAAGCGCAAGCCGGTCTTCCAGGGCAGGTAGGCGAGGAGGGACGCGGTGGGCTACCAGACGCTCCTGTGGGAACTGTCGGACGGCGTGCTGACGGTGACGCTGAACCGGCCGGAGGTGCTGAACGCGGTCAACGACCGGATGGCGGAGGAGCTGCTGGACGCCCTGCGGCGGGCCGCTCGGGAGGCGGAGGTGCGGAGCGTGATCCTGACGGGCGCGGGCCGCGCCTTCTGTTCCGGGCAGGACCTGCGGGAACGCGCCGCAGGGGACTTCTCGTACGCGCAGCACATCCGCACCCGGTACGCGCCGGTGATCCTGCAGCTGCAGAGCCTGGAAAAGCCCGTGGTGGCCGCGGTGAACGGGGTGGCGGCTGGGGCGGGTGCGAGCCTCGCGCTGGCGTGTGACCTGCGGGTGGCCTCCGAGGACAGCAGCTTCCTGCAGGCGTTCACCCGCATCGGGCTGGTGCCGGACTCGGGGGCCACGTACTTCCTCCCGCGCCTGGTGGGCCTGGGGAAGGCCTTCGAGCTCTGCTACCTGGCGGAGGCGGTCCCCGCACAGGAGGCGTGGCGGCTGGGCCTGGTGAACTGGGTGGTCCCCGCCGGGGAGCTCATGGGCAAGGCCCGGGAGGTGGCTGCCCGTCTGGCTTCCGGCCCCACGCGGGCGTACGGCCTCACCAAGCGCGCGCTCCTGCGCAACCTGAGAGCCGACCTCCAAAGCGCCCTGGACTACGAGGCCATGCTGCAGGACGCCGCCGGCCGCACGGAGGACCACCGGGAGGGGGTGCAGGCCTTCCTAGAGAAACGGCCGCCCCGCTACGTGGGTCGGTAGCCGTCGGGAGGACAGGGTGCGCGACGTGGTGGTCGTGGACGCGGTGCGGACCCCCATCGGGCGGTACGGGGGAGTGCTGCGCGACGTGCGGCCCGACGACCTGGCGGCGTTGGTGATCGCGGCCCTGGTCCGGCGGACGGGGATCGACCCCGCCTGCGTGGAGGACGTGGTGTTCGGCTGCGCCAACCAGGCGGGGGAGGACAACCGCAACGTCGCCCGCATGGCGGCCCTTTTGGCCGGGCTGCCCGTGGAGGTCCCCGGGCAGACGGTGAACCGGCTGTGCGGGTCCGGGCTGCAGGCGGCGGTGAGCGCGTACCACGCCATCCGCTGCGGGGACGGCGACGTGATGATCGCGGGCGGCGTGGAGAGCATGACCCGGGCGCCCTTCGTGGTGGCGAAGGCTGCCGAACCCTGGAGTCGGAAGCTGGAGGTCTACGACACCACCATCGGCTGGAGGTTCACCAACCCCAAACTGGCGGAGAAGTACCCACCGTACTCCATGGGGGAGACCGCGGAGAACGTGGCCGAGCGGTACGGCATCACCCGGGAGGAGCAGGACCGGTACGCCCTGATGAGCCAGCAGCGGGCGGCGCGGGCCGTGCAGGAGGGCCGCTTCCGGGACGAGATCGTACCCGTGGTCATCCCGCAGCCGTCCGGGGAGCCCGTGGTGGTGGACCGGGACGAACACCCGCGGCCGGACACGACCCTCGAGGCGCTTTCGAAGCTGCGGCCTGCCTTCCGGAAGGGCGGGACGGTGACCGCGGGGAACAGCTCCGGCATCAACGACGGCGCCGCGGCCCTGTTGCTGGCGGAGGCCAGCACCGCCCGCCAGCTGGGCCTGCGCCCCATGGCCCGCATCGTGGCCACCGCGGTGGCCGGCGTGGATCCCGCGGTGATGGGGATCGGGCCGGTGCCCGCGGTCCGCAAGGCCCTGGCGAGGGCGGGCCTGCGTGTGGAGGACGTGGACCTGGTGGAGCTGAACGAGGCTTTCGCCAGCCAGGTCCTGGCGTGCGTGCGGGAGCTGGGGTTGGACCTGGAGCGGGTGAACGTGAACGGCGGCGCCATCGCCCTGGGTCACCCGCTCGGGGCTTCCGGTGCCCGCATCCTGGGCCACCTGGTGTGGGAGATGCGGCGCCGGGAAGCTCGCTACGGCTTGGCCACCATGTGCATCGGAGTCGGCCAGGGCATCGCGGTGGTGGTGGAGCGGGTGCCGACCTAAGCCGGCGGTCGCGTAGCGCCCCTCGACCTGGTCTATACTGGGACGGGTCCGAAAACACGAAGTGAGGCAGGGAGTCGACCGTTGCGTTCCCACACGCTTCGCGTCCTGATTCTAGTTGCCCTCGCGGTGGCGTCGTTCCAGGTGGTGTTCCAGCCCGTGCGCCTGGACGGGTGGCGGCCCGCCTGGCAACCGCCGCAGCCGCGCCTGCGGCTCGGGCTGGACCTCCAGGGTGGCACCCGCATCGTCCTCGAGGCGGAACGGCGCCCCGGCGTGGAGGTCACCGCGGACAAGGTGGACGCGGCTATGCGGGTCATTGAGAACCGCATCGACGCTCTGGGCGTAGCGGAGCCGCTGCTCCAGCGGCAGGGACAGGACCGCATCATCGTGGAGTTCCCGGGACTGCAGGACCCGCAGCGGGCGAAGGAGCTGATCGGCCGCACGGCGCTGCTGGAGTTCGTGGACACCGACCACCAGAGCCTGCCCCGGGGCGCGGAGTGGCTGCCGGACAACCGGCGCGTGCGCCTCCCGGACGGACAGGTGGTGTCCCTCCCGAAGAAGGTGGTGGTCACCGGCGCGGACCTGCGGGACGCCCGCGCGGAGTTCGACCAGCAGTCCCTGCAGTGGCTGGTGCGGTTCCGGTTCGCGGGAGAAGGGGCCAGGAAGTTCGAAGACCACACGGGCCGCAGCATCGGCGAGTACCTGACCATCGTGCTGGACAACCGGGTGCTGTCCAGCCCGGTGATCCGGGCCCGCATCCCGGGGGAGGGTGTGATCGAGGGCAGCTTCACCGCGGACGAGGCGCGGGACCTGGCCATCCTGCTACGGGGTGGTGCGCTGCCCGTGCCCGTGCGGCCGGTGGAGGAGCGCACCGTGGGCCCCACCCTGGGGCGGGACTCCATCGACCGCAGCCTGCGGGCGGGGTGGATCGCCGCGGTGGCGGTGGTCCTGTTCGTGACCGCCTACTACCGGCTGCCGGGCTTCCTCGCTTCGGTGTCCCTGTCCGTCTACGCGCTCCTGGTGCTGGCCCTCTTCGCGGGCCTGGGGGCTACCTTGACCCTCCCGGGCCTCGCGGGTCTGATCCTCAGCCTGGGGATCGCGGTGGACGGGAACGTGATCATCTTCGAGAAGCTGAAGGAGGAGCTCCGGGCGGGCAAGACCCTCCGGGCCGCCATCGCCGCGGGGTGGCGGCGCGGCCTCGTGACCATCCTGGACTCCAACGTGACCACCCTGGTGGGTGCCGCGGTGCTGCTGTGGCTGGGCACCGGCCCCATCCGGGGCTTCGCGGTCACCCTGACCCTGGGCGTGCTGGCCTCCATGTTCACCGCCATCGTGGCCACCCGGTGGCTGGTGGAGCTGTGCGCGGACCTGGGGCTCGCTCACAACCTGGCGCGGGTGGCGGACCTGCCGCGCCGGCCGGAGGTGGCGGCGTGAAGGCCTGGGACCTCATGGGCAACCGCCGGTGGCTGTACCTGCTGTCCGCCGGGATCGTGCTGGCCAGCGTGGTGGCGATGGCGATCCAGCCCGCCCTGGGCCGCCCGGTGCTGAACTGGGGTGTGGACTTCACCGGCGGTACCCTGATCACCCTGCGCTTCCAGGACCGGACGGTGTCCACCGGCCAGGTCCGCGCGGCCCTGCAGCCCCTCGGGCTCGGGGAGGCGATCATCCAGAAGGTCCACGAGACGGGGGACGTGTCCGTCCGCACGCGCCACCTGGAGCCTGAGGAGCGTCGGAGGCTGGAGCAGGCGGTGCGGGAGCGCGTGGGGCCCTTCACGGTGCTGAGCGTGGACGACGTGGGCCCCAAGATCGGACGGGAGCTGCGGAACGTGGCCATTCTGGGGGTGGCGGTAGGGCTGGCGCTGCAGGTGGTGTACGTCTCCCTGAGGTTCCGGTCCGTGCGGTTCGCCCTAGCCGCGGACGTCGCCCTGCTGCACGACCTGCTGCTGGTCCTCGGGGTGTTCGCCCTGACCCGGGCGACCGTGGACAGCAGCTTCGTGGCGGTCCTGCTGACGGTGGTGGGCTACTCCATCAACGATACCATCGTGGTGTTCGACCGGGTCCGGGAGAATTTGCAGTTGCGGACGCGGGAGCCGTTCCTGCAGCTGGTGAACCGCAGCGTCCTGGAGGCCCTGGTCCGTTCCATCAACACGGGGCTGACGACCCTGCTGGCCATCGGCAGCGTGTACCTGTTCGGAGGCCCCACGGTCCGGGACTTCGCCCTGGGCCTCACGGTGGCAGTGCTCACCGGCGGGTGGTCCTCCGTGGGCGTGGCAAGCCCCCTGCTGGTGGACATGACCCTGTGGGCCGAGCGCAGGGCCGGCCAGGCCGCTGTCCAGCCCACGGCTCAGCCCGCGCGGGCGGCGGCGAGCCGGCGGGGCCGCGCCTAGACCCCACGCGCCGCCATCGGGAGGGGGTGCCGGCGCGGCCGGCGGGCGTCTGTTCGACCCTCGTGGTAGACTGCGGGCAGAGCCATGCGCCTTCTGGCCGGGGTGGTGTTCGTGCTGGCGGTGCTGTCCGTGGTGTTGGTTCTCAGCAACGCGGGCGCCTCGGACCGCTACCCCCTCCGTCTGGCAGCCTGGACGGTCCTGCACGACACCCTGCCCGCCTTGCTGGTTGCGGTCCTGTTTGCAGGCGCTGCCATCGCGGGCCTGCCCCTGGGCGTAGCGAACTGGTGGCTGCGTAGACGCGTGGCCGGCCTGGAACGCGAGCTGCGGGCGGTCCGCCAGGCGAGGGCTGACGCCGCGGCTGAACGGCCGGGCTCCGGGGAGGGCATGCCCAAGTGAAGGGCTACGGGTGGCCCCGCACCCGGCCCTGGTCCTTCTGCCCTCTCCATCCGCACCGCGACGGCCTCGTCCGCGAGCTGGGCCTGCTTCCGGCCACCGCGCAGGTGCTGGCCGTGCGGGGCCTCGGGGATCCTGAGACTGCAGACCGGTTCCTCCGGGCACCCCTGGAGACCCTCACCCCCCCAAGCCGGCTTCCCGGAATCCCCGACGCCGCCGCGCTCGTCTGGCGCGCCGCCCGGGAAGGCCGGCGCGTCACCGTTTACGGCGACTTCGACGCGGACGGGGTGTGTTCGGTAGCCCTCCTGGTACGCGGGCTTCGGGCTCTGGGGCTGGACGTGGACTACTACGTACCGCACCGCCTGCGGGAAGGGTATGGGCTGAACGCGGAAGCGGTGCGCGCGCTGGGGGAGTCGGGGACGCAACTGCTGGTCACCGTGGACTGCGGGATCGGAGCCCTGGCGGAGGTGGCTCTGGCCAAGCACCTGGGGATGCAAGTGGTGGTGCTGGACCACCACGAGCCGCCGCCTGTACTGCCGGACGCCGACGTGGTGGTGGATCCGAAGATCCCCCAAAAGCCCTACCCGTTTCGCGGCTACTGCGCTGCGGGGTTGTCCTGGCAGCTTGTGGCCGCGCTTCGGGAACTTGCGGGCGCGCCGGCCACCGAGGACCTGCTGGAGCTGGCCGCGGTGGGTACCGTGGCGGACGTGGTGCCCCTGGTTGAGGACAACCGGGTGGTGGTGCGCTGGGGTCTTGGGCGCCTGCCCCACACGCCTCTGGCGGGCCTGCGGGCGTTGCTGCAGAACGCAGGCCTTGCGGGCCCGGCGAGCGCGGACGACGTGGCGTGGCGGCTGGCCCCCCGGCTGAACGCCGCGGGCCGCGTGGACACCGCGCAGGCGGCCTTGCGGCTTTTGCTGACGGACGACCCGCAGGAGGCCTCCGAGCTGGCCTCCGAGCTGGAGCGGCACAACGCCCACCGGCAGCGCCTGCAGGACGCGGCTTTGGGTCAAGCGCTGGCGGCGGTGGAGGAAGACGGGCTACTGGACCGGCCCGGCATCGTGGTGTGGGGCCAGGACTGGCACCCGGGCGTGGTGGGTCTCGTGGCGGGCCGGTTGAGGGAGGCCTTCTGCAGGCCTGCAGTGGCTCTGGCGGTAGAGGGCGAGGTGGCACGGGGATCGGCCCGCGGCGTACCCGGGCTGGACCTGGTGGACGTGCTGGGGGAGTGTGGGGAGCTGCTGGACCGGTTCGGCGGACACGCCTCCGCCGCGGGGATGTCACTTCCCGCACGGCACCTACTGGAGTTCCGCAGGCGTTTCGAGGAGGCGGTGGCGTCTCGCATCCCGGCCGAGCTGCTGGTGCCCGAGGTCGTGGTGGAGGCGCAGGTGGGCCTGGAGGAGGTGACCGACCGGCTCCTGGAGGAGCTCGCCCTCTTGGAGCCTTTTGGAGCCGGCAACCCGAGGCCGGTGCTGGCCGCGAGGGGTCTACAGCCCCTGGAGGTAGGTCTTTGGGGCGCGGGCGAGCACCTGTGGGTCCGGCTGTGGGACGGCGCGAGGATCCAGGAGGCGGTCGGCTTCGGGCTGGGGGAGTGGGGCGAGCTGCTGGCCTTTGTCCAACCGGACCTGGACATCGCAGGGTGCCCCGAGCGCCACCCGTGGGAGGAGGGAGCATTCCGCTGGGTCCTGGAAGACCTGCGGGCACCCGGGCTGGAGCTCGGCCGGGTGCTGGCGGACACGCCGTCCTTGCTGAGGCGCCTGCTGGATCGGGGGGACGACTACCTTGCCGGCGCTTACCGCGGCGTGGAAGCCCGACCCGCGTTCTTCACCAAGGTGGTGGGCGTCAGTTTTGAAGGCCGGCAGGACGTGGTGGCGCAGCTCACGCCCGGGGAGGAAGTCCTGCTGAGGCGCGAACCGGCAAACCCCTTCGACCCCCACGCGGTCCAGGTGGTCCGCTCGGACGGCTCCGTGGTGGGCTACCTGAACTCGGCCCTGGCCGGCCGGCTGGCACCACGCCTGGACCGGGGAGCCCGGTACCGAGCGACGGTGACGGCGGTCACCGGCGGCGGCGACCGAAACCTGGGCGTGAACCTCCGGGTGGAGCAGGACGCCCCACAGCCGCGGGGCGGGTGGGTCCGGTCCGCGCTGCGCTCCTCAGGCCCAGACCTTGACCAGGTCCAGAAGCTCCTTTGGGGAGGAGACCGGCTTCCGGAGGCCCTGAGGCCCGCACTGGACCAGGTATTGGCCGGCGGGCGGGCTGCTGTGGCCTGTGCCCCTCGGAGGGAGTCGTCCCGCCTGGTGTTGCTGGCACTGGCGGCGCACGGCCTCCGCGACCGTCCCGCATTTCACGTGTCGCCCCTCGCGGAACTGGCGGACGGCCGGTGGCAGGCGTGGAGGGGTACGCTGGAGCGCCTGGGGCTGCGAGTGGGACGGCTGCACGGGCTGGTGGGACGCAGGGAGCTGGACGAAGCCGAGCAGGCCCTGGAAGCCGGCGGCCTGGACGTGGTGTTCACCACTTCCACGTACGTGTCCCGCCGGCCTGAACTGCTGGCCGCCGGCCTGCTGGTGGTGGCAGAGGGCTGGGTGGAGGCGGAGCTGCCGTCGGAGCTGGGAGCGTGTCCGGGTCCCGTGCTGTGGGTGGTCTGGGACCCCGGGGCGAACCCGCGGGGCTGGGAGGTCTTCGGCCTTCCCGATGCCCGGACGGCGGTCCGGGTGGTAGACGCCAGACGCCGGGGACAGCCGCAAGAAGCGTGGGTGGGGCAGGTCCCCACGGTCCTGTTCAGCCCCGGGCCTGCTTCTGCCCTGGAGGTGGCGCGCTCGTTGTCCGCCCTCGGTCAGGTGGCGTACGACCACCCGGGCCTTCCGGGCCCCGTGCGGGAGACCCTGGCGCAGCTTTTCAGCCAGGGGAAGTTGGCGGCTCTGGTCTGCGGTGGTCCCGCTCCGGAAGGGTTGCGCGGGGCCAGGCGGCTGGTGTGGTTGGGTCCTACCGCTAAGGAGGTCTTTCTCCAGCAGGCTGCTGGCGGCGTGGAGTCGGGAGGCCAGGTCACCCTGGTGCTGGCTTTCGGGCAGGAGGACTTGCGCCGCGCCCGCGCCGAGTGGGAGAGCCGGTACCCCAGTCGCCAGGCCCTGGCCGCGGTCTACCGGCTGCTCCGGGACCTGGGCGGTGAGGTGCGGTGGCCGGACGACCACCTGGCCCGCCGGGTCCACGAAGCCACCGGGCTGGACCCCCGGCTGGCAGTGCCCGCTGCCTTCCACGTACTGGAGGCCGCGGACCTGCTGCGGAGGGAGCGGGTGGCGGGAGGCTGGCGGGTGCAGCTGTGCGCGGCGGAGGGCCGGAAGGAGCTGGGCTCCGTCCTGCGTTTTGCCGAGGGGGAGCGCAGCCGGGCGGCCTTCGACGCCGGGAGCCGCTGGCTGGCGAGCTGCGCCGCGCTGGAGGTGCTAGAGCAGGTGGCCGCGGGCTCGGTTGCCGCGCGCACAGGCTCGGGTGCAGGATAAGGTATGACCACCCGGCTGGACGCGGGTGTGCCGCAGGAAGTGGGACTGCCCGGGGAGATGCAGCGGCTAGTGGAGCGGGTCCGGGAGGTCCAGCCGCAGGCGGACCTGGACCTGCTCAGGCGGGCGTACGCCTTCGCAGTCCGGGCCCACGAGGGGCAGTTCCGCAGGTCCGGGGAGCCCTACGTGATGCACTCCGTGGCGGTGGCCCACATCCTGGCGGACCTCCGCATGGACACCACCACCGTGGCCGCGGCCCTGCTGCACGACGTCCCGGAGGACACCCCGCAGAGCCTGGAGGAGGTGCGGCGGGAGTTCGGCGACGAGATCGCCACCTTGGTGGACGGCGTCACCAAGCTGGGCAAGATCCAGTGGCGGAGCCAGGAGGAGAAGCAGGCGGAGAACCTCCGGAAGATGTTCCTGGCCATGGCCAGCGACGTCCGGATCATCCTGATCAAGCTGGCCGACCGGCTCCACAACCTGCGGACCATCGACGTCATGCCCCCCGAGCACCAGCGCCGCAAGGCCCGGGAGACCCTGGAGATCTACGCCCCCCTGGCCAAGCGCCTGGGGATCGGGCAGCTGCAGAACGAGCTGGAGGACCGGGCCTTCGCCATCCTGGAGCCCGAGGCGTACCGGGAGATCATGGAGTCCCTGCGGGAAGCGCAGGCCCAGCAGGAGGAAGTCCTCCGGACCATCCAGGAGGAGCTGTACCGGGAGCTGAACCGGGCCGGCATCCGGGTGGAGCGGCAGCACATTACCGCCCGGCCCAAGCACGCCTACAGCATCTACCGGAAGATGCAGCGGCCCGCTTACCAGGGCCAGGGCATCGCCCGGATCTACGACCGGCTCGGGGTCCGGGTCATCGTGGACGACGTGAAGGACTGCTACGCGGCCCTGGGGGTGGTGCACTCCCTCTGGCGGCCCATCCCCGGGGAGTTCGACGACTACATCGCCAACCCCAAGCCCAGCGGGTACCAGTCCCTGCACACCACCGTCATCTACCGGGGGGTTCCCCTGGAGATCCAGATCCGCACGCACCGCATGCACCAGGAGGCGGAGTACGGGATCGCGGCGCACTGGCGGTACAAGGAAGGCAAGGCGGGGGCGCGGGACCGGGCCTTCGAGGAGAAGCTGTCCTGGCTGCGGCAGCTCCTGGAGTGGCACCAGGAGATGCAGGACGCCCAGGAGTTCATGCGGTCGGTGAAGCTGGACCTGTTCCGCAACGAGGTGTTCGTGTTCACGCCGAAGGGCGACGTGGTGGACCTGCCCAGCGGCGCCACCCCCGTGGACTTCGCCTACCGCATCCACACGGACGTGGGCCACCGGTGCGTGGGGGCCAGGGTGAACGGGCGCCTGGTGCCGCTCAGCTACCGGCTCCACAGCGGGGACATCGTGGAGATCCTGACCTCGAAGACCTCCACGGGGCCGAGCCGCGACTGGCTGGAGTTCGTGGTCACCAGCAACGCCCGCACGAAGATCCGCCAGTGGTTCCGCAAGCAGCAGCGCGAGGAGAACGTGGCCCGCGGGAAGGAGATGCTGGAGCGGGAGCTGCGGCGCCTGGGGCTGCTGTCCACCCTGCTGCGGGCGGACCGGGTCAAGGAGGCGTGCGAGAAGCTGCAGGTGGCCACGGAGGAGGACCTGTACGCGGCCCTCGGCAACGGGGACCTGACGCTCCTGCAGGTGGTCCACGCCCTGGGCGGACCCCCCGCGCCCGCCTCCGAGCCGGCAGCGCCGCAGGCGCAGCCCGCCACCTCGCCCGCCCGGGGGCTGCGGGTGCGGGGCGTGGACAACGTGCTCATGACGTTGGCCCGCTGCTGCATGCCGCTGCCCGGGGACGACGTGGTCGGGTACATCACCCGCGGCCGCGGGGTGACCATCCACCGCCGCGACTGCCGGAACCTGGACTACCTGCGGCAGCACGGGGAGCGACTGCTGGAGGTCGAGTGGGAGCCGTCGCCCGACGGCAGCTACCCGGTGGAGATCCAGGTGGAAGCCCTGGACCGGGTGGGGTTGCTGAAGGACGTGCTCAGCGCGGTGGCGGACACCCGCACCAACGTCCTGTCGGTGAACGCCCACGTGCGCCGGGACAAGGTCGGCGTGATCCACCTGACCGTGGACATCCGGAACGTGGGCCAGCTCACCGCGGTGCTGCAGCGGATCGGCAAGCTGCCCGACGTGTACCGCGTGGAACGGCTGACCGCAGGGGGCCGGTAGACCGCGGCTCGGACTGCGCGCCGGCAAACCGTAGGAGGGAGAGATGGGACTGCTCCAGGATCGCTGTGCCCTCGTCATGGGAGTGGCCAACCGGTGGAGCATCGCGTGGGGCATCGCCCGCGCCTTCGACCGGGAAGGGGCCCGCTGCGTGCTCACCTACCTGGGAGAGCGGGAGGAGGAAAACGTCCGGAAGCTGGCCGGGGAGCTGCGCGACCCGGTGCTGCTGCGGTGCGACGTCACCCGGGACGAGGACCTGGAGGCGCTGCGGGACCAGCTGGCCCAGCAGGTGGGACGCGTGGACGTCCTGGTGCACAGCATCGCCTACGCCCGCACCGAGGACCTGCGGGGTCGGTTCCTGGACACCAGCCGGGAGGGCTACCTGGTGGCGCAGAACGTGAGCGCGTACTCCCTGGTGGCGTGCGCGCGGGCGGTGACGCCCCTCATGACCGAGGGAGGCTCCATCCTCACCCTCACGTACCTGGCCAGCGAGCGGGTGTTCCCCAACTACAACGTGATGGCGGTGTGCAAGGCGGCTCTGGAGGCCTGCGTTCGGTACCTGGCCTACGAGCTGGGGGAGCGGGGGATCCGGGTGAACGCCATCTCCGCGGGACCCATCCGCACCGCCTCCGCACGGGCGGTGGCGGGGATTTCGGACTTCATCGAGACGTACAAGCAGCGGGCTCCCCTGCGCCGCACCGTGGACCAGGAGGAGGTGGGCGACGCGGCGGTGTTCCTGGCGAGCCCCCTCAGCCGCGGGGTCACGGGTCAGGTGCTGTTCGTGGACGCCGGCTACCACATCATGGGCGTGTAGAAGGGCCCGCGGGCGGCCGCGGCCTCGGTGTTGCACGAGACCGACAGAAAGCCGCACAATGGTGCGCTGGAAACCCTTTCCGCCTGGTGGAGGTACACGGTGACCGCGAACCGCACGGCGCAGCGCGTCTCGGTGTTCCAGGAGTCCGTGATCCGGGAGATGACCCGTCTGGCGCAGCAGCACGGCGGCATCAACCTGGCCCAGGGCTTCCCCGACTTCGACCCGCCGCAGGAGCTGGTGGCCGCGGCGCAGCGGGCGCTGGCGGACGGCTACAACCAGTACGCCATCACGTGGGGCGCCCCGGACCTCCGGCAGGCCCTGGCGGAGAAGCTGGAGCGGTACAACGGGGTGCGCTACGACCCCGACCGCCACCTCACCGTCACCTGCGGGGCCACGGAGGCCATGATGGCCACCATGCTGGCCCTGGTGAACCCTGGGGACGAGGTGGTGGTGTTCGAGCCCTTCTACGAGAACTACGGGCCCGACGCGGCCCTGTCCGGCGCCCGCCTGCGGTACGTCACCCTGGACCTTTCCCGGCCGGACTTCCCGTACGACCCAGGGGAACTGGAGCGCACCTTCAACCGCAACACCAAGGCCATCGTGGTGAACACCCCCCACAACCCCACGGGCAAGGTGTTCAGCCGTGCGGAGCTGGAGCACATCGCGGACCTGTGCCGCCACTACGACGTCCTCGCGGTGACCGACGAGGTGTACGAGCACATCCTGTACGACGGCGCCCAGCACGTGAGCCTGGCCTCCCTGCCGGGGATGGCGGACCGCACGGTCACCATCAGTTCCATGAGCAAGACCTACAGCGTCACCGGCTGGCGGGTGGGCTGGGCCGCGGTGGCGGACGACGCGGTGGCGGGCGCCATCCGCAAGGCCCACGACTTCCTCACGGTGGGCGCCGCGGCGCCCCTGCAGCAGGCCGGGGTGGTGGCCCTGCGGTTCCCGGACCGCTACTACCGCGAGATGGCCCACCGCTACCAGCGGAAGCGGGACCTCCTGTTGGGCACCCTGCGGGAGGTGGGCTTCCGTCCCACGATCCCCAAGGGCGCCTACTACATCATGGCGGACTTCACCGCCCTGTCGGGGGAGGACGACGTGAGCTTCGCCCTGCGGCTCGTGCGGGAGGTGGGGGTCGCCACCGTCCCGGGCTCCTCCTTCTTCCACGACCCGTCCCTGGGCCGCCGCTACGTCCGGTTCGCGTACCCCAAGCGGGAGGAGACCCTGGAGGAAGCCGCGCGCCGGCTCGCGCGCCTGGTGGAGAAGGTGTGAGGGCCCTCGTCCAGAGGGTGCGGTTCGGAGCGGTCCGGGTGGAGGGCCAGACCGTGGCGGAGGTGGGCCCCGGCCTCGTGGTCCTGGTGGGCGTGCGCGGCGGAGATACCGAGGAAGACGCACGTTTCCTGGCCCGCAAGGTGGCCCACCTGCGGATCTTCCCCGACGAGCAAGGGAAGCTGAACCGCTCCGTGCTGGAGACCGGGGGTGAGGTGCTGAGCGTTTCCCAGTTCACCCTGTACGGGGACTGCCGCAAGGGCAACCGGCCCAGCTTCGTGGACGCCGCCGGACCCGAGCGCGCCCTCCCCCTGTACGAGGCGTTCAACCATGCCCTCGCCTCCCACGGGGTCCCGGTGCGCACAGGAGTGTTCGGCGCGGTGATGGTGGTGGAGATCCACAACGACGGCCCCGTGACCATCTGGCTGGACACCGCGGAGCTGCGGGCGTGAGGGAGGCGGACCTGCGGGCGTGGATGCAGGCGGCCCTGGAAGCCCGCGGGGTGTCGGTGGACCCGGAGTCCCTGCCCGTCCAGCAGCTGCAGGCGGTGCTGCGGAGGCTGGAGGCCCTGGACGGCGTGGACCTGTCCGGTGAGGAACCCGGGCCGTTGCGGTGGGACGGGCTGTGAGCGTGGCGGACCTGACCCTGAGCCAGGTAGCGGACGCGATCCGCAAGGGGGAGCTCTCGCCCGTGGAGGTGGTGGAAGCTGTCCTGGAGCGCGCCCTACGGGTGCAACCACGGCTGAAGCCTTTCCTGTGGCTGGACCCGGACCGTGCCCTGGACCAGGCCCGGCGCCGGGCCCGCGAGGCTCCGCAGGGTCCGCTGCACGGCGTGCCCGTGACCTTGAAGGACCTCATCGCGGAACGGGGGGCACCGTTTACCTGTGGGTCGAAGCTGCGGGAAGGGGTGGTGGCGGACGAGGACGCGGAGGTCACCCGCCGGCTGCGGGCTTCCGGGGCGGTGACGGTAGGCCGCGCGCACCTGCACGAGTTCGCCTTCGGCGTGTCCAACGAGAACCCACACTTCGGCCCCGCACGAAACCCGTGGGACCCGGAGCGCTCACCGGGAGGGTCGAGCGGGGGCAGCGCGGTGGCGGTGGCCACGGGGTGCACCTACGGCTCGGTGGGTACGGACACCGGGGGCTCGGTGAGGATCCCTGCGGCCCTGTGCGGCGTGGTGGGGATCAAGCCCACGTACGAGCTGGTCCCCCGACAGGGCGTGTTTCCCCTGGCACCGTCCCTGGACCACGTGGGGCCCCTGGCCCGCACTGTGGAGGACGTGGCGCTGCTGCTGGAAGTGCTGGCGGCAGCCCCGGGCCGTTACACCGGCGCCTCGGGACAGGGGGTGCGGGGGCTCCGGGTGGGCGTCCCGCGCGGGCGGTACTGGGAGGCGCTGCACCCGGGAGTAGCGGCTCGCTTCGAGGAAGCCCTGCGCTGCCTGGAAGCCGAGGGAGCGCGCCGGGTAGCCGTGGACTTCCCGTGGGAGGCAACTTCGGCGGCCGCCACCGCTCTGTTGCTGGTGGAAGCCGCGTCGGTGCACGTGGAGTCCGTGAGGGCCCGACCCGACGGGTACGGCCCGGACGTACGGGACCGCCTGCTGGTGGGGCTCTGCCTTCCCGCGGAGCGCTACGTACAGGCCCTCAGGGCGCGCAGGGCACTGGCGGTAGCCAGCCGCAAGCTTTTTTGGGGCTCGGTGGACCTGGTGGTCACACCGACCGTGCCGATCCCGGCCCCACGCCTGGGGGAGCTGGTCACGGAGGTGGCGGGTGCGGCGCACGACACCCGGGCCTTGCTCACGCGGTTCACCAACCCCTTCAACGCCCTGGGCCTGCCTGCCCTCAGCGTCCCGTGCGGGTTCGTGGACTCGCTGCCGGTGGGGCTGCAGCTGGTGGGCCCGCCCTGGGAGGAAGCCCGGGTCCTGGCCGCGGGGGCGGCCTACGAGCGCGCCCGCGGTCCGCTGCCGCGGCCGGAGGCGTAGCGGTGCGTGCCTGGCTGCTGGCCTTTGGACTGTTGGCCGCCTGCAACGGCCCCGTGCGCGTGGGGGCTTTGCCGGCTCTCCGGCTGGAACGGCTGGCCGAGGGCTTCCAGCTCCCCGTGCACGCGGCGTTTGCCGGGGCCGGGGGTGTGCCCCTGTTCGTGGTGGAACAGGCGGGCCGCGTGCGGATCTGGGACGGCCGAACGGTCCGCACCTTCCTGGACCTGTCCGCGAGGGTGGAGAGCGGGGGCGAGAAGGGACTCCTGAGCCTGGCTTTCCACCCTCAGTACGCCTCCAACCGGCGGTTCTTCGTGAACTACACGCGGCGCGAGGGGGGACAGCTGCGGAGCTTCGTGTCGGAGTTCCGCGCCTCCGCGGACTTGGACGCCGCCGACGCAGGAAGCGAGCGGGTGCTGCTGGTGGTGGACCAGCCCTTCGACAACCACAACGGCGGCCTGGTGCTGTTCGGCCCGGACGGGTCCCTGTACGTGGGCATGGGCGACGGCGGCAGCGCGGACGACCCCCTGGACAACGCCCAGAACCCCACCAGCCGCCTGGGCAAGATGCTCCGGGTTCACCCGGACACCGCGGCGGTGGAGGTGTGGGCCTCCGGGTTCCGAAACCCCTGGCGGTTCTCCTTCGACCGTGCCACCGGCCGGATGTTCCTCGGGGACGTGGGCCAGGACCGGCGCGAGGAGATCGACGTGGTGGAGCAGGGCAGGAACTACGGCTGGGCGGTCATGGAGGGCAGCCTGTGCAACAAGCCGGAGGTGGGCTGCAACCCCGCCGGCCTGACGCTTCCCATCGCGGAGTACGCCACCCACGTGGACGGCACGTGTTCGGTCACCGGGGGGTACGTGTACCGCGGGAACCGGATCCCGTGGCTGGTGGGACGGTACGTGTTCGGGGACTACTGCGGAGGGCAGGTGTGGGCGCTGGCGGACTCGGGCGGACGGTGGTCTACAGAACTCCTCCTCCGGACCGACCTGCGCGTCGCCTCCTTCGCGGAACAGCCCGACGGCGAGCTCCTGCTGGTGGACCACGGAGGCGGTGTTTACCGCCTGGTGAACCGGTAGGCGTGGGCGCTAGCCGAGGAACGCGGAGAGCAGCCGCTGTTCCAGCTCCTTGGTCACCTCCGACAGGTCCTTGATGGTGTCCACCCCGCGCCAGTACGCCCGCGACCGGTACGCGCCCAGGCGGCCCTGGCGGGCCAGGGCGGGGAACGTGGTGGTCTCGTGGTCGCCCACGTCCGGCAACAGGTCGCGCACCGCCAGGTCCAGCACGTACACCCCCGCGTTGATCCAGTACGGCAGCTCCGGCTTCTCGTGGAACCCCGTGATGCGGTCGTCCTCGTCTACGTCCACGATCCCGTAGGGGCTCACGAACGGGCTCAGGACCAGGGTGGCCAGGTCCCCGCGACGCCGGTGCTGGTCCACCACCTCCCGCAGGGGGACGTTGGTGATGACGTCCCCGTTGGTGGCCACGCACACCTCACCGTCCACCAGGGCCATGGCCTGCTTGAGCGCGCCCCCGCGGCCCAGGGGCTCCCGCTCCACGGAATACCGGATCCGCACGCCCCACTTCCGTCCGTCGTCGAAGTAGTCCTGGATCACCTCGTGGCGGTACCCGCAGGCCACCACCACGTCGGTGATGCCCTGGTTGCGGAGCCACTCGATCTGATAGCCCAGGATAGGGATCCCCAAGATCTCCACCATGGGCTTGGGCCGGTCCTGCGTGTACGGCCGCAGGCGCTCGCCCTTGCCTCCCGCGAGGATGATGGCGTGCAACGTCCTCACCTCCTCACGCTTTCCGGCGGGCCCTCGACGTGGCCAGGATGCCCCGGAGGGTGACGCGCCGCGCGGTCGGAGTGAACCCGCAGCGCGGGTGCAGAAGCGCCGCCAGGGTCCGCAGGCCGTCCACCAGCCGCGGTCCGGGGCGGCTGAAGTGGGCGTTGGCGTCCACCACGTGCACGTTCCCGTCCCGGAGGGCCCGCAGCCCCAAAAAGGCCGGCTGGTCTGCCAGTTCCGGCAGCCTCTGCCACGCTCCGTGCACGGAGAAGCCGCACGGCATGAGGACCACCACGTGCGGGTCCGCCTGCGCCACGCGGTCCCACGTGGTCCTCCAGGAAGGACGGCCGGGCTCGCCCAGCACGTCGGTGCCTCCCGCGAGGGCGACCATCTCGGGCACCCAGTGGCCCGCCACGTAAGGGGGATCCAGCCACTCCACGCACGCGACCCGCGGCCGCGGCCGCCCGGCCACCGCATCAGACACTGCCTGGACCTGCGCGCGCAGCCGGCCGACCAGGTCCCGACCCCGTTCAGGGACCCCGCAGGCGTCCGCGATCCGTCGCACGTCCTCCCAGACTCCTTCCAGCGAGGTGGCCGCAAGGCGCACGACCCGGACGCCGGGCAGGGCCTCCGCCAGCGGCAGGACCTGGGTGGGGCCCACCGCGCACACCTCGCACACGGCCTGGGTGATGACCACGTCCGGCCGCAGCTGCCGGATGCGGTCCAGGTCCACCAGGAACACGGGCCGGCCTTCGCCCACCAGCTGCCGGACCTGGCGGTCCACCTCCCGGCTCGGCCGGGTGGGGTCCACCAGCGTGTGCACCACCCGGGGTCGGCTTCGGGCCTCCTCCGGGTAGTCGCACTCGTGGCTGGTGGCGACCACGTACGCCCCCAGGTTCAGGGCCCAGAGGATCTCCGTGGCGCCGGGAAGCAGGGAGACGACCCGCACGCCTACGATTTTGCCACGGCCCGCGCGGCCGCCACCACCGACCGGCTCCCCTGGTACAATCGGAAGGCCATGTCCAAGTACCAGGCGCCCCGCGGGATGCGGGACGTGCTGCCCCCGGAGTCGGAGCGGTGGCAGTGGCTGGTGTCCCGTTGCCGGGAGATGGCGCACCGCTACGGCTACCGCGAGATCCGGACCCCACTGGTGGAGCACACGGAGGTGTTCCTCAAGGGGGTCGGGGAGGGCACGGACATCGTGGAGCACGAGATGTACACCTTCGCGGACCGTGCGGGACGGAGCCTGTCCCTCCGGCCGGAGGGCACCGCGGGGGTGGTGCGGGCGTACGTGGAGCACGGGATGCACACGTGGCCGCAGCCCGTCAAGCTGTACTACGTGGCGGAGATGTTCCGGTACGACCGGCCCCAGGCGGGCCGCTACCGCCAGCACACGCAGTTCGGGGCGGAGGTCCTAGGCGTCGCCGAACCTGCCGCGGACGTGGACGTCCTGAGCCTGGCCGTGCGGACCCTGCAGGCCCTGGGGCTGCGGGAGGTGCGGGTGCACCTGAACAGCGTGGGGGACCCCAAGTGCCGGCCCGGTTACCTGCAGGTGTTCCGGGAGTACTTCCAGGCGCACTACGACCGGCTGGATGAGGACAGCCGGAGGCGCCTGGTGACCAACCCCCTGCGCATCCTGGACTCCAAGGTAGAGCAGACCCGGGAGATCGCGCGGGGCGCGCCGCGGATGCTGGACTACCTGTGCCCGGACTGCCGGGCCCACTTCGACGCGGTACGCAGGCACCTGGAGATCCTGGGGATCGCGGTCGAGGTGGACCCCCTGATCGTGCGCGGCCTGGACTACTACACCCGCACGGCTGCAGAGGTGCACTACCCCAAGCTCGGCGCGCAGAGCACCCTGTTCGGTGGAGGGCGCTACGACGGGCTCGCGGAGGTCCTCGGCGGGCCCGCAACTCCCGGTGTGGGCTTCGGCATGGGACTGGAGCGGGTGCTGATGGTCCTGGAGGAGGAGGGCCTGGTGCCGGACCTGGCCACGGGGGTCCAGGTGTACGTGTGCCACGACGGGCCCCCGTGGGAGGAGGAAGCCCTGCGGCTGGTGGACTTCCTGCGGGGGTCCGGACTGCGTGCGGACCGGGATTTGCTGGGCCGCAGTCTGCGGGCGCAGCTACGGGCGGCCTCCCGCTCTGGGGCCCGGTGGGCGGTCCTGGTGGGGGTGGCGGAGGTCCCCTCCGGCTACGTGGTACTGCGGGACCTGCGGGCGGGCGAGCAGAGGCCGGTCCCCGCGGACCAGCTGCCCCGGATCCTTGTGCAGGAGGAAGGCGGATGCGGACGCACTGGTGCGGCGAGCTGAGGCCCGCGCACGCGGGGCAGCAGGTGGCCCTGTGCGGGTGGGTACACCGGCGCCGCGACCTCGGGGGCTTGGTGTTCCTCGACCTGCGGGATCGGGAGGGCGTGGTGCAGGTGGTCTGTACCCCGCAGCACCCCGCACACGCGGCGGCCCAGCAGGTGCGGCCAGAGTACGTGGTGCGGGTCCAGGGCCAGGTGGTGCTGCGGCCGGCCCACACGGTCAACCCGAAGATCCCCACGGGCGAGGTGGAGGTACGGGCGGAGACCTTGGAGGTCCTCAACCCCTCCCGCACCCCGCCCTTCGAGGTGGCGGACGACACGGAGGTGGACGAGACGGTCCGGCTGCGCTACCGCTACCTGGACCTGCGGCGGGAGCGCATGCAGCGCAACCTCAGGCTGCGGCACCGCCTGGCGAAGGCCACCCGGGACTTCCTGGACCGGGAAGGGTTCTGGGAGGTGGAAACCCCGCACCTCATCCGCGCCACTCCCGAAGGCGCGCGGGACTTTCTCGTGCCGAGCCGCCTGCACCCGGGCAAGTTCTACGTGCTGCCGCAGTCGCCCCAGCTGCTGAAACAGGTCCTGATGGTGGCCGGGGTCGAGCGGTACTTCCAGCTGGCCCGATGCTTCCGTGACGAGGACCTGCGGGCGGACCGGCAGCCGGAGTTCACCCAGATCGACGTGGAGATGTCCTTCGTGGACCGGGACGACGTGCTGGGCCTGGTAGAGCGGTTGGTCCAGCACCTCATGCGGGAGGCGCTCGGGGTGGAAGCCGCTGTCCCCTTCCCCCGCGTGTCGTACCGGGAAGCCCTGCTGCGCTACGGGACCGACAAGCCGGACCTGCGCTACGGGCTGGCCATCGAGGACGTCACCGAGGTCGCGAAGGCTGCGGAGCTGCGGCTGTTCCGGGAAGCGGAGGCGGTGCGCTGCCTGCGCGTCCCCGAGGGTGCGGCCACGTCACGGCGGGAGATCGAGCAGCTGGTGGCGCTGGCGGTGGAGGCGGGTGCGCCCGGACTCCTGCACCTGGCCCTGCAGCCGGACGGTCCCAAGGGCCCTGTCGCGAGGCACCTGACGGACGGCCTGCTGGACGCCATATGCTCCGCCACCGGCGCCGGACGCGGGGACCTGCTGCTGTTCGTGGCCGGTGCGGGGGAGGTGGCGTCCGCGGCGCTCGGAAAGGTCCGCCAGCACGTGGCGGGCCGGCTCGGGCTGGTGCGGGACGGGTCGTTCGCGTACGCGTGGGTGCTGGACTTCCCCCTGCTGGAGTGGGACCCGGAGGAGGGCCGGTACGTGGCGGTGCACCACCCGTTCACCGCGCCGGTGGACGAGGACGAAGGACACCTGGAGTCCGACCCGCTGCGGGTGAGGGCCAAGGCGTACGACCTGGTGCTGAACGGCGTGGAGGTGGCGGGCGGCAGCATCCGGATCCACCGCCGCGAGCTGCAGGAGCGGGTGTTCCGGCTGTTGGGGATCGGCCCGGAGCAGGCCCAGGAGCGGTTTGGCTTCCTGCTGGACGCCTTCCAGTACGGCGCCCCGCCCCACGGGGGCATCGCGTTCGGGTTCGACCGGCTCGTGATGGTGCTGGCCGGAGAGGACACCATCCGGGACGTGATCGCCTTCCCCAAGACCGCCAGCGCGGTGGACCTCATGATGGGCGCGCCGTCGGAGGTGGACGAGGCCCAGCTGCGGGAGGTACACATCTCGGTCCGCAGGCCCGCGGCCCCGTAGGTGGCAGCACCCTGCGAGACTTCGCCAAAGGCAGGAGGACGGCGATGGGTGAGGTGTGGGAGCTGACGGTGCGGGAGGCTGTCGGGGCGGTGATGTCCCGACAGGTGTCCAGCCGGGAGCTGGTGCAAGCTGCCCTACAGCGCGTGGAGCAGCTGGAGCCCGCGGTACGGGCGTGGGCGCGCCTGGACGCGGACCGGGCGCTGGCGGAGGCCGGACGCCTGGACGAACGTTTGAGCCGCGGGGAACGAGTCGGCCCCTTGCACGGCGTGCCGGT
Organism: Candidatus Tepidifontimicrobium thermophilum; assembly: GCA_031296405.1. Classification (GTDB taxonomy): domain Bacteria; phylum Sysuimicrobiota; class Sysuimicrobiia; order Sysuimicrobiales; family Sysuimicrobiaceae; genus Tepidifontimicrobium; species Tepidifontimicrobium thermophilum. The sequence goes on from JAVKKH010000003.1 coordinate 135,226, forward strand.
CGGCGTCAAGGACATCATGTACACCCAGGGCCTGGAGACCTCCGCGGGCTCGTCCATCCTGAAGGGGTTCGTGCCGCGCTACGACGCCACGGTGGTGGCGCGGCTGCGGGCCGCGGGCGCTGTGGTCCTGGGCAAGACCGTCACCACGGAGTTTGCGTTCCTGGATCCCGGGCCGACGCGGAACCCGTGGAAGCTCGAGCACACGCCGGGCGGGTCCAGCAGCGGTTCCGCCGCGGCAGTGGCGTGCGGGATGGTGCCCGCGGCCCTCGGTACCCAGACCGTCGGCTCCATCCTCCGGCCCGCGGCGTACTGCGGTGTCGTGGGGCTCAAGCCCACCTACGGCCGGGTCAGCCGGCACGGCATCCTTCCCCTCAGCTGGACCCTGGACCATCCGGGACCCTTCGCCCGCAGCGTGGAGGACGTGGCGCTGTTGCTGGAGGTGCTGGCTGGCCCGGACGGTCTGGACCCCGCGTGCACCTCGCAGCCTGTGGAACGTTGGACGCAGGCGTGCAGGCTACCCGCGTCGGGGCTCAAGGTGGGAGTTCCGGACCGGTTCTTCCCGGAACGGTCCGTCCCTGAGGTCCGCGAGGCGTACGGGAGGGCTCTCGCCGCGCTGGAGTCGGCGGGAGCCGAGGTGCGGGAAGTACGGCTGCCCCAGGAGTTCGAGGCAGGGCTGGTGGCCCAGCGTACCATCCTGGCCGCGGAGGCCGCCACCTTCCACCGCTTGTGGTTCGACCGGCGGCCGGACGAGTACGGCCCGAAGCTGCGGGCGCTGCTGGAGGAGGGAATGCGGATCCCCGCCACCGAGTACATCCGGGCGAGACAGGTCCGGCGGGCGTGCCGGCGGGCCATGGCCGTCCTCTTCGAAGAGGTGGATGTGCTGGCGACTCCCACGACCCCCTCGCCTGCACCCAGGGGACTGGAGTCCACCGGGGACCCGGCGTTCAACGGGCCCTTCAGCTTCGTGGGCTTCCCGTCGGTCACCGTACCCGTGGGCCTTTCCGAGGACGGGCTGCCGCTGGGCGTTCAGCTGGCGGCAAAACCCTTTGCGGAGACCACCCTGCTTCGCGCGGCGGCAGCCCTGGAGGCCGCTTCCTCGTGGGGCCGGCGCCTTGCTCAGCCCACTCCCGTAGCCACCGCGCGTTAGCCGGTCGGTTGCCGCCACTAGCCCATCGGTGGGATGCTGGGCTCGGATGGAGCTCTTTGAACCCGAGCCCGGCGCCGCGCCCCTGGCGGCCCGCGTGCGGCCCCGGACCCTGGACGAGTTCGTGGGCCAGGAGCACCTGGTGGGCCCGGGCCGCATCCTGCGGAGGCTGGTGGACTCCGGGGAGCTGGCTTCCGTAGTCCTGTATGGCCCTCCGGGCACCGGGAAAACCACCCTGGCCCGCATCCTGGCCCGCAGCGCCCGGGCCCACTTCGAGACCCTGAACGCGGTCACCTCGGGCGCCGCGGACATCCGGCGCGTGGCCCAGGAGGCCGCGGACCGCTTGCGGTTCCACGGGCAGCGGACCGTGGTGTTCGTGGACGAGATCCACCGGTTCAACCGCGCCCAGCAGGACCTGCTTTTGCCCCACGTGGAGGACGGCACTTTGGTGTTGATCGGTGCCACCACGGAGAACCCTTTCTTCGCCCTGAACAGCACCCTCGTGTCGCGGGTCCGGATCTTGCGCCTCGAGCCACTTTCCCCGGACCAGATCCGGCGGATCTTGCAGCGGGCCCTCGAGGACCCGGACAGGGGACTCGGGCGGCTTGCGGTGTACCTGGAGCCCCGCGCCCTCGAGCACCTGGTGAGCTCCTGCGGGGGCGACGCGCGGGTGGCCCTGAACGCCCTGGAGGTGGCGGTCACCACCACCCCTCCGGGGCCGGACGGCGTGCGGCGGGTGGGCGTGGACGCGGTCGAGGAAGCGCTACAGCGCCCGGTCCTGCGGTACGACCGCGCGGGCGACCAGCACTACGACACCATCTCCGCCTTCATCAAGAGCCTGCGGGGCTCGGATCCCGACGCGGCCGTGTACTGGCTCGTGCGCATGCTGGAGGCCGGAGAGGACCCGCGGTTCGTGGCGCGCCGCATGGTGATCCACGCGGCCGAGGACGTGGGGCTCGCGGACCCCACCGCGCTCGTGGTGGCCACCGCCGCCGCCCACGCGGTGGAGTACGTGGGGATGCCGGAAGCGCAGATCCCCCTCGCGGAAGCCGCCCTGTACATCGCCTGCGCGCCGAAGAGCAACGCGGTGGTGCGGGCATTGGCCAAGGCCCGAGAGGACGTACGGACCCTTCCAGCGGAACCGGTTCCCCCGCACCTGCGGGACAGCTCCTACCCCGGGGCGGCCGTCCTCGGCCACGGCACGGGCTACCGCTACCCGCACGACTACCCCGGTGGGTTCGTGGAGCAGGACTACCTGCCGGAGGGCCTGCGGGGCCGCGTGTACTACGAGCCCACGGAGCACGGCCTGGAGGCGGAGGTCCGCCGCCGCCTGGAGGCCTGGTGGAAGCGCCGCAGGGGCCGGCGCAGGCCCTGACCCGCCGCGGAACCTGGTCTATTAGCGCCCTCACGCCGCCCCCGTACGGGGCCTGTAGCCTCTTGACAGCCAGGATGGGTGGGCGTAGATAGTTAGCAGTCCATATTGATTGGAGGTGGAGGGTGGTGATTCCCGGCTACACTTACGGGACGGCAGAGGTCGCCCGCAGCCCGGTCTCCTCGGAGGACCTGCGCAAGTTGCAGCAGGCGGTGGCCATGACGGACGAGGACATCCGGTACCTCCGGATGGCGGGGGACGTGCTGGAGGACCAGGTGGAGCAGGTTCTGGACCTTTGGTACGGATTCGTGGGCTCCACCCCGCACCTGGTTTACTACTTCAGCGGGCCTGACGGCCAGCCCCTGGGGGATTACCTGGCCGCGGTCCGCAGGAGGTTCGGCCAGTGGATCCTGGACACCTGCCGCCGGCCCTACGACCAGGCGTGGCTGGACTACCAGCACGAGATCGGCTTGCGCCACCACCGGTCCAAGAAGAACCGTACCGACGGCGTACAGTCGGTAGACCACATCCCCCTTCGGTACCTCGTGGCCCTCATCGCGCCCATCGCCCTGACCATTAAGCCCTTCCTGGCCAAGAAGGGGCACAGCCCGGAGGAGGTGGAGAAAATGCACGCGGCGTGGGTCAAGGCGGTGGTGCTGCAGGCGGCCCTGTGGAGTTACCCGTACGCGAACCCGGGCGACTGGTAACAGGTGCCCGTACCACCCCCAGGCGCCGGTCCCGGTGCCCCTCCGGGCCGGCGCCCTTTTTTGCCATTGTTCGCGGCAACCGATCTTTGGGTTGACAGCGGAGTCCAGCGGCGCTACCTAACTCGTGCAGCCTTGCGAAGGCTGTTCGCATATCCGAACAAGAGGCGCGGCCATGAGCAGCCAGCGGGAGATCCTGAACTGCGTGGGAGGGGAGTGGAGGCGGCCTTCGGGGTCCGACGAGCTGGTGGTTTACAACCCCGCCACCGGGGAGGTGCTGGCCCGTGGTCGGGGCAGCAGCCCGGCAGAGGTGGACGAGGCGGCCCAGCTAGCTGCGCGGGCGTTCGCGGAATGGCGCAGGACCCCGGCGACGGAGCGGGTACAGTACCTGTTCCGGCTGAAGCGGCTGCTGGAAGAGAACCTGGACGACCTGGCCCGCACGGTGACCGAGGAGTGCGGGAAGACTTACGACGAGTCGGCGGGGGAGATCAAGCGGGGGATCGAGAACGTGGAGGTGGCCTGCGGGATCCCCAGCCTGATGCAGGGGTACAACAACGAGGACGTGGCCCGCGGGATCGACGAGCACCTGTACCGGCAACCCCTGGGCGTGGTGGCGGCCATCACGCCGTTTAACTTCCCGGGGATGATCCCCCTGTGGTTTCTGCCGTACGCCATCGCGTGCGGCAACACCATCCTCGTGAAGCCCTCGGACAAGACCCCCCTCACCATGCAGAAGATCATGCGGCTGATCGAACAGACGGGGCTGCCGCCTGGGGTGGTGAACGTGGTGAACGGGGCCAAGGAGACCGTGGACGCCATCCTGGACCACCCCGTGGTGCGCGCGGTGAGTTTCGTAGGGTCCAGCCCGGTGGCCCGCTACGTGTACACCCGCGCCACCGCGAACGGGAAGCGGGCGCAGTGTCAGGGAGGGGCCAAGAACCCGGTGATCGTGATGCCGGACGCGGACCTGGAGACAGTACCGCGCCTAGTGGCGGACTCCGCGTTCGGGTGCGCAGGGCAGCGGTGTCTGGCGAGCTCCCTGGCGGTGGTGGTGGGGGAGGCCCGGGAGCCCTTCCGGGAGGCGGTGGCGGAGCTGGCGCTGTCCCGGAAGGTGGGGTACGGACTGGAGCCCGGGGTGGAGATGGGGCCCGTGATCCGGCGGGAGAGCAAGGACCGGATCGAGGGGCTCATCGGCAAGGGCGCGGAGGAGGGGGCCCGGGTGGTGGTGGACGGCCGAGGGGCGAGGATCCGGGGCTACGAGGGCGGGTTCTTCGTGCGGCCCACGGTCCTGGAGGACGTGCCCCCGGACGGGGTGGTGGCCCGTACGGAGATCTTCGGACCCGTGCTGGGATTGATCCACGTGCGGAGTATCGACGAGGCCATCCAGCTGGTGAACCGGGGCCAGTACGGCAACATGGCGTGCCTGTTCACCCGGAGTGGAGCCGCCGCGCGGAAGTTCCGGTACGAGGCGCAGGCAGGGAACATCGGCATCAACGTGGGCGTGGCCCAACCCATCGCCTTCTACCCCTTCGCGGGCATGAAGGACAGCTTCTTCGGCGACCTCCACGGCCAGGGCAGGGACGCGGTGGAGTTCTACACGGAGAAGAAGGTCGTGGTGGAGCGCTGGCTGGAGCGGCTCTGAGAGGGGACGCCATGAAGGCGGCAGTACTGCCGGAGGTCGGAGCGGGGCTGCGGGTGGAGGATCTGCGCGACCCGCGCCCGCACGCGGGCGAGGTCCTGGTCCGTGTGCGAGCCTGCGGAGTATGCCACACGGACCTGCACGTGATTAAGGGCGAGGTGAAGTTCCCCACCCCCTGCGTCCTCGGCCACGAGATCAGCGGAGTGGTGGAGGAGGTGGGGCCCGGGGTAGACGGGCTGCGTCCCGGACAAGCGGTGGCCTGCGCCTTCATCATGCCCTGCGGCACGTGCTTCTACTGCGTCCGCGGGGAAGAGGACCTGTGCGAGCATTTCTTCGAGTACAACCGCCTACGGGGGACTCTGTACGACGGCCAGACGCGGCTGTACCGGCCCGACGGGTCCCCCGTGTGGATGTACTCCATGGGGGGGCTGGCGGAGTACGCGGTGGTCCCCGCCACGGACGTGTTCCCGGTCCCCGAGGGACTTCCCCTTGACCGCGCCGCGGTTTTGGGCTGTGCAGTGTTCACCGCCTTCGGTGCCCTCCGCAACGCCGCCCGGCTGCAGCCGGGGGAGTCGGTGGCCGTATTCGCCACCGGCGGGGTGGGTTCAGCCCTGGTGGAGCTCGCACGCGCCTTCGGTGCCTACCCTATCGTCGCCGTGGACGTCCGACCGGAGAAGCTGGAGGCGGCCAAGGAGCTCGGAGCCACCCACGTGGTGAACGCCGCGGAGGCGAGGCCGCAGGACGCGGTGCGGGAGGTCACCGCAGGTCGTGGGGTGGACGTTGCGTTCGAAGCCCTGGGCCGGCCGGAGACCTTCGTGCAGGCGGTGGAGTCGGTTCGGGACGGCGGCCGGGCGGTGATGGTAGGGATCGCGCCGGTGGGAGTCACCGCGCCCGTGGAGATCACCCGGGTGGTCCGGCGGAAGATCCAGATCCTGGGTTCGTACGGAGCCCGGACGCGCACCGACATGCCCCTGGTCTTGTCCCTGGCCCAGCGGGGAGCGATCCACCTGGACCGGCTGGTGACGCGGCAGTTCTCCCTGGAGCAGGCGGACGAGGCGTACCGGCTGTTGGACCAAGGGGCCATCGTGGGACGTGCGGTGGTGGTGGTCTGACGGGTACCCGTGCCCTCGCCGCGGAGCCCGGGACCCACCGGCTCGGGGCGGTGCGGCCGGGTTGTGTCTAGCTGAACTTTCAAGATCAAGAAGGGGGTGTTGAGGTGCGAGGGAAGGCGTGGCTGACGAAAGCTGCCGCAGCGCTGCTCGTGGTGGCGCTGGCCGTGGTGGGCATCCAGACCCTCGGCCGGGCCCAGCGGCCCATAACCCTGAAGATCGAGTCCAGCTATCCCGCGGGGACCCAGGCGTGGATCTGGCTGACGGAGTACTACAAGCCTGCGGTGGAGGAGATGTCCGCGGGACGCCTGCGGATCGACGCGCTCCCGCCGGGCGCGGTGGTGCCCGCCTTTGAGGTGGCGGACGCCGTGAACAAGGGCGTGCTGGACGGCGGGGTCACGCAGGGAATGTACTACGTAGGGAAGCACCCCGCGGGCGCTCTGTTCTCTACGGTCCCCGGCGGTCCCTTCGGGATGACCTTCATCGACGTCATGGCGTGGTTCTTCTACGGGGGCGGGTCGGAGCTGCACCAGCGCTACTACAACGAGGCCCTCCGGATGCCCAACATCGGGAAAGTCATCCCGGCCATCAACTGGGGCCCCCAGTGGTTCGGTTGGTTCAAGAAGCCCATCCGCTCCATGGCGGACATGCGGGGTCTCAAGTACCGCATCCCGGGGATCGCAGGGGACGTGTGGAAGGAGCTGGGCGTCAGCGTGGTGGTCCTGCCGGGCGGGGAGATCCTGCCCGCGGGTGAGCGGGGCGTCATTGACGCGGCAGAGTGGGCCTTCCCCTACGACGACATCCGCCTGGGCTTCCACAACGTCTGGAAGTACTTCCACACCCCCGAGGCGCACTCATACCGGGAGAACGCGGAGCTGATGTTCAACAAGCAGGTCTGGGACGGGCTGTCGGCGGACCTCAAGCGGATCCTGGAGGAGGCAGCCCACGCCTCCACCCTGCGCCTGTGGGCCCGGCACCTGGTGGACAATGCTCGGACCGCCCAGGAGCTGCGCACGAAGTACGGGGTGACCATTGTCCGGACTCCGGATGACGTGGCCAAAGGCTATCTGGAGGCGTGGGACAAGAAGGTCGTCACCAAGTTCCTGCAGGACCCATTCTTCCGGGAGGTGTGGCGATCCCAGCAGAACTTCGCCCGGCTCGTGGTTCCGTACCGCCGGGACACGGAGCCCGACTACCGGACCTACGCGGACTGGTACTGGAAGGGGATCCGCGCGGCCCGCTGACGGGCTGGCATGACCACCAGCCGGCGCGCCCCGGGCCCCCGGCAAGCTGTCGGGGGCCCGGTCGCGCCTGGACGTCAAGGAGGCAGGAATGGTAGACGGGGAGGTCGTACGAGCCCAACAGATGAAGGAGGCGGTCCCGCAGGCACCCGACGACCCCCTGGAGGCGTTGCCCGCCGTCCTCCAATGGCTGGTCCGGCGGATCGATGGATTCACCCAGCGGACGGGCCAGGTGGTCAGCTGGCTCACGGTGCCCATGGTGTTCTCGCTTTGCTACGAGGTCATCAGCCGTAAGTTCCTCGGGCGCGCCACCGTGTGGTCCTACGACGTCACCTACATGCTGTACGGAAGCCTGTTCATGCTGGCGGCAGGCTTCACCCTCCTACGCAAGGAGCACATCCGGACGGACTTCTTCTACGCCCGGTGGCCCGTGCGCACCCAGGCCCTGGTGGACGTCCTGGCGTACGTGTTGGTCTTCTTCCCCGCCATGGCGTTCTTCCTGTGGAAGGGGACGGAGATGGCAGTACACTCCTGGCAGCTTCGGGAGCTTTCAGAGGCGAGCCCCTGGCGGCCGCCCCTTTACCCCTTCCGGACCGTGCTGCCCGTGGGCTCTGCAGTGCTCCTGCTCCAGGGCATCTCCGAGTTCCTGAAGGCGCTGGCCGCCCTGCGCACGGGGAGGTGGCCGGAATGAGCCCGGAAGCCCTGGGCTTCGTCCTCCTGGCGGCGCTACTGTCGGGGATCTTCGGGGGGTTCCCCATCGCCTTCACCCTCGTGGTGCTCACCGCGGTTTTCGGCTATATCGGCATGGGGACCCGAGTGTTCGACCTCATGGCCTTTCAGGCGTGGGCCTTGATGAAGGAAGAGACGCTGGCCGCAGTCCCCCTGTTCCTTTTCATGGGCTACCTGCTGGAGGAGGCGGGCTTGATGGACCGTCTCTTCCGCGGGTTCCAGAAGCTGTTCGGAGGCGTCCGCGGTTCCCTGTACCTCGGCGTGCTGATCACGGGAACCATCTTCGCGGCCGCCACCGGTATCATCGGGGCCTCCGTGACCCTCCTGGGGATCATGGCAGGCAGCGCCATGAAGCGCAGCGGGTACGACCCCAGCCTGTCCGCGGGAGTCATCACCGCCGCGGGCTGCCTGGGGATCCTGATCCCGCCCAGCGTGATGCTGGTCACCATGGGGCCGGTGGTGGGGGTCTCCATCGTGAAACTGTTCGCAGCGGCCATCTTCCCGGGGTTGCTCCTGTCTGGGCTGTACATCCTCTACGCGGTCGCGAAGAGCTATCTGCGTCCGCGCCTCGCCCCCCTGGTCCCGGAGCAGGAGCGGGCCAGCAGCCTAAGGGAAGGGCTGCGGGAACTGCTGGTGGGCATGGTCCCGGTGACCACCCTGATCCTGGCGGCGCTGGGCAGTATCCTCGCCGGGTGGGCCACCCCCACGGAGGCCGCAGCCATGGGAGCGGCGGGGGCCTGGATCCTGGCGGTCGCCTACCGCCGGTTCACGGTGCGGGGGCTGCAGCAGGCTCTGGTGCGGACCGCTTCCACCTCCAGCATGATCCTGTTCCTCGCGGTGGCCTCCAACATGTACGGGGCCGTGTTCACCCGGCTGGGCACCGGGACGTGGATCGCAGAGCAGGTGCTGAACTCCGGGGTAGCTCCCGGGGTGATCGTGGTCCTGCTAATGCTGGTGATCTTCGTCCTGGGCTGGCCGCTGGAGTGGCCGGCCATCGTGTACATTTTCCTGCCCATTTTCGTGCCCGTGGTGGAGGGGATCCGGTTGCCGGGGATCGAGAGCACCCCGGACAAACTCCTCTGGTTCAGCACCCTGGTGGCCGTGAACCTGCAGACCGCGTTTCTTTCCCCGCCCGTGGCCATGGCCGCCTATTACCTGAAGGCGGTAGTTCCAGAGTGGGAGCTCAGCCAGATCTACCGGGGCATGATGGAGTTCATGATCTTGCAGGTGGTGGGCCTAGTGGTGGTACTCCTGTACCCGCCCATCGCCCTCTGGCTGCCCACCCGGCTGTTCGGGGGCGGGTGAAGGCCCGCGATCTCCGCCTTTCGGAAAGGTACGTGGGAGTTCAGGAGGATCGTAGGGAGTCCCACGCCACCGCCAGCTGCAGGCGCAGGCGCAGGTCGGGGTCGTCCAGGGAGGCGCCGAGGAGCTCCTCGATCCGGGCTACCCGGTGGCGCAGGGTGTTCCAGTGGACCCCCAGGGACCGGGCGGCCGCCCGCTGGTTGAACGCCGCCGCCACCAGCGCCCGCGCGGTGTCGTACAGCGCAGGGCTGGCTTCCCGCAGGCGTCCCAGGGTGGTCTGCTCCAGGGCTTCCAGGGCGTCCCGGTCTTGGCACGAGTGGAGGATCCGCAGGATCAGCGAGTCCTCGTACCACCACACGCCCGCGCCACGGACAACCGACAGCACGGCCTGCGCCTCCTGGAGGCTGGCGCGCAACTGGGCGTGGTGGGGCCGGGGCCGACCGACCGCCAGCACCACGGGCTGGTCGGGCAGCTGGGCGCGCAGCAAAGCGTAGACGGCCTGAATCCGGTCCCGCAGACGCGAGGGGGGAGGTCCCGCGGGGAGCAGCACGACCACCTGGTTCAGCTGGAAGGCGGTAAACCCTCTGAGCTGCACGCTGCGGAGGGCGTGCTCGACCGCCTCGCCCAGGCGGTGGCGGAGCCGGAAGTCCTCCGTGGAGACCAGCGGCCTCAGGGACGCCCGTCCGTCTGGACCGAGGGGGACCGCCACCGCAATCAGGTAGGCAGCGTCCAGGTCGAAGCCCAGCAGCTGCGCCCGCTCCCGCAACGCAGGGTCGTCTGCAAGCCGGCCCTGGAGGACCGCCTCCACGAAGGTGCTGCGTACCCGGGCCTCCGCGTCCGCCACCGCCTGCTGACGGAGGAGGTGCAGGCCCAGGACCAGACTGGCGTGGTCGGCGGCACGGAAGTCGATGTCGCGGAAGGGCCTATCTGGCGCCGCGACCAGCACCAGGTAAGCGGGCGTCCCCGCACCGGTACGTACGGAACGGGAAAACGCCCGGGTGCCGTCCCTCAGGGCGACGGGTGAGCCGTCGGGTTCAGGCGGCAGCTCCACCTCGGCCTGCAGGACGCGGAACACCTCCTCAGGGCCTGCCAGCAGCTTGCCCCGGCCATCCACCACCAGGGCCTGGCGCCCCAGCAAGTTTTCCAGCCGGGAGAGGATGTCCGCCAGCGCTTCCGCTTCCAGGGCGGCTTCCGTGAGCTGGCGGTGGATCCGTTCGGACCGCTCCAGGGACTCAAAGTGGGTGCGGATGATGGCCCGGTTGATGGTTTCGGTCAGGTCCACGAAGGACACGTCCTGGTCCGCTTCCAGGACCGCCACGCCGGTCCGAGTAGCCTCTTCCACCACCGCAGGCGGGGTCCCGGGGAAGAAGGCGCCGCCGGCCCGGAACAGGATGGCGGCCACCCCTGCCCGTTCGAGGTCCCGGACGATCCGTCGCTGCTCCTCGGGATCTTGGGGCCAGCTGTAGGCGGTGGTCAGGAGGAGCTCCCCTCCGTGCAGCCACGGCAGGACCTCCGGCCACGTGTGCACCCAACGCACCGGCCGGTCCAGTCCCCCGTCTACGAGAACTCGCACCCCGGCAAGTTCCGGGAAGGTAAGGATGTCCCTGACCCTGAGCGACACTTTTTACCGTTCTTTCTGTGTTGGTGTTTTTATGATACTGTAGCAAAAACCAGCGCTCGAACTCGTGACTACCGCACCTTGAGTCATGCCAGCAGCGAACTCTATCATGGCGGCCGTGCGGCGGAAAGGGGTACGCCCGACGCGCCGGCGGGATTCCATCGCGGTGGGGTGCTTGTACCCGCTGACCGGGCGTGCCGCGCGTTACGGCCACGACTCCATTGTGGGCGCGGAGATGGCCGCGGAGGAGATCAACACCTCCGGCGGGGTTCTGGGCAGGGAGCTGCGCCTGCTGTTCGCGGACGACCGGTCCGACCCCACCTACGCGGTGAAGGTGGCCCAGCGGTACATCCTGGAGGACCGGGTGGACTTCCTCATGGGGGTGGTGAGCAGCGCGGTGGCGCTGGCCGTCACCCAGGTTTCCCGGCACTTCGGGGTGGTGTTCGTGGGGACCGACCACGCCTCCGCCCGGCTCACCCTCGAAGCCTTCCAGCCCTACTACTTCCGCGTCACCAACAACACCATGCAGTCCATGCGGGCGGGGGTCCTCTACCTGGCCCGCCGGCCGTGGCGCCGGTTCTTCTACATCGGCCCGGACTACGAGTACGGCCACCGGCAGTGGCAGGACTTCCGGGAGTACCTCACCCGGGTGGTCCCCGACGCTCAGGTGCTGGGCGCGGTGTGGCCCAAGCTGTTCGAGCGGGACTACCGGCCCTTCCTGCGGGCCGTCCTGGACGCGAAGCCGGAGGTCCTGGTGCACGGGTTCTGGGGCGGAGACACCATCGCGTTCCTCGAACAGGCCGCGGAGGTCGGGTTGTTCGGACAGGTGCAGGTGGTGAGCTTCGATGCGGGGGGGAACTACGAGGTGTTTGAAGCGCTGGGGGACCGAATACCCGCCGGGCTGATCCTGAGCGCCCGGCACCACAACAACTTCCCCCTCACCGAAGCCAACCGGCAGTTCGTGGAAGGGTTCTGGCGCCGGGCCCGCCGCTACCCTTCGTATACCGCCCACGGGGCGTACGTGGGCGTGCACTTCATCGCCCGGGCGGTGGAGCGGGCCGGCAGCCTGGACCCGGACGACGTGGTGCGGGCGGGGGAGGGTCTGGAGCTGCCCACCCCGAGGGACCGGGAGGGGTTCTGCTCCTGGATCCGCCCCGTGGACCACCAGGTGGTACAGGAGATGTACATCGGACGGACCCAGCCGTGCGACGAACTCCCGCCCGCCCGCTTCTTGCTGGGCGACTGGGAGGTGATTCCCGCGGACGAACTGCTCCCCACGGAGGACGAGGTGCGGCGGGTCCGGGCGTCCGCGGCCGCCGCTCCCGGAGGCCACGCGGGGAGCTGAACAACTCGGCAAGGGGGTGAGCCATGGCACGTTCCGCGAAAGGGTGGCTTGCGGTCGGTCTCGCACTCGGGGTTCTCGTCACGGCGGTAGGGGTGCGGACCTGGGCGGGTCCAGTGCGTCCCGCGGAGGTCCGGGTCGGCATCGTCACGTTCCTGTCGGGAGCCGCGGCTGCGCCGTTCGGCATCCCCGCCCGCAACGCCGCAGAGGTGATCATCTCCGAACTGAACGCGGGCCGGGTCCCGGCTCCCTACAACACCCCGGGGATCGGCGGCGTGCCCATCCGCCCGGTGATCATCGACGAGGCAGGCGGTGCGGAAAAGCAGGTGGCCGAGCTACGCCGGCTGGTGCTGGACGAGCGGGTGGACCTCGTGATCGGATACATCTCCAGCGCGGACTGCCTTGCGGTGGCTCCGGTGGCGGAGGAGCTGCGGGCGCTGCTGGTGATGTTCGACTGCGGCACCAACCAGATTTTTGAGGAGCGGACGTACCGGTACGTGTTCCGCACCCACGGCCATCAGATCCTGGACAACGTGGGGGCCGCCCGCTACATCCTACGCATCCGGCCGCAGGTGGCCACCATCGCGGGGATCAACCAGAACTACGCGTGGGGTCAGGACTCCTGGAACACCTTCCGCGACTCCATGCGGAAGCTGAAGCCGGACGTGCGGGTCCTGGCGGAGCAGTTCCCCAGGCTTTTCGCGGGCGAGTACTCCGCGGAGCTGTCGGCCCTCCTGGCCGCGCGGCCCGACGTGATCCACACCAGCTTCTGGGGGGGCGACCTGGAGAGCTTCCTGATCCAGGGCCTGCCGCGCCGGATCTACGAGCGCAGCACCCTGGTCCTCACTACGGGGGACACGGTCCTGCCGCGCTTGGGCCAGCAGATCCCGCCCGGGGTGGTGATCGGAGCCCGGGGCCCGCACGGCGCCCTGGCGCCCAACGTCCCACTCAACCGGTGGTTCCGGGAGGTGTACACCAATCGCTTCAACGTGCGGCCCGTGTACCCTTCGTACCACATGTCGCAGGCCATCTTCGGCGTGAAGCACGCCTACGAAAAGGCCCTGGCCGCCAACCGGGGAGCCTGGCCCACCAAGGAGCAGGTGGCCGCGGCCCTGCGGGGGGCGACCTTCGACACGCCCAGCGGGACCATCCGGATGGCGCTCGGGAACGGGCACCAGGCGGTGGAGGGGGTTGCCTACGGGATCACCAGCCGGTTCAACACCGCCACCAGGGAGATGGAGCTGACCCAGGTGTTCCACTTCCCCGCGGAGTGCGTAAACCCTCCGGAGGGGATGAAGAGCGAGGAGTGGATCGCCCGTGGCTTCCCGGGAGCCCGGTGTCCGTAGCACGACATGAACCAGCTCCTGATCATCGCCGTTGACGGGCTGGTCTTCGCCTCCTGGCTGTTCCTGGTGTCCGTGGGGCTTTCCCTGATCTACGGGGTCCTGCGGATCCTGAACATCGCCCACGGGAGCCTTTTCGCGGTGGGGGCGTACGCGGGGGCGAGCCTGGTGGTGGCGTACAGTACCGCGGGACTGTGGGCCCCGGGTGCCCTGGGGGTGCTGTTGGTGGCTGCCCTGGCGGCGGGGCTGGTGGCGGGCCCAGTGATCGAACGCGGGATCATCCGATGGACGTACGGCCGGGAGCCGGTGATGCAGCTGCTGGTGACCTTCTCCGTGTTTTTGATCCTCGAGGACCTGACGAAGCTGGTTTGGGGGGTGAGCCCGTACTACGCCTACCAGCCGTACCAGCTGCTGGGCCAGGTCCGGATCGGCGGGATCGACTACCCCGCGTACAGCTTCCTCCTGCTGCTGGTGGCGGCCCTGACGGGGGTCGGGCTGTGGTGGTTCGTGCGGCGGACGCGGTTCGGCCGGGTGGTGGTGGCGGTGATCCACGACCCGGAGATCAGCGTGGCCATGGGCGTCAACCTCTCCCGGGTCTACGTGACCACCTTCGCTCTCGGGTCGGTGCTGGCGGCCCTGGGAGGGGCGTTCACGGCTCCCATGATCTCCGTGGTCCCGGGGATCGGGGTGGAGGTGATCGTGCTGGCCTTTGCGGTGGTGGTGGTGGGCGGGCTGGGCAGCCTCGAGGGGGCGGCGGCGGGAGCGCTGCTGATCGGGCTGGTGCGGGCTGCGGCGGTGCACCTGCTGCCGGTGCTGGAGCTGTTCACCATCTACCTGGTGATGGCGGCGGTCCTGCTGGTGCGGCCGCTGGGGCTGTTTGGCCGGGTGGAGGCGCGCCGGATATGAACCTCCCGCGTGGCGCGTTGGGGGTCCTGCTGGTAGCGGCCCTTGTGGTGGCGGGGCTGGTGCTCCCGCGCTGGCTGGTGTTCCTTTTGGCACTGGCTCTGGCGAAAGGGGTGGCGGTGCTGTCCGTGGTGGTGCTGATGCGGGCGGGGCTGGTGTCGTTCGGCCAGGGCCTGTTCTTCGCGGGCGCGGCCTACGCGGCGGGATTCGCCATGCGGTGGTGGGGTATACGGGAGGCGCTGCTGCTGGTGCCGTGGAGTGTGGGGCTGGCGGTGGGGCTGGGGGCACTGGCGGGTTTGCTGGTGGCCCGCTACCGGGACATCTTCTTCGCCATGCTGACCCTGGCCCTCTCCATGGTCCTCTACGGGGTCCTGATCAAGGCGTACGGGGTGACGGGCGGCAGCGACGGGATCCGCATCCCGACGCCCACGCTCTTGGGCCTGCAGCTGTCGGGGGACGACGCCCGGCTGGTGGTGTACTACCTGGCGGTGGCGGCCACGGCGGCCGCGGCGTGGGCGGTGGGCCGGTACGCGGCGGCGCCTGCGGGTTACCTGGCGCACGCGGTGCGGGACAACGAGGTGCGGGTGGCGTACCTGGGGGCGCCGGTGTCCCGGATCGTGTACGCTGCCTTCCTGCTGTCTTCCGGCCTTGCGGGCCTGGGCGGGGCGCTGACGGCCCTGAACGTGGGGCACGTGGACCCGGGCCTGGCGTACTGGACTACCAGCGGGGAGCTGGTGTTCATCGCGGTGCTGGGGGGTACCGGGACGGTCCTGGGGCCCCTGGCGGGCGCGGTGGTGTACGAGCTGATCCGCAGCTACGCGTTCAAGTACGCGCCGTACGCGTGGCAGATGCTGGTGGGCGCGGCGATGCTGCTGATCATCCTGTTCCTGCCGGGCGGGCTGTGGTCTCCTGTGGAGCGGGTGTGGCGGAGGGCGCAGGGGTGAAGACGCCCATCCTGGAGGTGGAGGACCTCACCCTGCACTTCGGCAGCATCACCGCCGCGGAGCGGGAGACGGTGATCGTCTACCCCGGGGAGCTGGTGGGGATCGTGGGGCCGAACGGCGCCGGCAAGACCACGTTTTTGAACCTGATCACGGGTTACCTGCGCCCCGAGCGCGGCACCATCCGCTTCTGGGGGCAGGACGTGGTGGGCCTTGCGCCGCACCAGATCACGGCCCTGGGGGTCGGGCGGTCCTTCCAGATCCCGCAGCTGTTCCTGACCCTCACGGTGCGGGAGAACGTGCTGGTGGCCCTGGCCACCCGGGAGGGGCGTTGGGCGAGCGTGCGCCGGCCGCTCCACGAGCCGGCCCGGGTGCAGGCGGCGGACGAGGTCCTGCTGCAGTTCGGGCTGCTGGCACAGGCGGACCGGCCCGCGGGGGAGCTGCCGGAGGGCGGGCGGAAGCTGCTGGACGTGGCCATGGCGTTCGCCCTGCGCCCGCGGCTGCTGCTGATGGACGAGCCCACCAGCGGGGTGAGCGCCCGGGAGAAGTTTCAGGTCATGGACACCCTGGTGCAGGCCCTGCGGGAGGGGGGCATCACCGCTCTGTTCGTGGAGCACGACATGGACGTGGTACGGCGGTACGCCACTCGGGTGCTGGTGCTGAGCAACGGCCGCATTCTGGCGGACGGGGTGCCGTCGGAGGTCCTGGAGGACCCGGAGATCCGGCTCGCGGTGACGGGGAGGCGTTAGGTGCTGCGGCTGGAGGACGTGTACGTGGCGGTCCGCCGGATCACCATCCTGCGGGGGGTGAGCCTGGAGCTGTCGGCGGGCGCGGTGGTGGGGCTGGTGGGGCGCAACGGGGCGGGCAAGACCACCACCCTGCGCACGGTGATGGGACTCATGCCGGTGACGAGCGGGCGCATCTGGTACGACGGGACGGAGTTGACCGCGGTAGCCGCCCACCGGAGGGCTTCCTTGGGGATCGGGTACATGCCGGAGGACCGGCGGCTGGTCCCCGTGCTGACGGTGCAGGAGAACCTGTTGCTGCCCGCGTGGGCGAACGGGTTTCCGGACGTGGAGGAGCGGTTGGAGACGGTGTACGGGTGGATGCCGGGGCTGCGGGCGATGGCGCAGCGGCCCGCGGGCCAGCTGAGCGGGGGCCAGCAGAAGCTGGTGGCCTTGGGGAGGGCGCTTGTGGCGGGCAGCCGGCTCCTGCTGCTGGACGAGCCCTTCGAGGGGCTGGCTCCTGCCCTGGCGGACCAGATTGGCGAGGCCCTGCGGGAGGCGGTGAAGCAGGGCCGTTCGGTGCTGGTGGCCGAGTCCGAGCACCACCGGGTGGAGGCCCTGGCGGACCGGGTGTACGTGATCGAGCGGGGCGAGGTGGTGGCGGCGTAGGGATCGAGACGGAGGTGAGGGCCGTGGAGGCCAGGCTGTTTGTCGGCGGCCAGTGGGTCGAGGGCGGCACGCGTATAGAGGTCCGGAACAAGTACTCGGGGGAGGTGGTCGGCACCATCCCCGAGGCGCGGCGGGAGGACGTTCAGGCGGCCGCGGAAGCGGCGCAGCGCGGCGCCGCGGCCATGGCGGAACTGCCCGCCCACCGGCGCGGGGAGATCCTCGGGAAGGCCGCGGAGCTCATCCGCGAACGAAAGGAGGAGTTCGCGCGCACCATCGCCGCGGAGGCCGGCAAAGCCCTCAAGTACGCCCGGATCGAGGTGGACCGGGCGGTGTCCACGTTCACCGTGGCCTCGGAGGAGGCCAAACGCGTCCACGGGGAGACCGTGCCCATGGACGCAGTTCCGGCGGGCGAGGGCTACTTCGGCTTCTGGGTCCGCCGGCCTGTAGGGGTGGTGGCGGCCATCACGCCGTTCAACTTCCCCCTGAATCTGGTCGCCCACAAGGTGGCTCCCGCACTCGCGGCGGGCAACGCGGTGGTGTTGAAGCCAGCCAGCACCACGCCCCTCACTGCGGTGCTGCTGTGTCAGGTACTGGAAGAAGCGGGATTGCCTGCGGGTGCGCTCAACCTCGTGGTGGGCCCAGGCAGCACGGTGGGGGAGTGGCTGGTCACCGACCCGCGGGTGGCCAAGGTCAGCTTCACGGGAAGCCCGCCCGTGGGCCGGCGCATCACGGAGATCGCGGGGGTCAAGAAGGTGACCCTGGAGCTGGGGAACACCTCCCCGGTGGTGGTGGCGCCGGATGTGGACCTGGACTTCGTGGCCCGGCGGTGCGCGGTGGGCGCCTACTACAACTCCGGGCAGGTGTGCATCTCCGTGCAGCGCATCTACGCCACCCGGGAGGCGTACGACTCCTTCCTGGACCGGTTCGTGCAGGCCAGCCAGGCCATGGTGGTGGGTGACCCCCTGGACGAACGGGTGGACGTGGGGCCCATGATCGACGAGCGGGAGGCTCGGCGCATTGAGGCCTGGGTGGAGGAGGCCCTGGCGGGCGGAGCCCGGGTGCTCACCGGGCACCGGCGGGAGCGGGCGGTGTACTGGCCCACCGTGCTCACGGACGTGAAGCCGGAGATGAAGGTGGTGGCGCAGGAAGCCTTCGCCCCTGTGGCGTCCGTCATACGCTCGGAGGACTTCGAGCAGGCCCTGGAGCAGGCCAACGCCACGGAGTACGGGCTGCAGGCCGCGGTGTTCACCCGCGACGTGGACCGCGTCTTCCGGGCCATCCGGAAGCTGAACTTCGGCGGGGTGATCGTCAACGACACCCCCGCGTATCGGGCGGACCACATGCCCTACGGTGGCGTCCGCGGTAGTGGCATCGGGCGCGAGGGCGTGCGCTACGCCATCGAGGAGATGACCAACATCCAGATGGTGGTCATCCGCACCGGGAGCTGACGTGGACCTGCGGGTGCTTTCGGACGTCCTGGTGGGCGGCCTGGCCGCGGGGGCTGTGTACGCCCTCATGGCCTTGGGCTTGGTCCTCATCTACAAGACCACCGACGTGGTGAACTTCGCCCACGGAGACATGGCCACGGTGAGCACCTTCGTCGCCTACGCGCTGGCCGTCCAGGCAGGCTGGCCGGTGCTCGCTGCGGCTTTGCTAGCCATGGGGTTCGCGGCCCTTCTGGGGGCGGCGATGGAGCTGGGGCTGCTCCAGCCCGCCCGCCTCGGCCACGCTTCCGTGTTGGGGTTGGTGGTGGTGACCTTGGGCGCGGGCCTGACCCTGAACGGGCTGGCGGGCGTCGTGTGGGGGCACGACGTCAAGAGCTTCCCGTT
>JAVKKH010000030.1 GCA_031296405.1 Candidatus Tepidifontimicrobium thermophilum
GCCGAGGCGACTCGCACGCACACTGCCGGAGCACGTCTCCTGACCACCCACCCCGGAAAGCGTTTGGTCTGGCAGGAGCTGGTCGAAGATGTCGTAGTAGCAGAAGTTCAGATCCGTGACCGTAATGATCCCCACTTCCTCGTTCACCGTCAGAGCACGTGTGGACGTGCTCTGTCCGGCCCCGCGGACAGTCTCGATCAGCCGCCCGCCTGACACCGCGTACTCCAGTTCCTCGAACGGGCCACAAACCCCCTCGCCCGGTAGCACGTCCGCGCGAAACACGAACCGCGCAACTTCGGCCGCTCGGTAGAAAGGCAGGCAAGAGACCCATGCTCGTTCATACCCTTGTCCCGCGAGACGGACACGACGGACCATCCAGTCCAGCGACGCCCGGCCCATCTGCTGGACCCCGACGCGGTGCTGCCCCACGGCCCACGACTGCGCCATGGCGCTCGTCGATGCAAACATCCCGCCGAAAATCACCCCGAGCATGACCAAAGCGATCATCAACTCCACCAGCGTCAAACCGCGCTGGTCTCCCCTCAGAACTCCCCAGCTCCGCCTCATCGCCGCACCACACTGGTCGCCCCTTCCACGAAGGGGTCGGAATCGGTTTCCCCCCGATAGAGGCGCACCCGCGCCCGCATCACCGAAATCACGCAGCTGTCGGAACTTTCCGAGCAACCCTCCAGTCCCTCCACCTCCAGTCGCACGACGGCGGTTGCGAAGTCCCGTGGCAAGGGGCTCTCACCGGGCTCCTTAGACGCCGGCGTGATGGTTCGCTCCACCGCAGCCCCGCCGTCGACCTCCCTCCAGCCAGGAGGGCAGTTGCCTCCCCGGCACCTTAAGTACGCGTCTGTCAGGTAGCCGTAGCCGCGCGACCGCAGGTAGTCCAGCTCCGCCTGGAGCCAGTGCAGCGCGGCGGACTTGGCCCGCGCCGTCCGCTCCGCCTGCGGGGTCCGCGCGTAGCTGATCTGCGCGGCCACCCGCGTGACGACCTGCACGCTGGCCAGCAAGACCACGACCACCAGGGAGGTAGCCACCAGGACCTCCAGCATCGAAAGTCCAAGCTGACCGCGCGCTCTCAGCAGTCCCCTCACTGTCTCACTCCCCTTACGGACACTGCCCTCCTGGAGGCGGCACCGTCACCAGTCCCGCTGCGTTGACGCAGACGTGGCGGGTGTGGCCCCCGCCGCTCACGGTCACGGTAAACGGAGCGGGCGACGCCTCCCCTGAGGGTAGGAAGGCCAGCTGAGACGCTTGCGGGTTCACCGTCACCCCAAGGCGCATGGGCTTCCACTCCTGGCCGCTCCGTTCGTCGCGGGCCGTGTAGCCCGAGGCCAGGATCTGCTGGCTACTGAAGCCCTCCCCGTCTGGCGGACACCCCTCCTGAGCGTCCGCGTTTGGGTCCCGGGGAACCGCGTGCACGGTCACCTCGTTGTCTTCGTCGAACCTCACGACCACGCACCCAACCTCGGCGGACTTCGCCACCGCGAGCTGCTGGGCCGCCCGCAGCAGGCCCGCGATTTCCCGGGTGGTGTTCTGGACCCGCCGCTCCATGACCACGCGCTGGTAGCTGGGGAACGCGAGAGCCACCAGGATCCCGAGGACCGCCACGACGAACAGGGCCTCCAGGAGAGTGAAGCCCGCTCGACTCCGACGACTGGGCCGATCCATCCGGATCCCCCTTCGCGGCCGCGCCCAAAAGTAAGGGCCACCGGGACGCGGCTCCCGAACCTCCCGGTGGCCCTGTCCCGGCCTTCGGCAGCCCGGCTGGCTCTTTCGACGAGCCCCGTGGCTTTGCGCCCCCGCGTCACCGCGGGTTTGCCCTTTCGCGGCCTCGTTTGGCACATTATACACCTTGAGGCTGCGGGGCAAGGGAAAGCCGCCGTCGATTTTTGCGCGGCCCAATTGTGGAGCAAGTAAGGTGCCATTAATCCCCTGACCGCAGAGAAGGCGCGACCGCGAAGCTCACCTGGGCGGGTTCAACGCGGGCGGTGGCAGACCCAGTTCCGAACGGCCCCTGCCCCCCTGCGCCAGACCCCGCGCAGCACGTCTTCGCAGCGGTCCGGGCCCTCCCCTACGGGGCTACCTCCGAGACCCGGACCCTGCCCGTGACAGCCGCCAGGACGACGTACCGAACGGAGCTACCGCTCCTGACTTCCAAAGTGCCCTGGTCCCCGACGGCCGGCGCACCGCTGGCGCCGAAGGCCACCCTGAAGTCCGAAGCACCGGACCGGCGCACGGTCACCGAAGGAGGCGCCAGCGCAGACGACGTCAGCAGCTCGGCGGGCTGCCCGTCCCACGGCACACCCCAGAGTTCCACCCAGGGCTGCCCGCCGTGCGAGAACCGGGCCTCCACCTTCCGGAACCGTCCCGCCTGTGTTGTGGCCAGCTGCTGGGCGGTACGGAGGACGCGCTGGACCTCTTGGGCGGCGTAGGTGACCCGGCGCTCGGCCAGCGCGTAGCTGAAGCCCGGAAGCGCCAACGCCACCAGGGCGCCCAGGATGGAAAAACACAGCAGGAGCTCCAGCAGCGTGTAGCCTGTCTGTCCGCGGCCACCTGGTCGGACAGTCCGGCTGGGTTCCGCGACCTTCCCTTCCCTTCGGTGCGAGCGGACCGCCATCGTGGGCCTCCCTCGCTCTTAGTCGCAGCTCATGGGGTCGTGCTCGGCGAGTACCTCCCGCCAGCCCACCACGCGCACGGGTTGCCCCGGGCGGTCGCGGGCCAGAACGCCCTCCACGCGGCGGGTAGCGATCCCTGCCCTCCCAGTGGACCGGACGCACACGCACCCCTCCTCCCCACACTCCGGACCGGCGCGAGCCTTCAAGGATACGACGAACGTGCCGAGGGGGTGCGTGGCGGGGAAAGCCGTGAAATCCGCGGGCTGCGTACAGGCCCCGTCGGCGCCAGGGTTCAGGCACAGCAGTGCCCAGCCGGATCCCCCCACCCCCAGGAGGGATGTGGCTCCCCGCCGATCCGTCCAGTCTGGGTCGCGCGCCAGCTCGAAGACCGCGCGCTCGAACCCAGCCTCCGCCACCTGGAAAGCCGCCACCGCGTCCCTGGCCGTGGCGGCCGCTTTCGCTTCGTACGCGAGCACCGCCAGTGCGGCCTGGGCTGCGATCGCCACCAGCAGCATAACCACCAGCGCGAACACAAGCCCGGCGCCCGTCTCTTCATGCAACGAGCCACCCTGCCTCATCCCCATCACTCCCCCGCAAGCCGGATGGTCACGTGGTCCTCCAGGGCCAGATACTTCCAGCCGGGCGTGTGGCCCCGGAACTGGAAAGCGGCCCGCACCCGCACCCGCGCCACCTCCCGCCTGTGCGCCGCGTCGAGGGGTAGGGGGACGAGTTCTCGCCCGTCCCGGTCGAAGTAAGCGAGCTCGAAGGAGGCGACGCGGAAGTTGTCCTCCTCGGTAGTCAAGGGCGCGACCGTGTTGCCCCACAGCTCGCGCAGGACTCCATCGGGACCAAGGTAGAAACCGTGTCGTTCGGGGCCGGCGATTCCCTCCGAAAAGTCCGCCAGGAACTCCACGCGCGAGCGGTCTGCCAAGAGCACCCGCTCGCCGGCCCCGTACCCGGCGGCCCGCAGGAGGACTGTGATCCGCTCCAGAGCGGCCCGCGCGTGGTGTTCGGCCTCCGACCACCGTTTGCTGGCAGCTGCCAGCCGCACCGCGCTTGCTACCACGGTGGCCCCCGCGGCAGCCACCAGAGCGAGCAGCGCTGCCCCGACTACGAGCTCCACGAGGGTGAGTCCGCGCGCGTTCCTCACGGCGCACCCCTCAGCGCTTCACCCGGAGGAGTTCCCCTCGCGCCAGCGGCCTGTCCGGGTCCTGCCCGTAGACCAGCACGGACACCCGCCGGGGCTCGCAGCCGTCAGCAGCTACGCCGGTCACCGGCTCGTCCTGTACACGGATCTCCGCGCGTTCCAACGGGGCGGGAGGTCTCGGTTCGCCGGGCTCCGCCTGCTCGGGCAACCACCGGAGCGGCGGGAAGGGAACTGACTCGTCCAGGCGACACCGCACGGGATCCCGGAAGCGGGCGTAGCTGAGGCTGCGCAGGTACTCCAGTTCGGCCTGGACGTAGCGGATGGCCCGGGTCCGCACCGCGGTCGGCCCGGTCGCCGACGGCCCAGCGGCGGAGAGCACCAGCCGGTGCACCGGCCAGGCGACCACCATCACCAGGGCCACCAGCTGGACGGACACCAGGATCTCCACGAGGCTCGACCCCAGCGTAGGAAGGTGCGCGTCCCGCATGGCTTCCACCCCCTGTCTGACCCTTCCGTGAGAGAGAACGCCGCAGGGGGACGGTTTTGCACTTCGCGCCTGGACGATTTTGGCAGCGTGGGTGTCAAGCGGGCCGCGGCCGTCCGGTTCAGCGTCCGAGCAGGTTCAACATCATCCGCAGGTACTGGCGGACGGTTCGCACAGGGGGCAACTTGCTGCGACCCCGTTTGAGGTCGTAGCGGAGCACGATGGGGACCTCCTCGACCCTGGGCCGGAGCGGCCGGAGTTTCAGAAGGAGCTCTGCCATGACCGCGAACCCTTGCGACTCCACCAGCCGGTCACGGTACCGCTCCACCGCCTTCCGGAGGAGCTGGGCCCGGTAGGCCCGGAACCCGCACGTGTAGTCGCGCACACCGGGGGTGGGGAACAAAGCTGTGAGGACCAGACGGGCCCCGAAGCTCAGGAACCTGCGGATAGCCGGAACCCCCTCGACGCGGGCCCCTGGGCGGTAGCGGGACGCGATGGCCAGGTCTGCGCCGCGTTCTATTGCGGCCACCAGCTCGGGGATCTGTACCGGTAGGTGACTCCCGTCCGCGTCTAGGGTGACCACCACGTCGCCAGGGGAAGCCTGCTCCAGCACGTAGCGGAGGCCCGTGTCGACCGCGCGGCCCAGGCCGAGGTTTCGGGGATGCCGCACTAGCTGCGGGCGAAGCGGTCCAGGCCACGCCTGTGCCAGCGCGGCGGTGGAGTCGGTGCTCCCGTCGTCCACCACCACCACCTTCAGGTCGTCCCGCCCGAGCGCCTCCAGTTGCTGCAGAAGCCCCGGTAGGTTCTCCGCCTCGTTGTAGGCAGGCAGCACCACCCAGACCATGGTCCTGGAACCGGTTCCGCGCCCCCGCTCCCGTCACCTGTTCCAGGTACGGGCTCCTGTCACCTGTTCCTGGAACCGATTCCCAGGTACCGTGTGCAAAACGGCGGCCCTCTCAGGGCCGCATCCTGGTGCGCTGACCCCGGGGCCGGTACGCTACAATCCGGCTGGGGACCTGGAAGGAGGGGTGTCGGTGTCGGTACGGATCGACCTGCTCCGACCCGTCACGGACGAGGACCTGCTCAAGCTTTCGGAGCGCAACCCCGGATACCAGTTCGAGCGCACCGCGGACGGGAGGTTGGTGGTGAGCCCCACGGGGATGGAGGGAGGACGGCGCAGCGCAGAGGTGGTCGGACAGCTCCGGGAGTGGAACACGCGCACCGGCCGCGGCGTGGTGTTCGACTCCTCCGCCGGCTTCCGCCTGCCGGACGGTTCCCTGTTGTCTCCAGACGCCGCGTGGGCCTCGCGGGAGCGGTGGCGGGCCCTTTCCTCCGAACAGCGCGAGACGTTCGGACCCTTCTGCCCGGACGTGGTGTTCGAGGTGCGATCCTCCACGCAGACCCCGGATGAGCTGCGGGAGAAGCTGCGCGTGTACCTCAAGAACGGGGCGCGGGTTGCGGTCCTGGTCGATCCGTACGCCCGAGCGGTGGAGGTGTACCGGCCCGGACGTGCGCCGGAGGTGCACCGTGACCCCCAGCGCGTCTCGCTGGACCCGGAGCTCCCCGGGTTCGAGCTGGACCTCCGGCCGGTGTTCGAGGCCTGACGGTGGGGCCCTCCGGATCGGAACTGACCCGGCGTATCCGCCGCGCGAGGCCCCCGCACGGGATCTCTCTGTTCTGGCTGGGCCAGTCGTCGTGGGCTGCGGTGCTGGACACGGGCCGGGTGATCTACCTCGACCCCTACCTGTCCAACTCCCTCTCCCGGACCCACGGGTGGGACCGCCTCCTGCCCGTTCCTTTCCAGCCGGAGGAGGCGGACTGCGACCTGGTGCTCATCACCCACGGGCACCCTGACCACCTGGACCCCGACACCGTCCCCGGCCTCGCCCGGGCCACCGCCGCGCGCTTCGTCATCCCCTCGGCGTACGCTCCCCGTCTGGAGGAGCTCGGCGTGGACCCCGCCCGCATCGTTCCCTTGGACCGCGGGCAGTCCACCGACGTGGAAGGGGTGCACGTGGAGGCGGTACCAGCCTTTCACCAACACCCGCGCAACCCGCAGCCCCACGCGGTGGGCTACGTGATCCGTCACGGGCCGGTGTCCGTGTACCACGCAGGGGACACCGCCTACACCCTCGAAGTGCGCGACGCGGTGGCCGCCGCGGCGCCGGTGACGGTGGCGCTGCTGCCCATCAACGGTCTGCGGTGCTGTCTCACCGCAGAGGACGCGGTGTTCCTGGCCGCGGATGCGGGCGCGCAGGCGCTCGTGCCGATGCACTACGGCATGTTCGCGGAGAACACCGCGGACCCTTACCAGGTGGCCGTCCACGCCCGCCGCCTGGGCGTGGACGTCCGCGTCCTGGTCGTCCCCTTCCTGGGCGGGCTGGCGGCCACTGGCGAGGACGTGCGCGGCCCCCTGTCCCTGGTGGACTGAGCCCTCAGTCCCTGGGGACCACCGGGAGCAACAGGTACGAGGGCGTGGGGCCGCCTCCGTAGACCCGCACGCGGCCTCCGTACACCTCGGGCCTCCGGTCCCAGGGGTCGTTGTGCAGGAACGGACCGGAGCCCCGGAAGGCCTGCCAGGGCCCCACCCCGCTCACCTCGTCCGGACGCTCGAAGTCGTGGCCCTGCACCGTGAGAGTCAGGGTGTAGCCCGGAGGGACCACGATGGAGGTGGGCCAGATCTCCACGTCCACCTCGTACACCTCGTGCGGCCGGAGCGGCTGGAGCTCGTCGTGGGTGTGGTAGGGCCGGTACGGCAGGCTGCGCTCGGGATCCAGCTTGCGGTGCGAGGCCCGCAGCCAGCCCTGCGCGATGGGCGCGCGCGGGTCCAGGGCACCCTGGAAGGTGACCTCCCGCCCCTCGGGATCGAACAGGCGGACCACCAGGAACAGGTCCGCGTCGCCGGTGCTCGAAGAGACATACAACTTCGCGGCCAGGGGTCCGGTGATCTCCGTCTCCTCGCGGAACGGCGGCGTGCGGAAAGTGACCCCATCCCGCAGGGCCGTGTACTCCCGCAGGCCCTGACGGACGGGCGGCTCCGGGTCCAGGGTCCCCGCGGAAGGGTTCAGGTACAGTTTGGTCCACCGGGTGCGTGCCAGGGGCCACTCGTGCTCCCGCCGGAACTCGAACCCGTCCACGCGTCGGACGTTCAACAGCACCCGGGCCTCCCGGTCCCAGCCGTTGTCCTCCCCCTTCAGGAAGTGCGCGAAGAAGCGCTTCTGCAGCTCGAGCCCGTAGTTCGTGTAGTAGTGGGTCCAGTGCTCCAAGCCGTGGATCTCGAGCCACTTCTGCCTCGAAGCGGCCTGCACGAAGGCCTCCACGTTACCCCTCAGATGCAGTCCGTGGCCGCCCCAGTTGCCCGCGGACAGGAACGGGACCTCGACCCGCGACCAGTCCGCGGACCGCACCCGGTACCAGTCGTCCAGAAGCTCCCGGTTCCGGGCTTCCTGGAAGGGATCCGTGCGGTTGCGCGCGAGCTCGTCGTCCGGCAGGGTCTCCGGTCCCGCCACCAGCAGGCCCGTGACGGGGTCCACGTACCCCCGGGCCCCGTAGCCGTGCTGCAGGGGGTGGACCTGGCCGCGGTACCAGGAGTCGGTGAAGGTGCAGAGGATCCCACCGTGCCGGTGCCAGTCGCGGTAGCTGTCCGCGGCGCCTTCCCACGCGCACATGGCCGCCAGGTGCGGCGGCTTCATCCCGGCCACCAGCCACTGGTTGATGGCGTAATAGGAGATCCCGGAAAGCCCCACCTTCCCGTTGCTCCAGGGCTGTTGCGCAGCCCACTCGATGCAGGCGTACATGTCCTGCATCTCCCGGGGTGAAAAGATGTCCAGCACCCCGGGGGACCGGCCCGCGCCCCGGGAGTCCACCCGTACGCACACGTACCCGTCCGGCACCCACTTCTCCGGGTCCGGGACCTCCCAGTTCTGGTAGCGGCAGGTGGAACCCTCCGCCACCTCCGGGAAGTTGCGAACCATGATCCGCCACTGGTGCCGGTACCCGATCTGGAAAGGCAGGTTCTTGCCGTACGGCCCGTGAGTGAGCAGGACGGGGTACCGCCCCTCCCGGTTCGGCCGGTACACGTCCGCCCGCAGCACCACCCCGTCGTCCATGGGGATCGGGACGTCGTACTCGATCACCATACCGTCCGCTTCCACCACTCTGTGCAGAGGGTCCTTCATCCGCACCACCTCCTCACTCCGAAGCCTCCGCCCGCCGCACCCACCGGCCCCACCCCGGTTCGGCGACCGGCCGGCCTTCCTCCGCCACCAGCCTGCCGCGCACGTAGGTCCGCACCACCGCGCCCCGCACCCGCAGGCCCGAGTACGGGGTCCAACCCGCCTTGGAGACGACCCGGCCGTCCGCCAGTACGTGCTCGCGTGCCGGGTCCACCAACACTAGGTCCGCGTCGGAACCCGGTTGCAGGGTTCCCTTGCGCGGGTACAGGCCGTACACCCGCGCCGGGGTCTCGCACAACGCCTGCACCAGCCGCTCCAGGCTCAGGCGTCCCGCCGCCGCACCGTTCAGCATCAGGGTCAAGGTGGTCTCCACACCAGGCAGGCCGAAGTGCACGTCCCAGATGCTGCCCTCGAGCTTCTGCCGCCGGGTGGCGGGCGCGTGGTCGGTGGCCACGTAGTCGATCCGGCCGTCCCGCAGCCGT
Organism: Candidatus Tepidifontimicrobium thermophilum; assembly: GCA_031296405.1. Taxonomy (GTDB): domain Bacteria; phylum Sysuimicrobiota; class Sysuimicrobiia; order Sysuimicrobiales; family Sysuimicrobiaceae; genus Tepidifontimicrobium; species Tepidifontimicrobium thermophilum. Next base: position 8,913 of record JAVKKH010000030.1, read on the forward strand.
TCCCACATGGCCAGCAGATCCTCCTCCGTACGCGCCCGGGCGGGAGGGGTGAACTTCCGGAAAGCGCCGTGGTGCTGTACCTCGCCTTCCAGGAGGTGGAAGTACTGAGGGCAGCTCTCCACGTGGACCCCCCCCAGGGCCCGCGCCAGATCCACCACCTCCGGGGAGCTGGCGTGAGCGATCACCGCCCGGGCTCCCGTGCACCGGGCCAGCACGCACACCGCAGCGGCTGCCACCTGCTCCGCCTCGCGGCTCCGCCACTCCGGGACGAGCCCTCCGTCGGTCCGCCCCGCTTCCCGCAGGCGCCGCTCTGCCTCCGCGGTGAGGGCCTCGTCCTCCGCGTGCACCAAACAGATCCCCCCTACCGCGGACAGCGCCTTGAACAGAACCAACAGGTCCGCGGCAGAGAGGCCAGGGACCCCATGGGTGGTGCAGGTGAAGGCCTTCACGTACAGGGCCCCCGCCTCCCACGTGGCAGGGGCCTCCCCCAGCCTGCCCTTCCACGCGTGGGCCGCCAGGCCGAAGTCCACCACGGAACGGGTGCGGAGGTACTCCGCCTTGCGCCGCAGCTCTTCGGGCGTCACCACCGGTGCCGCGTGGGTGTGCTCGATCACCGTGGTGGCGCCTCCGACCGCCGCGGCGGCGCTGCCGGTGGGGAAGTCCTCGCGGCTGGGGTCGCCGGGGTCCATGAAGTGCACGTGGGCGTCCACGACACCGGGCAGGACCAGCAGGCCGGCGGCGTCCACCTCCTCCCTGGCGGACAGGCGCTCGGAGGACAGGGCCGCCACCCGGCCGTCGCGCACGTACACGTGCACCCGCTGCCGACCTGCGGGGGTCACCACGGTACCGCCCAGAACCGCCAGGTCCATCAGTTCAGTCGCTCCGCGGGTTCGTCCGAGAACCAGTCGAACGGTGTGGGGTCCAGGCGCACCCACACGCTCTTCGTCTCCGTGTACTCCCGCATGGTCTCCCAGCCGTTCTCACGGCCGTATCCCGACAGCTTGAACCCGCCCCACGGCGAGGCGGGCGCGATGCGGTGGTGGTCATTCACCCACACCACACCGGCTTCGATCCGGGCCGCCACCCGGTGGGCGCGCGCCACGTCCCGGGTCCAGACGCTGGCGCCCAGGCCATAGGGGATGTCGTTGGCAATCCGCACTGCGTGGTCCTCGTCGGAGAACCGGAACACGCACACCACGGGTCCGAAGATCTCCTCCTGGGCGATGCGCATCTTCGGATCCACGTCCACGAACACCGTGGGCTCGTGGTAGAAGCCGAGGGCGTAGGAGCCCTCCCGCAGCACCCGGCCCCCGTACAGCAGGCGGGCTCCTTCCTCCAAGCCCGCGCGGACGTAGCCCGCCACCCGCTCCAGCTGCCGCCGGGACACCAGGGGTCCCAGGTGGGTCCTGGGGTCCAGGGGGTCGCCGATGCGCAGGCTCGCCACCTTCCGGACGAAGCGATCCACGAACCCCTCGTACAGGGAATCCTGGACCAGGATGCGGGCGCCCGCGATGCACGTCTGGCCCTGTCCCACGAACGCCGCGAAGGCCGCGCCCGCCACCGCCTGCTCCAGGTCTGCGTCCTCGAAGACCACCACCGGCGCCTTGCCACCGAGCTCAAACGTGGTGCGGGCCAGGTGGTCCGCGGCGGCGCGGGCCACGGCCCGGCCGGTCTCCGTGCCTCCGGTCAGGTCCACCTTGCGGACCCGCGGGTCACTGACCAGCGCGGCACCCGTGGCCCCAAAACCGGTGACCACGTTGTAGGCACCCGGGGGGAAGCCCGCCTCCACCGTCAGCCGCGCCAGCTCCAGGGCCGACAGCGGGCTCAGTTCCGAGGGCTTGTGCACCACCGCGTTGCCCGCGGCCAGCGCGGGGGCGATCTTCTTGGTGGCGATGAGCAGCGGGTGGTTCCACGGGGTGATCTGCGCCACCACCCCCAGGGGCACGCGCACCACGTAGTTCAGCCAACCGTCCCCCACGGGCACCACCTGGCCTTCCAGCTTGTCCGTCATCCCTGCGAAGTATCGGTACCACAAGGGGATGATCCGCAGCTGCGCCCGCATCTCGCGAATGGGCCGGCCGTTGCACAGCGTCTCCAGTTCGGCCAGCCGATCCGCCTCTCGCTCCAGCAGGTCCGCCAGCCGGTACAGCAGGCGGCCGCGCTGGTCGGGCGCGAGACGGCCCCAGGGTCCGCGCAGGGCCTCCTCTGCAGCCCCCACCGCATCCGCCACGTCCTCCGGACCTGCCTCAGCCACCACCGCCACGAGCCGCTGGTCCGCCGGGTAGCGGACCTCGTAGAACTCCCCCGACCTGGGCTGTCGGAACTCGCCCCCCCAGAAGACGCCGTACCGGGTCGTCACATCCGTCGCCATCGCCTGCCTCCTCAGGCCCCAGCCCGTTCGAACACTTCGGGGTTGGCCACGTAGTGGGGCCGGCGGCCGTTCAGGAACTCCAGGATGTTGTCCACCACGATGTGCGCGATCTGCTCCCGGATGTCCCGGGCTGCGCTCCCGATGTGCGGGGTCAGCACCACGTTGGAGAGCTCCTTGAGCGCCGGCGTCACCTCCGGCTCCCGCTCGTACACGTCCAACGCCGCCCCCGCAATCCGGCCCGCCCGCAGCACCTCCACCAGGGCCGCCTCGTCCACGATGGGGCCCCGGGCGGTGTTGATCAGGTAGGCGGTGGGCTTCATCAGGCTCAGCTCCCTCGGCCCGATCAGGTGGTGCGTCCCCGGATGGTAGCTGGCGTTCACCACGATGAAGTCGCTCTCGCTCAGCAGCTCCGGCAGGGTCCGGTACTGGACCCCCAGGGCCTCCTCCTCCGCCAACGTCAGCCGCTGTCGCTTCGTGTACAGCACCCGCATCCCAAACCCCCGGGCCCGGTTCACCGTCGCCCGCCCGATGGCGCCCAGTCCGATGGTGCCCAGGGTCTTGCCGTGCACCTCGCCCCCCACGAACCGCTGCGACTGTGCTCCGGGAAACATACCCGCCCGCAGCGCCCTGTCCGCCTCCACCACCCTCCGCGCCACCGCCAGCAGCAGCGCCCACTGCAGGTCCGCGGTGGTCTCCGCCACAATGTTGGGGATGACGGTGACGGGGATCCCCCGCTCCGTGGCGCGGGCCACGTCCACGTTCGCCGGGTAGATGGCGGAGCACGCGATGAGGCGCAGACGGCGTCCTGCGTCCACCACCTCGCGGTCCACCCGGTCGTGCAGCAGGCAGTACAGGACGTCGCAGTCCGCCACCTCTTCCAGAAGCCGGCTGCGGGGCAGGATCGTCTCCGAGTCCGGGAACACTCGGACCTCCGCCACGCGGCGCAGCCGTTCCAGCGCCACCTCCGGCACGGGCTGCGTGACGAACACCGTGGGTCGCATGGTCACCTCCTCGAATGCCAGCCCGGCGGCCTCACAAGAGCCCGCGGGCCAGCAGGTTCAGGCCGGACAGCAGCACCACCACAAGGAGCGCGGTCCGAAAGGCGTGCTCCGGCATGCGGCGCCGCAGCCAGCCACCCAGGGCGGTACCGGCCAGCACCGGCACGCACAGCCACACCGCAACGCGGAACACCGCCCCACGGTAGACGCCCAACTGGAAGAAACTCAGGACCTGCACCAGCACGCCCACCAGGAAACTCACGGTGATCCACGGGACGAACTCGTCCCGGCCCAGCCCACGGGCGTCCAGGTACCCGGCCAGCACCGGCCCGAAAATGGTGGTGGTCCCGCACAGGACCCCGGCTACCAGGCCTACCCCGAGGCCGGAGGCGGCGGACGCACGGGGAAGCTTCACCCACCGCGCCCGCAGCAGCGCGGGTAACGAGTACCCCACCGCCACCGCGCCCAGCACCACGTACAGGGCCTCGGCGCTCAGGAGGTGAAAGGCGCGCGCGCCGGCTGCTGAGCCCACCACCAGCCCTCCCAGGACCCACCGCATCTCCGGCCACCGGCCGCGCAGCCTGCTACGTTCGGCGCCCAGGATGAACACGTTGCTGGCCAGGGTAGGTAGCGCGGAAAGGGCCACCGCCGCATGGGGGCCCGCCAGGGCGGACAGCACCGGCACCGTGATCACCGGGAATCCCAGGCCCACGCTGCCCTTCACGGTGGACGCCACCAGGACCACCGCGGTCGCCGCCAGCAGCTGAGCGGGGGACAGTTGGACCTCCATCCTGCCTAGAGGTCCCGCGCCACGCGGATCACCACCCGGCCCACCGCACGGTCCGCCCGCACATCCTCCAGCGCCTCGTTGGCCTGCTCGAGATCCACCACCCGCGAGATCACTGGGCGGAGGGCGCCCGAGGCCACCAGGTGGAGAGCTCTGGCCAGCTCGGGCCGGGTCACGTAGCGACTGCCGACCACCTGAACTTCCCGCAGCACCACGCGGTCCGTGGCGAGTGCCGGGTACTGTTGCGGGTCCGTCACGTAGCCGACCTGCACCACCCGGCCTCCCTTGCGCACAAGTTCCAGGGCGGTCGGGAAGCCCGCGCGGCTGCCCACGCAGTCCACCACCACGTCCGCTCCCCGCCCCCGGGTCAGGTCGGACACCACGGACGGGGCCTTCTCTGGCAGCGCCGCGGCGTCCGCACCCACCCCCCGCGCGGCCTGAAGGGCCTCCTCCCGCAGGTCCACCGCTACCGTCCGCGCGCCCGCGGCCCGCGCCACCTGCAGCGCGTACAGGCCCACGCCACCGCTGCCCACCACCGTCACCGTCTCCCCGGCCCGAACCGCCCCCCGGATTACTACCGCGTGGTAGGCAGTCCCCAGGGCGCAGGACACCGTGGCGGCGTGCAACGGATCCACCTGCGGAGGTACCGGTAGCAGGTGGTCTGCGGGGACGACCAAGTATTCCTCGAACCCGCCGGGCGTGGTGAAGCCGACCCACCCCCGCAGGGCGTCACACAGGTTCTCCTGCCCCTCCACGCAGTACGGGCAGCTCCCGCAACCCCAGTAGTTGTGCACCACTACCCGCTGGCCGCGCGCTAGCTCCACCCCGGCGCCCGCCTCCGCCACCTCACCCGAGATCTCGTGGCCCGGTACGTGCGGCAGACGCTGGTTGGCCGAAAACGGCATCAAGCCGCCGGCGATCTTCAGGTCGCTCCGGCACACCCCGCAGGCCAGGACCCGGACCAGGACCTCCCCGGGACCCGGCCGGGGTATCTCCAGGCGAGCGGGCGCAAGAGGTTTGCCGAATTCCACCACCGCCATGTTCCGCATCCTGCGACCTCCTCACAGGTTCCCCGTCGGGACCACGGCCCCCCGGCCCAGCAGCGTCCCGTCCCGCAGTCGGCTCACAAGTTCCGCAGCCGCCTCCAGGGGCCTCACCTCCGACACCACGGGCCGGACTCTGCCCTCCACCACCATGCGCGCCGCCTGCAGGACCTCCCACCGGGAGGCGTACCGGGATCCCAGAACCTGGATTTCACCTGCCACGAGCCGCGCGGGGCTCACGGGAAAAGTCACGTCGCGGAAGGTGGTAAGGACCACCAGCCGGCCGCGCGGGCCCAACAGGTCCACGCACGCCTCCAGGGTGTGCGGACGGCCCACCAGGTCCACGGCCACCGTCACGGCCCCCCCGGCCACCTCCCGGACCTGCTGGGGCCACGTGTCCTCCGTGGCGTCTACCGCGGCGAAGCCCATGGCCCGCAAGCTCTCCACCTTGCTGGCGCCCCGATCCACGCCCACCACCCCGGCCCCGAAAACCCGCAGGACCTGCACCATGTGGATCCCCACACCGCCGGCGGCGCCCACCACCACCGCGGTGTCCTCCGGCCCGACTGCGGCCCTCCGGCACACGTGGAAGGGTGTGGCCACCGCGTCCGGGATGGCGGTCGCGAAAATCGGGTCGACGCCATCCGGCACCGGCAGGGCATTGAACGCCGGCAGGACCGCGTACTCCGCGAAGCCACCGTCGCTGGCCACTCCCACCTGACCCCTCAGGTTCCGGCAGAGGGGCTCGTGCGCCAGCCTGCAGAACTCACAGGCCCCGCAGCTCAGGTAGAAGTACGCCATGACCCGCCGCCCCTCCAGGCCGGACTCCACCCCGGGGCCGCACGCCGCCACCCGGCCCACGAACTCGTGGCCGGGAATCCGCGGCAGTTTCTCCGCGTGCACGCGGCTGGCGCCGCTCATGTAGTTCAGCACCGTGAGCCCGACCCCGCACGCCTCTACCCGAACCAGCACTTCACCCGGCCCCGGGGTGGGGGTGGGCAGTTCCTCCGCCGACAGCCTGTAACCGTGTTCCCGAAGCACCAGAGCCCGCATGCGCCTCTACCCCAACAGCACCGGGTCGTACGGGAGCCGCGACAGCACCTGCGGACCGGAATCTGTGACCAGCACCATGTCCTCCAGCCGGACTCCGCCTCCTCCTCGCACGCCCGGCACCCAGATGAGGGGCTCCATGGCGAACACCATCCCCGGTTCCAGCACCACCTCCTCCGCGTCCGGGAACACCTCGCCCACGTAGGGGGGCTCGTTGGAGCCCACGCCGATCCCGTGCCCGATGAACAGGGTCAGGAAGTGCTCCTCCAGCCCGTGCCGGCGGGCCTCCGCACGGATCCGGTCGGCCACGTCCCGGTTGGTCACACCGGGCCGCATAGCTTCCAGGCCCGCCCGGTGGGCGTCGTAGACCGCCCGGTACACGCGCCGCTGCTCCGGGGAAGGTTCCCCGCACACCACGGTCCGCCCCACGTCCGCGAAGTAGCCGTTCCACATGCACCCGATGTCCACGAACACCAGGTCGCCGTGGCGGATCAGTTTGTCGGTGCTCAGGCGGGTGGGCGGAGACATGCGTTCCCCGGAGGCCACAAAGGGCGTGGTGACGTGCGCATACTCGCCGCCCAGCCGGTGCAGAACCCGCAGAGCCTCTCCGGCCACCTCCACCTCGCGGACGCCCGGCCGGATCGCGTCCAGGGCTGCCTGGGTCACCGCCTCCGCCATCGCCACCGCCTCCTCGATGAGCGCGACCTCCTCGGGCAACTTGACCCGGCGGGCCCTCTGCATCACCGCGTCTCCGTCGGACCACCGGACCTCCGGGAGGCGGTCCCGTAGGGCTTCGTGGAGCGCGAAGCTGGCCAGGTCGGTGCCCACCCGCGCCCGGAGGAGACCGCGGCGCTCCAGCACCGGCCGCAGCACCCGGTCCACGAAGTAGCCCACGAGCCCCGCCTCCTCCAGGATGGGGATGGGGTGGAACTCCGCCACCCAGGGCATGCTGCCCCGGGCGCGGTCGAAATCCCCTCCGGAGGTGAACAGCACCACCTCCTCCGGGGTCAGCAGGGCGCCGTTCAGCAGGCCGCTCTTGCCCGCGATGAGCTGCGGGCGCAGGCTCGTGAGGTAGCGTACGTTCTCGTCCTTCCAGACCAGCAGAGCGTCCAGCCCGGAGGCCGCCATAGCCTCCCGCGCACGGGCGAGCCGCCCCGCCCGCAGGCGTGGGAAGTCCACCCGTGCCTCGTAGTCCACCGCGAAGGCCCCGCGGGCCCAGGTCTCCACGCCCTCACTCCCGCTGAGCCGCCACCTTGGCCCGCAGGGTCCGGTACATGCCCTCGTAGAGCTCCGGGCGCAGCCACTGGTCGCTCAGCAAGCCCTGCTTGGTCGCACAGTGCTCCCAGGCCCCGAGCTCGTCCCGCGTGGCCCGCAGGTAGCGGACCCGTTCCAGACTCACGTCCACCACGAACATCCCCGCTGCGGTGCTCTCCAGCAGGATCTCCTCCGGCCCCGCCAACATGGCCAGTCCGCGTTCCTCAGGCGTGAAGAGGTTTTGCGTGGTCACCACCACAGCCAGGTTCTCGATGGCCCGCGCCCAGATCAGGGTCCGCCAGGTGGACCACAGGCGCTTCTTGTCCACCCCCGCGGGCAGAAACAGAAGCTCCGCCCCCTGCAAGGCCAGGGCCCGGGCGACCTCGGGCACGTACACCTCGCTGCACATCGCGAGGCCGACCTTGCCGAACTCGGTCTCGAACACCGGCAACGCATCCCCCGGGACGTACCGGAAGTCCCACCGGCGGCCCCCGAGATAGATCCACGGCCCCCGGGGATGGGTGCGCCGGTACTCGGCCACGGGGCGGCCGTCTGGGTAAGCGAGGCAGACGAGGGTGTAAGCGGCCTTCGTCTCACCCTCCAGGGGCTCCAGGGTGCCGAAGACCACGTGCACCCGGTGCCGGGCCGCCGCCTCCCGCACGGCTGGCCGGGGGTCGAAGCTGGCGGGCATGCGCCACGGGCCCGGGTAGCTCTCCGGGAAGCAGACGAACTGCGCCCCCTCCGCGGCGCCCCGCTCGATCCAACGGAGCGCCTCCGGCAGATTGGCCTCCGCCCGGTCGGGCGGGTGGCTCACGGGCTGGACCACGGCGACGCGGAATCCCATGGCAACCTCCTCACTGGCCGCAGTACCGGCAGGGCGGGAAGTCCCGGCTGTACACGGGCTGCCGCAGGAACTCCTGCGGGTCGTACTTCCAGAACTGCGACACCCGCTCGTACGTGTAGATCACCGTGTTCTGCAGGATCCCGCCCCGCCGCTCCACCCGCCGAATGTACACGTTCTGAATCGGATTCCCGTACGCGTCCATGCTGATGGGACCCCGCGGCGCGTCCGCCACCCGCACCCGCCGCAGCGCCGACAGCAACGCCTCCTTGTCCTCTACGTTCCCCCGCAGCTGCACCAGCGCCTCGTACACCAGCCGCGCCGCCGTGTAGCTGTTCTCCGAGTAGTAAGAGGGCGGCCGCTGGAACTTCCGCGCATAAGCACTCGCAAAGGCCCGGTTCTCCGGCGTGTTCAGCGCCGCACTGTAGTGCAGCGGCGTCACGATGTCCAGCGCCTCGTCCCCCATCTGGTACAACACGTGCTCGTCCGTCAGCGTC
>JAVKKH010000031.1 GCA_031296405.1 Candidatus Tepidifontimicrobium thermophilum
GACGTGAACGCTCTAGCGCACAGTCGAACGCCGACCCGAGGACGTCCCGGCCAAGGCGCGCGCTGGACTACTTCCCGGCGCTGCGGGACCGGCAGGGTGCAGGGCCGGGAGGCATGCCCCCAGCAGAGGGCTGAAGGCTGCGTGCCCCGAAGGACGCTGGCGTGGGCCCCTGAATTGCTCCCAGGAGGCTCCGCGGCGGACCGCGAAACGCGGTCGTGGGAGGCTGTGCCATGTCGGGGTATGGACTCCGTGGTGGGCCGCGGGGTAGCGGACAGACCTACACGTGGGCGCTGGTGTTTGTGGCGATCCTCACCGTGGCGGCGATCCTCCGGTGGGAGCTCCTCGGGGTCCGCAGCCTGTGGTACGACGAAGGTTACAGTCTGTCCGTGGCGCGGCTCGGCTGGCGCGGCATCCTCGACTTCCTGAAGAAAAACGACGCGCACCCCGCGGGTTACTACCTCCTGCTGTCTTTCTGGGTGGACCGATTCGGGGACAGCCTGCTCGCCGCGCGTTTCCCGTCGTTTGTGTTGGGCCTGGGTGTGGTGGTCCTGACGTGGGCTCTGGCTCGTGAAGTGTATTCGGAGAAGGCGGCAGCCCTGGCGGCTCTGTTGGTGGCGGTCCACCCTTTCCAGGTTATGGCGTCAAATGAGATGCGGATGTACCCGCTGCTGACGGTGCTGGTCCTGAGTGCGGTCTTGTGCACGCTTCGGGTTCGCCGCGGGGAGCCCTGGCATGCGGTGTTGCTCGGCGTGTTGTGGGCCGGAGTGGGCTACACCAGCTACTACGGGCTGCTGGCACTGGCCGCCATGGGGACCTGGCTTGCGGTTCGCGGAAACGGGCGGGCCGCAGTCACCGCGGGCGCGGTGTTCGCCCTCCTTTATGCTCCGTGGGTACCGTACCTGGCGGGGTTCTGGAGGGTAAACCCCCAGCTGTGGACCAGAGAGGCGTTGTGGTGGGGGTATCCGGTGGAGCTCCTGGCCGCCCAAGGTTTCGGAGGATACTGGCCGGGCACGTTCACCTACCACACGTCGTTCCGCCTTCCGGCTGTTCAGTACGTCCCCCTGCTGGCGCCGTACTTGCTGTTCGGGGCGGCGGCGATGCGGGCCGGAGAGGAACCGGGGGAGGCAGGCGCGGGACTGGGACTGCTGGCGTGGACGTGGGCTGTCGTACACGTCGGGGTGCTTGCCGTTTCCGCCGTGTTGGGCTGGGTGGCAGCGTATCCGCGTCACCTGGTATTCGTCCAACCCCTGGCGGCCTGCCTCGTCGGCGTGGGGGTCGTGCGGGCGTCGCGGCTGCTAGCCTTCTCCCCGGCCGTGGTCGTGGGCCTAGCGTCCTTGTGGCTCCTGACGCTTCAGGCGCCCGCGGTGGCCGCCATGCAGTCCGACCCGCGTTACCAGACGTACCGGTACGACCGCGCCGCAGAGTTCGTGCGGGCCGGCTACCGGCCCGGCGACGCCGTCCTGTACGTGCCCGACGGCACCTCCCTAGCCTTCGAGTACTACTTCCGTCCACCGGGGAGGAGGGTGGAAGTCCGTGTGGAGCCGCGCGCGTACCGTGCGGAGGAGTGGGGCCAGCTCTTCCGCCACAGCGTGCGGGAGCTGGGTACTGAGGACCACAGGGTGTGGGTCGTCACGACCTCACCGGCGCCGCCTGCGGGTGAGGCGGCTCTGCGCTCCGTCCTCCGGGACCGGGGCTACGAGCTCGTGGCGGAGCGGGTATTCCCGGGGCTGCGGGTGGTACTGGCGGTCCGGCGGAGGTGAGGTTCCACGGGGGTGCACCAGGGCCAGGGGACAGGGGTAGGGGACAGGGCTCAGGGGACAGGGCTCAGGGGACAGGGCTCAGGGGACAGGGCTCAGGGGACAGGGCTAGGGGACAGGGCCAGGGGACAGGGCCCTGGCCGCGGACCCGGAGCCAGCGATGGCGCCCGGGAGTCTCAGCGCGGGCTTTCGACGCCCAGCCCCAGCAGTCCCAGGGACAGGAGGGCGAGCACGGTGGAGGTGATGGCCACGAACGGCCAGTCGCGCTCGGCGGCGAAGAAGGCCACCGTGGCAGCCACCCGGAGGACGGGCGTCAGGATGAGCACCAGCAGCCCCATCTGGATCAGGCCCGTGGGGGCTCCCGCGCCCAGGTCGCGCACCAGAGAAGCCAGGGTGACACGGCCCGTGTGGCTTAGCAGGTCCCGCGCGGCCGGAGCGCCCTCCTGGGCCAGGTGGACGACGAACGCGAGGAGTCCCGCGAGCAGGAACGCAGCTGCGAGAGCCACACCGGCCAGCAGGAGGTAGCCCAGCCGCACCTCCACGGACTCGGCAGCCTCAGGGCCGTACGCCGGTCTGTTCACCTTACGCTCCCCGCAGCCCGCGTAGCAGCATCTCTACGGACACCAGGACGAGGACCGGCACGAAGACCGCACGCACGGCCCGGTTGGTGGAACGCTGCAGCAGTCGGCTGCCCAACGCCGCACCCGCGAGGACGCCGAGCGCCACAGGGGCAGCCACCAGGGGAGGCACGTCGCCCCGCCAGAGGTACACGCCCGCGCTGGCCGCGGCGGTGACCCCGATCATGAAGTTGCTAGTGGCGGTGGAGACCTTCATGGGCAGGCGCATGGCCATGTCCATAGCGAGGACCTTAAAGGCTCCGGATCCGATCCCCAGCAAGCCCGACAGGACGCCGGCCAGGTACATGAGCCCGAGACCGGCAGGTACCCGACCGACGCGGTAGGGCACGCGGCGCCCCTGCGGGTCCGGGTAGGAGGAGCCCAGGCGGAGACGTTCCGCCAGAGGGTCCCGAGGTACGTCCGCGGGGACTTCCTCCCCGAGCTTGGCCACGGTCGGCAGCACGGAGACCAGCAGGGCGAACCCGAACAGCAGGAAGAGGGTCCGGGGATCCACGTGGGGCGCTAGAAACGCACCCGTGAGGGCTCCGGTGACCGTGGCGAGTTCCAGCAGGACACCGACGCGGAGGTTGGTGAGCCGGTCTCGCAGGTATGCAGACGCAGCGCCGCTGCTCGTGGCGATCACCGAAACCAAACTCGTTCCCACCGCCAGGCGCACGTCCATGCCGAATCCGATGGTCAGCAGCGGTACGATGAGGACGCCGCCGCCCAGCCCCACCAGGGACCCCACCACCCCGGCCACCACGGAGGCCGAGAAAAGGCCGGCTAGGACCGCCAGAACTCCTACCACGGCACCAGACCCTCCCTCGTCCCCTGCGGGGAATCGCCGGTCTCCTGGATCGGGCCTTCGAGGCTCACCCGGAAACGGTAGCGGTCGCCCCGGATGACGCTGCGGCGCAGCTCCACGGGACGGCCGTCCTGCGTGTAGCCCACCCGTTCCACGAGGAAGGCGGGATCGCCGGTCTTGACTTCCAGCAGGCTGGCCAGGAGGGGTTCCACCGCGACGGGTTGCAGGGTCTCCTCGGCGCGGGCTACCACCACCCCGCAGCACTCCTGCAGGAGGTCGTACAGCGGCTCACGGACTACCCGCTCCACCGGGAGGGCTTCCCCCACCTCGTGGGGCAGGTACAGCGCCTCGAAGGCGAAAGGCTTACCGTCCACCAAGCGCAGGCGGGTCAGCTCGTACACGGGCCGGGCAGGACCTCCTGCGAGCAACGGAGAGGCGTCCTCGTCGGCGGCCACCCGGAACCCGAGCAGTCGCGAGGAGACCGCGTGGCCCTGAGCCGTGAGTGTCTTGAAGAGGCTGTAAAGCCCGGGCAGGGGCTGCTCCACCTGCGAAGACGTCACGAAGGTACCGACCCCCCGCCTGCGGACCACCAGGCCCCTGCGGGCCAGGGCCGTCAGGGCTTGGTGGACGGTCTGGCGGCTCACGCCGAGGAGGGCAGCCAGCTCGGGCTCCGGGGGCAGGCAGGTGCCGGCTGCCAGGCGACCCTGCCGGATCTCCCGCGCCAGGTGCACGGCGAGGCGCTCGTACCTGGGGACCCGGCCTGGCTCCCGGACGGTCTGCCGGAGGTAGCTGATGAGCTGGACCTGAGACGCTCCTACCACGCTGGTTATGTCTGAAGCTTGTCTAGCCTACATGATAAGTACCGACAAAGCGCGGGTCAACCCGGGCACCAAAGCGGGGCGCCGGTTTTCTGCGGCCCCCCGTTAAAACGGGCCCGGTGGGGCGTTCAGTAGACGGAGAGGAGGCACGGGCGTACGGTAAGGGAGAAGCGGGATGGTGGATGCTCTGGACCAGAAGGTGGACCGGTACCGGGAGGAGCTGGCGGGGCGGGCCGACAGCGTGGAGACCACGCTGGGCAGCCGGATCGAGGCCGTGGAGCAGAAGGTGGACCGTTACCGGGACCGGGACGAACTGGCCGTCCGGATGGACGCTTTGGATGGCAAGTTGGGCGCGTGGCTGCGGTGGCTGGTGGGGCTCCTCGCGACCTCGCCGGTGGCGCAGGTGGGCGTCCTGGGCGCGGCACCTGCGGTAGGCCCGGGACCGCCACGGGAAGCCGAGTGGGGTCCGTAGGCCTGGTGCCCGAACAGCTCATCTTTGGTCCGCCGGCCGGCCCTCAGAGCGTCCCATTCAACGGCCTGCGGGCGCGGGACGGTGGCCGCCAAAGAGCCGGCCGCAAACCCCGGCGCCGTACTGACGGATAATCCCTGACGGACCTGGAGCGGCGATGCGCGCACTTGAGTTACCGCAGACCACTCGCCCGCCCCAACTACGCGCTGCAGCGGTGTCGGTGGCCGTCAGCCTGCTGATTCTCAGCCTGAAGGCGGTTGCCTACCTCCTCACCGGGTCGGTGGCCTTCCTTTCGGACGCAGCCGAGTCCGTGGTGAACGTGGTGGGGGCCAACATCGCCTTCCTGGCCCTTCTAGTGGGCACCAGGCCCCCGGACGCGGGGCACCCCTACGGCCACGGCAAGGCCGAGTACATCAGCGGGGCCACGGAGGGTGCTCTGGTGGCCTTGGCGGGAACGGCGGTGGTGGTCACGGCGGTCCGACGTCTGCTGCAGCCCGTGCCCTTGAGGGCTCTCGACTGGGGGCTCGCGCTGGTCGCGGCGGCGACGGCGGGCAACTTCCTCACCGCCCGCTACCTCCTGCGGGTCTCCCGGGAGAGGGCGTCCCTGGCCCTGGAAGCAGACGCGAAGCACCTCCTGGCGGACGTCCTGACCTCCCTCGCCGCCCTGGTCGGCGTCGGGGTGGTCCGAGTGACGGGCGTCCAGTGGCTGGACCCGGCGGTGGGCGCGGGTGTGGGCCTGCACGTCGTGGCGATGGGCGTCGGGGTTTACCGCGAGGCCCTGGGCGGGCTGATGGACCGGGCCCTGCCGCGGGATGAGGAAGCGCAGATCCGGGCGGTCCTGGACGCGCGGCGTGACCAGGTGCTCGACTACCACGCCCTACGCACGCGCCGGGTCGGTGCGCAGCGGTTCCTCGACCTTCACGTGGTGCTGCACCGTACGGCTTCCGTAGGTGAGGCACACGCCCTCTGCGACGAGCTGGAAGCGGAGATCCTGAGGCGTCTGCCGGGCACGGACATCACCATCCACGTGGAGCCGTGTGGCCCGGACTGTGTGCGGTGTTCCTCCGTAGCGCCGTCCCGCGGTGCCGGTTAGCCGCGCAGCCCCCGCTCGTTTCGCAGCGCCCAGGGTTTCAGGAGCGCGTACAGGGTCTCGCAGACGGGCACCGGGAGACCGTGCTGGCGGGCCAGGCGCACCACCGTACCGTGGAGAGCCTCTAGCTCCATCCTGCGCCCGTGGACGAGGTCGTGGTGGAGGGAAGAGGTGGACTGCGGCTCGAGGCGTCGGGCGAACTCCAGGTGGCGGTCCGCGGTCTCCGGAGGGAGCGGTACTCCCTCTGCTGCAGCTACAGCGCACACCTCCTCTACCACCCGTCGGAACAGGTCCAGGGTCTCCCGCACGTCCCGCAGCTCGCCCACCGGCAGGCGCGTGGCCGCGGTGAGCCCTGCCTGCGCGCAGATGAAGGCGAACTTGTCCCACAGGACCCGGCGGATGTCCGGAACGAGCTCGGCGGGCACCTGGGCCTGCCGGAACCACTGCAGGAGCCGCTCGCCCCTGGGACTGCGAGCGCCGTCCATTTCGCCGAACACCACGCGCCCCGGGCCTCCCGTGTGGGCGACTTCGCCCGGCGCCCGCACGGTCGCGAACACGAACGCGGCACCCGCCATCACGTGACGCCAGCCCACAACCGACGCGATGCGGTCGGGGTTGTCCACGCCGTTCTGCAGGGTCAGGACTGCAGTCTGCTCGTGCAGCAACGGGGGGAGGAGCCGGGCCGCGGACTCGGTGTCGTAGGACTTCACGCAGAACAGGACGTAGTCGCAGGGTCCCACGTCCGCGGGGTCGTCGGTGGCGGTACCACGGACACAGAAGTCGCCCGCGGGGCTGCGCACCTTCAGGCCCTCCCGCCGGATGGCCTCCAGGTGGACTCCCCTGGCGACCCAGCACACCTCGGCGCCCGCCCGGGCCAAGCGGCCTCCGAAGTAGCCGCCGACCCCGCCCGCACCTAGCACCGCGACCCGTACCGGCGGCAGTGGCATACCGAGTTTTATGTTACCCGCTCGAGGCGGTCGAAAACGTGCTCATCTAGCGTTCAATCGTCGGAGCGGGAAGCCGGCAACACCCCGCGGGAAGGAGGTGGAAGCGGCCCAGGGTACCTGAGGTTGAAAGAAATAGGCGCCCGACAGGCGCGTTCCGGGATGCGCCCCGAGGGGCCGGCGGGCAGGGTGCCGGACGGTGGCACGCCGGCTGTCTGCGGATGCCCCGCAGCCGGCCGGCGTGGCGGCCGGGCGGGGTCCGAGCCCGTCGTAACACCCGGCCGGCACGGACCGGCAGGCGGGGCGGCGTGGACGAGGCCCGGCGGGCAGGCCGCGCCGCCCGCCCAGACAGCTGGCCCGGGCGCGGGAAGCTCCGCCCATGCGGGCTGGTCGAGGCCTGGTACAGCCGAACCCGAAGAGTGGAGCGCCGCTGCTGGCGTACTTAAAGTCGGACGGTGGCGCGGGGGCCTTCGCGGAGGGCTACGAAGGGTCAGCGCGCTTTTGGCCTTTCGGACGTAGCTGCTCCCGCGAGGGCCGGGAGGAGAGAGGCCGTCCCAGTGGCGAACATCTCCCCTGCGACCCCTGGAGGTGGGGCATGAGGCGGAGCTTGGCGCTGCTGACGGCTCTGTACCTGGTGGTTGCGTATGCCGACCTGGCGGGAGCCCAGGTCCTGTCGGCGGTTTACCCCTCGGAGGCGGCGTTCAACGCCGGGGTGTTGCCCCTGCGGCAGGCCGCGCAGCAGAACCCCCAGGACGCCCAGACCCGGTACCGGCTGGGCCTGGCGTACTTCAACGCGTGGCGGCAGTTTGAAACAGGTCTGATCCGGTACGGGCGGGACTACCACCGGACCGCGGAGGCGGAGTTCCGTGCTGCCCTGGCAGCCTCGCCTGGCCACCTCGGGAGCCTGCTGGCCCTGTACAGCTTGCTCAGGTTGCGGGGCGACTGGGCCGCCGCGGAAGCGTTGCTGACCGACCTGAGCCGGCTCATGCTGCCCCGGAGCGAGATCCCCGCGGTGCGGTAAGGGAGGTGCGCGCGGTGGACGCGAACGCCGTGGCCGCACTCGAGATTGGAATCCGCGACCGGATCGTGCGCAACTGGTTGGCAGCGGTGGAGGGCGGTGGCCGTGCCAGGGTGGCCCTTCAGGCGCGCGGCCGGGCCCTGGTGGAGGGTACGGAGGCCGTACTGAGAGGCGACCTGGACGGCTTGGTGGAGCGCTTGCGCCGCGACCCGCAGTGGGGACTCTCTGCGGTGCAGTCGCTGCCGGAGGAGCTGCGGCAGCTTCTCCTGTTCCGGGCCGCGGCTATGGAGGGGATCCCGGACCTCACGGACGCGCAGAAGGAGGCCCTGCACACGGCTTTCGACCGGGCCGCGGTAGAGCTGGCGAGGTGGTTCGAGGCCCTGGCCCGGGCCGCGGGCGACGCGCAGGTAGAGGCAGAACGCATCCGCGACCCCGCCACCGGGCTGTTCAACCGCCGCTACCTTGAGATCTCGCTCCCCGTGGAGGTCCAGAGGGCCCTGCGCTACGGACACCCGCTGTGCCTGCTGGCCGCGCGGCTGGACAACTACGACGGACTCCTGGGGCGGTGGGGGCAGGGGGTGGCGGAGGAGGCGGTCCGGGAGGCGGCTGCAGCCATCCAGCGGGTGACCCGGGCGGTGGACACGAAGTTCTACGTGGAGCCGGACCTGTTCTACGTGCTCATGCCCGAGGCCAATCCGGACTACGCCTTCCTCATCGCAGAGAGGGTCCGGGAGGCTGTAGGTGCGTCAGCACCCCACGAGGCGACCGTGAGCGTGGGGGCTGCGTGCTGTCCCCTGCACGCCCAGGACGCGAAGAGCCTGCTGGCCCGGGCCGAGGAAGCCCTGGACACCGCGCGGCGTCTGGGCGGCAACACGTCCCTGGTGTACGAACCCGCGTAGGGCACCTGGACCCCCGGCTGCTCTTCCCTCGGGGAGGCAGACGTCGGGCCTGCCGGCTAGGTCGGGCGCGGCCGCTACCAGGGTCACCCGGGCTGGCGGGCCGGCCTTGTAGAATGGGCGTGGAGGCCGTGTGGCCGGTGCGGGACGGCCCACGGCCGCCGACAACACACGTGGAGGAGGAGCGCGGTTGATCTCGACCAACGACTTCCGGCCGGGGGTGCACATCCAGCTGGAGGGGGAGCTGTACACGGTGGTGGAAGCCCAGCACGTCAAGCTGGGGAGGGGCTCGGCGTACGTGCGCGCGAAGATCCGCAACATGCGCACGGGGGCCATCGTGGAGCGGAAGTTCAACGCGGGCGAGCGGGTTCCGCAGGCGTTCCTGGAGACCAAGGAGATGCAGTACCTGTACAGCGACGGGGAGCAGTACCACTTCATGGACACCGCCACCTACGAGCAGGTCGCGCTGCCGGCCTCCGTGGTGGGGGAGTCCCGGCGCTTCCTGAAGGAGGGGACCACGGTGGAGGTGGTCTTCCACGAGGGGGCCCCCCTGGAGGTGGAGCTGCCGAACAGCGTGGAGCTGGAAGTGGTGGACACGCCTCCCGGGGTGCGGGGCGACACCGCCACGGGCGGGAGCAAGCCCGCCACCCTCGAAACCGGGGCGGTGGTGCAGGTGCCCTTGTTCGTGGAGCGGGGGGACCGGATCCGGGTGGACACCCGCACGGGACAGTACCTCGAACGGGTCCGCTAGCAGCGGCTCAGGCGACACAGAAACGAGCGGAGGGGAGGGACGTGATGAAGGTACGCGGGACGGTCCTGTTGCTGTTGGCCGTGGCGTTGTCGCTGCCCGCGGGGGCGTTGGCCCAGGCGAACCAGGTCGTGGTCCTGACCTCGTTCCCGCGGGAGCTGTTCGAGGCGTACAAGGTGGCCTTCGAGCGCGCGAACCCCGGCTGGTCCCTGGTGGTGGTGTCGAAGCCCACCACCGCCGGGATCACGCAGATCCGGGAGCGCGCGGGCCGTCCCGACGTGGACGTGTTCTGGGCCAGCGCGGTGGACGCCTTTGTGTACCTGAAGCAGAACAACCTGCTGGAGCGCTACACCCCTCCCGCGGAGGTCCGCCGGGGGATCCCGGACCGGGTGGCGGGCTTCCCCATCAACGACCCCGATGGGTACTTCGTGGGGTTCGCGGTGAGCGGCTACGGGATCATGTGGAACACGGTGTACATGGAACGGCGCAGGTTGCCCGAGCCGAAGGAGTGGGAGGACCTGCTGCAGCCCGTGTACTTCGGCCACATCATCATGTCCACCCCGGCCCGCAGCGGCACCACCCACCTCACCGTGGAGACCATTCTTCAGGGCTACGGGTGGGACCGCGGATGGCCGCTCCTGGTGCAGATGGCCGGGAACATGGGCGCCCTTACGGAGCGGTCCTTCGGCGTCCCCGAGGCGGTGATCGCGGGCCAGTACGGCATCGGGATTGTCATCGACTTCTTCGGGCTGTCCGCCATCGCCTCCGGACAGCCGGTGCGGTTCACCTACCCGAAGGTGACGTCCCTGGTGCCGGCCAACGTAGGGATCGTCCGGGGCGCGCCCAACCCGGAGGGCGCCCGGCGGTTCGTGAACTTCCTGCTGAGCGACGACGGGCAGAAGCTGTTGTTCCGGCCGGAGATCGGGCGGCTGCCGGTCCGCGCCAGCCTGTACGCGCAGGCGCCTAAGGGGTTCCCCAACCCGTTCCGGATGAGCGCGGGAGTGCAGTTCGACGCGAACCTGTCCGCAGCCCGCTACCAGCTGGTGACCCGCATGTTCGACCAGGTGATCACTTTCCGCCACGCGGAGCTGCGGCGGGCGTGGGAAGCCATCTACGCGGCGGAGCGGGCGGTGGAGGAAGCCCGCCGTCAGGGCCGCGACGTGGCCCAGGCGGAACGGCTCCTGCGGCAGGCGAAGGCCTCGGCGCGGCTCGTGCCGGTGAGTGAGGCCACGGCCATGGAGATCGCCCAGCAGGTGGACCGAGACCCTACGTACCGTGCGGCGAAGGAGCGGGAGTGGGAGGCGCTGGCCCGAGAGGCGTACGGCCGGGCCCTGCAGCTGGCGGGCCAGGCGGCCCAGGCGGCCCGGGGACGTTGACCATGCGCAGGGTGTCAGCGCGAGCCCTGCGACCCTCCCGGGGCTGAGTTGGAACCCCGAGCGGTCACGGCTCCGTCCCCTGCGGCGCTCTGGCGGCCGCGGTGGCGCTACGAGCCCGCGCACCTGGCGCTGTACGCGGCGCTGCTGGTGGTGGTGGGCGTGCTGGTGGTGCTCCCCATCGCCTCCGTCCTGCGGGGCGCCCTGGTAGACTCGGGCGGGTTCACCCTCGCGCACGTAGCCCGGTTCTTCTACACGCCGCTGTACCTGGAGTCGCTGCGCAACAGCCTGTACGCGGGGCTGGGCGCCACGCTGCTGGCGAGCCTGCTGGCCCTGCCGGCGGCGTTTTTGCTGGGCCGCTACCAGTTCCGGGGCCAGGCAGTGCTGGTCACCTGGCTCACGGTGCCGCTGGTGATCCCGCCCTTCGTGGGCGCCATCGGGCTCAACCAGGCTCTGGGCCGGGCCGGGGCCCTCACGCTGTTCCTGGAGGACCGGCTGGGTGTGCAGTTCGTGGCCGCGGAAGGCCTGAGGGGGGTGATCCTGGCCCACGCGCTGCACTACTTCCCGTTCATCCTGCTCACTGTCACCAACGCCCTCGCCAACGTGGACCCCAGCCTGGAGGAAGCCGCCAAGGTGGCGGGCGCCCGGGGCGTCCGCCTGCTGTGGCGGGTCACGCTCCCCCTCGTGGCTCCCGCGTACGCGGCGGGCGCCATCCTGGTGTTCGTGCGATCCACGGACGACCTGGGCACGCCCCTCATCCTCAACGTGAAGAACATGCTGGGCCCGCAGGCCTACTTCCGCATCACCACCATCGCCCGGGAGGACCCGGACGGGTACGCCATCTCCATCGTGATGCTGGCGCTGGCACTGGTTGCGGTGCTGCTGGCCACCCGGCTGGGGCAGAGGCGGGAGGTGGCGACCCTGCAGACGGGCAGCCGTGCTGCCGGCCGCCCACTCAGGGGCTGGGGACCGCGACTGCTGCTGGCGTTCTCGGTGCTGGTGGGGTTCCTGGGCCTCCTCCCGCACCTGGGCGTGGTGCTCATGTCCGTCAGCCGGGTGTGGAGCCTCACGTACCTGCCCACGGGTTACACCCTCGACCACTACGCGGAGATCCTGTTCCGGGCTCCCCAGTTCGTCCTGAACACGCTGCTCTATAGCGCCACCGCAGCAGTGGTGGCCGTGGCGGTAGCGGTGGGCGTCGCTTACCTGCAGCACCGGGGCCGGGTGCCTGCCCCTGGGCTACTGGACTTCGCGGCCACTGCACCCATCGCGGTCCCGGGGGTGGTGCTGGGGATCGGGTTTTTGCGGGTGTTCGACCGGTGGACGGTCCCCTGGCTGGGGGTGCCCCTTACGGCCCTGTGGCTGATCTTCCCCATGCTGTACGTGGCCCGCAGGCTGCCGTACGCGGTGCGGGCCACCTCCGCGGCCATGGCGCAGGTACACCCCACCCTGGAGGAGGCAGCCGCGGTGTGCGGGGCGCGGCGGTGGCGGACCTTCCGTCGGGTGGTGCTCCCTCTGGTCCTGGGCGGGGCGGTTGCCGCGGGGGTGCTGGTGTTCGTCACCGCCGCGGTGGAGTTCAGCGCTACGGTGCTGCTCATCAGCCGGGTGGAGCAAAGCCCGCTGAGCTACGGGATCTACCTGTACGCGCAGAGCCCCCGGGGACGGGGTGCGGCCGCGGCGCTGGGGACCGTGGCGGTGGTGCTGGTGGCTGTGGGGACGTACCTGGCGAACCGGATCGGCGGGCGCAGGCCCGCCCTCACGTGGTGAGGAGGCTGGTCGTGGAGACCGTTTCGGAGGAACGGGTCCTGGCGGTGGAGGTGGAGCTGGATCGGCTCACCAAGCGGTTCGGCGCCACCGCGGCGGTGTACGGGCTTTCGCTGTCCGTGGGGCGCGGCGAGTTCTTCACCCTCCTGGGGCCCAGCGGCTGCGGGAAGACCACCACCCTGCGGATCGTGGCGGGACTCGTGGAGCCCGACGACGGCCGGGTTCTGTTCGACGGGAAAGACGTCACCCGCCTGCCGCCGTGGGACCGCAATCTGGGGATGGTGTTCCAGAACTACGCCCTGTGGCCCCACATGACGGTGTTCGACAACGTGGCGTTCGGCCTGGTGGAGCGCCGGGTGCCGAGGGCGGAGGTACAGCGCCGGGTGGCGGAGGCGCTGGACAAGGTGGGACTCACGGGTATGGAGGGCCGGTTCCCCTCGCAGCTCTCCGGCGGACAGCAGCAGCGGGTGGCCCTGGCCCGGGCCCTGGTGGTCCGGCCTGGTCTTTTGCTCCTGGACGAGCCGTTCAGCAACCTGGACGCCAAGCTACGGGTCCAGATGCGGGCGGAGCTGGCCCGGTTGCAGCGCGACCTCGGCATCACCACCCTGTACGTGACCCACGACCAGGAGGAGGCCCTGGTGCTTTCGGACCGCATCGCGGTGCTGGACTCCGGTCGTCTGGTGCAGGCCGGGACCCCGCGGGAGCTGTACGAGAACCCCAGGGACGTGTTCGTGGCTGACTTCTTGGGGGGCGCGAACCTGCTGCCGGGGGTGGTTGTGCGGCGCGGGTCCGCGGAGGTGGAGGTACAGGTGGGGGACGCGCGGGTGACCGCACCCGTGGAAGGAGAGGCGGCACCCGGGCAACCTGTGTGGCTGTCCGTGCGGCCCGAGCACCTGGAGCTGTCTTTCGGGGACGCGGGCGGCCTGCGCGGGACCGTGGTGGCGACCGACTACCTGGGCTGGACCCTGCAGGCGGAGGTGGCGCTACCAGACGGCACGCGGCTGCAGGTGCGCGGACTAGATCCCTCCACGCCGCTCCGCCCCGGGCAGCCGGTGAGCCTGCGGATCCGGTCCGAGCGAGCCCGGGTGTTCCCGCGCCGGAGCTGACGCCCAACGGCGGGGTTCGCGCAACTTCCCGATGTAGCCTAAAATCTACGTAGACGTAGAGTGTCGTCTGCATCCGCGGGCCCGGCAGGCTGTCGGCCGCGCGGTACGCGGGAGGACCCGGTGACCCACAGGCCAGCTTCTGCCATCGTGCTGTCTCCCCTCGCTGCGGGGGTGCACGTCCGGGTGGAAGCGTCCCCCGTGTACGACTTCCTGGCAGCGCTGCTGGCGGTGCACCGGCACGGCCGCGGACTCCAGTTCGACTGCCGGGACTCGTGGGTCCGGTCCGCGCGGCGCGCCCTGGGGGCGGCTTCCTTACGGGACCTGGCAGCATTCGCAGGGGGACGGGCGCTGTTCGTGTCCCTGGTGGCGCTGCTCGAGCGGCAGGTGCCCGACGCGGGTGTGGCGGGCTTCCTGGGGCAGCTGGAGACGGTGGCCCCGGACGAGCTGTTGCTGGTACTCCTCACCAGCTCCCGCGCCGCCCGGCCTGCCCGGGAGCACCTGCGGGAAGCCCTCGCGAGCCGGGGGATCGTTCGGGAACAGGCGCTGCGGAGGTTTGCGGAAGCCTTCCCCGCGGAGCTGGGCCGCCCGCAGGCGCTGCGCCTCGCCCGGGCGGACCCCGAGGCCACCCGGGACCGTCTCGTGCACCTGCTGCGGCGGTTCTACGAGGCCGTCTACGCGCAGGAGGAGGCGAGGGTGTGCGAGTACGTCCGCCGGGACGCGGAGGCCAAGCGACGGCGGTTGCGGGAGCTGCCGGCGGAGGCGTTCGTGGAAGAGGCGACGGGCGGGATGGTACCCGACCCCTCCGTGGTGGCCGAGGCGGTGGTGGCACCTTCGTGGCACGTGCGGCCGTACACTCTCGTCGCGGATCACGTGGGGAGCCGGACCTACGTGGTTCCCGTGGGCGGCGGCCCCGCGGAGGAGTCGCCGGAGGAACACGTGGTTCGGGTCGCACGGGCCCTGGCGGACCCCAGCCGGCTGCGCATCCTCCGCCTGCTGGCGCAACGGGAGCTGTACGCCCAGCAGGTGGCGGAAGCCCTGGGCACCAGTCACGTGACCGCCCTCCACCACCTGGCCACCCTGCGGGCGGCGCGGCTGGTGCGGGTGGTGGAGCGGCGGAACGTCCGGTACTACCAGCTCCGGCCACAGGCCCTGGAGGAGGCCGCCCGCGCGCTGGTGCAACTCGGGCGTGGCGGCGGGACGGAGTCCGGAGGGCGGTGAGGTGGGCACCTTCCGGGCGCTCCGGCACCCAGCCTTCCGGACGTACTGGACCGGCATGCTGGTCTCCCTGGTGGGCACGTGGATGCAGAGCACCGCCCAGAGCTACCTGGTGTACGAGCTCACCGGGTCGGCGCTGCGGACCGGGATGGTGGTGTTCGCCTTCAGCCTGCCGTCCCTGCTTTTCGCCCTGCCCGGCGGAGCGGTGGCGGACCGGTACGACCGGCGCCGGCTGCTGCTGGTGGCGCAGAGCGCCTTCATGGTCTCGGCCGCGGTCCTCGCGGGACTCACCTTCGCGGGTGCGGTGCGGTTCGAGCACGTGGTGGCCTTCGCTTTCTGGAACGGGGTGGTGATGGCGGTGGACAACCCCACCCGCCAGGCCCTGGTGCCAGCGCTGGTGGACCGGGAGGACCTGGCCAACGCGGTGGCCCTGAACTCCGCGGCCTTCAACGCCTCGCGGGTGTTCGGGCCTGCGGTGGCCGGCCTCGTGTACAGGGCCGTGGGTCCGGCGTGGTGTTTCGCCGCCAACGCGGTCTCCTACCTGGCGGTGATCGTCCCCATGTGGCGGGTCCGGCTCCCGGAAGCACCCCGCGCGGTCCCCGAGGACGCGGGCATCCTGCGGCAGGCAGCGGACGGGGTCCGCTACGTCCGCCGCCACCCGCCGCTGCAGGCGCTGTTGCTGCTGCTGGCCGCTGTGGGCACCTTCGGCTTCGCGTGGATGGTGGTCATGCCCGCGTTTGCGGTGCGGGTCCTCAGAGGGGGGCCCGCAGAGAACGGACTGCTGTTTGCCGCGGTGGGCGTGGGCGCCACCCTGGGAGCCCTGGCGGTGGCCAGCGTCCGCGAGTTCCGCCCCGGTCGCGCGGTGGTGGGCTTGGCGGCGGCCAGCGGGGTAGGGCTGGTGCTGTTCTCCGCCACCAGGACCCTGTGGTCCGCCTGCGCGGCCATGGCTGTGGCAGGCTTCTTCCTCATCGCGTACATGTCCACCACCAACGCCACCATCCAGTCCCTGGTGGACGACCGCTACCGCGGCCGGGTCATGAGCCTGTACACCCTGGCCCTGATCGGCAGCGGGCCCGCAGGCAGCCTGTTCGCGGGCTGGCTGGCGGACGCAGCAGGCGTGGTCGCCAGCCTCGCGGTCAACGGGGCCCTGGTGGTGGCCAGCGCCGTGGCGGCCTGGCTGGCGGCTCCGGAGCTGGCCGGACAGGACCGGCTGGCGGTGGGCGCGAAGCGTGTCACGGGTCAGGTGCCCGCAGACGGCGACTGAATTGGGAGGCAAGATGACCAGCCCGAGCGTCCAGGAGCACAGGGACAAGGGGCGCGGGCCCGTGCGGTGCGCGGTCCTCACGGTGAGCGACACCCGCACCTTAGAGACCGACGAGGGCGGGCGGTTGGTGGTGCAGCTGCTGGAGTCCGCAGGCCACGTGGTGGTCCGTCGGGGCATCGTTCCCGACGAGCCGGCCGAGATCCGCACGTGGCTCGATCAGGCGCTGGGCGACCCCAACGTCCAGGCGGTGCTGACCACCGGCGGGACGGGCATCGCGCCCAGGGACCGGACCTGCGAGGTGGTCTCGGAGGTACTGGAAAAGCGGCTGGACGGGTTCGGGGAGCTGTTCCGGATGCTGTCCTACCAGGAGGTGGGGCCTGCGGCCATGCTGAGCCGGGCGGTGGGCGGGGTGGCGCGGGGAAAGGTGGTGCTGGCCATGCCCGGCTCGCCCGCGGCGGTGCAGCTGGCCATGGAGAAGCTGGTGCTGCCGGAGCTGGGCCACCTGGTGTGGGAAGCGAGCCGCCCGCCCAGGCCCCGGGTTGGTGAGGGCGAGGCGGGTCGGTAGAATGGGTGCGGGCGCCCGTAGCTCAGGGGACAGAGCGGCTGCCTTCTAAGCAGCATGTCGGGGGTTCGAATCCCTCCGGGCGCGCCAGCTCAAACCCAGTCAGGACAAGCATCACTGCCAAGTCCGGTGAATCCGCCCGCGGTCGGTCCTCGTCGGTTGTGCGCCTATAGTGCGCCTGATATGCCGGAGTCAACGCGAGTACAGGAGAGTTAGGCCGCCGTGGCGGGGCAGATCCGGAAGAGGGGAGAGCGCGCCTCTACCTGGGCAGGGACCCGGCCACGGGCTCCAGGAAGTGGCTTTCGAAGACCGTCCACGGCACGAAGAAAGACGCAGAGGCTGTTCTCCACGGGTTGCTACGCGAGCGGGATCTCGGGCGGCTGACTGTGCCATCCGGGATAACCTTGTCCGAGCTCACCCAGCGGTCGCT
>JAVKKH010000032.1 GCA_031296405.1 Candidatus Tepidifontimicrobium thermophilum
TAGACGCCCTCGGGCAGCACTCCCCTGAGCCGGCGTGGCACGGCTTCCTCCCCACCGTTTCCGTCGTCCACTGAATGAACGCAGCTGGCTGGCGTTTTGGGGCCCTGTCCCCAGGGGACAGGGCCCAGGGACAGGCCGCAGGGGACAGAGCCCAGGGGGGCAGGGCCCTCGGGCAGGGCCCTCGGGACAGGCCGCAGGGTACAGGGCCCAGGGGACAGGGCCCTCGGGACAGAGCCCGGGCCCTAGGCCCTGGCGGGTTGCGGCCTGAGGCCAGGCTGCAGGGCCACCACGGTCTCCGCGATCTGCACCGCGTTCAGGGCCGCGCCCTTGCGCAGGTTGTCCGCCACCACGAAGAAGGCCAGGTTGCCGGCACCGTCGAAGCGGATGCGGCCCACGTACGCGGGGTCGCGCCCGGCGGCCCCCAGTGGGGTGGGGTAGCGACCGGACCTCGGGTCGTCCACCACCTCCACGCCCGGGGCAGCACGCAGGATCTCCCGAACCTCGTCGAGGTCCGGGGTCTGTTCGAAGGTGGCGTGCACCGCCACCCCGTGGCCCAGAAGGGTGGGTACCCGTACGCAGGTGATCCCCACCTCCAACGTGGGGTGCTCCAGGATCTTGCGGCTTTCCGCCTGCGCCTTCAGCTCCTCGCTGGTGTGCCCGCCGTCGCGGACCGACCCGATGGCAGGGATCACGTTGAACACGATGGGGTGGCTGAAAGCGCTGCCCAGGGACTCCTCCAGGGGCTCCCCGCGCTCCGCCGCGGCCCGGAGCTCCCGCCACAACTGCTCCACTCCCGCCTGCCCCGCCCCGGACACCGACTGGTAAGAGCACGCCACTACCCGACGCAGTCCGTAACGCCGGTGCAGGGGTGCCAGGGGCATCAGGAAGGTGGCGGTAGTACAGTTGGGGTTGGCGATGATCCCGCGGGGGCGATCCAGCACGCGCGGGCCGTTGATCTCCGGGATCACGAGTGGCACGTCCGGGTCCAGGCGGAAGGTAGCGGCGTTGTCGATCACCACCACGCCGCGCGATGCGGCCCTGGGCGCCCACTCCCGGGAGACCTCGTCGGGCACGTCGAAGATGGCGATGTCGCAGCCTTCGAAGACCTCCTCGCTCAGGGCCACCACGGGGTGCCCGTCGACCCGTTTGCCCGCCGACCGGGGCGACGCGGCCAGCCGCAGCTCCCGCACGGGAAACCGCCGGGCCTCCAGCAGGCCCACCGCCTGCCGCCCCACGGCACCCGTGGCTCCCACCACCGCGACCACGTACCCGTCCCGCACGGCCTCACCTCGCTTCTTCGGAGTGCAAAGTTGTCTGTGTGTCCAGCAGGTGTTCCAGGCCCACCACCAGCTCCGACAGCCCCACGACCCGACGGACCGCCAGCAACACGCCTGGCAGGAACGACTCCTCGCTGTACGCGTCGTGACGCAGGCTCAGCACCTGCCCGGGCCCGCCGAACAGGACCTCCTGGTGCGCCACCAGACCCGGCAGCCGCACGCTGTGCACCCGCACGCCGTGGTGGACGCCGCCGCGGGCGCCGGCCACCTTCTCCTCCTCCGCCACCGCGGGCTGCGGGGCCGTCCCCCGGGCCCGCGCAATCAGCTCCGCGGTGCGCAGCGCAGTGCCGCTGGGCGCGTCCCGCTTGCGGTCGTGGTGCAGCTCCACCACCTCCGCGTGGGGGAAGTACGGCGCGGCCAGCTGGCAGAACCGCATGAGCAGCACCGCTCCCAGGGCGAAGTTGGGGGCCACGACACCGCCCACCCTGGCCCGCGCGCAAGCCTGCCGCAGGGCTTCCAGGGACTCTGGACCGTAGCCGGTGGCTCCCACCACCGGCCGCACGCCCGCCTCCGCCGCCCGTGCCGCATTGACCAGGGCCGGGTCCCCCACGCTGAACTCCACCAGCACGTCCGCGCGACCCCGCAGCTGCGGGATCGCCTCCGCGGGCTGGATGGCAACCCCCGCAGGTCCGACCCCGGCTACCACCCCTGCGTCGTCGCCCACGTGGCGCTTGTGGCCGAAGGCGGCCACCAGCTGCAGGTCCGCCTGCTGGCACACCGCCCGGACCACCGCCCGTCCCATGCGGCCCGCAGCGCCGCCCACCGCCACCCGCAGGGGAGCGCTCACACCACCGCCTCCAGGGCGGCCCGGGTGGTGGCCTCCGCGTCTGCGGGACCGACCGCCGCCAGCGCCGGCCGGTCCCGGAGCAGCCGCTGGGCCAGGGCCTGCAGGCGGTCGGAGGTGACCGCCTCCAGCTCCTGCAGGACCTCGTCCGGGCTGATCCGCCGGCCGAAGTACAGCTCCGCCCTCGACAGGAAGAACATGCGGCTCGCGGTGCTCTCCAGCGAAAGCATGAGGCTCGCCTTCAAGGACTCCCTCGCCCGGCTGAGCTCCTCCTCGGGCACGGGCTCCTGGCGCAGGCGGTCCAGCTCCCGCAGGGACACCTCCAGCACTTCCCGCGCCCGCTCGGGGCTCGTACCCGCGTACACCGCGAACGCGCCCGCGTCCCGGTACAGGACGGTGAACGTCCCGATGCTGTACACGAGGCCCCGCTTCTCCCGCACCTCCTGGAACAGGCGGGACGACATGCCTCCGCCCGCCACGTGGTCCAGGACCGACAGCACGTAGCGGTCCGGGTCGCCCTGCGGCAGGCCGGGATAGCCGAAACACAGGTGCACCTGCTCGGTGTCCTTGGTCCGGTAGGTGGAGTCCAGGGAAACCGACGGGGTGGAGGCACCCCGCGGCGGTGCCTCCGCGGACAGCGGTCCGAGGAGCTCTGCGGCCTGCTCCACCACCTGGTCGTGGTCCACGTCTCCGGCCGCCGCCACCAGCAGCCTGGGCGACCGGTACTCCCGCGACACGAACTCCACGAAGTCCGGCCGGCGGAGGGACTCCACCGTGTGGCGGAACCCGATCACCGGACGGCCGAGGGGGTCGTGGGCCCACACCGTCTCCAGGAACAGGTCCTGCACGAGGTCGTCCGGGCTGTCCTCGTACATCTTGATCTCCTCGAGGATCACCTGCCGCTCCCGTTCCAACGCCTCCTCCTCGAAGAGGGAGCCCGTCAGCATGTCCGCCAGCAGGTCGGTGACCTTCGGGAGGTGCTCAGAAAGCACCCGGACGTAGTAGCAGGTGTGCTCCCGGTCGGTGAAGGCGTTGAGCTGCGCGCCCAGGGCGTCCGCCTCCTCCGCGATGCGCTGGGCGGTCCGCCGGCGCGTGCCCTTGAACATCATGTGCTCGGTGAAGTGGGCGATCCCGCTCCACCCGGGCGGCTCGAACCGCGAGCCGGTCTCCACCCACACCCCCAGGGCCACGGTGCGGACCCCGGGCAGCGCCTCCGTCACCACCCGGATGCCGGAGGGCAGGACCGTCTTGCGGTACTCGGCGTCACGGACGTGCACGGGCGCGTCCAAGGGCTACCGCTCCGGACGAGGGCCGGGCCTGCGCGGCGGGCGGCGCGGGGGTCGGTCCTGGCGCGGACGGTCCGCAGCACCGGCCCCCACGGGAGCTGCTGCCGCTCCGCCGTCGTCGGACACAAGGCCGCGGCGGGTCAGGTTGATGCGGCCCAGGGAGTCGATCTCCTTCACCCGCACCAGGATCTCGTCGCCCACCTTCACCACGTCCTCCACCTTTTCCACCCGGCGGTCCGCCAGCTCCGAGATGTGCACCAGCCCCTCCTTGCCCGGCAGGACCTCCACGAAGGCCCCGAAGTTCACCAGCCGCGTGACCCGGCCCAGGTAGGTCTGGCCCACCTCCACCTCCCGCACGATGTCCTGGATCATCCGCACCGCCCTCTGGGCGGCCTCCGGGTCCGTGGAGGCGATGATCACGCGGCCGTCCTGCTCGATGTCGATCTTCACCCCGGTCTCCGACGTGATCTTGTTGATCACCTTCCCGCCGGGACCGATGACCTCCCGGATCTTTTCGGGGTTGATGTGGAGGGTCAGCAACCGCGGCGCGTACGGGGACAGGTCCGACCGCGGGGCGGGCAGCACCCGCAGCATGGCGTCCAGGATGGCCAGCCGCGCCTGCCGGGCCTGCTCCAGGGCCTGCCGGAGCACCTCGCGGGTGAGCCCGGGGATCTTGATGTCCATCTGCAGGGCGGTGATCCCCTCCCGGGTGCCGGCCACCTTGAAGTCCATGTCGCCCATGGCGTCCTCGATGCCCTGGATGTCCGTCAGGATGGCCATGCGGCCGTCCTCACCGGTGATCAGGCCCATGGCGATCCCCGCCACCGGCGCCTTGATGGGGACGCCCGCGTCCATCAAGGCCAGGGTACTGCCGCACACGGACGCCATGGACGTGGACCCGTTGGACTCCAGGACCTCGGACACCAGCCGGATGGTGTAGGGGAAGGCCTCCTCCGGAGGGATCATGCGGGCCAGCGCCCGCTCCGCCAGGGCCCCGTGTCCGATCTCGCGGCGGCCGGGGCCGCGCAGGGGCCGCACCTCGCCCACACTGTAGGGCGGGAACACGTAGTGGTGCATGAACCGCTTGCTCTCCACGATCCCCAGGTCGTCCAGGATCTGCTCGTCCTCGCCCGTGCCCAGGGTGCACAGGGTGAGGACCTGGGTCTGGCCCCGCTGGAACAGGGCGCTGCCGTGGGTGCGGGGCATGAGGCCCACCTCGATGTACAGGGGCCGGATCTGCGTGGGCGTCCGGCCGTCGGGCCGCGCGCCCTCCCGCAGGATCATGCGCCGCACCAGCTCCTTCTGCAGGTCCAGGAGGAGGTTGCTGACCTCCTGCACCCGGTCGGGGTAGCGCTCCGCGAACTGCTGGGTGACCTCGTCGATGACCCGCTGGGTCTGCGCCTCACGGCTCAGCTTGTCCGGGTGGCGCAGCGCCGCGTCCAGCCTGGATTCCGCCGCCTCCCGGACCTCCCGGGCCAGGTCGGGGTCAGGGAGCGCCAGGGGCACTTCCCGCTTGGGCTTGCCCGCCTGTGCCACGAGGTCCCGGATGGCGGCGATCACCTTGCGGCACTCCCCGTGGGCCAGCTCCATGGCCTCCAGCATCTGCTCCTCGGGGACCTCGTCGGCACCGCACTCCACCATGATGATCGCGTCGTCGCTGGCCGCCACCACCAGGTCCAGGCGGCTCTCGTTCTCGATCTGCTGCAGGGTGGGGTTCACGACGAACTGTCCGTCCACCAGTCCGATCCGCACGCAGCCGATGGGGCCCGCCCAGGGGATGTCGGAAAGGCTCAGCGCCGCGGACGCCCCCACCACCGCCGCCACGTCCGGCGGGTGGACCCGGTCTGCGGAAAGCGCCGTGGCGATGACCTGGACGTCGTTGCGGAACCCCTTGGGGAACAGGGGTCGGATGGGACGGTCCATGAGGCGCGCGGTGAGGATGGCTTTCTCACCGGGCCGGCCCTCCCGCTTGAAGAAGCCCCCGGGGATCTTGCCCGCGGCGTACAGCCGCTCCTCGAAGTCACACGTCAGCGGGAAGAAGTCGATCCCTTCCCGGGGCTGGTCCGAGGCGGTGGCGGTGACCAGCACCACGGTCTCCCCGTACCGGACGGTGACCGCGGCGTTGGCCTGCTTCGCCAGCTTCCCTGTCTCGATGGTCCATTCCTTGCCCCCGACCTCGAAGCGGACGCTCCGGAGTTCGGGTACGCTCCACTCTACCTGCATCTCTCCCTCTCCCTCCTGGTCTCCGGCACCTGCCCCGGGCCCGCGCCAGGAGGAGGGGATCGATCACCGGGAACCACACTCCCGCGGGAGTGTGCATCTCGATGATCGAAAGACCCCCACGTCCCGGCGGGCGCCCGCCGCAGGCCTCGGTCACTTCCGCAGTCCCAGCCGCTCCACGACCTCGCGGTAGCGCTGCGGGTCCTCCCGCTGCAGGTACCGCAGCAGCCGGCGCCGCTGGCCCACCATCTTCAGCAGGCCGCGCTGGGAGTGCAGGTCCTTCCGGTGCACCTTGAGGTGCTCGGACAGACTGTTGATCCGGTCCGTAAGCAGGGCGACCTGCACCTCTGGGGAGCCCGTGTCCTGAGGGGACCTCTGGAACTCCGCGATCCGCTGCTGCTTGGCCTCCTTCGTCAGCGCCACCGTCTTCCTCCAAGCACGAAAGTCGCCCGCGGCCGAGGGGCCGACCGGAACCGACCTCCCAGCCATGGGCCACCCCGATGGTAGCACGCCCGTTCGGCGGGGGCAAACCTACGGACCCTCATCGCCCGCACGCCAGCTCCAACACGCGGCGGTAGGGAACTTCCAGCGCGGCATCCGACACCGCCTCCCACCGCCCCGCACCGTCTGCGGGAGAGGGGTTGGACCGCACCAGCAGCCGGTACGGGTACCACACCTCCAGGAACTCGGGAACCACCAACCGGCCCAGGGGCTCTGCCTGCCACGACCCGCGCTCCACGGAGGCCACCTCCGCCACGGCCCGCCACGCGGCCTCCTCAGGGTCCTCCCCCGGCAGCACCGGGGCTTTGGGCAGCCGGCCGCCCGGGGCCACCAGGACCCTTTCGCCGTACAGGGCGCACCCCACGGCTTCCCGGTGGGCCAGCAGCTCGCACGCCTCCTCCGCACGCCCCTCCTGCAGCAGCGCCCGGACCCTGGAGCTGCTGACCCGCTGTCCGCCGACCTCCACGGGCGCGCACACCTCCACCGAGAAGCCG
Source organism: Candidatus Tepidifontimicrobium thermophilum (assembly GCA_031296405.1). Lineage (GTDB taxonomy): Bacteria > Sysuimicrobiota > Sysuimicrobiia > Sysuimicrobiales > Sysuimicrobiaceae > Tepidifontimicrobium > Tepidifontimicrobium thermophilum. Next base: position 6,623 of record JAVKKH010000032.1, read on the forward strand.
AGCTCCCCGCCCAGCTGACGGAGCAGGTCCGCGTCACCCCGGCGGTCGCGTCCGAACCGGAAGTCGGGGCCGCACACCACCGCCCGCGCACCCAGCCCTCCCAGCAGGACCCTCCGCACGAAGTCTTCGGGCTCGGTCCGGCGCAGCGTCTCGTCAAACCGCAGGACCAAGGCCGCGTCCACGCCCAGGGTGGCGATGCGCCGGAGCCGCTCCTGCAGCGGGAGCACGAGGAAGGAGTCGGGCAGGCCAGCCACCACCTGCTGGGGGTGCGGGTGGAACGTGAGCGCCACGCTGCGCCAGCCGCCCTGACGGGCGCGCTCCACCGCGGTCCCCAGGACCGCCCGGTGCCCCAGGTGGACCCCGTCGAAGACGCCCAGGGCCACGCAGCTCCCCGAGGGGTGCGGCGGGACGTCCTCCAGCCGGTAGTAGACGTTCATGAGGAGGTCGGCGGACGGAACACCTTGAGGGGCCGCAGCTTGCCGCCCTCCGCGCGGCCCAGGGCCAGAAGCCGGCCGTCCTCGTCCAGTACCTTCACCAGGGAGCTGGGGGGCACCTGGAGGTGGGGCGCCACCTTCCACAGGGGCACGGCCTGGCCGTTCACGATGGCCGCCCGCAGGGTCCCTGTCACCTCCACGTCGGGAACGCCCGGAAGCGCCTCCGCACCCGGCGTCAGCACCCGGTCCAGCCGGCCCGCGGCCACCTCCTCCTCCAGCTCCTCCAGGGTCACGCTTTCCTCGAGGGTGTACGCGCCCACCCGCGTGCGGACCATGAAGGCCGCGTGTGCCCCGCAGCCCAGCTTCTCGCCCACGTCGTGGCACAGCTGCCGGACGTACGTGCCCTTGGAGCAGGTGATGTCGAACAGCACCCGCGGCGGCTCGCACCGCAGGACCCGCAGCTCGTAGACGGTGACCTCCCGGGGCGTCCGGGGGACCTCCACGCCCTCCCGGGCCAGCTCGTACAGCCGGCGGCCTTCGTGGTGCACCGCGGACACCATAGGGGGCAGTTGCTGGATCCGGCCCACGAAGCTCTCCAGCACCTGCCGGATCCGCGCGCAGTCCCGCACCACCTCCCGCCGTTCCACCACCTCACCGTAAGCGTCGCCGGTGTGGGTGCTCACCCCCAGGGCCAGCTCCACCCGGTAGCTCTTGTCGGACTCCATGAGGAACTCACTGAGCCGGGTGGCGGACCCCACGCACAGCACCAGCACCCCTGCGGCGCCCGGGTCCAGGGTGCCCGTGTGGCCGACCCGCCGCGTCCGGAGGATCCGGCGAACGGCGTCCACGCAGTCGTGGGACGTCATGCCCGGCGGCTTCAGCAGGTTGATGACGCCGTCCAAGGCGCCCTCCTATCCGGACCCGGTCTGGACCTCTGCGGCCGCGGCCTGCAGGGTCTGCCGCACCACGTCCTCGAGATCCCCGCGGGCTACGAAGCCTGCCGCGCCCAGGTGGCCCCCGCCGCCGAAGCGGGCGGCCACCTCGTTGGCCCGGGCTCCGTCCCGCGCCCGCAGGCTCACCTTCACCCGCGACGGCTCCACCTTGAACAGCAGCGCCAGCCGCACGCCGGCGATGGACCGCAGGGTCTCCACGATGTTCTCCGTGTCCTCCCACCGGGCGCCCGCCTGCTGCAGCATGGCCTCGTCCACCACGCTCCACGCCACCTGCCCGTCCGCGGAAAGCTGCAGGCGGGACAGAGCGAGGCCCAGCAGCCGCACCGCGGAGGGCGGCCGCGACTCGTAGACGAGCTCGTAGATCCGGTCCGGCCGCGCCCCTCGGCGGACCAGCTCCGCGGCCAGCTCGAACGTCTCGGGCCGCACGGAGCTGTACCGGAACGAGCCGGTGTCCGTCAGCAGGCCCGTCATCAGGCACGTGGCCACCGCCTCGTCCACCTCCGCGCCCAGCTCCGCCAGCAGGGCGTATACCATCTCGCACACGGACGCCGCCTGCGGGTCCTGCCACACCAGGTGGCCGTAGCCCGTGTTGTCCCGGTGGTGGTCCAGGTTCACCAGCACCGGACAGGCGGCCAGCACGGGCGCGAAACGGCCCGCGCGCTCCAGGTCCGGGCACTCCAGGGCCACCGCCACGTCGAAGCTGTCGAGCCCCTCCGCCCGGTCCGTGACCCGCTCCCAGGCCGGGAGGAACCGGTAGACGGCCGGAACACCGTCGGTGCTGGCCACCACCACCCGCTTGCCCGCCCGCTCCAGGGCCAGGCACAGGGCCAGGGCCCCACCCAGGCAGTCCCCGTCCGGGCTCTCGTGGCAGGCCGCCAGCACCCGGCGCGCCGCGCGCAGGGCGCTAGCCACCGCCGCCTTCACCCTGGCCTCCCCCCTGCGAGGTGCGGATCTCCCGCAAGAGCTGCAGCACCCGGGTGCCCCGCTCGATGGAGGTGTCCAGGCGGAACTGGATCTCGGGGGTGTGGTAGGTCCTTAGCCGCTTCGCCAGCTCCGTCCGCACGAACCCCACCGCGTGCTGCAGGGCCTCCATGGTCTTCGCCCGTTCCTCCTCCGACCCCAGCACGCTCACGTACACCTTCGCGTGCCGGAGGTCGTTGCTCAGCTCCACGTCCGTCACCGACACGAACCCGATGCGGGGGTCCTTGGCCCCCCGGTGGAGGATGTCGCTGACCTCCTCCCGGATGAACTCCCGGAGCTTCTGCACCCGCTGCGGCGACGCCATGGCCACCACCTCGCCTTGGGGGTCCGGTCCTGTCGCCCCCTCACCGGATCTCCACCTCGTAGTCCACCACGTACGCCTCCCGCTCCCGCTCCAGGTAGCGCACCACCTGGGCGAGAACCCGGTCCGCGTGCCGGCCGTCGTTCGTTACGTACGCCACCCCCAAAGTGGCGCGGGTCCAGACCTCGTGGTCGTCCACCTCGGACACGGACACCGGGAACTCGTTGTGCAGCCGCTGGACCAGGCTCTGGACGATCCGGCGCTTCTCCTTCAGACTCTGGGCGCCGTCGAGGCTCAGGGTGACCCGCAGCGTCCCCACCACCATGGCGACCCCTCCGCGACGTCGGGCGCACGCGGGCACCGACACGCGTGACCTACCCGGCCGCCTGCTCCTGCACCGCGTACGCCTCGATCACGTCCCCTTCCTTGATGTCCTGGAAGTTCTCCAGCACCATGCCGCACTCGAACCCCGCGGCCACCTCCCGCACGTCGTCCTTGAACCTCCGCAGGGACGCCAGCCGTCCTTCGTACACCACCGCACCGTCCCGGATCAGCCGCACCTGGGCCGACCGTGAGATGCGGCCGTCCACCACGTAGCAGCCGGCCACCGTCCCCACGCGGGAGATGTGGAAGATCCGCCGCACCTCCGCGCGGCCGAGGACCACCTCGGTGACCTTGGGCGCCGCCAGGCCCTTCACCAGCGCCTGCACGTCGTCCAGGGCCTCGTAGATGATGCGGTACAGCCGGACGTCCACGCCCTCCTGCTCCGCCAGCTTCCGGGCCGCGGGGTCGGGGCGGACGTTGAAGCCCAGCACCACCGCGCGGCTGGCGGCGGCCAGCATCACGTCGGACTCCGTGACCGCGCCCACCGCCGCGTGCAGCACGTTGATCTTGACCTCCTCCGTCTGCAGCCGCTGCAAAGCGCCCGTGATGGCTTCCAGGGAGCCGTGGACGTCCGCCTTGACGATCAGCCGGAGCTCCCGGACCTCCACCAGCTCCTCCAGGCTGCCCTTGCGGGCCTGGGCCAGCTCCGCGGCCCGGCGGCGCTCCCGCCGCTCCTCCGCGACAGCCTTGGCCCGGCGCTCGTCAGGGACCACCTCCAGCAGGTCCCCTGCGGTGGGCACGTCCGACAGTCCCACCACCTCCACGGGTGTCGAGGGGCCCGCTTCCTGCAGGCGCTGGCCGCGGTCGTCGGTCATGGCGCGGACCTTCCCGTACACCTCACCCACCACCACCGCGTCGCCCACCCGCAGGGTGCCCTCCTGGACCAGGACGGTGGCCACGGGACCCCGGCCGCGGTCCAGCTTCGCCTCCAGGACCGTGCCGCGGGCAGGCTTGTCGGGGTCGGCCCGCAGCTCGTGGAGCTCCGCCACCAGCAGGATCATCTCCAGCAGGTCGTCGATCCCCTGCCCCGTCCGGGCCGAGACCGGGACCATCACCACATCACCGCCCCAGTCCTCCGGCACCAGTCCCAGCTCCGCCAGCTGCTGCTTGACCCGGTCCGGGTTGGCCTGCGGCAGGTCCACCTTGTTGATGGCCACCACGATGGGCACGCCCGCGGCCTTGGCGTGGTTGATGGCCTCCACGGTCTGCGGCATCACGCCGTCGTCCGCGGCCACCACCAGCACCGCGATGTCGGTGACCTGCGCGCCCCGGGCGCGCAGGGCGGTGAAGGCCTCGTGGCCGGGCGTGTCGATGAAGGTGATCCGGCGGCCGTCCCGCTCCACCTGGTAGGCGCCGATGTGCTGGGTGATGCCTCCGAACTCGCCCGCGGCCACGTTGGTGTGCCGGATGGTGTCCAGCAGGGTGGTCTTGCCGTGGTCCACGTGACCCAGGACCGTGACCACGGGCGGCCGCGCCTGCCCCTCCTGCGCGACCTGGAGCCTGCGCACCGGTGCGGGCCCTTTGGGCCCCTCGGTGACCACCCGGGCGCCCAGGGCCTCGGCTACGGCTTTGGCGGTCTCGAGGGGGATCTGCTGGTTCACGCCCGCCAGGACCCCCACCTCGATGAGCCGCTTCACCACCTCGGCGGCGGGGACGCCCAGCCGCTGCGCCAGCTCGCCCACCGTCAGGGAGCCATCCAGGCGCACCTCCGCGGCCACCGGGGGAGGCGCCGCGGGCGGCGCCTCGGGGGGCACAGGCTGCCGGACCCTCGGGGTGGGCGGCGGCGGCGGGGGCTTGCGTACCTGCCGCAGGGACGGGGGCGGCGGAGGGGGCTTGCGCACCTCCGGCCTGGGCTGGGCCACCTTCTTCAGGACCTCCGGTGAGATGGTCACCGCGGGCTCCGCGTGCCGCTCCGGGAGCGGCACGCTGCTGGGCTTCGGCGCTTCCGCGGGCGGCGCCGCGGGCGCGGCGGCTGCCGCGGGTGCCGGAGCTGGCTCAGGGGGGGCCGGGGGCGGAGGAGCGGCGGCAGCCTCTTTCAACTGCTCCTCCGCCAGCCGCGCGGCCTCCTCCGCGGCCCGGCGGGCCGCCTCCGCGGCCAGCCGCTCCTGCTCCTCCCGCTCGCGGGCCACCTCCTCCGCGCGCTTGATGATCCGGCGCTTGGGTCCGGTGGGCTCTGGCGGTGGCGGCGGTGCGGCGGGCTTTTTTGCCTTGGCGGGAGTCCTGGTACCGCCGTCCAGGTGCAGGTCGGGGTGCTGTTCCCGCAGGGCCCGGAGCGCCGCCTCGGGGACCGCGGCCTGCGGGTTGGCCTTCACCTCGTGGCCCAACGCCGCGAGCCGGTCCGCGGCCTCCTTCGTGCTGACGCCCAGCGCCTTTGCCAGTTCGTGCAGTCGCATGCAAGCCTCCGGTCCCTACGCTGCGCCGTCCCCTACGGCCGGGCCGCCTGCGCCGCAGCCGCCCGACGCCTGACTTCCTGTTCCAGCTCCACGAGCACGGCCTCCGGCACCTCGCACTCCAGGGCGCGGTCCAGCTTCCGGCCCTTGCGGGCGGCCTCCAGACACTCCTCCCTGGGCTCCACGTACGCCCCGCGGCCGCTCATCTTCGCGCTCCGGGTGGTGTCCACCTTGACGTCCCCCTGGGGGGTCCGGACCACCCGGACCATCTCCATCTTGGGCCGCATGGCGCCGCAGCCCACGCACATGCGCATGGGGACTTTACGCACCTTCGGCACGGGCCTCCCCTCCTAGACCACGGCTCGGCCGGACGGTGTCTTCCCGTACGCGCCCCTAGCCCGGGCCCGCACCACCCGGCGAGCCCTCCTTGGCCTCCGCGGGTTGGGGCTCGCCGTCTCCCGCGGGGCTCTGGTACTGCGCCAGTTCCTCCGGAGACAGGTCCACGAACAGCTTCGCGGCCTCCTGCTCCCGGACCTGGCTCTCACTCTTGATGTCGATGCGCCAGCCGGTGAGCTTGGCCGCCAGCCGGGCGTTCTGTCCCTCCCGGCCGATGGCTAGGGACAGCTGGTTATCGGGGACCGTGACCCGGGCCGTCTTGGTCTCCTCGTCGATCTCCACCCGGACCACCTTGGCCGGCTGCAGGGCCGAGGCCACGAACTGTGCGGGGTCGGGGCTCCACGGTACGATGTCCACCTTCTCGCCCCGCAGCTCGTCCACCACGGCCTGGACACGGGTCCCCTTGGGCCCCACGCAGGCACCTACCGGGTCCACGTTCCGGTCGCGGGAGTACACCGCGATCTTCGTGCGCGCCCCGGGCTCCCGGGCCACGTTCTGGATCACCACGATGCCCTCGCGGATCTCGGGTACTTCCTGCTCGAACAGCGCCCGGACCAGCCCCGGGTGCGCCCGGGACACGTGGATCTGCGGGCCGCGGGGGGTGTCCCGCACCTCCATCACGTACACCTTGATGCGCTCTCCCTGGCGGTAGGACTCCCGGGGGATCTGTTCGGTCTTGCTCAACACCCCCTCGATGCGGCCCAGGTCCACGTACACGTTCCCCTTCTCCACCCGGTGCACGATCCCCGTGACCACCTGCTTTTCCCGCTCCTCGAACTCCCGCTTGATCATCTCCCGCTCCGCCTCGCGGATCCGCTGCACCACCACCTGCTTGGCGGCCTGGGCGGCGATCCGGCCGAAGTCCCGCGGGGTGATCTCCTCCTCCACCACGTCGCCCACCTCCGCGGTGGGGTCCTCCTTGCGCATCTCCTCCAGGGACAGCTCCGTGGCGGGGTCCTGGACCTTCTCCACCACCGTCTTCACGCTGAACACCCGGATCTCCCCGGTCTTGGGGTCTACCTCCACCCGCACGTTCTGGCCGGTGCCGCCGAAGTTCTTCTTGTACGCGGACACCAGGGCGGACTCCACCGCCTCCAGGAGCACGGCCTTGGAGATCCCGCGCTCCTCCTCCAGCTGTTCGAGTGCCCGGATGAGCTCGCCGTTCATCGGTCCACCCCTTTTGGTCACCGCCGCTTCCTCTTGAGATCCCGGAGGATCTCCTCCGGGTCCACCCGCAGCCGCGCCTCCGCCACCTCCCCCAGGGGCACCCGGAGGTCCCGCCCGTCCGGCAGGTGCAGGACTACCCGACCACCCACCAGACCTCCCAGCCGGCCCACGAACCTCCGCTGCCCTTCCACCGGCTGGCTGGTCACCACCTCCGCCAGCCGGCCCGCAAACCGGTCGAAGTCCCCGGCCCGGCGCAGCGGCCGGTCCAGCCCCGGGGAGGAGACCTCCAGGGTGTAGCGGTGCTGGAACGGGTCCTCCAGGTCCAGCTGGCGGGACAGCATCTCGCTCACCCGCGCACACTCCTCCACGCTGACCCCGCCTTCCCGGTCCACCAGGACCCGGACCACGGTCCGCACGCCCTCTCCCGTGACCTCCACGTCCACCAACTCCACGCCCAGCCGGTCGGTAATAGCCTGGGCCAGCTCGTGGACCCGCCGGGCCACGTCCTCTCGCCGCACCGCCTGCTCCCCGGAACCCCGACCGCAAAACGAAGGAGTGGGCCTGCCACCCACTCCTGTCCAGCGCGGTAGGTTCCAGCAAAAATGGGCCTTTCGGCCCCACGGGCGCAGTATACACCCCCCGGCCCGCAGGGTGCAATAGAGCCTCGAGCGGCCCGGGGCCGAGGCCACCCGGGGGAAAGCCGGGACGGGGCCTACGGACGGCGCCGAACGCCCCGCGCGGCCGCCGGCGGCCGCTCCTCCCAGGATAGCGGTCCCAGGTTTGTCACTAGGCGGCCACCCGCGTCCTGGACGTCCATGGCCCCCGTCAGCAGGTACCGGGACTTCCTGGGGTCCAGCCAGAACTCCGCGTACTCCACCGGCTCCGTCCTCGACCACTGGCACAGGGTCACCGCAAGGCACGGGCTTCCCTGGCGTGTCCCCAGCAGCCTGGCGTTCTCCGCGGACATCGCGGTGAGTTCCATGCGCTCGT
>JAVKKH010000033.1 GCA_031296405.1 Candidatus Tepidifontimicrobium thermophilum
CCAACGCAGGATTTCGGGGAACGCCCGGTGGCTATAGTGGGTGACCCCCAACGCGCGCACGCGGCCCTCCGCCCGCAGCGCTTCCAGGTACGGCAGGTGTACTTCGGCGGCCAGGAGGTTGTGCACCTGGTAGACGTCCACCCAACCCCCGTACCAGGCCAGCGCCCGCTGCACCTGCCGGCGGCCTTCCGCCGCGGAGGACGTCCACACCTTCGTAGCGATCAGGACGGACGACCGGACCGGCCGCACCGCGTCAGCCAGCACGCGCTCCGCCTGGCCGTACATGGGGGAGGTGTCGAAAAAGTCGGAACCGGCCCGGATGGCGGTCCGGACCACCTCGTGCCGGAGGGCTTCCTCGGGACCCCGCACGTCCAGGGTCCGCCAGGTGCCCATGCCGATCACGGGGACGGAAAGGCCGCTGCGGCCGAGGGGGCGGCGTTCCACTGCGGGCCGACCGGGTCAGCGCTTCGAGTACTGGAAGCCCCGCCGGGCCCGCTTGCGCCCGTACTTCTTTCGCTCCTTGGCCCGCGGGTCGCGGGTCAGCAGGCCGTGCTGCCGCAGCAGCGGCCGGAGGTTGGGGTCCACGTTTAGCAGGGCGCGGGCGATGCCGTGCCGCACCGCGTCCGCCTGGCCGGAGACCCCGCCCCCCTGCACGTTGGCGAAGACGTCGAACCGGCCCTCGAGGTCGGCCACCCGCAGCGGCTCCAGGATCCGGTACCGCCGGGCCACACCGGGGAAGTACTCCTCCAGCGGTCGGCCGTTCACCACCACCCGCCCCGACCCGGGCCGCAAAATCACCCGGGCACTGGCTTCCTTCCGCCGTCCGGTGGCCTGGGGCAGGGTCAGGGTGCTCATGGGGCCTCCCTCACGTTCCTACAGATCCAGCGGTTTCGGCTGCTGGGCCGCATGTGGGTGGTCGGGGCCGCGGTAGACCTTCAGCTTCTTCAGCATCCTGCGGCCGAGCGGGTTCTTGGGCAGCATCCGCTGCACCGCCTTCTGAAGCACCCACTCCGGCTTGCGCTCCAGCATCTGCCCGGCGGTGGCGGACTTGATCCCGCCGGGGTACCCCGAGTGCCAGTAGTACACCTTCTCCTCGCGCTTACGGCCCGTAAGCCGCACCTTCTCCGCGTTCACCACCACCACGAAGTCGCCCCCGTCCACGTGGGGCGTGAAGGTAGGCTTGTGCTTTCCCCGAAGAATGGCGGCGATGCGGCTCGCCAGGCGCCCGAGGATTTTCCCCCGGGCGTCCACCAGGAACCACTCCCGCTGGACCTCCGACGGCTTCTGTTGGTACGTCTTCACCGTCCGCCTCCGAACAAACCAACGGCAAGCCTACCATGCGCTCCCGGAGGTGTCAAACCCGGTCGGGCTCCGCCCGTTCGTCTCCTGGCCCGCACACCCGCTCCAGAGCCTCCAGCTGGGACGGTGTCCCCATGGCCACCACCCGGTCCCCCGGCCGCAGCACCTCGTGCGGACCCGGGTTCACCACCTGCCGTCCGTCCGCGCGGCGCAGCGCCGCCAACACGCTGCCGGTACGCTCTGTGAGCCGCGCCTCCCGCAGGGACCGGCCCACCAGTCGCGGGCTCCTCACCACCACCTCCCGCGCCTCCAGTCCCTCCGGGACCCCCTCTGACCGCAGCGCCTCGGGCCAGTGGGCCCGGGCGCGCTTGAGGTACGCCCGCCCCGCCTCGTGCGGGACGCCCAGCCAGTCCAGGCTGTGGCGCACCATGGTCAGCGCCGCCTCTACCTCCGGCTGAACCACCTCGCTGGCGCCAGCTTCCAGCAGGAGTCCCCGCACGGTGGCGTGGTGCGCCCTCGCGACCACCGGGACCTGGGGGTTTGACTGCCGTACCGCCCGGACGCAGCGCGCTGCGGCGCCTGCGTCCGGCACCGCGACCACGACGATTCGGGCGTGCCGCACGCCCGCCCGCTCCAGCGCCCGGGAGCCACCCACGTCTCCGAACACTCCCACTGCCCCGCGTGCCCGCGCTGCCTGCAACGCCTCTGGGTCCAGGTCCACCACCGCGTATCGGATCCCGAAAGCGTCCAGGGCGTCCGCCAGCTCGCGGCCCACCCTCCCGAAACCGCAGATCACCGCGTGCCCCGACAGCTCCGGCGGGGCCGGGCTCGCCCTCTCCCCTTCCCCGGTGTCCCGCTCCCGCCGCAGCCAGGAGTCCAGCCAGCGGGGCCGTCCGCGGAACACGACTGCGTTGACCAGGATGGTCAGGAGGGAGGCAGCGAGGACCGACTGGTACGCCGCGTCGTCCACGATGCCGAGCCCGCGGGCGGTGCCCGCGATCAGGTACGAGAACTCGCCCATCTGCCCCAGGCCCAGGCCGAACAGTGCCGCCACCCGCCACGGGTACCCGAACGCGCGCGCCACCGAGGTCCACACGACGGTGCTGCCCACCACCACCACAGCGGCCACACCGAGTACCTCCGGGAGCTGCGTTGCCAGTACGTCCGGGCGCAGCAGCATCCCCACGGACACGAAGAACAGGGCCACGAACACGTCCCGGAGGGGCAGGACCCGCGCCAGGGCCTCGTGGGCGAACTCCGACTCGCTGACCACTAGACCCGCCAGGAAGGCGCCGAGGGCGGGCGACAGGCCGAGGCCAGACGCCAGGGCCCCGGTCCCGATCGCCAGGGCGACCGCGGTCACGAGGAACAGCTCCATGCTGCGGGTACGCGCCACCCGCGCCAGCAACCCGGGCACGAGCCGCCGGGCCAGCCACAGAAGGGGAGCCAGCACGGCGGCCGCCTGCAAAAGCCCCCGCACCGCGGCTGCGGAAAAGGCCTGGCCCGGCCGAAGGGCGGGCAGTAGAGCGATGAGCAAGACCGCGAGCAGGTCCTGCGCGAGGCTGACGCCCACCAGGAGCCGCCCGTGGGCGGAACCCAGTTCGTGCCGGTCCTCCAGGGACTTGAACAGCACCGCGGTGCTGGCCACGCTGATGGCGGCCCCCACCGCCACCGCCTCTGGGAGGGTCCAGCCCGTCACCGTGCCAAAGCCTACTGCCAACACTGTCACCCCGGCCATCCCGAGCGGGGTCCCGTACAGGGCCAGTCTCCGCACCCGCTGCAGGTCCGACAGCGAGAACTCCACCCCGGCGGTGAAGAGGAGCAGCACCACGCCGACCTGCGCGAACAGCTCCGACCCACGGAGCCCTCCGGTGGCCGCGCCCACCGCCAGGCCGGCCAGCACGTAGCCCACCAGGGGCGGCTGGCGCAGGGTGTGGGCGGCCATGCCACCGGCCACCGCCGCCAGGAGCAACACGCCGAGTTCTGCCAGAAAAGACGGAGTGCTCACGATATGGCCCCGGACCGCTCCAGCTCCCCTGGGAACCTCACGGCCTGTGCGAACGAGATGCTACCGTTCCAGGCGTGCCCACCGGTACGTGAGGGCGCCCGTGTACGCGGGCAGCCGCAGGTCTTCCCGGCGCCGGACCCGCACGTCCACCCCCACTGCCCGGAGCCCTTCCACGAAGCCACCCCGCGCCCGCAGGCTGGCCTCCATGGCGTCTGCGGGTCCGATGGCCGCCACCACGTAAGGTGGACGTACCACTGCCCCGTCCACCACGATCCGCCGGCCCGACTGCCTGTAGGCGGACCGGCTCAGCACCCGCCGGCCGTTTACCGCCACCGCCTCGGCCCCGGCTCCCCACAGCTCGTTCACCAAGCCGGCCAAGTCCAGAGCCTGCACCTCCGCGGGTACGGGCAGCTGCGGGGCGGCGCCGGGGACGAGCACCACCTCGATCCCGGGACCCCGCACGGGCTCCAGCCCCAGAACCATCCGGTACAGGCGGATTTCCTCCAGCAGAGCCTGCGTGAGGGTCCTCCCCTGCTCGGTCAGCCGTTCGTACTCCGCCAGACGGGACCGCAGGCGGGCCAGCTCCGCCTCCAGGACGGCCCGGTTCGCTTCCGCGCGGGCCACCAGGGCCGCCAGCTCCTCGGCCCGCTGGACCGGGGGTGCAGGCGGCCGTACCTGCACGGCGCTGCGGGCGTGGACCACCACCGCGAAGCCCACCAGCGCCGCCACCGCCGCCAGGAGGCCGGGCACGGGGTCCAGGGGGTTCCGATGGCCGCCCGCAGAGTCCCTCACGGCCCCAGGCTACCACGGGCCGGGGTTAGCACTCTGCACCTGCGAGTGCTAAAATTGGGGGCGATCCAGTCCAAAACCCATGTAAGGAGGTCGAGAGCCCATGCCGGCAAAGCTGCTCCTGTACGACGAAGCGGCCCGCAGGGCCCTGGAGCGCGGGGTGGAGAAGGTGGCCTCCGCGGTCCGCGTCACCCTGGGTCCGAAGGGCCGGAACGTGGTCCTGGAGAAGAAGTGGGGCTCGCCCACCATCACCAAGGACGGCGTGACGGTGGCGAAGGAGATCGAGCTCTCGGACCCCTACGAGAACCTGGGCGCGCAGCTGGTCCGGGAGGTGGCCAGCAAGACCAACGACCTCGCGGGGGACGGTACCACCACGGCCACAGTCCTGGCGTGGGCCATGGTCCGGGAAGGACTCAAGATGGTGGCCGCGGGCAGCAACCCCATGCTGATCAAGCGGGGCATCGACCGGGCCGTGGAGGCCGTGGTGGAGGAGCTGAAGAAGCTCAGCCAGCCCGTGGAGGGCCGTGAGGACATCGCCCACGTGGCGGGGATCGCCGCCAACGACCCCGCCATCGGCGAGATCATCGCGGACGCCATGCAGAAGGTGGGCCGCGACGGCGTGATCACCATCGAGGAGAGCAAGGGGATTGAGACCACCACGGAAGTGGTGGAGGGCATGCAGTTCGACCGCGGCTACATCTCCCCGTACTTCATCACCGACCCCGACAAGATGGAGGCGGTGCTGGAGGAACCCTTCCTCCTGCTCACGGAGAAGAAGATCAGCGCCGCCCGGGACATCGTCCCCATCATGGAGAAGGTCATCCGGTTCGGGAAGCCCCTCGTGGTGATCGCGGAGGACGTGGAGGGCGAGGCCCTGGCCACCTTGGTGGTGAACAAGCTGCGGGGCGTCCTGCAGAGCGTGGCCGTGAAGGCACCGGGCTACGGCGACCGGAGGAAGGCCATGCTGCAGGACATGGCCATCCTCACCGGCGGCCGGGTGATCAGCGACGACATCGGGGTGAAGCTGGAGAGCGTCGAGGTCGACATGCTCGGCCGCGCGGAGAAGGTGCGGGTCACCAAGGAGGACACCACCATCATCGGCGGCAAGGGCAAGCCGGAGGACATCAAGGGCCGGATCGCGCAGATCAAGAAGGAGATCGAGGAGACCACCTCCGACTACGACCGGGAGAAGCTGCAGGAGCGCCTCGCGAAGCTGTCCGGTGGGGTGGCCCAGATCCGCGTGGGGGCGGCCACCGAGACGGAGATGAAGGAGCGCAAGATGCGCTTCGAGGACGCCCTCAACACCACCAAGGCAGCGGTGGAGGAGGGCATCGTGCCCGGCGGTGGGGTGGCCCTGATCCGCTGCATCCCGGCCCTGGACCGGATCCAGACCAACGGGGACGAGGCCGTGGGCGTGAACATCGTCCGGCGGGCCCTGGAGGAGCCCCTGCGCCAGCTGGCGGAGAACGCCGGCATGGAGGGCTCCCTCGTGGTGGAGCGCGTCAAGGAGGCGAAGGAGAAGAACTACGGCCTGGACGTGCTCCGGGGGGAGTTCACGGACCTCGTGAAGGCGGGCGTGGTGGACGCCACCAAGGTGGTTCGCCTCGCCCTGCAGAACGCCGCGTCTGTGGCCGGCATGCTGCTGACCACGGAAGCCCTGGTGGTGGAGAAGAAGGAGAAGAAGAAGGAGAAGGCGCCCACCACCCCGGGCATGGACGAGGAGTTCTGACCCGCACCCCGGGGATCGTCCGCGGGGTCGGAGCGGTGCTCCGGCCCCGCGGTTTTTTCACAAGAGCTTCCCCGGGTTCAGGATCCCCTTCGGGTCCAGCGCCTGCTTGATCCCCCGCAGCACGTCCAGCCCCGTCCCCAGGGCCTCGGGCACCAGGTGGCGGAGCTTGACCCCTGCGCCGTGGCAGTACTCGAGCCCGCCCCCCGCGCGTAACGCGCGGCGCAGGAGCCAGTCGCTCACCTCCGCGAGGCGGCGCCGATCAGCTTCCGCCGCGGGGTCGCCGTCCGGGTCTGCGTACGCCACACTCACCAGCTCGGGGCAACCCCACAGGCCGAACTCCGCCAGCCGGTACCCCTCCCGGGAAAGGCGTTCGAACGCCAGTCGCCGGAACTCCAGGACCCCGCTCGCGGGCAGGGACACGCACAGGTAGTCGAACAGCCGGCCCCACCGCGCCCGCACCCGGGCGTCCGGCTGGGCCCGCACGCGCCGCGCGAACTCCCGTCCAGGCTGGTGGCGCGTCCGCCAGAACCCCGCCGCGTCCTCGTCCGGCAGTCTCTGCGCGGCCTGCTTCTCCGCGATCCGCAGGCAGCGATCCACAGCCGCTTCCACTACCTCCCGGGGGCCGTCGAAGCCCACGTACGCGGTGGTCTCCGTGCGAAACCCACCGGGTGCCGCTTCTCCGGTCCCGGGTTCCTCCCCCACGTCCAGGACCGCGGGCTGTAGCCTTGCTTCTACCAGGGCGACCACCCAGGCCCACGCGTCCTCGAAGCGGCGGAAGCGCAGGGCTACCAACCGCTCCGCCTCCGGTTTCGGCCACGCCCGCAGCACCGCCGCGGTCACCACGCCCAGGGTGCCCTCCGACCCGCAGAACAGCCGGTGCAGCTCCGGCCCGGGGCCCGGTGCCGGCACCGAGGGCGTCCGCACCAGTCGGCCGCCTGCCAGCACCACTTCCAGTCCCAGCACCTGGTCCGCCATGCGGCCGTAACCGCCCACCCGGTAGCCGGCGCCGTTGGTGGAGATCGCGCCTCCTACGGTGGCCACGTGCACGCTCCACGGGTCGTGGGCGAAGAACAGCCCGTGGGGATCCAGGGCTTCGCCCAGATCCGACAGCAGCACGCCCGCCTCGGCCTCCACCGTGCGGTCTTCCCGGCTCACCCTGCGGATCCGGTTCAGCCCCCTGAGGTCCAGGGTCACCGCGCCGGCCACCGCCACCGCGCCGCCCATTACCCCGCTTCCACCGCCGAAGGGGACCACGGGGACGCCCTCCTCGTGCGCCCACTCCAGCAGCCTGCACACGTCGTCCACGGTCGTGGCGCGGACTACCGCCGCGGGGAGGGCTTCCGCCTGGAAGCCGGACCGGTACGCCCTAGCGGCCGCCAGGGCGTCCGCGGCGTAGCGGGCTAGCTCCTCGGGATCCGTGAGGACTCGGCCGGGAAGGCGCCGGGCGAGGGCCTGCTGCAGGTCCGTACATGACGAGGGGTCGTTGTGGGGTCTGGACACGGTCTCACCTCCCCCAGCAATGTTACTCCCAAGCCTGCTTGCGGGACGCGCCTGTGGAGGCGCTCGCGCGAGGTCGCGGTGCCCCCGGCGCTCAGCGGACCGCTGGGCTGTCTCACCGGAAGTCCCGACTGCGGACGCGCGCGGGCCGTGTCCGGGAAGGTGACCAGAACCGCTCCGCCACCAGGTGCACCACGCCGTCCTCCACCTGCAGGCGGCCGGTGACGCCCAGGAACGAGGCGGTGGTGGCCAGCAGCCGGTACCGCTCGAACACGTCGCGCCAGGCGACCACGTTCACGAACCCCGTCTCGTCCTCCAGGGTCAAGAACCGCACTCCTCCCGCGCGCTCCGGTGCCTGCCGGCAGATCACCAGCCCCGCGTACCGCACCCGTACGCCGTCCCGCATCGTGGCTACCGTCTGCGCGTCCGGGAGGCCCTGTTCTGTGAGCCACGGACGCAGGGGCTGCAGGGGGTGGCCGCGGGCGCTGTGGTCGGTGGCCTCGTAGTCCCACCGGATGGCCTCCAGCAGCGACAGGGGCTCGAAGGCCACGGGGTCCTCCGGTACGTCGGCGGGAAGCGCGTCGCCCTTCCTCCGCAGCAGCGCCCGCACCTCCCACAGCGCTTCCCGTCGGCTGAGCCCGAAGCCCGAAAACGCGTCCGCCTCCGCGAGGCTCAGCAGCGGCCGGCGGCCCAACCCCGTACGCCGCACGAACTCCCCCAGCGACCGCCACCCGCCCTCTGCGCGCGAGTTCAGGATGCGCCGCCCGTCCTGCTCCCCGAGCCCCTTCACGTACCGCAGCCCCACCCGCACCGCGAGCCCGTCCCGGCTGTGGGCACACGGCTCGAGGGTGCAGTCCCAGTCGCTGCGCAGCACGTCCACGGGACGGACCACCACCCCGTGCCGGCGCGCGTCGTCCACGAGGGTGTGCACCGCGTAGAAGCCCATGGGCTGTGCGTTCAGCAGGGCGCAGACGAACTCCGGGAGGAAGTGGCAGCGCAGGTACGCGGTCGCGTACGCGATGAGGGCGAAGCTGGCCGCGTGGGACTCCGGGAAGCCGTACGAACCGAACCCCTGGATCTGCCGGAACACCCGCTCCGCGAACTCCGGCGGGATCCCCCGCTCCACCATCCCCGCGATCAACCGCTGCCGGTGCCGTTCCAGCCGTCCGCTGCGCTGCCAGGCACCGAGATCTCGCCGGAGCTGGTCTGCTTCTCCGGGAGTGTAGCCCGCGGCCACCACCGCCAGCCGGATCACCTGCTCCTGGAACAGGGGCACGCCCAACGTCTTCTCCAGCACGGGGACCAGACACGGGTGGGGGTACGTGACGGGTTCCAGCCCCTGGCGGCGGCGCAGGTACGCCTCCAGCATCCCGCCCTCGATGGGTCCGGGCCGGATGATGGCCACCTGGACCACCAGGTCGTAGTAGTTCCGGGGCTGCAGCCGCGGGGCGATGGCCATCTGCGCGCGGCTCTCGATCTGAAACACGCCCACGGTGTCCTGCCGGCGGATCATCTCGAAGGTGTCGGGGTCGTCGGGGGGGATCCGGTCCAACCCCACCTCCACTCCCCGGTGCTCCCGCACCAGCTTCGTGCACCGGTCCAGCAGGGTGAGCCCGCCCAGCCCCAGCAGGTCCACCTTGAACAGGCCCAGGGCTTCCAGGTCGGACTTGTCCCACTGCACCACGGTGCGGCCCGGCATGGCCGCGTTCTCCACGGGCACCAGGTCGCACACGGGCTCGCTGCCCAGCAGGAAGCCGCCGGGATGGATGGAGAGGTGGCGGGGAAACCCCACCAGCTCCGCGGTCAGGGAAGAGAGGTGACGGTACACGGGCGCTTCCGGGTCCAACCCGGCCTCCCGCAGCACCCCGGGGGACAGCTCCCCGTGCAGGTCCACCAGCTTGCTGAGCCGGTCCACCGTCACCAGCGGCACTCCCAGCACCTTGCCCACGTCGCGCAGCGCGGAGCGGATCCGGTAGCGGATCTTGTTGGCCACCATGGCCGCCCGTTCCCGCCCGTACTTGCGGTACATCCACTGGATCACTTCCTCGCGGCGGTCGTGCTGGATGTCCAGGTCGATGTCGGGAGGCTCCGCGCGCTCCCGCGACAGGAACCGCTCGAACAGCAGCTCCATGCGGACCGGGTCCACCGCGGTGATCCCCAGACAGTAGCACACCGCGGAGTTGGCGGCAGACCCCCTCCCCTGGCACAGGATCCCCTGGCTGTGGCAGAAGGCCACCACGTCGTGCACGGTGAGGAAGTAGCCCACGTAGTCCAGCTCCTCGATGAGTGCCAGCTCCCGTTCCAGCTGCGCGACCACCTCGGGGGGGACGGACCCGCCGTAGCGCCTGCGTGCGCCTTCGAAGGTGAGCTGCCGGAGCCACTGCCCGGAGGTGTAGCCTTCCGGCAGCCACTCGGACGGGTACCGGTAACGCAGCTCCCGCAGGGAGAACGAGCACCGCTCCACGACCTCCAGGGTCCGCCGCACGGAGACGGGGTCGTCCAAAAACAGCGCGGCAAACTCCTCCCCCGACTTCAGGGCGTGCTCCGCGTTGGGCCGGATGCGCCGCCCGGCCTCCGCCAGCGTGACGCCCCACCGCACGCAGGTCAGCACGTCCTGCAGGGGCTGGCGCGCGGGGGTGTGGTACAGGACCTCGGAGCCGGCCACCGTGGGGGCCCCGTAGCGGGAAGCGAGCTGGCGGGTGCGGGCCTCCACCACCGCGTCGGAGAACCGACGGTGGCGGGCCACCAGCAGGTACAGGCGGTCTGAAAACGCGTCGCGGAGCACGCCGGCCACGGCGTGCGGGTCTTCCCCGGAAGCTAGAAGGCTCCCCTCCCCGCCCCACAGGGCTACCAGCCCTGCGGCGCGCTCGCACACCTCCTCCCAGGTGACCTCGCTGCTTCCTTTTTGGGACCGCAGGCGTCCGCGCGTCAGCAACCGGCACAGGTTCCGGTACCCTTCCCGGTCCTGGGCCAGGAGGATCACGTGGGTGCCGTCGCACACCGACACCTGGGCGCCCACCACCAGGTGCAGGCCCACCTCCTCCGCGGCCAGCAGCGCCTCCACCGCGCCGTACACCCCGTCGCGGTCCGTGAGGGCGAGGGCAGGGAGGCCGAGCTCGTGCGCGGTCCGTACCAGCTCCTCCGGGTGGCTGGCGCCCTCCAGGAAGGAGTGGTTGCTCTTGCACCAGAGGGGTGCGTACACTTCACTCTACCCGTCCCTGCAGGAACCACCGGCGCCTGCGGTGGTCGTAGTACACCCACAGGAGCTCGCCCGCCTCGGTCTCCAGGAAGTAGTAGGACCGGTGCACGCGCCGCACCCACCACCCTCCCGCGACCTCCTCCGGGCCGAAGGCCGCCCGGTGGGCGGGCAGCGCGTCCAGGGGAACCGGTTTGCGGTACACCCGGCGGACCAGGATGGGCTCTGAAGCCACCAGGCGCCTGGGCGGCCGGACACGGTCTGTGGGAACCCATCCGTAGCGGGCTTCCGGGAGGTGCCCGTCGCGCAGCACCGCCCGGACCACAGAGCCGTCTCCGAACTCCGCCCGCAGGCGGGCCAGGGCGCGTGCGGCTTCCTCGGGGTCCCGCCGGGCCACGGGCACGGCCCGTAGTTGCTCGGGTCCGGCCCTTGTCCCCCAAACCCGCACCCGCGCTTCCACCACCCCTGCTTCCCAGGGCAGGGAGCTCAGCCGCAGCCGTACGAGGTCGGCGAGTTGCGAGGAGTCCAGGGTGGGGGTTGCAGGACGGACCTCGGTGACCATCAGCCGACCGTTCTGTTGCTGCAGGGACAGCTCTACAGCGGAGGCTGCCTCCCCGCGCCGCGCCAGGGTCTGCAGCAGGGGGTCCAGGGTGTTTTTGATCGCGAATACCAGGCGCACGAGGTCGGACTCCGGCGCGTCCAGCACCACCTGACGCACCAGCTCTTCCCGCTGGACCTTCGGCCGCAGGGGGTCAAAGACGCTCGCCGTGGCCAGCCGGCGCACCTCTGCTACCGGGTGGCCGAACCGCTCCCGCAGCCCCACCTCCGGGAGGGCCCGCAGGTCCTGCACCGTACGCACCCCGAGTTTTTCCAGGGCCTCCACCCCCTCGGGGTCAAGCTCCAGCTCCCACAACCGCACCCGGCCCGCGGCCGTGTATTCCTCCTCTGGGGAAGAGAACACCTTCACCCCCCGGCACGCCCTCGCCACCGCGTACGTCCCGAACCGGGAAAACCCCACCACCACTGTGGCTTCCCACCCGGCCCGCGCCAGCTCCCCCCGCAGGCTGGCGGCCCACCCCTCCAGCGACGGGTGCAGCAGCTCCAGGCCTGAAGCGTCCAGCCAGAAGGTGCCGGGGGGATCGGCACGCTCCACCCGCGGGCTGTGCCGGTACAACCCCTCGGCCACGGCCTCCACCTCCCTACCCACCTCCTGGAGGGTCACCACCCCGACCCGCAGGGTGGGCAACAGCGCCAGGGCGGTGGCGTACGCCAGCCCGGGGAACACCCCGGCGCGGCGGGCCTCGTCGTTCACCCACACCAGGCGCGCGCGGGGCCTGTCCTCCTCCGCCACCGCTGCGGGGTACCCTTTCCACTCCGGGTGGTGACGGAGGAGCACCTGGAGGGGGAAAGCCGGGAGGCTAACGCACGCCAGCCGGGCCGACATAGTGCTTCCGGAACGTCCAGCCCGTCCCGCGGCGCTTGTCCCGCAGGGGGTGGAGCGTACACGCGAACCCCCCGGGTGTGGTCCTCTCCCTGTCGGTATGCGCCCGAAGCGACACCAGCGGACTCAGGGAGGGAGCCCCCACGGGTGTCCGGGTAAGGCACACCACCGCGACCTCGTGACGCTGCGCGAGTGCGACCAGCCGGCTTTGGACGGCCAGAGGGACTTCGGCGTCCGCGGTGAGGTCCAGCACCACCAGCCCGAACCCACCGGAGCGTACCAGGCGATCCGCGGCGCGCGCGGCTGCTTGGGCGTCCTGCACCCGTACCACCACCAGGGAATCCAGGTCCACCCCGGACGCGGCAGCGTCGGGCGGGTAGAAGTCGCTGTCCACCGAAACCCAGGCCACCGGCTCGCCAGCCCTCTGGGCGTCCGCCACCAGCTCCGTGGCCAGGGTCAGGACAGCACTCCCTGAGAGCTGGACCAGGCGGCCACACACCTCCTCGAAGCTCCAGGTGCCGCCCCCCTCCGGCAGGGGCCGCGGAGAGGACAGAACCCCTAGGGTCGCGTCGCGCACGAAGGTCTCACCGTCCAGGGCGCCGGTGCGTTTGGGGTGGCGTGGTGGGCAGCGCCCCGAGTCAGTTATAGCGTACATGTGTTCGACTTGGGAGTCAAGCTCTTCCCCTGGGTAGGGGCGCACTCGGAGCCAGGGGTTCCGCGTTCTAACGGGACCGCGTGCAGCCCGTCAGCAGCTCGTAAAAGACCCGCGTCGCGGCCTCCACCTGGTCCAGAGGCACCGACTCCGAGGCGGTGTGCGCCTCGGCGGCGGAACCCGGTCCGAACACCACGCAAGGAACCCCTGCCTGTGCCACGTGGCCGGCGTCGGTGGCGTACGGCGCCCCAACGTGTACCGCCTCTCCCACGACGGCGCGCACCGCTTGCGCCAGCGCCCGGACGACCCAGGCCTCCTCCGGGGTCTCCATCCCCGGTGCCAGAAGGTAAGGAGGCTC
>JAVKKH010000034.1 GCA_031296405.1 Candidatus Tepidifontimicrobium thermophilum
CGACGGTGAAGAAACGCCGCTCGAGGGCGGCGACCCGAATGCCGTACCGCTCCGCTAGGTAAGCGGGGGCCAGCTCCCGCGCCAGCTCCTCGAGGGTGAAGCCTACCGCGTCCGACAGGCGGCCCACCTGCTGCGCCAGCTGCTGGACCACCTGCTCCGTCCTCGCCTGAGCTTCCGCAAGACGCTCTACGGCGCCTTCCAGGTGTCCGACGCGTTCCTCGGTTCTGCGCTGGGCTTGGGCGAGTTCGGCGAGGGCCTGTTCGAGGTGTCCGACGCGTTCCTCGGTTTTGCGCTGGGCTTGGGCGAGTTCGGCGAGGGCCTGTTCGAGGCGTCCGACGCGTTCCTCGGTTTTGCGCTGGGCTTGGGCGAGTTCGGCGAGGGCCTGTTCGAGGCGTCCGACGCGTTCCTCGGTTCTGTGCTGGGCTTGGGCGAGTTCGGCGAGGGCCTGTTCGAGGCGTCGGGCCTGTTCTTCAGCCCTGACCTGCGCCTGCACCAGCTGGCTGATCTGCTCATGGGTACGTGCCTGTAGTTCCGCGAGGCGGCGCACTTCCGTGGCCAGCTCGCGCACCCCCTGCGGCAGCGCGAACAGCTCCTCCGTCAGGAGGAGCCGGCGCAGCTCCTCCCGCCACTCCGGCCGTTCCCGGAGCAGCCGGAGGAGATCCTGGAAGTCGGTCACGGTGAAGCTCATCCCGCGTGCCATTGTACCCCATGGAGGTGGGCTCGGTCCCTCCGTGGGTCGGTCGGGCATGGGCTACCGGCCGCCCAGGGTTCGTAGGAGGTGGTCCAGCCCGGTCCGCAACAGGCCCAGGGCGGCGCAGACCGCCTCCTGCACCAAACCGACCAACCTGTCCCACAGGGAGGGCTGACGGGGCTGGGGCGCGGCGCGGGCGGCCGGCGGGTTGAAGGGATCTGCCGGCCTCGGCGGTGCCTGGCTGTTCAGAGCGACCGAGCGGGCTGCAGGAGCCGGCGTGAGGGCCTGGGCCTGCCGGAGGGCGTGCACGAAGCCTGCACCCCAGGCCTCCAGAGGAACCGGATTCGGTCTTTCGTTCACACCCGGCACGCGCATCGTGCGTGGGGAGTTGCACAGTGCGTGCCGGAAGTGGGCCGCTTACCGGACCGGGCGGCGGAGGGCCTCGGCGAAGCTCCGGACGAACTCCACCGCGGTGACCACGGGGTCTCGAGCCTCCTCCAGGACGCGGTACAGGGCGCTGCCGACGATGACCCCGTCCGCTAAATCCGCCACGGTGACGGCGTGTTCCGGGCGGGCGATCCCGAAGCCCAGCACCGCAGGGCGGTCCGTGAGCTCCCGCACCCTGCGCAGCAGCGCCCGCGCGTCCGCGCTGAGGTGGTCCCGGGGACCGGTGGTGCCGGTGAGGGAGACGCAGTACAAAAACCCTGTGGACGCCGCGGCAGCCAGGCGCAGCCGCGCGTCGGTGCTGGTGGGTGCCACCAAGAAGACCGTGTCCAGGCCACAGGCGCGGGACGCGTCTACCAGCGGCCCGGCCTCGTCGGCGGGCAGGTCCGCGGGGATCACCGCGTCCACGCCCGCCGCCACTGCGTCCTGGCAGAACCGCTCCCAGCCGTAACGGAACAGCGGGTTGGCGTAGGAGAGGAGGGCCACGGGGACGTCCACGCTCCGCCGGAGCCGGCTCACGAACTCCAGCACGTCCGCCAGCCGTGCGCCGCGCTGCAGCGCGCGCTGACTGGCCCGCTGCAACACAGGGCCGTCCGCTATGGGGTCAGAGAAGGGCACCCCCAGCTCGAGTGCTTCGGCACCGGCTTCCACCAGGGCCGGGATGAGGCGCTCGAGCACCGAGAAGTCCGGGTCCCCGGCCTGCAGGAACGGCATCAGTGCGGGCCGGCCCCGCACGCGCACCCGGGCGAACAGCTCGTGAAGCCTGCTCAAGGTGTGGCCTCCAGCTTCCTCACAGTATCCACGTCTTTGTCCCCTCGGCCGGACAGCCCCACGACCACGACGGCGTCGGGGCGCAGCTGGCGCGCCAGGCCGGGTAGGTACGCCACCGCGTGAGCGGGCTCCAGGGCGGGGAGGATTCCCTCCAGCTCCGCCAGCAGGTGGAACGCCTCCAGGGCCTCCGCGTCCGTCACCGCCACGTACTCGGCGCGCCCGACCTCCTTCAGGTACGCGTGCTCTGGACCGACGCCCGGGTAGTCCAGCCCCGCGGAGACGGAGTGCGTGCCGAGCACCTGACCCGCGTCGTCCTGCAGGAGGTAGGTGTAGGCGCCGTGCAGGATGCCTGGGCTGCCCGCGGTGAGGCTGGCCGCGTGCTGGCCGGTGTGGAGGCCCAGGCCCCCGGCCTCCACCCCTACCAGGCGGACGGACGGATCCTGGACGAACGCGGAGAACAGCCCCATGGCGTTGCTCCCGCCGCCCACACACGCCACCACCGCGTCCGGGAGCCTGCCCTCCCGCTCCAGGACCTGCTGTCGGGCCTCCCGTCCGATGACGGACTGGAAGTCCCGCACCATCTGCGGGTACGGGTGAGGACCCACCACGGACCCGATGACGTAGAAGGTGTCCCGCACGTGGGTCACCCAGTCCCGCAGGGCCTCGTTGATGGCGTCCTTGAGGGTCCGGGTTCCGCCGTCCACAGGGATCACCCGGGCACCGAGGAGCTGCATCCGGTACACGTTCAGGGCCTGGCGCTCGGTGTCCTCACGCCCCATGTACACGTCGCAGGGAAGTCCCAGCATGGCCGCCGCGGTGGCGGTGGCCACCCCGTGCTGGCCCGCTCCGGTCTCCGCGATGACCCGCCGCTTGCCCATGCGCTTGGCCAGCAGCACCTGGCCCAGGGCGTTGTTGATCTTGTGGGCTCCCGTGTGCAGCAGGTCCTCCCGCTTGAGGTACACGCGTACGCCCAGCCGGTCCGAGAGTCTCCGGGCGAAGTACAGGGGGGTGGGCCGGCCTGCGTAGTCGCGCAGCAGGACTGCCAGCTCTGCCCGGAAGTCGGGGTCGCGGGAGAAGCGGGCGTAGGCCTCACCCAGCTCCTCGAGGGCGGGCACCAGGGTTTCGGGAACGTACCGTCCGCCGAAGGGGCCGAACCGGCCTCTTGCGTCGGGGAGGGTCGTGGGGGTCACCTGCGCACCTCCTGAAGTTCCCGGTCTACCTCCCGCACCGCGCGGACGAACGCCTCGATCCTGCGCGGGTCCTTCTCGCCGTCGGTCTCCACGCCGCTGCTTACGTCCACCGCGTACGGACGGACCCTGCGCACGGCTTCGGCGACGTTCTCCGGCGTCAGGCCCCCCGAGAGGATGACCGGACGGTCTATCTGGCAGAGCAGGGACCAGTCGAAGGGGCGTCCGGTGCCGCCGTAGCGGCCCGGAACGTAGGCGTCCAGCAGCACCGCGCACGCGGGGTACTCCGCGGCCCGCCGCAGCGCTTCAGTCCCCTCCACCCGGACCGCCTTGATCACCCGACGCGGCGCTCGGGCACACACCTCCGGAGGCTCGTCCCCGTGCAGCTGCACCAGGTCCAACCCCACCTGGTCGGAGATGCGCTCCACCACGGCCACCGGTGCGTTCACGAACACCCCCACGCGTACGACGAAGGGCGGCAGCAGACGGGAGAGCTGGGCCGCGCGCTCCGGTGACACGTACCGGGAGCTGCCGGGGTAGAACACGAAGCCCACCGCGTCCGCCCCCGCCTCTGCGGCGGCCAGCGCGGCAGCCTCGGTGCAGATCCCGCAGATCTTGACCCGCGTCATGCCCCGCGCAGCCCCATACGGCGCCGCACCTCTTCCATGGTGGCCTGCGCTACCGGTCGCGCGCGGCCGGCACCGTAGCGCAGGATCTCCCACACCTCCCCCGGATTCGACACCAACCGCTGGTAGCGCTCGCGGATGGGCGTCAGGGCTTCCACCAGAGCTTCCGCCAGGACCTGCTTCAGCTCGCTGTACCGGATGGTGCCTTCGGTGTACGCTTCCGTGAAGCGCGGGTAAGCCTCCGGGGCGAACACCTCCAGGAGGGTGAACAGGTTGGCCACCCCCGGGCTGGCC
The DNA here is from genome assembly GCA_031296405.1 of Candidatus Tepidifontimicrobium thermophilum. GTDB lineage: Bacteria > Sysuimicrobiota > Sysuimicrobiia > Sysuimicrobiales > Sysuimicrobiaceae > Tepidifontimicrobium > Tepidifontimicrobium thermophilum. The sequence goes on from JAVKKH010000034.1 coordinate 4,014, forward strand.
TCCTCCAGCCGCGCCCCCCGGGCAGGCGGGCCCGGGTCGGTGACTGCGGCCCGAATCTTCCGGCGGATCTCATCGGGGTCCTCCGTGAGGGCGATGTAGCTACCGGGCACGCTCTTGCTCATCTTCTTGGTGGGGTCGTTGAGGGCCATGATGCGGGCCCCCTTGGACAGCCTGGCCTCCGGCAACGGGAAGGTCTCCCCGAAAGTCTTGTTGAAGCGCTCCGCGATGTCCCGCATGAGCTCGATGTGCTGGAGCTGGTCCTCCCCCACGGGGACCAGGGTCGCCTTGTACAGGAGCACGTCCGCCGCCTGCAGCACCGGATAGTTCAACAGCCCGGCCATTACCCCGTGCCTGCTGCGCCGGGCCTTCTCCTTGTACTGGGTCATCCGCTCCAGCTGGCCTACCGGGGTCACGGTGTTGAGAAGCCACATGAGCTCGGTGTGCTCCGGCACGTGGGACTGCACGAACAGCACCGACCGTTCCGGATCGATGCCCGCGGCCAGGTTCGCGGCCGCGGCTTCCAGGATCCGCTGCTGCAGCTCCGCGGGCTCGTAGGGCACGGTGATGGCGTGCAGGTCCACAATGCAGAAGTACGACTCGTACTGCCGCTGCAGCTCGACCCACTGCCGCAGGGCGCCCACGTAGTTGCCCAGGTGGATAAGCCCGGTGGGTTGGATCCCCGAGAACACCCGGGGCACGGTGGGGACGGTGGTCTGCCGTTCCGGTTGCGTCAGCACGCGTTCCACGGTACCCTCCCTCCTTCCGCGGTCACGGCGCGGACAAACTCCCGCAGCTTGGCGGCGGGGTCCGGGCTGCGGACCAGGGCAGAACCCACCAGGATCGCCCGGACGCCCGCTGCCCACACCCGCCGCACGTCGTCGGCGGTTTCGATCCCGCTTTCGCTCACCACCAGCACCGAGTCGGGAATCCTCCGCCGCAGCCGCACGGTGGTGTCGAGGTCCACCCGGAAGCTCCGGAGGTCCCGGTTGTTGATGCCCACCAGGCGGGCCCCGGCCGCCAGCGCCCGGTCCACCTCCTCCTCCGTGTGGACCTCCACCAGGGCGGCCATCCCGAGCCGCTCCGACAGCTCCAGCAGCTCAACGAGCCGGGCGTCGTCCAGCACCGCGGCGATCAGGAGCACCGCGTCCGCGCCCAGGGCCCGGGCCTCATGGACGTGGTAGGTGTCCAGGGTGAAGTCCTTGCGCAGGACCGGCAGGCCCGCCGCGTCGCGGGCAGCCGGCAGGTGCTCGGGTGCGCCCCGGAAGAAATGCCGGTCGGTGAGCACCGAGAGAGCGCACGCCCCGCCCTGCGCGTACCGCCGCGCCAGCTGGCGCGGGTCCAGGTCCGCCCGCAGGATCCCCGCAGAAGGCGAGGCGGCCTTGACCTCCGCCACCACCCGGAGGCCCGGCCCGGACAGCGCGGCGGCAAACGGACGCGGCGGGGGTGCGGAGACCACCCGGGCGGCCAGCTCCTCCTCTGGCACGGCGCGGCGGAGGTCCGCCAGCTCCGCGCGTTTGTAAGCCACGATGGCGTCCAGCACGCTCACGCGTCCGCTCCCAGAAAATGCCGAAGCTGCTCCAGCTTGCCCAGCGCCGCGCCGCGGTCGATGCTCTCGGCAGCCCGCTCAGCCCCCTCGCGGAGGTCCGAGCAGGTCCCCGCGGCCACCAGGGCTGCGGCGGCGTTGAGCAGCACCACGTCCCGGTGGGCGCCGGGCTCGCCCCGCAGCACCGACAGCGCCAGCCGTGCGTTCTGGGAGGCCTCTCCGCCCCGGACTGCCTGGGCCGGGTGGCGCGGCAGCCCCGCGTCCTCTGGCTGCAGCTCGAAGGTGCGGACCTGTCCTTCGCGCACCTCCGCCACGTACGAGGGCCCGCTGGGCGCCAGCTCGTCCATCCCGTCCCCGTGAACCACGAAGGCGTGGCGGGTCCCCAGCGTCTGGAGCACCCGGGCAACGGGCTCCACCAGGGAGGCGTGGTAGACGCCCACCACCTGGTGCCGGGCGCCCGCGGGGTTGGTGAGGGGGCCCAGCACGTTGAACACCGTGCGGATGCCGACCTCCCGGCGGGGTCCCGCCGCGTGCCGCATGGCCGGGTGGAAACGGGGCGCGAACAGGAACCCGATCCCAACTTCTTCGATGGCCCGGCGGGCGCGCTCCGGCTCCACGTCCGCGGGTACGCCCAGGGCCTCCAGGAGGTCCGCGCTACCGCAGCGGCTGCTCACCGCCCGGTTGTTGTGCTTGGCCACGGGCACCCCCGCCCCCGCCACCACGAAGGCCGCCACGGTGGAGATGTTGAAGGTCCCGGACCGGTCGCCTCCGGTCCCCACCACGTCCACGAACGTGGGCACCTGCGGCTCGATGCGGTGGGCCCTCTGCCGCATGGCCACCGCGAACCCCGCGATCTCCTCCGGCGTCTCGCCCTTCATGCGCAGGGCGGTGATCAACGCCCCGATCTGCGCCGGGGTGGCCTGGCCGTCCATGATCTCCCCCATGACCGCGGCGGCCTCCTCCGCGGTCAGGGACGCGCCGTCCACGATCCTTGCGATAGCCTCCCGGATCACCGGAGCACCTCCTCACCTTCGGCTTCTCCCCACCGCCCCGTGGCGTGCCAGGTCCGCGCCAGCTTCAGGAAGTTACCCAACAGCTCCTTGCCGCAGTCCGTCAGCACGGATTCGGGGTGGAACTGCACGCCCTCCACGGGCCGCCGGCGGTGGCGCAATCCCATCACCAGGCCGTCCGGGCTGCGGGCGGACACCTCCAACTCCGGCGGTAGGCTGCGGGGATCCACCACCAGGGAGTGGTAGCGCGTGGCCCGGAAGGGGTTGGGCAGCCCGGCGTACAGGGTGCGGCCGTCGTGCCAGACCTCAGAGGTCTTCCCGTGGACCTCCCGGGGCGCCAGCACCACCTGCCCGCCGAAGGCCTGACCGATGCACTGGTGGCCGAGGCAGACGCCCAGGACAGGTACGCGGTGGCTCAGTTCCCGCAGCACGTCGTTGCACACGCCCGCCTGGTCGGGCGTGCAGGGGCCGGGGGAGAGGACCAGCGCCTCCGGGTCGCGGGCGGCGATCTGTGCCGCGGTGACCGCGTCGTTCCGGTATACCTCCACCTCCGCGCCCAGCTCCCCCAGGAGCTGCACGAGGTTGTAGGTGAAGGAGTCGTAGTTGTCCACCACCACGACCACGGCCATCCCTCCCTCACACCAGGCCCTCGGAAGTGGCGAGCTCCAGGGCCCGCAGCAACGCCTGCGCCTTGTCCACCGTCTCCTGGTACTCGGCCGCAGGATCGGAGTCCGCCACGATGCCGGCTCCCGCCTGCACGTAGGCCACGCCCTCGTGGATCACGAGGGTGCGGATCACGATGCAGGTGTCCATGGTGCCGTCGAACCCCACGTACCCCACCGCCCCCGCGTACGGGCCACGGGCGACGGGCTCCAGCTCGTCGATGATCTCCATGGCGCGTACCTTGGGGGCACCGGTCACCGTGCCGTGGGGGAACGTGGCCTCCAGCACGTGGAAGGCGTCCCGCCCGAGCGCCAGCTCGCCCCGCACGGTGCTCACCATGTGCATCACGTGGGAGTAGCGCTCCACCACCATGAGGTCCGTGACACGCACCGTCCCGTAGCGGCAGACGCGGCCGACGTCGTTGCGGGCCAGGTCCACGAGCATCACGTGCTCCGCCCGTTCCTTCTCGCTGGTGCGCAGCTCCGCTTCCAGGGCCGCGTCCTCCTCGGGCGTGCGGCCGCGGGGCCGGGTGCCCGCGATGGGCCGCATCCACACCTGACCGTCCTCCAGCCGGACCAGCAGCTCCGGCGAGGATCCGGCCAGCCGGGCCCCCCGGAACTCGAGGTAGAAGAGGAAGGGAGAGGGGTTGATCACCCGGGCGGCCCGGTACAGGCGGAAGGGGTCCAGGTCGCCAACGGGTGCGGCGAACCGCTGGGACAGGATCACCTGGAAGATGTCCCCCGCACGGATGTAACGCTTGCACCGCGCGACCTTCTCCAGGAAGGCCTCCCGGGTCATGTTGGACTCCACGGCCGGGCGCAGTCGGCCGGAGGCCCGAGGCGGCAGCTCCAGGGGCCGCTGGAGCCGGTCCAGGACGCCCTCGATGCGCTCCCGCGCCCGGCGGTAGGCCGCCTCCGCCCCCTCCTCCGCGAAGGCGCACGCGATCACCCGCATCCTGCGGCGTACGTGGTCGAAGCACACCACGGTGTCGTACAGACCCAGCTCCGCGGTGGGCAGCCCGAGGTCGTCGGGCGGCCGGTGCGGCAGGCGCTCCCAGTCCCGGACCAGGTCGTAACCCAGGTAACCCACCAGCCCGCCGAAGAAACGCGGGAGCTGGGGATCCCGTACGGGCCGGTAGGGCCGCAGCAGCTCCCGCAGACGCGGTAGCAGAGGCCCTTCCTGTACCCGGTCGCCCACGTGTACCCGGCCGTCGCGGTAGGTGACCACGAGCCGCGGAGCGGCACCGAGGAAGGAGTAGCGGGCGAGCCTTTCCCCGCCCTCCACGCTCTCCAGGAGGAAGGCGTGGGGCAGGTCCCGCAGCTTGAGAAAGGCAGTGATGGGGGTTTCCAGGTCCGCCACCACCTCGCACGAGACGGGGATCAGGTTGCCCGCCCGCAGCAGGGATTCGTAGGAGCGGGGGCCAGGCTCGAGGGCCAGCACCGAGGCGGAACTCACGGGGACTTCTCCTTGGGGCGCTGTGCCGCCTGGAACGCCCGTTCCAAAAGGGGCCGCAGCTGGCCAGCCCGCAGGGCCGCTTCCAGGCCCTCCAGCTCCCTGCGGAACAGCTCGAGGGCGCGCAGGATCTCGTCCTGGTTCAGGCGCGCGATCTGCTCCCACAGGCAGATGGGGTTGCGGGCGAGCCGACTGAGCTCGCGGAAGGTGGGCCCTCCCACCTCCAGGGACTCCGGCTCGGAGGACGCCGCCAGCACCGCCGCGCACGCCACCAGGTACGGCAGGTGGCTCACCAGAGCGACCAGGCGGTCGTGTACCTCCGGCTGCATGACCACCGGTACCATTCCGATCTCGCGCACCAGCTGCGCGAGGGCAGCCACCGCCTCCCGGTCGGTGGCCCCCGTGGGTGTCAGGAGGTAGGGCCGGCCGGTCAGGAAGGCGGGAGACGCGTCTTCGATGCCCTGCCCTTCGGTGCCCGCCATGGGATGGCCACCCACGAAACGCAGGGGGTACGCGGACTGTTCCACGGCCCGCACCACCGGTGCCTTCACGCTCCCGGTGTCGGTCACGATGGCATCCGGCGCTAGGTGCGGCCGCAGGGTGAGGCACGTGGGGAGGATCTGGTCGAGGGGCGTGCTGACGATCACCAGTTGCGCGGCCCGCAGGGCCCGCGGGTCGTGTACCGCCACGTCCGCGGCGCCCCGTTCCACGGCGCGGCGCGCCACCTGGGGGTCCACGTCGGACGCGAGCACCTGGCGCGCCGCCCCGGCCTGCCGGAGGGCCATCCCCAGGGCGCCGCCGATGAGCCCGGTGCCCACGATGGCCACCACGTCGAATCGCACGTGCCTCACCGTGCCGCCACCGGGTGGGTCGCTACGCTGCGGCCCACGGCCTGGGCCAGCCGGCGCAGCTCGTGCATGAGTTGGGCGAACTGGTCGGGCCGCAGCTGCTGGGGGCCGTCGCTGAGGGCGCGCTCGGGGTCGGGGTGGACTTCGACCA
>JAVKKH010000035.1 GCA_031296405.1 Candidatus Tepidifontimicrobium thermophilum
GCGGGATTCCATGCGGGCTCGCTTGATGCCTGTAGGAGTCCGAAGGGGCCGGGGGGCGCCGGACGATCGATAGGCGATGTCGGCGGCCAACAGGCTCCAGGAAGCCCTCAGGACCCGTGCGGGCGGACTGCGACGCGCCGCGCTTCCCCCAGGTTGTGGCTACCCCACGCCTCGTCTACCGCCTGGTCCCTTGACAGCCACGCTTCCCGCTTTTGAGGGGAGTAGAGCCGCAAAACGGCCGCGTTGACTTCGCGGGTCCGGCTGTGCTACAAACGGTGCGAACTCGGCGAGGAAGGGGCCGGCCGGGAGGGGCGACCGAAAGCGAGCCGGCAGGCGGTGTGAGGCCGGCCGGGAGCTGCCCGGCACCCACCCCGGAGCCGCGGGGGAAGCTGCCGCCTCGGGCGGCGTAACCCCGCCGGGTACGCCCGTTGTCGCGAAACCAAGCGCCGGCCACCCGTTCAGGGTGGCCGGAAGCAAGGTGGTACCGCGGAGCGCGCCTCCGCCCTTGCGGGCGGAGGCGCTTCGCGTTGAGGTGAGGGATGGTGGACGGAAAGACCTACCCCACGGTGGGGTTCGTGGGCGCCGGGAACATGGCGGAGGCGCTCATCAGCGGCATGCGGGCCGCGGGCTGGCCTGCGGAGCGCATCTGGGTCACGAACCGGTCCAACCGGGCGCGCCTGGACTGGTTGCGGGCCCGCTACGGGGTGCAGACCACCCAGGAAAAGGAAGCGCTGTGCGGGGCCAGCCAGGTCCTGGTACTGGCCGTGAAGCCCAAGGACGTGCCGGAGGCCACCAGCCAGCTGAAGCCCCTCGTGCGGCCGGGCCACCGGCTGCTGTCGGTGGTGGCGGGGCTCACCCTGTCCTCCCTGGAGCGGGCTTTCCCCGGAACCCCGGTGGTGCGGGCCATGCCCAACACCCCCTCCGCGGTGCGGGAGGGTGTCACCGCCTACGCCCTGGGCCGGTGGGCGGGTCAGGAGGACGCGCGCCTCGCGCAGGAGCTGTTCGGCTCGGTGGGTGCGGTGGTGGAGGTCCCGGAGGAGCGCATCGACCTCGTCACGGGCCTTTCCGGCAGCGGGCCCGCGTACGTGTTCTTCCTCGTGGAGAGCCTGATTGAGGCGGGGGTGCGGTCGGGACTGCCGCCCGAGGTCGCGCGGGATCTCGTGGTGCAGACGGTGTTCGGTGCGGCCCGGATGCTGCGGGAAACGGGCGAGGACCCCGCGGAACTGCGCCGGCGGGTCACCTCTCCGGGTGGGACCACCATGGCCGGGGTAGGAGCTCTGGAGGAGCACGGGGTCAGGGGAGCTTTCCTGGAGGCGGTGCAGCGGGCGGCCCGCAGGGCCCGTGAGCTGGCGTCGTGACGACCCCCCGGGTGGCCTTCCAGGGAGAGCGGGGGGCCTTCAGCGAGGAGGCCGCCCTGCGGCAGTTCGGAACCGTGGAGGTGCTGCCCCGACGGACCCTGCGGGAAGTCTTCGAGGCAGTGGCCGAGGGCGACGCCCACGCGGGAATGGTGCCCGTGGAGAACTCCGAGGCGGGCAGCATCAACGAGACGTACGACCTGCTGCTGCAGTTCCACCACGCCCTCCGGATCACGGGAGAGGTGACCCTGCGGGTGTCCCACTGCCTGCTGGGGGTACCCGGTACCCGCCTGGACCGCGTGCGGCGCGTTTACTCCCACCCGCAGGCGCTGGCCCAGTGTGAGCTGTTCCTCCGCCAGCTCGGGGTGGAGGTGATCCCCTACTACGACACCGCGGGCTCCGCGCAGATGCTGGCCCAGAACCCCTCGCGGGAAGCGGCGGCCATTGCCAGCCGCCGCGCCGCGGAGCTGTACGGCCTGGTGGTGCTGGCGGAGGAGATCCAGACCAACCCGATGAACTACACGCGGTTCCTGTCTGTCGCCAGGAGCCCGGCGGCCCGGCGGGACCCGAGCAAGACCAGCGTGGTGTTCGCCACCGCCCACCGGCCCGGGGCGCTGTACCGCGCATTGGGGGCGCTGGCGGAAGAGGGCCTGAACCTGACGAAGCTGGAGAGCCGCCCGGCGCGCCAGGCAGTGTGGGAGTACGTCTTCTACGTGGACTTCGAGGGCCACGAGGAGGAGGAGAGGGTGCAGCGGGCGCTGGAAGCGCTGCGGGCGCAGTGCCTGTGGGTGATCCGCCTGGGCTCGTACCCCGCGGCGGGGCTGCCCGCATGAGACCCTGGCCAGGGGTCCTGCAGGCGTTCGCGGACCGCCTCCCGGTCAGCGACCGCACCCCGCCGCTTTCCCTCCGGGAGGGCAACACCCCCCTTGTGCCCTCGGTGTCCATCGCCCGGGACCTGCCGGACGTGGAGCTGTACTTCAAGTGGGAGGGTGCCAACCCCACCGGGTCCTTCAAGGACCGCGGCATGGTGGTGGCGGTGGCCAAGGCGGCGGAGGCGGGCGCGCGGGCTGTGGTGTGCGCGTCCACGGGCAACACCGCGGCCTCAGCCGCGGCGTACGCGGCCCGCGCCGGGTTGCGGTGTCTGGTGGTTCTGCCGGAGGGGTCTGTGGCCACGGGCAAGCTGGCCCAGGCCCGCGTGCACGGGGCGGTGGTGGCCAGCGTGCCGTGCTCGTTCGACCAGGCCCTCCAGCTGGTGCGGGAGGCCAGCGAGCGGCTGCACATCGCCCTGGTGAACTCCCTGAACCCTTACCGGCTGGAGGGACAGAAGACCGCGGCGTTCGAGATCCTCGACCAGCTGGGAGGGCCGCCCGAGGCGGTGGTCCTCCCCGTGGGGAACGCGGGCAACATCACCGCCTACTGGCGCGGGTTCTGCGAGGCCCTGCCACCGCACCAGAGGCCCCGCATGTGGGGCGTGCAGGCCGAGGGAGCCGCTCCCATCGTAGTAGGCCGGCCCGTGGAGCACCCGCAGACGGTCGCGAGCGCCATCCGCATCGGGAAGCCGGCGTCGTGGGAAGGGGCGGTGCGGGCCGCCTCGGAGTCCGGCGGCAGGATTCTTGCCGTCAGCGACGAGGAGATCCTGCAGGCGCAGGCCCGCCTCGCCAGGGAAGAGGGGCTGTTCGTGGAGCCCGCCTCCGCGGCCTCGGTGGCGGGACTGCTGCGTCTGGTGCGGGAGGGTGTCGGGATCCGGGGGACGGTGGTGGCGGTCCTCACCGGCCACGGTCTCAAGGACCCGAGCACCGCGGACCGGGCGCCGCAGCCGGTGCACGTGGAGCCCACCGTGGAGGCCCTCGCCTCGCTCCTGTAGGGCTGTCCTATCCGGTCGACCAGCCGGTAGAATCGAGCGAGATGCTGCGCGTGGGGCTTCTGGGACTGGGCACCGTGGGCAGCGCGGTGGTGCGCCGGCTGCAGGACAGCGCCACCGAGCTGGCCCACCGCGCGGGCATGCCCCTGGTCCTCCGCAGGGTGGCGGTGGCGCACCTGGACAAGCCGCGGCAGGTGTCGGTGGACCGCGACCTGCTCACCGACGACGCGTGGCAGGTGGTGCGCGATCCCGAGGTGGACGTGGTGGTGGAGCTGATCGGCGGGATCGAGCCTGCCCGCAGTTACGTGCACGAGGCCCTGAGCCTGGGCAAGTCCGTGGTCACTGCCAACAAGCAGCTCATGGCCAGCCGAGGCCGGGAGCTCCTGGAGGCGGCAGAGGCTTCGGGAGCCGACCTGTTCTTCGAGGCCAGCGTGGCGGGCGGGATCCCGGTGATCCGGACCCTCAAGGAGTCCCTGGCGGGCGACCGGGTGCGGGAGATCGCCGCCATCCTGAACGGCACCACCAACTACATCCTCACGCGGATGGACGAGGAGGGGCTGTCCTTCGCGGAGGCGTTGAGCGAGGCGCAGCGCCTCGGGTTCGCGGAGAGCGACCCCACGGAGGACGTCGAGGGGCACGACGCCGCGGCCAAGCTGGCCATCCTGGCCAGCGTGGCCTTCAACAGCCGGGTGGTGCGCAGCGACGTCCACTGCGAGGGGATCGCACAGGTCACGCAGCGGGAAGTGGCCTACACGAAGAGCCTGGGGTTCACCCTGAAGCTGGTGGCCCACGCCCGGGACCTGGGGGAGGAAGTGGAGGTGGCGGTGTACCCCGCACTGCTGCCCAGCTCGCACCCCCTGGCCTCGGTGCGGCGCGAGTTCAACGCGGTGTGGATGCGGGCTGAGGCCGCGGGCGAGCTGCTCCTGTACGGCCGGGGGGCCGGTGGGGACCCCACGGCCTCCGCGGTGCTGTCGGACCTCGTGGCGGTGGCCCGGAACCGGCGCCACAACGCGCACGGCCGGGTCAGCTGCACCTGCTACCACCGGAAGGTGGTCCGCAGCTCCGCGGACCGGGTGCTCGCCGCGTGCCTGGTGTTGCGGGTGGTGGACCGGCCGGGGGTGTTCGCCCAGGTGGCCTCGGCCTTCGGCGAGGAGCACGTGAGCCTGCACTCCATCGTCCAGCAGAGTCGAGGGGAGGAGGCGGACGTGCTGCTGCGCACGCACCCCGCGGCCGAGCGGGCCCTGCGGGCGGTCCTGCACCGGCTGCACCGCATGCCCGTGGTGCGGGGCTGCAGCCCGTTGCTGCGGGTGATCGAGTAAAGCCGACCCGGAGGATGGAGCGACCATGAGCCTGATCGTGCAGAAGTTCGGCGGCAGCTCGGTGGCGACCCCGGAGCGCGTGTTCCACGTGGCGCGGCGGGTGGCCCGGACCCGGCGGGCGGGGCACCAGGTGGTGGTGGTGGTCTCCGCGCCGGGCGACACCACGGACGAGTTGATCCAGCGTGCCCACCGGATCACGGAGCGGCCCTCGCCGCGGGAGCTGGACATGCTGCTGGCGGTGGGCGAGCAGATCTCCATCGCCCTGCTGGCCATGGCCCTGCAGGAGGAAGGGGAGCGGGCGACGTCCCTGACGGGCTGGCAGGTCCGCATCCTCACCGAACCGGTGCACACCAAGGCCCGCATCCTGGACGTGGAACGGGGCCGGCTGCTGGACGAGCTGAGCCGCGGCCGCATCCCCGTGGTGGCGGGCTTCCAGGGGGTCACGGCCTCCGGAGAGCTCACCACCCTGGGGCGCGGCGGGTCCGACACCACCGCGGTGGCCGTGGCCGCGGCGCTGGGGGCGGACGTGTGCGAGATCTACACGGACGTGCCCGGAGTGTTCACCGCGGACCCGCGGCTGGTGCCCACGGCCCGGAAGCTAGCTTACCTCACCTACGACGAGATGCTGGAGATGGCGTCCTCGGGCGCGGTGGTGGTGCAGACCCGGGCCGCGGAGTACGCCAAGCTGCACCGGGTCCGGTTGCACGTGCGCAGCACGTTCGAGGACAGCGAGGGGACCATCATCGGGGAGGAGCCCATGGAACCGGTACGGTCCGTCAACGCGGTGACGCACGACCTGGACGTGTGCAAGATCACCGTCCAGGACCTTCCCGACGTGCCGGGGGTGGCGCACCGGCTGTTCGGGGTGCTGGCGGAAGCCCACGTGAACGTGGACATGATCGTGCAGACCGCCAGCCGGGGCGGCCGGGCGGACATCTCCTTCACCGTCAGCCGCGGGGACGCCCGGGCGGCGGTGGAGGGCGCGGAGCGGGTGGCGAGGGAGCTGGGGGCCAGCAAGGTGGAGAGCGAGGAGGGGGTAGCGAAGGTTTCCGTGGTGGGGGCAGGGATGGTGAGCAACCCCGGCGTGGCCGCCACTATGTTCGGCGCCCTGGCCGCGGAGCAGATCAACATACAGATGATCAGTACGTCCGAGATCAAGATCTCCTGCGTGATCGACGCCGCCTCCGTGCCCCGGGCGGTCCGGGCGCTCCACCGGGCCTTCAACCTCGAGGAGGAGTAGAAACCCGAACGTTCGGCAGCAACTGCCTAGACCCCCGCCGGACTGCGTGACTAGGATGGTGCCGGGGTTCGGGTTTTCCCTTCTCCATGTCCGTAAACGTCGAACAGGGAGGTGGTGGCGTTGGCGCAGACGCACGCCCTCCCCGCGCAGCCGGGGTGGCTGGAGCGGACTTTCCAGCTGAGCGAACGCGGGACCACGGTGACCACGGAGGTCCGGGCGGGCCTGGCGACCTTCATGGTCATGGCCTACATCATCTTCGTGAACCCCAGCATCCTGGGACAGGTAGCGGATCCCACGGGGGCGAAGATGCCGTTTCCCGCGACCCTGACGGTGACCTGCCTCACCGCGGGGGTGCTGAGCATCCTGATGGGTCTGGCGTCCAACTACCCGTTCGCGCTGGCGCCGGGGATGGGACTCAACGCGGTGGTGACGTTCCAGCTGGTAGGGGCGCTGAAGCTCACCTGGCCGCAGGCCATGTCCGTGATCCTTTTGGAGGGCCTGGTGATCCTGGTGCTGGTCCTCACCCGCTTCCGGGAGGCGGTGATGGAGGCCATCCCCATGTCGCTGAAGCGGGCCATCGGTGTGGGCATCGGTCTGTTCATCGCCATCATCGGCTTCGTCAACGGCGGCTTCGTGTCCCGGGGAGAGGCCACGGCCCTCACCCTGGGCCAGCTCCACACCCTGCCCGTGGCGGTTTTCGTGCTAGGGTTTCTGATCACCGGCTACCTGCTGGCCCGGCGGGTGCGGGGGGCCCTGCTGTACGGCATCCTGCTCACCACCGCCGTCGCCATCGTGGCCAACGCCCTGTGGGGCGGCGGGAAGGCCTTCGGCCTGTCCGCGGTCCTGCCGGAGCGGTGGCTGGCCGCCCCTGCGGGTCTGTGGGGGCCGGACCGCATCTTCGGGCGCGTCGACTTCGGGTTCTTCGCCACCCTGGGGGTCACCACCGCGGTGCTGGTGACCTTCTCCATCATGCTGGCGGACTTCTTCGACACCATGGGGACGGTGGTCGGCATCGGGGCGGAGGCGGGCTTTCTGGACGAGCAGGGTCGGCTGCCCCGCATCCGGCAGGTCCTGCTGGTGGACTCCCTGGGCGCGGCGCTGGGTGGGTTCGCCAACAGCAGCAGCAACACCACGTACATCGAGAGCGCGGCAGGCGTGGCGGAGGGAGGACGCACCGGGTTGGCCTCGGTGGTGGTGGGGGTGCTGTTCCTGCTGGCCATGTTCCTGAACCCTGTAGCGGGGGTGATCCCCAAGGAGGCCACCGCGCCGGCCCTCATCCTCGTGGGGTTCTTCATGATGACGGTGGCCCGGGACATCCCGTGGACGGAGTACGAGGAGGCGATCCCGGCCTTCGTCACCATGCTGGTGATGCCGTTCACGTGGAGCATCACCAACGGCATCGGGGCGGGGTTCATCACGTACACGGTGCTGAAGGTGCTGTCCGGCAAGGCGAGAGAGGTCCGGCCGCTGATGTGGGGGGCCGCCGCCGCCTTCGTGGTGTACTTCCTGTTCCCCGCGTGAACGGGTGCGCTCGGGCCTGGTCAGTCTGCTGACCGACTTCGGGCCGGACAGCCGGTACGCCGCAGAGGTGCGGGCGGTGCTGCTGGCGCCGGTACCGGGAGCGCGCCTCCAGGTGGTGGACATCAGCCACGCGGTCCGGCGCCATCACGTCCGGGAGGGAGCGTACGTCCTGCGGTCGGCTGTGGCTAGTTTCCCCGCTGGGACCGTGCACCTGGCGGTGGTGGACCCCGGGGTGGGCACTGAACGACGGGCCGTGGTGGTGCGCTCGGGCGGCCACCTGCTGGTGGGACCAGACAACGGCCTGCTTTTGCCTGCAGCCCGGGTGCTGGGCCTTCCGGAGGTACGGCAGCTCACCCACCCGGACCTGCGGCGTCCGCAGGTGTCGCCGACCTTCTGGGGCCGGGACGTGTTCGCGCCCGCGGCCCGCTGGCTCGCCCTGGGTTTCCCCTTCGAGGACGTGGGGCCGGAGGTCTCGGACCCGGTAGAGCTGCAGGAGAAGGTCCCGGAGCGCGGGGCGGACTGGTTGAGCGGGGAGGTGGCGTCCTCAGACAGCTTTGGCAACCTCGCCACCAACATTCCCGGCGCCTGGCTGGACCCGCTCCCACAGGCCCTTTGGGTCCAGGTGGGGGAACGGACGCACCGCGCCCTCAAGGTGCGCACGTACGCGGACGGGGACCCGGGAGCCCTGGTGGTGCTGGTGGGTAGCGACGGGTTCGTGGAGGTGGCAGTACGGGAGGGCGACGCCGCCGCCCGCCTGGGCCTGGGGCCGGGGGACCCCGTGGTCCTCCGGGCGTGACCCCGCCGCCCACGAGGGCGTTACAATGGCCACAAACAGTTCTCGGTGGAACGTGAGGAGAGGAGGCCCCATGGGAATACGGCGCTGGGCCAGGGTCGCGGGAGCGGTCGGTCTGGTGGCCGTGCTGCTGGCCACGGCGCTTCCCGCAGCACAGGCGGCGGACGCGTCGCTGGTCTTCCGGGTGGTGGAGCTGCTGCGGGACGAGCACGTGGCGCGGCCGGACCCCGTGCAGCTGTACCGGGCGGCCCTTGCGGGCCTTCGGGAGGCCCTGCAGCGCGCGGGGATCCAGACGCCGCTTGCGGACCTGTTCGCGCGCGACGAGGACCACGCGCGGGAGCAGTTCCAGCTGCGCTTCGACCAGGCGGTGCGGGCTGCATCCGGCCGGCTTACGGAGCGGGAGTTGCAGTTCGCCGCCGCGCGGGCGGCGGCCGGTAGCCTGCGGGACTCCCACACGGGCTTCATCCCCCCTGAGCGGCTGGCGGAGCTGCGGCGCCAGCAGCAGAACGAGGCGGCCTTCACCGGCATCGGCATCCTGTTGCTGACCAAGGACGGGAAGTTCTACGCGCGCCTGGTCTTCTCAGGCAGCCCCGCGCAACGGGCGGGGTTGCGGCCCTTCGACCGCATCCTGGCCATCGACGGGGTCAGCACCGAGGGGATGACCGTTGGTGATGTGTCCAGCCGCATCCGCGGGCCGCAGGGGACTGCTGTCACCCTCACGGTCCGGCGTCCCGGACAGCCGGCACCCCTGGTGGTGTCCGTCGTGCGCGAGCCCATCGTGGTCCCGTCCGTGGAGTGGGCGGTGCTGGACGGACAAGTAGGCTACGTACGCCTCGGGCAGTTCAACCAGGGCTCCAGCGCGAGGCTGGCCCGGGCGGTGGGCGAGCTCCAGCAGCAGGGGATCCGGGGGCTTGTGCTGGACCTGAGGGGAAACCCGGGCGGGTTCGTGTCCGAGCTGAACCGGGTGGCGGAGCTGTTCCTGCCGCGGGGCGTGGTGGTGTACACGCTGGAAAGCCGCGAAGAGGGCCGGCGGAGCTACGTGACCCGTTCCGGGCCGATGCTGGACGCCGCACTGCCCATGGTGGTCCTGGTGGACGACGACACCGCCAGTGCCGCGGAGCTGTTGAGCGCGGCCCTGCGAGACCACGGCCGCGCTCCTCTTGTGGGTGTGCGGACCGCGGGGGCGGTGCTGGTGAGCGTGACCTTCCCGCTGCCGGGCGGTGCTGGACTCAGCGTGGCCATCGCCCGCATGCTGACCCCGAGGGGAGAGGAGCTGGAGGGCCGGGGGATCCAGCCGGACGTGCAGGTCGACCTCACGGTGGCGGACCTCGACAGCGGCACGGACAGCCAGCTGGTTCGGGGCCGGGAGGAGCTGGCCCGTATCGCCCGGCAGGGCGATCTCCTGCCTGTTCGCTGACC
>JAVKKH010000036.1 GCA_031296405.1 Candidatus Tepidifontimicrobium thermophilum
CATTGTTTACCTCTTCGGGTACGAAGTCTATGACTGATAGAACAGGCAAGCGACCCAGACGATTCAGCCATAGGACCTGATCGGGTAAAAGACAAGTACCCAAATGGTCATTTCTGTGGCGTATACAAGTTCGTATGTGTGGGCCCCTGAAAGTCTCCGGGCGGGGTGTCGGTGTTCGGAAACTTCAGGCAGCGGGCTGCGGGGGGACGGGTTTCCCGTCGAACCCTTCCACGGGGCTGCCTTCCTGGAACCAGCTTTCCGGCGCGCGGTGGCCCCACAGGGTCTGGCGGCGGGGGTCGTCCAGGCTCCACCGGATGGGCTCGAACTCCGGGTCCACCGCTAAGTAGTCGCCTGTGTACAGCTCCACCCGGTGGCCGTCGGGGTCGCGCAGGTACAGGAACATGGCGTTGCTGATCCCGTGCCGGCCGGGGCCGCGCTCGATGGCCTCCACCTGACCCGCCCCGCCCAGCGCGTCGGCCGCCCGCAGCACCGCCAGGGGGTCAGGGACCCAGTAGGCGAAGTGGTGCAGCCGCGGGCCGGCTCCCGTGGTGAGGGCCACGTCGTGCACGTTGCCCTTGCGCTGCAGCCACGCGGCCCACACGCGGCCGGCGCGGTCCACGGTGTACTCCGTGAGCCGGAAGCCCAACCGGTCGGTGTAGTAGGCCATGGCGCGCGGGACGTCCGGGCAGAACAGGTTGAAGTGGTCCAGCCGCTGCAGCCCTGGGCCGCGGTACCGGTGGTACTGCTGCAGCAGAGAGGGGTGCCGGCCGGCCCGCCGGTAGAAGGCCACGGGGAAGCCGAAGGGGTCCTGCAGGCGGACCATGCGGGGCCGGTCGAAGTCCACTTCCTCGCGCCAGGCTAGATCCAGCTCCCGGGCCAGGGCCACCGCGCGGTCCAGGTCCTCCTCGTCCCACACCTTGAAGGCGATGTGCTGGAGACCCGGCCAGGGGTGGAGCTGGAGCTTCAGGCTCCACTCCCGCTCCTCGTAGCCACGCAGGTACACGGCGTCAGCGGCGGCGTGCACGGGCTGCAGGCCGAGGAAGCCCTCGTAGAACTCGCGGGCGCGGGCGAGGTCCGTGACGTACAGGGCCACGTGACCCGCGCGTACCACGTTCGGCCGGACCAAAGGTTCCACCCCACCCGCCGCTTGACACCGGGAAGCGGGTCGGGGAAGATCCTATAGGATCCGCATGGGGATGTCAACGGGGCGAGCCCAGGCGAAGTACCGGGAAGCGTACCGGTACATCCACGAGCGCATCCTGCGCGGCGAGTTCCGCCCTGGCCAGCGGGTGACCATCGAAGCCCTGTCCCGGGAACTGCGGATGAGCCCCACGCCCGTCCGGGAGGCGGTCCGCCAGCTGGAGGCAGAGGGGCTGGTGACCTACCGGCCGCACGCGGGTGCCCGGGTCGCGGAGGTGGACGGCCGGGCGTACGCGGAGGTGGTTTCCGTGCGGGCGGTGCTGGAGGCCTGGGCCACCGCCCTGGCGGCTCCGCGCCTGGCTCCATCCACCCTGCAGCGGCTTCGCCAGCTCAACACCCGGATGAGGGAGGCCCTCTGCCGGGAGGACCTCGTTGCCTTCGACCGCCTCAACCGGCGCTTCCACCGCGCCCTGTACCGTCCGTGTGGCCACCGTCTGCTCACCGAGCTCCTGGAGAGCCTGCGGGCCCGCACGGACGTGGTGCGGCAGTCCATCTTCCCCTTCATTCCGGACCGCGCGCGGCAGTCGGTGGAGGAACACGACCGCCTGCTGGACCTGCTAGAGCAAGGCGCGCCGCCGGAGGAGGTGGAGGCGTTCGCGCGGCAGCACAAGCTGCGGACCCTGGAAGCGTACCTGCGCTGGGCGGGCGGGTCGCTGGCTGCCCAGACGGGCGCCGGGATCGGAGGCAGAAGCCGTGGACGTTAGCCGGCTGCGCGGTTCCATCGTCCCGCTGGTCACCCCCTTCCGGGAGGGTCGGGTGGACGAGGAGGCCCTGCGGGGCCTGGTGGAGTGGCAGATTGCCTCCGGGAGCCACGGGGTCTCCGTGTGCGGGACCACGGGCGAGCCCACGTCCCTGTCGGTGGACGAGCGCAAGCGGGTGATCGAGCTGGCGGTGCGGGCCGCAGCCGGCCGCGTGCCGGTGGTCGCCGGGGTGGGCACCAACCACCACGGGGAGACGGTGGAGATGGCGCAGTTCGCCGAACAGGCCGGTGCGGACGCGCTGCTGGTGCTGGTGCCCTACCACGTCCGCCCGACCCAGGAGGGGCTGTACCAGCACTTCCGGGCGGTGGCCCGCAGCACGCGCCTTCCGGTGATCGTGTACAACATCCCGGGCCGGACCGCGGTGAACCTGGAGGTGGAGACCCTGGCCCGACTGCGGCGGGACTGCGAGAACGTGGTGGGTGTCAAGGAAGCCAACCGCGACTTCGAGCACGTGAACCGCGTCCTGTGGGCGTGCGGCCGCGACTTCCTCCTGTTCAGCGGGATCGAGGTGCTGTGCTACCCCATGCTGGCCATCGGCGGCGCGGGGTTCATCAGCGCCACCGCGAACCTGGTCCCGGACCGCCTCAGTCTCCTGTACGAACGGTGGCGGGCGGGCGACGTCCGCGGGGCGCTGGAGTTGCACTACGAGCTGCTGCCCCTCAACGAGGTGCTGTTCGTGGAGACCAACCCCGGACCGGTGAAGTACGCGCTGGGGCTTCTGGGCCGGATCCACCCGGAGGTGCGGCTCCCCCTGGTGCTGCCCTCGGAGGCCAACCGGCGTCGGATCCGGCAGACCCTGGTGCAGTACGGGCTGCTGCCTGCGGACGCGCCCGCGGAGGTGACCGCGTGAAGCGGGTGCGGTTCGCCGCGGCCGGGAGGGTGCGCACGGGAGAGTTCCGCGACGGCTGGCTGGTGGACGAGGCCGGCCGCCGGCACCGTCCGGAGGAGGTGGTGTGGCTTCCGCCCGTGCAGCCCAGCAAGGTGGTGGGGCTGGCTTTGAACTACGCGGACCACGCGGAGGAGCTGGGGGTCCGCGTGCCGGAAGAACCCGCCCTGTTCTTCAAGCCGCCCTCCAGCCTGGTGGGCCACCTCGCGCCGGTGGTCTACCCCTCCGGGGTCCGGCACCTGCACCAGGAGGTGGAGCTGGCGGTGGTCATCGGCCGCCGGTGCCGTCGGGTGCGGCCCGAGGACGCCTACGGGGTGGTGCGCGGGTACACCATCGCCAACGACGTCACGGTCCGGGACTACGTGGGGAACTTCTACCGACCGCCCGTACGGGCCAAGGGCTACGACACCTTCTGCCCCGTGGGCCCGTGGGTGGTGGAGGGGGAAGTGGAGGAACCACACGCCCTGCGGCTGCGCGCCTACGTGAACGGCTCGCTACGGCAGGAGGGAAGTACGGCGAACCTCCTGTGGAAGATCCCGGACCTGGTGGCGCTCGTCTCGGAGATCATGACCCTGGAGCCCGACGACCTCATCCTGACCGGCACGCCCCGCGGGGTCGACCCGGTGTACCCTGGGGACGTGATGCGCCTGGAGGTAGAGGGGATCGGGGCTCTGGAAAACCCCGTGGTGTCGGAGGAACCAGAAGGGTAGGGCACGCGAGGTCCGGATCCGGGAGGGATGGCGATGCCGGCGAGGACCGGGGCACAGTACCTGGAGGGGCTGCGGAGCCGTCCGCGGGAGCTGTGGTACGAGGGCAAGCGGGTGGAAGACCCCACGGAGCACCCCGCCTTCCGGAACATCACCCGCAGCGTGGCGGCCCTGTACGACCTGCAGCACCACCCGGAGCTGCGGGACGAGATGACCTACCCGTCGCCCACCACGGGGCAGCCGGTGGGACTGTCGTTTTTGATCCCGCGGACCGTGGAGGACCTCGTCCGGACCCGGCGCATGATGAAGCGCTGGGCGGACTACTCCGGGGGCTTCATGGGCCGGAGCCCCGACTACCTGAACCGCGCCCTGGTGGGCTACGCGTCCGCCGCGGACTACTGCGCGGAGCTGGACCCGCGGTTCGGGGAGAACATCCGGCGGTACTACGAGTTCGTCCGGGAGAACGACCTCTGCCTGACCCACACCCTGATCAACCCGCAGGCGAACCGGTCCGTGGGGCCGGCCCGGCAGGCGGACCCGTACCTGGCCTGCCGGGTGGTACAGGAGGACGCGCAGGGGATCGTCCTCCGCGGCGCCCGGATGCTGGCCACCCTGCCCACTGCGGACGAGATCCTGGTGTTCCCCTCCACGCTGTTGAAGAGCGGCGAGGAGGACGCGCCGTACGCCTTCGCGGTGGCCGTGCCCTGCGACGCGCCCGGGCTGCGCTTCCAGTGCCGGGAGTCCTTTGACTACGGCCGGTCCGCCTTCGACCACCCCCTGGGCAGCCGCTTCGAGGAGATGGACGCAGTGGTCCTCTTCGACGACGTGCGGGTGCCCTGGGACCGGGTGTTCCTCCTGCGGGACGTGGACCGCTGCAACCGCGCATTCGCCGCCACCGGGGCGGTGGCCTTCATGGCCCACCAGGTCGTGACCAAGAACGTGGCGAAAACGGAGTTCCTCCTGGGCGTGGCGTCCCTGATCGTGGACACCATCGCCATCGAGGGCTACCAGCACGTGCACGAGAAGATCGCGGAGATCATCATCGTGCTGGAGGCCATGCGGGCGTTTTTGGTCGCGAGCGAGGTGGAAGCCCAGCCCAACCGGTGGGGGGTGCTGCAGCCCGCCTGGCCGCCCCTGGACGCGGCCCGCAACCTGTACGTGCGGGCCTACCCGCGGTTGGTGGAGATCCTCCAGCAGCTGGGGGCCTCGGGGTTCATGGCCATCCCCACAGAGAAGGACCTCCAGGGCCCCATGGGGCCGACCATCCGCCGGTACTACCAGGCCGCTCGGGCAGAGGCCACGGAGCGCATCAAGCTGTTCCGGCTGGCGTGGGACATCGCCGTCAGCGCCTTCGGTTCCCGCCAGGTCCTGTACGAGCGCTTCTTCTTCGGCGACCCGGTCCGCATGGCGGGAGCGATGTTCCAGTCCTACGACCGGCGGCCGTACATGGAGCGGGTGCGGGAGTTCCTGGAGCGGGCAGAGCAGCAGTCTCCCGCCCTGCCCGAGGAAACGCCGGCGGTGTCCCGTGAGTGAGGCGCCCGACCCGAAGGAGTTCCGCCGGGTCATGGGGCTGTTCGCCACGGGGGTCACGGTGGTGACCTCCGCCGTCGGGGAGCGGACCCACGCCATGACCGCCAACGCGGTGATGTCGGTGTCTTTGGACCCGCTGCTGGTCTGCGTGTCGGTGGGCCGCAGCGCGCGGATGAACGCGTTCCTGGAGGAAGCCGGCGGGTTCGTCCTCAACATCCTCTCGGAGGCTCAGGAGGACCTGTCCCGGTACTTCGCGGGCATGTGGCAGCGACCGACCCCGCCGGACTACCGGTTCGTCCCGTGGGTGGGCGGCCCGCGCCTGGAAGGCGCCCTGGCCAGCGTGGGCTGCGCGGTGGACCGGGTGGTGGAGGCCGGGGACCACCGGCTGTTCCTGGGCCGGGTGCTGGCCCTGCACCGGTCCGAGGGGCCTCTGCGGCCTCTCCTGTTCTTCGCGGGCAGTTACCACCGGCTCCAGCACCCGGCAGCCTCTGCCCGTGACCCCGTGGAGATCTGGCGGCCGGAACAGATCCAGATCTTCTACGAGCAGTAACCCCTGCGGTGGAGCAGGTTCAGCCGGCACCCCCGAAGTCCCCAGGGCTCGACTCCGCAGAGGTGGCGCGACGGCTGGCCCGCTACGGGCCGAACGAGCCCGCCCCCCCGCCTCGCCACACGGCCCTCCGACAGCTGGTTCAGCTTCTGTCCAACCCCCTGACCCTCACCCTGCTGGTGGCAAGCGGGGTCGCGGCTGCCCTGGGAGAGCCGGAAGACGCCGGCTTGATCGTGGGCATCGTCGCCCTGAGCACCCTGGTGAACCTGGCTCAGCACCACCGCTCCCAGCGGGCCGTGGAACAGTTGCGGGCGGGCACGGCGCTCACCGCCACGGTGTTCCGGGACGGCCGGTGGCAGGAGGTGCCCCGAAGCCAGCTGGTGCCGGGAGACGTGGTACGCCTGGTGGCCGGGGACCTGGTCCCCGCGGACTGCCGGCTGCTGGAGGCCAGCCACCTGTTCGTCCAGCAGGCCAGCCTCACGGGAGAGTCCATGCCGGTGGAGAAGGCCGCGGACCGCCTCGCCCCACCTTCGCAGGACCCGGACGCCTCCCACATGGTGTTCCTGGGCTCTTCGGTGGTCAGCGGGTCCGGGCTGGCGGAGGTGGTGGCCACGGGACCGCGCTCGGTGTTCGGGGGCCTGGCCCGGAGGCTGGCTGCAAGCCCGCCGGAGACGGAGTTCGAACGCGGGTTGCGGGAGTTCAGCTACCTGATCACCCGCACCGTGGTGTTCCTGGTCCTGTTCGTGTTGAGCGTCTCCACGGCTTTCGGACGGCCGCCCCTCGACAGCCTCCTGTTCGCCCTGGCCCTGGCCGTCGGGCTCACTCCGGAGTTCCTGCCCATGGTGACCACCGTGGCCCTGGCCCAGGGCGCGGTGCGCATGGCCAGGCGCAAAGCCCTCGTCCGCAACCTCGCGAGAATCGAGGACCTGGGCAGCGTGGACGTGCTCTGCACGGACAAGACCGGGACGCTCACGGAGGGTCGGATGCGGCTGGAACGCTCCGTGGACCTGGACGGCCGTCCGCACCGGAGGGCGCAGGCCCTGGCGTGGCTGAACAGCCGGTACCACGAAGGACCGCCCAATCCCCTGGACGCCGCCCTGCTGGAACAGCCCGCGCCGGACTGGCCGACTGCCGTCAAGGTGGGCGAGGTCCCCTTCGACTTCGACCGGCGCCGCGTCTCCGTGGCGGTCCAGGTGGGAGGGGAGGTCCTTTTGGTCACCAAGGGAGCTCCCGAGTCCGTGTTGCCCTGCTGTACCGGGTTCGAAACCGCGGGGGGCACAGCTGTCCTGGACGTGGGCGCGCAGCACCGCGCGGCGCACACGGTCGCAGCCCTGAGCGGGGAGGGCCTGCGCACCCTGGCGGTGGCGTGGCGCCCCTTGTCCGCGGAAGAGGCCGACGGGTTGGACGTGGCGTCCGAGCGGGGCCTGGTGCTAGCCGGGTTCGTGGCGTTCGCGGACCCGCCGGTGGTGGAGGCGGCCGACCTCATGCAGCACCTGGAGGCCCAGGGCCTGCAGGTCAAACTCGTCACGGGCGACCACGAGCTCGTGGCCGTACACGTGTGGCGCGCGCTGGGACGGGAGCCCCGGCGGGTGGTGGTGGGTGCCGAACTGGCTCGTTTGGACGCCTCCGCCCTGGAGCAGGTGGCGGAGGAGGCAGACATCTTCGCCCGGGTAAGTCCGGTGCAGAAACACCAGCTGGTCCTGGCCCTCAAGCGACGCGGGCACGTGGTGGGCTTCCTCGGGGACGGGATCAACGACGCGCCCAGCCTCCATGCGGCGGACGTGGGGATCTCGGTGGTCGGCGCCGCGGACGTGGCGCGGGAGGCGGCGGACGTGGTGCTGCTGGACCGGCGCCTCACGACCGTGTACGACGCCATCGTCGAGGGGCGGCTGGCGTTCGGCAACGTCCTGAAGTTCCTGCTCATGGAGACCAGCTCCAACTTCGGCAACGTGTTCAGCATGGCGGGCGCGGCGCTTTTCCTGCCGTTCCTGCCCATGCTCCCGCACCAGATTTTGCTGAACAACTTCCTGTACGACCTGGCGCAGATCAGCATCCCCGCCGACCCGGTGGACCCGGACCTGGCGGCCCGGCCGCGGCGGTGGGACGTGCGGTTCATCCGGTCCTTCATGCTGTGGGTCGGACCGGTGAGTTCGGTGTTCGACTTCCTGACCTTCTTCGTGCTGCTGCGGGTGCTGCGCGCCCCCGAGGCGATGTTCCACACGGGGTGGTTCGTGGAGTCCCTGGCCACCCAGTGCCTGGTGGTGTTCGTGATCCGCACCGCGAAAGCGCCCTGGCGTCACCGCCCCAGCCGGGCCCTGGTGGCCAACGTCCTGGCCTGCGTGGGGATCGGGCTGCTGCTCCCCTACTCGCCCCTGGCCGGCCCCCTCGGGTTTGCGCCGCTTCCCGCGTCCTACCTGGCCTTCATCCTGGCAGCCACGGTGGGCTATCTGCTCGCCACGGAGGTGGCGAAACGGGTGGCCTTCCGGCGCGGGGGCCTGCTGGCGCACTGACACCCCTCGGTGGGGCCTCCCGGGGTTCGCCAGGGCCTGTCAGGCTTCGCGGGGCGGCGCACGGTCTGCAAGGACTTCGGGGTTCACGGGGTTCGGCGGGCGCTGGCCGCGCAGGACCGCGAGGACGTTCTCCGCGGCCACCCGGGACGCGCGGGCGATGGCCTCGCGGGTGTGGGAGGCCATGTGGGGCGACAGCAGCAGGTTGGGCGCGCCGAGGAGCGGGGAGGTGCGCGGGGGCTCTTCCTCGAACACGTCACAGGCAGCCCCCGCGATCCAGCCCTCCCGGAGGGCCCGGGCGAGGGCCGCCTCGTCCACCACCCCGCCGCGGGCGGTGTTCACGAGGTAGCTCGTACGTTTCATGCGGCGCAGCTCCGCTTCTCCCAGGAGGTGGTGAGTCTCAGGCAGCAGGGGTAGGTGGAGGCTCAGGAAGTCCGCCTCCTCCAGAACCCTGTGGAACTGCACCAGCTCCACCCCCAACTCCCGGGCCGCCTCGTGGTCGGGCTGCGGGTCGTAGGCCAGGACGCGCAACCCGAAGCCCCGCGCCCGCTCGGCCACCCGCTGCCCGATGCGGCCGAACCCCAGCAGTCCCAGGACCTTGCCCCGGAGCTCGACGCCCACAAGGGGGGGCCAGTCGCCCGCGCGCACCGCCCGGTCGGCTTCCACCACACGGCGGACCAGGGCCAGGAGCAGAGCGAGGGTGAAGTCCGCCACGCTGTCCGCGTTCACGCTGGGAGCGTTGGTCACGACCACCCCGAACTCGGTGGCGGCCTGCACGTCCACGGTGTCCGTGCCGATCCCGTTTCGGGCCACAACCCGCAGGCGCGGCCGGCCTGCCGCCAGGGCTCTCCGGCCCACCCGGTCTATGCCCGCGACCAGCCCGTCGAACTCACCCAGCAGGCCGGCGAGCTCGTCTTCCTGGAGGGGCCGGTCCACGGGGGACGGCACGACCTCCACCCCCGCCGCCTCGAGCAGCTCGAGTCCCTCCCGTCCCTCCCGGAAGAACGACCTGGGCGTTGCGAGAACGCGATGTCCCATTGAAACTCCCACCGGAGCACTATAAACGCTGGTGGCTACGCCTGGCTCTGATACCGGTTGACGATTCCGAGGTTCCGTCAAAAAGTGTGTAAACACTCAGGCGGCGACCTCCTTCCCGGCGGCCTCGATCCCGTCCTCGTACCGGACCCCCACGTAAACCTTGGCCAGCAGCTCCGGGGCGTTCAGCCGCCGGAACCTCGTCTGGGCCACCATCA
>JAVKKH010000037.1 GCA_031296405.1 Candidatus Tepidifontimicrobium thermophilum
ATGGGGCCGCTGTCGGTGCTCCCCCTCATCACCCCTCCCTTCGTGCTGGGCATTGCTATGCTGTACCTGTTCGGCCGACGGGGCTTCGTGACGTACCGGCTCCTGGGTGTGTCCACGGACGTGTTCTTCGGACCCCTGGGCGTCGCGGTGGCGCAGGTCCTGGCCTACACCCCCATCGCGTACCTGGTCCTGGTGGGCGTGGTCCGCGCCCTGGACGCGAGCCTCGAGGAGGCGGCCCAGACCCTGGGAGCCTCCCCCGGTCACCTGCTGCGGACCGTCATCTGGCCCCTGGCCCGTCCGGGGCTGGCCAATGCGTTCCTCCTGGTAGCCATCGAGAGCCTGGCGGACTTCGCGAACCCCATCGTGGTGGGGGGCGGGAAGCCGTTCCTGGCCACGGAGGTGTTCTTCGCCATCGTGGGCCGGTACAACCCCCACGAGGCCGCGACCTACGGAGCTGTGCTGCTGGCGTTGACCCTGACGGTGTTTGCCCTGCAGCAGCGGTGGGTGGGCGGGGCCTTCTACGTCACGGTCACGGGCCGGCCCACGGGTGCCCGTCCCCAGCCGTTGCCGGGGTGGCTGGACTGGGCCGCCTCCTCGGTGTTCGTGCTGTGGATGCTCTTGGTGGTCCTCCTGTACGGGTCCGTGTTCGTCGGGGCGGTGACGCGCCTGTGGGGGTTCGACTACACCTTCACCCTACGGCACCTCCAGGACCTGCACCCGCAGGGCTGGCACGTGTTACGCACCACCGTCCGGCTGTCCGCCTACGCGGCAGTCCCTTCCGTGCTGGTGGGGTTTCTGATCGGCTACCTGGTGAACCGGGTGAACTTCCCAGGCCGGCGCGCCCTGGAATTCAGCTCCATGCTCTCCTTCGCCACTCCGGGCACGGTGATGGGGATCGGCTACGTCCTGGCCTTCAACCAGGGTCCCCTCCTGCTCACGGGTACGGAGCTGGTGATCGTGCTGGCCTTCGTGTTCCGGAACATGCCCGTGGCCATCCGGGCCGCGGTGGCGGCCCTGGAGCAGATCGACCGGTCGCTGGAGGAGGCCAGCACCGTCCTGCGGGCCGGTGCGGGCCTGACCCTCCGCAGGGTGGTGGCTCCCCTGGCGCGGTCAGCCCTGCTGTCCGGGTTGGTGTTCGCCTTCGTGAGGGCCATGACCGCCGTGAGCCAGGTGATCTTCCTTATCACGCCGCAGCACAACCTGGCCACCACGCAGATCCTGTCCTACCTGGAGTACGGCAGCCAGGGGCGGGGAGCCGCCCTGGCGTCGGTGTTGACGCTGCTGCTGGTGGCGGTCGTGCTGACCCTCCAGCTGTTCAGCCGCCGCCTGGATCCGAGGACCGCCCAGCTGGGAGCGGGGTGAGGGCAGTGGCCGAGAGCGTACCCGTGCGACTGCGGGGCGTCACCAAGCGATTCGGTTCTGTGGTGGCGGTGGACTCCGTGGACCTGGACGTCCCGCCCGGCAAGCTCGTCACCCTTCTGGGGCCTTCGGGCTGCGGCAAGACCACCACCCTGCGCATCGTGGCCGGGCTGGAGCGGCCCACCGCGGGGCGGGTGTGGATCGGGGAGGAGGACGTCACGGACCTGCCCGCCGCGCGGCGCGGTGTGACCATGGTGTTCCAGTCCTACGCGCTGTTCCCGCACCTCACGGTGTTCGAAAACGTAGCCTACGGGCTGCGGGCGCAGCGGCTGCCCGCGGCGGAGGTGCGGCGCCGGACCCTGGAGGCGCTGGAGCTGGTAGGACTTCCGGAGACGGCGCAGCGCTACCCCGCCCAGCTCAGCGGGGGCCAGCAGCAGCGGGTGGCCCTGGCCCGAGCGCTGGTAATGCAGCCCCGGGTGCTGCTGTTCGACGAACCCCTCAGCAACCTGGACGCCAAGCTGCGGCGCAGGGTGCGGGCCGAGATCCGGATGCTGCAGCAGCGGCTCGGGATCACCAGCGTGTACGTGACCCACGACCAGGCGGAGGCGCTGGCCCTGTCGGACGTGGTGGTGGTGATGAACCAGGGCCGGGTAGAGCAGGTGGGCAGCCCGGAAGAAGTGTACCGGAGGCCGCGTACTCGGTTCGTGGCGGACTTCATCGGTGAGGCCAACCTCCTTCCAGCCACCTACCGGGACGGTGCGGTGGAAGTGGCGGGCTACCGTTTTCCCCTGGAGCAGGAGCAGGTTCGCGAGGGACCGGTCACGTTGATGGTACGGCCGGAGGCGGTGGTCGTGGTCCGGGACGGTGCGGGGCTGCCCGGCCTGGTACGGACCGTGTTCTTCATGGGGATGACCACAGAGATCCTCGTGGACACGCCGGCGGGGGAGGTCCTGGCCACGCAGCCGTACCGCGCGGACCGGAACCTGGCGCCCGGGCAGGAGGTCCGCCTCCGGTTCGAGGAGGCCGGCGTGTACCTGTTGCCCGCGGGGGCGCAGGAGGGAAGGGGGTAGAGGGTGCAGGCGGACGTGGTGGTGGTGGGCGGTGGCTGCGTGGGCGCTAGCGCCGCGTTTCACCTGGCACAGTTGGGCGCAGGCCGGGTGGTCCTGGTGGAACGCGGGCAGGTGGGTGGTGGCCCCACCGGCAGGACCGTGGGGATCGTCCGGCTCCACTACTCCCACGAGCCGCTGGTGGAGCTGGCGAGGCGGAGCCTCGAACGCTTCGTCCGTTTCCACGAGCTCACGGGACGGAGCGCGGACTTCACCCGCACAGGCTTCCTGCTTCTGGCCCCGGCCTCGGAGCTGGAGGGGCTGGCGGCGAACGTGGCGCTGCAACGTCGGCTGGGCGTCCGCGCGGAGGTCCTGACCCCGGAGGAGGTGGCCCGGCTGGATCCAAGGCTCAGTCTGGAGGGCGTCGCGGGCGCCGCCTACGAGCCCGACGCAGGCTATGCGGACGGTTATGCCACCGCGGCGGGCTTCGCCGCGGCGGCGCGGGAGCTGGGCGTGGAGGTGTGGGAAGGCGTGGCAGCAGAGGAGGTACAGGCCGCCGGCGGGCGGGTGACCGGTGTGCAGACCTCCCGGGGCCCCGTGGCCTGCTCTCGGGTGCTGGTGGCTGCGGGCGTGTGGACCGCAGGCCTGCTCCGGCCTCTGGGCGTAGACTTCCCGGTGGTGGCCTCCCGAGAGCAGGTGGTCCAGCTGGCTCCCCCTGCGCAGTTCGGCCGCCTGGAGGTCGTCCTGGAGGATCTCAGCCTGGGTTTCTACGCCCGCCCGGAGACCGGGGGCACTGTGCTGGCGGGCGTGCTGGAGGAGGAGCCGGAAGAGGTGGTGGACCCGGACCGGTACAACGCGGGGGTAGACTGGGCGTTCGTGGAGCGGGTGGGGAGTCTGTGGTCGAAGCGCTACCCAAGCGCCGCCCAGGCGGAGTTCCGGGGAGGGTACGCCAGCATCTACGACGTCACACCCGACTGGCAGCCCGTGCTGGGACCGGTGGACGGGACGGACGGCCTGTTCGTGGCCGCCGGCTTCAGCGGCCACGGATTCAAGCTGAGCCCCGCGCTGGGGGAAGAACTGGCCCGCTGGGTGTGCGGGCAGTCGCTCAGCGTAGACCTGCGGATGTTCTCGCTACGCAGGTTCTCCGAGGGCGCGCTCTTGCGGGGCCGGCACGCAAAAGGGCTGCTGGGCTAAGGGAAGTGGTGGCGGAGGGGGTGGGATTCGAACCCACGGGCGGGGTTTTTGCCCCGCCACGGTTTAGCAAACCGCCGCCTTGGACCGCTCGGCCACCCCTCCGGGCCGACCCCATGGTACACGACCCCTGCCGAGTGGTGTCAAACCCAGGCTACTGGCGCTTCCGGTAAAGCGCGTGTAGGTTACGCCAGAAGCCGCCCTCCTCCGTGGGGCGGGTGGTGCTGCGGGTCGGCGTCTCCGGTACCAGGCCGTGCTGGGCCATCCACGCGTCCAACGTAGCCTCGTCCAGCAGGACGAACCGGCGCATCCCCGCCCCGGGGACGCTGGCCTCGAACACGAACGGTTCCACCTGTCGCAGGGGATCCGGCCAGGGTTGGCTCCCGACCCCGAAGTGCTGCACCAGCAGGCGCCCGTGCGCGCGCAACACCCGGGCGGTCTCGGCTACCGCCCGGTGCCACTCGTCCGTGCTCTGCGCCTGCTGGTAGATCCCCAGGGCCACCACCAGGTCGAAGGATTCCGTCTCGAACATGGCCAGGTGGTCCATGGAGCACAGGAGGACGCGGCGCTCGGCCTCCGCCTCCCCCAGCCAGGGAGCGAGACGCTTGCGCGTGTACGCCACCATGGCCTGGGAGGCGTCGCACGCGTACACGTCGAACCCCTCCCGAGCGAGCCACTCCGTGTTCCGGCCCGCGGCACAGCCGAGGTCCAGCACCCGGGTGGCACGGGGCGCGTCAGACAGCAGGGCCACCATCCGGTCGTCCGGCGGCCGGGAGGCGAACCGCTCCACCACCTCCGGGCGCTCCCAGAACGGGTCGTACGACCTCACGGCACGACCGCTAGCCCTCCAGGGTCCCGAAGCGTTCCAGGACGAGGGCGACGTGCTTGATCCCCTCCAGGTAGTCGCGGATCCGGATGTTCTCGTTGGGCGCGTGCACGTTGGTCCCGGGGTAACCCACCCCCGTGCCCACCGCGGGCGTGCCGAAGCGTCCGCACACCACGTCCATGGGCCCCGTGGCCGCCATCATGGGGTAGATCACGGGCTCCTTGCCGTACACCTCCCGGGCCGCGGCGGCGACCACCCGCACGATCTCGGAGTCCGGGGGCGTGCGGGCGGGGTCCTCCAAGCCCATGGGGACGACTTCCAGGTCTGCGAACCCGTGCCGCGCCAGGTGCGCCCGGAGTTTGTGCAGGATGTCCTCCGCCCGCTGTCGGGGCACCAGGCGGAAGTCGATCTTCGCCCGCGCGGCCTTGGGGAGGACCGTCTTGGAGCCCTCCCCCCCGTAGCCCGCCACGAGCCCGCAGATGGTGCAGGTGGGCTGGTAGAGGTGGCGCTTGAGCAGCTCCACGCCGGACAGGTCCAGGAGGAACCGGTCTAGCCCCAGATCCCGCAGTAGCGCGGCGTCGTCCCGGCCCGCGGCGATCCGCCGCAGCCACTCCTCCTCCTGCGGGCTGGGCTCTTCCACGGCGTCGTAGAACCCTTCGATGAGCACACGCTCGTTTTCGTCCTTCAGGGTGCGGAGGGCCCACACCAGCCGCCACGCGGGGTTGGGGACGATGGTGGCCATGGAGGAGTGCAGATCCCGGTTGGCGCCCCGTGCCACGAGCTCCACGTAGCAGATCCCCTTGACCCCCAGGTACAGGTTGGGGACGTCCTGGTGGTCCTTCCCGCCGGACTCCCACAGGCAGCCGTCCGCGCGGAACAGGTCGGGGTAAGCGTCCGCGTACCGGCGCAGGTTCGGGCTGCCGATCTCCTCCTCGCCCTCCACCAGGAACTTCACGGTGACGGGAAGCTCCCCGCGGACCTGCCGGTAGGCACGGACCGCGCACAGGCGGGCCACCAGGTTGCCCTTGGTGTCGGCCACCCCGCGGCCGAAGATGCGGCCGTCCCGGACCTCCGGCTCGAAGGGGTCCGACTCCCACTCCTCCAGTGGCTCTACGGGCTGGACGTCATAGTGCTCGTAGACCAGGAGGGTCTTCCGGGACCGGCCGGGGAACTCGCCGTACACCAGGGGCGCGGCGCCTGGCAGACGGTACACGCGCACCCTGGCTCCCGCTTCCCCCAGCATCTCGGCCACCAGGCGGGCGCACTCCTCCAGCCCCACACCCTGGGCCGCAACGCTTGGCTGGCGGACCAGCCTTGCGAGCTCCGCCACGTACTCCTGCGCGTGGCGGTCGATGTGGTCGAAGACGTCCCTCATGGGACCTCCTGAAGCCGCCCGTCTACCCGCCACCCGTCAACCCCCGGCTCGAGACGAGTACAGGATACGGAGCGCGCGCACCCAGGGCAAAGCGCGCCTCCCAGGGACCCAGCTGGTGCAGCAACGCGTCCACGTCCAGGCCTTGGTGCGACGGCCGGTAGGAGGCAAGGCGTCTCATGGCCCGGCGGAGGAGTGCTACCGCACCCCGGGAGTTGCCCTTCTCGTGGTGGTAGAACGCCGCCGCCAGCTGCACGAGCCCCTGGTAGAAGTCGCGGTCCTCACCGACTGTGTCGCGCCAGAGGCCCTCGAAGTGCTCGTGGCACGCGAAGAACAGGCCGAAGTCGAACAGGACGAGCCCACGGTACGTGGAGCGCTCCGGTTCCGGGGCGGGAGGAGGGTCCATCAGGAAAAGCACCGCCCGATGGAGGCGGTCCGCCTGTTGGCGGAAGTACCGCCAGTGGGGCCGGTAGGCGCGGGGGGCGGACAGCCGGCCCGCCCCCCGCCACAGCACCCGTACCCGGATCAGTGGGGCCAGGTCGGACAACGACAGCGCCCAGCCTGCGGGGCGGGCGAGGCGTACGGCCTCCGCCCGCACGTCTTCCTCGGGCACCGCCTCGCCCCAAGCGGCGAGGCGGGCGTAGGCCGCCATCCACGCCACGAACCTGGCGCCCGTGGGTTGTGCGGTAGCGCGGAGGGTCAGCTCGCTCAGGGCGTGCTTCAGGCGGACGTACAGGCCGCGGTCCTGTGCTCCCGGAACGCCTTCAACCAGCGGGACCACCCAGGCGGATCTGCCCGCTCTCCAGGACCTGACGGAGCGCGGCTGGATCGGTGACGGGCGGCGCGCACGAGCTGCCCACGCACACGAAGGCCGTGGCGTGACTCCCCGCCCGCTCTGCCATGGCCCGGGCGGGTTCGGGAAGGGTCCCGCCGGGCTCTACCCACGACACCAGCCGGTCCAGATGAACGGCGGACCACGCCGCGCGGTGCAGGGATTGGGCGGCCGGGTCGCCCCGCCAGCCTGAGACCACCACGTGCGCCGACGGCTGCAGCAAGCGGCTCGCCGCGAGGAAGTACGTGGCTGCGAAGTACCCGTGCGCCCGAGCGGGCCCGGCGAAGGTCCGTAGGACCTCGTGGGCCCGTTCGGCCCACCGGGCTTGGCCGGTCAGGTGGGACAGATCCTGCAGGAACAGGGCGGCCGCACCGTTCCCCGAGGGGGTGGGGGCGTCCTGGATGGGTTTGTACGGCAGCTCCAGGGCCGGGCCCCTGGCCTGGGACTTCGGGACGTCGAAGAACCCTCCGTCCACAGGGTCGCGGTACTCCCGGTCCAGGACCTCCGCGATCCGCACGGCCGCGTCGAGGTACCCGTGCTGCCCCGTCAGCCCGTACGCCAGCAACATCGCGCGGCCCATGTGGACCTGATCCTCCAGGGTCCTGGGTCCTGCGGGGTCGTGCAGGGCGTGGGGGAAGCCGTGGTCTTCCTGGAAACCCTCGCGCAGGAACCGGTCGACCGTTTTCAGGGCTGCCTCCGCGTACGGGTCCACGCCGGTGGCCTGGTGGGCGACCAGCAAGGAAGCCGCGGCCATCCCATTCCAGCCCGTGTAAAGGGTGTGGTCCACCGCGGGAGCCCGGCGACCCGCGCGCGCCCGTCGGAGTTTTTGGACCGCGCTGTCCAGGACCGCCCGCACCCGCTGGACGCTCCAGCCCAGCTGCGTCGCCAGCTCTTCCAGGGAAGCCGCCACCCACAGCACGTTCCGCCGCGGGTCGTGGTGCATCTCGCCCTGTTCGTTCAGGTCGAACCGCCGGCGGACCACCTCCAGCTCCTCCGGCTCCAGAACCGCGGCGGCTTCCTCCAGGGTCCAGGTGAAGTAGTCGCCGTCGTCTCCAGGGCCGGTGTCCGCGTCTTGGCTGGCGCCGAACCCGCCGGCGGGGTCGGCCAGGACGTGCAGGAGGAAGCCGGCAGTCCCCTCCACGACCTCCGCGTACAGGGGGGCCCGCCACAGAGCGTAAGCGCGGCTGTACGTGGCGAGCAGGGCCGCGTTGTCGTAGAGCATTTTCTCGAAGTGGGGCACGCGCCACCGGGCGTCGGTGCTGTACCGGTGGAACCCGCCGCCCAGCTGGTCGTAGATGCCGCCCCGCGCCATCCCGTCCAGGGTCCGCCGGGCCACCGCCTCCAGCCACCCTTCCCGTCGGTACGCGAAGTGGTACAGGACGAGGTCGAGGGCGGACGGGTGGGGGAACTTGGGCGCACTCCCGAAGCCGCCGTGGCGGACGTCAAAGGCCTGGGCGATGCCGTCTAGAACCTCTTCCACGAGGGTCTCCGTGAGGTCCGCGGGGCCCGTGGCCGTCTGCGCGCGGCGCAGCTCCTGGACCAGCTGGGCTGCCACCTCCCGCGTCCGGTCCCGCTCCCGCCGGTAGGCGTCAGCCACGGTCTGCAGGACCCGCAGGAAACCGGGCCGGCCGTACCGGTCGTGTTTGGGGAAGTACGTGCCCCCATAGAACACGTGCCCCTCGGGGGTGAGGAACGCGGTAAGGGGCCACCCACCCTGGCCGGAGAGCGCGGCCACCGCGTTCTGGTAGCGCACGTCCACATCCGGCCGCTCGTCCCGGTCGACCTTGACGGGGACGAAGTGCTCGTTGATGAAGGCGGCCACCTCCGGATCGTCGTAGGACTCGTGGTCCATGACGTGGCACCAGTGGCACCAGGCGGCGCCGATGTCCAGGAGGATGGGCTTGTCCTCCCGTCGAGCCCGTTCGAAGGCCTCGTCGCACCACGGGTACCACGCCACCGGCTGGTGGGCCGCGGCGCGCAGGTAAGGGCTGCGGGCTTGGGCTAGGCGGTTCACCATCTCCCCTAATGGTACGCCACCGGGACCTGGTCCCCGCGGGGTCAGAGCGGGGACTTCGGGGAGAAGCGGGGCTCCCGCTTTTCCCGGAAGCTGGCCACCCCTTCCTGGGCGTCGTGGCTGAGGAAGCCCAGGAACTCCAGGGCGGTGGAGGTGTCGAACACGGGGCCCGCCATGCGGAGCCAGTTGTTCAGGGCGTACTTGGTCCAGCGGATCGCCTGAGGGCTCCCTGCCGCCAGGCGGCGGGCCACCTCCAGAGCCGCGGGGTACACCTGTTCGTCCGGCACGCACCGCGAGACCAGTCCCAGGCGCTCCGCCTCTTCCCCCGAGAGGGGTTCGTTGAGCAGCAAGTAGTACTTGGCCTTGGCGAGGCCTACCAGCAGGGGCCACAGGAGCACCGCGTGGTCGCCTGCGGGCACTCCCAGCCGCACGTGGCCGTCCAGCAGGCG
>JAVKKH010000038.1 GCA_031296405.1 Candidatus Tepidifontimicrobium thermophilum
CGGGTTCGGGATGCACCATCGCCGGCGGGACCCGAGCAAGAAATGTGCCCCGGCCCCCGCCGGCAAGAACCCGAGCTTTGCTTAAGCGGCGGTGCGTTCCCCGGCGGCCTGGACGGCCTCCACCTCTAGGTTGAAGCGGACCTCCTCGCCCACCAGCAGGGCGCCGAAGTCCAGGAGCTGGTTCCAGGTGAGGCCCCAGTCCTTGCGGTTCAGCTTGCCCGTGGCCGTGGCCGCGGCCCTGCGCATGCCCCAGGGATCCGTCACGGGGTCGGTGGTCTCGACCTCGAACCGGACCGGACGGGTCACACCCCGGATGGTCAGTTCGCCCTCCACGGAGTAGCGGTTAGCCCCCAGCGGCTCCACGCGGGTGCTGCGGAAGGTGATCTTCGGGTGGTTGTCGGCGTCCAGGAAGTCCGCGGAGCGCAGGTGGGTGTCCCGCTGGGGCTCACCCGTGTCGATGCTGGCAGCGTCCAGGGTGGCCTCCAGCGCCACCAGCCGGCCGTCCTCGGTGGACTGTACGGTTCCGGAAACAGCCTTGAACCGTCCCTTGACGGTCGAGATCCCCATGTGGCGGACGGCGAACTCCACGGTGGTGTGGGCGGGGTCGATGCTCCACTGCAGCACGGTAGGGCACCTCCCTAGCATACGATTCGTAAGAGGCTTCTTATTCAGTAGCGAATTTTAGTAAGACGGCTTCCGGTTGTCAAGCGACTTCCGAACTGGAAGAATGCTGCTTGGGGGGAGCTGACGTGGACCACGGCGTCGAACCCGTCTGCCCGAAGTTCCACCGCGCCATCGAGCTGATCGGGAAGCGGTGGACGGGAGCCATCCTGCGCGCCCTGATGGACGGGCCGCGCCGCTTCAGCGAGCTGCTGGAGGCGGTCCCGGGGCTACACGACCGACTGCTGTCCGAGCGGCTGCGGGAGCTGGAGTCCGAGGGCCTGGTGGAGCGTCGGGTTTACCCCGAGGTCCCTGTGCGTATCGAGTACCTCCTGACGGAGAAGGGCCGGGACCTGGACAGGGTGATTGCAGAGGTCCAGCGGTGGGCGGACCGGTGGATGCCCGCTCAGGCCCCACACAGCCGTCGCTAGCGGCCGCAGGCCCGCTAAGTTGCCCGGACCCGTCGCCCCCTGGTAGAATCCCCTGGGTCCGTGGACCGGAGGTGGAGTCATGTACGCCGTCGTGGAGACCGGCGGCAAGCAGCTGCGCGTGTCGGAGGGCCAGACGGTGCGCGTGGAGCGCATTCCCGGGGAACCCGGGCAGGAGGTGGTCCTGGACCGGGTGCTGATGGTGTCCGGGGAACAGACCCTGGTCGGGACCCCCTGGATCCCTGGGGCCAGGGTGGTGGCCCGCATCGTGCAGCAGGGTAAAGGCCGCAAGGTCACCGTGTTCAAGTACAAGCCCAAGGTGCGCTACCGGCGCAAGCGCGGCCACCGGCAGCTGTTCACCGCGCTGCGCATCGAGCGCATCGAGCTACCGGCGTAGCCAGGAGGCGAGCTATGGCGCAGAAGAAGGGCGGAGGCAGCACGCGGAACGGGCGGGACAGCCCCGGGCAGCGGCTGGGCGTCAAGCGGTTCGCCGGACAGTGGGTCCGGGCCGGAAGCATCCTCGTGCGCCAGCGCGGTACCCGGATCTACCCCGGCCGCAACGTGGGCATCGGCTCCGACGACACCCTGTTCGCGCTGGTGGACGGGGTCGTGGCCTTCGAGCGGCGGGGACGGTCGGGCCGGCAGGTGAGTGTGATCCCGGTCGGCGCGTGAGCCTTCGGGAAGGTAGTGTAATGCCCGGGCCGGTGCGCGGTCCGGGCTTTTCGTTTCCGCAGGACCGGCCGGGGATTTCCCGCAGGCCGGGTCCGGGTTAGCCGTGTCTCAGTTCGTAGACCAGGCCACCATCTACGTGAAGGCCGGCGACGGCGGCGCGGGCTGCGTGAGCTTCCGGCGGGAGAAGTTCGTGCCCAAGGGCGGGCCGGACGGAGGGGACGGAGGCCGGGGCGGGAACGTAGTCCTGCGGGCCGACGAGGGGCTTTCTACCCTGCTGGACTTCCGGTACCGCCGGGTGTTCCGTGCTAGGCGGGGCGGCCACGGGCAGGGCGGAAACCGGACGGGCCGGTCCGCGCCGGACCTGGTGATCCCCGTGCCCGTGGGGACCGTGGTGAAGGACGCAGCCACGGGGGAGGTACTGGCGGACCTGACCCAGCACGGGCAGGAAGCGGTGGTGGCCAGGGGAGGGCGCGGGGGCAGGGGCAATGCGCATTTCGCGACCTCGACCCGCCGGGCGCCGCGGTACGCGGAGCCGGGCGAAAAAGGCGAGGAGCGGACCCTGGTCCTGGAGCTGCGGCTGATGGCGGACGCGGGCCTGGTGGGCAAGCCCAACGCCGGCAAGTCCACGTTGCTGGCGCGGATGTCCGCAGCGCGGCCGAAGATCGCCGACTACCCGTTCACCACCCTCCACCCGAATCTGGGCGTCGTCTCTCTGGGCCTGGGTCAGTCCTTCGTCCTGGCGGACCTGCCGGGCCTCGTGGAAGGAGCGCACCGGGGAGTGGGCCTGGGAGACCGGTTCCTGCGGCACGCTTCCCGCACGCGGGTCCTGGTCTACGTGCTGGACGCGGCCCTGTCCGAAGACCCCCTGCGCGACCTGGAGATCCTGCGGGCGGAGCTGGCCGCTTACGACCCCGTCCTGGCCGAGCGGGCGCAGGTGGTGGCGCTGAACAAGGTGGACCTGCCTGACGGCCGCCGGCGGGCGGAGGCGCTGCAGCACACGCTGGCCCGTCACGGCTACCACGTGTTCCTCACCTCCGGGGTCACCGGCGAGGGGGTGGCGGCGCTCGCCCGGAAGGTGTGGGAGCTGGTGCAGGCGTCCCGCGCCCCCACGGCGGCCCCGCGGGCGGCGGCGCTGGGGAAGTGAGCATGGCCCGCATCGGCATCATGGGCGGCACCTTCGACCCCATCCACCTGGGGCACCTGGTGACCGCGGAGGAGGCGCGCTGGCAGCTCGGCCTGGACCGCGTCATCTTCGTGCCCAACCGCCACCCGCCCCACAAGGACCCGGGAGAGGTCACGGACCCCGAGCACCGGTTCCGGATGACGTTCCTGGCGACCGCCACGAACCCTTACTTCGACGTGTCCCGCGAGGAGATCGACCGGCCCGGACCCAGCTACACCGTGGACACCCTGCGGGTGTTCCGGGCGCGGTTTGCAGGGGTCCAGCTCTTCTACATCACCGGGGCGGACGCCATCCACCAGATCCTCCGGGGCGAGTGGCACCGCACCGAGGAGCTGCTGCGGCTGTGCGAGTTCATCGCCGCCAGCCGGCCCGGCTACGCCCTGAACCACGAGGACTGGCAGAACAGCCGCATCGGGCGGGAGTACCGGCACCGCATCCACGTGCTGGAGATCCCCGCCCTGGCCATCTCGTCCACGGAGATCCGCTGGCGGGTCCGGAACGGGAAGCCTATCCGGTACCTGGTGCCGGAGGCGGTGGAGCAGTACATCGTCAAGCACAACCTGTACCGGGAGGGAGAGGGCACGGCCTGAGCGATGCGCGGCTACGACAAGGCCATGGTGGCGGCGCGCGCGGCGGAGGAGAAGCACGCCGCGGACGTGGTGGTCCTGGACCTGCGGGAGTACACCCTGGTGGCGGACTACTTCGTGATCGCCACGGGCGAGAGCGTGGTCCAGCTCCGGGCCATCGCGGAGGGCGTGGAGGAGGCCATGGAGGCCGCAGGCGCGCGTCTGCTGGGCCGCGAGGGGACGCCCCAGAGCCGTTGGGTGCTCATGGACTACGGCGACGTGGTGGTCCACCTCCTGGGGCCTGAGGAGCGGGCCTACTACCGGCTGGAGCGACTGTGGGGCCCGGACCGGGCCCGGCCCCAGACACCGCGGCGCGTGCGTAGCCGGCCCTGAAGCCGACAGGGGGCAGGCGGTGCGGGTGGAGTTCCGACCGGCCACCGCGGAGGACACCGACCGGCTGGTGGAGCTGTACGAGCCCGTACACGGCGGCGGTTACTCCGCCTGCTTCGACAAGTACGGCTCCATCGGCCCCCAGGATTTCTGGTGGGTGCAGTCCGAGAAGGAAGTGCACCTCATGCTGGTGAACGGCCGGCCCGCGGGTTTCGTGGTCCTGGGGAGCGAGGGACGCCGGGTGCTGGTGGAGGAGCTCGTGGGCCACCCCGCGGGCGTGACGGTGAGCACGGGTCCCCTGGACCCCACGGACGGAGCGCTGCTGCGGCGGGTGTGGCAGTTCCTCCTGGACCGCCACCGGGCCGCGCGTCAGGAGTCCGTGTTGCTGCGGACCCACGAGGCCAACCCCCTGGCCCTGGCTCTGGTCCGGCAGCAGGGCTTCACCCTCGTCAACACGTTGCGCACCGTGGTCCGGCGCGAGCGGTCGAAGCCGGTGGAACCCCCTGAGGGCTACACCGTCCGGCGGGCGGAAGTCCGGGACGCGGCGGAGATCGCCCGCGTGCACCACGAGGCCTACGGCGAGCGGATCTCGGAGGCCGAGGTGGCCCAGCGGGTCGGAAGGCCCCACACCCGGACCTTCGTGTGCGAGCGGTCGGGCGTGCGGGTGGGCTACGCGCACGCAGCCTCCCGGGGCGGGATCGGGGACCTGTGGGTGGCGGTGCGCGAGAACCACCGCCGGCGGGGGGTGGGTACGGCCCTCGCTTCCGCAGCGGTCGCGTTCCTGCACACGAAGGAGCAGCCCGCGCGCCTGAACCACTGGGGCCTGGACGTACCCGCCTCGGCCCTGCTGCGGCGGTTGGGCTTCGTCACGGAGCGGGTCCACCTGTACTTCGAGCGGGCCATCTGAGGGGAGGATGTCGCGGGTTCCCCGCGAACTCTACGATTGGGGGCAGGCGTTCGGGAGGGAACGTGGGAGGCAGGAAGTATCGGAACCACCCGTCGTGGAGGCGGTGTGCGAGTTCCGGCTCGGCCGGGCCGTCCGGTGGGATCTTACGGTCCCTGGCCTGCTGTACGAACGGCTCAAGGGGGAGTTCCCGGAGCGGGAGCAGCGGCTGATCCAAGAGGTGGAGGTTGCCTCCAGCCCCCAGGTCCTGCAGCAAACGATCCGTGTGCACGAGGCGGTTCTATTCTTCGGTCCGGCACGGAGGATGTTCGTCCAGCTTGATCCCCACCTGCTGGCCATTCACGTGTTGCAGCCCTACCCTACGTGGTTGGACTTCCGCCCGCGGATCCAGGGCGCCCTGCTCGGTCTCGCGGAGGTGCTGCAGGGGGTAAGTTGCAGTTTGAACGGATCGGGCTTCGCTATGTCAACCGGATTGAGGTCCCGAGCTCCGAGGGGTTCTGTCCCGAGCCCGTCACTACTTACGGCTCTACCCGTTCCCGGACCGCGATTTTCCGCAGTCGGTGCAAGGTTTTGACGTTTCCTGCCTGTTCTCGTACGCTGGTGGTGGCGATCTTTGCAGGCTTCGACTGATGTTAGAACCAGACGGGCCTGCCCTCCAGCTGGATATCGACTACTTCCTTGCGGCGCCCCGGGACTTCTCGGCATCGGAGGCTCTGGAGTGGGTTGGTAATGCGCACGACCGCGTGGAGGAGCTATTTGAGGCAAGCTTGACCGACGAACTTCGGGTTCTCTTCGAGCCGACTTCATGAGCGTTGTTCGTCAGCACCTGGAAGGAACGGCTCGGGGACGGCCGCGAGCGAGCCCGATTCAAGGTGCAGTTCTGCCGTTTGCGAGCGAGTCCCCAGTCCCGGTGTGGGCGTGGAAAACGGGCGCATTGAGTCTGACAACGCACCCGGGCGTGACATTCGAGCGCTACGCTTCCACCCGCGCGCTCAGTGAAGCTGTGGAAGAACTGCGACACGAGTGGCAGGTGTCGGGCGTT
>JAVKKH010000004.1 GCA_031296405.1 Candidatus Tepidifontimicrobium thermophilum
CACCGGCACCCCAGACGCCTTGAAGGAAGCCACCCGGGACATCGAGGGGCTGGAGATCGTGGTCATGGAGCCGGGACAGACCTGGGCCGGCTAGACGCCACCCCGGGCCGGCCGCCGCGTGCGGCGGCCGGCCCTCTCCTACCGCGTGCCCCTCGACCGCACCCACAGGGCCACGCCCACCACGCCCAGACCCAGCCCGACCACCGAGACCCCGTACGCGACCAGGGCCACCACTAAGTCCGACGGGATCGTGCGCAACACCATGAGGAAGACCGCACCCCAGCTCCCGACCAGCAGGACCAGTCCGGTACCCATCAGCCGCAGGGGGCTCACGGAGATCCCCCTCCTTCCACGGCCGGCGCCGCGGTCACGGTGCGGGCTCCTTCGTACAGCCAGCAGGCCGCCACGTGCCCCGCACCCACCTCGAAGTCCGGGGGCTCGCGTCGGTCGCACACGCCCGGGATGGCCGCAGGACACCGGGGGTGGAACCGGCAGCCCTCGGGAGGGCGAACCAGGCTCGGCGGCTCCCCCGGCGGTACGGGGCGGAGCCGCCTGGCGTTCTCCGGGTCCGGGTCCGGAATGGCCGCCAGCAAGGCCTGCGTATAGGGGTGCTTGGGCTCCCGCAGCAGGTCCGTCACCTGCGCCTGCTCCACGAGTTTTCCCGCGTACATGACCAGCACCCGTTCGCAGAAGTGGCGCACCGTGGAAAGGTCGTGCGTGATGTACACCACGGACAGCCGGTGACTCTGCTGGAGGCTCCTCAGGAGCTGCAACACCTCCGCCCGGACGGAGGCGTCCAGCATGGAAACCGGCTCGTCCGCCACCAGCAACCGGGGACCGAGGAGGGTGGCACGGGCCACCACCAGCCGCTGCTGCTGCCCGCCGCTGAGCATGTGGGGAAACCGGGGGAGGAACTCCTCCGGAGGTACCAGCTGGACAGCTTCCAAAGCCTCCACCACCCGGGCCCGCCGCTTCGAGGGTGAGCTCACGCCGTTGACCACAAGAGGTTCCTCGAGGATGCGGCGCACGCTCATGAAAGGGGGCAGGGCCCCGTACGGGTCCTGCTGGACGTAGCCCACCCGACGCCGGTACCAGCGCCAGTCGTCCGCGCCGCCGAGGCGTCGACCTTCGAACCAAACCTCTCCGCGCAGGGGACGCACGAGTCCGAGCAGGGTCTTGGCCAGGGTGCTCTTACCGCAGCCGCTTTCCCCGACCACCGCCACCGCTTCGCCCTCCGCCAACTGGAAACTGACGCCGTCCACCGCCCGCACCCAGCCCTGGTGCAGGAAGCCCCACCGGCGCAGCTCGTACCAGGTGGCCAGCCCGCGGGCCGCCAGCAGCGGATCACCGCGCACGCGTGGCCTCCTGAGCGTACAACCAGCACATCACGCGCCTGCCGCCCTCCACGGGCACGAGGGGAGGGGCCTGTCCGCACGGATCGAACCGGGCCGGGCACCGCGCCGCGAACCGGCACCCGGCCGGAGGGTTCAGCAGGCTGGGGGGACGTCCGGGCAGCGGTTGCGGAGCCCGTTCCTCCCGCAGGCTGACCACGCTGGCCCGAAGGGCCTGGGCGTAGGGGTGCATGGGGCCGGTGAGGAAGCGATCTAGGGGCCCGAACTCCACGATCTGGCCCGCGTACATGAGGGCCACGTCGTCCGCCAGCTCGCTGGCGGTAGCCAAATCGTGGGTGATCAGGAGGAAACTGGTGCCGAGTTCCCACCGCAATGTCTTGAGCAGGTTCAGGAGGTTCGCCTGGGTCAACACATCCAGCGCCGAGGTGGGCTCGTCCAGCACGACCAGCTGGGGCCTGAGGAC
The DNA here is from genome assembly GCA_031296405.1 of Candidatus Tepidifontimicrobium thermophilum. Lineage (GTDB taxonomy): Bacteria > Sysuimicrobiota > Sysuimicrobiia > Sysuimicrobiales > Sysuimicrobiaceae > Tepidifontimicrobium > Tepidifontimicrobium thermophilum. Next base: position 1,816 of record JAVKKH010000004.1, read on the forward strand.
CAGGGCCATGGCGATGGCCACCCTCTGACGCATCCCTCCACTGAGTTCGAACGGGTAGCGGTCCGCGAACTCTGGGGGTACCCCCACCCGCCGCAAGGCTTCCACCACGTGATCCCGTGCCTCCTCCGGCCGGCGCACCCGTCCGTGCAGCCACAAGGGCTCGGCCACCTGGTCGCCTACCCGCAGCACGGGGTTGAGGGAGTTCATGGCGGCCTGCGGGACCAGCGACAGCCGAGCCCAGCGGACCTCCTGCCGGAACCGCTCCTCCGGCAGGACCATGAGGTCCTCCCCGTCTAGCAGCACCCGACCGCTGTAGTGGGCCACGTTGCGGGGCAGTAGCCGTAAGATGGCGCGCGCCAGGGAGGTCTTCCCGCAGCCGCTCTCCCCTAGCACCGCCACCGTACGGCCGCGTCCGACCTCCAGGTACACGCCGTCCACGGCCCGCACCGGCCCGGCGGCGGTGCGGAAGTGGAGATGCAGGTCCTCCACGCGCAGGAGCGGGGCCACCGTCACAGCTCCCTCAGCCGGGGGTTGAAGACCCGATCCAGGGCGAAGCCCAGGAGCGTGAAGGCCAACCCACTTAGCATGAGCATGAAGGCGGGCTCCAGGACCCAGTAGGTGTAGCCCACATAGAGGGCGCCCGCGCGGTAAGCGTCCTCGATGACCTTCCCCCAGGTGGGTAAGACCGGGTCGCCGAGCCCCAACAGGGCCAGGGTGGCCTCCAGGAACACGAAGCCGGGGATGAGGGTTACGAACTGGGGCAAGAGCACCGGGATAGCCCTCGGGACCAGGTACACCGCCACCATGCGCAGGTTCCCCACCCCGTACGCGCGGGCAGCTTCCACGTAGGGCGCTTCCTTCACCTGCAGGAACAGGGCGCGGTAGGTCTTGATGCCGCCCCCGAAGATCCCCAACAGGATCACCGCACCCAGGATCACCCACAGGCTCCGGGAGTAGAGGGTGCCGATCATGATGAGGATGGGCAGGCCGGGCAGGATCAGGTTCACCTCGGTGATCCGCTGGATGAGGCCATCCACCCACCCGCCGTACCACGCACCCACCGCGGCGATCAGCAGCGTACTCAGGGACGACCCCACCGCCGCCAAAAGTCCGAAGGCCAGCGCGATGGGCGTCCCCCACAGCAAGGGGAGCAAGAGGTCGCGCCGCAGGTGGTCCGTCCCTGCGAGCCCGTACACCTCCCCGTACACCACCAGCTCCGCCCGCACCGAGGAGCCCGGCTCGAACAGGAAAGCCCGCACCGTCAAGGTGTACCGGCCGGGGACTGCCTCTCCGGGCCGGTCTGCCGTGGAGAACAACATCTGCTCCGGGGCGCCCCCGAGGTTCCGGCGCAGCTCCGCGTCCGCGGACAGACGGTAGATGTCCTGGCGCCGCGGGGTCAGGTCCGCCAGGCGCAGCTCGGAGCCTGTGGGAGTCCGCCAGCTGAGCTCCAGCTGCGGCGCCTGCTCCTGGTAGTCGGCGTACACGAACACCGCGACCTCGGTGGGGAACCGACGGTAGCGGTACTCGAAGGGGAGGTCGAACTGCACCTCTCGCACGCCGCTGCCCAGGTCCCGCTCCCGGGCAGGTACCCGGGGGCTGTGCACCACCAAGGTGCGCGGTAACCGGCCTCCCCACAGCCAGTTCAGCCACTCGGGCCGCGCGTTGCGGGGGTTGCGGGGCCAGGCGGCCTCCCCCCCACTCCACAGGCGGACCGCCTCCGGGTACGGGATCGCCACCAGCGCGTACACGGAGATCCCCACGAGAAACGCGAGGATGGCAAGTCCCGCCAACGCGGACGGGTACCGCACCAGCTCCCGTAGGGTGCCCCTCACCGCTCGCCTCCGAGGCCGACCTTCACCCGTGGGTCCACCACCGCGTACACGATGTCCAGGGCGAACACTGTGACCGCCAGCAGGTAGGCGTACAGGATGGTCGTCCCCACGATCACCGGGGTGTCGTACAGCCCCACCGCCTGGTACAGGGCGCGCCCCAGCCCCGGCCAGTTGAACACCGTCTCCAGGACGATCGCCCCCGTCCACGCGCCGATGAGGCCCAAGGCGAAGGACGTGAGGATGGTCGGCAGGGCGGGCCGGAGGATGTACCGCCGCTCCACCAGGCGGCCCGGGAGTCCCTTGGCCCGCGCCAGCTCCACGTAGTCCTCGCTGCTGAAGATGAGGAAGAAGGTCCGCCACGCATAGACCGACAGGAAGATGGAGCTCAAGGCCAGGCTGGCCAGGGGCAGGACCATGTGCTTGAGGACGCTGGCGGCGTACGCCAGCTTGCTTTCGGGGGGTGGCGCGTCCACCATGCCGCCGAAGGGGAGCCACCGCAGGCCCGCGGCGAAGACCAGGATGAGGAAGATGCCGTAGAACCACGCGGGCGCCGCAGAGGTCGGCGCCAGCGCCACCACCAGTCGGTCCGCAAGGCCTCCGTACCGGCGCGAGAGCGCCAGAGCCGCCGCCACCGACGAGAAGAACAGCACAAGCTGCGCGCTGAGGAACAGCAGCAAAGTGGCAGGCAACCGGTCCAGGATGATCTGCCGCACCAGGCGCGATCCGGTGTCGCTCGTCATGCGCTCCGCGAAGCCCAGGCGCAGCAGCAGGGCATCCCGCAGGTACCCCACCGACCGGGACAAGAACGGCCGGTCCAAGCCCAGGCGGCGCTCCTCGTTACGGATCATCTGCTCGGCCACCCGCTCCCGCACGTCCGCGGGCAGCCGCCGCATCTGCTCGTTGAGGGAGATGGCCAGGGCCACCTGCTCCCGGATCTCCGCCCGCTTGATCTGGTCCACGTACCCGCCCATGTTGGCCACCAGGATGGTGAGGTACACCCCCACCACCACCGCGGCGAACAGGGCCACCAGCCGCGTGGCGGAGTACAGAAGGACCCGCATGGCGGGGTGCTGCCGCACCCCGCCGCGGGGTGCCGTCACGGCCACGGCCTGTGCCATGGAGGGGGACTCACCGCGCCGGCAGGGAGGTGAAGGTCAGGGAGGCGAAGCTGGGCACGCTCACCACCTTGGAGACCACCACCGCCTCCAGACGGTTCGAACCTGGCGTCAAACGGGACGTGACCTCGCGGCCGAGGAGCACCCGCCACACCTCCCCCGCCCGCTGCGCCCGGCCCTGGGCCACCAGCTCGTTGCGGGCGTTGAACAGCAGGTACTTGACTTCCTGGAGGTCCTGAGGCGGGTACGGCTTGTCGGCCTCCGCCACGCGGATCTCGAAGGCGGCCTCGCTGCCCGCGGTGACCTGCCGGGGACCGACAACACTCACGGACGCCAGCCGGGGCTCGCCGAACCGCAGCCACTTGGTCGCGGGGTCTGGGAAGCGGCCGAACCGGCGCAGCTCCACGATCTTCTCCACGGGGGAGACACGCTGCAGCAGGAACGGGCCCATGCCGACCCAGTAGTGGCCCCGGCCCGCCCGCCACGCAGCCAACAGCCGCCACCGCTGACGCGCCTCCTCCGGCTTGATCCACCGGCCGAGAGCCCGCTCGAAGGGGATGTAGTTCTCCGCCCGCGCGGCCTCCAGCTCCCGGTCCAGGACCGCCAGGGTGGGGCCGGCCACGTAGTTCAGCCGCTCCACCTTCTTCTCCGCGGCCTTGGCGGCGGTGAAGGCGGCGCGGCCCGCGGCTTCCGCCCGGATGCCGAGGGCCACCGTGTGCCACGGGCCCGGTCCGAACCCGTACACGGGCCAGAAGCTCCCTGCCGCAGTCATCAGCTCCGCGTCCATGGTCCAGGAGGTGCTGTAGAACTCCGCCACCAGGGGGTCCTCGCTCACGATCCGGAACCCCCGGAACGTTTCCATGAAGGACTGGAAGCTGGGCACGTAGGAGCGGTCAAACAGAGGACTGTGTTCGTCGGCGCGTTCGAAGGTCAGGATCCAGCCCAGCAGGATGTCCCCCAGGGACAGGCGGTTGCCGTCGTGCCACTGCACCTTGCGGAACAGATCCTTCTCGAAGTACACGGTGCTCTTCACCAGGGCCTCCAGGCCCTGGGGGTGCTTCTCCCGCACTGTGACGAACCGCTGGGCACGGGAGTCCCACCCGATGATGGCGTCCTCGGGCACACGGATGGTGGGTGCGAAGCGCAGCTGAACCCAGTCCGAGTTCTTGGTGACCGGCAGCCCCTGCTTGACGGTGATCTCCACCCGCTCCACCCGCTGCCGCTCCGGCAGCCCCGTGTGCGGGTTGGCGATCAGGGGGTAGTCCTGGGTGGCCCGGTACAGGGTGGTGTCGAAGATCCAGTTGGACCCTCCGATGGGGTTCCACGGCTCCGGAAGGATGCTGGGGACTCCGATGCGCACGACCCCGCCCGCGCGGCCCCGGAACCGCACCGTGTACGGCCACAGGAACGAACCCGAAAGGCCGCCCGCGAGGTCCCCCACCAGCTCCAGCTCCGCCCGCCAGGGCCAGACGGACTGCCGTTCCACCAGCCACAACCGCACGGAGTCCTGCAGTGCCAGCTCCAGCGCCCGGGCCATCAGGCGCGCCCGCTCCCCGACGCTCCGGAAGTCGCGCTTGTTCAGACGGTCGCTCAAGCGGTCGAACTCCGGGCTGGGCCGGTACGCCTGCCACAGGGGACGCGCCAGTCCCCGCTTGGTGTAGAAGAAGTCGAAGTTGTCCGCCTGGTCGCGGTCGATCACCGTGCTGATCCAGCCTCCCGTGTACACGTGCCACCGGCCCTCCGCGGGGTCCTGGACGATCCAAAGAGGGTTGAGGTCCGCGGCCCGACCGTACCGGCGCTCCACGACAAACCCGAGCTGCTCCAGCAGACCCGCCACGTAGTCTCCGATCTGGCGACGTTCGTCCTCCACCCGGATGAGGAAGGTGATGGTGACAGGCCGGCCGCGGAACTGCCACCGCCCGCCCACCAGGTTCGCCCCCAACTTCTGCATCTCCTCGGTGATGACCGAACGCGCCCGCTCCGGGTCGTGCCGGTAGCGGATCTCCAGCCGCCGGGCCACGTCCGCCAGCCGGGCGTAGTCTGGGAAGGCGGTGTTGATGGGCAGCCACCGGGGGACCCCCATTCCGCCCATGATCTCCTGTGCGATGTGACGGCGGTCCACCAGCCAGTTCATGGCCTCGCGGATGCGCGGCACCGCAAACGGGTTGAGGCGGTCCGTGCCAGGGAAGACGGGCCCCACGGGGTTGAAGGTCAGCTCGTGGTACAGTCCGTACGAGACCGCGGACCGCAGGGTGCGGGACTGGCGGATCCGGTTGGCGATCTCCGGGTTGGCGGTGGCGCTGAACCAGGCCTGCAGGTCGTTCGCCTCCAGCCGGCGGACCGCGGCGGCGTCGCTGGGTTCTTCCACCGCCACCACCCCGTCCACCCACGTACCCACCCGCTGGGCCTGGGCTCCCGCGGCAGCGGGCAGGACCAGGAGCGCCACCCAGGTCAGCGCCCACAGTTTCCCCCTGCACATGCGCCGCATCCCGCGCACACCTCCCTTTTAGTGGTCAGAGCCAGGAGCGGTCTGCCGTCAGGACAGCACCGACCGGGCGCGATCCAGATCGCTCACGGCCAGGACGAGCCGTGTGCGGGTGGCCAGGTACGCCCAGTCGATGTTCACGCCCGCGTCGGCCAGCTTCCGGGCCACCGAGCCCAGGGTCCCTGGCTGGTCCACCACGTCCACCACGAGGACGTCCCGCTCCGCCACCACCGGGATCCCGGCTTCCTCCAGGGCCCGGCGCGCGGCGGCGGCGTCCTCCACCAGGACGTGGATCCGACCCTTCCCCTGGAAGGGTACGCCGCAGAAGCCCTCGATGTTCACCCCGGCCCGGCCCAGGGCCTCCCCCAGCCGCGCCAGGGTGCCCGGGCGGTCTAGTAGCTCCACCTGCAGGTCCTTAGGCATCCTCCCTCCCCCCTTTCACCCGAGTACGAGGTACGGGCCGCGCCGCCACCGGCTGTCCAGGCGCCACAGCCCGGCTTCCCGCGCGTAGGCCACCGCCTGTTGGTACTCGCGGCTCGTGATGGGCCGGTTGATCTCCGCGTACTTGGCCTCGGTGCGGGCCTTCCACGCCGGACGGTACTGGTCCATGACGTTCACGTACGTGTCCGGAGACAGCTCCGCGAGCCAGTGCAGGATCTCCCGGGTGTCGTCCAGCAGCCCGGGCATCACCAGGTGCCGCACCAGGACCCCTCGGCGGGCCAGCCCGTCCTCGTTCACCTTCAGGACTCCCACCTGCTCGTGCATGGCGCGGATCACCTGCCGGGCCACCTCGGGGTAGTCGGGGGCCAAGAGGTACTTCCGCGCGTGCTCTCGATTCGACAGTTTGAAGTCCGGCATGTACACGTCCACCACGCCGTCCATGAGGCGGATGCTGTGCAGGCTGTCGTAACTGCTGGTGTTGTACACCAGGGGCAGCCGCAGCCCGCCCTCGATGGCATACGGCAGGGCCTCCAGGATCTGCGGGACCACGTGCTCAGGGGTCACGAAGTTGATGTTGTGGCAGCCGAGCTCCTGCAGCTTCAGCATCATGGCGGCCAGCTCCCGGGGCCCGACGTCCACGCCCTCCCCGATCTGGCTGGTTTCGTAGTTTTGGCAGAAGACGCAGCGCAAATTACACCACGCGAAGAAGATGGTCCCTGACCCGGCCCAGCCCCGCAGCACGTCCTCCTCGCCGAAGTGCGGGAAGAAGGACGACACGCGGGCGTACCGGCCCACCCGGCACACCGCGAACCGGTTGGCCAGGCGGTCCACGTGGCAGTTGCGCGGGCACAGGGTGCAGTCCCGCAGGGCCTCCAAGGCCTCCTCCACCTTCCCCCGCAGGCGCCCCTCCTCGTACGTCCGAAGGTACGCGGGGGTGAAGTCGCGGTCCGGCAGCACGAACCGCCCGTTGCCGTGCACTTCCACGGGGATGTCCCGGGAGGCCAGCAGCACGCTTCCACCCCTCACGAGAACCGGAGGAGCGCGCCCACCCCACCGTGCCGCCGCAGGGTCCCCTCGGAGAGCAGGACCAGCTCCGCCCGGTTGCTCCGCGCGAGCACCGGCAGCACCTGGGTAGCGTCCACCTCCTGTAGGACCGCGCCGCAGGTGGGGCAACGCTCCGTGGAATTGGTCGTGGCGAACTCGCAGGCGGCGCACGTCCGCACCCGGGCCGCGAGATCCCGGTCTGCGGCCACCGTCAGAACCTGGCGGCGGGCTAGTGCCTGCAGCGTGCTCTCCAGATCCAGCACCGAGCCCGCCGGTCCCCCGTTGCCCACCAGGGCCTCCACCAACTCCGCTTCCCGCCGCGCCCGGTCCTGGCGGGCCACCTCCAGGACCCGGTCGCGGACCTCCCGCCACTCCTCCAGGGGAGGCACGGACACTGTGGCCACCACCAGACGTCGGGTGGGCTCCGGCAGCAGGTCCACCACCGCCGCGGTCCCCTCCGGAGGACCGCCCACGATCAGCCGCTGCACCCCAAGCTCCTCCAGCGCCCGCGCGGCGGCAGAGGCCACGCCCGACCAGAACCGGCGGACGTGGTCCTCCACCCGGGCGTCGTACACGTCCCGCTGCGCCCCCCGGCTGCTGGACATCCCCATCCCCTTGGCAAACGACGGCGGCTTGCCCGCAGTGAACCGCCAGTGCTGCGTGTCCAGGTGAAACTCCTCGTCCTCCACCACCGCCGCCTCCCCCAGATGGGTCACCAACAGCCGCGTGTGGTCCCTGTGGACGAGGAGCACCGCGTACGGCGTGTAGGCCTGCCGCAACCACAGCACCGGCCACACGTCCACCAGGCCGTACCGCGCCCGGTTCTCCACGGATACGGGCCACACGAACTCCTTCCAGACCCCGTCCGCCGCGTACAGGCTGAGCCCGCGGCCGCGGGGCCGCTCGCTCCGGAGCCTGGCCTCCACGCGGTCCGCGAACTCCAACACCCGCCGCCGCCCCTCCTTGGGGAGCCCTTCCGCGAGGGACTGCAGGGCCTGGCGGGCCCAGATCCGGTACGCCGGCTCGCTGCGCTGGTTCTCGGGTCGGGTGGGGTCGGTGTCCAGGTGCAGGCTGAGGACCTGCTGGCGATCCAGGGCCAGCAGGCCGTCTGGGTCCGCGGCCTGGAGCAGCTCGGAGATCCGCGCTCGCCCTGCGGGTTCCTGCGCCACTTGGTTCACCTCCTCCTCGCCACGCCCCTCTTCAGGGTACTGCAGCCCGGGGGTTCTGGCGCAGCACCACCACCGCACTGCCCACCAGGCGGCCCCTGCGCAGGTCCTCCAGCGCCCGATTCACTTCCTCCAGCGGGTACGGGGTCGCGCGGACCCGCACGGGCACCTGCGGCGCCAGGGCCAGGAACTCCTCCGCGTCCGCACGGGTGAGATTCGCTACCGACCGCACCACCCGCTCCTCCCACAACAAACGGTAGGGGAACGACGGGATGTCGCTCATGTGAATCCCCCCGCAGACCACCACACCCGCGGGAGCGGTGGCCCGCAGGGCTTGCACCACCAGCTCCCCCACGGGGGCCAGAACGATGGCGGCGTCCAGGGGTTCGGGGGGCAGCTGGTCCGAACCGCCTGCCCAGTGCGCCCCCAGCTCGCGCGCGAAAGCCTGCGCCTGCCCGTCGCCCGGCCGGGTGAAGGCGAACACGCGCCGCCCCTGCCAGACCGCTACCTGCGCGATCAAATGGGCCGCGGCCCCGAACCCGTACAGGCCCAGCCTCCTGGCTTCTCCCGCCATCCGCAGACACCGGTAGCCGATCAGCCCCGCACACAGCAGCGGTGCGGCGTGCAGGTCGTCGTAGGCCTCCGGCATCCGGAAGGCGTAGCGCGCGTCGGCCACCGTGTACTCCGCGAACCCTCCGTCCCGGTGGTACCCGGTGAACTGGGCCTTCCGGCAAAGGTTCTCCAGTCCCCTCTGGCAGTACGAGCACTCGCCGCACGTCCAGCCCAGCCACGGGACTCCCACCCGGTCACCTTCCTGGAGGTCGTGCACGCCGTCTCCCCGCGCCACCACGACACCCACCACCTGGTGGCCCAAGACCAGGGGCAGCTTGGGGTCCGGTAGCTCCCCGTCCGCCACGTGCAGGTCGGTGCGGCAGACTGCGCAAGCGTGCACCCGAACCAGGACCTCCCCCCTGCCGGGCACCGGAGTCGGCCGCTCCTCGAGGATAAGAGGCCGACCCGCAGCATGGAGGACCGCGGCACGCATCGCTGGCGGGAGCGCGTCAGGAGACCCGGTGCGACCAGAGTACCGAGAGGGCCACGGAGGACACCAGCAGGACCGCGCCGGCGGCAGCCACCACGGACGAGACTTCCGTGGGCTTCCGCTCCCAGCCAATGGTCCGTCCCAGGCTGCGGTAGACGCGCCGCAGCTCATGAGCGGAGGAAGCGTGGAAGTAGGCACCCTCGGTGATGGCCGCCACTTCCTTCAACGTGTCCTCGTCCAGGCGCACCCAGATGGGCCGGCCGCCGATGTTCAGGAACGTCCCCTCCGGGGTGCCCACGCCCACCGTGTACACCTTCACCTGCTGGTCCCGCGCCACCCGCGCGGCCTCGGCGGGGGTGACCCCGCGGTTGCTCTGGCCGTCCGACATGAGGACCACCACCCCGGGCGGCAAGCGGCCGGACGGAGGATGAGGTGCGGTCTGCGGCCAGGCGGGCCGCGTCCTACCCGGCAGGGCCCACACGGCTTCCAGCAGCCCGTCCCCGATGGCGGTGGCGAACTCCGCCTGCAGCGCCTGGATCGCGTGGATCACCCGCTCGTGGTCCGTGGTAGGAGCTGCCAGCAGGGTGGCGTACGAGCTGAAGGACACCAGTCCCACCCGGGCGTTCCTCGGCAGCGTCCGCACGAAGTCCACCGCGGCCACCTTGGTGGCCTCCAGGCGGTTCGGCCGCACGTCCTCCGCCAACATGCTCCGGCTCACGTCAATGGACAGGACCACGTTCACGTTGGCCGCGGGTACCGGCAGGGGCGCCACCGGGCGTGCCAGGGCCAGGAGGACCGCGGCCAGCGCGAGGCCGAAGGCCGCGGCGGGCAGGTGCGCCCGCCACGGGCGCGCGACCCGGGCAGCCTCCTGGAGGATGGGAAGCTGGGTGTGCGCCAGGCCGAGCCGGCTACGTCCGCGGAGCGCCCGCAGGTACACCCAGACCAGCACCGGAAGCGAGACCAGCCCCCACAGCACCGCGGGCCACAGGAATCCGTACCCCACCGCAGTCCCCTCCCTACGCTACGGTACTCTCCGGAACCAGACCAGGGAAAGCACCCCGCCCGCCAGCATCAGCAGTCCGCCCGCCGCGGCCACCAGGGAGGTGATCTCCGTACGCTGCCGCTGCCAGGTCATGGCCCTCCCCAGCTCGCGGCCGATGGTGCGGAAGTCCTCCGGGGTGGGCGGGTAGAAGTAGCGACCCCCCGTCACCTGCGCCACCTGCTGCAACCCGTTGGGGTCAAAGGGGATGAAGACCAGCTGGCCGTCCACCGTCTGGACTTGACCCGTGGGCGTCCCCACGCCCACCGTGTGGACCCGGACCCGGTACTGACGGGCCACCTGGACGGCCTCCATGGGGTCCAGCCCGAAGTTGGACACGCCGTCGCTGAACAGCACCAGGGCTCCGGGTGGCAGGTCCGCGTTGGGCGGCGGGCTAGGCGGGTAACCAGGCAGGAGCCCCTGTTGCCGCCGCAACAGGTCCTCGCCGGCCCGCTCCCGTCCGGGTAGCGCCCGGATCCCCATGAGAATGGCGGAGCCGATGGAGGTAGCCTGCTGGGGCTGGAGCCGGTCGATGGCCTCCAGGACCTCCTGCCGGTCCGTGGTGGGCGCGACCAGTACCTGCGCGTAGTCGCTGAACGCCACCACCCCGACCCGTAAAGACCGCGGCGTGGCTAGCACCAGCTCCTTCGCCATGCGCTTGGCCGCGTCCAGCCGGCTGGGCGCGATGTCCGTGGCCACCATGCTTTTGCTGGTGTCGATCCCCACCACCAGGGCCGCCTGGTTCGTGGGAAAGGGGATGGCGGCCACGGGGCGCGCGGAGGCCAGCACCAGCAGCGCCACCGCCCCCAGGTAGCAGGCGAAGGGCAGCCACGGAGCCCGCAGGGGACGCCCGAATCGCAACAGGGGGAGCAGGTGCGGGTCCGCGAAGGCCTGCGCCGCCCGCGCCTGGTACCGGCGCACGGACGCGTGGGCCGCCACCAGCAGCGGGACCGCCGCCAGCCCCACCAGCATCACCGGCCACGTGAACTCCACCGCCGCCTCCTCCGGTAGGTCACGAACCGCACCAGGGGTTCCACGATGGACGTGTGGGTGGACAGGGTCAGCACGTCCACCCGGGCCTGCCGGAAGGCCTGCTGCAGCCGGGCTTCCCACTGGGCTACCCGCTCTCTGTACGCCCGGCGCACCGCGGGGTCGGAGGTGTCGACCCGCACCTGCTGGCCGGTCTCCGGGTCCTGCAGGGTCAAAACGCCCACGTCCGGTAGCTCAGATTCTGCGGGGTCGGTGATCCGCACCGCTACCACGTCGTGCCGGTGGCCCAGCTGCCGCAGGGGGACCTCCCACCCCTCCTCCGACAGGAAGTCGCTGACCACGAACACCAGGGATCTCCTCCGGAGCATCCGGTTCAGGTCCCGCAGCACACGCCCCAGGTCGGTCCGGCCTGACGCGGGCGGGGTTTGCAGCCGCTGCAGGGCGTGCAGCACCCGCAGCGCCTGACGCCGGCCGGTCCGGGGCGGGATCAGGTAGGGGTGCGGGAAGAAGACCGCGCCCACCTTGTCCCCGTGCCGCGTGACGATGTAGCTGGCCGCGCCGCAGAACTCCGCGGCCAGCTGGCGCTTGAGGACCCTCCGGGTACCGAAGGCCATGGACGGCGACAGGTCCACCGCCAGCCACGCGGTGAGCTCCTTCTCCTCCCGGTACTGCCGGACGTGCAGGCGGGTGGTGCGGGCCGTGACGTTCCAGTCGATCCGGCGGACCTCGTCGCCCGGCACGTACTCCCGGACCTCCGCCAGGTCCAGGCTCGGCCCGTAGAACAGCCCCGTGTAGTCGCCGAACAGGAAGCCGTCCAGCCTCCGGACGACGCTAAACTCGAGGCGCCTCAAGATCCGCTCGGGCGTCTCCATGGGGGTCCCCGATGTGCACCCTGGGAAGCGGCACCCGCTCCAGGATCCGGTCGATGATGTGATCCGGCTGCACGTCCTCCGCCAGGGCCTCGTACGAGAGCACGAACCGGTGCCGCAGGACCTCGTAGGCCAGGTCCCGCACGTCCTCGGGCAGCGCGTACTCCCGCCCCCGCAGCACCGCCAGGGCCTTGGCACCCAGGATCAGGTTCAGGGGCGCCCGGGGGCTGGCTCCGAACTGGATGTACCGCTTCAACTCGGGCAGTCCCACACTGGCGGGGTCCCGGGTGGCCACGGCCAGCTGCACCGCGTACTCCATCACCCGGGGCGCCACGTACACCGTGTCCGCCACCCGCTGCAGCTCCAGGAGTTGCTCCGCGGTCAGCACCTGTTCTGCCACCGGCCGCGTCTCCCCGGTCCCCCGCTCCACCACCTCGATCTCCTCGTGGACGGACGGGTAGGTGATCACCACCTTGAACATGAAGCGGTCCACCTGCGCCTCGGGGAGAGGGTAGGTCCCCTCACTCTCGATGGGGTTCTGGGTAGCCAGGACCAGGAAGGGTTCGGGGAGTCGGAAGGTCTGCTTCCCGATGGTCACCTGCCGTTCCTGCATGGCCTCCAGGAGAGCGGACTGGACCTTCGCGGGTGCCCGGTTGATCTCGTCCGCCAGGACCAGGTTGGCGAAGATGGGCCCCAGCTCTACCTCGAAGGTCCCCCGCTGCTGGTTGTAGATCCGGGTCCCCACCAGGTCCGCGGGCACCAGATCCGGGGTGAACTGGATACGCTTGAACTCGCCCCCCACCACCTGGGCGGTGGTCTTGACCGCCAGGGTCTTGGCCAGTCCCGGCACCCCTTCGATGAGGATGTGGCCCCGGGCCAGCAGGGCGACCAGGATGCGCTCCAGCATCAGGTCCTGGCCCACGATGACCTTCTTGATCTCGAACAGCACCCGTCGCAGGGTGCTGGCGGCCTGCACGTACACGTCGGTGGCGAGCGGCATGGAAGACCTCCCGCGCTGGTCCTTCGTTTCCTCGATGCTACCCCGGCCGTGCGGAGGGGTCAAACGCAGACCTTCACCGTGCCGTGACAGCCTATCCCTTGATCGCGCCTGCCGTGAGGCCCGCGATGAACCGGTCGATGAAGGAGCTGTACACCACCGCGATGGGGACGCTGGTGATCAAGCAGGCGGCCATCAGGGAGCCCCAGTAGAAGACGTCCCCCCGCACCAGGGCCACGGGCACGCCCAGGCTCAGGGTCATCCGCTCCACCTGGCTGATGAAGGTGAGGGCGTAGACGAACTCCTGCAGGACCAGCGTGAACGCGAAGATCACCACGGTGAGCATCCCCGGGACCGCCAGGGGCAGTACCACCTTGCCGATGACCGCGAGCCGGCTGTAGCCGTCGATCATGGCCTGCTCCTCCAGGTCCCGGGGCACGGAGCGGAAGAAGCCCATCATGAGCCAAGTGCAGAAGGGGATGGTGAAGGTGGGGTAGACCAGCACCAGGGCTCCCAGCTTGTTCTGCAGGCCCAGCAGTGAGATAACCCGGGCGAAGGGGATGAACAGCAGGGTGGGCGGGACCAGGTACGTGAGGAAGATGCCGATCCCGAGCCGCTCGCCCCACCGGCCCGCCAGCCGCGCCAGGCTGTACCCGGCAGGGACAGCCACCCCCAGGGTGATGGCCACCACCGCCAGCCCTACGAGGGCCGTGTTCTTCACCCACACCAGGTACGGGGTGCCGAAGAACAGGAGCCGCACGTGGTCCAGGGTGGGCGGGTCGTTGAAGATCCACGGCACGTGCTGCAGGTTAGTGGCGCCCACGTACAGGTCCCGGTTCTGCTTGAACGCAGTGAGGAACATCCAGTAGAAGGGGAAGACCGCGAACACGGTGAAGACCGCGGCGGCGGTGTACAGGGCGACCCGCTTGGCCCCCCGCAGCACCGCCCGCCCGGTCACGTGCCCACCTCCGCCCGCCGGGCCAGCCGAAGCATGACCACCGCAGCCACCAGCAGCACCGGCAGCAGGAACAGGGCCACCGCGGCGCCCTCGCCCAGGTTGGCCCCCAGAATCCCCCTCTGGAAGGCCAGGGTGGCCAGGACGTGGGTGCTGTTGTAGGGCCCGCCGCGGGTCAGCAGCCAGACCACGCTGAAGTCGGTGGCGGTAAACACCACCCCGAACAGGACCGCCACCGTCACCACGGGCAGCAGCATGGGCAGGTTCACGTGGAAGAGCCGCCGGAAGAACCCGGCCCCGTCCACCACCGCGGCCTCCCGGATGTCCTGGGGGATGGCGCTCATGCCCGCCAGCACGATGACGGTAGCGAAGGGGAACATGCGCCACACGTGGACGGTGATGATGGCCACGGTGGCGAGCCCGGGCTCCCCGAACCAGTACAGCCAGCCCGGCAGCAGGCCCAAGACCTTCAGCGTCCAGTTCACCACACTGAAGGTGGAGTCGAAGATCCACACCCACGCCATGGAGGCCAGCGCCACGGGCGCCGCCCACGGCAACAGAAGCAGAGACCGGACCAGCCGCTTGCCCACGAAGGCCGCGTCCAGCACGTGGGCCGCGGTCACCGCCAGGACCATCACCAGCACCTGCGACACCAGCATGAACCGCAGGGTGTTCCCCAACGATCGGTGGAACTGCGGGTCGGACAGCAGCCGGGTGAAGTTCCGCAGCCCCACCCAGTTAAAGTCCAGGCTACCGGCGGTGGCGGAGGAGAAGCTCAGGAGGATGGCCAGGACGAAGGGGACGCCCACCAGGAGGATCACGTACACGAGGGCAGGCGCCAGCATGAGCGGGCCCAGGACCGACTCCCGGTCCGCCAGGGTCCTTCGGGCGAACACCGGAGCGGGAGGAGCCAGGGTGACCTGCGCCTGAGGCCCCGAGGACATGGTCAGCTGGGCGCGGGTTTACGCAGGCCCGTGCGGGCGTCGAAGAAGCGCAGGTCCCGGCGCCGGACCGCGAACTCGTACGCCTCCCCTTCCGCGATGGGGAGGGTGACGGTGATGGGGACGGCGGCGATGACCGGCTGGTCGCTGCGCCGTTCCTCCTCCAGGTACCCGTAGGCTAGCCGGTCCGAGCCCAGGTACTCCACCTCCCGCACCCGGAGCCGGTAGGTCACGAGGTCGGCCTCTCCCCCGAACGCCTCCCGCGGCAGGAAGTGCTCGGGCCGGAAGCCCACCAGGGTTCGCTCGTCGTACTCCACCAGGTTCATGGGAGGCGAGCCGAGGAAGGTGGCCACGAAGGTGTCCGCGGGATTGTCGTAAACGTCCCGCGGGGTGCCGATCTGGCGGATCTTCCCTTTGTCCATGACGGCGATGCGGTCGCCCAACCCCATGGCCTCCACCTGGTCGTGGGTCACGTAGATGGTGGTGGTGCCCAGCTGCCGCTGTAGCTGTTTGAGCTCGAACCGCGCCACCGCCCGCAGCTTCGCGTCCAGGTTGCTCAGGGGTTCGTCCAGCAGGAACACCCTCGGGTCCCGCACCACGGCCCGCGCCAGGGCCACCCGCTGGCGCTCCCCGCCGGAGAGCTGTCTGGGGTGCCGGTCCAGCAGGCGCTCCAGCCCGAACAGGGCCGCCGCCCACTCCACCTTCCGACGCAAAGTGGACCGCTCCACCTGAGCGGCCTCCAGGGGGAACGCGATGTTCTGAAAGGCGGTCTTGTGCGGGTACAGGGCGTAGCTCTGGAAGACCATGGCGATCCCGCGGGCCCGGGGCGGCACGTCGTCGTCCACCCGCTCCCCCGCGATGTAGATCTCGCCCGCGGTGGGCCTCTCCAGGCCCGCGATCATGCGCATGAGGGTGGTCTTCCCGCAGCCGCTGGGCCCCAGCAGGACTACGAACTCCCCTTCCATCACGCACAGGTCCACCCCGTCCACGGCGCGGACGTCCCCGAAGTGCTTGCACAGGCCGCGGGTCTCCACGTACCCGAGGGCAGTCGGCTCCTCGGTGATCGGTGGACGAGTCAGCGTGCTCAACGACCTCCTCCTCGCGGGCGGGCCGGGCGGCCGTGCCCCCCGGCCCGCCCTCAAGACTCGCAGCTCGGGCCCCGGAGCTTACCGGTCCCGTCCTCCGCCCACCAGACCCTGCTGCCGCCACTTGCGGAAGATCTCCACGCACCGACGGTGGGTCTGCTGGACCGCCTCCCTCACACTCAGCCGGCCCGTGGCCGCCTGGGCGAACATGTCCGGGATCAGGTAGGTGTCGAAGATCTCGCCCTCGGCGGGGTTGGCAGGCCCGGGGTGCCCGATGTTGGTGGACCACTGCTCCGCGTCCGCCAGCACCCGCAGCTTGTCCGGCGGGTTGGACCCGAAGGGGTCGCGGATCACTGCCGCCCGCATCCACCGGCGGCCCGCATCGGGCTTCTCCGCCACCGGCACCCGCCTGTCCGCCACGCTCCCCATGAAGGACGGGAAGTTGTACAGCTTGCTGGCCAGCACCGCGTCCCGGTAGTTGTCCACCAGGTGCAGCAAGAACTCCTTCGCCAGGTCGGGGCTGCGGGCGAACCGCCAGATCACCCACACGCCCATCACGTGCTCGCTGGCCCACCGGCCGCCGGGGCCCCGCAGGGCCGGCACGAACCAGATGTCGTCCGCCACCGGGAGCCGGTTGTCCTGGGCGGTCCGGTACGCAGAGATGGAGTTGAGGATGTAGGCGGTCTGACGGGCGTTCAGGGCCTGGTTGTTGCTGGCCGCGTTCCAGCTCAGCACCGCCGGGTTCATGCACTCCCGGAACAGCCGGACCCCGTACTCCACCGCGCGGATGGTCTGCTCGCTGTTGAGGACCACGTTCTCGTTGGCGTCCTGGATGCTGGCCCCGAAGGACCACAGGATGGCCCGGGTGGCCATGTTGGAGTCGATGTCCTGGCTGAAGCCGATGCCGATGGGGATCTGGATCTCGGGGAACCGGCGCTTGATCTCGTTGCCCGCCTTGATCAGGTCGTCCCACGTGGCGGGCCCGTTGGGGTAGCCCACCGCGGTCCACACGCTCTTCAGGTAGTCCCCGGGGTCGGGCACCCAGTTGTCGGAGAAGCCGTAGAACTTCCGGGAGTTAGGGTTGTACACGCTCTTGCGCACCAGGGGGACCATGGGCCCGTACCGCCGCTCCGCCTCCTGGTTGATGTCTCGGAGGTCCAGGACGTGGGGTTCGAAGGCTGAAGGCGGCGAGAGGAAGAAGAACAGGTCGTGGCCCTGCTGGGCCGCCACCTCCGCGTTCGCCCGCGGCACGATGTCCGCGAAGGACACGTGGTCTACAGTCACCTGCACCCCCCGCTCGCGGCCCCACCGCTGCGCGAAGGGGTCGAACCACTCGTCGAAGGCCGGCACGAAGTGGCTCCAGGTGAGGATCCGCAGGGTCCGCTGCTGGGCCAGGGAGTACTTGGGCACGTAGAAGTACGGCATGCCCAGGGCCGCGGTGGCCACCGCGGCCTTCCTGATGAACTCCCGTCGGGAGATGCGGACGTCCTCCGCCTGGGCGGCTCCCGCTCCCGCGGCCTTGCGAGACTCGTCCATCCCGAGCTTCACCCCCTCCCGGTGGTTGGGATCCCCGGCCCCCCTTGTTCGGGAAGTCCGGTCGTGCACTACCTACGCCGCCGCGCGCCCCCTTCCCTCCGCAAAGCACTCACCGGCTCGGACCTGAGGGTGGACGGACGCGGGAGAGTGGTGGCCCCAGGGGAATTCGAATCCCCGTCTCCGCCTTGAGAGGGCGGTATCCTAGGCCTCTAGACGATGGGGCCACGTCACGACCAAAGCCACCAGTGGCTGGGGGAGGAGGATTCGAACCCCCACTAACGGGTCCAGAGCCCGTCGTCCTACCGTTAGACGATCCCCCAGGGCCTACACACCAAGCCCCGCGTTTCCGCGGGGCCCGCCGCTATTGTGCCCGGCCCGGCTGCGGGTTGTCAAACCGCGCTCCCCGCCGCCGTCCCGACCGCCACGGCGTGCTCCAGGCGCCGCAGGACCCGCTCCCGTCCCAGGACCTCCATGAGCTCGAACAGGCCGGGGCCCACGGTCTTCCCCGTGAGGGCCACCCGGACCGGATGCACTACCGCCCGCATGGAAAGCCCGCGCTCCGCCGCGGCCCGGCGCAATGCGGCCTCGAGGGTGTCTGCGGCGAAGGGCTCCACCTCCCGGGCCACCTCCTGTGCTAGCCGCAGGACCGCCGCGGCCTGCTCCCCCTGGAGGTACGAGGCCACGGCCTGCGGCTCGTACCGCGGGGTTTCGAGGAAGAAGAAGTCCCCGTACCTGAGGACGTCCGCCCCCTCCTTGATCCGCTCGCCCAGCACCTCCACCACCCGCCGGACGTACGTGCGCTGCTCGGGAGGGAGTTGCTCGGGCAGCAGGCCCTGGCGGGCGAGGTAGCCGGCCACCAGATCCACCACCCGGTCGGGGTCCTCCCGTAGGGCCCGGCGCATGTACTCCCCGTTCATCCACAGGAGTTTCTGCCGGTCGAACACAGGGGAGGCACGCCCCACCTGGGACAGGTCGAACCGCTGGACCAGCTCCTCCGTGCTGAAGATCTCCCGGCCGTCCTCGGGGTACCAGGCCATGAGGGCGAAGAAGTTCCGGAGCGCCTCTGGGAGGTACAGCTCGTCCCGGTACTCCCGCAGGGCGGTGTCCCCGTGCCGCTTGCTGAGCTTCTTTCGATCGGGCCCCACCAGGACGGGAAGGTGGGCGAACTGCGGCGGCTCCCAGCCCAGGGCCCGGTACAGCAACACCTGGCGCGGGGTGTTGCTCAGGTGTTCGACCGCGCGGACCACGTGGGTGATGCGCATCCCGTGGTCGTCCACCACGTTGGCGAAGTTGTACAGGGCGGTGCCGTCGGACCGGACCACGATGAAGTCGTCCAGCTCGTCCAGGGCGAAGGCCACCTCGCCCCGGATCAGGTCGTGCACCACCACGTACAGCCGGTCCCCGCCGTCCTCCCGCCGCGCCTGCAGCCAGCCGTCCGCGCTGACCCAGCGGGGGTCGTGGAACCGCCCCACGTCCAGCCGCAACGCCGGCCGCCGGCCCTCCCGTTCCAGCGCACGGACCTCGGCCTCCGACCGAGCCCGGCAACGCCCAGAGTAGCGGTACGGCCGCCGCTCCGCCAGAGCCCGCTGCCGCTCCTGCTCGATCTCCTCGGGCGTGCAGTAGCAGCGGTACGCCGCTCCCGCCCGCAGCAGCGCTTCGGCCGCCTCCCGGTACAGGTGCGCTCGCTGGCTCTGCCGGTACGGGCCGTACGGCCCCCCGACGTCCGGCCCCTCGTCCCAGTCGATCCCCAGCCACCGGAGGTCCTCGTAGATGGCCCGCTCGTACTCGGGGGAGGAGCGCGCGGGGTCCGTGTCCTCGATGCGCAGGACCACCTGGCCCCCGTGGCGCCGGGCGAACAGCCAGTTGAAGAAGGCCGCCCAGGCGTTCCCCACGTGCAGGTAGCCTGTGGGGCTGGGCGGGATGCGGGTGCGCACCGAGCCCATGGCCTACGTGAACAGGGCGCTGACGGACTCGTCCCCGTGGATGCGGCGGATGGCCTCCGCCAGCAGGGGCGCCGCGGACAGCACCCGGACCTTGGGCGGCGCCTCGGGGTGTCGGGGGATGGTGTTGGTGACGATGACCTCCCGGATCTCGGGCCGGCTCAGCCGCTGAAGGGCAGGGCCCGCGAACACCGCGTGGGTGGCGCACACGTACGCCTCCGGCTGGGCCCCGTGCTGCACCAGGGCGTCCACCGCACCCGAGATGGTCCCCGCGGTGTCGATGATGTCCTCGATGAGGATGGGGACCCGCCCTTCCACCTCGCCCACTACCTCCACGGGCTGCTTGGTGTCCTTGCCCACGCGCCGCTGGAAGACGATGGCCAGGGGCAGATCCAGGCGGTCGGCCAGCTGCTTGCTGCGCTTCACCGCACCGTCGTCCGCCGCCACCACCACCGCGTTGCGCAGGCCCTTGTGCCGGAGGTCGTCGCTGAACAGGGGCATGGCCCGCAGGTGGTCCACGGGGATGCTGAAGAAGCCCTCGATCTGTCCCGCGTGCAGGTCCACGGTCAGCACGCGGTCCACGCCCGCGGTGATGAGGAGATCTGCCACCAGCCGGCCCGTGATGGGCTCCCGGGGCGCGTCCTTCTTGTCCTTCCGTGCGTAGCCGTAGTAGGGGATCACTGCGGTGATGCGGCCCGCGGACGCCCGGCGGAGGGCGTCCACCATGATGAGCAGCTCCATGAGGTTCTCGTTCACCGGGTGGCACAGGGACTGGACCACGAAGGCGTCCACGCCCCGCGCGTTTTCCTCGTAGCGCACGTAGATCTCCCCGTCCGCGAACCGCTCGATCCGCACCCGGCCCAGCTCCATGCGCAGGCACCGGGCGATCTCCTCCGCCAGGGGGCGGTTTGAGGTCCCGCTGAACAGCTTGAGGGGTCCGTACTCCAAGGGCGCCTCCGGCCGCGGCCTCCGAACCCACTATAGCAGCCGCAACGCGCGGTCAGCGAGCCGGGGGCGTCCGGGCCTCCACCAGGAACCGGATGGCGGTGCGCTCCTGACCGTCGATCT
Source organism: Candidatus Tepidifontimicrobium thermophilum (assembly GCA_031296405.1). GTDB lineage: Bacteria > Sysuimicrobiota > Sysuimicrobiia > Sysuimicrobiales > Sysuimicrobiaceae > Tepidifontimicrobium > Tepidifontimicrobium thermophilum. Next base: position 22,361 of record JAVKKH010000004.1, read on the forward strand.
CGACCTTGGTGAAGGCGGGGATGGCCACCAGGTCGATCCCGTTGGGGGCGATGAACCCGCGGGTGATGGCGATGGCCTTCACCGCCTGGTTCACCGCACCCGCACCGATGGCCTGCAGTTCCGCCGACCCGTGCTCGCGCAGCAGGGCCGCCAGAGCTCCGGCCACGGCCTTGGGGTTGGAGTCCGCAGAGACCTTCAGGACCTCGGGCATCTCGACCACCCGCGGTGGGGCGGTCTTTCGCTCACGCACCGCGTAGGTTACTTTTCCTTGTCAACCCGCCCCTTCCCTCCTGGAGGCGGACCGGAGGACCAGCCAGGCGAAATGGGGCAAAGCGAGCTGCCTCCGCCACCGCCTGGGCTCCCGCAGCAGCCGGTACAGCCACTCCAGGTGGACCCGGCGGAGCCACGCAGGGGCTCTGGCGCTGCGGCCCGCCAGCACGTCCAGGCTCCCTCCCACCCCCATGGCCACCCGCACCCCTAGCCGGTCCAGGTGGCGGCTCAGCCATAGCTCCTGCCGGGGGCTGCCCAGCCCGCAGAACAGGAGGGCCGCGCCGGAACGCGCCACCGCCTCCACCACGGCCCCTTCTACTTGGAAGTATCCGTGGTGGGTACCGGCCACCGGCAAACCGGGCCAACGCCGGCGCAGCTCCGCCGCCGCCTGTTCTGCTACCCCCGGCAGGCCCCCGAGCAGGAAGATAGGCCAACCCTGGCGTGCTGCCCGCTCGCACAACGCCTCCATCAGCTCGACCCCGGGCACACGCTCGGGCAGGGGCCTGCCCAGCCGGCGAGACGCCCACACCACGCCGATCCCGTCCGCCACCACCAGGGAAGCTCCCCGCACGGCCCGGACTAGCTCCGGGTCCTTCCTGGCGGCCATCACCAGCTCCGGGTTGGCGGTCACCACCAAGTGAGCGCCGCCTGACTCCACGAGGGAGGCCACGCGGTCAGCCGCCTCGGCGAGTCTCACGGGGTCGAAGGGAACCCCGAGGACCCACACCCGGTCGGTCAACACACCACCCCCACCAGCCCTGCGGCCAGCTGGGCGGGCCGGCGGGCCAGAGGCCGCAGGGAGTCGACCCTTTCCTGCAGCCGACCGGACGCCCCGGGGTCTTCGGCCAGCGCCACCACGTGGCGCGCCAGCTCCGGCGGATCCACAGAGTTAGCTGCTAGGCAGGGCATCTCCATAGAGGCGGCGAAGGACGACACCTTGGGGTCGTAGGCGAGCCCCACGAACGGTACGCGTGCCGCGGCCGCGAGGATCAGGGCGTGTAGCCGCATGCCCACCACCACCCGGGCGGCCGCCACGGCTTCCAGCGCCTCCCCGGGGCTGGAGGGTACCACCAGATCACAGCCCAGCTGCGCCGCCACGTCCTCCGACACCGAGCGGTCGGCAGCCCGGTGCAGGCACACCACCTGCGGCTGCAGTCCCGCCTCCCGGGCCGCCCGCCGCAGGGCCTCCAACAGGTGCGACCACGAGACCCCGGGCCACCGCCGGACGCACACCACGAGGGTGCGGTCCGGAAGGTGGGAGGCTGAAGCGGACAGGGCGAGCGCGGGATCGCACACCACCTCTAAGGCGCGCTCCACCCCAAGCTCCCGCAGCCGGTCCGCGGAGTCCTGGTCCCGCACCGTGATGGCGGCGGCCCCCTCCATCGCGCGCCGGGTCACCGCGCGGCTCGTCCGTCGGTGCAAGGGGCCGATGCCCTGGGCGTACACCAGCACGGGAGTCCCCCGGGCCAGCTCGTGCAGCAGGCCGTAGAACAACGGGCTACGCCAGGAGGTGACGTCCTGGAACAGGCTGCCTCCGCCGCTGCACACCAGGTCTGAAGACCGGAACAGCCGTCGGACCGCCCGCAGGTCGCTCCTGGGCAGGCTGCGGACGCGATGCGTCCGCTCCGTCTGCGCCGGATCCCCCGACAGCACCCAGAGCTCCACGCCCGGCAGTGCCTCCCGGAGGTGCTCCACCATGGCCTGCAGGACCGCCTCGTCGCCGAGATTCCCGAAGCCGTAGTAGCCGAAGATGGCCACCCGCACCGTCAGCGCGCCCGCACAGAGCTCCGAGGGCCTGAAGCCGCCGGCTCCGCGGCCGAGTCCGACCCCACAGGGCCGCCCACCCGCAGGGTCTGTGGCAACCGGCGGAGCAGCCAGCTCAAAAGCAGGTAGAGGACGGCGCCGAGGACGCTACCCAGCACAAGGCCGTTCGCGGTCCTCCAAACCGTGTACAGCAGGGGGGTGTGCAGGTGGGAGAAGGAGTTTACCAGGCCGGCCTGGCCCACCGCCGCCAGCACCAGCAGCGGCAACGTCCAGCTGCGGAGGCCCAGGGCACCGGAAGCCAGGGCCAGCACGAGGGCCGGGTGCCCGAGCAGATACTCCTTGGTGCGGGGCCTCGCCACCAGCGCGCGCTCCAGGGCATCCCGCAGGCGCTCCTCCACGGACGGCACGGGGATCCCCGTGTTCCCGGTGCGGAGAACCAGCAGCAGCGCCACGCCAGCCACCGACGCTACCGCCACCGCGCTGCCCAGGGTGACGGGCCTGGCGAGCCACCGGGACAGCTCGCCGGCCGCACTTCGCGCGGTGAGCCCCCGGTGCTGCCAGGCGAACCACACTCCCGCCACCAGCGCCGCGGGCACCACGGTGGCCAGCTTCACCCCGAAGAACACGTCCGCAGCCAGCCGGAAGGGCCAGTCCGCCAGAAGAGCGGCCACCACCACGCCGCCAGCCATGGAGACGGCGCTGGCTGTCCACAACCCCACGAGGGCAGCGCCTAGCCCGACCCGACGCGACCCAGACAGGTCGGCCACGTGCAGGAGGGCCAGGGTGGGGAACGCCACCGCGGCAATCAGCGCCCCCAACTTGTTCACCCACGCACCCAGCCCGGCCGCTTGAACCCCCGCCGCCGCCAGCAGAGCCGCCACGACCGCTAACAGGGCCGTGCTCTGGGGGGATGGCACGCCGGCGGCGTGTGCCACCTCCACTCCCAGCAAGGCCCCGGAGGCCGCCGCGGCCACCAGTGCGGCCCACCGGAGGACCTCCGGCACCGCCAGCTCGGGCAGAGGTGCCGCGGGCCCCAGCTGGAAGCCTGCCGCCCGTACCGCGGAAGCCACCCGTTCCACGTAGTCCAGGTTGAACGCGACCGCGTCCACCCCGCCCGGGGTCTGCAGGTACGGTCGGAGGTAGACCACCCTCAGGTTGCGCTCCCGCACCCCCCGGGCGAAACGCTCCACCGCGTCCTCCGGAGCCAGCCGCTCCAGCTCCTCCGGTGGGATGCTGACCACGCGGACCACACCGGGCCGCATGGAACGCGTCATCGCCTCCTCGCCCCGCATCCGGCGCGCGGGCACGAGAACCTCCACCCGGCCGTACACCACCCCCAGGGACCGCAGGGCGCGGGCGGCTTCCTCCACGAGCCGCTCGTAGCCCAGGACCTCATTCAGGTCGAACACCGCGGTACGGCCCCGAGCCAGCTCCCCGTACCCCGCCACGCGCTCGGCGAGGCGCTCGGGGGTGAAGCTCCGGACGTTGCGGGGTCTCAGGACCACCCGGAAGCCCAGAGTTTCCCACCCCGCGACCACGGACGGCAGGAACCCCAGCCCGGTTTCCTCTAGGTCCCTGGGCCGTCCCAGGACCCGCAGCACCAGGGGTTCCCGGAGCACCACCGCCACCCGCTCCGGCCCCAGGGCCGTGCGGAAGCCGAACTCCACCTGCCGGGCCACCTCAGGATCTCCTGGAAACACGTACAGGGCCTGCGGCTGTGCGGAGGCGGCCAGCCCGCGCAGGGCTGGCGCGAGGACGCTGGTACGGGCCAGGTCGCGCAGCTCTGCGCCCGAGCGGTACGTCAGCCGCCCTTCCTCCTGCAGCCGCCGCAGGGTGGCCTCGTACACCGCCACCGACCCCGCGCCCCGGGCCCGCAGCGCCTCCCACAGCTGGGCGCCCCTCCGTCCCTCCCGCTGGGCCAGAAGCCGCCAGTCCTCGGAGTCCACCACCAGCTCCACCGTGCGGTACTCTGACTCCACCCGGTGGCGCTGCCAGCCGACAGCCGCCGAGGCAGCCACCCCCAACGCTGCCAGGGCCACCAGCCACGGGGATCTGCTCGATGCCCGCACGGGAGCTCGGTTAGGCCACAGGTCCGCGTCTCACGGAGGGCCCTCCTACCCCCTCCGGGAGCCCGCGGCTCCGGACTCCTGCTCGGCCCGCTGTCGCAGGTACGCGTAGATGAACGGGTCCAGCTCCCCCTCCAGCACCGCCTCTGCGTTGCCCGTCTCCTGCCCGGTCCGGTGGTCCTTGACCAGCGTGTACGGCTGCAACACGTACGAGCGGATCTGGTTGCCCCACGCGGCTTCCCGGTGCTCGCCCCGCAGGGTCCGGAGTTTCTCTTCCTGCTCACGCCGCCGGAGCTCGTACAGCCGGGCAGCCAGGATCCTCAGGGCGTTCTCCCGGTTGGCGTGCTGGCTGCGCTCGTTCTGACACTGCACCACGAGACCGGTGGGCAGGTGCGTGATCCGCACCGCGGTCTCCACCTTGTTCACGTTCTGGCCGCCCGCCCCTCCACTCCGGAAGGTCTCCACCCTGAGTTCCTCAGGCCGGATCTGGACCGCCACGGGCTCCACCTCAGGCAGCACCTCCACCAGGGCGAAAGAGGTGTGACGGCGGTGGGCGGCGTCGAAGGGGGAGATGCGGACCAGCCGGTGGGTCCCGCCCTCGCCCTTGAGGTAGCCGTACGCGTAGGGACCGCGGACCAGCACGGTGGCGCTCTTGATGCCCGCCTCCTCCCCGGGCGAGACGTCCAGGACCTCTGCGGCGTAACCGCGACGTTCGGCCCAGCGCAGGTACATGCGCAGCAGCATTTCCGCCCAGTCCTGGGCGTCCACCCCCCCCGCGCCCGCGTGCACGGAGAGGAGCGCGTTGCGGGCGTCGTGCTCGCCGCTCAGGAGGGTCTCCAGCTCCAGGCGGTCCAGCCGGTCGTGCAGGTCCCGGGCCTCCTGCTCCAGCAGCTGCAGCTCCTCGGGTTCCGTGGGCGCCAGCTGCAGCCACTCCCGCAGGTCCAAAAGCCCCCGGCGCACCGCGCGCAGGGTCTCCAGCCGCTCCCGGAGGGCCTCAAGTTCCTGGTGCACCTGCCGGGCCCGGTCAGGCTCCTGCCAGAGGGCGGGGTCCTGAACCTGCCGCTCTAGCTCGGCAAGCCGCGCCTGCCGCTCGGGCGCGTCAAAGATACCTCCCGACGTCCTCTACCCGCCGGAGGTCTTCCTCCACCTGAATCCGCAGTCGGTCGATCACGGCGCTTCCCTTTTCGGTCGTCTTCCTAAGCCACTGTAGCACGCCACGGAGGCGGGTTGCAGCCGGGGCGCGGCTCAGGAGGTGCGCCCGCAGCACTTCTTGTACTTCTTCCCGCTGCCGCACGGGCAGGGGTCGTTGCGCCCCACCTTGACTCCCACCGTCACGGGCTGGGGCCTGCCTTCCGCGGGCGGCTGCGCCTGCGCGGCCTCCCGCAGGGCTGCCGACCCCAGGGCGGTGGCCTCCTCGGGACCACGCTGGGCGGTGACCCGCGCTACCGGCCGCACGGCCTGCGGCACCTCCCGCTCCACCCGCACCCGGAACAGGTCCCTTACGGTGTCGCGCTGGATGGCGTGCAGCATCTCCTGGAACAGCTCGTACGCCTCCCTCTGGTACTCCAGCAGAGGGCTGGTCTGGCCGTACGCACGGAGCCCGATGCCCTCCCGCAGCTCGTCCATGGCGTAGAGGTGGTCGACCCACTTGCGGTCGATGTGCGACAGGAGGACGATGCGCTCCACCTCCCGAAGGACGTCTGGGCCCACCTCCTCCTCCTTCCCCTCGTACGCCCGGAGGGCGGCGCTGGTGAGCTCCTCCGCCACCTGTTCAGGGGTCTTGTCCGCTAGGCTGTCTGCGGAGATGGCCAGCACCTCGGGTGCGGGGACGAGCTGGGCCACCTCCCCCAGCAACCCTTCCAGGTCCCACTCCTCCCTAGGCGCCTGGGCCGGGCAGTAGGCGTCCACCAGGGACCGGACCTGGCGCTCGATCATGTCCAGCACGTTCTCCCTCAGGTCCCGGCCCTCGAGGACCTTCCGCCGCTCCCCGTACAGGGTCTTGCGCTGGACGTTCATCACGTCGTCGTACTCCAGCACGTGCTTGCGGAGGTCGAAGTGGTACTGCTCCACCCGCTTCTGCGCCCCCTCGATCTGCCGGGTGAGGAGGGGGCTCTCGATGGGGGTGTCCTCGTCGATCCGCAGCCGGTCCATCAGGGCGGCGATCCGCTCGCCTGCGAACAGGCGCAGCAGCTCGTCCTCCAGGGACAGGAAGAACCGCGAGGACCCCGGGTCGCCCTGGCGGCCCGCGCGGCCGCGCAGCTGGTTGTCGATCCGCCGCGCCTCGTGGCGCTCCGTACCGACCACGTGCAGCCCGCCCAGCCGCCGGACCCGTTCCGCCTCCTCCGGGTCCGGTGGGTTGCCGCCCAGGAGGATGTCCACCCCCCGGCCCGCCATGTTGGTGGCGATGGTCACGGCGCCGAGCCGGCCTGCCTGGGCGATGATCTGGGCCTCCCGCTCGTGGTGCTTGGCGTTCAGCACCTGGTGCGGGATCCCCTCCCGGCGGAGCATCTCCGACAGCATCTCGCTCTTCTCGATGGACCGGGTCCCCACCAGCACCGGCTGGCCCCGCTCGTGGCAGCGCTTGATCTCCTCTACCACCGCCCGCCACTTGGCCCGTTCCGTCTTGAACACCACGTCTGGGTAGTCCTTGCGGATCATGGGCTTGTGGGTGGGGATCACCACCACCTCCAGCCCGTAGATCTTCCGGAGCTCCTCCTCCTCCGTCTTGGCGGTCCCCGTCATGCCCGCCAGCTTCTCGTACATCCGGAAGTAGTTCTGGAAGGTGATGGACGCAAGGGTCTGCGTCTCCCGTTCGATGCGGACGCCCTCCTTGGCCTCGATGGCCTGGTGCAGCCCGTCCGAGTACCGGCGGCCGAACATCAACCGACCCGTGAACTCGTCTACCAGGATGACCTGGCCGTCCTTCACCACGTAGTCCACGTCCCGGTGGTAGCAGGTCAGGGCCCGCAGGGCCTGCTGCACGTGGTGGAGGGCGTCCGCGTTGGCGGGGTCCGCCAGATTGTCGATCCCCAACAGGCGCTCCACCTTCCGCACGCCCTCGTCGGTCAGGAAGGCGTTCTTGGCCTTCTCGTCCACCGTGTAGTCCACGCCAGCCTGGAGCCGGCGGACCAGCCGGGCGAACTCGTAGTACTTGCGGGTGGACTCCTCCACCTGCCCGGAGATGATGAGGGGGGTGCGGGCCTCGTCGATCAGGATGAAGTCCACCTCGTCCACGATGGCGTAGTACAGCTCGCGCTGCACCACATCCTCGAGGCGCAGGGCCATGTTGTCCCGCAGGTAGTCAAACCCGAACTCGTTGTTGGTCCCGTAGGTGATGTCCGCCCGGTAGGCCTCCCGCCGCGGGACGGGCCGGAAGTGGTTCAACCGGTCGTCCGCGTGGGGTTTCGGGTCCTGGTAGGCGGGGTCGTACAGGCCCGCGAACTCGTGGCAGATGACCCCCACGGACACCCCCAGGGCGTGGTAGATGGGGCCCATCCAGCCCGCGCCCACCCGGGAGAGGTAGTCGTTGGGGGTCACCAGGTGACAGCCGCGACCCAGCAGGGCGTTCAGGTACAGGGGGAGGGTGGCCACCAGGGTCTTGCCCTCCCCGGTCTTCATCTCCGCAATCTTCCCCTCGTGGAGGACCACCCCGCCGATGATCTGCACGTCGAAGTGGCGGAGCCCCAGGGTGCGCTTGCTGGCCTCCCGGACCGCGGCGAAGGCCTCGGGGAGCAGGTTGTCCAGGGTCTCCCCCTCCCGCAGGCGACGGCGGAACTCCTCCGTCTTCGCCCGCAGGGCCTCGTCCGACAGCCGCTCGAACTGGGGCTCGAGGGCGTTCACCCGCTCCACCACGGGCAGGTACCGGCGCCACGCACGGTCCTCCCCGCGGCCGAGCAACTTCTCCAGGACCTTCAGCATCGCGCCTCCGGCGGCGGTGGACTCCACCCATTATAACCGGGGCCCGCCGCGCGCCTTTCCCTTCAGCGGACCGCGACCGGGCGGCCTTCGGGGACCACGCTCACCCAGACCGGCCCCGGCAGGATCAGGCCGCGCCCCTGCAGGTCCGTGAATGCTGTGGGCGCAAGGTCCGAGGACTTGTGCCACCGCACGGGGACCACCACGCCCCCGGTCAGCACGAACCCCTCGCCGCTACCCACCATCCCCACCTCGGACACGTCCACTCTCCCGGCCCGCCAGCCCCGCCACCGCGCGTACTGTACCACCACCGTGCGCACCCGCAGGGGCCGGCCCGAGTCGTCCAACTGCAGCCGGCCGGCCACCCACCGCTCGTACGCCCCGTCCCGGTAGACGAAGCGGACCTCGAACCCGGGCGGGTAGGGCAGGGCCACCTCCGCCGCCGCATGCCCCTCAGGCAACCGGTACTCGAGGCGTTCCGGGGGCACCCGGGTCGCTGGCTGGCGGTCCCAGCCCAGGCGGCGCACGGCCTCCCGCAACCGCGGGAGCGACGCGTACAGGTTGTGGGGCATGCGCCGGGACCGGTCGCGCCAGTACGGCCAGGGGATGGAGAACTCGTTGAGGACGGGGACGGGCCCCGTGCGGATGTACCGGTAGGCGGGCTCGCTGGCGCCCGCGTGGGCCACCACCGCTCCCAGCTCCGCGGCCACCTGCAGGAAGGCGGGCCGCACGCTGCGTACGGGCCCCACGCGTTCCGGGCCCGCGTCCGCGAACACCGCCATCAGGCGCGGGAACCGGGCCTCGATGGGGATTTCGTAGACCAGGCAGGCGCTGGCCAGCCCGCTTTGGGGTCGCGCCCGCGGGTCGTGATCCACCATCACCGCCAGCAACCGCGTGTACCCCTCCTCCGCCGCGCACCCGCTGCCCAAAAACCCGGAGAACGCCACCCCAGGCTGCAGGCTTTCCAGCAGCCGAGGCGGAGGCAGGTCCAGTCGGGGCAGGCGCCGCAGGTCCGGCCCGCGCGCGCACGCCGCCAGGATCCCGACCGCCGCCAGCACCAGACAGGTCCGCCGCACCGCTACTCGGCCTCGATGACGCCGTAGTCGCCGTCCTTCCTCCGGTACAGGACGCAGATGCGGCCGGTGTCCGCGTCCCGGTACACGAAGAAGTCGTGGCCCAGCAGCTCCATCTGCAGGACAGCGTCCTCCTCCGTCATGGGCTTCATGGGGAAGCGCTTGCGGCGCACCACCCGGGGCGACAGCGGCTCCGGTTCCTGCTGCGCGGCGGCCTCCGCCCGCGCGCGCTGTACCGTCCGCTGCCGCCGCTCGTCCAACCGGCGCTTCCGGATCAGCCGGCTGCGGTGCCTGGCGATCTGCTTCTCCAGCTTGTCCACGATACGGTCCACGGAAGCGTACGGGTCTGCGGCGGCCTCCTCGCCCCGCAGCACGAACCCGTCTCCCCACACCGTGACCTCCACCACCTGCGCCCTCCCCACCGGCCGGCGCCGCTCCTCCCGCATCACCACCTTCGCCTCCTGGAGGTGGTTGAAGTGCCGGCTCAAGCGCTGCAGCTTCTGGGCCACGTACGCCCGGATCCCCTCCGCCACCTCCACGTTGGCGCCGGTCACCACGATGTTCACGGCTCCCTCCTACGGCGTAAAGGCTCCCCAGCCCGGAGCGCGGGTCACCCGTTCCAGCAGCCGGACGCCCGCGGACCCCGCCAGGGTCATACACAGGTAGAGCAGGGCCACGGCGTTGTACGTCTCGAAGGACCGGAAGGTCCGCGCTACGTTCAGGTTGCCCGAGTACGTGAGCTCCGTGACGGAGATCACGGAGGCCAGGGACGAGTCCTTCAGCAGTGCCACGAAGTCGTTCCCCAGGGGCGGCAGGACGATGCGTAGGGCCTGGGGCAACACCACGTGCCGGAGGGTCTGGGCCCGCGACAGCCCCAGGGAGAAAGCCGCCTCCACTTGCCCCCGCGGGATCGCTTCGATGCCCGCCCGGTACACCTCGGCCAGGTAGGCGCCATAGCCGATCCCCAGCCCCATCACCGCCCGCACCACGTTATCCCGCCACCACCGCACGCCGGTCACGTCCGCCAGCCACGGCGTCACCACGAAGGCGATGTAGAGGAGCAGCACCAGCAGGGGCACCCCCCGCACGACCTCCACGTACAGCACGGCCACGGTCCGCAGGAGGGCCGACCGCGACAGCCGGAGGAGGGCGGCCACCAGGCCCGCCACGAGCGCCACCGCGAAGGAGGCCACGGTGAGGAACAGCGTGGTGGACACCCCCGCGGCGAGGAAGCGCAGGGTCTCCCGGTAGACCTCCGAGCCCGCCAGGCGCGCCACGACCACCAGCCCCGCGGCCACCAGGACCAGAACCCACGGCGGCACGCGGTCCAACGGGATCGGGAGGGCGCGGCCGTTGGCCGTCCCGGGGGGCACCGGGCTCACGCCCCTACTGGGTCGGCTTCCACTCCTCGAACCACTTGCGGTACAGGCGATCCAGGGTGCCGTCCTCCTTCAAGGCCCGCAGTGCAGCGTTGAAGGCGTCCCGCAGCTCCGCGTTGCCCTCCCGCACCACAATCCCCAACTGCTCCTCGGTCAGCTTCTCGCCCACCGTCTTGAGCTTGCCCGGGTGCTGCGCCATGAACCCCAGGCCCGCCACGCTGTCGATAATCACCGCGTCCACGTCCCGGTTCAGGAGGGCGGCTACGGCCAGGTCGAAGGTGCGGTAGCGCTTCACCTCCCGGATCCTACCGTCCTTGTGCAGCTTGCTGGCCAGCTCGTCGTTGGTCGTGCCGAGCTGCACCGCCACCGTCTTGTCCGTGAGGTCCTGCGCTCCCTGGATCCGGGTCTCGTCGGCCCGGACCAGCACCACCTGGCCCACCGTGATGTACGGCTCGGTGAAATCCACCTGCTTTTCCCGCTCCTCCGTGATGGTGATGCCGGAGATGGCCACGTCGTAATCTCCCTGCTGGACGCCCGGGAGGATCCCCTCCCACGCCACGCTGCGGATCTCCGGCTTGCAGTTCACACGCCGGCAGATCTCCTGGATCAGATCCACGTCGTAGCCCACGATGTTCTTGTCCTTGTCCAGCATCTCGAAGGGCGGGTACGTGGCGTCGGTGGCGACCCGCAAGGTCCGGCCCCCCAGGTCGGGCAGGCCGGCTGCCTGCGGGGACGCTGCCGGGGTGGCCCGACCGCCCGTGCGGGGAGCGCACCCACCGACCCAGAAGGCCACCGCCACCACTAGCGCCCAACGGACGAATCCCCGGCTCATGACTCCCCTCCTTCACACGACTGCCGCCTGTGCGTGGTGGGTTCGGCCCTGGAGCCCGCGCCTCCTGCGCCGCCCGTCCTACAATCCGGTCAGAGGATGCCGCCCTCGCCGTGGCCCTTCGCCGCACATCTCCCGGAGGTGGTGGAGGTCAAGCGCCGTCCGGACGGAACGTCCGTGCGGTTCTTCTGCCGGCTGGTGCAGCGCAGGCCGGGGACCGCGGTCCTGCTGTACGTGCTGGGGGAGCCCTGGACCGTGGCGGACCTGCGCCTGCCCGAGGGTTCGGCCACCTTCGCGTACTACTGGACCACCCGCTGGTACAACGTGTACCACTGGCTGGCGCCCGGCGGAGCCAGCCTCGGGCACTACGTGAACGTGGCGACCCCCGCGCGGCTGAGCCGGGACGAGGTGGAGTGGGTCGACCTGGGGGTGGACGTGCTGGGGGTCCCAGGCAGGGCCCCTCGGGTCCTGGACGGGGACGAACTGGACCGCCTTCCCGCTTGGCTGCACCTCCCAGCCCGCCGGTCCCTGGACCGGGTCCTGCGGAGGTGGCCCCTGCTCGTGGACGCCGTGGAACGCAGGACCCGCAGGCTCCTGGCCCGGCTCACCCGAGGCGGTCCAGCACCTCCGGGTTGACGGGGTTCGGCGGCCGGCGCCCGGACAGCACGGCCACGCAGTTCTCCGCGGCCATCTCCGACATCCGGGCGCGGGTGGCGAAGCTGGCGCTGCCGATGTGGGGGAGCAGCACCACATTGTCCAGGGACAAAAGCGGCGAGTCCGGGGGCAGCGGCTCGCGGTCAAAGACGTCCAAGCCCGCGGCCCAGATCCACCCTTCCCGGAGGGCGTCCACGAGGGCGGCCTCGTCCACCACCGCCCCGCGACAGGTGTTGACCAGCACCGCGGTGGGCTTCATGCGACGCAGCCGCTCCCGGTTGATGAGGCCGTGCGTCTCGGGCGTGAGGGGCGTGTGCAGGCTCACGAAGTCCGACTCCGCCAGCAGGTCGTCCAGCTCGCGCCACCGCACGCCCAGCTCCCGTTCCGCATCCTCGTGCCGCCGGCGGCTGGTGTACAGGACCCGCATGCCGAAGCCTAACGCCCGCCGCGCCACCGCCCGGCCGATCCTCCCGAGCCCCACGACCCCCAGGGTGCGGCCGTAGACGTCCTGGCCCAGCATGAGCTCCAGCCCCCAGGAACGCCACCGTCCGGCCCGGGTGAACCGGTCGCCCTCAGCCACCCGCCGGGCGGCCGCCAGCAGCAGCGCCCAAGCCAGGTCTGCGGTGGTCTCCGTGAGCACGTCCGGGGTGTTGGTGACCACGACCCCCCGACGGGTGGCTGCGGCGACGTCCACGTTGTCGTAGCCCACGGCCACGTTGCTCACCACCCGGAGCCGGGGAGCTGCGGCCAGCAGCGTCTCGTCCACCCGATCCGTGACCAGGGTCACCAGCCCGTCTGCCTCTCGGGCCTCGGCCACCAGCACGTCACGGGGCGGCGGCGCCTCCGGGTCCGGCCAGACCCGGACATCGCACCGCTCCTCCAGGATCCCCATGGCACGGCCCAAGAGGGGCCGGCACACGTACACACGCGGTCTGCTCACTCTGGCCTCCCGGTACAATGACTCCAAGGGGGTGTACGATGCGGACACTGGGCCGTCCTGCCCTGTGGGCCTTCCTGGGGGTCCTTGCGGTGCAGCTGGCTGCCGCGGCGCAGCCCGAGCCCCGGGAACCGGTCCAGCGACAGGAGGACGTGCCCGTGGTACCCGGCGAGCGCGTCGGGCCCCTCACCGTCCGCATGCGGGCGAGCGAGATGGTGGCGGTGCTGGGCCCCCCGGAACGGGTGGACCGCTACCCGGAGCGGAACATCCTGTCGTACGACTGGAAGTCGGAGGGTTATCTGGTGTCCTTCGAGCTGTCCACCGGACGGGTGCGGGTGGTGGGGGTGTACGGCACGGTGCAGCGCTTCGTCACCGACCGCGGGATCCGGCTCATGATGCCCTTGGATCGCGCCCTGCGCGCCTACGGCCGCGGGGGGGGCTACGCCCGCGTGGACTGCCGCGGGGATCGGATCACCCTGGTGCGCTACCACGAGGTGGGCCTGCAGTTCGCAGCCGCGTACGACCCGGGACAGCCCATCCACGGTCGCATCTTCAACATGGGCGTGTTCCGGCCGGGCAGTCTGCGGACGGAGGGCAGCCCCTGCGTCACCCGCTGAAAGCCTTCGTGGTCGCGGCAGCGGTCCTCGCCGGACTGGTCCCCTCCGGCTCGGCCCAGCCCGAACCGCCCTCACCGACGCCGGTACTCCTGGTGGACCCGGGCCGGGGAATCGGCCCGTACCGGCTGGAGCTGGGACTGGAGCGGATCCTGGCGAGGCTGGGGCGCGCGGGCGCCGAGCGCGCGGTGGTGGACATGGCCCAGGCGACCCGGGACTGTACGGTACGGGCCCGCGGTCGGGTGGTACGGTTCACCTGGCGCCCGGAGGGCCTGTGGGTCACCGCGGACGCGGACACCGGAGCCCTTCGGGTGCTGGCGGCCTTCGGGACTTCGGGGCCGTTCGTCACCGACCGGGGGGTCCGGCTTGGAACTCCCCTGGACCGGGCGGAGCGGCTGTACGGGCCAGGGGCCCAGCATGTGGAGTGCGAGCTGCCTCGGGGCCTGCGGGCACGCGTGATCCGCTACCGGGATCTGGGCATCCAGTTCACCGGGTTCGAGGGTCCCACGCCACACGCAGGGCGGGTCTGGGAGATCGGGGTGTTCCGGCCGGGCGTGTTCTGAACTCGTTACCCCCGTTCCCCCAGGGGCGGCTGGACTCCGGAGACCTCGCTCTGGCGGACTCTGGCCAGCTCTACCAGCCAGTCGGGGTCCTCGTACACGTAGTCCTTGCGCAGGGGGTGGCCCTTCCAGTCCTCGGTGAGGAGGATGCGCCGGAGGTCGGGGTGTCCCTCGTACACCACCCCGAACAGGTCGTAGGTCTCCCGCTCGTGCCACTCCGCGGTGCGCCAGAGGTCGCTCACCGTAGGGATCCTGGGGTCGTCGCGGTCCACCGGCACCTTCACCAGCAACTCGTGGTTGTGCACCGTGGACCACAGGTGGTAGGTGCACTCCATCCGGTCCTTCCAGTCGATGGCGCTCGCGAAGGACAGGTAGTCCATACGGAAGGCGGGGTCGTCGCGCAGGAACTCCATCACCTCCCGGAACACCTCCCGGGGCACCTCGAAGGTCGGGGTGCGGTACCGGGGGACGGCGGGCTCCTCTTTCCGGGGAGGCCGAGGCGCGGGCTTGCCCTCCGCCTTGGCCCGCTCCACCTCCTCCTGGTAGCGCCGCTGCCGCTCCTCCTGCTCCCGCTCGAAGGCCTCCAGGGCTTCCCGCGCCGCCTCCGCGGCGTCCCGCACCTGCGGGAAGCGCTCCCGCAGCCGCGCGGCCAGCTCCGGAGGGAGGAACCCGCCTGAGGGGTTGCGGCTCGGCGTCATCGCAAGATCCCCCTGGCCACGGGCTCCTTGGGGGCCGCCCGGTGCAGATCCTCCAGGGTGTACAGCAGGTTCGCGCGGTTGTAGGTGCTGGCCTCGTAGTGAGGGGTGAACACGATGGCCTCCGTGGGGCAAACCTCCACGCACAGCCCACAGTACTGGCACTTGTCCATCTCGATGTCGAACCGCGTGAGCACGCGCTCCTTCCCCTTCCCGGTGGCCTCGATGTGGATGCACCGGCTGGGGCAGATCCGCTCGCACTGGAAGCAAATGATGCACCTGTCGTTGCCCGTCTCCGTGTCCACGGGCAGGGCCAGAAGCCCGTGCCAGCGGGGGGACACGTTGGACTTCTCGAGGGGGTACAGGAGGGTGACCTTCGGGCGGGTCAGGTTCTGGAAGGTCACCCCCAGACCGGTCACCAGTCCCTGGACGGCCTCCACGGTGCGCTGGAGCAGGCCCGGCATACGACCCTCCTCAGCGGTCTACGTCTGCCAGCACGATGTCGATGCTCCCCAGGATGGCGATGATGTCCGCCACTTTCCAGCCTTTCATCATCTCCGTAAGGGCGTGCAGGTTCACAAAGGAGGGCGCCCGGATCTTCACCCGCCAGGGCGTCTCTCCTCCCGTGCTGACCAGGTGGATCCCCAGGTCTCCCCGGGGAGACTCCACCCGCGTGTACACCTCCCCCGGAGGGACTTTGAGGTTGAGGGGCACCCGGGCAGCCCGGACCTCCCCCTCCGGCATCTGATCCAGGCACTGCAGGATGATCCGGGTGGACTCCCGCATCTCGTCCATCCGGACCAGGTACCGGGCGTAGCAGTCTCCCTCCGTGTACACGGGGACCTGGAAGTCCACCCGGTCGTACACCTCGTACGGGTGGCTCTTGCGCACGTCCCACTGGAGCCCCGAGGCCCGCGCCACAGGCCCGCAGGCGCCGAAGGCGACGGCCTGCTCCCGGGTCAGCACCCCCACGCCCTGCGTGCGGGCCTGCCAGATGGGGTTGCCGGTGAGCAGTCTGTGGTATTCGTCCAGGCGATTCAGGAAGTAGTGGCAGAACTCCCGGCACCGGTCCGTCCAACCGGGGGGAAGGTCTTCGTTCACCCCACCCAGGCGGAAGTACACGTGGTGTAGCCGCCCTCCCGTGGTGGCCTCGAACAGGTCCATGATGAGCTCCCGCTCCCGCATGCACCACAGGAAGGCGGTGAAGGCGCCCAGGTCGATCCCGTAGGTGCCCAGCCACAACAGGTGGCTGGCGAGGCGCTGGAGCTCCATGAAGATGGTCCGGATGTACCGGGCCCGTTCCGGCACCGGCACGTCTGCCAGGGTCTCCGCCGCCCGGAGGATGGCCATCTCGTTCACTAAGGCCGCCAGGTAGTCCATGCCCCGGTCCGCCAGGGCGATGTTCTGGGTGTAGTTGCGGTGCTCCATCATCTTCTCGACGGAGGAGTGGAGGTAGCCGATGTCCGGCTGGACCTCCACGATGTTCTCCCCGTCCAGGGTCACCAGCAGCCGGAGGACCCCGTGGGTGCTGGGGTGCTGCGGGCCCATGTTGAGGATGAGCTCCTCGGTACGCAGCGACCGCATCCTAAGCCCCCGCCTCCTGCAGCCGGCGCGTCAGGCGGCGCTCCCGCTGGATCTTCTCCTGCAGCTTCAGCACCCCCTCGATGAGGGCCTCCGGCCGGGGCGGGCAGCCCGGCACGTACACGTCCACGGGGATGACGGTGTCGATCCCCTTGAGGATGGAATAGTTGTCGTAGTAGAAGGGCCCGCCACAGGTGGCGCAGCTGCCCATGCTGATCACGTACTTGGGTTCCGGCATCTGCTCCCAGAGCCGGCGGACCACCGGGGCCATCTTGATGGTGCAC
Source organism: Candidatus Tepidifontimicrobium thermophilum (assembly GCA_031296405.1). Lineage (GTDB taxonomy): Bacteria > Sysuimicrobiota > Sysuimicrobiia > Sysuimicrobiales > Sysuimicrobiaceae > Tepidifontimicrobium > Tepidifontimicrobium thermophilum. Next base: position 38,982 of record JAVKKH010000004.1, read on the forward strand.
CGGCCCGCCACGATGATCAGGTCCGCCTGCCTGGGGGTGGCCCGGGGAATCACGCCGAACCGGTCCAGGTCGAACCGGGTACCCATGGCCTGCATCATCTCCATGGCGCAGCACGCCAGCCCGAAGGTGAGAGGCCAGATGGAGCGGGCCCGGGCCCAGTTCAGCACGTTCTCGATGCTGGTGACGAGGATCTGCCCGCCCGGCAGCCGATGCAGCACCTCCACCAGCTGCTCGATGGGAGCCTCCCGGCTCCCGTCCGCGGGCACACGCACCATCCGTGTGACTTCCGGACCGCCGGACGACACGGTTTCACTCCTGGTGTAGGATTGGGGCCGGGTGCGACCCCCTGGGATTCTCGCACACCGCGGGCGCGCCCCTCAAGCGCCCCGGGCCGCCCGCTCCGCCTCCGACGTCCGCCACACCTCGGCCCCCAGGGATCGGAGCTTGCGCTCGAGGCCCTCGTACTTGCGGTCCAGGTGCTCCACCCCCGTGATGCGGGTCTCACCCTCCGCCACCAGCCCCGCGATCACCATCGCGGCGCCCGCCCGGATGTCCAGGGCCTGTACCGTGGCTCCCGTGAGCCGCTCCACGCCCCGCACGTAGGCGGTGTTGCCGTCCACCCGGATGTCCGCCCCCATCTTCACCAGCTCGTAGGCGTAGCCCATGCGGCCGTCGTAGATGGTCTCCCGCACCACCGCCTGCCCCTCCGCGGTGGCGAGCAGCGCCGCGAAGGGCGGGTGCAGGTCGGTGGCGAATCCCGGGAACGGCGCGGTGTCGATGTCCACGGCGCGCAGGCGCCGGGGCGCGCGCACCCGTACCCGGTCGGTGTTGGCGTCCACCTGGCAGCCGGCCTCCGCCAGCTTGCTCAACAGGGCGGTCACGTGCTCGGGGATGAGGGCGTCCACCTCCACGTCCCCGCCCGTGGCAGCCCCCGCCACCAGGTACGTCCCCGCCTCGATGCGGTCGGGGATGACCGCATACCGAGCCCCGTGCAGCCGGCGCACACCCTCCACCACCACGGTGGGGGTCCCCGCTCCCCGGATGCGGGCGCCCATGAGGTTCAGGAACACCGCGGTGTCGGTAACCTCGGGCTCCAGGGCCGCGTTCCGGAGCACCGTGGTCCCCTCCGCCAGCACCGCGGCCAGCATCAGGTTGATGGTGGTCCCCACGCTGCGCCGCGGCACGAGGAACTCGACCCCCCGCAAGCTCCGGGCGCGCCCCACCAGGTAGCCCCGCTCGGTGACCACGTCAGCTCCCAGGGCCGAGAACCCCTTGAGGTGGAAGTCCACGGGCCGCCCCCCGATGGAGTCGCCGCCGGGTAGCCCCACCTCGAACTGCCCCGCCCGCCCCAGCAGCATCCCTGCGGCGTAGTACGAGCCTCGGATGCGGCCGCACAGCTCCGCGGGCGCGTGGGTGCTGCTCAGCCGACGCGCGTCCACCGCCAGCCGCCCGCCGTCCGTGAGTTCCACCTCGCAGCCCAGGCTCCGCAGGATGTCCGCCATGACCTGGACGTCGCGGCACCGGGGGACGTTCTCGATCACCGACACGTCTGCGGCCAGGGCCGCCGCGGCCATGATGGGGAGCACCGTGTTGACCGCGCCGGCCACCTTCACCGCGCCCTCCAGCCGGCGTCCGCCACGGACCACCAGGAGCTCTGCCACCGGCTCGCCTCGGCAGGTCACCGCTTCCGGGGGCACGCGCCTAACCCTCGAGAGCCGGCCGGATCCGCTTCTCCACGTAGAAGCGCACCAGCTCCTCCAGGATCCGGTCCCGGTCGACCTTACGGATGAGGGAGCGGGCACCCCGATGGCTCGTGATGTACGTGGGGTCTCCCGAGATCAGGTAGCCCACCAGCTGGTCCTTGGGGCTGTAGCCGCGCTCCTGCAGGGCCCGGTACACCTCCAGGAGGATCTCGAACACCCCGGGCAGTTCCTCGCCCAGGCGGTACACACCGGTCTGCTCGTGGGACTCGCTCAACTCCGCACCTCTGGCCGGCCCTCGGGCCCGGCCAGTGAGGGGTTCGCGGCGGCGGGGCGTCCTTCCTGGCGTCCAGGAGGTTTGTCCGCTGCGTGCACCGCCACCGCCCCGAAAAGCAGGTTCCGGTACCAGACGCTCCGGAAGCCCGCCTGGTGGAGCAGGTCGCGGAAGGCCTCCTGGTCCGGCCAACCTCGGATGGAGGTCGGCAGGTACCAGTAGGCGTCCGGGTGGCGGGAGAGCCTGCGGCCTACCCACGGGATGGCGGTGTACGAGTAGAGGTCGTAGAGGGCACCAAACAGCCGGGAGCGGGGCCGGCTGAACTCCAGCACCACAAGCCGGCCGCCCGGCCGCAGGACCCGGAACAGCTCTCGCAGGGTACCCAGAGGGTCAGCCACGTTGCGCACCCCAAAACCCACCGTGGCCGCGTGGAAGGTCCCGTCCGCAAAAGGCAGCGCCTGTGCGTCCCCCTGCACGAACCAAACCCCCCGAGCCCCGCCGGCCCGCTTCCGGGCCAGGTGCAGCATGGGCTCCGCGAAGTCCACACCCACCACGCGGCCTTGGGGGCCCACGCGGCGGTGGAGGAGGAAGACCAGGTCACCGGTCCCGCAGCACACGTCCAGGGCGAGGCCGCCCGGGGGCGGCGCGGCGACTGCCACCGCGTACTGCTTCCAACGCTTGTGCAGGCCGAAGCTCAGCAGGGTGTTCAGGAGATCGTACCGGCGGGCGATGGCGCTGAACATCGCCCGCACGTACCGGCCCTTTTGTTCGGGGCTCTGCTCGGGAAGGAGCACCAGTACACTCCGATCGTGGGCCCGCCTGGGCTCGAACCAGGAACCCGCCGGTTATGAGCCGGCCGCTCTGACCCTTGAGCTACGGGCCCGCACCCCACTCAGTATATCCCACCCGTACCAGGTACAGCCCCCCGGGGGCCACCACGGGACCTGCCCGCTGGCTGTCGCGGGAAGCCAGCACCTCCCCGACCTCCTCCGGACTCCGCTTGCCCGCTCCCACCTCCAGCAGCGTCCCTACCAGCATCCGAACCATGTGCCGCAGGAACCGATCCGACACCACCTCCACCACCACGAAGGGCCCGCGGCGTCTGACCCGGAACCGGTGCACGGTGCACCAAGTGGTCCTGGGGTTGCTGCCGGTGGCGCAGAAGGCGGCGAAGTCGTGCCCGCCCACCAGCAGCTCGGCGGCACGCTGCATGCGGGCCACCTCCAAAGGCCCCTCCCACGCCAGCGCCCGGTCCACCAGGAAGGGGTTGCGGCCGGGGCGGTTCCAGATCACGTAGCGGTAGGCGCGCCAGCGGGCGTCCCGACGGGCGTGGAAGGCCTCCGGGGCGTCCTGGGCGGACCGCACGGCAATGTCCGCGGGGAGGTAGTGGTTGAGGGCCGTTACGAAACGCTCCGCAGAAAGTGAGGAGGCGGTGCGGAAGTGCGCCACCTGGGCCAACGCGTGTACGCCCGCGTCCGTACGCCCCGCACCCACCACCCGCACGCGCTCTCCGGTGACGCGGGCCAGGGCCACCTCTAGCTCCCCCTGCACCGAAGGCCGGCCCGGCTGCCGCTGCCAGCCCGCGTAGCGCGTGCCCACGTACCACACTACGAGCCTCACCGTCCGCACAGTCCTACGGTCCGCCCGACCAAAGCACGAGCACGCTGGCGCCCACGACCACCAGCCCGGCCCAGAGATCCCGGGCGCGGTAGCGCAGCTGTTTCATCCGGGTCCGGCCCTCGCCGCCGCGGTAGCCCCGGGCCTCCATGGCTACTGCCAGCTCGTCCGCCCGACGGAAGGCGCTGACGAACAGGGGGACCAGGATGGGGACCAGAGCCCGCGCCCGCCGCAGGGGGCCGCCGGTGTCCAGGTCCGCGCCCCGGGCCATCTGTGCCTTCATGATTTTCTCCGTTTCCTCCACCAGGGTGGGGATGAACCGGAGGGCGATGGTCATCATCATGGCCAGCTCGTGGGCCGGGACCCCCAGCCGCCGGAACGGGTTCAGCAGCCGCTCCATCCCGTCCGCCAGCTCCACGGGGGAGGTGGTGAAGGTCAGCAAGGAGGTGGAGACCACCAGGAGCACTAGGCGGGCGGTGACGAACAACCCCTGGACCAGGCCCTCCCGCGTCGCCACCAAGGGCCCCAGCCTCCACAGCACGGTCCCGCCCGAGGCCCCGCCGAAGAACACCTGCAGGACCAGGGTGAGCAGAAGCAGAAACCAGATGGGCCGCAGGCCGCGCAGCACGAACCCCGCGGGCACTTGCGAGAGGACCACCGCACCGGCCAGGAACGCCGCAAACACGCCCAGCCCCCGGAAGTCCCGCGCGAGGAACACCACCACCATCAGGACCGTGGTGGCCAGGATCTTCGTCCGCGGATCCAGCCGGTGCACCGGGGAGGCCCGCGGGACGTACTGGCCGATGGTCAGGCTTCGGAGGAGCTCCACCGCCGGTTCCCCTGCAGCACCCGCACGATCTCCTCGCACGCCTCCTCCACGGTGAGGCGGTCGCACCGCACGGGAAGCCCCGCGGCCTTTAACCGCAGCAGTACGTCGGTGACCCGGGGCACGTCCAGCCCGATGCTCCGCAGCCGGTCTGACTGCGCGAACGCCTCCCGGACGGGCGCGTCGAGGAACACCTGGCCCCGGTGCAGCACCACCACCCTCTGGCACAGCCGCGCCACGTCGTCCATGCTGTGGGAGATGAGCACCACCGTGAGGGCCGCCTTGCGGTGCAGATCCCGCACCCGGCTCAGGATCTCCCGCCGCCCCTCCGGGTCCAGGCCCGCGGTGGGCTCGTCCAGCACCAGCACCTGCGGCCGCATGGCCAGCACCCCCGCGATCGCCACCCGCCGCATCTCGCCGCCCGAAAGGGAAAAAGGCGAACGCGGGCCGAAGCGGTCCGGGTCTAGCCCCACCCACTCCAGGGACTCGCGGACCCGCTCCTGCACTTCCTCCGGATCCAGGCCCAGGTTACGGGGCCCGAAGGCCACGTCCTCGAACACCGTCGCCTCAAAGAGCTGGTGCTCGGGGTACTGGAATAGCAGCCCCACCTTGCGGCGGACCTCCCGCACCACCGCGGTGCCGGGACGGATCTCCACCCCGTCCACCCAGACCCGGCCTTCCGTGGGCCGCAGCAGCCCGTTGAAGTGCTGCACCAGGGTGCTCTTGCCGGATCCCGTGGGCCCCACCAACCCCAGGCACTCGCCCCGGCGGACCACCAGGTCCACGCCGCGGAGGGCTACCGACTCGAAGGGGGTTCCCCGGAGGTACACGTGCGTGAGGCCCTCACAGACCACCACGGGGTCGCTCACACCACCACCCCGCACCAGCGCAGCAGCTGAGCGGCCAGCTCCTCGGGATCCAGGGGTTGGCCCTCCACCGGGATCCCGCGCCGTCTCAGGCACCCGCTGAGCTCCGCCACCTCCGGCAGGTCCAGCCGCAGGCCCCGCAACCGCTGGACGTCCCGGAACACCTCCCGGGGGATCCCTTCCAGGGCCACGCGGCCCTCGTGGAGCACCACCACCCGGTCTGCCTGCGCCGCTTCCTCCATGTTGTGCGTGATGTGCACCACTGCGATCCCCTCTTGTTCTCGCAACCGGTGGGCCGTCCGCAGCACCTCCCGGCGGCCTTCGGGATCCAGCATGGTGGTCGCCTCGTCCAGCACGATGCACTGGGGACGCATGGCCAGGACCCCGGCGATGGCCACCCGCTGCTTCTGCCCGCCGGAGAGCAGGTGGGGCTCCCGGCGGCGGTGCTCCAGCATCCCGACCGTCCGCAGGGCTTCCTCCACCCGTTGCGCGATCTCCTCCGGGGGAAGGCCCAGGTTCTCCGGGCCGAAAGCCACGTCCTCTTCCACCACGGTGGCCACGATCTGGTTGTCCGGGTTCTGGAAGACCATCCCGACTTTGCGGCGGATCTCCCAGAGGGCGTGGGGATCGCGGGTGTCCAGCCCGTCCACCACCACGCGGCCCTCGGTGGGCAGAAGCAGAGCGTTAAGGTGCTTGGCGAGAGTGGACTTCCCGGACCCGTTGCCGCCCACCAGGGCCAGGAACTCCCCCCGGTAGACGGTCAGGGACACGTCGTGAACCGCCCGGACCTCCTGAGGGGTCCCCGCGTGGTAGACGTGGGTGAGATGGTGGACTTCGATGAGGGGGACGGGTTCCGACACACCTTCCCCGGCGGTGTCTAGGCCACGCCACTCGCGCGCTTCATACCCCGACGCTCAGTCCTTCACCAGCTCCAGGTAAGCCATGGGCGCCGCATCTCCGCGCCGGGGGGCGTCCTTCACGATCCGCGTGTAGCCGCCCCGGCCGCGAGGGTAACGGGGAGCAATGGTGCTGAACAGCTTCCGCAGCGCCTCCTTGTCCTGTACCAAGCGCGCCGCCTGCCGCCGGGCGTGCAGGGTCCCCTCCTGGGCCAGGGCGATGAGCTTGTCGGCCACCTTCTTGGCCTCCTTGGCCTTGGCCTCCGTGGTGTGGATGCGCTCATACCGGATCAGCGCCGTCACCAGGTCCCGGAACAGCGCCCGGCGCTCGCCCGTGTCCCTTCCGAGCTTGCGTGTCTTCACCCCGGTTCCCATGGCGTCCCGTCCCCCGCGTCAGGAAGAGCTGGCCTTGCGCAGGGAGAGGCCCAGAGCGGCCAGCTTCTCCGTGACCTCCTCCAGGGACTTGCGGCCGAAGTTCTTGACGTTGGCGATCTCCTCCTCCGTCCGCTGCACCAGGTCCCCGATGGTGTGGATCCCCGCCCGCTTCAGGCAGTTGTAGGGCCGGACGGACAGTTCCAGCTCCTCGATGGGCGTCTGGAGGAGTCGCGCCATCTCGGGGTCCGTGGCACCCGCGGAGGCGGCCTCCCCTTCGGTGATCCCGCCCACCAGCCGGAAGTGGTCAATGAGCAGCCGGCTGGCCTCCGCGATGGCCTCGTCGGGCCGGACCACGCCGTTGGTCCACACCTCCAGGACCAGCCGCTCCAGCTCCGCCCCCGCCCCCACGCGGGTGTCCTCCACGGTGTAGTTGACCTTCTGCACGGGGGAGAAGATGGAGTCGACGGGGATCACCCCGATGACGTGCTCGCTCTTCCGGTGCTTCTCCGCGGGCACGTACCCCTTGCCGCGCTCCACCACGATCTCCATCGCGAGCCGTGCGTCCTTCCGGTCCAGGGTGGCGATCACCAGGTCGGGGTTGAGGATCTCCACCTCCGGGTCTGGCTGGATGTCCGCGGCGGTGACCTCCCGCTTCCCCTTCGCCTCCAGCCGCAGCAGCTTCGGCTTGTCCGTGTGCAGCCTCAGGGTCAACTCCTTCAGGTTCAGGAGGATCTGCGTCACGTCCTCCACCACCCCGGGGATGGTGCTGAACTCGTGCAGCACGCCCTCGATCTTCACCGAGGTGACCGCCGCCCCGGTGATGGACGACAGCAGCACCCGGCGCAGGGCGTTGCCCACGGTCACCCCGAAGCCCCGCTCCAGGGGCTCCACCACCAGTCGGGCGTACGTGTCGGACAGCTCCGCGTACTCCACCTTGGGCTTGGTGAGTTCCCACAGACTGAAGATGCTCATCGCCTTCAACCTCCCCGTCTCCTGCCGAACGCTACCTGGAGTAGAACTCCACCACCAGCTGCTCCTGGACCGGCACGTCGATGGCCTGCCGGTCCGGCAGGCTCAGCACCCGGCCCTCCAGGCGCTGCGGGTCGAACTCCAGCCACGGGGGCGGCTGCCGTCCCCCGGACTCCACCAGCAGGCGGACGCGGGGGTTCCGCTGGCCCCGCGGCGTAAGGCCCACCACCTGCCCGGGCCGGACCAGGTAGGAGGGAATGGTGACCTTCCGGCCGTCCACCGCCACGTGTCCGTGCACCACCAGCTGGCGGGCCTCCTTCCGGGAAGAGGCCAGGCCCAGCCGGTACACCACGTTGTCCAGCCGGGACTCCAGCAGCTGCAGCAGGCGGGTGCCCGTGACCCCCTTGAACCGCGCAGCCTCCTGGAAGTACCGCCGGAACTGCGCCTCGTGGACCCCGTAGATCCGGCGCAGCTTCTGCTTCTCCCGCAGCCGGATAGCGTACTCTGAGGGCTTCCGCCGGCTGGGGGGGTGCATCCCCGGCGGCTTCGCCCGCTTCACCACCGGGCACTTGTCCGTGTAGCACTTCTCGCCCTTCAGGTACAGCTTGAGCCCCTCGCGGCGGCACAGCCGGCACACCGCGTCGTGGTATCGTCCCATGAATCCCTTCCCTCCGTTCCGGCAGACACCCGGGCCCCTGGCCCGGGACCCCGCCTCTCAGCCGGACTGCGGGGTGTCGCTGTCCCCCCTCGAGTCTCTCGGATCAGACCCGACGCCGCTTCGGCGGCCGGCAGCCGTTGTGGGGCACCGGCGTGACGTCCTTGATCAGGCTGATGTCCAGCCCCGCGGCCTGCAGGGACCGGATGGCGGCCTCCCGCCCGGGGCCGGGACCCTTCACATACACCTCCACCTGCCGGACCCCGTGCTCCATCGCCTTCTTGGCCGCCGCTTCCGCCGCCAGGCCCGCCGCGAAGGGGGTCCCCTTACGGGAACCCTTGAACCCCTGGGTGCCCGCGCTGGCCCACGCCAGCACGTTCCCCTGCGGGTCGGTGATGGTCACGATGGTGTTGTTGAAAGTCGACTGGATGTGTGCGTGCCCCAGGGGCACGTTCTTGCGCTCGCGCCGGCGCGTCCGGCCCTTCTTCGCCATCCCTGTGACCTCCTACTTCTTGGCCACGGCCCGCTTCTTGATCCCCACGGTCTTCCGCGGTCCCTTGCGGGTGCGCGCGTTGGTGCGGGTGCGCTGGCCCCGCACCGGCAGGCCCCGCTTGTGGCGGATCCCCCGGTAGCAGCCGATCTCCACCAGGCGGCGGATGTTCATGGCCACTTCCCGCCGGAGGTCCCCCTCCACCTTGTAGTGCCGCTCGACCACGTCCCGCAGCCGCGCCACCTCGTCCTCCGTGAGGTTGCGGACCCGCGTCTCTGGCTTCACCCCCGCCCGCAGGAGGATCTCGTAGGCGCGGGACCACCCGATCCCGTAGATGTAGGTCAGCGCTACGTCCACCCGCTTGTCCCGGGGCAGGTCGACACCGGCGATGCGCGCCATGCCCGCCTCCCTAGCCCTGCTTCTGCTTGTGCTTGGGGTTCTCGCAGATCACCCGCACCCGGCCGTGCCGGCGGATGATCTTGCATTTCTCACACATCCTCCGCACCGAAGCCCGAACCTTCATCCTCCCTCACCTCTTACCGGTAGCGGTACGTGATGCGGCCCCGGCTGGGGTCGTACGGCGACAGCTCCACCTTGACCCGGTCCCCGGGGGAGATCCGGATGAAGTGGATCCGCATCTTCCCCGAGATGTGGGCGAGCACCCGGTGTCCGCTCGGCAGCTCCACCCGGAACATGCCGTTGGGCAGCACCTCCACCACGGTGCCCTCCACCTCGATGGCTTGTTCCTTCTTCGCCGTCATCCCCGTCCGAGCCCGGACCGCACGAAGTTTTATGTTACCAGGGATTCTCCCCGTCGTCCAACAGGGTGAGGATCTCGTAGCCGTCCTCGGTCACCGCCACCGTGTGCTCGAAGTGAGCCGACAGCCGCCCGTCCGCGGTGCGCACGGTCCAGCCGTCCCCGTCCACCACCGCCCGCCAGGTCCCCTCGTTCACCATGGGCTCCACCGCGATCACCACGCCCGGCCGCAGGACCATCCCCTTGCCGGGTTTCCCAAAGTTGGGCACCTGCGGGTCTTCGTGCAGGGACCGCCCGACCCCGTGGCCCGCGAACTGCCGGACCACGGAGTAGCCGTGTGACTCCACGAAGGACTGCACCGCGTAGCCCACGTCCCCCAGCCGGGCCCCTGGCCGGACCGCCTCGATGCCCCGAAACAAGGCCTCCTCGGTGACCTGCAGCAGCCGCCGAACCCGCGGGGGGATCGGCCCCACCGGGAAGGTGGCCGCCACGTCCCCGTGGTACCCGTCCACCAGGGCGCCCAGATCCACCTTCACCAAGTCCCCCTCCTTCAGCACCCGCCGTCCGGGGATGCCGTGCACGATCTCGTCGTTGACGGAGATACACGCGCTGGCGGGGAACCCCCGGTACCCCAAAAACGAGGGGGACCCTCCGAGGGACCGGATGGCCTGGTAGGCTACCCGGTCCAGCGCCCCCGTGGTGGTGCCTGGCCGCACAGCCCGGCCCACTTCCCGCAGGGCCAGGGCTGCCACGCGGCCCGCGCGGCGCATGCGCTCGAGCTCCCTGGGGCTCTTGACGAAGACCCCCGCCACCGCCATGGCTACAAGACACCCGCCTGTCGGAGGGCTGCCTCCACGCGCCGACCCACCTCCTCGGGGTCCGCGGAGGCGTCCACGGTGTGCAACAGGCCCCGCGCACGGTAGTATTCCACCAGCGGGGCGGTCTGCCGCGCGTACACCTCCAGTCGCCGCTCCACGGTCTCGGGCCGGTCGTCCTCCCGCTGGACGAGCTCGCTGCCGTCGTGGTCGCATCGCCCCGGGACCTGCGGCGGGCTGTAGAGCTCGTGGAAGACGTGCCCGTGGGCCTGGCACACCCACCGGCCGGAGAGCCTGCGGACCAGGGCATCCCGGGGGACCTCAAACAGCAACACCGCCTGGACCTTGCGACCCATGCCGTCCAGGAGGCGGTCCAGCCCCTCCGCCTGCGGCACGGTGCGGGGGAATCCGTCCAGGATGAACCCCCGGGCAGCGTCGGGCTGGCGCAGGCGCTCGGCTACCACCTCCAGCATGATCTCGTCGGGCACCAGGTCCCCTCGGTCGTAGTACGACCGAGCCCTGCGGCCCAGCTCGGAGCCGGAGGCCATGGCCTCCCGGAGGATGTCGCCGGTGGCGATGTGGGGAACGCCGAACCGCTCCGCCAGGCGGTGGGCCTGGGTCCCCTTGCCCGCCCCCGGGGGGCCCAGGAGCACCACGTTCACCGCATGAACCCCTCGTAGTGGCGCATCAGCACGTACGCCTCGATCTGCTTCATGGTCTCCAGGGCCACTCCCACCACGATGAGCAGAGAGGTGCCCGCCAGGTACAGGGTGAGGCCTGCGGTCTGACGGAACAGCAGGGGGAAGACGGCGATCACGGCCAGGAACAGGGCGCCCACGAAGGTCAGCCGTTCGGTGACCCTCATGAGGAACTCCCCGGTGGGCCGGCCGGGCCGAATCCCCGGGATGAACCCCCCGTACTTCTTGATGTTCTCGCTGATCTCGTGGGGGTCGAACTGCACCGCAGTGTAGAAGTACGTGAACACCACGATGAGGATCGCGTACAGCACCGTCCCGAGGGGGTGCTGGCCCGGCTGCAGCCGGTTGCCCCAGTCCACCAGGGGTTCCCACCGTACGAAGGAAGCCACGGTGGCGGGGAACTGCAGCACCGAGATGGCGAAGATGATGGGGATCACGCCGGCCTGCACGATGCGCAGGGGGATGTGGGTCGTCTGGCCTCCCAGAACCCGCCGACCCACCACGCGCTTCGCGTACTGGACCGGAATCCGCCGCGTGGCCTGGGTGACCAGGATCACCGCCACGATGCTGGCCAGCACCAGCACGATGTCTGCCAGCAGCCACCCTACGGAGGTGCTGCCCACCCGCACCTGGGCCACCGTGGCCGCCAGCTGACGCGGAATCCGGGCCACGATCCCCCCGAAGATGAGCAGGGACACCCCGTTGCCCACCCCGTGTTCGGTCATCACCTCACCCATCCACGTGAGGACCATGGAGCCCGCCACCAGGGTGGACAGGATCAGGGCCCAGTTGAGGGGGCTGAAGTCGGTGATGGCCCGACCCTGCGAGAAGGCCTGGATGAGCCCTGTCTGGCCCCACCCCTGCAGCGCCGCCAGCGGGATGGTGAGGTACAGCGTGTACCACCCGATCCGCTTGCGGCCCGCCTCCCCTTCCTCCTGCGCCATCTTCTTCAGGTTGGGGAACGCCACCTGCAGGAGGCTCATGATGATGGAAGCGGTGATGTACGGGATCACCCCCAGCGCGAAAATCGAGAAGTTCTCCAGCGCACCGCCCACCAGCAGGTTCAAAAAGCCGAAGGCGGTGCCCGCGGCCGCCTGCTCGAACTGGGTCCGCACCGCCTCCACGTTGACCCCGGGCACGGGCAGGTGCGCACCCAGGCGGAACAGGGCGAGCATGCCCGCGGTGAACAGCAACCGGCGCCGCAGCTCCGGGATCCGGAACGGGTTGGCGATCCCGCCGATCAAGCGATCACCTCCGCCCGGCCGCCCGCGGCCTCGATGGCCGCCCGTGCGGAAGCGCTAAAGGCGTGGGCCTTCACCGTCAGGGGGTGCGGGAGGCGGCCCGGGCCTAGAACCTTGATCCGGCCGCGGCGGTGAACCACCCCCGCTTGGCGGAGGGTCTCCGGGGTCACCTCCGTGCCGGGCTCGAACCGGGCTAGGCTGGCCAGCTTCACTTCAACGAATCCGGGGCGCGGCCGGCCCCCCGTGTGGGAGCTCCCGTACGCTCTGACCCCTCGCTGAAATGGCAGACGCTTGCCGAGGGGAGTCTGCCCGCCCTCGAAGCCCGGGCGGGGTCCCTTCCCGCTGCGTGCCTTCTGACCCTTGATCCCACGGCCCGCGTACGTGCCCTTGCCCGAGCCCAGCCCGCGGCCCACCCGCTTGCGCCGCCGGCGGGCCCCAGCGGGCGGCTTCAGCTCACCGATCCGCAGCGCCATCTCCACTCCTCCCGTCGTCCGCTCCTCCTACCGCCGCAGGGTCCTCCCCTGGGCCCACCGGCTCCACCTCCACTAGGTGCCGGATGCGGCGGAGCAGGCCCTCCAGCTCGGGACCTGCGGGGCGTACCACGGACTGGCCCACCTTCCGGAGCCCCAGGGTGGCCGCGCACGCCCGGTGCACGGGCTTGGTGCCGATCAACGAGCGACGCAGGGTGATCCGAACCATACAAGACGACCTCCGTCAGCTCGCGGCGCGGCGGCCCACCAGCTCCGGCACGCTCTTCCCCCGCAGCCGGGCCACCTCCTCGGGCGTCTGCAGCTCCAGCAGGCCCTGCAGCGTGGCGCGGGTCATGTTGATGGGGTTGCTGCTGCCCAGGGACTTGGTCAGCACGTCGCGGATGCCCGCGGCCTCCACCACAGCCCGTACCGGGCCTCCCGCGATCACGCCGGTCCCCTCGCTGGCCGGCTTCAACAGCACCCGGGCGGCACCGAAGTGCCCGATGACCTCGTGGGGGATGGTGGTGCCGCGGCGTGGGATCCTCCAGAGGTTCTTCTTGGCGTCCTCCACCGCCTTCCGGATGGCGTCGGGCACCTCCGCGGCCTTGCCGAGACCCACGCCCACGGTGCCCTGCTCGTCGCCCACCACCACGAGGGCTCTGAAGTTGAACCGCTTGGCCCCCTTGGTGACCTTCGCCACCCGGTTTATGGACACCGTCTTCTCGAACGTCAGGTTCACTTCCGTCGGGTTCACACGCTCAGCCATCCGCGTCTCCTCTCAGAACTCCAGGCCGCCCTCCCGGGCCCCCTCCGCGAGGGCTTTGACCCTGCCGTGGTAAGCGTACCCGCCCCGGTCGAACACCACCCGCACGATGCCCTTCTCCCGCGCCCGCTCCGCCAGGACCCGGCCCACCACCCGGCTCTGCTCCACCCGCTTCAGGCCGCTCAGCTGTGCGGCGATCTCCGGCTCCCGGGTGCTGGCGGCCACCAGGGTGTGACCCCGCGTGTCGTCGATGATCTGGGCGTAGGTGTGCTTCAGACTCCGGAACACGCTCAGCCGCGGCCGGTCCGGAGTGCCCACCACCCGCTGGCGGATCCGGCGGTGCCGGATCTTCCGTCGCTCCTCACGGCTGATTCGCAACAGCATACGATCCTCCCGGGCCTACTTCTTGCCCGCCGCCCGGCCCGCCTTGCCCGGCCGCAGGCGCACCACCTCGTGGGCGTACCGGATCCCCTTCCCCTTGTACGGGTCCGGTGGCCGGACCGCCCGGACCTTCGCGGCCACCTGGCCAACCAGTTCCTTGTCCGCACCCCGCACCACCACCCGGGTGGGCTGCGGGACCTCGAAGGTGATGCCAGAGGGAGGGTCCAGCTCCACAGGGTGGGTGTAGCCCACCTGGAGCACGAGCCGGTCGCCCTGCTTGGAGGCCCGGTACCCGGTGCCGTGGATCTCCAGCTCCACCGCGTAGCCCTCGCTCACGCCCCGGACCATGTTGTTCAGCAGGGCCCGGGTGAGGCCATGAAGGGCGCGGTGGTGCCGGAGATCTGTGGGCCTCCGCACCACCAGCTTCCCGTCCTGCAGCTCGATCCGCAGGTCGGGGTGGAAGGTGCGCTCCAGCTCGCCCTTGGGCCCCTTCACCCGGACCCGGGAGCCGTCCACCTGCACCTCCACGCCCGGCGGCACGGGCACGGGCATCCGACCGATCCGGCTCATAGTCTCGCTCCCCTCCGGGCTCCTTGGCATCACCACACGTAGCACAGGACCTCGCCGCCCACGCCCAGACGTCGCGCCTGGCGGTCCGTGAGGATTCCCCGGGACGTGGACAGGATGGCGATCCCCAAACCTGCGCGGACCCTGGGGATCTCCTGCCGCCGGACGTACACCCGCAGGCCGGGCTTGCTGACCCTCCGGATGCCCCGGAGCACCCGGTCCCGCTTGGGGCCGTACTTCAGGGTGATCCTCAGGGTCCCCTGGGGGCCGTCCTGCACCCAGGTCCAGTCCTGGATGAACCCCTCTTCCTTGAGGATCCGGGCGATCTCCGCCTTCAGCTTGGAGGCGGGGACGCGGACCTCGTCGTGGCCCGCCGCGTTGGCGTTCCGGATCCGGGTGAGCATGTCCGCGATGGGGTCCGTGACGGTACCCATGCCCTCCTCCTACCAGCTGGCCTTGGTCATCCCGGGGATCTCGCCCCGGTACGCCAGCTCCCGCAGGCAGATCCGGCACAGCCGGAACCGGCGGAACACCGCCCGCGGCCGACCGCAACGCTCGCAGCGGGTGTACGCCCGCACGCGGAACTTCGGCGGCCGCTTCCACTTCTCCAGCAACGCCTTTTTGGCCATCGTCCCTCCCTGTTCGGCTTCTAGGCAGCCGCGGACTCGCGCTCCCGGAACGGCATGCCCAGCAGGCGCAGCAGCTCCCGCGCCTCCTCGTCCGTCCGGGCCGTGGTCACGATGGCGATGTCCATGCCGCGGATTCGGTCCACCTTGTCGTACTCGATCTCCGGGAACACCAGCTGCTCCCGCAGCCCGATGTTAAGGTTCCCGCGCCCGTCCAGCTGGCGCTCCGAGATCCCCCGGAAGTCCTTGATCCGGGGCAGGGCCACGTGGATCAGCTTGTCCAGGAACTCGTACATCCGCCGGCCCCGCAGGGTCACGTACACCCCGATGGGAGCCCCCTTGCGGAGCTTGAAGGCCGCGATGGACTTTCGGGCCCGCGCCACCACCGGCCGCTGGCCCGTGATGGCCTGCAGGTCCTCCACCGCCCGGTCCACCTGCCGCGGGTCCTGGGCACCGGCGCCCACCCGCATGTTCACCACTACCTTGACCAGCTTCGGCACCTGCATGGGGTTACGGTACCCGAACCGTTCCCGCAGGGCCGGCACCACTTCGCGCTCGTACTTTTCCTTCAGGCGTGGCACCATGGGCGCTCCCTCACTTGTCCACTAGTTCGCCCGACCGCTTGGCGTAGCGGACCCGGCGTCCGTCCCCCAGGACCCGGATCCCCACCCGGGTCCGCTCCTTGGTCTCGGGGTCCACCAGCATGACCTTGGAGACGTGGATGGGGGCCTCCCGCTGGACGATGCCGCCCTGGGGGTTCTTCGGGGAGGGCTTGGTGTGGCGCTTCACCACGTTCACGCCCTCCACCACCACGCGTCCCGTCTTGGGCAGCACCCGCAGGACCTTGCCCCGCTTGCCCCGGTACTTCCCCGAGATGACCACCACCAGGTCTCCCTTCTTCACGTGCATGTGCACCCGCCGCGCTCCCACGACCGGCACCGGCCTCACCTCCTCACAGGACCTCCGGGGCCAGGGAGACGATCTTCATGAACTGCCGCTCCCGGAGCTCCCGGGCCACGGGGCCGAAGATGCGGGTGCCGCGGGGGTTCATCTGCTCGTTGATCAGCACCGCGGCGTTGTCGTCGAACCGGATGTACGACCCGTCCGGACGCCGGATCTCCTTCCGGGTCCGCACCACCACCGCCTTCACCACCTCGCCCTTCTTCACAGGGCTGTTGGGGATGGCCTGCTTCACCGTGGCCACCACCACGTCGCCCACCCGGGCGTAGCGGCGCTTGCTCCCGCCCAGCACCCGGATCACCAGGATCTCGCGGGCGCCCGTGTTGTCCGCCACCTTGAGCCGTGACTCCTGCTGCAGCATGGCCTAGCCCTCCACGGGGGCCTCTGCGACGCCCCGTTCCAGGATCTCCACCACCCGCCACCGCTTCTCCCGCGACAGGGGTCGGGTCTCCATGATCCGCACCCGGTCGCCCACCCGGCACTCGTTGCGCTCGTCGTGAGCCTTGTACTTCTTGTGCCGCCGCACCGGCTTCTTGTACAGCGGGTGCCGGAAGGTGGACTCCACCCGGACCACCACCGTCTTGTCCATCCGGTCGCTGACCACGACCCCCACCAGCTCCTTCCGCTTCGGCGCCCGGTCCGCCATGCAGCCCTCCCTCACACCCGGATCCCGCGTTCTGCCAGGACGGTCTTCACCCGGGCGATGGCCCGGCGAACCTCCCGCAGCCGGGAGGGGTTCTGGGCCTTGCCCGCGGCGATCTGCATGCGCAGCTGGAACGCTTCCTGCTCCAGCTCGTCCAGCCGCCGCCGCAGCTCCTCGGGCGTCAGTTCGCGGAGCGCTCGGGCTTTGACCACGTCCGTCCTCCTACCCCACGGATCCGGGAAGCTCTTCCCGCTTGACGAACTGGGTGCGGACCGGCAGCTTGTGGCTGGCCAGGGTCATGGCCTCCCGGGCCACCGCCTCGGTGACCCCCGCCAGCTCGAACAGCACCCGTCCGGGGCGGACCACCGCCACCCAGTACTCCGGGTTGCCCTTGCCGCTGCCCATCCGGGTCTCCGCGGGTTTCTTGGTCACGGGCTTGTCCGGGAAGATGCGGATCCACAGCTTGCCTCCCCGCTTGATGTAGCGGGTGATGGTACGCCGGGCCGCCTCGATCTGAGCCGCGGTGACCCACGCGGGGCTGGTGGCCCGAAGCCCGTACTCTCCGAAGGCCAGGGTGGACCCCGCGTAGCTCAGCCCCTTCATCCGACCCCGCTGCTGCTTTCGGTACTTCACGCGCTTGGGCATCAGCATGGCGCCTGCCTCCTGTCACCGGGCCCGCACCACGGGGCGCGCCTCGCGCTTCTCGGGGAACACGTCGCCCCGGTAGATCCACACCTTCACGCCGATGCGGCCGTAGGTGGTGAGCGCCTCTGCGACCCCGAAGTCGATGTCCGCCCGCAGGGTGTGCAGGGGGACGCGGCCCTCCCGGTACCACTCGTAGCGCGCGATCTCCGCGCCCGCCAGGCGTCCCGAGCAGGAGATGCGGATGCCCTTCGCTCCGGCCCGCAGGGTCCGCTGGACCGCCTGCTTCATGGCCCGTCGGTGGGCCACCCGACGCTCCAGCTGCTGGGCCACGTTCTCCGCCACCAGCTGGGCCTCCAGGTCTGGGCGCCGGATCTCCTGCACGTTCAGCTGGACCTCCTTGCCCGTCAGCTCCGCCAGCTCCTTCCGGAGGGCGTCGATCCCGGTGCCTCCCCGTCCGATGATGATTCCCGGCCGGGCGGCGTGGACGGTGATCTTGACCACCTTGGACTGCCGCTCGATCTCGATCCGCGGGATCCCGGCCCGGTACAGCTTCTCCTTGATGTACTTGCGGATCCGCAGGTCCTCGTGGAGGTAGTCCGCGAAGTGCTTGTCGCTGTACCAGCGGGACTCCCAGTCCCGGATGATCCCGATCCGCAGCCCCACGGGGTGGACCTTCTGTCCCACGCAACACCTCCCTACTCGCGCTCCGCCACTACCACGGTCACGTGGCAGTTGCGCCGGGTCATGACGTCCGCCCGGCCCCGCGCCCGGGGAACCAAGCGCTTCCACATGCCCCCTCCGGGACCCCGGTCCACCGCGATGCGGGCCACCACGAGGGTGGAGCGGTCCAGCTCCAGGTTGTGCTCCGCGTTGGCCACGGCCGACCGGACCACCTTCTCCACCACCCGGGCCGCGCGGTGGGGCATGGCCCGCAGCAGCGCCAGGGCCTCGTCCACCGACCGCCCCCGGACCACGTCCGCCACCCGCCGTACCTTCCACGGCGACATCCGAATGTACCGGGCCACCGCCCGCGCCTCCATCTCCGTCCTCCCTAGCCCTTCACGCTGGTGGTCCGCTCGGACGAGCCCCCGTGGCCCCGGAAGGTCCGGGTCGGCACGAACTCCCCCAGCTTGTGGCCCACCATGGACTCGGTGACGTACACGGGCACGTGCTTGCGTCCGTCGTACACCGCGATGGTGTGGCCCACGAACTCGGGTAGGATGGTGGACCGCCGGGACCACGTCCGGATCACCCGCTTCTCCCGGCGCTGGTTCAGCTCCCGGATCTTCCGCAGCAGCGGCTCGTCCACGAACGGACCCTTCTTCGTCGAACGCCCCATACGGTGCCTCACTTCCGCCGTTTGATGATATCCTTGTCGGACCGCTTCCTCGGCTTGCGGGTCTTCTTGCCCAGGGTGGGTTTGCCCCACGGCGACACGGGGCTGGGCATGCCGATGGGCGAACGACCCTCGCCGCCCCCGTGGGGGTGGCTGCGGGGGTCCTGGGCCACACCCCGGACCGTGGGCCGGATCCCCAGCCACCGCTTGCGGCCCGCCTTCCCCAGCTTGATGGCCTCGTGCTCCACGTTGCCCACCTGGCCCACGGTGGCCTTGCACCTCAGGGGGACGCGCCGGACCTCGCCCGAGGGCAGCCGCAGCTGGGCGTACTCCCCCTCCTTGGCCATGATCTGCGCCGCGGTCCCCGCAGCCCGGACCAGCTGGCCGCCGTGGCCCGGCTGCAGCTCCACGTTGTGCACCAGGGTCCCCACGGGGATCTTCTCCAGGGGCAAGGCGTTGCCCGGCTTGATCTCCGCCTCGGGCCCGGAGGTCACCACGTCTCCCACCTGCAGACCCACAGGCGCCAGGATGTAGCGTTTCTCCCCGTCCGCGTAGTGCAGCAGGGCGATGCGGGCGGACCGGTTGGGGTCGTACTCGATGGCTGCCACCCGCGCAGGCACGCCGTCCTTGTCCCGTTTGAAGTCCACGATCCGGTACAGCCGCTTGTGCCCACCCCCCCGGTGGCGGGTGGTGATCCGTCCCTGGTTGTTCCGGCCCGCGTGGCGGTGCAGGGACACCACCAGGGACTTCTCCGGCTCGGACCGGGTGATCTCCTGGAAGGTGTACCCGGTGGCGAAGCGCCGGCCCGGCGTGGTCGGTTTGAACCGCTTGATCCCCATGGGCACCCTCCTACAGCAGCTTCTCCAGGTCGATCTTCTGACCCGGAGCCAGGGTCACCACCGCCTTCTTCCGGTCGGGGGTACGGTAGGTGTGCCGGCCCCGGCGCTTGGTCTTGCCCGGGACGTTCAGGGTGTTCACCTTCACCACCCGGACGCCGAACAGCCGCTCCACCGCCTCGCGGATCTCGGGCTTGGTGGCGTCCCGCGCCACCTCAAAGGTGTACTTGCCGGCCTCCGCGCCCCGCATGGACTTCTCCGTGATCACCGCCCGGCGCAGGACGTCGCGGTGGCCCCTCACGCCAGCACCTCCTCCACCGCACCCAGAGCGTCCCGGCTCACCACGATGCGATCCGCCCACAGCAGGTCCGCCACGTTCAGGGTGTTGGGGGTGAGCACCGCCACCCGGGGCAGGTTGCGGGCCGCCCGGCCCACGAGCGGGCCTTCCGAGCCCGCCAGGAGAACCACCCGCTGGTCCTCGAGGTCCAGCTTCCGCAGGAAAGCGGCCACCTCCCGAGTGCGGCCTTCCTGCACCCCGAACCCTTCCACCACCACCAGGCGGCCGGTCTGCGCCGCGTCCGACAGGACTGACCGCAGCGCCAGGCGGCGCATCGCCTTGGGCAGCCGCTGGCTGTAGTCGCGGGGCTTGGGTCCGAAGGCCACGCCCCCTCCCACGAAGATGGGAGCTCGGATGTCGCCGTGCCGGGCGCGGCCGGTACCTTTCTGCCGCCAGATCTTCCGGGTGCTCCCCTCCACCTCACCGCGGGTCTTGGTGGACGCGGTCCCCTTGCGGGCGTTCGCGTGCTGGGCCACCAGGGCCTGGTGCACCACGGCCGCGTGGGGCCGGATCCCGAACACCTCCTCGGGGAGGTCCACCTCACCCGCTGGCTCTCCCGTGGCGCTGAACACGGCTACCTTCGGCATCCCGTCCCTCCACACCGCGTGGACCATCCGACGTCCCTAGTCCATCCTGCGGACCATCACCAGCCCGCCCCGGGGGCCGGGGATCGCGCCGCGGATGAGGAGCAGGTGTCGCTCCGGGTCCACCCGGACCACCCGCAGCCCGCGGATGGTGACCCGCTCCCCCCCCATGCGCCCCGGCATGCGCTTGCCCTTCCACACGCGGCCGACGCCGGAGGTCCCCAGGGATCCCACGGCCCGGTGCATGAGCGATACGCCGTGGGAGTCCGCCTGTCCGCCGAACCCGTGGCGCTTCATGGCGCCCGCGAACCCCTTGCCCTTGCTGGTCCCCGTCACCGCCACCCGGTCCCCTTCCCGGAAGACCGTAACGGAGATCTCCTGGCCCACCTGGTAGTCCTCGCCCTCCGGGAGCCGAACCTCCCGGATCACCCGCCGCGGCGAGACGCCCGCGCGGCGGAACACGCCCCGCAGGGGGCGGTTCACCCGGCGCTCGGGCACCTCCTCGAACCCCAGCTGGACCGCCCGGTAACCGTCCCGCTCGGGAGTGCGCACCCCCACCACCACGTTGGGCTGTGCCTCCACCAGGGTCACCGGCACCAGGTTGCCCTGGGCGTCGAACACCTGCGTCATCCCCACCTTCCGTCCCAGGATCGCCGCCATCACACTCCCTCCCTCGGAGGGTCCGCCTACAGCTTGATCTCGATGTCCACACCTGCCGGAAGATCCAGGGTCATCAGGGAGTCCACGGTCTTCTGGGTCGGCTCCAGGATGTCGATCAGCCGCTTGTGGGTCAGGATCTGGAAGTGCTCCATGGACTCCTTGTCGATGTGCGGACCCCGGATCACGCAGTAGACGCTCCGGTCCGTGGGCAGCGGGATGGGCCCCCGGATGCGCGCCCCGCTCCGGCGGGCAGCCTCCACCAGGGTGGCCGCGGACTGGTCCAGCAGCCGGTGGTCGTACGCCTTCAGTTTGATGCGGATCCGCTGCGCCACGGCCTCCTCCCGTCTACTCCAGGATCTTCGTCACCACCCCGGCCCCCACCGTCCGGCCCCCCTCCCGGATCGCAAACCGCAGCCCCTCCTCCAGCGCAATCGGGCTGATCAGCTCCACCTCTAAATTGATGTTGTCCCCCGGCATCACCATCTCTACCCCCTCCGGCAGCTTCACCGTCCCCGTCACGTCCGTCGTCCGAAAATAAAACTGCGGCCGATACCCACTGAAAAACGGCGTGTGCCGACCCCCCTCCTCCTTCGTCAATACATACACCTCCGCCAAAAACCTCGTGTGCGGCTTGATCGTCCCAGGCTTCGCCAGCACCATCCCCCGCTCTACATCCTCCCGCTCTACCCCCCGCAGCAACACCCCCACATTGTCCCCAGCCACCGCCTCGTCTAACACCTTCCGAAACATCTCTAACCCCGTCACCACCGTCCGCCGCGGCTCCGCCCGCAGCCCTACAATCTCCACCTCCTCCCCTACCTTGATCCGCCCACGCTCCACCCGCCCCGTCGCTACCGTCCCACGCCCCGTAATCGTGAAAATGTCCTCAATGCTCAGCAAAAACGGCTTGTCTACATCCCGCACCGGCGTCGGAATGTAACTGTCCACCGCGTCCATCAGCTCGTAAATCCCATCCACCCACCGGTCCTCCCCACGCTTCAACTGCGGATTCCCCTGCAACGCCTCCAACGCCCGTAACGCACTCCCCCGAACCACCGGTACCTCCTCCCCAGGAAATTGGTACCGGCTCAATAGCTCCCGTACCTCCACCTCCACTAAGTCCAACAGCTCCGGATCATCCACCATGTCTACCTTGTTCAAAAACACCACAATCGCCGGTACGTTCACCTGCCGCGCTAATAAAATGTGCTCCCGCGTCTGCGGCATCGGCCCGTCCGCCGCACTCACCACCAAAATCGCCCCATCCATCTGCGCCGCACCCGTAATCATGTTCTTGATGTAGTCCGCATGCCCCGGACAGTCCACATGCGCATAGTGCCGCTTCTCCGTCTCATACTCCACATGACTAATGTTGATCGTCAGCCCCCGCTGCCGCTCCTCCGGCGCATTGTCAATGTCGTAATACCCCTTCGCCTCCGCTAACCCATACCGCGCCATCGCATGCGTGATCGCCGCCGTTAACGTCGTCTTCCCATGATCCACATGCCCAATCGTCCCAATGTTCACATGCGGCTTCCGCCGCTCAAACTTCGGCTTGGCCATTCTCCTCGCCCCCTCCGCGCAGGGTTTTTCCTAGGTCCGGGCCACCGCGAGCCGGCCCTTGAGGACCTCCTCGGCTACGGCCGCGGGGACCTCCTCGTAGTGGGAGAACTCCATAGTGTACACCGCCCGTCCCTGGGTCCGCGACCGCAGGTCCGTGGCGTACCCGAACATCTCTGCCAGCGGCACCAGGGCCGTGATCACCCGCAACCCCTGCCGCTGCTCCATGGCCTGGATCCGGCCCCGGCGGGCGTTCAGGTCCGCCAGCACGTCGCCCATGTAGGCCTCCGGGGTGGTCACCTCCACTTTCATCACGGGCTCCAGGAGGACGGGCTTGGCCTTCCGGGCCGCATCCTTGAACGCCAGGGAGCCCGCGATCTTGAAGGCCAGCTCCGAGGAGTCCACCTCGTGGTAGGAGCCGTCCACCAGGGTCACCCGCACGTCCACCACGGGGTACCCGGCCAGGACCCCAGACTCCATAGCTTCCCGGACCCCGTCCTCCACGGGCTTGATGAACTCCCTGGGGATCACCCCGCCGGTGATCCGGTCCACGAACTCGAACCCGCTGCCCCGGGGCAGGGGCTCGATCTCCACCACCGCGTGGCCGTACTGGCCCCGGCCGCCCGTCTGCCGGATGAAGCGCCCCTCTCCCCGGGCCGGCTGCCGGATGGTCTCCTTGTACGCCACCTGGGGCCGGCCCACGTGGGCCTCCACCTTGAACTCGCGCACCAGCCGGTCGGTGATGATCTCCAGGTGCAGCTCCCCCATCCCCGCGATGAGGGTCTGCCCGGTCTCCGGATCGAACCGCACCCGGAAGGACGGATCCTCCTCCGCCAGTTTGGCCAGGGCCGCGGTCAGCTTGTCGGAATCCGCCTTGGTCTTCGGCTCCACCGCCACCGAGATCACGGGCTCCGGGAACTGGATGGGCTCCAGCACGAGAGGGGCTGCCTCGTCACACAGGGTGTCCCCCGTGGTGGTCTCCCGCAGCCCCACTGCGGCCACCACGTTCCCCGCGGTAGCCTCCGGAATGTCCTCCCGGTGGTTCGCGTGCATCAGCAGGATCCGGCTGACGCGCTCCCGCACGCCGCGGGTGGCGTTGAAAACATAGGACCCGGCGCGCAGGGTGCCCGAGTACACGCGGAAGTAGGTGAGCTTGCCCACGTAGGGGTCGGTCATGATCTTGAAGGCCAGGGCGCAGAAGGGCGCCTGCTCGTCCACCGGCCGCTCCTCCACCTCTCCGGTCCTGGGGTGGGTCCCGCGGACGGCTCCGAT
Source organism: Candidatus Tepidifontimicrobium thermophilum (assembly GCA_031296405.1). GTDB lineage: Bacteria > Sysuimicrobiota > Sysuimicrobiia > Sysuimicrobiales > Sysuimicrobiaceae > Tepidifontimicrobium > Tepidifontimicrobium thermophilum. Next base: position 62,801 of record JAVKKH010000004.1, read on the forward strand.
GTCCAGGGGGGAGGGGAGGTAGTCCACCACCGCGTCCAGCAGCGGCTGCACTCCCTTGTTCCGGAAGGACGATCCTGCCAGAACCGGTACCAGCCTGCCCGACAGGGTCCCCTTCCGAATGGCCCGCCGCAGGTCTGCCTCCGGGACCGGCTGGCCCTCCAGGTACCGCAGCATCACCGCGTCGTCGCACTCCGCGGCCGCCTCCAGGAGCCGCTCCCGGTAAGCGTCCACCAGGTCCTGGATCTCCGGCGGGATGGCCGTCTCGCTGGAGCGGGTTCCCAGGTCGTCCAGGTACAGGATGGACTTCATCCGCACCAGGTCCACCACGCCCTGGAAGGACTCCTCCGAGCCCACCGGGAGCTGCACGGGGACCGCGGGCGCCCCCAGGCGCTCCCGCACCATGTCCACCACGCGGAGGAAGTCCGCGCCCACCCGGTCCATCTTGTTCACGTACAGGATCCGGGGCACCCGGTACCGGTCCGCCTGCCGCCAGACCGTCTCCGACTGGGGCTGGACGCCCTCCACGGCGCTCAGGATCACCACCGCACCGTCCAGCACCCGCAGGGACCGCTCCACCTCGATGGTGAAGTCCACGTGGCCCGGGGTATCGATGATGTTGATCCGGTGGTCCCGCCAGAAGCACGTGGTGGCCGCGGAGGTGATGGTGATCCCTCGCTCCCGCTCCTGGACCATCCAGTCCATGGTGGCGGAGCCCTCGTCCACCTCCCCGAGCCGGTGCACGCGCCCGGTGTAGAAGAGGATGCGCTCGGTGGTAGTCGTCTTGCCCGCGTCGATGTGGGCGACGATCCCGATGTTCCGAATCCGCTCCAGCGGTACCCTCACGGCCAACGCCGACCTCCCGACACCGGACTACCAGCGGTAGTGGGCGAAGGCCTTGTTGGCCTCCGCCATCCGGTGTACCTCCTCCTTCCGCTTCACCGCACCGCCCTGCCCCTGGGCGGCATCCAGGATCTCCCGGGTGAGTTTCTCCACCATGCCGCGCTCCGGCCGCTGCCGCGCGTACTCCACCAGCCACCGGATCCCCAGAGACACCCGACGCTCCGGCCGGACCTCGACGGGCACCTGGTAGTTCGCCCCACCCACCCGCCGCGGCTTCACCTCCAGCAGCGGCATCACGTTCTGCAGCGCCTTCTCCAGCACCTGTACCGCGGGCTGGCCGGTCCGCTGCTCCACGTTCCGCAGGGCCGAGTACACGATGCGCTCCGCCAGGGTCTTCTTCCCCCGGGTCATGACCTTGTTGATCAGCCGCTGGACCATCACGTTCCCGTACACCACGTCCGGCGGGATGACCCGCGGCGGCACCGGTCCCTTGCGCGGCATGCCGTCTCCCTCCTACTGCTTCGGCCGCTTGGCCCCGTACTTACTCCGCCCCTGCCGGCGGTTGGCCACCCCGGCCGCGTCCAGGGCACCCCGAACGATGTGGTACCGGATGCCCGGGAGGTCCTTCACCCGGCCGCCCCGGACGAGGACCACCGAGTGCTCCTGCAGGTTGTGGCCGATCCCCGGGATGTACGCGGTGACCTCGATGCCGTTGGTCAGCCGGACCCGGGCGATCTTCCGCAGGGCAGAGTTCGGCTTCTTCGGGGTCATGGTCTTGACCTGGATGCAGACCCCCCGCTTGAACGGGTTCCCCTGCAGCGCCGGGGACTTGCTTTTGTGCGTCAGGGGCTCCCGCCCCAGCCGCACCAACTGGTTGATGGTCGGCATTCCAGCTCCCTCCCAGCCGAAGAGTCCGCAAACTCCAGGCGCCCCCTCCGGGGCGCCCGGCTCCACGCGCCCGCTGACCCGAACTGTGCTGTGCGCCGGATGCGTCCGCGCCCTCCGGGACCCGGGCCCTGTCCGTCAGCGGAGCTCCCGGCTGGCACCGGGGCTCTTGACCGGCCCGGCTCCCTGCGGCGCGGCAACCCCCCGCGGAGCGAGGGGCACCGTAATCGGCCGTTCCGTGCGGCTACCGGTCGCGCTTGAGAATCGCCGCGGCAGATGCCCCTACGGCGATCCCGCACGCCCGACCCAGCTCTCTGCCGGAGGCGACCTCCACCACCGGCACGCCCATCTCCTGCGCGGCCCGCAGGACCGGCTCCACCACCTTTCGGTCCGCGTCCCGCGCCACGAACACCACCTCCGCCCTCCCCTTCCGGATGGCCTTGGTGGTCTGGTTGGCCCCGACCGCGCGCGACTCCGCGCGGCCCAGCGCTTCCAGCTCGGTCACCGGGTCCCCCTCCGGGCTACGCCCTTCATCGTGGCTCCGGGCAACCTTCCAGAGGATAGACAATTGGCCCTGCGGTGTCAAATGGGCTTGGCTGGGCTTGGCCCCGCGCCCTATACTGTGCCCAGGGGTTGAAGCGAGCGACGGAGGGGAGGGCGTCGCGGGGCGCCCTCCTTACTGTTTGCCAGAAGGGTTTTGGTCCCCTTCCCCCGAACCGTACGGCGAAGGCGACAGGAGAGGATTGGAGATGGATGCGAGTCCCCAACTCCCCAGCCCCCTGGAGGAAACCCAGAGATCCGGTCTCAGCCTCGGCCTCGCGGTGTGGTTGTTCTCCCTGCTGGGCCTGGGGGGCGCTCTGTACGCGCGCTGGGCTTGGACCCCCCATTCGGTGACCCGGGAAGGCACCAGCATCCAGTCCCTGTTCGACATCATCCTGGGAATCATCCTGGTGGCCTTCATCCTGGTCCACCTCCTCCTCGGGTATTTCGTGATCCGGTACCGGGCCCGGGGCAGGGAGGCCGCGCTGTACTTCCCCCACCACACCGCCCTGGAGGTCACCTACACCGCAGTGCCCGCGGCGGTGCTGGTGGCCCTCAGCGTGGCCGGGATGGTGCTGTGGTCCCGGGTGCACGCCCCTCCGCCGCCGGACGCCTTCGTGGTGGAGGTCCGGGGGGAGCAGTTCGGGTGGTCGGCCCGCTATCCCGGCCCCGACGGGAAGTTGGGCCGCGTGGACAACCGAATCCCGGCCCCCTTCAACGTGGACCCGCAGGACCCCGCTTCCCGGGACGACGTCGTGAGCCCGCAGATCTACCTGGTAGCGAACCGGCCCAACCGGGTCCTCCTGCGGACCCGCGACGTCCAGCACAGTTTCTGGGTGCCCGCCTTCCGGCTCAAGAAGGACCTCCTGCCGGGTGCCACCACGGAGCTGGTGTTCACCCCCACCCAGACGGGGGAGTTCGACCTAGCGTGCGCGGAGCTGTGCGGGGTAGGCCACTACACCATGGCGGGGAAGGTCCGGGTGGTCACCCAGGAGGAGTTCGACCGCTGGATGCGCCAGCAGGCTCGGCGGAAGTAGGAGGGAAAAACCATGGCGGCGGCCGCGGAAGCCCACGTACACGTGGAACACCCGCACCGGGAGAGCTTCTGGACCCGGTACGTGTTCAGCCAGGACCATAAGGTCATCGGGCTGCAGTACCTGCTCACCTCCCTCTTCATGGCCCTGGTGGGCGGGGCGCTGGCCATGGTGTTCCGCACGCAGCTGGCGTGGCCGCAGTCGGGGATCCTCAAGGCGGACCAGTACCTGGCCGCCATCAGCATGCACGGCACCATCATGGTGTTCTTCGTCCTCACCCCGGCCCTGCTGGGGGGCTTCGCGAACTTCCTGGTGCCGCTGAAGATCGGCGCCCGGGACATGGCCTTCCCCTTCGTGAACATGCTGTCGTACTGGGTCTTCGCCCTCTCCATCGTGCCCCTGGTGGCGAGCTTCTTCGTCCCGGGAGGGCCCCTGAACGCGGGGTGGACCGCGTACCCGCCCCTCAGCGCCCTGCCACAGGCAGCACCCGGAAGCGGCCTCGGCCAGACCCTGTGGCTGGTGTCCATCGCCATCTTCTGCGTCTCCAGCCTGCTGGGCTCCCTGAACTACATCACCACCATCCTGGTCCTGCGGACCCGGGGCATGTCCCTCATGCGGATGCCCCTCACCGTCTGGGGCATCTTCGTGGCCGCGGTGCTGGCTTTGCTTACGTTCCCCGTGCTGATGGCCGCGGGGATCCTCCTGCTGTTCGACCGGCTGGCGGGCACCAGCTTCTTCGTACCCGGAGGCCTGGTGGTGGGCGGTCAGGTGATCCCGCACACGGGAGGGAACCCCCTCCTGTGGCAGCACCTGTTCTGGTTCTTCGGACACCCGGAGGTGTACATCGTCATCCTGCCTCCCATGGGGATCGTCTCCGACGTCATCGCCAACTTCGCCCGTAAGCCTGTGTTCGGCTACCCCGCCATGGTGGCCTCCATGCTGGCCATCGGGATCCTGAGCTTCCTGGTGTGGGGCCACCACATGTTCGTGAGCGGGATGCACCCCCTGCTGGGGACGGGGTTCGCCCTCACCACCCTGCTCATCGGCGTGCCGTCCGCGGTGAAGACGTTCAACTGGCTGGCGACCCTGTGGCGCGGCAAGCTGTACTTCTCCACCGCCATGCTGTTCGCGGTTGGGTTCGTATCCCTGTTCGTGGCGGGGGGGCTCACGGGCATCCACCTGGGCAACGCGCCCGTGGATATCCCCCTGCACGACACCTACTACGTGGTCGGCCACTTCCACCTGGTGATGGGGACCGCGGCGGTGCTCGGGATCTTTGCCGGCATCTACTTCTGGTTCCCGAAGATGTTCGGACGGCTCCTGGACGAACGGCTGGGGCGGATCCACTTCTGGCTGACCCTGCTGGGCGTGTACGGGACCTTCTTCCCCATGTACTACCTCGGGATGGCGGGGATGCACCGGCGCATCTACGACTACCGGGCCTTCCCGTACCTCGCCCACCTGCAGCCGGTACAGGTCTTCATCACCCTGAGCGCCTTCCTCATCTTCGCGGGCGGGCTGGTGCTGGCCTACAACATGCTGCGGAGCCTGGCCGCAGGGCGGCCCGCGGACCGCAACCCCTGGCGGGGGACCACCCTGGAGTGGTCCACCGAAAGCCCCCCGCCCCACCACAACTGGCCTGGGGAGATCCCCCAGGTGTACCGCGGGCCGTACGAGTACAGCGTCCCGGGAGCGCCCCAGGACTACCTGCCCCAGTGGGAGCCGGAGCCCGCGGGCGTGAGGGTGGGAGGCCACTAGCCCGGCTGTGGCGGTCACCCTGGAACGCCCCGCTCCCCCGAAAACGCCGCCGGCGCCGCCGCGCGGGAACGGCGGCCCCGGCGGCCGGCCCGACCGGGAGCGGTCTGCCACCCTGTTCGTGTGGCTGGTGGTCGCGGCCGTGGGCATGTTCTTCCTGGGGCTCAGCTCGGCGCTGTTGAGCCGTATGGGCTCCGTGGGCTGGGTCCCGGCACCCCGCCCCCCGGTCCTGTGGCCGGGAACCGCGGCTCTGCTGGGAAGCAGCGCGGCGCTGGAAGCTGCCCGCAGAGCGGCATACCGGGGGCTGCTGGCTCGGGCCCGGGTGCGGATGGCCTGGGGCCTGGCGCTCGGCGTGGGGTTTCTGGCCGCCCAGCTGATCGGGTGGGGGTGGCTGACCTCCTCGGGGGTGGGACTGGCGGCCAACCCCGGGGCGTCTTACTTCTACGTACTGTCCGGGGCTCACCTGGTCCACGTGGTGGGCGGCCTGGCCTGGTGGGCCCTGGCCCTGCGGCGGACCCGCCACCGCGCGCCCGCTGTGGCGGCGGTCGACCTGTCAAACCTGTCGGTGTACTGGCACTTCCTCGCGGCCCTGTGGCTGTGGCTGTTCGCGGTCCTGTTCACCCGGTAGGAGGTCGTATGGCGGAAGCGGTCGTGGAGCAGAAAGTCAGCGTCTGGGGCGGCGGGGTGTCGCCCTTCGGGATGAGCTGGGGGAAGTTCATGATGTGGATCTTCCTCCTCTCCGACGCGTTCACCTTCGGGGGGCTTTTGAGCGCCTACGGGGCCGCGCGGATGACCGCAGGCGCCTGGCCCAACGCCACCGAGATCTTCAACATCGGCCTGGTGGGGGCCATGACCTTCATCCTCATCTGCAGCAGCGCCACCATGGCGGTAGCGGTGAACGCCGCCAAGCGCGGGGACCACCCGCTGGTGGAGCGGTTCCTCCTCCTCACCATCGCGGGAGGACTGACCTTCCTGGGGATGCAGGCGTACGAGTGGACCCACTTCATCCAAGAGGGCGCGCGGCTGCACACCAACCCGTGGGGGGTCCCGGCCTTCAGCGCCAGTTTCTTCATCATCACCGGCTTCCACGGCGGCCACGTCACCAGCGGGGTCCTGTACCTCATGTACGTGTTCTTCAAGGCTAGGGCAGAGCGGCGGGCCCTGGAGGACTGGCAGACGCCCCTGCAGGACCGGCGGGGACGGCCCCTCTACCCCGGGGCCCGCGTCCGGGTGCTGGTGCTCCCCGACCGGCCCGAGACCGTGGTGGAGAAGGCTCACCCCCGGATCGGGCGGGTGGTGGTGCTGCTCCCCGGCAAAGGCGCCAACAACGCGGCCATGCTGCCCGCGGACGCGGTGGAGGCCGTGGAGGAGCCGCCGGCCCCGCCGTCCCCCGTGGACCCACACACCCGGGCCGAGCGGGTAGAGAACGCGGGGCTGTACTGGCACTTCGTGGACCTGGTGTGGGTGTTCATCTTCACCCTCATGTACCTCATCCCGCCTGCGGTCTCCGTGGCGGCGGCGCACTGACCTCGGGAGGCAGCCTATGTCGGAGCACAAGCCCGCGCAGCACGGCTACGGCATCTACGGGGTGACCTGGTTCTGGCTCCTGGTGGTGACGGTGGCGGAGATCGGGGTCACGCTCCTGCACATCCCCCGGGGCCTGCTGATCACGAGTCTAGTGGTGCTGGCGCTGATCAAGGCCGCCCTCATCATGGCGTACTTCATGCACCTGCGGTGGGAGCGGCCGGTGGTCGCCACCCTGTTCAGCGTCCCCGTCGCCCTCCTCCTACTCGCCCTGTTCGTGGCGCTCGCCCTGGACGCGCAGCTGTTCTAGCCATCAGCGCCACGCCCGTCACCGCGGCTCCCGCAGCGTTGGGCCGAACCCCACGGCCATCACACGGGTTTCTCGCCGGCGCTACTCGGACTCCATCCCGCGGACTGCCCCGGACCGCAGCCACGGCCAGACCACCCACAGGGCGGTCAGGGCGTAGGCCAGGTTCATCCCTACCCACATGAGCACCCCCGCCCAGCGCTGGTCGTCCAGAGCAGACCACCCCCACAGGCGCGGAACCTCCAGGTAGGGGGCGTACAGCACACGGTCGGCCACCGACAGCACGAAGGCGGGGACGAACTGCAGGACCGCGCTGACCCCGACCATCACGAGGCGCTGCCCGCGCGTGGGGTTCCGGGGAGCCGGGCTCAGCAGCACGCCCCAGAACACCACCGCCGAACCGACAAAGCCGGCGTGCTGCAGCGCGTGCGCGAGCTCCGACCGCAGGACCCAGTTGTACAGGGCCGGCAGGTGCCAGGCCAGGATCACCAGGTTATAGAGGCCGGTGGACACCCACGGGTTCCACAGCACCCACAGCACGGGTCCCAGCACGGGCCGTCGGGTCAGCCAGCCGAGGAAGGGAGCGGGCAAGGAGGCGGCCAAAAGCGGCCCGGCCACGAGGACCAACACCAGGTGCTGGACCATGTGCAACCACAGCAAAAGGCGGGCTCCCGCCTCCAGGGGCGAGAGCACCGCCACGGCAACGGAAGCCAGCCCGGACCAGAACCAGAGCCGGTGTCGGGGGGTCGCGCGGACCCGGGGGTGCAGGTGGTAGAGCAGCGCGGCGGCCAGCAGCGCCGCCACCCCCAGCGGGTCCCACTCCCAGTCGCGCCAAGTGAGGGCGGCGGCGTTCAAGGAAGCGGGCCGCTCAGAACTCCGCCGCCACCCGCACCTGCCGGTACCTGGGCATCCCTGTGCCCGCGGGGATGAGCTTGCCGATGATCACGTTCTCCTTGAGGCCGATGAGGGGGTCCACCTTGCCCTTGGTGGCCGCGTCCGTCAGCACCCGGGCGGTCTCCTGGAAGCTCGCCGCGGACAGCCACGACTCCGTGGCCAGGGAAGCCTTGGTGATCCCCATCAGGACGGGGTCCGCCTGCGCGGGCCGCCCGCCCCGGGCCTCCACCTTCCGGTTCTCCTCCCGGAAGGTGAACACGTCCACCACCTCGCCGGGCAGCAGGTCGGTGTCGCCCTCGTCGCGCACCTTCACCCGCCGCAGCATCTGCCGCACGATGATCTCGATGTGTTTGTCGTTGATCTCCACCCCCTGGGAACGGTACACGCTCTGGATCTCCTGCACGAGGTACCTCTGCACCGCCTCCACGCCCTGGATCCGCAGGATGTCGTGGGGGTTCAAATTCCCCTCCGTCAGCCGCTGGCCGGCCTCCACCCGGTCGCCGTCCTGGACCAGCAGGCGCTGCCCGTGCGGCACCACGTACTCCACCGTCTGGTCCTTCCCCTCCAGTACGATCCGGCGGGTCCGCCGGTCCTCCACGATGCGCACCCGGCCCGCCATCTCCGCCATGAGGGCCTGCCCCTTCGGCTTGCGGGCCTCGAACAGCTCCTCCACCCGCGGCAGACCCTGGGTGATGTCGAAGCCCGCCACCCCGCCCGTGTGGAAGGTCCGCATGGTCAGCTGGGTGCCCGGTTCCCCGATGGACTGGGCGGCGATGATGCCCACCGCCTCCCCGATGTCCACCATCTTCCCCGTGGCCAGGTTGCGGCCGTAGCACTTGCTGCACACCCCGTACCGGGTCTCGCAGGTCAGCACGGACCGCACCGGCACGCGGTCGATCCCCTCGGCCTCGATGGCCTCCGCCAGCTCCTCCGTGATCTCCTGCCCCGCCTCCACCAGGGGACGCCGCTGCCGCGGCGGCGTGATGTCCTGGGCCGCCACCCGGCCCACGATCCGGTCCCGGAGGGGCACCACCACCTCGTTGCCCTCCCGCACGGGCTCCAGCACGATGAACCGGGACGTCCCGCAGTCCTCCTCCCGCACGATCACGTCCTGAGCCACGTCCACCAGGCGCCGCGTCAGGTACCCCGACTCGGAGGTCCGGATGGCGGTGTCCGCCAGGCCCTTGCGCTGGCCGTGCATGCCGATGAAGTACTCCAGAACCGTCAGCCCCTCGCGGAAGTTGCTCTTGATGGGGATCTCGATGATGCGCCCCGAGGGGTCCGTGAACAGGCCCCGCATGCCCGCCAGCTGCCGGATCTGCTGGATGTTCCCCCGGGCTCCGGACTGGGCCATCATGTACAGCGGGTTGAACGGGTCGAAGTGCTTCAGCATGGCGTTCGTGACCTGCTCCGTTGCCTCGATCCACACGTCGATGGTCTTCTGGTACCGCTCCCCGTCCGTGATCAGGCCGCGGCGGTACTGCTGCTCGATGGCGTCCACCCGCTTCTGGGCCTCCTCCAGGATCTGCTCCTTCTCCGGGGGCTGCACGATGTCCCGCATGGACAGGCTCAGCCCGGACTGGGTGGCGAACCGGAACCCGAGGTCCTTCAAGGCGTCCAGTAGCTGGGCGGTCTTGGTGGGTCCCAGCCGGTAGTAGGCGTCCGACACGATCTGGCTGAGGACCTTCCGGTCGCAGACCTGGTCCACGAACCGCAGCTCCTCCGGGATGGCCTCGTTGAAAAGGATGCGGCCCACCGTGGTCTCGATGGGCTCAGTACCCGGCGCCAGGCGCACCTTCACCCGCGCGTGCAGCTCCACCACCCCGTGCTCGTACGCCAGGATGGCCTCCGCGGGCGTGCTGAAGGCTTTCCCCTCCCCGCGGGCACCCGGCTTCTCCAGGGTCAGGTAGTAGCAGCCCAGGATGATGTCCCGCTGGGGACTGGCCACCGCCTTGCCCGACGCCGGCAGGAGGATGTTGTACGCACTCAGCATGAGCAGCCGGGCCTCCGCCTGCGCGGCGGCGCTCAGCGGGACGTGCACCGCCATCTGGTCCCCGTCGAAGTCCGCGTTGTAGGCGGTGCACACCAGGGGGTGGATCTGGATCGCCTTCCCCTCGATGAGGACCGGCTCGAAGGCCTGGATGCCCAGCCGGTGGAGGGTGGGGGCCCGGTTCAGCAGCACGGGGTGTTCCCGCACCACGTCCTCCAGGACGTCCCACACCTCCGGCCGCTGCCGCTCCACCATCCGCTTCGCGTTCTTGATGTTCTGCGCCAGGTTCCGCTCCACCAGCTTCTTCATCACGAAGGGCTTGAACAGCTCCAGCGCCATCTCTTTCGGCAGCCCGCACTGGTGGAGCTTGAGCTTCGGGCCCACCACGATCACGCTCCGGCCCGAGTAGTCCACCCGCTTGCCCAGGAGGTTCTGGCGGAACCGCCCCTGCTTGCCCTTCAGCAGGTCGCTCAACGACTTCAGGGGCCGGTTGTTGGGCCCCGTCACGGGCCGGCCCCGCCGGCCGTTGTCGATGAGGGCATCCACCGCCTCCTGGAGCATCCGCTTCTCGTTGCGGACGATGATCTCCGGCGCCCCGAGGTCCAGCAGCCGCTTCAACCGGTTGTTCCGGTTGATCACCCGCCGGTACAGGTCGTTGAGGTCGCTGGTGGCGAACCGCCCGCCGTCCAGCTGGACCATGGGCCGGAGGTCCGGGGGGATCACCGGGATCACGTCCAGGACCATCCACTCCGGACGGTTCCCGCTCTTCCGGAACGCCTCCACCACCTCCAGCCGCTTGAGGATCTTGATCCGCTTCTGGCCCGTGCTCCCGCGCAGCTCCTCCCGCAGCCGCCTGGACTCCTGCTCCAGGTCCAGCTCCATGAGGAGCTCCTTGATGGCCTCCGCGCCCATGGCCGCGCGGAACCGTCCCCCGTACTTCTCCCGCAGCTCCCGGTACTCGTTCTCCGTGAGAATCTGCTTCTTCTGCAGCTCCTTCACGTCCCCCGGGTCGATGACGATGTACGCGGCGAAGTACACCACCCGCTCCAGGGCCCGGGGCGAGATGTCCAGCAGCAGCCCGATGCGGCTGGGCACCCCCTTCAGGTACCAGATGTGCACCACGGGGGCCGCCAGCTCGATGTGGCCCATCCGCTCCCGGCGGACCTTGGCCCGGGTGACCTCCACCCCGCACCGGTCGCAGATGATCCCCTTGTAGCGGATCCGCTTGTACTTCCCGCAGTGGCACTCCCAGTCCTTGACCGGCCCGAAGATCCGCTCGCAGAACAGCCCGTCCCGCTCGGGCTTCAGGGTCCGGTAGTTGATGGTCTCCGGCTTCTTCACCTCGCCCCGAGACCACATGCGGATCTGCTCGGGGGAGGCCAGGCTGATCTTGACCGCCTCGAAGTGGTTCACGTCCTGCATGGCTTCCTCCCCCTCCGCTAGATGGGCTCCTCCAGGAGGGCTTCCTCGCCCTCCAGGTTGATGCCCAGGGACCGCTGCGTTTCCACCACGTCCTCCTCGATCTCCCGCAGCTCGATCTCCCGGTGGTCCGCGCTCAGGACCTTCACGTCCAGGCACAGGGCCTGCAGCTCCTTCACCAGGACCTTGAAGGACTCCGGCACCCCGGGCTCCTGGATGTTCTCCCCCTTCACGATGGCCTCGTAGGTCTTCACGCGGCCCACCACGTCGTCACTCTTGACCGTCAGCAGCTCCTGCAGGGTGCTGGCGGCCCCATAGGCCTCCAGGGCCCACACCTCCATCTCCCCAAAGCGCTGGCCGCCGAACTGTGCCTTCCCGCCCAGGGGCTGCTGGGTGATCAGGCTGTAGGGCCCCGTGCTCCGGGCGTGGATCTTGTCCTCCACCAGGTGCAGCAGCTTCATCATGTAGATCTGCCCCACCACCACGGGCTGGTCGAAGGGCAGGCCCGTCCGCCCGTCGTACAGGGTGATCTTCCCGTCCCGCGGGAGACCTGCCCGCTCCAGCAACGCCTCGATCTCCGACTCCCGGGCCCCGTCGAACACCGGGACCTCCGCGTAGAAGCCCAGCTGGGCGCACGCCCACCCCAGGGTGGTCTCCAGCACCTGGCCTACGTTCATGCGGCTGGGCACCCCCAGGGGGTTCAGGACGATGTCCACGGGAGTCCCGTCCGGCAAAAACGGCATGTCCTCCACGGGGACGATCTTGCTGATGACCCCCTTGTTGCCGTGGCGGCCTGCCATCTTGTCGCCCACGGTGATCTTCCGCTTCTGGGCCACGTACACGCGGACCATCTGGTTGACGCCGGGAGGCAGCTCGTCCCCGTTCTCCCGGCTGAACACCTTCACGCCCACCACGGTGCCCTTCTCGCCGTGGGGGACCTTCAGAGAGGTGTCCCGGACCTCCCGCGCCTTCTCCCCGAAGATCGCCCGCAGCAGGCGCTCCTCCGCGGTGAGCTCCGTCTCCCCCTTGGGGGTCACCTTGCCCACCAGGATGTCGCCTGCCCGGACCTCCGCGCCGATGCGGACGATCCCCCGTTCGTCCAGGTCCCGCAGGGCGTCCTCCGCCACGTTGGGGATGTCCCGGGTGATCTCCTCCGGGCCCAACTTGGTGTCCCGGGCCTCGACCTCGTACTCCTCGATGTGGATGCTGGTGAACAGGTCCTCCCGCACCAGCCGCTCGCTGATGAGGATGGCGTCCTCGTAGTTGTAGCCCTCCCACGGCATGAAGGCCACCAGCACGTTGTGGCCCAGGGCCAGCTCCCCGCCGTCCGTGGAGGGGCCGTCGGCAAGCACCTGCCCCTTCTTCACCTCCTGCCCGCTGCGCACCACCGGCCGCTGGTTGATGCAGGTGCCCTGGTTGCTCCGGCGGAACTTGGTCAGCCGGTACGTGGTCCGTCGCTGACCCCGGACCACGATCTCGTCCGCGGTCACCGACTCCACCACCCCGTCCTCCTCGGCCAGCACCACCGCGCCCGAGTCCGCGGCTGCCCGGTACTCCACCCCGGTACCCACCAGGGGCGCCTCCGGTCGCACCAGGGGGACCGCCTGGGTCTGCATGTTGGACCCCATCAGGGCCCGCGTCCCGTCGTCGTGCTCCAGGAACGGGATCAGGGCGGTGGTCACGGACACGATCTGCTTGGGCGAAACGTCCATGAAGTCCACCTGCTCCCGCGGCACCACCACGGGGTGGCCGCCCGCCTGGCGCGCCACCACCCGCTCGGGCAGCATCCCTTGTTCGTCCGTCTGCACGTTGGCCTGGGCGATGGTGTACTTCTCCTCGTCGTCCGCGGTCAGGTACACGATCTCCCGGGTCACCCGGCCGTTGCGCACGCGGCGGTACGGCGTCTCGATGAACCCCAGGTCGTTCACCCGCGCGTACGTGGCCAGGGAGGAGATCAGGCCGATGTTGGGTCCCTCCGGGGTCTCGATGGGGCACATGCGCCCGTAGTGGGAGGGGTGCACGTCCCGCACCTCGAACCCGGCCCGTTCCCGACTCAGACCGCCCGGCCCCAGGGCGCTCAGCCGCCGCTTGTGCCGCAGCTCGGAGAGGGGGTTGGTCTGGTCCATGAACTGCGACAGCTGGCTGGAGCCGAAGAACTCCTTGATGGCCGCGGTGACGGGGCGGATGTTGATGAGGACCTGCGGGGTCGCCTGCTCGGTCTCCTGGATGGTCATCCGCTCCCGGATCACCCGCTCCATCCGGAGCATGCCGATCCGGAACTGGTTCTGCAGCAGCTCCCCCACCGCCCGCACGCGGCGGTTCCCCAGGTGGTCGATGTCGTCCTCCTGCCCCTCCCCGTTGTTCAGGGCGATGAGGTACCGGACGATCTGGGCGATGTCCTCGGGGGTGAGGGTCCTCTGGTCCGGCCGGATGTCCAGATTCAGCTTCTTGTTCAGCTTGTACCGGCCCACCTTCCCCAGGTCGTACCGCCGAGGGTCGAAGAACAGGGTGTGCAGGAGGGCCGTGGCGGACTCCACGTTCGGCGGGTCTCCCGGCCGCAGCCGCCGGTAGATCTCCATGAGGGCGGTGTTCCGGTCCCGGCTGGGGTCCTTCTCCAGGGTGGCCTCGATGGCCCGATCCCCGCCGTACAGCCTGCGCAGGACCTCGTCGCTCTCGTACCCCACGGCCCGCAGCAGGACCGTGGCGGGCAGCTTCCGGGTGCGGTCGATGCGCACGTACACCCCACCCGTGGCGTCGATCTCGAACTCCAGCCACGCCCCTCGGGTAGGGATCACGGTCGCCGCCGGGAACCGCCGGCCGCTGCTGTCCGTGAGGAAGCTGTAGTACACCCCCGCGGAGCGCACCAGCTGGCTGACCACCACCCGCTCCGCCCCGTTGATGATGAACGTGCCGTTCCGCGTCATGAGCGGGAAGTCGCCCATGAACACGTCCTGCTCCTTGATCTCCCCGGTGTCCTTGAGGACCAACCGGACCCGGACCTTCAGGGCCGCACTGTAGTTGGCATCCCGCTCCCGGCACTCCTCCGGGCTGTACTTCGGCGCCTCGAAGTAGTAGCCGCCGAAGTCCAGTACGCCCTCCGTGAAGTTGAAGATGTCCCCCCCTTCCGGCGCGCGTCGCCGCTTGCGTTCGTCCGGCACCCCGAAGTACAGCTCCAGGTTGCCCGTGAAGTCCTGGATCGGAGAGATCTCCTCAAAGACCTCGCGGATCCCTTCCTCCACGAACCAGCGGAACGACCTCCGCTGGACCTCCACCAGGTCGGGCAGCTCCAGAACGTCAGGCAGCTTCCCGAAGCTGACCCGCTCCCGGCGGCCCCGTTTCACCACGCGGCCGATCCCCAGGCGCGGGGTCCGCTCGAAGTTGAACGGACCCGTCACGAACTGCTTGTTCAGCTCCGCGGACGCTTTCGTGGCGGTCACCCCCATCTCGTCAGCGGTTTCCCGGCGGTCCCTCTCCCAGCGTTACGAGGTTGGGAGCCTAGCGGGGGACGGTCTAGACCCCCCCGAGGATCGCTGGCACGACCTTCGGGGTCCCCGGCCCGTCCCACGGATCGCAGGCATCGTGGACAGGCTCCTGGACGCAGCGGCTCCGGCCTCCCGCGTCCCAGCCTCGGGGGCCGGTCGGACCCGTACCTCCAGGCCCCGCCGCGGGCCTGGAGAAGGAAACAGTGGAAAGCCCGACCCCGGAGGGGTGTTCGGGCGTCCCACTGATAACGAGTTCCCGACCTGCGTAAGACTCCAACAGGCCACAGACACCCAGCGCAGGGGGAAAGGTTCGATCAGGTGCTCGTCCCTGTAGCCGCAAATCGCAGAACAAAATAGCACGCCTGGGCAGGTCCCGTCAACCGGGACCGCCCTGCCGCGCGGCTGGGGAACCCCCCGCCGTCCTACTTGACCTCCACCTCCGCCCCCACTTCCTGGAGCTTCGCCTTGATGGACTCCGCCTCCTGCTTGGACACCTTCTCCTTCACGGGCTTGGGCGCGCCGTCCACCAAGTCCTTCGCCTCCTTCAGCCCGAGCCCTGTGAGCTCCCGGACCACTTTGATGACCTGGATCTTGTTGGGCCCCGCCGCCTTCAGGATCACGTCAAACTCCGTCTGCTCCTCCTCCACCGCGGCCGGGGCCGCTGCCGCGGGCGCCGCCGCGACCGCCACGGGTGCTGCCGCGGTCACCCCGAACTTCTCCTCTAGGGCCTTCACCAGTTCGGCCAGCTCCAGCACCGTGAGGTTGCCGATCGCTTCCACGATCTCCGCCGTGCTCAGCTTCGCCATCTCCGCTCCCTCCTCCGTGTCCTAGGCTCCGGGGACCTCCTCCCGCTTCTTCCGGATCTGGTCCACGGCGTAGACCAACTTCCGCTGCAGGCCCACCAGGGTCCCTACCACGCCGTAGAGGGGGCCCTGAAGACCCGCCGCCACCTTCGCCAGCAGCTGGTCCCGCCCCGGCAGCTCCGCCAGGGCCCGGACCCCCGCGGGGTCCAGGACCCTGCCTTCCGCCAGCCCCCCTTTTACCTCCAGCTTCCGGTACTGCCGGATGAACTCGTGAACCACCCGGGCGGGTACCGTGGGGTCGTCGTAGCCCACCGCGATGCCCGTGGGCCCCTGCAGGAACTGCTGGAGTCCGTGCAGGCCCAGCTCTGAGGCCGCGATCCCCAACAGGGTGTTCTTGACCACCCGGTACTCGGCACCTTCCTTCCGAAGCTGGAGCCGCAGGGCTTCCATCTCCGGCACGCTCAGGCCGCGGAAGTCGGTGAGCACCAGCCCCCGCGCCCGGCGCAGCTGCTCCTTCAGCCGCTGGACCGCCTCGACTTTTTCAGGCCTCGCCATCCAGCACCCCTCGCACGTCGGGAACCTGGAACCTCCGTCGATCCACGCCCGCCTGAGTGGCCGCTCGGCCGAAAACGAGCGGCGCCCCGCAGACGGAGCGCCGGCGGGCCCACCCGGGCGGGTGGGCCGGACGTCCTCGGCAGGCGGCCAGCGGGCCTTTCACCCTTACGGGACCTGCGGTCTGCGGACGGCCCGGGCCAGTGGCCCGGACTGTTCAGTTGTCGACGGCCGCTATCCTAGCAGCTGGCGACCGGCCGGTCAACGGACCGACAGTGCCAGCGCTCGAGACTAGGCGGCCCGGCCCGCCGCCAGCGCCGCCGCCCTGGCCGGGTCCACCCTCACCGAAGGTCCCATGGTGGGGCTCAGGGCGATGCTGCGGATGTACTGCCCTTTCACCGCCGCCGGCCGCGCCCGCACCACTGCGTCCAGCAGGGCTGCGAAGTTCTCCAGCAGTGCCTGCTCTGAGAAGGAGGCCTTCCCGATGGGCGCGTGGACGATCCCGGCCTTGTCCACCCGGAACTCGATCTTCCCGGCCTTGATCTCCCGGACCGCCCGACCCACGTCGAAGGTCACCGTCCCCGCCTTGGGGTTCGGCATGAGTCCCCGCGGCCCCAAGATCCGGCCCAGGCGACCCACCTGCCCCATGAGGTCAGGGGTGGCCACTGCCACGTCGAATTCGGTCCACCCCTCCTGCTGGATGCGCTGGATCAGGTCCTCCGCGCCCACGTAGTCCGCGCCCGCGGCCTCCGCCTCCTTGGCTTTGTCCCCTTTGGCGAACACCAGCACGCGCACCGCCCGGCCCGTGCCGTGCGGCAGCACCACGGTCCCCCGGACCACTTGGTCCGCGTGCTTGGGGTCCACAGCCAGACGCAGGGCCACTTCTACCGTCTCGTCGAACTTCGCGCGGGCGACCGCCTTCACCAGCCGCACCGCCTCCTCGGGATCGTACAGCCGTGTGCGATCCACCAGCTTCGCCGCGTCCTCGTACCGCTTCCCTCGCCGCGCCATCCCGTCCTCCTGGCACAGACCCGCAGCTCAGCCTACCACCTCAATCCCCATGCTGCGGGCGGTGCCTTCGATCATCCGCACCGCCGCTTCCAGGGAGGTGGTGTTCAGGTCGGGCATCTTCAGGCGGGCGATCTCCTCCAGCTGCTTGCGGGTCACCCGCCCGACCTTCTTCTTATTGGGCTCCGGCGAGCCCACCTCCAGTCCCGCGGCCTTCTTCAGGAGCACCGAGGCCGGCGGGGTCTTGGTGACGAAGGTGAAGCTCCGGTCGGAGTAGATGGTGATCTCCACCGGGACGATCATCCCCACCTGGGAGGCGGTCCGCTCGTTGTAGGCCTTGCAGAACTCCATGATGTTGATCCCGTGCGGGCCCAGGGCGGTGCCCACCGGGGGGGCGGGCGTCGCCTTACCTGCGGGGATCTGCAGCTTGACCTGCGCCACGACCTTCTTCATGCGCCGTCACCTCGAACCCGCTACGTGCGCTCCACCTGCGTGAAGTCCAGCTCCACAGGGGTCTCCCGGCCGAAGATGGACACCAGGACGCGGACCTTCTCCTTCTCCGGCAGGATCTCGTCCACCACGCCCGTGAACTCCTGGAAGGGGCCAGAGGTGATCCGCACCGTGTCGCCCTTGTGGTAGTGGATGCGCAGCTTGGGGGTCTCGTCCTTTACCTGCCCCAGGATGGCCCGGACCTCCTCGTCCTCCAGGGGGACCGGCCGGTTCCCCGCGCCCACGAAGCCGGTGACCCCGGGCGTGTTCCGGACCACGTACCAGGAGTCATCGTCGAGGATCATCTCCACCAGGACGTAGCCGGGGTAGATCTTCTTCTTGGCGATGCGCCGCTTGCCTTCCTTGATCTCGATCTCATCCTCCGTGGGGATGAGCACCTGGAAGATCTTTTCCTGCATCCCCATGGACTGGACCCGCTTCTCCAGGTTGGTCTTCACCTTGTTCTCGTAGCCCGAGTACGTGTGGATCACGTACCACCGGCGACGCGGGTCCCGGGGGACGGTGGCCGCTGCCTCCGCCGGCTCCTCGACCGTGGGAACCTGCCGCTCCTCCGTCACCGGAGCACCCGCTGGAACAGCCACGTGAACAGGGCGTCCCACGCCCCCAGGTAGGCGGACAGCACGCCCACCACCACCAACACCACCACCGTGCTGGCGATGAGCTCCTGGCGGCTGGGCCAGGTGACCCGGTTCAGTTCGGCCCGCACCTCCCGCAGGTACCGCGTGGCCCGCTCCAGCACGGACGGGCCCCTGCGGACCGCCGGCCGGGCCGCGGGTCGCGCCACCTTTTCGGATTTCCGCATCAAGTTCGTGACTCGGGCCATCTGGCCCCTCCACACCATCGCAAACTGTGTCCAAACACAAGACGGCGCCCCTGGCGGGCGCCCCGGTGATTATAGGGACCGCACCGGACCGTGTAAAGGGCCACCCTGGGTCTGGTACCCACGACCCCGGCTTACAGCCGGGCCAGGGCTGCGACCGCTTTGCGGAGCACCTCCTGCGCGGCCTCCCTCAGGCCCAATGTACCGGACACCGCAGGCCGGAAGGCGTCGAAGGTGGCCTCGTAGCGCGGCCGGCTGGCGCCCCTCTCCCAAACCCATACCTCCAACACTGCCACCGCACCCCCGCCTCCCCTCCGGGGCAGGTCGAGCTCACCGTCCCCGTGCCCGGTGCTGTCCAGGTGGGTCCACCGGCCCACCACCAGCCAGTCCGCCCCCAGCAACTCCCGGACCTCGCGGGCCCGAGCCGGGTGGAACAGCTGCGACGGGAAGTAGCCCAGCGACCGCATGGCTCCAGACACCCGGTCCACGGGGACCACGTGGAACCGTCCGGTCCGTTCCAGGAGCCGGGACAGGTCCCGGTTCATCCGCTCCGCGTCCACCTGGATCCCGTCCGCACTGAGGTCCCAGAACGGCGCCACCGCCACCGTCCTGAGAGCCTGGGGCTGGGCCAGGGCAACCGCCGCCAGCAGGGCCACGGCGACCACGACCAGGAGTCCCCTCACCTTCCACCTCCCCTCGTGCCTAGCGTACACCGAGCGCCCCGTGGCAGGAGACCACGGGAGTGTGGCAGGCGTGCGAAGCTCCGGGTGCGGCTTCCCGTGTGGGCCGTCAACTGGCAGGGGCGCCGGGATTCGAACCCGGAACCTCCGGTTTTGGAGACCGGCGCTCTAGCCGTTCGAGCTACGCCCCTCCGCACCGTATCTTACGGTCGCGGTGCGCCGGCGGGCAACCGGCCCAGCGGCTGGTCACCAGGACCAGTGCCCCGAGGGCCGCCCAGCCCCACGCGAACCGCACCGGGTGTCCGCCGGACCACTGGCCCAGGGCGTTGCCCACCAGGCCGGCCACAAAGGTGCTGGCGAAGCCGACGGCGCTGCTGGCGAACCCCGCCACGTGGCCCAGACGCTCCAGGGATAGGCTGGTCGCGTTCGGGAAGGTCAACGTGATCCCGAAGAACGCCAGGCTCAGGTGCAGCCACAGGGCTCCCACCGGCCCCCGAGCCCCCGCGTGCAGCGGGAGCAGCGCCGTCACAGCGCAGAGGTACGCCGCGGCGGTGCGCACCAGTCGGCGGACCCCCAAACGTTCCACCAGGGCGCGGGTGGCGACCATGGCCATCAGCTGGAACAGGGCGGTGCCCGCGAAGGCTGCGGCGAACGCCTCGTTGGACAGGCCCAGGTGCGTCTTGTACAGCTGGGCGGCACTGACCAGGTACCCGTACAGCATCCCGTACGTGAGGGCCAGAAGTCCGGCGCCCACCAGGCTCTCCCGGGTCCGGGCCACGATCCCCGCAGCCTCCCACAGGGGCCGCCACGCCAGGGGCCTGCGGGCCGCGGCCGGCAGGGTTTCCTCCAGCCTCACCAGCGCCCACCCCCACAGGACGCAGCCTGTGGCCGCCAGGAACAGGAACACCGCAGGCCAGCCGAGCCTGGCCAGGTACGCCCCCACCCACGGCGCCACCACCGGGGCGACCACGAACACGCTCTGCACCAGCGCCATCACGCGGGCCATGGCTTCGCCGCGGTACCGGTCCCGGACCCATGCGGTGCCCACGGTGCGCAGGCTGGAAGCCAGCAGGCCCTGCACCGCCCGGGCCGCCACCAGGACTCCGAAGTCGCGGACAAACGGCATGGCCGCGTTGGAGGCCCAGAACACGGCCAGCGCCGCCAGCAGGACCGGCCGCCGGCCCCAGGCGTCGCTGAGCGGTCCGAACAGGAGCTGCCCCCACGAGAACCCCAGCAGGTACGCCCCCACCACCAGCTGTGCCTGCGTCTCGCTCACGCCGAAGGTGACGGCCATGCTGGACAGGGCGGGCAACATGGCGTCCACGGAGAACGCCCCGAGGCTGATCAAGAGCCCCAGGAGGACCTGCAGTTCCGTGGACGAAGGGCGGCCCTGGCGGCCCGGCCCCGCCCGTCGGGTCACGGAGGCCGCGGTGGCGCCCCGGGCGACCGGCGAGGGTCGGTCACGTGAGGTACTTCTGGAACTCCGCCACCCTCCACGGGGCGATGCGGATGGCCTTCTGCACGAGCCGCTCCTTCTCCTCGCGGGTCCTGGCGGCCTGAATCCGGGCGAGCAGCTTGCGGATCTTCTCCCGCCGGTGCCGCCGGCGCCTCAGCTCCCGGTCCCGCTCCCGCATGGCTGCCTCACCTCGTCTCGCGGTGTGGAGTGTGCTTGCGGCACCACTTGCAGTACTTGGACAGCTCCAGGCGGTCCGGGGTGTTCTTCTTGTTCTTGGTGGTCACGTAGTTCCGACGCTTGCACACCGTACACGCCAGGGTGATGATCTCGCGGGCCATGCCACGGCCTCCTCCCGTCTACTCCAGGATCTTCGTCACCACCCCGGCCCCCACCGTCCGGCCCCCCTCCCGGATCGCAAACCGCAGCCCCTCCTCCAGCGCAATCGGGCTGATCAGCTCCACCTCTAAATTGATGTTGTCCCCCGGCATCACCATCTCTACCCCCTCCGGCAGCTTCACCGTCCCCGTCACGTCCGTCGTCCGAAAATAAAACTGCGGCCGATACCCACTGAAAAACGGCGTGTGCCGACCCCCCTCCTCCTTCGTCAATACATACACCTCCGCCAAAAACCTCGTGTGCGGCTTGATCGTCCCAGGCTTCGCCAGCACCATCCCCCGCTCTACATCCTCCCGCTCTACCCCCCGCAGCAACACCCCCACATTGTCCCCAGCCACCGCCTCGTCTAACACCTTCCGAAACATCTCTAACCCCGTCACCACCGTCCGCCGCGGCTCCGCCCGCAGCCCTACAATCTCCACCTCCTCCCCTACCTTGATCCGCCCACGCTCCACCCGCCCCGTCGCTACCGTCCCACGCCCCGTAATCGTGAAAATGTCCTCAATGCTCAGCAAAAACGGCTTGTCTACATCCCGCACCGGCGTCGGAATGTAACTGTCCACCGCGTCCATCAGCTCGTAAATCCCATCCACCCACCGGTCCTCCCCACGCTTCAACTGCGGATTCCCCTGCAACGCCTCCAACGCCCGTAACGCACTCCCCCGAACCACCGGTACCTCCTCCCCAGGAAATTGGTACCGGCTCAATAGCTCCCGTACCTCCACCTCCACTAAGTCCAACAGCTCCGGATCATCCACCATGTCTACCTTGTTCAAAAACACCACAATCGCCGGTACGTTCACCTGCCGCGCTAATAAAATGTGCTCCCGCGTCTGCGGCATCGGCCCGTCCGCCGCACTCACCACCAAAATCGCCCCATCCATCTGCGCCGCACCCGTAATCATGTTCTTGATGTAGTCCGCATGCCCCGGACAGTCCACATGCGCATAGTGCCGCTTCTCCGTCTCATACTCCACATGACTAATGTTGATCGTCAGCCCCCGCTGCCGCTCCTCCGGCGCATTGTCAATGTCGTAATACCCCTTCGCCTCCGCTAACCCATACCGCGCCATCGCATGCGTGATCGCCGCCGTTAACGTCGTCTTCCCATGATCCACATGCCCAATCGTCCCAATGTTCACATGCGGCTTCCGCCGCTCAAACTTCGGCTTGGCCATGACCTGCCTCCCCTTCCTGGATTGCTGTTCGCGCCGGCGGTGGTCCGGCCCCGTGGCATCTTACCAGAAGGGCCCGTACGGGTCGAGGGGAAGGCCCCAGGGGCTGGAGCCCACGACCGGACTCGAACCGGTGACCTCGTCCTTACCAAGGACGCGCTCTGCCTCCTGAGCTACGTGGGCCCTGGGCCGGGTCGATTATACCAGCGGGGCCCCCCGCGTCCAAGGCGCGCCCCTACCCCGGGGCGCCCCGGGGTGACAGAATAGGGGAAGCCGGTTCGGGGAGGCGGAATATGGGAGACGTGCTCCTTTGGTTGCTGATCGCCCTGCTGATCTATCTCGTGTTCTTCGCCAGCGGCTGACCGGGTGGTGGGCGGGGTGGGGATCGAACCCACAAGGGCCCTGTGGCCCAGCGGATTTTAAGTCCGCCGCGTTTGCCGGTTTCGCCACCCGCCCCCGGACCACGGTACCGTTGCGGCGGCTCGAGCGCAACCCTATAATCGGAAGGCGACGGGCGGGTGTAGCTCAGCGGTAGAGCGTCGGCTTGCCATGCCGAAGGTCGCGGGTTCAAATCCCGTCGCCCGCTCCAGCTGGCTCCGATGACCCCCCAGCCGGTGCTCCCGGCACGCTTCTTGCACCCACCCCGTCCTGGGGGTGAAACCGCATGGGAGTGTGCGCCCGCTGCGGGTCCCCGGACCTGCGGCAGGGCTGGGAGTGGCGGTCGCACCGCATCGGCGGGCACGTTCTCGCCGGCTGGACGCCCACCGTCTGGTGCGGGACCTGCGGGACCCTCTGGCCCTGGGCCCAGCGGCAAACCCCGGCCGTCCGCAACCCCTGGCTGGTGGACCGCCTTTCGCCGGCCCTGGCCTACCTGCAGGCCGAAGGCGACCTCATCGTGGTACGCTGGCCGGACGGTTCGTACGAGGTGGTGGCCTGACCGGACCGTGCCACCGTCTTTCAGGACCCTCCACCCTCCCTGTGACGCCCCCCGCCCGAGGTGTTAGAATGCCGCCGGCCGCCGCGGTTGCCCGCGGTCAACTTCCTCGGTGGGAGGTGCGGGTTGCCGGAGATCCAGGTAGGAGACCGCGTCCCGGAGGTGATTCTGATTGGTCCGGACCGGCAGCCGGTCCGGCTGTCCTCTTTGCTCGGCCAGCCGCTGGTCCTGGCCTTCTTCCCCGCGGCATTTACGCCCACCTGCACCCGGGAGATGTGCGCGTTCCGCGACGGACTGGAGCGGTTCAACCAGCTCAAGGCACGGGTGGTGGGGATCAGCGTGGACCTGCCAGCCAGCCTGCAGGCCTTCGCCGAGCACCTGGGACTGAACTTCCCGCTGCTGAGCGACTACGGCCGTCAGGCCGTGCGGGCGTTCGGCGTGGAGGATCCCAAGCCCTTCGCCGGCCTTTTCCCGGGCCTGGCCCGGCGCGCGGTGTTCGTAGCGGACCCCCAGGGGACCGTGGTGTACCGGTGGGTGTCCGAGGACCCGAAGGTGGAGCCGCCCTACCCGGAGGTGGAGCAGGCGGCGGCGTCGGTGGCAGACCGGACCCCCTCCGTGCGTTGAGCGGCCCCATCTGAGCTGGTACAATGCCGGTCGGGGCGACGTAGCCAAGAGGCAAGGCAGGGGTCTGCAAAACCCCGATCCCCGGTTCGAATCCGGGCGTCGCCTCCACGCTATCCGATCCCCCGCGAGAGGACCCACAGGAAGAAGGGGACGCCCACCAAGGCGGTGACGGCTCCTACGGGGATCTCCAGGGGAGCGGTGACGGTCCGGGCCAGCAGGTCGGCCCACACCAGCAGGGCAGCTCCCCACAGAGCGGAGCCGGGCAGCAGCGCGGCGTGCACGGAACCACCCAGCCGGCGGACCGCGTGCGGCACCACCAGCCCCACGAAGCCCACCAGCCCCGCGGACGCTACCGCAGCGGCGGTCATGAGGGTGGCTGCGGCGACCAGCGCCGCCCGGACCCGCGGCACCGCCACCCCCGCAGAAGCCGCCTCCTCCTCTCCCAGCAGCAGCACGTCCAGCTCCCGGGCGTGCCACCGGGCGAGACAGTAGCCTGCCAGGACGGCTGGTGCGGTTAGGCGGACGTGATCCCAGCCCCGGCCGCCCAGGCTGCCCAGCAGCCACGCCAGGGCCTGCTGGAGGGAACCGTGGGAGAGGACCAGGACCACCGACAGGACCGCGGCGAAGAACGTACCTGCCGCTAGCCCGGCCAGCAGGAGGTCCTCCGGTCCGCGCCCGCGGGTTGCAGCCAGCCGGTACACCAGGAGGACGGCCCCAGCTCCGGAGGCGAACGCGGCCGCGGACACCGCTAGGCCTGCCAGCCCTGCTGCGATGGCCGCCACCGCACCCAGGGCGGCACCCGGAGCCACTCCCACCACGTACGGGTCAGCCAGGGGATTGCGGAAGAGGGTCTGGTACACAGCTCCTGACGCGGCCAGGGCAGCGCCCACTAGACCGGCCAAAACCACCCTGGGCAGCCGTAATTCCACCACGATGGCGTACGCCGGGCCGCCGCCCCCCGCGGTGCCCACCGCGCGCCACAGCGCCGCCCACACCTCCGACAGCGGCAGGGGCACAGACCCCAGGGCGAGGGCGCACACGGCACTCCCTGCCAGCCACGTCCAGCCAGCTGGCAGGAGCCACCCGCCCGGGGACCGAGGCGCCCGCAAGGACCGGCGCCGCCTTCACCGGGCGCGGATGAGGGACAGGAACTCCGCCCGGGTACGGGCGTCGTCCCGGAACAGGCCCCGCATGGCGGAGGTGACCATGACGCTACCCGGCTTTTTGACGCCCCGCATGGTCATGCAGAGGTGTTCCGCCTCGATGACTACCGCGGAGCCCTTGGCCTGCAGGGCGTCCATCAGCAGGTCGGCGATCTGCGAGGTCAGGCGCTCCTGGACCTGAGGCCGCCGTGCTAGGGTTTCCACCACCCGCGCCACCTTGCTGATCCCAACCACCCGGCCGTTGGGCACGTACCCTACGTGGGCCACGCCGTGGAAGGGCAGCAGGTGGTGCTCGCAGAGGGAGTAGAAGGGGATGTCCTTGAGCACCACCATCTCGTGGTGCTGCTCCTCCTCGAAGCCCACCCGCAGGTACTCGCCGGGATCCCGGTGGAGGCCGCTGAACAGCTCCGCGTACATCGCCGCGATCCGCCGCGGGGTTTCCCGCAACCCCTCTCGCCCGGGGTCCTCCCCGATGGCCTGCAGGATCTCCACCACCGCGGCCTCGATCCGCTGGCGATCCACCAGCACTCGCGGTGTGGCCACCCGCCGTCCCGCTGTGTCTCGTCCGTCCATCTCCTCCTCCTTTGCCCCACCCGGCTTTCCGTCCCGTCGCGGTTCCACCGGCTTTTTACGTGTTACCTCCAGCCGGTCTGCCGGACGAAGGACTCGGTGGTGTCTGGGACCGGAACCATCCCCAGCAGCCCTTCCAGGGTGCGCGCCAACCGTACCGTGAACCGCACGTCGTGGGTCCGGACCACCCGCGCGCCCCGCTCGATCCCCAGCACCACCGCGGCCGCGGTGGCTTCCAGCAGCTCCTCCGGCGGCAGCCGCAGGATGTCCCGAAGGTAGTTCTTGCGGGAGGTGGCCAGGTACACCGGGTAGCCGAGGGTGAGGAGCTCGTCCAGCCGGCGCAGCAGCTCCACGTCGTGCGCGGGGGTCTTGCCGAAGCTGAAGCCGGGATCCACCAAAATCCGGTCCGCGCCCACCCCTGCCTGCCGCGCGCGGGCGGTGCGCTCGTGGAGGAAGGCGTACACCTCCCGGAAGACGTCGTCGTAGCGGGGATCCACCTGCGCAACCTTGTGCGGGCCTCGCCGGTGCATCACCACCAGTCCGGCGCCGTACTCCGCGGCCACCTCCGCCATCTCGGGGTGCTCAAGCCCGCTCACGTCGTTCACCGCCACCGCCCCGGCGTCCAGGGCCCTTCGGGCCACCCCCGGCTTGACCGTCTCCACCACCACCGGCAGGGCCAGCTCCGAGCGGACCCGCTCGATCACCGGGACCACCCGCCGGATCTCCTCGCCCTCAGGCACGTGCGGCCCCGGCCGCGCGGACTCCCCACCCACCTCGAGGAGATCCGCGCCCTCCTCCGCGATTTCCCGGGCCCGGCGAACGGCGGAGGCGAGGTCGGGGTGACGGGCGGCGGCGTAGAAGGAGTCCGTGGTCACGTTCAGGACCCCGACCACGTACACCCGTCGGCGCAGGTCGAGGACCACGTCCCGCAGGCGCAGAAAGCCCAGGTGGTCCACAAGACCCCATTGTACCGGCCGGACGCGTCACAGTCCTGCCGGGCCTTCCACGCAGGAGGTGGCCGGACCGGGGCGAACCGTCTTTCGCGGAGGCCAGTATGGATCCGCACGCGAGGGCCGTCCTCAAAGACATTCCCGCGTACGTGCCGGGAACGCGTGCGCTGCCCCGGACGGAAAGCTCCCCGCTGGTGCACCTCGCATCCAACGAGAACCCCCTCGGTCCCTCTCCCCTGGCCCTGGAGGCGCTGGCCCGCGCGAGCTCGCAGTGGGCCCGCTACCCCGACGACGACAGCGCTGAGCTCCGGGAGGCGCTGGCCGCAAGGCATGGAGTCCCGGCCTCGTGCGTGGCCGTGGGTGCAGGCAGTACAGCACTGCTCAAGCTGCTGGCGGAGGCCTACCTGGATGCCCGCCGGAAGGCGGTGTACGCGTGGCCGAGCTTCCCCATGTACCCGGTGGCCGCACGGCTGCAGGAGGCGCGGGAAGTCCGGGTCCCCCTGGACGGCGGCGGCCGCCACGACCTGGCCCGGATGGCGGAGGCGGCGAAGGGAGCGAGCCTGGTGGTGGTGTGCAATCCCAACAACCCCACCGGGACCTACGTGTCGGAGGCTGAGCTCGCGGCGTTCCTGGACCGGGTGCCGCGGGACGCCCTGGTGGTGCTGGACGAAGCGTACGCGGAGTTCGCGCGGGCTACGGCAGCCGACTACCCGGACGGCGTCCGGTGGGTCCGGGAAGGCCGACGGGTGGCCGTGCTGCGCAGCTTCTCCAAGGTGTACGGGCTGGCGGGCCTGCGGGTCGGCTACCTGGTGGCGCCCCCCGAGGTGGTGGAAGCGGTGGGGCGGGTGCGGGAGCCGTTCCAGGTTTCCGCGCCCGCGCAGGCAGCGGCCCTGGCAGCCCTGGAAGACGAGGGTCATGTAGCCCGCACCCTGCACGTGGTGGCAGAGGGCCGGCGGCGCCTGCAGCAGCTGGCCGATCAGCTCGGCCTGCCTAGCTACCGCAGCGTGGCCAACTTCGTGTGGCTGGACGTGGGGCGCCCGGCGGAGCAAGTCGCCGCAGAACTCCTCCGGCGAGGGGTGCGGGTGCGGCCGGGGCCGACCGGGACCACGTGGGTGCGGGTGTCGGTGGGGACCTCCGAAGAGATCAACCGGTTCGAGGCAGCCCTGCTCCAGGTGCTGGCTACGCTGCCCTGACTCCCGGCAGGGGCGCCCGGCGCTGGCGCAGAAGTACACAACACCGCGAAGAATTCTGCCGAGGGGGGAGCGAGCGATGGTCGGTCGCAGGTGGTCGGTCCTGCTCCTGGTGGGAGCCCTGGCCGCGGCGTCGGTGATGGGTGCTGCGGCCGCCCCCGCCTTCCGGTTCGACCGCAACATCAAGGTGGGCGTGGTAGACACCTACAGCGGGCCGCCCGCGGTGTTCGGGAACGACGCCCTCAACGGGTTCCGGCTGGCCCTGCAGGAGATCAACCGGGACGGGGTGCACGGAGCGCGCATCGAGTTCGTCACCCGGGACGAGAAGTTCAGCCCGGAGATCGGCCTCAGCATGGCCCGAGAGCTGGTGCTGCAGGAGCGGGTAGACGTCCTGGTGGGCACCATCAACAGCGCCACGGCCCTGGCCATCTCCGCCTTCGCCCGGGAGCAGCGGGTCCCCTTCATCGTGTGGATCTCCAAGAGCGAGGCCATCACCGGCGCCAGGGGCCACCGGTACGTGTTCAGCACGGGGGAGAACACCGCCATGGCGGGAAAGGCGCTGGCCGAAGCCATGGCCCGGCGCGGGTACACCCGGTTCTGGCTGGCGGCGGAGGACTACGAGTACGGACACGCCATCACCAACTCCTTCTGGCGGTTCATGAAGCGCGCCAGGCCCGAGTCCACCCTGGTGGGGCAGACGTGGTGGCGGACCGGTGAACCGGACCTGGTGCCGTACCTCACCCAGATCCTCCAGGCCCGGCCTCAGGCGGTGTTCTTCGGGACAGGTGGGGCCGGCATGGCCAACGTGATGCGGACCATGCAGGTGATCGGCTTTGCCCAGCGGATCCCGTCGGCCATCCACACCGCCATCGACGTGACGGTCCTGCGGCCCCTGGGTGCCGCGGCTCCCGAAGGCGTGTTCGGGACCACCGACTACCTGTACTACTACCCGGAGACCCCGGCCAACCGGAAGTTCGTGCAGGACTTCCAGGCGGCGTACGGCTCTCCGCCCGGGTTCCCGGCCTTCCACGGCTACATCACGGGCTACTTCATCGCCGAGGCCTACCGGAAGGCACGGTCCTTGGACCGGGACCGCTTCGTGGAGGCCCTGGAGGGCCTGCGGGTCCCCACGCCCATGGGCGAGGTGGAGATGCGCGGCTGCGACCACCAGGCGGTGCTGCCCATCATCTTCGGGGTCACCCGCAGGGACCCGCGGTTCCCGCACCTGGTGGCGGGAGATCCCACCATCCTTCCCGGCCGGGACGTGATGCCCACGTGCGAGGACGTCCGCCGGGCGCGGGAGCGGGCGCAGTAACGCCGTGGACGCCGCCGCGGTCCTGGGTCAGCTGGTGGTGGGGCTGAGCCGGGCGATGATCCTGTTCATCGTTTCGGCAGGGCTCACCCTGATTTTGGGCGTCCTGCGGGTGCCCAACGTGTTCCACGGGTCCCTGTACATGCTCGGCGCCTTCGTGGCGTGGACCGTGGCGGAGGCCGTGGGCTCCCACCCCGCGAGCCTGTGGCTGGCGCTAGCCGCCGCCCCCCTGGTTACCGCGGCCGTGGGCTTGGTCCTGGAGCGGCTCCTGCTGTCGCGGCTGTACCACCGCGAGCACCTCATGCTGATCCTGTTCACCTTCGGGGTCATGCTGGTGCTCAACGACGCAGTGAAGCTGCTGTGGGGCCCCACCTACCGGTCCCTGGTGCCGCCGCCGTCCCTGCAGGGTGCCGTAACCGTCCTGGGCGTTGCCCTGCCCAAGTTCAACCTGGTGCTGCTCGTCGCGGGGCCGGTGGTGGGCCTGAGCCTGTGGCTGTTCACCCACCGAACCCGGGCAGGCAGGATTGCCAGAGCTGCCGCCACGGACCGGGACATGGTGGCGGTGCTGGGCGTGGACGTGAGCCGCGTGTTCGGGATGGCCTTCGCCCTGGGCTGCTTTTTGGCCGGCCTGGGCGGGGCTCTGGTGGCGCCCACCACCAGCATCACCCTGGGGATGGACCACAGCCTGCTCATCGACAGCTTCCTGATCGTCATCGTAGGCGGGTTGGGGAACCTGTGGGGCGCCCTCGCGGGCTCGTTGCTGTTCGGGATCACCCAGTCCGTGGGCCTGCTGGTCTGGCCGCAGTTCGCCGTGGCGTTCCCCTACGCGGTCACCGCGGCGGTGCTGCTGGTGCGGCCCACCGGCCTCCTGCGGTCCGCGTGGTGAGCGGCCGGGTCCTCCTGGGGCTAGCGCTGGCCGCGCTGGCGGCGGCTCCCGCGGTCCTCCCGCCGTTCTTCGTGTACCTGCTGGCCCTGGTCCTGGTCACGGGGCTGCTGGCCACCAGCCTGAACCTGGTGCTCGGCTACGGGGGGCTGTACCAGTTCCACCACGGGGTGTTCTACGGCATCGGCGCGTACACCGCCGCGGTGGGGATCACCCGGCTGGGCTGGCCTGTGTGGCTGGCCTTCCTTGCGGGCCCGCTGGCCGCAGGGCTGGCGGGGCTGGTGATCGGCTTCTTCTGCGTGCGGCTGTCGCGCCTGTACTTCGGCATGCTCCAGCTGTCGCTGGGTTCCTTCGTGTGGATCGTGGCCCTGCGGTGGTACCCGGTCACGGGCGGGGACAACGGGATCCACGGGATCCCCCTGCCGCCCGTCCTGCAGACGCTCCCGGGCGCGTACGCCCTGGTGGCCGGAGCGGTGGTCGCCTCCCTGGCCGCCCTCTGGGCGGTGGTGCGGTCCCCCTTCGGGCTCACCCTGCAGGCCATCCGCGACAACCCGCAGCGGTCCGAGGTGATGGGCGTAGACGTGCGCGCCCACCAGCTGGCTGCCATCGTGCTGGCGGCCTTCTTCGCCGGCGTAGCGGGCGTGCTGTACGTGGCCCTGGAGCGGTCGGTGTTCCCCAGCATGCTGTTCTGGGTCCTGTCCCTAGAGATCCTGGTGATGTGCCTGCTGGGCGGCTGGTTCACCTTCTCCGGGCCCCTGGTGGGCGCGGCCGTGGTGGTGGGGCTACGGACCCTGGCGGGCCGGTACACCGAGTACTGGACCCTCGTGCTGGGCGTGCTGCTGATCCTCCTCATCTTCTTCCTCCCGGAGGGGATCATGGGCCACCTGCAGCAACGGTGGAAGGCCTACCGCGCCCCCTCCGCCCGGCCCGCGACCGCGGGGGACGTCCGTGGCTGAACTGCTCCGGGTGGAGGACCTGCACCGCTTTTTCAACGGCTTCCCGGCCGTCCGCGGGGCCTCCCTGTCCGTGCAGGCGGGCGAGGTGGTGGCGGTCATCGGCCCCAACGGCGCGGGCAAGACCACCCTGTTCAACCTGGTCACGGGGGTCCTGCTGCCGGACCGCGGCCGCGTGGTGTTCGGGGGGGTGGACGTGACCCGCTGGCCCGCCCACCGCCGGTGCCGCGCCGGTGTGGGCCGCACCTTCCAGATCGCCAACGTGTTCCCACGGTTGACGGTGTTCGACAACGTCCACGCCGCGTGCCTGGCCCACGCCCGCAAGGGCTTCGAGCTGTTCCGGCCCGCCAGCCGGTTCGCGGTGGACCAGGCGTGGGAAATCCTGGAGGTGACGGGCCTGCGCGGCCAGGCGCACCGGCTGGCGGGTACCCTGTCCCACGGGGACCAGCGCATCCTGGAGATCGCGCTCGCCCTGGCCAGCCGGCCGCGGCTGCTGGTCCTGGACGAGCCCACCGCGGGGATGTCCCCTGAGGAGACCGCCTCCACCCTGCAGCTCATCGCCCGCCTGAACCGGGAACACGGGCTGTCGGTCCTGTTCTGCGAGCACGACATGGAGGTGGTGTTCTCCACCGCGCACCGGGTGGTGGTCATGCACCAGGGACGCACCATCGCTTCCGGTCCCCCGGAGCAGGTCCGGGCCGACCCGGAGGTGCAGCGGGCGTACCTGGGCGGGGAGGAAGCCGAGGGCCCGCCGGTGCGCTCCCAAGCTGCGGCCGGTCCTGGCAGACCCATACTGCAGGTGGAGGGGCTGCACACGTACTACGGGCTGAGCCACGTTTTGTTCGACGTCTCGTTGCAGGTGCAGGAGGGCGAGGCGGTCTTCCTGCTGGGCCGCAACGGCGCGGGCAAGAGCACCACCCTGAAGAGCGTGGTGGGCCTGGTGCCGCCCCGCCGGGGGGCTGTCCGCTACCGGGACCGGGACGTGGTGGGGCTGGCGCCCCACACGGTGGCGCGCCTGGGCGTGGGGTACGTGCCCGACGACCGGCGCATCTTCCCGGACCTGACGGTGTGGGAGAACCTGGAGGTGGCCGTCCGCCGCCACGGTTACTGGACCTTCGACCGCGTCTTCGAGCTGTTCCCGGTCCTCCGGGAGAAGCGGCACCACCGGGGAAGCCACCTCTCGGGGGGCGAGCAGAAGATGCTGGCCATCGCCCGTGCGCTGGTGGGCAACCCAGACCTCCTCCTCCTGGACGAGCCCATGGAGGGGCTCGCCCCGCGGCTGGTCCGAGTTCTGGAGGATCGCATCCGGCAGCTCAAGGCCACCGGTCTCACCGTGCTGCTGGCCGAACAGAACGTGGGGGCTGCGCTGCGGCTCGCGGACCGAGGCTACGTCATCGACGACGGCCGGATCCGGTTCGAGGGGACCGTGGAGGAGCTACAGGCGAACCACGAGGTGCGGCGGCGCTACCTGCTGCTGTAAGGCGCGAATTCACCACCGCGATCCCCGCCACGATGAGGACCAGGCCCGCCAGGGTCTGGCCCGTGACGGGCTCCCCCAGCACCAGCCAGCCCCAGAACACCGCGGTGGCCGGGTTCAGGTACGTGACCAGGGCGGTCTGGGTCGGGCGGACGTTGAGCACCAGGTGGTAGTACATCAGGTAGGCCACCGCGCTGCCGAAGACTGACAGCGCCAGCAAAGACCCCACGGACTCCGCGGACGGTTTTGCGGGAAAGCCGCTGAGCACCGCCGCGGGGACTAGCCCCGCGGCCCCGCCCAGCAGTGACCCCGCGGCCAGCACCACCGGGTCGATCCCCTGAAAGGTGCGGCGGGCGTACAGGATCCCCCACGCGTACAGGGCCGAGGCCAGGACCACTGCACCCGCCCCCGCCAGGTCCTCCCGGGTGACCGCGGCGGGGTCTGCGCCCACCAGCACCACCACCCCGGCGAAGCCCAGCGTCACCCCCACCACCCGGTCGGCCCCGAGGGGCTCCTCCCGGGTCCAGTGGCCGAACAGAACTGCCCAGAGGGGAGTGGTAGCGTTCAGGATGGACGCGGCCCCGCTGCTGAGCGTTCGCTCTCCCCACGCGATGAGGCCAATGGGGATGCCGCCGCTGACCGTACCCAGGAGCACGAGTCTCGCCCACACCCAGCTCGACCGGGGCACCGGGAGGCCCCGGACGGCGACCAGACCCGCCAGCAAGACGCCCGCGAGCCCCAGACGGACCACCACCAGGGTCGCGGGCGGGAAGTCCCGTACGGCCACCTTGATGAACAGGTACGAAGCCCCCCAGATGAACCCCAAGCCGAGAAGGGCCGCCCAGTCCCGCGGCCGCACCTACACCGCCTGGCAGAGCCGACGAGCAGGCCCCGGGGTCAGCGCACCGCCTCCTGCCGGTAGTCGGGCAGCTCGTGGGTCTGCAGGTACTCCAGCACCCGGCGCGCGGCTGCCCGGCCCACCACCGCCGCCACCTCGTCCTCGGTGGCCTCCCGAAGGCGGCGGACGGATCCGAAGTGCCGGATGAGCTCCCGCTTGCGCTTCTCGCCGATCCCCGGTACGTCGTCCAGCACGGAGTAGACCACCCGCCGACCCCGCAGCTGCTGGTGGTACGCGTGGGCGAACCGGTGGGCCTCGTCCCGGACCCGCTGCAGCAGCTGCAACGCCGCCGAGTCCCGCGGCAGACGCAGGGGCTCCTCACGTCCGGGCTGGAAGACCAGCTCCTCCCGCTTCGCCAGCGCCACCACCGGCACCCGCACGTTGTGCTCGAACAGCACCTCCAGGGCCGCGGAGAGCTGGCCCTTGCCGCCGTCGATGAGGATCAGGTCGGGCAGCACGGACCACTTGGGCTTCACCGGTTCGTCCCGGTCCAGCTTCTCCTGCTCGTCCCGGGCGTTCTGGAAGCGGCGCCGGAGTGCCTCCTGCAGCATGGCGTAGTCGTTGGGCCCCTGTGTGAACTTGATGCGGAAGCGCCGGTAGGCGTCCCGGCGGGGTCGGCCCCCCTCGAAGGTGACCAGGGAGGCCACCGCCTCCCCGTGCTGCAGGTTGCTTACGTCGTACCCCTCGATGCGGAAGGGCGGCTCCTCCAGCCCCAGGACCTGCTGCAGGGCCCGCACCGCCGAGCCCTCTCGCCCCGCCAGGCGCACCCGCTCCTGCTCCAGGTGCAGCCGGGCGTTGTCCCGAGCCATCTCCACGAGCCGGCGCCGGTCCCCCCGGCTGGCTACCACCACCCGCACCGCAGAGCCCCTACGCTCGGACAGCCACCGGGCGATGACCTCCTGCCCCTCCACCGGCTCCGGGATCACCACCTCCGGAGGGACAGCGGGCGCGTGCTCGTAGTACTGCTCCAGGAAGGTCCGCAGCACCTCCGCGGGCGGGTGCGCCTGGGCGCCCGTGAGGAAGAAGTGCTCCTGCCCGGACAGCCGCCCCCCGCGGACGAAGAACACCTGCGCGCAGGCGTCGTCGCCGTCTACGTGTACGGCCACCACGTCGCGGTCGTCCAGGCTCGCCGCCGCGGTGCGCTGCCGCTCCGCGATGGCCTGGAGGGCCTGGATCTGGTCCCGCAGGGCCGCGGCCCGCTCGAACTCCAGCCGGCCGGCTGCCTCCTCCATCTCCCGGCGCAGCTCGTCCACCAGCGCCTCCTGCTTGCCCTGCAGGAACAGGATGGCCTGGCGGACCTGCTCCGCGTACTGCTCCCGGGACGGACCCCAAGCCACGCACGGCGCGGTGCACTGACCGATGGCGTAGTCCAGGCACGGCCGCGGCAGCTTGTGCTCCACGTCCACGTCGCAGCTCCGGAGCTTGAACAGCTTCCGGATGGTCCGGATGGTCCGGCCCACCAGCTTGGGCTCGTGGTACGGGTAGGGGCCGAAGTAGTGGGCCCCGTCCCGGCTCACGCGGCGCGTCATGACGATCCTCGGGTAGGGCTCGTGGGTGATCTTCACGTACGGGTAGGCCTTGTCGTCGGCCATCCGCACGTTGTACTTGGGCCGGTGTTGCTGGATCAGGTTGGTCTCCAGGATGAGGGCCTCCACCTCGTTGGCGCATGCCACCACGTCGAAGTCGAACACCCTGGTCATCAGGTGCCGCACCCGCGGGGAGTCCACCGAGGCGGGGGCCTGGAAGTAGCTGCGCACCCGGTTGCGCAGGCTGGAGGCCTTCCCCACGTAGATCACCCTGCCCGCCCGGTCCCGCAGCAGGTACACGCCGGGCCGGTGGGGCAGAGCCCGCAGTTTCTCCTCCAGGTTCGCCGCGCGCTCCATCGTCCCCATTCTAGACCACCCGCCCGAAAGCGGCGGGAGCAGACAGGGTTGCCCCGGACGGGTACACTAGGACCCAAAGCGTCCTTCGCACGGAACGGAGGTCTTTCATGTCCTGGACTTCGCGCCGCGCCCGCGCCATCCCGCAGTCGGTGTTCCTCCTCATGGATCGGGCCAAGCAGGAAGCCCGCACTTCCGGACTCGGGATCATCGACCTGTCGCTGGGCTCCAGCGACCTGTCTCCTCCCGGCCCGGCCCTGCAGACCCTGGCGGAAGCCCTACTGGACCGGGCCACCCACCAGTACACGTTGCGGTCCGCCACGCGGCCTTTCCTGGAGGCGGCGTCGGGCTGGTACGAGCACCGGTACGGGGTCACGTTCGACCCCGACGCGGAGATGCTGAGCTTGGTGGGCAGCCAGGAGGGGATCGGCCACCTGCTGCTGGCCCTCACCGACCCCGGCGACCTCGTCCTGATCCCGGAGGTGGCCTACCCACCCTACTGGGGGATGGCGGCGCTGGCCGGGCTGGAGGTGTTCCCCGTTCCCCTCCGCGAGGACCTGCTCCCGGACCTGGACGCGATCCCCGAGGAGGCCGCCCGGCGGGCGCGGGTGCTGATCCTGAACTACCCGAACAACCCCACCGCCGCGGTGGCCGACCTCGGCTTCTTCGCCCGCGCCCTGGACTTCTGCCGCCGCCACGACGTGTTCCTGGTGCACGACAACCCCTACGTGGACATGGTGTTCGACGGGCCAGCGCCCTCACCGCTGGCGCTACCGGGCGCCCGGGATCGGTGCGTGGAGTTCTTCACCCTCTCCAAGTCCTACCACATGGGCGGCTTCCGGCTCGCGTTCGCCGTAGGCAACTCGGAGGCCATCGCGGCGCTGGAGACGGTGAAGTCCGCCCTGGACTTCAACCAGTACCAGGGGATCCTCCGCATGGGGATCACCGCCCTCCAGCAGCCGGAAGCGTGGGTGCGGGAGCAGGTGGCGGTGTTCCGGGAGCGTCGGGACGTGCTGGTCCGGGCGCTGCAGGAGGCAGGCTGGGAGGTTCCCCTGCCGAGAGCCACCATGTACCTGTGGGCGCGGGTCCCCGGAGAAGTGGACGACGTGGCGTTCGCGGTGGAGCTGTGCCGCAGAACGGGGGTAGCGCTGTCCCCTGGACAGGGTTTCGGCCCAGGCGGGAAGGGCTACGTACGGATCGCCCTGGTACAACCCCCAGAGCGCCTGGAGGAGGCCGCGGCCCGCATCGGCGACTTCCTGCGCAGCTCGGCGCGGTAGGCAGGGTCCCCGTCGGCCGGTCCCATTTACCGGACGGATTCACGCGGGGCCGGCCCAGCTCAGCCGGCGCAGCAGGGCGCCCAGTGGCGCCACGTCTTCCACGGTGCCGTCGCGCAGAACCAGCCCCAGGCCGGAGAACGGCGAGAGCCGGTCGCCCGGTACCAGGATCCCCACGAGGTTGAGCGGATCCGCGGCGGACAGCACCGCCACCTCCCCTTTTGCCGTGGCCCTGCGGACCGCCCGCAGGGCCTCCACGGCCTCCGGAAGTGCGAACTGCTCGCCCGCAAAGCCCGAGACGAAGCGGCCGCCGCGGATCCGGCCCTGCGCCTCCCAGCGCCGGTACACCCGGACCAGATCCCGCCACGGCGGGGCCGCGCGCTCCCTGGCCAGGATCTCGCGGAACACCACGCCGTAGCGGCGCAGGAGCTGGTGCGCAAGCCGCTCCAGCCGCTCGGCCTCTCCCAGGGCAGGGGCTTCGCCCCACGGTGCCCACCGCCCCGTAGGGGGCGGGAGGTGACCGCTCAGCAACCGTAGCCGGCGGTGCGCCGTTCCCCGTCGCCTACGCTGCAGCAGGGCGCGCAGCCCGCTCATCCCGTCTCCCGTGACCCGGCCCGCGGCTACCAGCTCCCAGAGCGCCTCCTCCACCTCCGCGGGCAGCCTGCGCAGGGCCCGCGCCACTTCCGGGAGGAACGAGGGTCCCCGGGATCGCAGCCACGCGTCTACCTCCTCCGCCAGGGCCGACAGCTTCACCGCGGGAGGTCTGGCGGGCAGGTAGGCGGCCAGGTCCTCCCGCAGAAGGAAGGCGATGGGCGTGTGGCGGACCAGTCGGGGCCGCCGTGCCGTGGCGTCGGTGTCGTCTGGTCTTCCCGGCGCGATCCTCCCCCACGCCACCAGCCCGGCAAGGCACAGGTGGTCCAGCTCCGCAGGGCTGTACCCTGCCACGCGCGCGGGGAGGACCCACTCCTCCCACGCGGACGCCGGAAGCTCGAAGCCCTGCAGCTGCCGGAGTACCTCCAACAGCCCCACCCGGCCGTGCAGCTGGGTCCCCGGGTGCACGTGCTGCCACCGCAGCAGAAACCGCAGGAAGTCCGCGGGGCTTGTGGGTTCGATCTCCCGCCGGAGCCGCGCCACCGTGAGCCGGTGGATCCGGGCCAGCAGCCGCCGCTCGCACCACTCTTCCTCCTGGGCACCAGCAGTGAAGCGACCCCGCAGGACGACCCCGCGCCCCTCCAAAGCCGTCAGAGCTACGGAGACGTCGCCCACGGGGACGTGGAGCCGGCGCGCCAGCTCCGACGCGGTAACGGGCCCGCTGTGCAGGATCCAGCCGTGCACCAGCTCCTGTACCGCTGCATCCCGGGGGACCGTCGCCTCCTCCCCTGGGTCCGGGACCAACCGTGCTCCAGGCCAGATGGCCCGCACCGCATCTGCCCGCTCCCGGGCCGCGTAGCCGGCGAGCCCCTCGCCCTCCACCCGCACCGCACGGCCCGCCCGCACCAACTCCGAGGCGAAGCTCTCCCAGGGCTGCGCTTCCACGCGCGGCAGGAACGTCACCGTCTGCAGCAGGTCGTGCAACTCGTCGGCGTCCCGCACGTCGGGACTCGCCTGAGCCCGCACCTCCTCGATGGCGTCGGGATCCAGCGCTCCTGGGCCCCCAGCCAGCTCGGGGTCCACCCGGCGCAGGCTGACCGCCCTCGCGCGTCGCTCCTCCAGGGGCGCGTCGTCCAAGAACGCGTAGGGGTTCGCGCTCAGGATCTCGTGGGACATGGGGGACGGCTGCGGCGTGTCCACGGCCACGGTCTGGACCTCGCCACGCTCCAGGGCCTCCACCACCGCCACCAGGCCTTCCACGTCCAGGGCGTCCTCGAGGCAGTCCCTCAGGGTCTGGTTGACCAACGGGTGGTCCGGCGGGGTCAGGGGGCCCGTGTGGTTGTCCTGGCAGCCCACCTGTTCCGGAAACACCGCGGCCAGCAGGTCCTCCGCCCGCATGCGCTGGACCTGGGGCGGCACGCGACGGCCGCCCCAACGCCGCGGGATCGCCAGGGCCCGGCTCGCGTTCTGGCGCCAGCGGGTGACAAACAGAGGCGACTGCAGGGTGGCCTGCAGAAGATCCCCGCGCACGGTGTGGGGCCGCACGAAGCCGAAGATGGCCTCCAGGGGGAAGCTGTGCTGCTCGCCTAAGGACAGCACGATGCCGTCGTCGGTGGCCGCGGCCTGCAGCTCGAAGTCGAAGGTCAGGCAGAAGCGCTTGCGCAGTGCCAGCCCCCAAGCCCGGTTGATCCGGGCCCCGAACGGGGCGTGGAGGACCAGCTGCATGCCGCCCCCTTCGTCGAAGAACCGTTCCGCCACCACACGGCGCTGCGTGGGCACGCAGCCCAGCACGGCCAGGGTCTGCCGCAGGTAGTCCACCACCTGCTCGGCCCCCGGCCGGTCCAGACCCCCGTGCTCCACGAGGTAGGCCACCGCGGCCTCGGGGTCGGTAGCGCGCCGGGCCACCTCCTCCCGCAGCTCGCTCACCGCTCCGGACAGCTCCGCGGTGCGGCCGGGCGCCTCCCCCAGCCAGAAGGGGATGGTAGGGGGTGCACCGTGGGCGTTTTCCACCCTGACGCGGCCCGCGGACTCCACGCGCCGGACCCGCCAGCTGGTGTTCCCCAGGAGGAACACGTCGCCCGCCTGGGACTCCACCGCGAAGTCCTCGTTCACGCGGCCCACCAGTTTCTCGTCCGGCTCCACCACCACGTCGTAGTCGAAGGTCTCCGGGATCGCCCCGCCGGAGGTGAGGGCCAGGGTCCGGGTCCCGCGACGGCCGCGCACCGTGTCCGTGGTGCGGTCCCAGTGCAGCAGGGCGCCGGCGCGGCCGCGGGCGGGCGCCACCCCGTCCGCCAGCATGTGCAGGACCCGGTCGAACTCGTCCCGCGAGAGGTCCCGGTAGGGGTAGGCGCGCCGGGCCATGTGCCAGAGGTCGTCCGCGGAAGAGGGCTGGGCCGCGGCCTCGGCGGCCAGCTGCTGGGCCAGAACGTCCAGCGGCTTGCGGGGCAAGCGGACCCGGTCCAGCTGACCCGCCCGCACCGCCCGGATGGCCGCCGCACACTGCACCAGCTCGTCCCGGGTCAGGGGGAACAGCACGCCCTTCGGCGTACGGTCCAGCCCGTGGCCGGACCGGCCCACCCGCTGCAGCAGGGTCGCGACGGCGCGCGGGGCGCCCACGTGGCAGACGAGGTCCACGGACCCGATGTCGATGCCGAGCTCCAGCGACGCAGTGGCCACCACCACGGAAAGGTCCCCGGACTTCAGCCGCTGCTCGGTCTCGTGCCGGAGGGGACGCGCCAGGCTCCCGTGGTGGGTGGCCACCCGCCCTTCTCCCAGCCGCAGGGTGAGCCGGTGGGCTAAGCGCTCCGCCAGCCGCCGGGTGCTCACGAACACCAGGGTGGTGCGGTGCTGGCGCGCCAGCTCCGCGATGCGGTCGTACACCTCTGCCCAGATCTCATGGGTGGCCACCGGCCCCAGGACCTGCTGGGGGACCCACACAGACAGGTCCCAGTCTCGCCGCCAGCCCTCGTCCACCACCGCGCAGTCAGGTCGGTCGCCTGCGGCCCGCTCGGTCCCCACCAGCAGGCCTGCCAGCTCCTCCACAGGGCGCGCGGTGGCGCTGAGCCCCACGCGCTGCGGTCTGCGGTCGGCTACCCGCTCGAGCCGCTCCAGACTCAGGCTGAGGTGTGCCCCGCGTTTGTCCTGGGCCAGGGCGTGCAGCTCGTCCACGATCACCGTCCGGACGGTCCGCAGGAGGGGCCGCGTCCGCGCCGCGGTGAGCAGCAGGTACAGGGACTCCGGGGTGGTGATCAGGACATGGGGCGGCGTCCGCTTCATGCGCTCCCGTTCCCGGGGCAGGGTGTCGCCCGTGCGCACCGCCACCCGGACCTCGGGAAGGCTGCAGCCCAGGGCGTGCGCGCCACGCCGGATCTCCCGCAGCGGTTCCTCCAGGTTGCGGTGCACGTCGTGGCTGAGGGCCCGCAGCGGTGAGACGTACAGGACGCGGATCTCGTCGGGCAGGGGGTCGGTGCAGAGCAGGTCGTTCAGGGCCCACAGGAACGCGGCGAGGGTCTTCCCCGAGCCGGTGGGCGCCAGCAGGAGAGTGTCCCGGCCGGAGGCCACCTCCCGCCAGCCCCGCTCCTGCACGGGCGTGGGCTGCCCGAACCGCTCCCGGAACCAGTGGAGGACCGCAGGGTGGAAGCCGCCCAGGGTCACGGGCGGTCCTCCGTGGCGGGCAGGTGGTCTGCCTGAGGCCGCACGTGGCTACCGTCCCGCCAGGCCCGCGCCTACGGCTCCCGCAGGCGGGCGGGCCGACCGCCGGCGGGCTTCCTCCACCTTCGCGGGATCCAACACCCTCCGCAGGAACTGCCCGGTGTAGGAGTGGTCGCAGGCGGCCACCTCCTCGGGCGTTCCCTCCGCCACCACCCGGCCGCCCAGCTCCCCGCCCTCCGGGCCCAGGTCGATGACCCAGTCCGCGGTCTTGATCACGTCCAGGTTGTGCTCGATCACCACCACGGTGTTGCCGGCGTCCACCAGCCGGTGCAGCACCTGCAGCAGCCGCTCCACGTCCGCGAAGTGCAACCCTACAGTGGGCTCGTCCAGGATGTACAGGGTGCGGCCCGTGTCGCGCCGGGACAGCTCCGCGGCCAGCTTCACCCGCTGGGCCTCACCCCCCGACAGGGTGGTGGCGGGCTGGCCCAGCTGGATGTAGCCCAGCCCCACGTCGTGCAGCGTCTGCAGCTTCCTGCGCAGGCGGGGGATGGCGGAGAAGAATTCCAGCGCCTCGTCCACCGTCATCTCCAGAACGTCCGCGATGCTCTTGCCCCGGTACAGCACCTGCAGGGTCTCCCGGTTGTAGCGTTTGCCCTTGCACACCTCGCACGGCACGTACACGTCGGGCAGGAAGTGCATCTCGATCCGGACGATCCCGTCTCCCTCGCACGCGTCGCAACGCCCGCCCCGCACGTTGAAGGAGAACCGCCCGGGCCCGTAGCCACGCATGCGGGCCTCCGGGGTGGAGGCGAACAGCTCCCGGATCAGGTCGAAGGTCTTCGTGTACGTGGCGGGGTTGCTGCGCGGCGTGCGGCCGATGGGGGACTGGTCGATCTCGATGACCTTGTCCACCTGCTCCCAGCCCTCCACCGCGTCGTGAGCCCCGGGCCGCACCCGGGTCCCCATCACTTTCTGGGCCAAAGCCCGGTAGAGGATCTCGTCCACCAGGGTGGACTTGCCGGAGCCGGAGACCCCCGTCACGCAAACGAACAGGCCCAGGGGAAACGCCACGTCGACGCCCTTCAGGTTGTGTTCCCGCGCGCCCCGCACCACCAGCCACTTGCCCTGCGGCGGCCGGCGCCGGGAGGGCACGGGGATCCGACGCTCCCCCGCCAGGTACCGCCCCGTGACGGACCGCTTCTCCCGGATCACGTCCTCCAGGGTGCCGGAGACCACGATCTCCCCACCGTGTTTCCCTGCCCCGGGCCCGATGTCCACGATCCAGTCCGCGGAGCGGATGGTGTCCTCGTCGTGTTCCACCACGATGATGGTGTTGCCCAGGTCGCGGAGGCGCTTCAGGGTGTCGATGAGGCGGTGGTTGTCCCGCTGGTGCAGGCCGACGCTGGGCTCGTCCAGCACGTACAGGACCCCCATGAGGCCGGACCCGATCTGGGTGGCCAAGCGGATGCGCTGGGCCTCCCCGCCCGACAGGGTGTTGGCCATGCGGTCCAGGGTCAGGTAGTCCAGCCCCACGTTCACCAGAAAGCCGAGCCGGCTGCGGATCTCCTTGAGCACCTGGTGCGCGATCAGCTCCTCCCGCTCCGACAGCCGCAGGTTCTCGAAGAACTCCAGGCACTGACGGACCGTCAGGGCGGTGACCTCCGCGATGTTGCGGCCCCCCACCCGCACGCTTAGGCTCTCCCGCTTGAGTCGCGTCCCGCGGCACTCCGTGCAGGGCACCAGGCTCATGTACCGCTCGATCTCCTCCTTCACCGCCTCCGAGTCCGTCTCCCGGTAGCGGCGTTCCAGGTAGTGCACCACCCCCTCGAACTCCGCCTCGTACGACCGCAGGATCCCGTAGCGGTTGTGGTACCGGAGCCGGATGGGCCGGTCGGAGCCGTACAGGAGCACCCGGAGGAAGGACCGGGGCAGCTGGCGCAGGGGGGTCCTCCAGTCCACCCCGTACGCCTGGGCCAGGGACTTGAGGAGCTGTTCGTAGTACTCCGCGCTGCTGGCCGCCCACGGCACCACAGCGCCGTCCGCCAGGGACCTGTCCGGGTCCAGGACCAGTTCGGGGTCCACCTGCTGCCGGTAGCCCAGGCCGGAGCACTTGGGACAGGCTCCGTAAGGGCTGTTGAAGGAGAAGATCCGGGGCTCCACCTCCGGCAGGGTGGTGCCGTGCTCGGGACACGCGAACGCGGTGGAGAAGGTCAGCAGCTCCCCGTCCGGCGCGTCGGTCTCCCGCCACACGTACACGAGGCCCTGGCCTAGCTTGAGGGCGGTCTCCACCGACTCGTGCAGCCGGGAGCGCGCTTCCCGCTTGGTGACCAGCCGGTCCACCACCACCTCGATGTCGTGCTTGCGGTTCTTGTCCAGCACGATGGACTCGGAAAGCTCGTACAGGACCCCGTCCACCCGGACCCGGGCGAAGCCCTGCCGCCTCAGGTCGTCGAACAGCTGGCGGTACTCCCCCTTGCGGCCCCGCACCACGGGCCCCAGGACGTAGATGCGGCTGCCCTCCGGCAGCGCCAGGACCCGGTCCACGATCTGCTCAGGGGTCTGCCGGGAGATGGGCCGGTCGCACACCGGGCAGTGGGGCTGTCCGATGCGGGCGAACAGCAGCCGCAGGTAGTCGTAGATCTCCGTCACCGTGCCCACGGTGGACCGCGGGTTGCGCGGGGCGCCTTTCTGGTCGATGGACACCGCGGGCGACAGCCCTTCGATGGCGTCCACGTCGGGCTTCTCCATGAGGCCCAGGAACTGGCGGGCGTACGCGGAGAGGCTCTCCACGTACTTGCGCTGGCCCTCCGCGTAGATGGTGTCGAAGGCCAGGGTGGACTTTCCCGAGCCCGAGATCCCTGTGAACACCACCAACCGGTCGCGGGGGATTTCCACGGTGATGTTCTTGAGGTTGTGCTCCCGCGCTCCCCGGACGACGATGCGATCCAGCGGCATGGTCCCTCCCGACGATCAGGGGACTGGGGCCAGCGTGGCGGGTTCCTCCCGCAGGGCCTCCTCCAGCTCCCACTCCTCCACCAGCCGGTCCTCCTCCGCCATGAGCTCCACCTGGTTGCCGAACGGATCCCAGCAGAAGAACCGCCGGACCCCCGGCCGTGGGGGCGCCTCCTGCACGGGGACCCCGTGGGCGGTCAGCACCCTCCGGGCGGCCTCCAGGTCGTCCACCTCGAAGCAAACGTGGCGGCGCGATGCCGGGTTTCCCGACGTCTCCTCCACCCCCACGTGGATCTCGCAGTTGGGGGTCCAGAACCACACCCCTCCCCGCTCGGCCAGGGGGACAGGCTTGGGGATCTCCCGCAGGCCCAGCAGCTGCCCGTAGAACCATCGGGCCCGCGCCTCCCCGCCCGGCGGGGCCGTCACAAGCACGTGGTTGACCCGCACGACCCGCATGGGCATCCCTCCCCGTTCCTACCGACGGCCCCGGGTGCGGGCCGTCCGGCCGCCGCGGGATGTGCGTCGGCCAGAAGCTGGCGCGAAGTACGGCTCGCCCAGCCCCTTCTTGAGCTCCGCGATCTGGTCCCGCAGCCTGGCCGCCTTCTCGAACTCCAGGTTGGCCGCCGCCCGGCGCATCTCCCGCTCCAGACGGTCCACCGTCGCCTCCAGCTCCTCCGGGCCCAGCAGGAGCAGACGGGCCACGTCCCACGGCACCGTGGCACCCTGTTCCTCCACCAGCCGAACGATCTCCTCCGCGGTGAGGACCTCCCCCGAGCGGGGCCGGTAGTCGGGACCCCGTTCCGCCACCTGCTCCAGCTCGATGAGGTCGCGGATGGGCTTCTGGACCGTCTGCGGCGTGATCCCGTGCTCCTCGTTGTACCGCAGCTGGATCTGCCGGCGGCGGTTGGTCTCCTCGATGGCCCGCCGCATGGACTCGGTGACCTCGTCCGCGTACAGGATCACCCGCCCCGACACGTTGCGGGCGGCCCGGCCCATGGTCTGGATCAGGGCGGTCTCCGACCGCAGGTAGCCCTCCCGGTCCGCGTCCAGGACCGCCACCAAAGACACCTCCGGCAGATCCAGGCCCTCCCGCAGGAGGTTGATGCCCACCAGCACGTCGTAGGTCCCCAGCCGGAGGTCCTTGAGGATCTGGACCCGCTCCAGGGTGTCGATCTCGGAGTGCAGGTAGTGGACCTTCAGGCCCATCTCCTGCAGGTAGGCGGTGAGGTCCTCCGCCATGCGCTTCGTCAGGGTGG
Organism: Candidatus Tepidifontimicrobium thermophilum; assembly: GCA_031296405.1. Classification (GTDB taxonomy): domain Bacteria; phylum Sysuimicrobiota; class Sysuimicrobiia; order Sysuimicrobiales; family Sysuimicrobiaceae; genus Tepidifontimicrobium; species Tepidifontimicrobium thermophilum. Next base: position 107,429 of record JAVKKH010000004.1, read on the forward strand.
TCACCAGGGTCCGCTCCCCGCGCTCCACCTGCGCGCGGATCTCCGCCAGCAGGTCGTCCACCTGCCCCCGGGCCGGCCGGACCTCCACCTGAGGGTCCACCAGCCCGGTGGGACGGACGATCTGCTCCACCACCCGGCTGCTGACCTCCAGCTCGAAGGGGCCGGGCGTGGCGGAGACGAACACGCACTGGTGGATGAGCTGCTCGAACTCGTCCCACCGGAGGGGCCGGTTGTCGTACGCGGACGGCAGGCGCCAGCCGTAGTCCACCAGGTTCTTCTTCCGGGCCCGGTCCCCCTCGTGCATCCCCTTGATCTGCGGGACCGTCACGTGGGACTCGTCGATGAACATCAGGTAGTCGCGGGGGAAGTAGTCCAGCAGGCACCCCGGACGCTCCCCGGGCGCGCGGCCGTCCAGGTGGCGCGAGTAGTTCTCGATGCCGGGGCAGTAGCCGGTCTCCCGCAGCATCTCCATGTCGTAGCGGGTCCGGAACTCCAGGCGCTGCGCCTCCAGGAGCTTGCCCTGGGACCGGAACCAGCTCACCCGCTCCACCAGCTCCTCCTCGATGCTGCGCAGGGCCCGCTCCAGGCGGTCCTCCGTGGTCACCCAGTGCTTGGCGGGCCAGATGGCCACCACGTTCTTCTCCTCCAGTACCTCCCCCGTCAGGGGGTCCAGCTCCAGGATGCGATCCACCTCGTCCCCGAACAGTTCCACCCGTACCGCGTGCTCCTCGTAGCTCGGGAAGATCTCGATGACGTCCCCCCGGACCCGGAACCGGCCCCGGGCGAAGTCCACGTCGTTGCGCTCGTACTGCACGTCCACCAGCCGTCGGAGGATCTCCTCCCGGGTCCTCCGCTCGCCCCGCCGCAGCACCAGGACCACCTCACGGTAGTCCTCCGGCCGGCCCAACCCGTAGATGCACGACACGGAGGCCACCACGATCACGTCCCGCCGTTCCATGAGGGCCTTGGTGGTGGCGTGCCGGAGGCGGTCGATCTCGTCGTTGATGCTGGCGTCCTTGGCGATGTACAGGTCCGTCTGGGGCACGTACGCCTCCGGCTGGTAGTAGTCGTAGTAGGAGACGAAGTAACGGACCGCGTTGTGGGGGAAGAACTGCCGGAACTCGCTGTACAGCTGGGCCGCCAGGGTCTTGTTGTGGGCGATGACGAGGGTGGGCTTCTGGATCCGCTCGATCACCCGGGCCATGGTGTAGGTCTTCCCCGAGCCCGTGACCCCCAGCAGGGTCGTGTACTTGTGCCCGAGCTGGAGGCTCTCGACCAGCTGCTCGATGGCCTTGGGCTGGTCGCCCCGCGGCGGGAGGTCGGTGACCATCTGGAACCGGCTCACGGCTGGGTCCCCTCGACGTGACAGTTGATTATAGACGCAGCCGGGAGGACGGTTCCACGCGGGCCCCTGTGGGCCCCGCCCCCGCGGTTACCAGAGGGTCCGCACGTGCGGGTAGGCCAGCAGGCCTGCGTCCCGGGTCACCAGCACGGCCCCCGGGCTCCGCGCGGTGGCGAGGATCATCCGGCCTGCGGGGCCCCGAGGGGGTTCGCCCGGCAGGAGCAGGGCCTCCGGCGCCACCCGGTTGTCTACGGGACGAAGCCGACTTTCGGGACGGACTCTGCACAGGCCACTCCCTGACGCAGGGCAAACGCAGCTCCAAGCGCCTGCGCTGCACCAGCACGGCAGGTTCCCACGTGACCACCACGGGCCAGCCCGTCTCCTGTACCCAGCGGGAGTACTCCAGGGCTGCTACGGGATCATCACGCAGGGGGCAGAACGCTCAGGGATCCCGGGCCAGCGCCTCCCACACCTCCCGGACCTGTGCCCGGGTGCGATCCAGATCCCCGTCGTTGTCCACCACCCACCGGGCGTGGACCAGCTTCTCCCGCAGGGGCCGCTGGGCTCGCAGCCGCCGCTCCGCCTCCTCTTCCGTCAGCCGGTCCCGCTCCCGCAGCCGGTCTAGCTGCGTCCGCGGGGAGGCATACACCACGATGGCGGGCAGGGACTCCAGCTCGGGCAGCGGCACATCGAACAGCAGGGGCACGTCCAGCACCACCACCGCGTCGGGTCGGCGGGAACGGATCCGGTCCACCTCCTGCCGCATCCGCTCCCGCACCCTGGGGTGGACGATGGCGTTCAGCCGGGCCCGCGCCGCCGGGTCGGAGAAAACCCGTTCCGCGAGCTTCCTGCGGTCCAGCTGGCCGTCGGGGAGCAGGAGCTCGGGTCCGAAGCTGGCCACGATCTCCTGGAGGGCGGCGCTGCCCGCAGACACCACCTCCCGGGCAAGGGCGTCTGCGTCCACCACCTCCGCGCCCAGCTCCCGCAGCATGCGGGCCACGGTGGTCTTGCCGCTGGCGATGCCCCCCGTGAGGGCCACCAGCTTCATTCGGACCCGTCCACCAGCCCCACCAGGTCACCGGCCCGGACCCGGCCGGTCCGCAGCACCCTGGCGTACACCCGAGCCTCGCCGGGATAGCGGTCGGGGTGCACCCGCGCGATGTCCCCGTCGCGGAAGTTGTGCCGGATGGTGGCGCAGGGGGTTGTGTACCGGGTGACCTGCAGCTCGACCTCGCCCACCTGAAGCCGGCACCCCGGCCGTACCGCGGCCCAGTCCAAGCCCGCCACGGTCACGTTCTCTCCCAGGCTTCCGGGGGCTACGGGGTGGCCCTCCGCTTGGAGCCGGCCCAGCACCTCCAGGGAAAACAGGCACACCGCGCGCTCCGGCCCGCCGTGGTGGCGAGTGTCGTTGTGGAGGTCGCCCTCCAGGCCCTCCGGGCCCACCCAGGCTTCGGTCACCGGGTGTTTTGGCACCCCGCCCGGGGACACGTTCAGGCGGTAGACGACGCCGAGATTCGGACCCAGAAGCACCACCCGGCCCTCTTCCAGGTGCTCCGCTTGCGCGTCGAAGTGGAAGTCCCCCCACACCCGCCGGCCTGCCAGGACCTGGGGCAGCCAGTACCGGTCGTCCTCCCACATCCGGTCCAGGGGCAGGTCCTGCACCGGGTGCCACCGCAGAAGCCCTTCCCGGCTGGCGGTCACCGAACCTGCGAACTCCTCCGCGGTGAACACGTACACCACCCAGGCGGGCGGCCCGTCCGTCCCAAACCGGAAACGCAGCACCCCAGAAAAACGCAGCCGGCGGACCTGCAGGCCCGTCTCCTCCCGCACCTCGCGGGCCGCACCCTGCTCCGGGTCTTCACCGGCCAGCAGCTTGCCGCCTGGACCGTTCCACTTCCCGCCGCCCCACAGCCCCTCCGCTTTCCGCAGCAGGAGCACCTGGCCGTCGCGCACCGGGAAGCAAAGGGTGGCGTAGGTGGTCATGTTGGCGCCCCTCCCGCAGCGGGCACGGTGGAGGAAACCGTGCCCAGGTGCTCCAGGTCGTTCCAGTTCGGGCCCACCCGGAGCTCCACCTGGATGGGCACCGACAGGGGAAGGACGTTGGCCATGACCTCCGCCACCTGGTACCCGAGGGGGCGAGCCTGGTCTGGGTCCAGCTCGAAGACCAGCTCGTCGTGCACCTGCAGGATCATGAGGGCTCCGGGGAAGCGGGGGAGGACCTCCCGGTGGATCCGGATCATGGCCAGCTTGATGAGGTCCGCCTGGCTTCCCTGGATGGGGGTGTTGATGGCCACCCGCTCCGCGGCCTCCCGCACCACCCGGTTGCGGCTGTGGAGGTCCGTGAGGTAGCGGCGCCGGCCCAGGAGCGTGGACACGTAGCCCGTGCGGCGCGCCTGCTCCACGGTCCGGCGCACGTACTCCCGCACCCCGGGGTAACGGGCGAAGTAGCGCTGGATGTACGCGTCGGCCTCCGCCGGGGTACTGCCGATCTGCTGGCTCAGCCCGAAGCCGCTGATGCCGTAGGCGATCCCGAAGTTGATCGCCTTGGCCCGCCGGCGCAGCTCGGGGGTGAGCTGGTCCCGCGAAAGGCCGAAGACCTCCGCGGCCACCTCCGCGTGGATGTCGCGTCCGGTGCGGAACACCTCCTGCAGGGCCGGATCCCCGCTGATGTGGGCCAGCAGCCGCAGCTCGATCTGGTTGTAGTCCGCGCTGAGCAGCACCCGGCCCCGCGGAGCCACGAAGGCCCGCCGGATGCGGCGTCCCTCCTCGGTACGGATGGGGATGTTCTGTAGATTCGGGTCCTGGGAGCTGAGCCGGCCGGTGGCGGCCACCGTCTGGTTGAAGGTGGTGTGCACGCGGCCGGTCTGCGGGTGCACCAGCCGGGGCAGGACCTCCACGTAGGTGGACAGGAGCTTGGCGAGTTCCCGGTGCTGGAGGATCTTGGCGACCACCGGGTGGTGCAGGGCCAGGGTTTCCAGGACGTCCGCGTCTGTGGAGTAGCCCGTCTTGGTCTTCTTCAAGGGCGGCAGCCCCAGCTTCTCGAACAGCACGAAGGCCAGCTGCTTGGGGGAGCTCAGGTTGAACTCCATGCCTGCCAGCCCGTAGACCTCCGCGGCCAGCACCTCCAACCTCGCCCGCAGCTCTTGAGCCAGGTCCTGCAGGTACGGCACGTCCACCGCCACCCCGGCCATCTCCATGTCCGCCAGAACGGGCACCAGGGGCATTTCGATGTCGCGGTAGACCCCCTCCACTTCTCGCTCCCGCAACGCCGCCCGCAACCGCGGGGCCACCCGCTGGAGCGCGTCCGCCTCCTCGCAGCGCCGCTCCCACGCCTCCCGCCCGTTCAGCAGGTCGCCCTCCGGCTCCGCCAGGCGCCAGCCGATCTGTTCCCACGCCACCGTGGCCAGGTCGTGGCTGCGGCGCCCCGGGTTCAGTACGTACGAGGCGATGCCCACGTCGAAATCGAACCCGCGGGGTACCAGCCCTGCCCGCCGCAGGCGCACGAGGTCCGCCTTGGCGTCCTGGCTGATCTTCCGGATGTGGTCGGACTCCAGGAGGGCCGCCACCGTCTGGGGGAATCCGTCCTGCACGGCCACGTACACCGCGTGGCCCGGCCGGTCCGACAGGGCCACACCCCGGATGGCACCCTCCATGGGCTTGCCGGTGGCGTCCAGGCTCACCGCCACCTCCCGGACAGACCGGAAGCGCTCCCAAGCCTCCGGCCCCGCCCGCTCGTAACGTCCCCGCTCGTGCACCGCGCCCACGCCCAGCCGCTCCAGCAGGCTCTTGAACTCCAGGTCCCGAAAGAGCTCCACCACCCGGTCCCGCTGGTACGGTCGGACCTCCAGCGCCTTCCAGTCTGCGGCCACGGGGACATCCCGCACCACGGTGGCGAGCCGCTTGTTCTGCAGGACCAGGCCAGCGTGGTCCCGCAGCCGCGCCTGCAGCTTCGGCGGCGCCTGGTCCAGCCGGTCCAGCAGGGCCTCCACGCTCCCGAACTGCCGGACCAGCTCCGCCGCGGTCTTCTCGCCGACCCCGGGGACCCCCGGCAGGTTGTCCGTGGGGTCGCCCCGCAGCGCCTTGAAGTCCGGGAGCTGCTCGGGTTCGAGCCCGAACCGCCGGCGGACCGCCTCCCGGTCGTACGCGGTGGTTTCGCTGATCCCGCGGCTGGTCACCACCACTGTGGTCCGGTCGCTGGCCACCTGCAGAAGGTCCAGGTCTCCGGTGACCACCACCACCCGGAAACCGGCCCCCTCGGCTTGCCGGACCAGGGTGGCGATCACGTCGTCGGCCTCGTACCCCTCCACCTCGAAGGACACCACCCCGAAGGCGTCTACCACTTCCTTGACCAGGCGCATCTGGGACCGCAGGTCGTCCGGCATCACCGGCCGGGTGGCCTTGTAGGCGGCGAAGTCCTCGTGACGGAAGGTGGGAGCCGGACGGTCGAAGGCCACGGCCAGGTGGGTGGGCCGTTCTTCTTCCAGCACCTTCAGCAGCATGTTGGTGAACCCGTAGACGGCGTTGGTGGGCCGCCCGTCGCTGGTGGTGAAGTAGGGGAGGGCGTAGAAGGCCCGGTAGACGAGGCCGTTGCCGTCCAGCAGGACCAGCTTGGGCGGGGATCCCCTCACGAGGCCGATTGTACCGCGGCGGGAGACCCTACTCCTCCCAGACGGCGCCTTCGCCCAGCAGCATCTCCAGCTCCCGGACGAACTCCTGATCCGCAGGCACCCCCCTGCGGAGCCGGTGCACGGACTCCCCCCGCAGGGTCACCACGTGGGCGTACGCCTCCCGGGGTCCTGACCGCCCCTGCAGGAAGTCGGCCAGCTGGAACAGCTCCTCCGAGCTCGCCACCCGCACGTGCAGGGGCCTGAGCCCGTTGCGCGACGGCCCGACCTCTCCCCCCCCAGGTCCCAGGCTCTCCACCGGGACCACCTCCTCCGCCACCACCCGAGGCCGCGCCTCGGACGCATCCAGCCTGCCCCGCACCAGCACCACCGCGTCCACGTGCAGGGCGTCCCCGAACCGCTCGTACGCCTTGGGCCAGACGACGACCTCCACCGCGCCCGACAGGTCCTCCAGGTGGACCACCGCAAAGCGGCTGCTGTCCTTCCTGGAGGTCATGGGCCGCACGTGGGTCAGCACCCCGCCCACCGACACCGGAGTCCGGTCCTCCAGCTCCCGCAGGTCCGCCACCCGCTGCCGCACGTGGTGCCGGAGTACTGCTTCCCAGGCCCGGACGGGATGGTCGCTCACGTACAGCCCGAGCATCTCCCGTTCCATGCGCAGCATCTCCCGCGGGTCCAGGGGCGGGACCCGGGGCAGCTCCGGCGGCGCGTCCAGCTCGGCCGCGTCCGCGAACAGTCCCGTCTGCGGGCTAGCTTCCCGCCGCTGGCGGCGCGCCCCGTACTCCAGCGCGTCGTCCAGGCCTGCCAGCAGCGCCGCCCGGTCTCCCAGGGAGTCCAGAGCCCCCGCCTTAACTAGACTCTCCACCACCTTCCGGGTCACCACCCGCCCGTCCGTGCGGGCGCAGAAGTCCGCGAGGCTCCGGAAGGGGCCGCCCTGTTGTCGGGCGCGCACGATCTCCTGGGTGGCGGCCGTCCCCACGTTCTTGATGGTGCCCAGCCCGAAGCGGATGGTACGGTCGTCCACCACGGTGAACTCCGGCTCGGACTCGTTGACGTCCGGGGGCAGGACCGCGATCCCCATGCGCCGGCACTCCTCCACGTCCAGGGCGATCCGCTCCAGGTTGCCGCTGTCCGCGCACAGGACCGCAGTCATGTACTCCGCGGGGTAGTTGGCCTTGAGGTAGGCGGTGTAGTAGGCCACGAGTCCGTAGCAGGCCGCGTGCGCCCGGTTGAACCCGTAACGGGCGAAGGGCTCGAACTGCTCGAAGACCCGGTCCACCACCTCCTTGGGGATCCCCCGTTCGGTGGCCCCGCGCTCGAACTTCTCCCGCTGGCTCAACAGCTTGTCCAGCACCTTCTTGCGGATGGCGTGGCAGAGCACGTCCGCCTCCGCCAGGGTGTAGCCGGCCATGGCCTGCGCCACGGTCATGATGTCCTCCTGGTACACCATGACCCCGTAGGTCTCCCGCAGCACGGGCTCGAGGACCGGGTGGAGGTAGGTGACGGGTTCCAGCCCGTGCTTCCGGCGGATGTAGGCGGGGATGTTGGCCATGGGGCCCGGCCGGTAGAGGGCCACCATGGCCATGATGTCCTGGATGCTGGTGGGCCGCAGCTCCTGCAGGTAGCGGCGCATGCCCGCGGACTCCAGCTGGAACACGCCCACCGTCTCCCCCCGGCCCAGGAGCTCGTAGGTCCTGGCGTCGTCCAGGGGGATCTGGTGGAGGTCGATGCGCTGCCCCCGCTTGCGCTCCACGATCTTCAGGGCGGAGTCCAGGATGGTGAGGTTGGTGAGTCCCAGGAAGTCGAACTTCACCAGTCCGATGGCGGCCACGCTGTCCATGTCGTACTGGGTCATGACCACGTCGTCCTTGCCGCGGGTGAGGGGAACGTGGTCCGTGAGGGGGTCCCGGGAGATGATGACCCCTGCCGCGTGGGTGCTGGCGTTGCGGGCCACCCCCTCCAGCTTCCGGGCCAGCTCCAGCAGCCTGCGCACCCGTTGGTCCTCCTCCGCTTGCCGCCGCAGCTCGGGGTCGGACTCCAGGGCCTGCTCCAGGGTGGCGGTGGGCGGGATCCGCTTGGCGATCCGGTCCACCTCGCCGTAGCTCATCCCCAGCACCCGCCCCACGTCCCGGACCGCCTGCCGGGCCTTCATGGTGCCGAAGGTGATGATCTGCGCCACCCGGTCGTGCCCGTACTTGTCCATCACGTACCGGATCACCTCGTCCCGGCGGGTGTCCATGAAGTCCACGTCGATGTCCGGCAGGGTGTGGCGCTGCGGGTTGAGGAACCGGTCGAAGGGCAGGCGGTACGCGATGGGGTCCACGTCCGTCACCCCGCACGCGTACAGGACCAGGGACCCCGCCGCGGACCCCCGGACCGTGGTGAGGATCCCGCGGGAGCGGGCGAAGTTCACGAAGTCCTGGACGATGAGGAAGTAGGGGGCGTACCCCATCTCCTCGATCACCGAAAGCTCGTACTCCAAACGCTGCCGCAGCTCGGGGGTAACCTCCCCGTAGATCCTCTGGAGGCCCTGCTCGCACAGCCACCGCAGGTAGCTCTGCGCGGTGAACCCCTCCGGCACTGGAAAGTCGGGGAGCTTGGGACGGTCCAGCTCGATGGTGAGCTCGCACCGCCCGGCGATCTCCACGGTGTTCCGCAGCGCCTCCGGCAACTCCCGGAAGCGCTCGGCCATCTCCTGCGGGCCCTTCAGGTAGAAGTGGGGGACGTCCCCCATGCGGGGCCGGTCCGGGTCGTGCACTGTCTTGTTCATCTGCACGCACATGAGGACGTCCTGAGCCGGTGCGTCCTCCGGCAGCACGTAGTGCACGTCGTTGGTGGCCACCAGGGGCAGGTTCAGATCCCGGGCGATGCGGACCAGCTCCGGGATGAGGACCTGCTGCTCCGGCATCCCCTGGTCCTGGATCTCGATGAAGAACTGCCCGGGCTCGAACAGGTCCCGGAACTGGGCAGCCGCCTCCCGGGCCCCGCGCGGGTCCCCGCGCAGGATCCGCTGGCAAACTTCCCCGTTCAGGCAGCCGGAAAGGCCAATCAGGCCCTTGCTGTGGGAGGCCAGGAGCTCCTTGTCGATCCGGGGCCGGTAGTAGAAGCCTTCCAGGTGGGCCCGGGTGCTCAAGCGGATGAGGTTCCGGTAGCCTTCCTCGTTCCGGGCCAGAAGGGTCAGGTGGTAGCTGGATGCGTCCAGGCGGGGATCCCGATCCGTGTACCGGCGGGCGGCCTGGTACGCCTCCATCCCCACGATCGGCTTCACCCCGGCGGCCTGAGCCTCCCGGTAGAACTCGATCACCCCGTAAAGCGCCCCGTGATCGGTGACGGCCAGGGCGGTCATGCCCAGCTGCGCGGCCCGCTGCACGAGCGGCCGGATCCGGCTGTGCCCGTCCAGCAAGGAGTACTCGGTGTGCACGTGCAGGTGGACGAACTGCGACATCTTGGGCCCCGGACCCGCTGAACTACCAGATATTGTAGATGGCCGGCTCGCGCCGTTCACCCCCGCTGAACCGCCCTGGCCCTCGGCCTACCCGTACAGGCGGTCGCTATCCCCGCCGCGCGGGTGCGCTCGGCCCGTTTCATCCCACCGGCAGGGCCTCCGCTTCCCGGACGCAGTCCGCCAGGACCGACAGCGCCCGCCCCAGGTCTTCTTCCCCGATGACCAGGGGGGCCAGGATGCGGATCACGTTACGGTACACCCCCGCCCGCAGCACCAAGACTCCCAGCTCCGCGGCGCGGCGCAAGACGAAGTCGGTGTGCTCGGGTGCCGGGGTCTTCCCCTCGCGGTCCAGTACGAGCTCCACGCCCCCCATGGCCCCCAGCCCGCGCACGTCGCCCACCAAGCGGCAGTCCTGCTGCAGGGCCCGGAACGCCTCCACGAGCTGCCCTCCCAGCTTCCGCGCCCGCTCCACCAGCCCCTCCTCCTCGAACACCTCGAACACGGCCAGGGCTGCGGCACAGCTCAGGGGGTTCCCCACGTAGGTCCCGCCGATCCCGGCTTCCCGCACCGCGTCCACCACTTCCGCCCGGCCCACCACCGCGGAAAGAGGCATCCCGGCGGCCAGGGACTTGCCCACCACCAGGAGGTCCGGCTCCACGCCCACGTGCTCGCTGGCCCACATCCGGCCCGTCCGGCCCATGCCCGTCTGCACCTCGTCCACCACCAGGAGGATCCCGTGCCGGCGGCAGACCTCGTGGAGCCGCGGGAGGAACGACGGCGGGGGGACCACCACCCCGCCCTCCCCCAGCACCGGCTCCACCACCACCGCGGCCACCCGCTCTGGCTCCACGTGCAGGGTGAACAGGTCCTCCAGCTTGCGCAGGCAGAACTCCACCGTCTCCTCGTCCGTGGGGAACGGGCTGCGGTACCGGTAAGGGTACGGGGCCCGGTACACCTCCGGCGCGAAGGGGCCGAAGCCGGCCTTGTAAGGTACCACCCGGCTGGTGAGCGACAGCGCCATGTAGGTGCGGCCGTGGAAGGCCCCTTCGAAGGCTACCACCGCGCTGCGGCCCGTGTAGGCCCGGGCGATCTTCACCGCGTTCTCCACCGCCTCCGCGCCGGAGTTAAAGAGCGCCGCCTTCTTGGGGAAGCGCCCCGGCGCGGAAGCGCACAGCCGCTCGCACACCGCCACGTAGCCCTCGTACGGCGCGACGGCGTAGTCCGTGTGGAGGAACCGGGCTGCCTGGTCCTGGACGGCCCGGACCACCCGCGGGTGCGCGTGGCCCACCGCGAGACACCCCACGCCCCCCGCCAGGTCGATGTAGGCCCGGCCGTCCACGTCGTACAGGATCGCCCCCCGCCCGTGGTCCACGAACGCAGCGAGCTGCGGCGATAGCGCCTGCGCCACGCTGGCCCGTGCCCGGCCCAGGAGCGCCTGACTCGCCGGTCCTGGCCACGGAGCCGGCATCTCCCTCACGCCCACCTCACGGACCTCCTCCCCAGGCCCACCGGACCGGCTAGCCCTGCGGGGGTAGCCCCAGCCGCTCCCGCAGCAGCCGCTGCACCAGGGCCGGGTTGGCCCGGCCCTGGGTCCGCCGCATGACCTGCCCCACCAGGAAGGCGATGGCTTTCTCCTTGCCCGCCTGCACGTCCCGGACCGGCTCCGGGTGGTCGCGGATCACGGCCTCCACGGTCTCCCGCAGGGCACCTTCGTCCGCGATCTGGACCCAGCCCCGCCGGTCCACGATCCTGCGCGGGCTGTCCCCTGTCTCCAGCACCTCCACCAGGACATCTTTGGCGATCCGGCCGCTGATGGTTCCGTCCTCCACCAGACGCACCAGCTCCGCCAGCTGTCCAGGGGTGATCCGCAGTTGTTCGATCTCCAGGTTGTGCTCGTTCAGGTACGCGGCGAGGTCCCCCACCATCCAGTTGGCGATGGCTTTGGGGCTCGGGTGAGCTGCCACCGCGGCCTCGAAGAAGTCCGCGGTGGCGCGGGTCTGGACCAGCAGCTCGGCGTCGTACCGGCCGAGCCCGTACTGCGCCATGATCCGGTCGCGGCGCGCGTCGGGCAGCTCCGGGAGGGTGCGCCGCACCTCCTCCAGCCACTCCGGGGTCACCTCCACGGGCACCAGGTCGGGCTCCGGGAAGTACCGGTAGTCCTCCGCCTCCTCCTTGGACCGGGACGCGAAGGTGATCCCCCGGCGCTCGTCCCAGTGGCGGGTCTCCTGCACCACCGCTCCCCCCCGCTCCAGCACCTCCCGCTGCCGCGCCACCTCGTAGGCAAGGGCGCGCTCCACGGAGCGGATGGAGTTCATGTTCTTCACCTCGGTACGGATCCCCAGGGGCTCGCCGGGCCGGCGCAGCGACACGTTGGCGTCGCACCGCAGAGTCCCCTCCTCCATGCGCCCCGTGCTGACCTCCGCGTACTGGAGCACCTGCCGCAGTTTCAGCAGGAACGCCCGCGCTTCCAGGGGCGACCGCAGGTCCGGGTACGTGACGATCTCCATGAGGGGGACGCCGGAGCGGTTGTAGTCCACCCAGCTCACGGCGCCCTCCGGCGGGTGCACCAGGCGGCCGGTGTCCTCCTCCAGGTGTACCCGCCGGATCCTCACCCGCCGCCGCTGCCCGTCGACCTCGATGTCCAGGTACCCGTCGGTGGCGAGGGGGGGGTGTTCCAGGTACTGGTACTGGGAAATCTGGTAGTTCTTGGGCAGGTCAGGGTAGTAGTAGTTCTTCCGGTGGAACTGGGAGGTGGGGTGCACCGTGCAGTTCAGCGCCAGGGCGGCCCGCAAGCCCAACTCTACCGCCCGTCGGTTGATGACGGGCAGAGAGCCCGGGAGGCCCAGGCACACGGGGCAGGTCTGGGTGTTGGGGGGAGCTCCGAACCGCGTGCTGCACCCGCAGAACATCTTGGACTGCGTGAGCAGCTGCACGTGGATCTCCAGCCCGATGACGATCTCGTAGTCCATCGACGCGCCTACCTCAACCCAGCCGCCCAAGGGTCGCGCTGCCCTATCCACGCAGCAACGGGCAGCGGTGGCGGTGCCACTCCGTGGCCTGCTCGTAGGCGTACGCCACCCGCAGCACGGTCGCCTCCTCGAAGGGCCGTCCCACCAGCTGCAGCCCCACGGGCAGCCCGTCCACAAACCCGCACGGCACCGAGATCCCCGGCAGGCCCGCCAGGTTTACCGGGATGGTGTACACGTCCGCGAGGTACATCTGCAACGGGTCCGCGGTGCGCTCGCCCAGCCGGAAGCCGGCCACCGGCGAGGTGGGCGTGGCCAGCACGTCCACCCTCTGGAAGCACCGGTCGAAGTCGCGCCGCACCAGGGTCCGCACCTGCTGGGCCTTTTTGTAGAAGCCCTCGTAGTAGCCCTCTGAAAGGGCGAAGGTCCCGAGCATGATGCGCCGCTTCACCTCCGGGCCGAAGCCCTCCGCACGGGTGCGCGCGTAAAGAGTGTACAGGTCGTGGGCCCCAGGGCTGCGGTACCCGTAGGCGACCCCGTCGTACCGAGCCAGGTTGCTGCTGGCCTCCGCGCACGCGATCAGGTAGTAGGTGGGCAGGGCGTACTCCAGGGTCGGCAGCGCCACCTCCTCCACCCGAGCCCCCAACCCTTCCAGTACCCGCACCGCCTCCAGCACCGCCTGCCGCACCCCCGGATGCAGGCCCTCACCGAAGAACTCCACCGGCACACCCACCCGCAACCCACGCACGCCGGCCTCCAGGGACGCCACAACGTCCGGCACAGGCAGGTCCACGGAGGTGGAGTCGTGGGGGTCGTGGCCGCTGATGGCCTGCAGCACCAGGGCGCAGTCCCGCACGTCCAGGCTCAAGGGCCCGATCTGGTCCAGGGACGAGGCGAACGCCACCAGCCCGTAGCGCGAGACCCGCCCGTACGTGGGTTTCAGCCCCACCACCCCACACAGGGACGCGGGCTGCCGGATGGAGCCGCCCGTGTCGGAGCCCAGCGCCGCCAGGGCCTCGCCCGCGGCTACCGCCGCGGCAGACCCGCCGCTGCTGCCGCCGGGTACGTGGTCGAGCCTCCAAGGGTTGCGGGTGGAGAAGAAGCCGGAGTTCTCCGTGGACGACCCCATGGCGAACTCGTCCAGATTGGTCTTGCCCAGCAGCACGGCCCCCGCCTCCCGCAGGCGCTGCACCGCGGTGGCGTCGTACGGAGGGACGAACGGTTCCAGGATGCGGGAGCCGCACGTGGTGCGCACGCCCCGCGTGCACAGGTTGTCCTTCACGGCCACCGGCATGCCCGCCAGAGGTGGAAGGGGTTCCCTCCTGGCCAGGCGGTCGTCCAGCTCCTGCGCCTGGGCGCGGGCCCGGTCCGCGGTGACCGTGAGGTAAGCCCGCACCTGACCGTCGAGCCGCTCGATGTTCTCCAGGTACGCGTCCACCAGCTCCCGCACGGAAAAGTCCTTGCCCAGCCGCGGCCGGAGCTCGTGGTAGGGACGTCCGACCAGCTCCTTCACTCCTCCGCCTCCAGCACCCGCGGGACCACCACGAACCCCTCGTGGGCCTGCGGTGCCATGGCGACCACTGCCTCCACGGGCAGCGAGGGGACGACCTGGTCCGGCCGGAACACATTGGTCACCCGGATGGCGTGCGAGGTGGGCTCCACCCCTTCCGTGGGCAACCGGTCCAGCCGGGCGAAGTACTCCAGGATGCTGCTGAGCTGGGACGCGAAGGTGGCACGTTCCTCCTCCGTGAGTTCCAGCCGGCTGAGCCGCGCCACCCGCTCCACCACCTCGGGCGTGATGCGCATGGGGTCCTCCTCGGAAGCCTCCGGTATGGTAGCACGCCTGGCCGGGAGGGCGACTACTCCCGCGGCTCCAGGCACTCCCGGAGGGCCCGCTCCACCTCGGGTACGATGTCCTCCCAGCGGGCGTCAGGCTGGCGGGTGACGGTGACGAAGTCGTTCAGCAGGAACACCATACGGACCCCGGGGATGCGCAGGAGCCGCTGTGCCACGGGGGAACCCGCGGCCTGTTCTAAGGACGTGTACGTCTCGCTCCGCCCCTGCGTCACCCTCCGGTCCAGGGTGAACTTCAGAGCGTGCACGTTAGGGGTGGGCTGGACCTCGATCCGCACCGCCCCACCTCCATCCCTCACGCCAGCCCCCGGAGGGCCGGACGCCCGCCCTCCGCCAGGTCGCGGCGCAGGCGCCGGACGGAGGAGGGCGGGATCCCCACCTCCTCGCGGTACTTGGCCGCGGTCCGCCGCGCGATGGACATCCCCTCCCGCCGCAACCGCTGGGCGATCTCCCGGTCCGTGAGGGGAGCGTCAGGGTCTTCCTCCTGCACCAGCTGCCGGATCCGCTCCTTGACGGGCAGGGAGGCGTCGAAGAACACCTCGCAGGACACCACCCGGCCGTTGGGCAGCAGCACGTACTTCCCGTCCAGGGCACGGCTGACGGTGGACTCGCTGACCCCTACCCGGGCCGCCACCGTGGCCATGGTGAGGGGCTTCAGGTGGCTGGGCCCGGACTCCAGGAACTCCCGCTGCACCTCCACGATGGCCTCCAGGATCGCCTTCAGGGTCCAGTTGCGACGCTTCACCGTCTCGATGAACAGCTTGGCCCGCGTGACGTACTCGTGGATGTGCTGCGCCGCGTTCGGCGCGAACTCCTGAGGGAACCTGCGGGCCCGCAGGTACAGCTCCCGGTACAGCTCGTTCACCCGCAGGCCCATGGTGGGCGACCCCATGACCTCCACCGCGTAGCCCCGGGGGGTCCGCACGATAACGGCGTCCGGCCGGGGGACCTCCTGGGGTTTCAGCCGGCCACCGCCCTGGCGCTCCGCCTCGTAGCGGTCCGCGGGGTAGGGGTACAGGTTCCTGCGGATGTACTGGTGGACCTCCCGGACCTCCTGCGCGGACGTCCCCAGCCGCTGCCCGACCTTCGCGTACTCGCCCCGGGCCAGCCCGCCCAAAAGGCCCTCGGTGATCAGCCGCTGTGCCAGGAGGTTGTGCGGGCTGGGCTCCAGCGCCCGCAGCTGGAGCAGCAGGCACTCCTCCACGGTGCGGGCGGCCACCCCTACCGGCTCGAACCCCTGTACCACCGCCAGCACCTCCTCCGCCACCCGCACGGACAGGCGGAAGCGGGAGGCCGCTTCGTGCAGGTCACAGGTGAGGTACCCACGGTGATCCACACACCCCACTAGGTACTCCGCCAGCTGGCGACGCCGACCCCGGAGGTCCTGAGCCGCCAGCTGCAGCAGGAGGAACTCCTGCAACGAGACCTCCGCACCCACGTGACTCAAGGGGTCGAAGTCCTCGTCCGGGTTCCCCCGAGGGACGGAGAAGCTGTCCTCCAGCAGGGGCTCCCCGGGTACGTGGCCGCAGCTTCCGCACACGCCTGCCGTCACCTCGGCCCCACACCGGGGGCAGAGCACTTCCTCCCGTTCCAGCGCCGGGTTGTTGTGGAGTTCCTCCTCGATGCGGGCCTCCAGCTGGGGGAGCGGGAGCACCAGCACCGCGCTCACCGCCATGAGCTTCGGCACCATCCGCTGCTGGGGCAGCGGGGCGATGTCCAGGCCGGGACGGATCTCCACGCTCCTCACCGTCCGCCGGAGCGGCCGGCGGTGGGCAGCTGCACTCCGTGCTGGTCCAGGCGCCGCCGGAGCTGCGCGGGGCTCAGCCCCAGGATCCGGGCCGCCTCCTCCAGGTTCCACTCCGTGCGCTGCAGCACGTGCACCATGTGCTGGCGCTCCACCTCCGCCAGGGTGGGCAGCCGGTCCTCCGTCCCCTCGGGCCCCGCTCCGCCCAGCCAGAGGTCCTCCGCCCAGATCTCCGGCGTCCGGCACAGGATGACCGCGCGCTCCACCGCGAACTCCAGCTCCCGCACGTTCCCGGGCCAGGGGTACCGACGCATCTTCCGCACCGCCTGGGGCGTGAACCCCGTGACGGGCTTCCCGTACTTGGCGCGGTACTTCTCGAGGAAGTGCTGGGCGAGCAAGGGGATGTCCTCCTGCCGTTCCCGGAGGGGGGGCAGCTCGATGGGTACCACGCTGAGCCGGTAGAACAGGTCCTCCCGGAACCGCCCGTCCCGGACCATCTGGCGGAGATCCTTGTTGGTGGCCGCGATGACCCGCACGTCCACGCGGACGGGCTTGTTGCTCCCCACCCGCTCGAACGTCCGCTCCTGGAGGACCCGCAGGAGCTTGACCTGCATGGCGGGGCTCATGTCGCCCACCTCGTCGAGGAAGATGGTCCCCCCATCCGCGGCCTCGAACTTCCCGATGCGGCTTCCCACCGCGCTGGTGAAGGCGCCCTTCTCGTGGCCAAACAGCTCCGTCTCCAGCAGGGTTTCCGGGATGGCGCCGCAGTTGATGGCCACGAAGGGGCCCTCCGCCCGGCGGCTCTGGTCGTGGATGGACCGCGCCAGGATCTCCTTGCCCGTTCCGGTCTCCCCGTAGATGAGGACGGTGGCGTCCGTGGGCGCCACCGCGGCGGCCACCCGCATGACCTCCTGCATCTTGGGCGAGCTGCCCACGATGCCCTCGAACTTGAAGCGCGCCCGCAGCTCCTCGTGCAGTTTCCGGTTCTCCTCCCGGAGCTGCTCGTGCTCCAGGGCCCGGCGGACCTTCAACAGCAGCTCGTCCTTCTTGAAGGGTTTGGAGATGTAGTCGAACGCCCCCTGGCGCATGGCCTCCACCGCCATCTCCAGGGTGGCGTACCCGGTGACGATCATCACCACCGCTCCCGGGTCCTCCCGGCGGATCTCCCGCAGGACCTCCATCCCGTCCTTCTCCGGAATCCGGACGTCCAGCAGGACCAAGTCGAACTCGCCGGAGCTCGCGCGGCGCAGGGCGACAGCACCGTCCGCGGCGGTCTCCACCTCGAAGCCCTCCTGCCGCAGGATCTGGCTGAGGAGGTTCCGGATGTTCTCCTCGTCATCCACGACTAGGACCCTGTGGCGCGCCACCGGCCTCACCGTCTCGGAAGGTTAATTTGTCCCCCTTTATATTTCGGCTGCGCCGGACGAACTCCTGTGCGCGGCGGAGCGGTCAGGAGGACCGAACAGGTGTGCGCTCAGTGCAGGCGCGCCGCCTCCCCCACCGCAGGCATCTCGGTGGCCCAGCTGGCCACCCGGGCGAACTGCAGGAGCGCGTGCAGGTAGGTCCGCAGGAGCAGCAGGGCACGCTCGGGGCTGGCGATGGACTCCGCGGTCATGAGGTTCCAGCGGGTCTCCACCACTGCACCCAGCCACAGGGCGTGTTCCGTGGTGACCAGGCCCAGGTCCGCCAGGGGCAGGAACACCTGCCACCGCCGCGGGGGTCGCTCCAGCTCGTAGGTGGTGAGCATCGCCTTGGCGATCCCCGTGGCCGCCCCAGCGCCGTTGCTGAACCACCCCACCACCTGGTTGACGCGTTCCGGGTCCTTGGCGGTCTCGTCCACCTCCCGTGTGGCCACCTCGATCACCGCCACCGAGGCCAGCAGCCGTCCCAGCCGCCAGCCGACCCGCAGGGGGTCCAGCATGCGCAGGGGCTGGCCCGGCCGCGGGCGGAACTCCGGGATCCCCTCCCCCAGCCGCCGCGCCTGCTGCAGGACCTCCCGGGCTTCCTCCAGCAGCTTGTCCCGCGCGGCCTCGATCCTGGCCTGGCTCTCCCGCAGGAAGCGGGCGTGCGCGTCGCGGTCGTTCTCCACCAGCAGCTGTCCCCAGCCCAGCATCTCGTACACCACGGGCAGCACGTGCTGGTTCAGCACGGAGGGCAGGAGGATCCCCTGGGCTGGGCCCAGAGGGTTGTCCTCCCCGAGCCGCTCCAGGAACGCACTCACCTCATCCTCCGGCGTCTCCGGGGGGAACACGAGGCCCAGCTCGATGTCCGTGTCGGGGTAGGTAGCCCCCGGAGGGTACCGGCCGTACAGGTACACCGCACACACCTCGCGGGTCCGGGAGAAGTACGCCCGCAGTTCCTCGAACGCCCCCATCTCGCCCCTATGCTACTGCCCGACCCTCCGGGCCGGAAGCCACAGGCCTTCCATAGAGGAGATCTATGACTGAGCTGCGAACTGGTCTTTCCCGTGGAGCTGCAGAACCTCGAGGCGTTCCTGCAGGTGGCGCGGGAGCGGAGCTTCACCCGCGCGGCGGCTGCCCTGTTCCTCACCCAGCCCTCGGTGACCGCCCGTATCCAGGCCCTCGAGCAGGAGATCGGGCGGCCGTTGTTCGAGCGCCGCGGGAGGACGGTGCGGCTCACCGAAGCGGGCGAGGCGTTCCTGCCCTACGCGCAGCGGGCCCTGCAGCTGATCCAGGAGGGAGCGTCCGCGGCCCGGGAGACGGAGGGCCGGGGCACGGTGCTGGTGGGCGCCACGGTGTCCGCGGCCACCGCCATCCTCCCGGACCTCCTCGAGGCGTTCCGCCGCGAGCGGCCCGGCGCCCGGGTGGTGGTGCGTTACGGGCACTCCAACGAGGTGGTGGAGATGCTCCGGGACGGCCTGGCGGACGTGGGGTTCGTCGTCCGCCCCCTGCACGAGCCCCTCATTGCCGTGGAGCCCTTGGTGGCGGACGACATCGTCCTCCTCACGCCTCCACGGCACCCCCTCAGCCGCCGGCGCCGCATCACGCCCCGGGACCTCGTGGGGCAGACCCTCATCTCCATGCAGTGGGGCGAGGGTTTCGAGGAGTTCGAACGGTGGATGCAGGAGGAGCTGGGCCTGCGGTCCGCCATCGAGGTGGACGGCATCCCGCTGGGGGTCATCCTCATCGCCCGCGGGATGGGGGTGGGGTTTGCGCCGCACCGCTCCGTGGCCGCGTATGTGCGGGCGGGGATGGTCCGGGTTCGGGTGGTGCGCGACCTGCCCACGGCGCAGCGGGAGGTGTTCCTGGCCCTGCGCCGCGTGGGGCGGCTGCCCGCCACGGTGCAGGCGTTCGTGGAGTTGGTTCGGCGCCAGTTCCGCCGGGAGGCGGCCTCGGCGGGCAGCCCCAAGCCGGATGCGCGGACGCGACCGGCGGGTTAGGATCGTGTCCACCTGGACCGGGCCGCCGTGCAGAAGCCGCGCCCGCGGCGCGGGAGCGGTTCAGAGGATGCGCTTCCCCAAGGCGGAGGCCACCAGCTCCGTGGCCAGGCGCGCGGTGCGGTTCTGGGCGTCCAGGATGGGGTTAATTTCCACCACGTCCATGCACAGCAACGTGCCCCAGTCCGCCACCAACTCCATGGCCAGGTGCACCTCCCGATAGGAGAGGCCGCCCGCACACGGGGTCGCCACGCCAGGTGCGTGCGCGGGATCCACCACGTCCATGTCCAGACTGACGTACAGCGACCGCTTGCCACCGTCGGTGACGACGTCCAGGGCGCGGTGGACCACCTCCCCCACACCGTACCGGTCCACGTCCTTCATGGTGAACACCCGCACCCCACTGGATCGCAACAGCTCCCGCTCGCCCGGGTCCAGCTGCCGGGTCCCCACCAGGGCGCAGTACTGCGGGACCAGTTTCGGGCCGAACCCGCCCACCCGCACCAGGGACGGGAGGCCGAGTCCCAGCAAACACGCCAGCACCATCCCGTGCACGTTCCCGGAGGGTGAGGTGTCGGGCGTGTTGAAGTCGCCGTGGGCGTCCAGCCACAACAACCCTGTCTCCGGGCGGTCGCGAACCACCGCGGCGACACTCCCCAGGCTGAGGCTGTGGTCTCCCCCCAGGACCACAGGCAAGGCACCCTGGCGCAGGGCCGCCGTCACCGCCCGGTCCACCTCCTCGCACACCCGGACGATGGCGTCCGCGTAGCGCGCCCGCGGGTCGCCCTCCTCCAGCCGCTCCACCACCGGGAAGCTCACGTTCCCCAGGTCGGTGACCCGGTAGCCCAGGCTCTCCAGCTCCGCCTGCAACTGCGCGTAGCGCACCGCGCTGGGGCCCATGTCGGTGCCGCGGCGCCCCGACCCGAGATCCAGGGGAACCCCCACCAGGGCGACATCCCTCATGGCCCGTCCTGCTTTGCCGCCGCGGGCAGACCTCCGCCTGGCTCGCGCACTCCCGGCGCCCGCCGGAACCACTGGGCTACCGCCACCAGACCTGCGGCCGCAAGCCCCGCCAGGTCCAGCCACGGGTTGTGCAGGACCATCCCCACCGCAGCACCCGCCAGTAGCACCCGCTCCACGGGGTGGGCGGGCCCGAAGAAATACCCGGCCACGGCCGCGGACAGGAACACGATCCCCGCCACCGCGGAGGCCACCGCCAACACGCGGTCGGGCCAGGACCCGCTGAGCAGCAGCAGCTCCGGAGAGTACACGAACGCGAAGGGGACCAGGATGGCCGCCAGGGCGTGCCGCGTGGCCTCCAGGCTCACCGGGAACGGCGGGGTTCGGGCGATCCCCGCAGCCGCGTACGCGGCCAGGGCGTCCGGAGGGGTCAGGTCCGCGATGACCCCGTAGTAGAAGATGAACAGGTGTCCCGCGATCTGAGAAACCGTGACGCCCGGCGCGATCTCCGGTCCCTTCGCGGGAAGGAGCGCCTCGATGGCAGGCACCGCCAGGGCCGCCAGGATGATGTAGGTGGCGGTGGTGGGGATCCCGGAGCCGATGATGGTGCAGGCCACCATGACCAGCACCAGGGTCAGGAACAGGTTGTGCTGGCCCAGGGCCGTGGTCACCGTGACCAGGGCGTTTCCGATCCCCGTGAGGGTGACGACCCCGATGATGACCCCCACCACCGCGCAGGCCAGGGCCACCGTCAGGGCGTTCCGCGCCCCGTACTCCAGCATCCCCCACAGGTCCCGCGGGTAGTCCCGCAGGCGGCCTTCCCGCACGCACGTGATCAAGTGGACGCCCGCAGCCAGCGCGATGGCCATGAACGCCGCTCGCGCGGGGGAAAACCCCCGCACCAGGTACAGGACCATGACCAGCAGGGGGACCACCAGGTACCACTTGCGCACGACCGCGCGCCGCAGGTCGGGGAGTTCTTCCCGCCGCAGGCCGCGCAGGTCCAGTCGCTTGGCCTCGAAGTGGATCACGAAGAACAGGGAGACGAAGTACAACAGGGCCGGCACCACCGCCGCCTGCACCACGGTGAGGTAAGGTACCCCCAGGAACTCCGCCATCACGAAGGCGGCAGCGCCCATCACGGGCGGCATGATCTGGCCGCCCACGGAGGTGGCCGCCTCTGCGGCCGCCGCAAAGCGCGGGTGGTAGCCCAACCGCTTCATCAGGGGGATGTTGAAGACCCCGTCCGCCACCACGTTCGCCACCGAAGAGCCGGAGACGGTGCCCAGCAGGGCGCTGCTGAACACGGACACCTTGGCGGGTCCCCCGTGCATCCACCCCGCCAGGGCCATGGCCACCTCCACGAACAACTGGCCCAACCCGGTCCGCTCGAGAAAGGCACCCAGCAGCACGAACAGGAAGACGTAGGTGGCCGAAACACCGAGCGGGATCCCGAACACGCCCTCCGTGGTGTACCACATGTGCTCGATGACCCGCTCTACGGGGAACCGGCGCACCGCGAACAGGCCGGGCACGTACTCCCCCAGGAAGGGGTAGGCCAGCAGGGCCGCGGCGATGAAGGGCAGCACCCCCATCACCCGCCGGCCCGCCTCCAGCACCAGGAGGATCCCCGCCGCGCCCACCACGAGGTCCGTACGGGCCAGTTGGCCGGCCTGCAGCATCAGGCGGTCGTGGTGCCAAAGGAGGTAGCCCACGCACGCCACGCCCGCCAGGGCGAACGCCACGTCCGGCCACCCGAAAAAGGTCTGCCCCGCGTGCTTCCTCCGGACGGGGTACAGGAGGAACACCAGGGTGAACACGAAGCCCAGGTGCACGGCCCGCTGTTTGAGGGCCAGAAGGGTCCCGAAGCCCGCGGTGTACAGGTGGAACCCCGACATGGCCACCGCCACCGCGGCGGCAGCGACGGCGAAGGGCCCCGCCAGCCTCCGGTACCCGAACTCGGGGTCCGCACTGGCCAGCAGCTGCTCGATCTCCTGCGTTTGCCCGACCTCTGCCCGCGTCACCTCGCGCCCTCCGTCCGCCAGGGTTTTCGTGGCCTCCCCCGGAGATCCTCCGCCGCCGGTCAAGGAGGCCCCCGGTGCGCCCGATACGTATATTTGGAGGTGGAGGCCTTTGAGGGGGAGTGTTACATGACCCAGACCTACGGGGAACAGGACCTGCGCTTCATCGCGACCACGCTGGCGGAGAAGTCCGACCAGGTCCCGGTCCTGCTGTCGCAGTTGCGGCGGCCGGAGTTCCTGGAGGTGGCCCTGGAGGACGCCCGGCTGGTGGAGCGGATCCGGACCGACCCGGACATCACCCTCAAGATCTCCCCCCGCCTGCTGTTTGCCATCCTCCTCCGCCAGGTGGCGCGGGACGTCCGGCACGCCCGCTACACCCTGGAACGGGTGGGCCTGCGGGAGTCCGTGCCCATCTTCGACACCCCCCGGGTGAACCAGCTCCTGGACGACGAGGAGGTCCTGGATTACCTGGCCGCCATGCTGGCCTCCTTCGTCCGGACGGAGACCTACGTGGTGCACGTGTGGCACCGGGGCAGGCTGCAGCGGCTGCGGTTTTCCGACCTGAACATGGACGACATGGTGCGCCTCGCGCAGCTGGTGGAGGAGCCGTATCGCTTCCCGTTGCTGCGGCGGATTGCGGACATCGCCCTGTTCCTCACGGGGGTGTTCCCGGGCTACGTCCTGTCCCGCGGCGGCTACGCGCGCACGGTGCGGCCCGGGCGGGCTCTAGGAGGGGAGTGGCGCAGCCTGGAGGAGTACGAGCAGCAGGGGGCGACCTTCTACCGGCTGGCCGCGGAGCACCGGGACGCCGCGGAGTCCGGACTCCGGAGGGTGCTGGAGCGGCTGTCGGAGGACTTCCCCGCCGCGCGCAAGCCTCTCTCCCTGCTGGCGGACCGCTACCTGCGCTGGCAGCACCTGCGCCTGTTCTGGCACCTGCAGTAGGGCGGGATGCGCATCTACGCCACCGCGGACCTGCACGGCCGGCCGGACCGGATCCAGGCGGTGCGGGAGGCCGTGGGGCGTCTGCGGCCGGACGTGCTCATTCTGGCCGGGGATCTCACCCACTCCGGCCGCGGCCGGGAGGCCCTGGAGTTGCTGGAGCTCCCTGACGTGGTGGTGCTGGCCATCCCCGGCAACATGGACCCCTTTGACGTGGACGAGGCCATCGTCCGCAGCCCTGCCCGCAGCCCGCAGCGCGCCTGTGTGGAGCACGGAGGGGTCCGGTTCGGCGGCCTGGGGGACGAGTCGTGCGACGTGCTGGTGGTGCACGAGCCGCCGGCCGGGGTGCTGGACCGGGCGTGGAGCGGCGCCCACATCGGTTCCGTAGCGGTGCGGGACTACGTGGAACGTCACCGGCCCCGGGTGGTGGTGTGCGGGCACGTGCACGAGTCCCCGGG
Source organism: Candidatus Tepidifontimicrobium thermophilum (assembly GCA_031296405.1). Classification (GTDB taxonomy): domain Bacteria; phylum Sysuimicrobiota; class Sysuimicrobiia; order Sysuimicrobiales; family Sysuimicrobiaceae; genus Tepidifontimicrobium; species Tepidifontimicrobium thermophilum. Next base: position 131,180 of record JAVKKH010000004.1, read on the forward strand.
TGTGGAGCGGCTGGGGGACACCCTGGTGGTGAACTGCACCATGGGCAACGACCGGTACTTGGGAGCGCTCATCACGTGGCAGGCCCCGGAGCCCCGGGTGGAACTGCTGCCCCGCTCCGGCTGACGTCCCTGGGAGGTGTGCCGTGAACCTCATGGGAGGGATCCACCCCGTCGAGGCGTACGACTACCTGGTCCTGGCCAGAAGCCGGCTGCTGGACTGGGTGGGCCAGCTGACCCACGCGCAGTACGCGCAGGAGTTCCCGATCGGGCACCGCACGATCCGGGCAACCCTCGTCCACGTGGCCTCTGCGGAGTGGGGCTACGCACGGCGCCTGCAGGGGCAGCCGGTGCCCCCTCTGGCCGAGCGGCCATTCGCCCGGTATGCCAGCGAGCCCTTCCCGCCTCTGCAGCAGGCGTGGGCCGAGCAGGCGGACCGCACCCGGACCGCCCTGCTCGAGGTGCGCGACTGGTCAGCTCCCGTGGAGTACGTGTCCACCTTCGGGGGCCGGAAACGCCGCTACCGGACCACCGCCGCAGGAGTCGCCCTCCAACTTCTGTTCCACGAGGTCCACCACCGGGCGCAGGTGATGTTCATGCTGCGGCAGCTGGGGTTCGACGCGACCAACCTGGACTACTCCGTCCTCGCTTTTCTGGTGGAGGACCTGGAGCCGTAGGCCCGGCCGCGCCGCGCCCCGAGTCCCCGCAGGGCCACCCGGGCGCACAGCGACCCGCGTTCCGCCGCCTCGCGCAGGTCCTCCGCGGCGCCGAGCCGCCAGGCCACGTAGTAGGTGACCTCCGCGTCCTCGCGCGGGGGCGGCAGCTGCGGAGCGGCGCGATCCAGCTCCGCCTCGTACACCGTCATCTCCAGCCGGTATCCCGGCCGCTGCTGCGAGGCCCGACCTAGCACCCGCAGCAGCCGCACCCCGCAGCCCAGTTTCTGTCGGCCCACCCGTAGCGCCGCCGCTTCCTCCGTCTCCCCGGGCACCAGGGAGACCGCGGGCAGTCCCCAGATCCCCGGCAGTTCCTCGCCCGGCCCCTCCGGCCGACGCACCACCACAAAGCGGCGGCGGTCTCCGGCAGGGTATGCCACCAGGGCCACAGACCGCTTGATCCCAGGCTCCACGGCGCCAGTATACTGGGCGCAGGTACGCGGCCCGGGCTTCGTCCGGGCGGCGCTCCGGGAAACGCCGTGACGGTGCGGGTGACGTTCCTGTACTGGGAAGGCTGCCCCTCTCACGGGGAAGCCCTGAGTCGCCTCCACGAGGCGATCCGGGAAGAAGGGGTGGAAGCGTCCGTGGACGTGGTGCGGGTGGACACGGAGGAGGACGCGCGGCGGTGGAAATTTGTGGGGTCTCCCACCATCCTGGTGGACGGGGAGGACGTGGCACCGACGGAGGGCCTCCCCTACAGGCTCACGTGCCGCGCCTACCGGCACGAGGACGGTCGCATCTCGCCGGTCCCGAGCACCGAGCAGATCCGAGCCGCCCTGCGGCGGGCCCGGGAGACCTCGGGTCCGACAACTCGATGAGGAGGTGCAGCCGTGGCCAACCTGAAGACCGGTGACCCTGCCATCCCCTTCCGGCTCCCCGGCGTGGACGGCCGGGAGCACGCCCTGGACGATTACGCGGACCGGCAGGCGGTGGTGGTGATCTTCAGCTGCAACCACTGCCCGTACGTGCGGGCGTGGGAGGACCGGATGGTGGCCATCCAGCGGGACTACGCCCCCCGCGGGGTGCAGTTCCTGGTGATCAGCAGCAACGACCCGGAGCAGTACCCAGAGGACAGCTTTGACCGGATGCGGGAGCGGGCCCGCGAGAAGGGGTACAACTTCCCGTACCTGTACGACGGGACCCAGGAGGTGGCGCGGGCCTATGGGGCGGAGCGCACCCCCGAGGTGTTCGTGTTCGACCGGGACCGCCGCCTGCGCTACCACGGGGCCATCGACGACCACTACGAGGACCCCAACAAGGTCCGCCGGCACTACCTGCGGGAGGCGCTGGACGCGGTCCTGGAGGGGCGGCAGCCGGACGTGGCGGAGACCCCGCCCGTGGGCTGCACCATCAAGTGGCGTCCCGCCTCGCAAGTGGCCCGTTAGGCGGTACCCGGAGCCCTGGGGCCGATCAGCGGTTCAAGTCCCTCCTCGGCTCCGCAGCGCAGGGACAGGTGCGCCAAAGGTGTGAGGGGAGTCTGCTCCGGGTTGACCTCCACGAGGTAGGCGCCGCCGAGCCGGGCCAGCCTGCCCAGGGAGGCCGCGGGTTCCACCACGGCGCTGGTACCCACCACGAGGGCGACCTCCGCGGTCCGGAAGGCCTCCGCCGCGCGCTGGTAAGCCCGCCCGGGGACCAGTTCCCCGAACCACACCACGTCAGGCCGCGCCCGCGACCCGCACCGCGGACATCTAGGTGGCGGCATGAAGGTCTCCGGCGGTGGCAACGGGAAGCGGTGCTGGCAGGCTTCACAGCGAGCCCGGTGCAGGCTCCCGTGCAATTCCACTAGCCTCTGCGAGCCCGCGCGGGCGTGCAGGCCGTCCACGTTCTGCGTGACGAGGAGAAAACCGTCGCCCTTGTCGCGCTCCAGCTGCACCAGCAGCTCGTGAGCGCGGTTCGGCCGAGCCTGATACGCCAGCCGATAGCGCCAGGCGTACCAGCTCCAGACCCGCTGCGGGTCCCGGGCGTATGCCTCCGGGGTAGCCAGCTCCTCGGGCCGCACGCCCTCCCAAAGGCCGCCCGGGCCTCGGAAGGTAGGGATGCCCGACGCCGCGGAGATCCCGGCACCCGTAAGCACGGCAACCCGGTGCGCCCGTTCGATGCACCGCCGCGCTTCCTCCACCCGCTCCGCCGCCCTCACGGAACTGCACTCGCCTCCCGCGGCAGACGGACCCGGAACTCCGTCCCGGCCCCGGGGGTGCTGCGCACGTCTACCCGTCCCCCGTGCGCTTCCACCACCTCCCGGACCAGGGCCAGCCCGAGGCCGCTTCCCTCGGGTCCGCGGCCTGCTGCGGGGACCCTGTAGAACCGGTCGAACACCTTCGGAAGGTGCTCCGGAGCAATCCCCACACCGGTGTCCGCCACCACCAGCTCCACAGACCGGTCCGACGCCGACGCGCGGACCGTCACACGCCCCCCCGCCGCGGTGTACTTGATGGCGTTGTCCAGCAGGTTCCGGACCGCCAACCCGATCTGCTCCGGGTCCGCCAAAACCTCCGGGAGGTGAGGAGGAACGTCCACCTCCAGCCGCAGCCCCGCGTCCGCGGCCAAAGCGCTCACCTCCTCCACCAGCTCGTACAGCACCGGTGCCAGGTCCACGGGCCGCCGTTGCGGCGCACCAGTCTCCTGAACCGCCGCCAGCACCAGCAGGTGGTCGGTAAGCCTCCGCAGGCGGTCCAGCACCCGCAGGGTGTCGTCCACAAACTCCAGCGCCACGGGGTCCCGGGCCACCTTGTCCCGCAGCACCTCCAGGCGCAGGCGCACGCTTGCCAGAGGGGAGCGCAGCTCGTGCGCCGCGCGTGCCGCGAACGCCCGCTGCTGCGCCACCATGGCCTCCACCTGCTCCGCCATCCGGTTGAAGCTGGACCCCAGGCGGCGGACTTCCTCTGCCCCCTCCACCCGGACCCGCTGCGACAGCCGCCCTGCCGCCACCGCGTCCGCCGCGTCCGTCAGCAGCCGCAGGGGTCGCGTGATCCACGCAGCCAGGAGGCTAGTCGCCACCGCCACCGTCCCCACCACCACCACGCCCGCGGCCGCCAAAGCTGCCCACGCGGTCCGAACCGGCGCCAGCACCGCCGCCTCAGGCACCGACAGCTCCACCGCCCCTCGGGCGCGGCCATCCTCGTCCGCGACGGGTACCGTGGCGTACAGCCGGCGCCCGGAGCCTTCCACGCCCCATCCCTGTCGCGGGACCGTCGGGTGCGAGGACACGGCCGGCTCCGAGGAGGCCAGCACGCGCAGGCGGCGGTCCAGGACCACCACCCGAGCCCCCGTGCTGCGGGCGTACCCTGCCACCACCGCCTGCGGCAGCCGGTGGTGCTCCAGCGGCTCCTGGACAACCGCAGCCACAATCAGCGCCTTCGCCACCAGCTCGTGGTACGCCCGCTCCTCGGCGCTGCGCTTCAGTTGGTAGCCGGACCAAGCCGCCAGCCCGCCCACTCCCAGGACCAGCAGCCCCAGGTACAGCCCCAAAATCTGCCAGCGCAGGCTAGTCCGCACCCGCGTCCTCGAACCGGTACCCGTACCCGCGCACGGTGTGGATGTAGCGCGGCCGGGACGGGTCTGGCTCCAGCTTCTCCCGCAGCCACCGCACGTGCACGTCCACCGTCCGCGGGTCGCCCACCCAGTCCGGGCCCCACACACGGTCCAACAGCTCGCGCCGGGACAGTGCCCGACCCGCCTCAGACATGAGGACCTCCAGGAGCTGGAACTCCCGCGGGCGCAGCTCCACCACCTTCCCGCCCCGCCAGACCCGCCGAGCCAGGCGGTCCAGGGTCACCTCGCCCACCGTCCATCGGTCCGCCGGCCCGGGCGAGGCTCCCCGGTCCAGATCCCGGCGACGCAGGACGGCCCGCAGCCGCGCCACCAGCTCCCGGAGGCTGAAGGGCTTGGTGACGTAGTCGTCGGCGCCGACTTCCAGCCCGGTAACCCGGTCCAGCTCGTGCCCCCGGGCCGTGAGCATCAGGACGGGCACGTCAGACCGGCGGCGGATCTCCCGGCACACGCTGAAGCCGTCCACGTCCGGCAGCATCACGTCCAGCACCACCACGTCCACAGTTTGGCGTTCCAGCACGTCCAGGGCCGCGCGGCCGTCCGAGACGTGGACAGGCCGGAACCCGTGCTGGCTCAGCCCTTCCTGCAAGGGCTCGGCCAGATCCAGGTCGTCCTCCACCACCAGGACCACAGGCTCCGCAGCGCCGGTCACCGCCCCGTCACCTCACCCCGCGACGCCCGTCTTGCCGATCCGTCCCAAGTCCGCAACCCGAGGAGGACGGCCACCACCGCCGCGGACGCCGCGACCGCGGTGCCCGTAGCAGGACCCACGTCGGTTCCCGCACCCAACAGGTGCACCGTGCCCAGTCCGTACGCTCCAAAGGCAGCATAGTGCAGGCCGCGCCAGAACCGGTAGCCGGTGCGGCGGCGCACCCACGAGCTCCCGTACACCGCCGCCGCCACGTACGCGGCCAGCTGGCCCAGTCCCACCCAGGCCGTCCGCTCGGGAAAGCGGAAGGGGACCAGGATGTCCGCCCCGTCCGGCTGCACGTACCGGTCGCCGAGGAGGGCCAGCGCGTGGGCGCCCAGGAACACCAGGGCCAGCCCCGCGGAGAACCGGTGCAGCTCCGCCAGGACCGCCGCGGTGCTCCCCCGCGTCAGCCTCCCAGACAACGACACACCCAGACACGTGGCCAGCCACAGGAGCCCGTAGCTCACCCAGCCCGTGCTGCGGCTCGCGTACCAGAACGCCTTCGTCTCGGGCGCGGCAAGGGCGGCGGCCCACACCGGCGCTCCAGAGCTCGCCCACAGGGCGCCGGAGGCGGCGCCCACCCCCGCCGCAGCACCCAACGCCAGCACCGTGCGTAACCGCACTTCAGCCCACCTCCTCCTGAGAACCTCGAACTGCGCGGTCCAAGGCCAGCCCGCGGAACCAGAGCCTTCCGTCCCTGCGGACGACCACGGCCCGTACGCGGGTCCGGTGCGCCAGGTACAACTCGGCCGCTTCCGTGCCCAGCACCACCAGGGCCAGGGCGTGGGCGTTGGCCTCCACCGCGTGCCGTGCCAGCACCGTGGCGCTTGCCACGTCGGTGCGGGCCGGCAGACCCGTGCGGGGATCGATGAGGTGGTGCGCCACCTGGTGGCCGGCACGCCAGCGGCGGACGTCGGTGCCTGAGGTGGCTAGGCCGCCTCGGCGCAGCCACAGGGCCCCCAAAGTGCCGCCCGTCGCCTCCACCGCCACCGGCCAGCCCGGCCACCCAGGAGGGACTCCCCGCACCGCTACGTCCCCACCCGCTTCTACCAGACACGGACCGAACCGACGCAGCTCCGCGGCCAGCTGTTCCGCTGCGTACGCCTTGCCCACGCCTCCCAGGTCCACCCTCAGTCCGGGCGGGAGGAAGACTACGGGCCTTAGACGGTGTAGCCGGACGAGCCGCCAGCGTCCGAAGACGGCGGGGTCCGGGTCCGGAAGCCCTTCTGCCGCCGGAAGCTGCTCGAAGCTGGCCCCGTAACCCGCGGCCTCCAGTTGGTCCAGCAGAGTCGGGTCGTACAGCCCTCCGGTGGCCCGGGCCGCCCACAGGGCCCACCTCAACGCCCGCCACAGGACCGGGTGCACCCGCACCGGGCTTCCCGAAGACCGGTTGAGCCGGCTCAGCTCGCTGTCCTCGCGGAACCGGCTCAACAGCAGCTCCAGGTGCGACGCGTGTGACCTCGCGGCGAGCATCGCACGACGGGCAGTGCCCGCGTCCGGAACCGCCACGCACACCCGGAACTCGCAACCCATGGCCCGGAAGCTGCCGCGGAACACCTGCAGGCTCATCGCGACGAGCGACTGGCGGCCACGGGCCGGTGCACAGACGGGACCGGCGGCAGTAGCTCCAGCCCGGCTTCCAGCTCCGTACCGTCGGCCTCCTGCAACGCCGGGCGCCCGAGCTCCCGGAACGCCACGGGAGCGTCCCGGGCGGCCAGCACGCCCCATCCCACCACGCTGGCCAGAATTGAAGCCGTGGTCAACAACACCTTCCACCTGAGCGCACCGCGGTCAGTCGTCATCCTCCGACCTCTCCCTTCCCTCGTGCCACTCACGTTCCCAACGGTCCGCACTTCGCCGGCCCTGCCTGTCGCCGCCGGCCAGGCGCTCCAGCAACCGGTTAGCTTCCTCCAGCCTCTGGCGGTACAGGGCCTCCCGCTGTCGGTACGCCGCCACGAGCCGTCGCAGCTGCTGCGACTCCTGCTGCAAGCGCTCCACCTGGGCCGCACACTCCCCCCGCGCCGGGCCCGCGGGGGTCTGCGCGCCCGCCAGGCGCAGGCCCAGTACCACGCCTGCCGACGCGAGAAAAGCCGCGCTGGCCGCCGCGACCAACCACACCCCGATCCGGGACATCTGCGCACCTCCGTCACCAGGATCACGTGCAGGAATACCGCGGCCGGCCCGGCCGGGTGGTGAACGGGGCGGGATGGGATCGTTAACAATCGGTGAAAAGACGCCTTGCCCGACCGCCGGCGGTCCCCTACCCTGCCCTTGGTATGGCAGGCTTCCAGAAAGGTCAGGAGCTGGTGCTCCGGGTGGACCGGCTGTCGTACGGCGGGCGCGGGGTGGCCCGGGCGGACGGCTACGTGGTGTTCGTCCCTTACACCGCGCCCGGCGACTTGGTGCGTGCCCGCCTGGTGCGGGCCAAGCGATCCTTCGGGGAAGCGGAAGTGGTGGAGGTGGTGGAGCCGTCCCCCGACCGTGTAGCGCCTCCATGCCCGTACTTCGGCCGGTGCGGCGGCTGCACCTGGCAGCACCTGCGCTACGAGGCTCAGCTCGCGGCCAAGGAGCAGATCGTGCGGGAAAGCTTGGAGCGTCTGGGGGGACTGCAGGGAGTCCCCGTCCGGCCTATCGTGCCCGCGCCCCGGCCCCTGGGGTACCGGAACAAGATGGAGTTCGCCTTCCACCCCGAAGCCATCCTGGGCCTGCACGTGCCGGGACACTTCGACCGGGTGGTGGAGATCGACGAGTGCCTGCTGCCTTCGCCCCTGGCCAGCGCCGTGCTGCGGGAGGTGAAGGCCTTCGTGCGGGAACACCACCTGTCCTGCTACGACCACCGCACCCGCCAGGGCTTTCTGCGTCACCTGGTGTACCGGGAAGGCGTCCGCACCGGGCAGGTGCTGGTGGCGGTGGTCACCGCGCCGGGCCCCTTCCCGGACGGGCCGGAGCTGGCGCGCCGGCTGGTGCAGCGCTACCCGCAGATCCGGGGCGTGCTGTGGGCGCAGTCCGGCTCGCTGTCCGACGCGGTGAAGGTGGACCGGCTGGAGGTGCTCCGGGGCGAGTCCACCATCGAGGAGGAGCTCGGCGGCCTTCGGTTCGGGATCGGGCTGGAGACCTTCTTCCAGACCAACACCGAGCAGGCGGACCGCATGCTGCAGCTGGCGCTGGAGATGGCGGAGCTCCGGGGCGGAGAGCGCGTGGTGGACCTGTACTGCGGGGTGGGCACGTTCGCCCTCGCCCTCGCCCGGCAGGCGGGGTTCGTGTGGGGCGTAGAGGTGGTGGCGTCTGCGGTCCAGGCGGCGTGGGACAACGCGGCGCGGGCGGGCATCCGGAACGTGGAGTTCGTGCAGGGTGAGGTGCGCCACGTCCTGCCCGAACTGGTGGCGCGCGCGGGGACCCCGGACCTGGTAGTGCTGGACCCGCCCCGGTCGGGAGCGGGAGGCAAGGTGATGCGGAAGGTGGGCCGGGCTGGCCCTCGCCGGGTGCTGTACGTGTCGTGTAACCCCACCACCCTGGCCCCGGACCTCAGGGAGCTGGTCCCCTTCGGCTACCGGGTCGTGGCGGTGCAGCCGGTGGACCTGTTCCCGCAGACCTACCACGTGGAGACCGTGGTGCTGCTGGAACGGTAGGACCGGGTGCTTGGTTTTCCGGCACCATAGGGCGCGCCTGCGCCGTTAAAATCGCCTGGGAGGCGTACAGAATGCGGGAGGAGGCCCGGCGGTGGATCGCCCAGGGGGACGCGGACCTGGCGTACGCCCGCGCCAGCTGTGAAGCCGGCTTCTACTTCGGCGCCGCCTTCGCCTGCCACCAGGCCGCGGAGAAGTGGCTGAAGGGGGCCATCATCGAGCTGCAGCGCCGGCTCCCTCCGAAGACGCACAACCTCGTGGAGCTGGGGAGGACCCTGGGCGTGCCGGAGGACGTCATGAGTGACCTGCGCCTGCTGAACCCGGAGTACGCCACCTCTCGCTACCCGGACGCGGCTAACGGAGTCCCCGCGGAGAACTACGACCTGCGGAAGGCCCGACAGCTGCTGGAGGCCACGGAGCGGGTCCAGCGATGGGTCACCTCGGCGTTGACCGCGCAGCGCTAGAGCGGTTTCTGGCCCGCGTGGCGGAGCGCTTTCCCCTCGAGCGGGCGATCCTGTTCGGGTCCCGCGCCCGGGGCACCGAGCTCGTGGACAGCGACTACGACCTCGTGCTCGTCTCGAAGGGCTTCGAAGGGTTGACCTGGCAGGAGCGGGCCGCCGCGGTGCTAGAGCTGTGGGAGCTGGATGTGGACCTCCAGCCCCTGTGCTACACCCCCGAGGAGTTCGCGCGGAAGTCGCAGCAGATCAGCACGGCAGCAGAAGCCGCTCGGGAAGGCGTAGAGGTCTACCGCCGGTAGAGCCACCGGTAGATTCCGTAGGACTCGAGGACCCGCTTGACGTACGCGCGGGTCTCGGCGTACGGGATGGACTCGACGAACTCGTCCACGCCCGCGCCGCGGAGGTTGAGGAAGCGGCGGGCGGCTCCCGGGCCCGCGTTGTAGGCCACCAGGGCGGTCACCACGTCTCCGTGGAACTCCCGCAGGCGCCCCGCCAGGTAAGCGGTGCCGAGCCGGATGTTGGCCTCCGGGTCCGTGAGAAGGTCCGGCCGGGCAGAGGGGTCGATGCCGCGTGCGGTGGACGGCAGGAGCTGCATCAGCCCCACCGCGCCCGCGGGCGAGACCGCGTCGGCGCGGAACCGGCTCTCCTCCCGTATGACGGCCAGCACCAGCAGTGGATCCACACCTTGGACCTCCGACCACCGCCACACCACCTCGCGGTGAGCCAGGGGGTAAGCCAGCCTCCACAGCTCCGCTTCGGTACCGGCCGCTTGGGGTATCCACGGAGCCGTGGCGGCCTCCGCGGCGGCCACGCTGCCCGTGAGGTCCCCGTCCATGGCCCGGGCCCACGCCGCCAGTCTGCGCAGGGGCCGGGACTGAGCTGACCTGAGGACCTCTTCGGCCGCCTCCGCCGCTTCCCGGTACCGTCCGAGGGATGCCAGCTCCACCGGCGCGGGCGCGAACCGGTCGGCTGGAAGCACCGTCTGCCCGCCTTCAGCCGGTGGGGCTGGAGGCCCGAGGCCCAGACGCTCGCGGGCCCGCTGGCCGTAGTAGGAGTGCGGGTAGCGCTCGGCCACCCGGCGCAGGAGGGCGCGGCTTTCCAGACCCTGGCGGGCACGGCTTGCTGCGGCCCAGTACAGGCTCGCCGCAGCCCACGGACTTCCAGGGTCGTCCGCAGCCGCCTGAGTCCAGAACCGCTCCGCGCTGCGGTACTGCCGCTGCCGGTAGCGGAGCCACCCGCGTTCCCACCGCGCCCGGCCGCCCAGAGCCGTGGACGGGAAGTTGTGAGCCAGCTGGGCCCAGTACCCGTCTGCCTCAGCGAGCCGCCCGCGTTGTTGGGCGTGCGCGGCCAGACCGACCAGGGCGCGGGCAGCCCAGCCGCTCCGCGGGAGCTCGCGCACCAGGCCCCGCCACACGTGGACGCCTTCGGCGTCCCGGCCGAGGCGGACCAGGATCACGCCCGTCCAGTACCGCGCCTGCGCCCGGTACCGAGGGTGGGCCGCGGCCCGGCGCAAAGCCGGAAGACCCTCTGTACCCCCGGCGATCACACCGACCTGCAGCCACGCCTCCGCCTCCAGGGCCCCCGTCAGCCCCTGGCTCAAAGCCGCCCGCCATTCCTCCAGCTGGGCCCGCGGGTCCTGCAGCCTGCGGGCCCGCTCCGCCCGCGCCAGGGCGGGTGGTACCGGCATCCGCCCCGCCAGCCTCCGGAGGTCGGTTTCTGCTTCGCGGGACGCCGCTGTCCCCGGGAAGCCCCACCACGCCATGGTGTAGCGCCACCGCGCCTTTTGCTGGCGGCCCGCGGCCTCCGAAGCGCGGCCGAGAAGCCTCCAGGCCGCCGCCCGTCCCTCGTCGTCCGCGGCGTGGCGCAAGGCGAGGTGTGCGTACCGCTCCGCCGCTGCGGCGTCCTTCGCTCTCCGCGAAGCCTCGGACAGCAGGAGGTACCCGCGGGCGCGCGCCCGGGGCGGGAGGGCTAACTGCACGGCGTGCTCCAGACGCCGGACAGCGCCTTCCAAATCCCCCGCTGCGAGCGCTGCCTGTCCCGCCCACAGGAGCGCGTAGGGCGCGAGGGTCGGGTGGCTTGAGCCGCGGTCCAGCAGTGCTACAGCTTCCCCGAACCGGCGGCCCTCCAGGAAGCAAAGACCCAGCCGGAGGGCTGCCCGCAGGCCGGCCGGGCCTGGCGTTGCAGCCAGGCGCCGCAGCTCGGTGGACGCGGCACAACCGCCCCGCAACGGCTCCGGCACCTGCACAGCGGCCCGCGCCGACGTGCCCACGACCAGCAGCGCCGCAGCCGCTAGCGCCGCTAGCTTCCGGGCAGCTGCTGTGGGTGGGCGAGGATGTCCTGCCACGGGTCCCCCCGCTGCCGCAACCGCTCCGGTACCGTCCTCGCGTTCCACTGCAGGGGGTCGAACCCTGCCCGCAGTTCGTCCCAGGTCACCGGAACGCTGACGGTGGCCTGCGGCGTCGGCCGGAGGCTGTAGGCCACCGCCAGGGTCTTGCCCCGCACGTTCTGGTTGTAGTCCAGGAACACCTTCCCCACCCGGTCCCGGACCCTCCACGCCACCGTGAGTACGTCCGGGTGCCGCTGGCTCAGCCACCCGCACACGGTCTTGGCGAAGGCGTGCGTCTCGCGGTACGTGTAGGTGCGGCGGACGGGGACGAACACGTGCAGTCCCGTCTTGCCCGAGGTCTTCACGAAGGCCCGAAGCCCCAGACCCGACAGCACCTCCTCCAGCCACAGGGCCGCCTGCCGGGCCGCCTCAAACCCCCGGCGGGAGTACTCGGGGTCGTACTCGCGCCCGCGGCGGCGCAGCCCCTCTCCTTCCGGGAGGAGGAACGGGTCCAGGTCCAACACCACGAAGTCCGGGTAGTTCAGGACGCTCCGCTCCAACGCTTCCTCCGACCCGGAGAACTCGGTGGAAGCTGCGAGGTCGGGGATCGGGCTGGTGCGGGAGAACCACGCGTGCAGCTCGATGCAGCCCATCTGCACCAGCCACAGCAAAGTAGGTTCCTCCCCGCCCACCACCGCGGTCACGTCCCGGCCCCCCTGGTCGGACCACAGCCGCACCGTGCGTACGAAGGGCGGCGCGTCCGGCACGTCCTTCTGGAAGAAGTCCGGACCGTGGATCCCCTCCGGGAAGCGGCGCAGGGTCAGGGGGCGGTCCTGTAGGTGCGGGAGGATCCACGGTGCTACCGCCCGGTAGTAGGCCACCACGTCGCCCTTGGTGAGTCCCGCCTCGGGGAAGTACAGTTTGTCGAGGTTCGTGAACGCTACGGGCACCGACGCCTCCGGGACCCACGCGTCGCCCGCACTCCGGTCCTCCCGCACCCGCACGAACACCGGGAACCGCAGCTTCCCGTCCGGCGTGCGGCCTGCGTGCTCCACCTCCACCACCAGCTGGGGCCGCACCCACCGCACGGGTTGAGGGACGTCCGGGGCAGGCGACAGGGGGCAGTTCTGAACCTCCAGGCGTTCCAGCACGGCCCGCAGCCGGCGCACGTCGTCGTCCGTGAACCCGCCCCCCACCTGTCCCACGTGTACCAGGCGTCCAGAAGCGTCGTGCTGCGCCAGCACCAGGGCCCCGAAGCTGGCCTCTCGGTGGCCGCGGCCACGGGTGAACCCCACCACCACCGCCTCCTCCGTGTGCCGGGCCTTGACCTTCAACCACCGGTCGCTGCGGACCCCCG
>JAVKKH010000005.1:0-71577 GCA_031296405.1 Candidatus Tepidifontimicrobium thermophilum
AGCAAGGTCGACCGCAGGATCACCGAAGAGGTCGCACGCCTGGAAAACCGCATCGCCGAAGAGTCCGGCAAGCTCGACCGCAGGATCACCGAAGAGGTCGCACGCCTGGAAAACCGCATCGCCGAGGAAGCCGCCAAGCTCGACCGCAGGATCACCGAAGAGGTCGCACGCCTGGAAAACCGCATCGCCGAAGAGTCCAGCAAGCTCGACCGCAGGATCACCGAAGAGGTCGCACGCCTGGAAAACCGCATCGCCGAAGAGTCCAGCAAGCTCGACCGCAGGATCACCGAAGAGGTCGCACGCCTGCGGACCCAGATCTCGGACGTGCGGGCGGACCTGATCCGGTGGATGTTCGTGTTCTGGGTGGGCCAGATCGGCGTCCTCCTGGGGATCCTGTTCGCCTTCTTCCGCAGGTAGGAGCAGGCCGACCCTCCCGCGGTTTGGCCTCCGGCGCGCCGGTGGTGCAGGGCTCGCGCCGGCTCCCGTAAAATTCCACGGCGGGGAGGTCACGGTGGCGATCCAGCTCGACCTGCTGCACCCGGTCACCGACGAGGAGCTGATTCAGCTCTCCGAGCGTAACCCGGGCTACCAGTTCGAGCGCACCGCGGACGGGAGGCTGGTGGTGAGTCCCACGGGGGGCCAGAGCGGCAAGAGGAGCGGCGAGGTTTTCGGTCAGCTCAGGGCGTGGAACCAACAGGTCGGGACAGGCGTGGTCTTCGACTCCTCCACCGGCTTCCTGCTTCCGGACGGCTCGGCGCTGTCTCCTGACGCCTCGTGGATGCGGAGGGAGCGGTGGGAGGCGCTGTCCGAGGACGAACGGGAGGGCTTCGTCCCGGTGTGCCCGGACGCCGTGTTCGAGATCCGGTCCCGCACGCAGCGCCTGCAGGAGTTGCGGGAAAAGATGCGCGCCTACCTGCGCAACGGCGCCCGGGTCGCGGTCCTGGTCGACCCCTACGCCGCTTCCGTGGAGGTGTACCGGCCCGGCAGCGAGCCCCAGCTGTACCAGGGCGTGCAGCGCGTCCGGCTCGACCCGGAGCTCCCCGGCTTCGAACTGGACCTGGCACCGGTCTTCGGGGAGTAAACGCGTGCCCCGACTACGGCTGCACGGTGCGGAAGGCCACCCACACCACGTAGTAGCTGTCCACGGGCTGACCGTCCCGGCGGGCGGGCTCGAAGTGCCACCCGCTGAGGGCGGTGACCGCGGCCCGGTCCAGGTCCGGGTCCCCGGAGGAGACGAGGAGCTCCACGGCCCCCACGGTCCCGTCCGCCCGCACCAGCAGCCGCACCCTGAGCCGGCCTTCCGGCCTCACCGGCAGGCCGCCGGCTGACCCACCGCCCGGTTCCACGGCCAGACGGAAGCCCGGGTACTCCGGGGCCGGTGCGTACACGGGCTTCGGCGGCGTCACCTGCAGGGCCGGCTTCCGAGCCGGGTCCACCACCGCGGCCCCCGCTCCGGCGGGTTCCGGCGAGAGCTCCTGCGAGGAGGCTACAGGGCTCTCGGAGCCGGCCGGCACTTCCCGGTCGTCTGCAGCCTGGCCAGCAACGCCGGAAACCTCTGGCAGCGCGGACTGGGCTGTCTGTGCACCAGGTGCCCGAGAGCTCGGGGCGGCTTGCGGTGTCCGCTCCGGAGTTTCCACCCCCCCCGCACCGCCGGACGGCTGGGGCTTGTTGGAAGGCTCACGGCGCGGCGCAGGGGTGTGCGCCTCGGAAGGCCGATAAAGGTGGCTCGCGGCCCGGCGCGGGGGCGGTGGGTTGGTCGGGCCCTCCGGCACCGCGGGCGCACGTGGGCTCCCACGGGGAGCGGCGTTTGCTCCAGCGGGCCGCGGGGCCGCCTGAGTTGGCTGCAAGACGCCGCCTTCCTCCTCCGCGGTGGGCGACCGGACGTGACCCTTCACCCGAGATACGTCCTCCTGTGGCGGGGCGGGTGTGCGCCACGTGTGCGTAACGGCCAGGGCCAGCCCCGCGACTGCCAACCCGACGGCCACAGCCTCCCGCCGCACGGCTACCTCCGGCTGGTGACCTGGACGAAGAACGTCCGGCCTGGCGCGGGGTAGCCGCGCAGGGTCTCGTAGCGAGCGTCCAGCAGGTTGTCCACGCCGACGCTCACGAGCACGTCGGAAGCCGCCACTTCATAGCGCAGCCCCACGGTCACGTACCCCGGCAGGGTCACCCGGGTCGCGGGGAAGCTGGAGAAGTCCAGGTCCTCGCGCTCGCCGACGTAGCTGGCCAGCACCACCAGCGCGGCCTCGCCTCCCAGCTCGCGCCGCAGGACCACGTTCGCGGCCCACCGGGGAAGCCGGAGGAGCGCCAGCCCCGTGGTCCGGTCCACCCCGTCGGTCCACGTCAGGTTGGCCAGGACCTGCCAGCCGTCCGCCGGCGTCCCGCTGAGTTCCAGCGACGCTCCGGAAACCCGCGCGGAGCCCACATTCTGCGGGTTGCACCCACCCACGATCAGGTTGTGGGCGTCGGTGTAGAAGGTGTTGACCCGCGCCACGAGCGCCGGCCGCGGTGCGTACTCCAGTCCCAGGTCCGCAGACCAGGCGGACTCGGGCAGCAGGTTCGGGTTGCTGCAACCGGGGAAGTACAGCTCCGCGAACGTGGGGCCACGGAACGTCCGGCCCACTCCACCCCTCACCCGTAGGGTGTCCGTGACGAAGTGCACGAACCCGACGCGGGGGTTCAGCTGGCCGCCGTACGCGGAGTGCAGGTCAGCCCGCAGGCCCAGCCCCAGCAGGGTCCGGTCGGACACCGGCACGTCGTACTGCGCGAACGCCGCGCCGACCTGCGCGGTCCCGTCGAAGCCTCCAAACGTGCTCCTGAAACCATACGCGGCCTGCTGCCACTCCCCGCCTACCGTGAGTACCCCAGCACCCGGGAGCCTGCGCACGTCCTGCCACTCCGCGCCGTACGCCTGGCCCGAGGCGGACGAGCTGTAGCCTGAGGCGCGGTAGTCCAGGGAGTCCCCGTACCACCACAGCCGCAGCCGCTGCCCCCCTCCGTCGGCCGCCGTCCGGTCCCACGCCAGCTGCAGCACCGTCCTGCGGTCGGACTGCCGGTCCGGGCACGGGTAACAGAAGCTGTTGGTGGCGCCGGGCACGCCGTAGCCGGCGTCCGTGTGGTGCACCTGAAACGTCCAGCGCGAGCCCCGCTGCGACTCCACGCCGAGGTGCAACGTCCCGGTCCACCGCGAGGCGTCGCCGTTGGGCTGGTAGCCGCCGCTGCCGAGGTGTTCGACCCCTACCGCGTACCGCGTGCCTTGGGCCTGTCCGCCCACGCTCAGCGCTGCCAGGGAGTCAGCGGCTCCCCCGTAGCCCGCCCGCAGGCGCAACCGGTTGGTCGGCCGCGTCACCACGTGGACCACGCCGCCCAGAGCGCCACTCCCCCAGAGGGCCGAGTACGGGCCCCGCAGCACTTCCACCCGGTCCACCTCCGCCAGGGACAACGTGGCGAGGTTCACCCCCAGCTGCGCGGTGGCGTTGAGCGGGACGCCGTCGAGCAGCACCAGCACTTGCTGCGGGCTGCTGCCGCGCACCGAAGGCTGCAACAGCCCCCCGGGGCCACTATAGTTTTCGCGTACGTATACCTCCGCGAGGTAGCGCAGCGCCTCCCCCACGGTGCGCAGCCCCAGCCTGCGCAGCTGTTCGCCCGAGAGCACGGTGACGTACGCGGGGCTGGAACGGACAGGTTCGGGGCGGCGGCCTGAAACCACCACCTCTTCGCCCTCGAAGGTCGGGATTTCCTGCGCCCGCGCAGCAAGGGGAATCGTGAGGACAACCCACAAGGTGAGGAAAGCCCGCACGACGCGGGCCTGCAAGGAAGGCCTCATCTTCCCACCTCCGCTTTGCACCCGAAGGGTGTGGGACCGCGTGCGGGCAGGTCTTCTGGCTCCGGATCCTCGCCCTCCCCGCCCTTCCCAGGCCGCCGGCTTGCACCTCTACGGCCCAGTGGGTGGCGCCGGTTGGCGCCTGTGGGTCAGGCTCTCCGTTACAGCGGCGGGAACCGCGCCGGATTTGCCCGGACTTCGGGCTGCACCGGACTTCCCTTGGCCCGCACGCCGTGATTATACGGGCAGCGGTCGGCGGTGTCCAATCGCCAGTCCCGCTCCAGCCCGGGATCCTGGGCGGGCTACGGGCGGTGCACCAGTACCCAGTCGGACCGCACCACCACGCGGTCCTGAGCGTTCGGGACCAGCTCGCCCGTCCGCCCCACGTACCAGCCCGGGGGCGCAGACGGGAACTCTGCAGGCGAGATCACCCGCGGAGGACGGTCCAAGCGGAAGCGCAGGGCCAAGTACGGGCAGGAGTTCTGGCTGAGAGGCTGCCCGGCCACGTACACCACCGCTTCGCCCGCCGGCAAAGCCTTGGCCACGGTCCGCAGGCCCGGCTCCGCATCCCACGGACGCAACGCCACGCCGGCCACCGCGTACGCCAGGACCACCGGCCAGAGCACGGAAGACCACGCCGCCTGACGTTCCCCACCACGTACGAGGTTCCCGCAGCGGACCACGGCCCACGCCACCAGGAGGCTGAGGGCCGCTGCGGGCAGGCGCAGCTGCAGCGGCGCTGGGAGGAGTCCTGCGGCGGCCACCGGCCCCCCGAACGCCAGCAAGCCGCCGAGGACGCGGCACAGCACCGCGCTCAGGCTCTCCGCGGTACGAAAACCACCCCCGCCCGTGACCCACCCCGCCACGAGCAGCGCTGCGGGCAGGACCAGGGGGAGCGCGTAGTGGTCCGTCTTGGTCCGCATGGCGGTGATGGCGGTGAAGTACACCGCGGCAAACCCCACCGACCACTCCGCGGTCCGGTCTTTCGCCCGCGCCGCACCCCAGCCCGCCACCAGGGCTGCGGGAAGGAGAGGCCACCAGGGCAAGAAGCGCCACAGGGCGCTCACCAGGTAAAACGCTGGACCCAGGGGGCTTTCCGCGGCGATCCCTTGCGCGGCCAGGCGGAACAGGAACACCCCGAAGTGGACGTCGACAAACTTCTGTCCGAACTCCCGCCAGACGAGCCCGTACCACGCGGCGGCGGGCAGGATGCCGGGGATTGCCCGCGCAAGGAAGCCTGACCGCAGCAGTTCTTCCCGGTGCCGCACCGCGTACGGAAGCGTGGCCAGCACGAACAGCGCCGCCAGCGGGCCCTTGGCCAGGGCCGCCACGCCCAGGCCCGAGCCTGCGACCCAGCCCCACCTCTCTCCTTCCGCCGCCCGCAGCAGGCCCACCACCAGTCCCAGAAGCCCCACGAAGGCCACGAGGTCCGTCATCACCATGTGCTGTAGCTGGACGTACAGGAGCGTGGTGGCCAGCGTGGACGCGGCTACGAAGCGGAAGGCTGCGGTCTGCGGTATTCCCCACCACACGGCGAAGGGCACCGCCGCGCCCAGCAGCAGCACCGGCAGGCGGGCCTGCACGTCGCCCACGCCGAAAAACCGGAAGGAGGCCGCCACCAGCCACATCAGCAGCGGCGGCTTGTCCAGGGGCGGGGTGCCGTCGTACCGGGGGACCAGGAAATCGCCGCTTTCTAGCATCCCGCGGGCCATGTGCGCGTAGTACGCCTCGTCGCACCCTTGGAGACTGCTGGCCCAGACCCCCGACAGCGTGACCATTGCCACCAAAATACCCAGGGCGGCAAGGTGGCCGCGGGGCACCGCCGCGGTCACACCGATCCCGCGAAAACTCGCCAGCACGGGCTACGGGACGTCGAACCCCACCAGCAACGGCCCCACGGTGTACGCGTCCTGCAGGGCCACCGCGCGGACCCGGAGCCCCGCGGCACCGGAACGCTCCACGCGGTCGGTGGCGCGGCGCGCGGAGTCCAGGTCCAGGACCACGAAGGCCGGGCCGGCCACCCGCTGGCCAGGTGCGGAAAGTACCTTCCCCTGCGCCGTGCGGATCGCTCCTCCCGCCAGGGCCAGCACGGCCTCCCGGATCGCCTCGCGGGGCCCGGGGCGCAGGACCGCCTCCGCGAGCACCTGCCCGCGCCGGAAGACCAGGTCGTTGTTCACCACCTGCACGGTGACCGGGACCGGAGAGCCTGCCAGCACGTTCTTGGTACTCACCAGCCGCACCACGACCTCCCGCCGCCGCTGGACCACGATGCGCTCGATGGCCTCCCACGACAGGCCCGGGGGGTCCGGCAGGAGGACGTTGCCTGACGGATCGCGTCCGGCCCCCTGGGAGGTGACGAACTCCACCGCCTCCTGGCGGATCCGGAAGAACCCCCGCCGCACCTCGTCCAGGCCCCGCCGGCCGTCCAGCAAGCCCCGGGCCACTTCCTGACCCCGCAGCACCGCGATGTCGCCCTGCTCCAGTGCCCGGATCTCTGCCCGCAGCAGCTCCGCCCTGGCCTCCAGGGAACGGAGGGTCTCCCGCAGCTCGAACAGCGCCACCCGCGCGTCCCGGGAAAACGCCAGCACCGCCCCGACGGTCACCAGGTTGATCAGGACACCCGTGACGACGCTGACGATCTGGGCGGTGGTCCGTGGCCGGAGGCCGAACAGGCTCAGTCGGTTCTTGCCCACGCGCCGGCCCACCGCGTTTCCGGCCCACGCGATGAGCCCGCTGGCCACCACCAGCACCGGGATCAGCAGGAAGCCGACGTCCACCCCGCCCGCCTACGCGCCGAAGTCCGCGCTGGCCGGGCCGCGGCCCGGCCGCCGTCCACCTCAGGATACAGGGGCTCGGCCGCCGCGCCCACTCAGCGCCGTGCCGAGTGCAGGCGCCACAGCAGCCGCAGGTAGTTCCACACCTCGCCCGCACCCAGCTTGCTGCGCCCGCCCCGGCGGTCGGTGAACACGTAAGCCACTTCCACCACGGACCGTCCCCGGTTGCGCACGAGCACCTCCAGGAGGATTTTGTACCCGATCCCCTCCAGGGACGGGTCCAGGAGCAGCTCCCGGCGGGCCGCGAAGAAGCCCGAAACCGGGTCACTCACGCGCTCGCGGAGCCACAGCCGCGCCAGGGCCACCGCTACCCGGCTCATCAGGCGGCGCCGCCACGGCCAGTCCCGCACCCCGCCACCGGGGACGTACCGCGACCCCACCGCCAGCTCCGCGCCCGACCGGAGCGCGTCCACCAGCTCCGGCACCACCTCCGGCGGGTGCGACAGGTCCGCGTCCATCACCACCACCCACCGCCCGGAGGCCGCCCGGGCGCCCTCCAGCACCGCGCTGCCCAACCCCAGTTTGCCGGGCCGCTGCAGCACCCGGACCGGGTACTGCCGGCCGAGCTCCCGTGCCAGCTCCGCGGTCCCGTCGGGCGAGCTGTCGTCCACCACGACCACCTCGTAACCGCTGCCCAGCGCCTGGTGCAGCCGGCCGACGAGCTCGGACAGAGTTTCGCGCTCGTTGTAGGTAGGAACTACGACGGAAACCTCTACGGACACCGCACCACCCGCCCCTCGGGTTTCTCCAGGACCTTCCAGCCCCGGAGTTCCTGGAGCGTCCTGAACCCGTCCACCGCTGGCCGCAGCTCCTGCAAGCGCGCCTGGGGCGCCACCAGCACCACCCGCCGGGCTCCTGCGGCGCACACCTCCCGCCGGACCGGCTCGGGGTCCAGGTACGCCCGCCAAGTGCGGCCCGAGTAGAAGACCAGGCTGTTGGGGACCCAGTACGCCACCCGCACCTCGTCCCCCCGCGTCCACGCGGCCGCGGCGTGAGCGACCTCGCGGTGGGGCCGGTGGCGGTCCACCTCCGGCATCACCTGCCAGGCGAGCAGCAGGAAGAACGCGACAGCTCCTGAAGCCAGGGCCGTCACCGCGGCGCCGGTGTTGCCCCGCAGGCCGAAGGCCGCCCCTCCCAGCACGCCGGCGCCGAAAACCAACAGGGGAACCGCCACCACGGGGAACACCGCCCGCGACTCCGCCGGGTACAGCCACAGGCCGTACGCCGCCACCGCGGCGCAGAAAAGCACCCAAAGCCCGGCGAGGGCCGCAAACCCCCACCGGAGCTTTCCGGGCCGGTCCCAGAACGCGTCCAGCGCCGCGCCCGTGGCCACCGCGGCCAGGGGGTAGAAAGCCAGCACGTAGTTAGGCAGCTTGGTGCCCGCAGCGCTGAAGAAAACGAACACCACCGCGCACCACACCAGCGGCATTGGCTCGCCACCTCTCCGGAACAGGTGGGGCCACGCAAGCCACAGGGCGTTCCACGGAAGCCCGCCCAGCAGGAGGACGGGCACGTAGTACCAGAGCGGTCCTGCCTGGTTCTCCACCACCCCCACGAACCGGTGCACCGTGTAGTAGCCCAGCACCGACCTCAGAAACGGCGCGCCGTGCCGCAGGTAGCCTGCTGCGTACCAGCTCAGGCCTACGAGCCCGTACAGCGCCAGGCCCGCGGCCCAGGGGATCTCCCGCAGCCTGCGCAGCTCGCGCCGCCACGCCAGGTACGCCAGAGCCGCAAGGCCGGGCAGGACAGCGGCCACCGGGCCCTTGGTCAGGGTGCCTAGACCCGCGCAGACGAACGCGGCCAGGTAACCGGTCCGCCTGCCCCGGTAACCGGTCCAGAAACCCAGCAGCGTCCCCAGCATCCAGAAGACGAGGACGCTGTCGAACACCGCCAGGCGGGACTGCGCGAACCACTGCAACGTCGTGGCCACCACCAACCCGGCCAGCCAGCCCGCCCGCGGCGAGAACCACGCGCGGCCCAGCAGGGCGGTCAGCGCCACCGCGCCCGCGCCGAAGACCGCGGACCACACCCGCGCGGTGAACTCCGTCAGGCCGAAAAACCGTGCCGTGGCCGCGACCAGCCAGAAGTACAGGGGCGGGTGGACGAACCACGGGTCGCCGTTCCAGCGCAGGGTCAGCCAGTCGCCCGTCCACAGGATTTCCCGGGCGACCTGCGCGTACTTGGTCTCGTCCTGGTCCCACAGCTTCGACGCGCCCAGCCCGGCCAGGTTCAGCGCCAGGGTGCCGGCCACCACCGCCAGGTACGGCCACCACTCGTGGAGACGGTTCCACACAGCAGAGCGGGACCGCCAGCAAGGCGCGGTCCGGCCCCTCGGTGCAGGCACGACCGGTCGCGAGAGGCTGCGGTCTACCGGTGCCGCCAAACGATCCACGCACCGCAGGCCGTGGCCAGCAGGTTGGGTGTCCATGCAGCCAACCACGGCGGCATCCGTCCCGCCTGCCCCAGCAGGGTGGTGGCGGTGATCAGCACGTAGTAGGTGAGGATGGCCACGACGGCCAGTCCGAAGCCCATACCCCGCCGGCCCGCTTCCCGTCGCGCCACCGCCAGCCCCACCCCGAGGACGGAGAAGGCCAGCGCGGCCGCGGGCAGCGCGAACTTGCCGTGCCAGTCCACCTCCAGCCCGCGCGTGGGCTGCCCGGACCTGCGGCGCCGCTCCACCTCTGCCCTGATCTCCCACGTGCTCATCTCCCCCGAACTGCGCGCCGGCGGGGCGATCTCCGCGGGCGTCCTGGGGATGCGCAGGAGCATGCGCTGGAACTCGCTCAGCACAGCGCCCTCTTCCACGGAAACCATGCGGCCCCGCTCGAAGGACCAGCCCTGCTCGGTCCACCGGGCGCGCTCGGCCTCCACCACCCGCACCACCCGCCCGTCCCGCTGCTCCTGGACCGTCACGCCCTCCAGGGTCCCGGCCTCCAGGTCCAGCCGGTCCGCGGCCACCACCAGCACCGCGCCCTCGGGCGTCCGCTCCCGGAACAGGATTCCGTGGCGGACGGAGCTGCGGACCGCCGACGCCCCCACCCGCGGCAGGACGTCGATGTACCGCTGGGCGGCCGCGGGGACCAGCACCTCGCCCACCCAGAAAGTGACCACGGTGGCGGCTGCGCCCAGCACCACCGCCGGCACGGCGATGCGGGCCAGGCTCACGCCCCCGGTCTGCATGGCCTCCAGCTCCCGGGCCTCCCGCAGGCGGCCGTACGCGAGGATCGTTCCCAGCAGGGTGGCCATGGGCACGCAGAAGAACAGGACGTACGGGGTGCGGTAGGCGAGCAGCTCCAGCAGCACCTCCGCGGGGACACCCCGGTCCATGAGCAGGCGGCCCAGGTAGAAGAACTCGTTGCCCACCAGCAGGGCCCCGAACACCGCCAGGCCGAAGCCCACCGCGGCCAGCAGTTCCGCGCCCACGTAGCGGTCCAGAAGGGTGGGCCAGGGCTTCCACCGGGCGGTACCTGACGCGGTCACCGCGGCGTCCAGGGATCTCGGACGGCTGTCCATCTCACATCCGGAACCGCTCGCCCAGGTAGAAACGCCGGGCCTCCTCGCTGCGGAGCAGGTCCTCGGAGGTTCCCTCCAGCAGCACCCGGCCCTCGTACAGGATCAGGGCGCGGTCGGTGATGGTCAGGGTGTCCCGCACGTTGTGGTCGGAGACCAGGATCCCGATCCCCTGGGCCCGCAGGTAGGCGATCATGTCCTGGATGTCCTCGATGGACTTGGGATCCACACCGGTAAAGGGTTCGTCCAGGAGGAGGAACCGCGGGCGGATGGCCAGGGCCCGTGCGATCTCCACCCTCCGCCGTTCGCCGCCCGAGAGGGTGTAGGCGGGCTGGTCCCGGAGGTGCGAAAGGTGGAACTCCTCCAGCAGCGCCCGCACCCGCTCCTCCCGGTCCGCTTTCCCGAGGCCCTGCTGCTCCAGGATCAGCTCCAGGTTCTCCGCCACCGTGAGCTTGCGGAACACCGAGGGCTCCTGCGCCAGGTAGTGGATCCCCGCCCGGGCCCGCAGGTGCACCGGGAGGTGGGTGATCCGCCGGCCGCCCAGGTACACCTCGCCCGCGTTGGGCCGGACCAGGCCCACGATCATGTAGAAGGACGTGGTCTTTCCCGCGCCGTTGGGCCCCAGCAGGCCAACCACTTCCCCAGGCCGCAGGGTGAGGGTCACCCCGTCCACCACCGCGCGGCGGCCGTACCGCTTCACGAGCCCCTCCGCACGGAGCACGCCGTCGGTCAGCTCAAGGGTGGACGACAACCCGAGACCTCCCGGTAGCCGCCAGAACCCCGCGCTCCCAGGCGTAGCGCACCTCGTCCGCCCGCAACTCGTCCGTACCCCGCCGGGCCACCACCTGGCCCCGGAGGATGGCCACACGCTCCCGCCACAGCACTTCCGCCTCGTGCCCTCGGGCCACCCCCTCCGGGTCTTCAAGGCGCACTCCGCCCTCGGCCTTCAACACCTGCGCCCGGAGGTCCGCCCGCATCGCACCTGCCACAAGCCGGACCTCGCGCCACCTGACCACGGGGTCCCCCGAGGCCACGGCCACCTCCGCCCCACCGTCCACGAGGACTTCCTGCGCCTCCAGCCCCGCGTCCGCCCAGCTCACCCGCGCCCCGCCTGACGCCCGAGCCGTGCGCCGGCCGAAGTCCACGTGGGCCCTCGGCGCGGCCAGGCGCACCGTGCCCTGACCCGTGAGGTAGGCGGCGTGTACGCCGCCGTCCAGCACCGCCCGCCCCTCCCGCACGGAACCCTCTGCCCGGTCCGCCCGCACCTCCAGCTCCGCCCCGCGCTGCACCCGGACGCCTCCGGTGGCCTCGAACTCGCCCTGCCGGGCCCGGTACCGGACCGTACGGGCCTCCACCACCAGGTCGCCCCTCCGGATCCGAACCGGATCGCCCTCCAACCACCAGGTGTCGGACGCCGCCTCGTACGTGGCCCGCAGCGCGTCCTCCACCTCCACCGCCTGCGCCCACGCCGACCACGGCCAGGCCGCCAGCAGCACCGCCGCGGCCCCCCACACCAGCCACCGGGCGGGCCTCACTGTCGGTCCCCCGCGATCACGTGCACGGCGCCGTGTAGCCGCGCGCGACGCAGGGCCGGCTCTGACTCCAGCCAACCGGCGGACACCGTCCACCCGTCCCAGCGCAGGCGCACGCCGCCCGTGGCCACCAGCAGATCCTCCGCCGGCTGGTACGTGACCCGCTCCGCCACCATCCACCGGCCCTCGCCCGCCACCACCCGGACTTCGCGTTCCAGCTCCACACGGTTGTCGCCCCGGCGGTAGGTGACCCTCCCGGCCTCCACCTGCACCCGCGTGCCGTCCTCGGCGATCAGATAGCCCCGGGGCTGTCGCGCGGTCACCCTCCGCTGCCGGTCCACCAGCACGGAGGGTGCACGCAGCTCCCACCGCACGCGGCCGCGGGCGTCCGTACCCACCAATCGCGTGCCCTCTACCTCCAGGAAAGCGTCCCGCGGTGGCGCCGACGCCGCCGAAGGGGGCGGCGCGGCAGGCCGGCCGCAACCCGTCAGAAGCCAGGCCACGGCCGCCGCGGCCGCCAGCCGGACGCGCCTGTCATGGTACGCCATGAGTCCTGCAGCCACCAAATGCCAGCACCCGCGCCACCTCCTGGGCCGCGCGGTCGGCCGCTCCCGGAGGGCCCAGGGCCTGCGCCACCGTCCGCAGCTGCCGGCGCACCTCCTCGGCCCTCGCAGGGTCGCTCAGTAGCTCCTGCAACGCGTCGGCCAGCGCCTCCGGCCGGCAGTCCCCCTGCAAAAGCTCCCGGAGCACCGGACGCCCGGCCATCAGGTTGGGCAGGCTGACCCAGGGCACGGTGGCCACCCGCCGCGCGATCCACTCCGTGGGCCTGGACACCCGGTACAACACCACCGCAGGTGTACCGAGCACCGCGGCTTCCAGGGTGGCGGTCCCGGAGGCCACGGCCGCAGCCCGTGCGTGTGCGAGGAGGTCGTGGGTCCGGCCCACCGGCGCCGGTACCTGCATCCCACAGCGCCGGAGGATCTCCCTCACCGCCGGCCGCAGAGGTTCCGAGGCCACCGCCACCGCCGCCTGCACGGCCAGACCCCGTTCGCGCAGCAGGCGGTAGGCAGCCAGCTGCACCGGGAGCAGGCTGCGCACTTCCTGCAGCCGGCTTCCCGGAAGCAAGGCGAGCAGGGGCACTCCAGGCTGCAGCCCCAGCTGCTCCCACAGACGGTCCCGCGGGACACTGGATCCCACCAGGTCCGCCGCGGGGTGGCCTACGAACACCACGTCCGCGCCCGCGGCGCGGTAAGCCTCGTACTCGAAGGGGAAGGTAGCCAGCACCTTTACGGGCAGGCCTGCCAGAACCCTGGCCCGCTGACCCTTCCGCCCGTAGGTCATAGGCGGGAAGTAGTACACGGTCGGTACCGACCGGCAGGTGGCTTTGGCCACCCGCACGTTGAAACCCGGGAAGTCCACCAGAACCAGCACGTCCGGCCTCAGCTCCCGCAGCAGGCCCAGGACCCGGCGGAACCGGAGGGCGAACAGGGGAATGCGGACGTACGCCTCTAAGTACCCCACCACTGCCCAGTCCGAAGTGTCGAGCACCAGCCGCACGCCCGCTTCCGCCATCCGCGGGCCCCCGGCTCCCACCAGCTCCACTTCGGGCAAAAGCCACCCCAGGGCCTTGGCCAGGTGCGCGGCCTGGACGTCCCCGGACGCTTCCCCCGCCAGCAGGAAAACCCGGCCTGTGCGGCTTTCCCCCCGGGCGGGAACCACAGACTGCGCCTGAACGCTCACGGGGTCAACCCGACCACAGCAAGGTCCAGCTGCCGGGCTGCAGCGCGGAGCGCGGGTAGGTCCAGCAGCAGGGTGGCCCCCGCCTCGACGCCCAGGGCGGTGGCGCCTGCCTCACGCATGGCGGCCAGGGTCTCGGGCCCCACCACGGGAGGGTCGAACCCGGGGTCGCCCTGTGGCCACGCCACCTTCACCACCACCGCGCCCGGCCCGAAGGCCGAGCACCTCCGGACCATCGCGTCCGTGCCCTCGGCGGCCTCTGCTGCCAGCACCACGCCGTCGCGCACTGCCACCGCCTGCCCCACACCCGCCGCAGCCACTAACCTGGCCACCCGGAAGCCCAGCGCCAGGTCGTCCCGTTCCCGCTGTGTGGGCGCACGGCCCGCCACCGGTCCCTCTTGGGCCACCAGGTCCGGGACCAACGCCGCGGGCGCCAACACGGAAAAGCCCCGGTCCTCCAGCAGGCGCCGCACCGCCCGCCACAACTCGGGGTCGCGGCCGTCCCGCCGGCCCGCCAGCTCCCTGACCCCGGCCGCGCCGCGCAACGCCTGCAGTTTGTCCACCTTCCCCGCCATCACCAGCTCTCGAACCCGCTCCTCCTCGAACACCTTGAGGGCGTCCAGAGCCCTCGCCACGGGCACCGACTCGTGACGGTCACACAGCTCCTCCAGCTGCGCGGGATCTCCGTCGAGCTGAACGCACACGACCCGACGCCCACCCGCCCGCAGGCGCCGTGCCAGTTCGCGGGGCAGCGCTCCCGCGCCCGCCACAAGGCCCACCGGTGGAGTCACGGCTCCCGCTCTGCCCGGACCAGCCCGCGGCGGGAGCCCCGGTGCTCCCGCAGGAACGCTACCAGCTCGCCCACCAGCCCCTCTTCCCCCAGCTCGGCCACGATGCGGTCCAGGGCGTGCGGGACTGACAGACCTTCCCGGTACAGCATGCGGAACGCACGGTGCAGTCGGGCCACCTCCTCCCGCGGGACCCCCGCTCGTTGCAGCCCCACCCGGTTCAGCCCCCGCGCCCGGGCGGGCACGCCGTCCACCAGCACGAAGGGCGGCACGTCCGTGGTGAGCTTGGCCATGCCGCCCACCATCCCCAGCCGTCCGATGCGCACAAACTGGTGCACCCCCGCCATGCCCCCGATCTGTGCCCCGTCGTCCACCCGCACGTGGCCCGCGAGGCCCGAACCCGTGACGATCACGATGTCCGAACCGAGCCGACAGTTGTGGGCCACGTGCACCATGGACATGATGTAGTTCCGGTCCCCCACCACCGTGGCCTCGCCGTCCCCCGTGGCGCGGTGGATCTGCACGTACTCCCGGAACACGTTCTCGTCGCCCACGATCACGTAGCTGCGCTCCCCGCGGAAGGACCGGTCCTGGGGCTCGCTCCCGATCACCACCCCCGCGTGGATGCGGTTGCGCCGCCCGATGCGCACGTAGCCCTCCAGCACCACGTGCGGCCCGATCACCGTGTCCTCGCCCACCTCCACGTGGGGCCCGATCACCGCGTAAGGGCCCACCCGCACGGTGGGGTGCAGACGGGCGTCGGGGTGCACCACCGCGGTGGGGTGGATCCGCGGCTCGGTACTCATCGCACCTTGTCTCCGTGGTCGCTGAGGGAGAAGGTCAGGGTGCCCTCCGCGGCCACCTGTCCGTCGACGGTGGCCCGGCCCTGGACCCGGACGAGCCGGCCCCGGATCCACTCCAGCTGCACCTCGAGCCGTAGCTGGTCGCCCGGCACCACCGGCCTGCGGAAGCGAACCCCGTCCGCCGCGGCGAAGTACGCCAGCCGGCCTGGCAGCCGCATCTTGTACAGCACCAGCACGCCCGCGGCCTGCGCCAGGGCTTCCACGATCAGGACGCCCGGCATCACCGGGTTGCCCGGCAGGTGCCCCACGAAGAACTCCTCGTTGATAGTGACGTTCTTGAGGGCCACGATCCGGCCCGCCTCCGCGTCCAGCTCCAGGACACGGTCCACCATCAGGAAGGGGTAGCGGTGCGGCAGGTAGTCGAGGATCTCCCGGATCTGTACGCTCATCGGCACCTCCTGTCCGCGCACGCGCTCACCCGCTCAAGCCGGCCAGCGCCCGGGCCAGCGCCACGTGCGTCCCGTGACCGGCTCCCACCGCCACCACGTGTGCCCGCAGCTCCGCCCCGAGCAGCGCCAGGTCTCCGAGCAGGTCCACCACCTTGTGCCGGGCCGGCTCGTCCGCAAACCTGGGACGGTTGCGGTAGCCGCCGGCTTCCAGCACCAGGGTGTTGGACTCCGACGCCCCGAGGGCCAGCCCCTGGGCCCACAGGCCGCCCGCCTCCTCCGCATAGCCCCACGTGCGGGCGGGCGCCAGTTCCCGTTCGAAGGACTCCTCGTCCACCTGTACGTCCACCGCCTGCGCCGGTCGGTCCCGCAGCGGCACCACGTAAGTCACCCGCAGCCCGGCAGACGGGAGCGCCGCGCACAACCGGTCTCCGTCCGTGACCCAGACCGGTTCTCGGACCGCCACGACAGGTCGCTCTGCGTCCAGGTCCCGGGTCCCCACCCGTCGCACGGCGTTCCAGAAAGGCAGGGCACTGCCGTCGCCAGCCGGTACCTCCCCTCCTTCCACCACCAGCTCGCCGGCGGTGACCCCGGCCACCCACAGCGCCGCCAGCAGGTGCTCCACGGTCAACACCCCGGCCACCTGCGTCCGCCGCTCCGTCGAGTCTACCGCCCGCACCCCCAGCACCACGGTAGCTTCTCCAGTGCGCAGGACCAACCCCGGCAGCTCCCGCGGCAGGATCCGGACCCGGCACGGTTTGCCGGTGTGGATCCCGACACCCTGGACCTCCACGGGCCGGACCAGGGTCCGGTGCTTCAACGAGCCCTCCACACCAGCCGCACCGGGTACCAGGAGGCCGCCTCAGGCACGGTCACGAGCTCCACCGCGCGCACCTCACGCGGCGCGAGGGTTGCCGCTAGGACCTGAGCGCTCCGCCCGGCGGCCACGAACTTCAGGTCCACCAGCTGCCCGTCCACGAGGAAAGTGGCGTAGGCGGGACCGGAGGAGGCCACCAGCACCAGCTCCACGTCCGCCGGCCGGTCCGTGGGGTTGTGCAGGAGCAGGCGCAGCCGGTAGGTCACCCCGTAGTCGCCCTCCAGCAGGGTACCGGTCCGGAGATCCCGCAGCTGCCGACTCCGGCCGATCTCCGTCTGCCACTCTTCTCCCACCACCAGCGTGGCCTCCGCCTCCACCAGGGGAGGGCCAAACACCCCGCGCGGGTGAGCCTTGTCGTCCGGTTCGACCTCCCAACGTACGGCCCGGTCCAGCACGTAAACCGTCCGCACGCTCACGGACACCTCGAGGGGACCTCCCTCGAGGACCTGCACCTGCAGCAGCCCGGAGACCACGTACCCGGGGGGAGTCCGCTGGGTGGTGAACCGGTGCTCGCCCCGGGCCGGGATCTCCAGCACGTACCCAGCCCCGCGGCCGAGGAGTTCCAGGAACCGGCGCGCCGCCGCGTGCCCCACGCCCATGGTGTCGTGCCACGCACCGGGTGCCGCCAGCTGCATGTGGACTTTGGCGGGGCGGCTGTTGGGGTTGCGCAGCCACACGGTCACCACCTTGTCCCGGCCCGCTCCGTTGCTGTGGTGGTACAGCATTCGGACCGACTCCCCTGAATTCACCACCTCCCGGAACAGGACTCCGTCCGCGGCGATCCGCTCCGGGTTGTTGCTGACCAGCAGCCGCGAGGGTGGCGCCAGTTCCATCACCTGGTTCCGAACCGTCACCGGGACTCGCCCCTCCACCGGTAGGGCGAACGGACTGCGGATGCGCACCGGGACCCCGCCCCGCCACACCTCGCCCGGCCGGAGGGGAGGCGGTTCGAACGCACCCACCTCCAGGAAGGCGCCGGGTCCGGTCCGTGCTGCGCGTTCCAGCGACCGCAGTGCCGCCTCCCGCACCACGTCCGCGGACGCCACGTCCCCGGTCACCACCGCCTCCACTTGCTCCGGGAGCTGCCCGCTCAGGGGCCGGACCCACACCCGCAGTTCCCGCTGGCTCGGCCCGTAGCGCAGCGGGACCCTTACCGTCCCCGCCGTCCGTCCCACAACCCGCAGCTGCTGCGGCCCGGCCCACTGCAACTCCACAACCCGCGGGTCGTAGGGCCCCACCTCAGGCCGGCCGGGCGGGATTGTGCGGATCTCTACCAGCCCGCTCCCGCCCACGGGGAGCACGAGGGCCGGGGTGGCCACGGTCAACCGCCGGACTGAGAGGGCTGCGTGGAGGCGCTGTGCCCACTGGGAAGCCAGCGCGGACGGGGACGTCCGGTTGGCCCGGGCCTCGGCCGGGTCCGCGGCCACGACCCTCCGGCCCGACACGTACACGTCCACGGACCCGCTGGCCGGGACGATTTCCACAGTCCGGGCCGCCGCAGGGAGGGCGCGTAGCCGGTCCGCCACCTGCCGGGCCCGCGCCGCGGCGCCGGGGCCCCGGAGTCGGAGGACCAGCCGCCCGTTCACCCACACCGCCCACGCGGGGCCTTCCGCGGCCACCTCCACTGCCGGTCCGGAGGCCGCAGGCCCCGGGGAGCCTCCCAACAGCGCGACCAGCATCGCTGCAGCGACCAGGGTTCGGACGCGCATCGGACGCAGTTAGGCTTCGCCGCCCCCGCCGGCGCCCTCCTCTCCGGTCAGCAACCGCTCGAGCCGCCGGACCCGTTGCAGCAACCGTGGCAGCTGCCGACGGGCCGCCTGCTCCCGCAGCTCGTCGTGCCGGGGCTGCGCCGGGTGGCCGTACACGGTCGCGCCCGGCGGCACGTCCTTGGTCACC
Organism: Candidatus Tepidifontimicrobium thermophilum; assembly: GCA_031296405.1. Classification (GTDB taxonomy): domain Bacteria; phylum Sysuimicrobiota; class Sysuimicrobiia; order Sysuimicrobiales; family Sysuimicrobiaceae; genus Tepidifontimicrobium; species Tepidifontimicrobium thermophilum. Next base: position 18,247 of record JAVKKH010000005.1, read on the forward strand.
CCGCTCTGGGCCAGCACCACCGCGCCGGCACCGATCCGCACGTGATCCGCCACGCCCACCTGTCCCGCCAGGACCACCCCGTCCTCCAGCACCGCGCTGCCCGCGATCCCACACTGTGCAGCCACCAGGCACCGTCGGCCGATCTGCACGTTGTGCGCCACCTGCACCAGGTTGTCGATCTTCGTGCCCGCCCCGATCCAGGTCGCGTCCAGGGTGGCCCGGTCCACGGTGGTACCCGCCCCGATCTCCACGTCGTCTTCCACCACCACGGTGCCCACCTGCGGGATCTTGCGGTGCGCCTGGGGACCCGGCACGAACCCGAACCCGTCGGAGCCCAGCACACACCCGGCGTGCAGGACCACGCGGTTGCCCACGCGGACCCGCTCCCCCACGACCGCGTGCGGGTACACGACACAGTCCTCACCCACGGAGGCATAGGGGCCCACGTAGGCGAACGGGTAAAGGACGCTGCGCGCGCCCACGGTCGCTCCCTCTTCCACCACCGCGAAGGCCCCCACCGCCACCTCCGGCCCCAGGCGGGCCGCCGGGTGGATCACCGCCGCAGGGTGGACTCCGCGCGGGTGGTGAGGCTTCGGGCCCAACAGCTCCAGCAGCACCGCCAGGGCCAGCCGTCCGTCCCGGACCCGGATCGCAGGCGCGGGCGAGGGGAGCCCTTCCGGCACCACCACCGCGGCGGCGCCCCGCTGTGTAGCGGCCCGCACAGCCTGCGGGGACGTGCACACGCACACCGCACCCGGCCCCGCAGACTCCGGGCTGGCGACCCGCAGCACCTCCACGCCGCCGTCGCCCTCCAAGCGCCCCCCAAGAGCTCGTGCCAGCTCCTCCAGCGTCATGCACGGTCTCCCTCGGCCCCCCGGTCGGGCGGCCGCGCGGTCTGCACGCGCACGCTACCGCAGCTTCTCCAGTACCTGGTCTGTGAGGTCCTTTCCGCCCACCACCGCGGCGCTTTTGACCAGCACCACCCGCACCCTCTCCTTGCGGGCCACCTCCTCCACCACCTCCCGCAGGCGGCGGTTCAGGCGCTCCTCCAGCTCCGCCCGGAGCTGCTGGAGCTCCCGGAGGTAGGCCAGCCTCTGCTGTTCCAGCGCCCTGCGGTCCAGCCGCTGCGCGGCGATGGACAGCTCCGCGGCCATGAGCTTCTCGCGGTCGTTCAGCTGCTTCTGGTAGGAGAGGGCCAGGACGCTTTCGTTCAACACCCGCTGGGTGTCCACCACGCCCACCGCGGGCCGGCCACAGCCTGCCAGCAGGAACGTGGACACCACCACCACGAGCCGCCTTCGCGTCCTCATCGCTTGCCCCGCAACCTCCGCAGCACCAGGTCGGTGATGTCCGTGGCGTTCCGGTGCGAGACGTACCGCACCAGGACCAGGTCCAGTCCCTGCTCCAGGGCCACCTGCGCCACCTCCACTCGCACTTCCGCCAGGATGGTGGCCTCCAGGCTGGCCTGCTGGGCCTTCAGGGCTTCCAGCTCCCGGCGCAGCTGTTCCTGACGGACTCGTTGTTCCTCCTCATACCGTCGCTGTGCCGCCTCCGCCACTTTCCGGAACTCTTCCTGGGCGCGCTGTGCGGCGCCTCGGGCCTGGGCGGTGGCCTGCTGCTCCAGGGCCCGCTGCCGCTCCCGCAACTGCCGCTGGAACTCCCGCTCCCGATCCTGCGCCTGCTGCTGCAGCTCCGCCCGCAGCTGAGCCTCCCGCTCTGCCAGCTGCGACCTCGTCTGCTCCTCCAGCTCCTTCCGGTACGCCTCCAGCTCCTCCCGCGCCCTCTGCTCCTCCACCCGGGCGAACTCCTGGAGTTCCTTCTGCTGAGCCTCCGCGAACGCCTGGATCTTCCCGTCCCGCTCCTTCTGGAGCCGCTCGTACTCCTGGAGCAGCCGGTCGTACTGCTGCCGGTCCGCGTGCTGGACGGTCTCCAGCTTCAGCCGCAGGTTCAGCAGGGGCAGGCGGTACTCCCGGGCCACCTGTTCCTCGTAAGCCCGCACCCGCGCCTGCACCTGCTGCTTTTGGGCCTCCACCCTGCGCTGCAGGTCCTCCTGCACCTGCTGCTGCCGCGCCTTCAGCCGCTCCTCCGCGTCTCGCTGCAGCTGCTGGGCGTACCGCTCCAGCTCCGCCCTGGCCTGCCGTTCCCGAGCCTCCAGCTCCCGCCGGTAGACTGCCCGGAGCTCCTGCGCGTACCGGGCCAGCTCCCGCTGGGCCTCCTCCTGGACGCGGCGCGTGACCGGCGACACGGAGGGGACGGGGAGGGGCGGCGGGGGAGGCGGGACCATGAGGGCCGCCTCGGTCTGCGCGATGCGCCGCCGCAGCTCCGTCAGTTCCCGCGCCTGCGGATGCTCCTTCGCAATGCGGTCCAGGTCCACCACCGCCACCCGGTACGGCTTCGGGGCGGCGGGTCGCGGAGGCGGGGAGGGCGCGCGCGCGGCCGGACGGGTGCACCCAGCGAGCACCCACAACGCCACCACGCACGCCAACAGCCCGACCCCTCGGCTCACCATGACGCGTTCGGTCCGCCGCGGCAGCAAGGGATGCCCACGGACACAGGGCTAGCGTCCCTGGAGCTCCTGGACCACCTGGTCCGTCAGGTCCACGCCCCCGTACAGCACCACGGTCCGGTCCAGGACCACGCTCACCCCAGCTCGCTTGGCCACACGCTCCACCGCGGCGCGGATGTCCTTGTCCAGGGCCGACAGGAGCTCCGCCCGGCGCTTGAAGATCTCCTCCTGCGTCCTCCGGGCCAGGTCGGCCTGTTCTGCGGGCGACTTGTTCTGGGCCAGTCGCCGCAGCTCCGCGGCCTTGGCCCGGGCGAACTGGTTGAGGGCTTCCTCCGAGCTCGCCTTCTTCGGGTGCGCGTCGAGGGCTCGCTGCATGTCCACGTAGCCCACCACCAGGGTCGCCCCCACAGGACCCCCGCCCGCGGTGGTCACTGCGGCCACCACCACCGCCAGCGCCACCAACGCCGCCACAACTCCCAGCAACCGTTTCGTCTTGACGTCCACGGCGCCTCCCTCCCCTCCGGCCCGCGCGGCCGGCTCCCGCGCGTCCAGGGCATGCTACCACAGGATCAGAATGGGTGTCCGAAGTACAGCCACGTCTGCGCGCGCCCGTCGGGCCCGATGGCGTAATCGATCCGGATGGGTCCGATGGGCGAGTTCACCAGCACCCCCAGGCCGTAGCTGAACTGCCAGTTGTCCACGAACCCGAACCCCGACTGGGACACCCCGCCCGCGTCGGCGAACACCACCGCGGCGATATCCCGCAGGTCCGGGAACAGGGCCACCAGCGGCAGCCGGAACTCCACGCTGGCCACGAGCCCGCTGTTGCCCCGATCCGACAGGACCGGCAGGCCCCGCACACTGGCCTGGCCGCCCAGCGTGTACTGTTCCTGGATCGGCAGGACCCCGGACGACGCGGAGGCGCGCACCCGGCCCACCAGGGTCCCCTCCCACAGGGGCCAGTAGTGCACGTACTCCGCCTGGTACTTGAGGAACTCGAAGTCCGCGCCGAAGAACCGGAAAGCGTAGTCCACGGACGCGGAGGTGCGGGCCCCGCGACGGGGGTTCCGGGGGTCGTCCCGCAGGTCGTAGGACGCCTCCGCCCGCAGGGCGTGGACTAGGCCCGGCGTCAGGGGGACCGGTGAGCTGCCCTGGACCACGGTGAAGTCCGTGCGCTCGGTGCGGAGCGTGAGGCTCCCGCTGAGCTCGTTGGACAGCCGGCGGGACAGGGTCGCGGAGCCCCCCTCCAGGAGCATGAAGTACTGGAGGTTCAGCGTGGTGTCGTTCACCAGCTGGTTGGTGTCGTGCAGCTCCAGGGCCAGGGATTGCCCCCGCTGCCCGAACCAGGGGTCCCGGTACTGGAGGACGATGTTCTCCGCGGGCTGCCCGCTCAGCAGGCTGTCCGTAATGCCGCCCACCAGGGAGCTCACGTTGCGCTGGTAGGACAGGACCAGGGTGCGGCCCATCCCGTGAAGGTTGCGCTCGGCGAACTGGGCGCTGCCCAGGATGCCCTGCTGGGGGCTGTAGCCCAGCCCGAACCCAAACTCCCGGCTGCTGCGCTCCTGCAGCTCGATGACCAGCAGGACCCTGTCCGGGTCGCTGCCTGGCTGCGGCTGGGCCCGCACGTTCTCGAACAGGCCCGTGTCGAAGACCTGCTGGAGGTCCCGGTTGACCCGCTGGAGGTTGAACACCTCCCCCTCGCGGACGGTCAGGAGCCGCTGCACGAACGCCGGCCGCGTCCGGACCAGGCCCCGGAGCTCCACCCGTTCCACCGTCCCCTCCCGCACCACCACCCGCAGGGTCCCGTCCTCAGTGACCTCCACGTCCGCCACCCGCACCAGCAGGTAGCCCCGGTCCTGGTACAGCTTCTCGACGGCCCGAGCGCCCGCACGCAGGTCCACGGTGTTCAGCACGGCCCCCTCCCGCACGCCCAGGGCCGCACGCAGTTCCTCCGTGGGGACTACGGTGTTCCCGGTGATCTCTACCCGCCGCACCACCGGGTTTTCCACGACCACGAAGATCAGCTGCACGCCGTCCTCGGTGCTCTGCAGCCGGACCACCACGTCCGCAAAGAGCCCCGTGGCCAGGATCTGCTCCACGTCCTGGCGTACCCGGTCCTGGTCCAGCAGCTCGCCCGCCCGCGAGCCGATGGCCCCGTACACGACCTCCGGCGAGACGTTCTGGGTGCCCAGCACCACGATGTCCACGATCCGCGCGGGCCGCGGGCTCGGCGAGGGTGTGGGGGTCGGGCTGGGCGACGGGGTAGCAGCCACCTGGGCACGGCCCGGGCCCGACCACGCCCACGCCACACAGAGCAGCACCGCAAACCAAGCCGCCGTCCGCAGGACCTGCACAGTCACCTCCTCGGCTCACGAGACCGTGCCCTTGTGCGCTCCCTTGAACCCGCCCTTCACCGCAGGGACACCGGCTCTACGGGCAACCCCTCGGAGTCCAGTCCCGCTTCGCGCAGGAGGTCCCGTATCCAAAGGGGGACCTCCTCCCCGGACGGGACCGTCCACGGCCGTGCCACCAAGTGCTGCCTCGAAGGGGACACCAGCGCCAGCACGCTGCCGGGCACGTAGCCCAAAGAGACCGCCCGGCCGGCGGCGTGGGCCGTGGCCTTCTCGGGTACTGTCGCAGCCGGCCACCGGAGCCCGCCGGCCAGCGCCACCGCCGCCGCCGCGGCCAGCACCGCTACCAGCACCGCCGGGCGCCTGCGCGCAACCGGCAGGGGCTCGCTCAAAGCAAGCTGCCGCGCCAGGCGTACCTCCGCCTCCGCCAGGGACAGGTCCAGCAACGCCCGCGCGCGGGACCCCGTCTCCCACGCTCGTGCCGCCCTTTCCAGCCAGCCCCGGGCTCCCTCGATGTGCACCGTGACCCGACCCACGCCGGCCTCCCGGACCATCCCACCTTAGTATCCGCGGATGCCGGCGCCCGTCACCCGCGCGGGTGCTGGACCGCGCCGCGGACCCCGCGCTCAGGCCCCTCCGTGGGGGCCAACCACCGCCGCAGCGCCTCCAGGGCCCTGTGGTGCAGGCGGTACAGGTGGGACACGCTCACGCCCAGCTCCCGAGCCGCAGCCGCGGGGCTGCGCGGACGGAAGTAGAAGACCTCCACCACGGCCCGCTCGCGAGGAGGCAGCCGCTGCAGGCCCTCGGTCAGCTGTCCCGCCAGCACTGCATCCTCCACCGCATCCAAAGCCTCCTCTGCCGCGGCGTCCTCCAGACGGTCCAGACTGGCACCCGGCGCCTCCGGGGCGTCCAGGGAGTTCGCCCGCGCCCGCTCCCTCCGCAGGGCGTTCAACACGGCCCCACGGATCCGGTAAGCGGCGTAGGTGGAGAACCGGAAGCCCCGGGCCGGCTCGAACCGCTCCACCGCGTCGATGAGGCCCACGGTCCCCTCCTGGATCATGTCCATGAGGTGGGCCTCCGGCAGCCCCATCCCCATCACCACCTTGAAGACGAGGGGCTGGTACGCCTCGATCAGGCGTGAGCGCGCCTGCCTGTCCTGCCTGCCCTTGTACCGCTCCCACAGCTCCCGCTCCTCACCGGGCGTGAGGGTCCGCACGCGTCGCAGCTCCCGGACGTACTCGTCGAACACCGCAACCTCCTCACCAGGTGAAGTTTGCCCGCAGCAGGATCATCCAGATCCCCGCGGTGTCGTGGCTGAACGCCAGCGCGTAGTGCCGGGCGAACCGGTACTCCAGCGCCCACAGGAACCGGGTCTCGGTGTCGAACACCGTGGTCAGGGTCAGGTACAGGTCTTGCAGCAGGAACCGGCCCAGCCGGAGCCGCAGAGGCTTTTCGAAGTCGTACTCGATTCGCAGCTCCGCCAGCCCCAGCAGCTGACGCACGCGCTGCTCGAACTCGCCCAGCAAGAAGCGCGCCAGCTGCTGTCGCAGCGCCGCTTCCACCTCCCCGCCCAGAGCCCGCTCGATGCCCGCCTGTGCCGCCAGTAACTGCACGATCCGGTCGTGGGGCAGTTCCGGGTCGCTGGTAAGCCGCACCTGCATCTGCCCGGGGGTGCCCGCTAGGTGCACGAACACCGTAACGTCGCCCACGCGGGTCCTGGCCCGCGCGCTCAGCACCGGCTCCGTGCCCCGGAATTCCTGGAACACCGCCACACCCTCCTCCACCACGAAGGTGGTGCCGAAAGCCCGGTACTCGCCCCCGCGGCCCGTGACGGTCCCCGAAAGCGCAGGGCCAGTTAGGCTCCCGCCCACGTGAAGCCCTCCACCGACCTGCAGCCGCACCGGGCCGGCCGCAACGGAGAGTCCCTGGCCCGCCACCAGCTCGAGGTCCAGGTCCACGGGAAGGGCAGTGCCGCCCCCAGCCCCCGGCGACGCCGCCACCACCAGCTCCCCTGCCGACAGCGTCAGGCGGCCGCTGAGCCGCGCCCGCTGCAGCGTCCCCGTGACCTCCGCCGTGCCGTCCACAACCCCGCGGAAGTACGGGGGGATCTCCACCCGGGCGGACTGGGCAGAGGCCGTCAGCCGGTATCGCTGCAACCGCAGGCCTTCGAATCCGGCATCCCCGGTGGCCTCCACCACCCCTCCTCCCAGCCCCGCCCGCAGCTGCCGCAGCGTCGCGGCCGCGTGGTCGAAGCCTAGGTCTACCTGCAGGTCCTCCAAGGCGGGGTTCACGCCCGCGACCTTCACCCGCCCGCCCCGCGCCCGGACGAAACCCTCCAGCTGCGGGGAAGATACCGTGCCCGTGATCCTGAGGCTGGCCTCCAGGGGCCCGTCCGCGGATTCCACGAACGGCAACAGGCGCAGGATCCCCAAATCCGCGCGCTCCGTGCTGGCCACGAAGTCCACGGGCCCCTGAGGGTCCGCTGCCAGCTCCCGCAGCCGGAGCGGCAACCGGCCCCGGGCCCGGACCCGTTGCCCGTCCTCTTCCAGCAGCAGCTGCTCCAGTTCGAGGAACCCGTCCCGGTAGATGGCCTGGGCCGTGAGCCGGTCCGCCTGCGCGCCTGCGGCGCCCACGTCCCGGGCCTCCAGGGCCAGACCCGCGGTGGGGCTCTCCAGGGTCCCCGACAGCTGCAGGGTAAAGTCCACGGTGCCCACCAGGGGCGTCCGCAGACGCGCCAGGGTGGACACCGCAGCCGCTTCCAGACCGAGGCCGGCCACCTCCACCTCACTCGGCCCGCGCAGGCTCACGTAACCCTCCGCCCGCAGCCGCCCGCGGCCTGCCACCAGCTCCACGTCCTCCAGCGACACCCGCCCGTCCTCCAGCACTAGCCGGCCGGCCCCCTCAGAAAACCGGTAACCTCGGAAAGCCCCACCCGCCAGCTGCACGTCCAGCTCGGCCCTGGGACGCGACAGCGGACCCGACAGGACCAGACGGCCCGACAGCCTGCCGTCTGCGTCCGCCGACACCCCCGCCACTCCCAACAGGGTGAGCAGGTCTGCGTCCCGGACGTCCAGCGCCAAGTCGGCGACCGGGTCGTCCGCGAGCTGCAGCCGGCCTTCCAGGACGTAGGTGGCCAGGCGGCGGCGCAAGCGCAGCGGCGCCGCCTCCAGGGTCCCGCTGGCCCACCGCACCACTCCTTCCACGCCGTCGAAGACCTCCCCGTTCACCCTCAACCGGGTGCCGGTCACCTCCGCGCGGACCACCGGCTCGTGGGACCTTCCCGTGACCTCGCCCCGAACGCGCACCGCGCCCTGGAGGTGCAGGATCGGGTTCTGCAGCTGCCGGAGGGCTTCCAGCCGGACTGCGTCCGCGGAGAAGCTCAGCCGCAGGTCGCCGGAGGCGGTCACCGCTCCCCGCAGCCGGGCGTCGAAGGCCGCGGAGTGCAGCTCCGCCTCCTGCACGGACAGCACACCGGCCTGCCATTGGAAACGGCCGCCTGCCCGTTGGAACACCACCTCCGGCGTGCGCAGGTCCCACAGCTGCAGGGCTCCCTGAAGCACGGGTGCTCGCACCGTCCCCGCCCCCTCCACCGACCCACGCAGCTCGCCGCTCACGGGCAGCGAGACCTCTGCCAGCTGCAGGAGGCGCTCCACGCGGGCTCCGGGGGTGTGCAGCTGAAACCTCAGGCTCGTGTCCTGCAGGCCCACTCGGCCCCACGCCCGGTAGGTGTCTTGGCGGTCCTGCCAGCGCAGGTCCCTCACCCACAGGACGTCCCGCGACGCGTCCACCTGCAGCACTGCCTCGTCCCACCGCAGGGGTCCCACGGCCCCCTGCTGCAGCCGGGCGGTGGCGGAAAGGCGGGGAGCACGCGGGGAGCCGGTGAGGTGGCCTGTGGCGTCCACCGTACCGGAGGTGGGTACCGCGACACCCGCCGCACGTCCCACGTCCTCCAGGCGAAGGCCTGCCGTGGCAACTTGTAAGTCCAGGGCGTCTTGCGTCACGTAACCCCACGCGGACACCTCCGCCCCGGCCCGCCGCGCGCGGGCTGCGTGCAGCTTGAGCCGGCCGTCCCCGTACTCGAAAGCGGAAGTCCAGCTGTCCACCCGCTGCCCGAAGAGCTGGCCGGGCCCGCCCCGCAACAGCCCGGCCACGACCGGATCGCGCACCGGGCCCGCCACCACCACCGCCCCTGTGAGCGGCCCCTGCACCGGCAGCGCAACCCCCAGGAGTCCGGCCATGGATCCGTCCACGCCCTCCAAGCGGGCGGAGGCCACCAACCGGTACGGCTCGTCCAGCGCCACCACCGCGTCCGCGCGCACCCTGCCGCCGTGCAGGCGGCCAGAAGCAGACGCCACGGACAGCGTCCCGGGCCGGTAGTCCACCTGCGCCGTCACGTCCTGGACGGGCTCCCGTCCCACCAGGACGCGTGGCGCGGCGAGCTGGGCCCGCACCCGCACCGCCGCCAGCGGACCCTCCACCCGCGCGCGTCCTGACACCGGTCCCCGGACGGGAAAGGCGGCGCCCACGAGCCGGCGCCACCGGAAGGGGTCCGCGCCGCGGAAACGCAGGTCCAGGTCCACCGCACCCCCGCCGGCCAGCCGGAGCTCGCCGGACACGTGCACCGTGGCGGACCCCACACGTAGCCGGACGGAGCGGAGGGTGACCCAGGAGCCCGCCACACGCACCTCTCCGGCAATGTCCTGGACCTTCAACCGCTGCTGGGGCAGGAATACCGCCGCTTTTTCCACCCGCACATCCGCCGCCACCTGAGGGCTGCGGGTACTCCCGTAAATCCGTGCGCGTCCGCCCAGCACCCCCGCCTCCCACCGCCACCGCGGGTCGGCGACGAGGTAGTTGGCCCACGCGGTCGTAGCAAGGCCTTCGAAGCGCAGCGCCAGGTCGAGCATCCCCTGCTGCCCGTCCACCCACCCCGAGACCTCCACCTGGCCCGGCACCCCCGGAGCGACTCGCGCGGCGAGCCGGACCCGCACCAGGGGCAGATCCACCAGGCGCACGCTCCCCTCGATCCCGGTCATGGTGGCGCGGAAACCGCCCGCGGCCAGGTCCAACAGCTGCACGGAGCCCCCGGCCACGTGCACTTCCGCGCGCGCCCGCTCCGCCGGGGCTGCTCCGTGCGCGGGAGGGCGGACCAGCTGCTCGATGTTCCACCGACCCTGTGGGCCCCGCACCACCACCAGGACCGGCCTCACCAACCCGACGCGCCGGAACGCCTGAACCCCGCTACGACCCGCTAGCCTTTCCCGCACCATCAGGATCGGATCCCACTCCACCCACACCTCGTCCGCCCGCAGCAAGCCTGCGACCCGCACGTGGTAGAAGGTGACCTGGCCGGCCCGCACCTGCACCCGCGCCAGCGAAACTGGCCGTCCGAGTTGCTCTGCGAGCCAACGGGAAACCACCTCCGCGCCGTAGCGCTCGAAGGCCGCTGACCGCACCGCCGCCAGGCCTCCCACCCCGAGGGCCAGAAGCGCCACCAGGAATGCCGCGAGCCCACCCCACAGCCGCGGCATCACGGGAGGCCACCTCCCTCCGCGCGCCGGAAAGCCTCGAAGCCGGTCCGCGGGGCTACTCCACTACGATGGGGACGACCTGCTCGCCCTTGACCACCCACTGCGTCCGCACCAGCCGTCCGGCGAACTCGTCAAAGTAGATGAACCGCTTCTGCGGGTCGTCGCTGGGTGGGACGCCCACGGGCACCAGCTGCAGCAGCACGTCGGTGTTGCGGCCGAAGTCCTCGAAGAACTCCAGAGCCTCCCGCAGGTCCCGGAAGGTGGAGGCGGGTGGTTCGCCCGCGAGCTTGTCCGCGAGCAGGGCCGCGGGGGGGACGTTGTCCCGCTGGATCCCCGCGCTGCCCACCACCAGCAGGGCGGGCCCGCGTGGGAAGTTCCTCGGGATCTCGATCTCCACCACCCGCGACACCGGTTCGCCTCCCTGGAACGGGCGCATCTGCAGGCGCACACGGAGGCGGCCGCCCTGGGTGACGGTCCGGCTGGCCACCTCCGCCTCCACCAGGGACACGGTACGGCGCTCCCGGCTCAACCGGACGTCCACCTGCAGGTCCACGGGGTCCACGGGGCCAAACTCGTTACCGAACAGGAAGCGCACCGCGTCGGGGACGTCCAGCACCGCCGCCGTCGCCACGTCCTGCGCGCTGTAGAACACGTTGGTGCGTTCCACAGGCCGCGGCAACCCTGCCCCGCGGGCGGTGATCCGCACCTCCGCGGTCCCGGCCCCGGACCCGTCCCACGCTTGCTCCACCGCCGCCAGCACCACCTGCGGGATCAGGGTCTGGGCCAGGTCGGCCCTGCGCACCATCTGCGCTCCGCGGCGTACCGTGCGTCCGCGCTCCCGGTCGGTGACGGTCACCGTCACGTTGAACACCCGCGGGAGCCGGTCCAGGGTCCCGGCGATCCCGGCCACTCGGTCCTGGGTTACGGTCCCCACGGGCTCGCCGACTTCCCCCTCTTTGAAGGGGAACTCGGTACTGCGCACCACCGTGTGCACGTAGGCGCTCGTGAGCAGGAAGTCCACCGCCCCGAACCCGAACAGCCGGTGGCCGAAAGCCAGGAACCGGTTGCCCCTACGGTACGACAGGGTCCCGATGCTCCACACGTTCACGTCCCCACGGACCAGCACCACGCCCACCGCGCTGCCGGGGACCAGGGGTGGCGTGGGGAAACGCCCCACGCCGCCATAACTCTGCACCGGTACCACGTCTGCGTGACGGAGCGTACGCTGCAGGAGGCGGAAAGCCCGGTCGCTGATCCCGGAGACCAGCAGGGGGCTCGCCGCGGGGACGAAGGTGGCTACAGGGCCCCTCTGCGCCTCGGATCCCCCTGCTCGGTCGGAGATCTCCACCGCCCGGACCCAGCGGCCCCCGATCCACAGGGGCTGCGGCAGCGCCAACACCCCGCTGGCGGGTCGCTGCGCGCGGTCTTCCCGCAGCAGGGCCAGCATGGCCTCCGCGGGCGTGAACAGCCCCAGGTCGCTGTCCGGACCCGCGGAGCGGTAGCCGTAGGACAGCGCCCCCGCGAACCGGCCGTCGATGTACATGGGGCTTCCGCTCATGCCCGAGGCGGTACCGCCGCTGCGCCGGATGGCCGGACCCGAGGCACGGAACAGCACCAGACGCCCCGGCGGGCCCTCCGTCAAGCCCAGCACTTCGAACTGAAACTCCTCCACCCGGGTTCCCTGCACCACGGTCCGGCCCACGCCGCGCATCCCGGGCCGGATCCGGCTCAAGGGGAAGACCTCCGCCTCGTCCTGAGCCCACGACTGCAGCCCGGGGAGGGTGGTGGCCGCTACGACAAGCACTACGGCCCCGACGACCCACCTTCGCATGCGGTGCACCTCGGTACGAGTCTACGACCCATCCTATCAGAGAGCCCCAAGGCCGCGACTTGCTTGCGGGGGTGTAAGCGTGGGGAGTCGGACGGATGGCCCGGCCGGTCAGGGCCCCAGCCGCACCACGGGGTCTCCTACCCGGATCCTGGCTCCCACCTGGACCAGCACCTCCACCACCGTGCCGCTCCGCGGCGCCCGGGCAGCCACTTCCCGGGGCTTGGTGGCAGTCCGCACCCAGACCAGGGGAGCCCCTTCCTCCACCGCGTCGCCCGTGCGCACCGTCTCGACCACCACGCCGCCCACGGTCGCGCGGACCACCTCCGGCTCGCTGACCGCGGCGACGAGCAGCAGACTCGCCACCAGAACCGCGACGGCACGCATCCTCACCCTCATCCTATCCCGTCTACGCGGAAGGGGGCTTGCGGGTTCGCGGGCTGGAACGGCTCCGGCAGCTCGTCCGACAGTCCAAAGTACACCCGCAGGATCTGCACGATGCGCCAGGCGGCGCGGCCGTCACCGTACGGGTTGGTGGCCGCAGCCATGGACCGGTACGCCTCGGGGTCCTCCAACAGCCGCGCGACCTCCGCCACCACCCGCTTGCGGTCCGTGCCCACCAGCCGGACGACTCCTGCGGCCACCCCTTCCGGCCTTTCGGTGGTGTCCCGCAGCACCAACACCGGCGTACCCAACCCTGGCGCTTCTTCCTGAACCCCCCCGGAGTCCGTGAGGATGAGGTAGGCCCTGCGTTCCAAGTACACGAACGGACCGTAGTCAGGAGGATCCAGCAGGTGCACCCGCGGGACGCCCTCCAACGCCGGGATGACCACTTCCCGCACCGCAGGGTTACGGTGCACGGGGAACACCACCTCCACGTCGGGGAAGCGCAACACCAGATCCCGGATCGCCTGGCACACCTCCCGCAGCGGTTCACCCCAGTTCTCCCGGCGGTGCGCGGTGACCAGCAACAGCCGCCTGCGCGGATCCAGCTCGGGAAGACCATCCGGCCGGACCCGGGGTCCGATGGCATGCAGGGCGTCGATGACGGTGTTGCCGGTGACGTAGATGGAGGACGGATCGCACCCCTCCCGGAGGAGGTTGTCCCGGGCCCACGGGGTCGGAGCGAAGTGCAGGTCCGCCAGCGCGGCGGTCATCCGCCGGTACAGCTCCTCCGGAAAGGGGCGGTACTTGTCCCGGGTGCGCAGCCCGGCCTCCACGTGGCCCACGGGGATCCGGTGGTAGTAGGCGGCCAGGGCCCCGCAGAAGCAGGGCGCCGCGTCGCCCTGGACCAGCACCAGGGCGGGACGGATGCGTGCCAGCACCCGGTCCAGCCCCTCCAGGGTCCGGGTGGTGACCTCCGCCAGGGTCTGCCGCGGCCGCATCACGTCCAGGTCCACGTCCGGTTCCAGGTCAAACAGGCGCAGGACCTGGTCCAGCATCTCCCGGTGTTGGGCGGTGGCCACCAACACGGGGCGGAAGTCCGGGTCCTGCTGCAGGGCCTTGACCACGGGCGCCATCTTCACGGCGTCCGGGCGAGTGCCCACCACCGCAAGGACGGGGACCGGCCCCCTCACGGCGTCCGCGCCAGCAGCCCGAGCCGGCGGGCCACCACCCACAGAGCGCCCCCCAGCAACGCGGCCACGGACAGCGGGATCCACCGGTCCAGCCAGCCCGACAGGGCCAGACTGAGGCTGGAGAGTAGGGCCGTGGTCCCGTACAGGAGCAGCACCGCCTGCCGCTGCGAAAGGCCCCGGTCCAGAAGCCGGTGGTGCACGTGGCCGCGGTCCGGCTGGAACACCGAGACCCGGCGGCGCAGCCGCCGGAGGATCGCGAAGGCGGTGTCGAAGATGGGGACGCCCATCGCCAGTAGCGGCACCGCCAGCGACAGCGCCGTCAGCGTCTTGAACAGCCCGGCCACAGACAGGGCTCCCAGCAGGTAGCCGAGAAACAGGGCACCGCTATCGCCCATGATCACCCGCGCCGGGTTGAAGTTGTAGCGCAGAAAGCCCACCGCGCTGCCGGCCACCGCCGCGCACAGCACCAGGGTGGGCAGCCCTGCGCCCCGCAGCATCCCCGCTACGAAGAAGGTCCCCGCCACGATGGCCGCAATGCCCGCGGCCAGCCCGTCCACGCCGTCGATGGAGTTCATGGCGATGGCCGCGGACCCCACCCACACGGCGGTGAACACCTGCCCCCACAGGCCCAGGGCCACCAGCTGGCCCGTCACGGGGTTGGTAACGAAGGGCGTGGTGAGCCCGAACAGGACGGGCAACGCTGCGCAGAGATAGATGAGGGGGAACTTCACCCGCCCGGACACCTGCCGGAGGTCGTCGTACAGCCCCACCAGTGCCACGGCCATCCCGCCCAGCAGGATCCCCCAGAACTCCCGGGGGGCTGCGCCGTAGGGGACCGCCAGAACCAGGTGCCGAGGTTCCCGTACCACTGCCACCGGGCCCGGCATCTGCAAGGCCACCGCGGCACCCAGGAGCACCCCCAAGGCGATGGCCACCCCGCCGAGGCGGGGCAGGGGTCGGCGGTTGATGCGCCGCCCGCCGGGGTAGTCCACGGCACCCACCCGGCGGGCGAGCCAACGGGCCGTGGGCGTGGTCCAGTACGTGACGAACCACGCCAGCAACGCCGCGACCGCGTAGGGCGGAACGAACATGGGCTCCGGGCACAGTATAGGGCAGCGGGGGTAGCCCTGGGGGGGCCGGGCCTAGACCAGCTCCGCCGCCAGTCTTTCTTCCGCCAGCTCGCTCACGGAGCTGCGCAGGTGGACGCGGGTGATGGCGTCCGCCAGCAGCCGGGCCACAGAGACCACCCGGATCTGGTCCAACCGCTTGTCAGCCGGCAGCGGGATGGAGTCCGTCACCACCAGCTCGCGGATGGGCGAGGCGGCGATGCGCTCGACTGCAGGTCCCGAGAGGACGGGGTGGGTGCAGCACGCGTACACCTCCGTCACCCCGCGCCGCACCAGGGTCTCCGCCGCGCGCACCAGGGTCCCCGCGGTGTCCACGATGTCGTCCACCAGGATGGCGGTGCGCCGGTACACCTTCCCGATCACGTGCACCACCTCCGCCACCTGGTTGGGCCGGTCCCTGCGTTTGTCGATGATGGCCAGGGGCGCTCCCAGGACCTGTGCGAACTCCCGAGCCCGCCGGACGCCTCCCACGTCCGGGGAGACCACCACCACGTTCCGCAACCCCTTGTGCAGGAAGTAGTCCGCCAGCAACATGCGCGCGCCCAGGTGGTCCAGGGGGATGTCGAAGAAGCCGGAGATCTGCCCCGCGTGCAGATCCAGGGCCAGGAGGTGCTGGACCCCGGCTCGCACCATGAGGTTGGCCACCAGCTTCGCGGTCACCGGCTCCCGGGCGCCCGTCTTGCGATCCTGACGGGCGTAGCCGAAGTACGGCACCACCGCCGTCACCCGGGCTGCGGAGGCCCGGCGCAGGGCGTCGGCCAGCACCAGCAGCTCCAGCAGGTGGTCGTGCACCGGCGGGCAGGTGGGCTGAAGGACGAAGCAGTCCCGACCGCGCACGCTTTCCTCCAGCCGCACCTCGATCTCCCCGTCCGGGTAGCGGGCCACCACCGCCTCCAGCAGCGGGACGTCCAGGTACGTGGCCACCCGCCGCGCCAGGGCCGGGTTGGCGGTACCGGTGATGAGGGCGAGGTCCCTCACGGGTCGGTCTCCCGCTTCGCCCGCCGGACCACCCGCGCGGGCACGCCCACGGCCACCATCCCGGGTGGGATGTCCTTGGTAACCACCGAGCCCGCCCCCGTCACCGCGCCCGCGCCAACCCGCACGGGTGCGTTCAGCAAAGTGTCGCTGCCGATGAACGCTCCGTCCTCGATCACGGTGGGGTGCTTGCCGGGGATCCCGTACTTGAAGTTGCACGTGATGGTCCCCGCCCCGATGTTCACGTCCCGGCCTACCGTGGCGTCACCGAGGTAGGACACGTGCTGTACCTTGGTGCCCTCGCCCACGGTGGAGTTCTTGATCTCCGCGAAGTTCCCCACCACCACCCGGGGGGCCAGGCGCGTGCCGGGCCGCAGGTGTGCGTACGGGCCGATCCGGCACTCCTCGGCGACCTCGCTCTCCTCCACCACCGACCACAGGATCTGGACCCGGTCTCCGATGCGGGAGCCGCGCACGTGCGCCCCGGGTCCCACCGTGCACCCGCAGCCCACCACCGTGCCCGCCTCCAGCACCGTGAAGGGCAGCAGCACGGTGTCGCTGCCCACCTGCACGTCGGGCGTCACGTAGGTGGTGTGCGGGTCCAGCACGGTGACACCGGAGTCCATCAGCCGTTGCAGGGTCCTCCGGCGCAGCTCCTCCTCCGCGGCCGCCAGCTCCCTCCGTGAGTTCACGCCCATCACCTCCGTCACCTCCCTGGCCCGGACCGTTCCCACCTCTCGCCCTCGTGCCTGCAGCCAGCCGAAGGCGTCCGTGAGGTAGTACTCGCCCTGCGCGTTCTGCGGCGTGAGGTGCGCCAGGGCTTCCCGTAGGTCCTGCGCTTCGAAGCAGCACAGCCCCGTGTTCACCTCGCGGAGCTGGCGCTCCTCGGGCGTGCAGTCCGCCTCCTCCACCACCCGCACGAAGGAGCCGTCCACCGCCCGCACCACCCTCCCCAGCCCGTGGGGAGCATCCAGCACCGCCGTGAGCAGCGTCGCCGCGAACCCGCCCTCCACGTGGGCCCCTACCAGGCGGCGGAAGGTCTCCTCGCCCACCAGCGGGGTGTCCCCGTAGGCCACCAGCACCGGACCGCGGTGACCTTCCAGGTGCCGCAGGGCGCAGCGCACCGCGTCCCCGGTCCCCCTGGGCGCCTCCTGCCAGGCCACCTGCACCCCTGGGGGAAGCACCTGACACACCGCTTCTCCCCTGTGGCCCACCACCACCACCACGGGCCCGTCCGCCACGGGCCGCAGCGCGTCGAGGACCCGGAGCACCATGGGCCGGCCGCCCACCGGGTGCAGGACCTTGGGCAGGCGGGACCGCATCCGCCGGCCCTCTCCCGCGGCCAGCAGGATCGCCGCCACCGTCCGGTGGCCTCTCACCGGTCACCTCCCCAGCGCTGCGCGGGCTTGACCCCTGGCGGGGGCGTCCGTATGGTGTTGGTGGCCCCGCACGGCGCGGGGCTGAGGGGAGTAACTGGCGGCCGTGCGTAGTGCGCGCGCGGCCGCGGCCCGGTCGTCAGTCCGGCGGACGCGGGCAGGCGGTCCGCCCGGTCGGGCCTGTGGCGATGCCTCACGGTGAGACCTCCGGCGGGCACCGGAGGTCTTTCGTTTTGACAGGGGACGCGGGGGAGGCGGATGAACGTCGAGGTGCTGCTGTGGATCGTCTTCCACGTGGTGGTGGGCGCCATGCTGGCCGTCGACCTCGGAGTTTTCCAGCGCACACCCCACAAGCTGTCCATGCGGGAAGCCACCATCTGGAGCGTGGTGTGGATCGCCGCGGCGCTTCTGTTCAACGCGGGGGTCTGGGCCCTGGAGGGCCCCCAGGTCGGGCTGGAGTGGCTCACCGCGTACCTCGTGGAGAAAGCCCTGAGCGTGGACAACCTCTTCGTCTTCCTCGTCATCTTCTCATACTTCGCCGTCCCGGACCACCTGCAGCCGCGCGTCCTCCTGTGGGGAGTCCTTGGCGCCGTGGTCATGCGGGCCAGCCTCATCCTGGTGGGCGTCACCCTGGTCAAGCTCTTCCACTGGGTGCTGTACCTCTTCGGCGCGCTCCTCGTGTACACGGGCTGGAAGCTGTTCCGGCACCGGGAAGAGACCGTGGACCCGTCACAGAACCCGGTGCTCCGGGCGGTGCGGCGGAGGTTCCCCGTCACGGAGACGTACGTGGGAGGCCGCTTTTTCCTCCGTCGGGAAGGCCGGCTCTGGGTGACCCCGCTGTTCCTGGTGTTGGTGGTGGTCGAAAGCACCGACCTGATGTTCGCCATCGACTCCATCCCCGCGGTGCTGGCGATCACCCACCACATGTTCACCGCCTATACCTCGAACATCTTCGCCATCCTGGGGCTGCGGGCCCTCTTCTTCGTGCTGGCGGGCATCATGGACATGTTCCGCTACCTGAAGTACGGCCTGTCGCTCGTCCTGGTGTTCATCGGCCTGAAGATGTTGGCGGCGGACTTCTACAAGGTCCCGATCGGCCTCTCCCTGGCCGTGGTGGCGGCGATCCTCGCCGTCAGCGTGCTGGCCTCCGTGCTGATCCCCGCGCCCAAGGAGACCGCTCAGGAGGCTCCCGAGGTTTCCGCGGGTTCCTGACCCCCCGGCCCTCCGCGGGGGCGTAAGATCTAAAGGGGATGAATCGGATCCGGGCGCGGCTGGAGATCACCGACACGGGCGAGGACGTGGAGGCGGTTCCCTGCCTGTTCTCCCTCGAGGTGGACGGCCGTCCTCTGCTGCTCCTCGGGGAGAGCGCCCGCGCCCTGGGCATCCCGTCCCACGACGCCTCCTACTCTGCCTACGCGCTGTTCGAGGGCGTGCAGGGCCTGCTGCTCACCCTCCTGGCGGACCACCACGCGGTCACCGACCCCAGCGATCCCTACGCTTCGCCCCTATTCCTGGCGGACTGCGGGATGGATTGCTGCGGCTACCACGACCTGACCGTTCTCCACCGGCAGGGACGCGTGTACCTGGAGGACCCGCGGGACGGCAGCCGGTACGTGCTGGACCCGGCGGAGTACGCGCGGGCGGTGCTCGCCGCGGTCCAGGGCTTCCTCGACTTCGCGACCCGCGAGTCGCGGCTGCGGGACGACGAGGCGTGGCACCTCTACGACCACCTGAGCTGGCTCGTGCGCAAGGTCGCCTGCGACGGCGCGCCTCCCGTGCGGGCCGCCTGCCGGGAGTTCCTGGACCGCGCGGACGAGCAGATCCAGCGGGCCACCCGACCCGCCCAGGAGGTCCGCGGGACCCACTAGCGCAACGGCCAGATGACCTGGGGCCGGAGGTTGCGGGACAGGCCCAGTTGCGTCGCCATGCGGTGGGTCCACGCGACGAAGCCGTCCACGATCATTAGGCACTCCTCCTCCACCTCGTCCGGGCTCAGGGGACTGGCGCGGAGACGGGCCACCATGTCTCCGATGGCGGAGCAGAAGGTGCTCACGTCGTCCAGCAGCTCCCGCGCCACCCGCAGCCCCTGTGCGGAGAGCCCCGCAGGCCGTCGGGCGGTCCTGCCCGACAGGCGGCGCCGCTGCGCCGCCGCCCACTCGTCCAGCTCGTCCAGCACGAAGAACGCGTCCTCCGGCCCCCGCTCCATCACCACCGAGACGAAGCCCTGGCAGGCTCGCCACACCTGGTGGATCACGCCCGCCAGATACCGCTTGTCCGCCGCCAGAAGCCCTCGGTTCGCCGCCATCACCCGCTCCTCGTCCATACGCTTTCGACGCTGCCCTCCTCCGCCCCTCGCCGGGTACAATCGGCTCGGGGGTGAGTGCCGTGACCTGCCGCGAGCGCCTCGAGTCCTACTTCCGGGAGAACGCGGTGCCCTTCCGGGTGGACTGGCACCCTCTAGCGTACACCGCGCAGGAGGTTGCCGCTTCTGAACACGTGTCCGGGTACCTGGTGGCCAAGCCGGTGATCGTCCGGTGTGGGGAAGGATTCCTCATGGCCGTCCTGGCGGCACCCCAGCGCCTGGACCTGGCCAAGCTGGAGAATTTGGTCGGCAAACCCTGCCGGCTGGCGGAGGAGTCGGAGTTCGCACCCTTGTTCCCCGACTGTGAGGTGGGGGCTCAGCCGCCCTTCGGCAACCTGTACGGGATCCCCGTGTACGTGGACCGACGCCTGTCGGAGGACCCGGAGATCGTGTTCCGCTGCGGCTCGCACCGCGAGACCATGCGGATCCCTTACAAGGACTTTGAGCGGCTGACCCAACCCGTGGTGGCGGACCTCGCCGCGTAGCGTCCGCTGCCGTACCAGGGAAAGCGCGCGGTCCCGCAGGCGGCGGTCCAACCCCGTCGCCATCACACGCCGAACACGAACCGGTCCGCCACCATAGCCCCGAACAGCAGGGCCAGGTACACCAGGGAGTAACGGTACACGGTCCACGCGGTCTCGCCCCGCCCACGCCACAGTCGCCACGCGCGTCGAACGAACCCCGCCCCCAGGCCCGCGGCCGCCACAGTGTACAGCCATCCGAGGCCTGCGGCGGGCACCAGCAGCAGCGTCACGAGCACCGTGGCCACGGTGTACAGGAACACCTGCCGGTGGGTCTCCGCCTCGCCCCGGACCACGGGGAGCATGGGGATGCCTGCCGCCGCGTAGTCGTCCTTCAGGTTCAGGCTCAGGGCCCAGAAGTGAGGGGGAGTCCACAGGAAGACCACCGCGAACAGCAGCACCGCCGGCAGCTCGACCCGACCCGTGACCGCCGCCCACGCCACCAGGGGAGGCACCGCACCCGCGGCGCCTCCGATCACGATGTTCTGCGGCGTGGTGCGCTTCAGCCAAGCCGTGTACACGAGCACGTAAAACGCCAGCCCCGCGAGGGTGAGGGTTGCGGCCAGGAGGTTGGCGCCCCGCCACAGGATCCAGAAACCTCCCACGCCGAGGACGGCGGCGAAGGCCACCGCGCGGGCCGGTGGCAGCCGACCTGCTGCCACCGGACGCTTCTGCCGCGTGCGTTCCATCACCGCGTCCACGTCCCGGTCCAGCACGCAGTTCAGCGCGTTGGCCGCGCCCGCAGTCAGGGCGCCGCCCACCAGGGTGGCCAGCACCACCACCGCGGAGGGCTGGCCCCGCGTGGCCAGCACCAGGGTGCAGGCGGTGGTGACCAGCAACAGCACCACGATCCGCGGCTTGGTCAGGGCCACGTAGTCGGACACCGCAGCCCGCCACGCCGGTACGGCTCGCGGCTCGGGAACTGCGGGAACCGGGCGGGCCTCCGCCGCGGCCCGCACCAGCAGCGCCACCAGCACCGCCCACAGCACCGCGGCCAGCCCCAGGTGCGCGCTCACCACCGCGAAGTGCAGGCCGCTCAGCAGGTTCAGCCACCCCACGAAGATCTGCAGGCCGTACAGGGCGGCCGCCCCGTGAGCCAGCCGTCGAAGGTCCGGACGGTCCTGGCGGGCCCGGACCACCACGGAACCCAGGAGCACCGCCACCAGCACCGCCCACAGCCGGTGGGCAAAGTGCTCCAGCACCCCCGGCTCCGCAGGCGGCAGCAGCGCGCCCCGGCACAGAGGCCAGTCCGGACACGCGAGCCCGGCTCCGGAGGCGCCCACGTACCCGCCCAGCAGCACCAGCACGTACAGGCCCGCCAGAGCCGTCAGCACGGAGCCGCGGAAGCTGCGGCTCCGGGAGTCTGCGCCACCCGACCGGTATCCCGACGCACGCTGCCACAGCACCACCACCAAAGCCACGAAGAGCAGGGCGGTCCCCAGGTGCAGCACCACCAGCCAGGCTGCGAGCCCCCCCAGCACGGTGGCGCCGCCCAGGAGGGCCTGGACCACCACGAGCCCCAGGGCGGCCCACGCGGGCTTCCGGAGCTCATGGCCGGCGGCCCCCAGGCGGTAAGTCCAGACCACCAGGGTGACCACCCAGAGCCCCACCACCGCGGCCACCAGCCGGTGGCTCCACTCCAACAAGACCAGGGGGTCCGGGGGCGGGATCCAACGGCCGTGGCACAGAGGCCAGTCGGGGCAGGCGTCACCCGCTCCCGTGGTGCGCACGACACCGCCCAGCACCACCAGGGCTAGGCTCAGGGCCAGCAGGGCCGCCGAGAAGCGACGGAAATGATCCACCGGGTCCGAGTTGCGCGCCGCGCGGCTTTCCGACAAACTACAGGGCGGGCGCGTCCGGGGCTATTGTACGACGCGCCTCCATTAGAGCGCACGCGGAGGTCACGGGTGCTGAACACGGACACGTGGACTGGCTACCCCGGGCGGCACGCCTTCCGGGTCGCGGCGGCCGCAACCTTGGTCACGGCCCTGGCCTGCCTGGGCGTGTTGCTGTGGGGACTGGGCCGGGCGGTGTGGCATCCAGAAGGTACCGGGACGGTCCAGGGCTGGTTCGTGGCGCTGTGGGACAACCTCGTGGTGGACCGCACCCGGTGGGCTTTTGCCGCAAGTCTCCTGCTCCTCCTGCTGACCGGGCCAGCCTACGGATACGTCTACGGCGTGGCGGTGGCGCCCGTCCTGTACCGGGCCGCCGCTTTGCGGGAGCGTCCCTGGCTGTGCGGGGCTCTGTACGCCCTGCTGGTCTGGCCCCTGACGCTGTTCGTGGCGTTCCCCCTGGCAGGCGCGGGCATCCTCGGCTCCCAGCTGGCCGGAGGAGGGATGCCGTGGCTAGCGCTCGCGGCCCACGTGCTCCACGGGGGGCTCGTGGCGTCGTGGCTGCGGCTGACCGAGGCCTAGGGGGCCGGGTCCCGGGCCCTCAAGTTGGCCTCTCCAGCAGCTCGCGGGCGGCCTGGTAGACCCGGTCCGGCGTGAGCCCGAGCTTCTCCGCCACCACCGCGTAGGGAGCGGACGCCCCGAACCGGTCGACTCCCAGCACTCGGCCTCCGCAGCCCACGTACCGCTCCCAACCGAAGGGCCGGGCCGCCTCCACCGCCAGCCGGCGGCGCGCGGGGGCGGGCAGGACCTCCTCCCGGTACGAGGGAGGCTGGCGGTCGAACAGCTCCCAGGACGGCAGGCTCACCACCCGGACTCGCACGCCCTCGGACCGCAGCCGCTCGTACGCCTCCACGCACAACCAGACCTCCGAACCCGTACCGATCAGGATCAACTCCGGCGGCCCGTCGCAGTCCGCCAGCACGTAGCCCCCGCGCCGCAGGCCGGAGGCGGGCGCGTACCGGTTGCGATCCAGGACCGGCACCGCCTGGCGGGTCAGGACCAGCGCCACAGGCCCCTCCCTGTGCTCCAGGGCTACCCGCCACGCCTCCACGGTCTCCGCCGCGTCCGCGGGCCGGATCACCAACAGGTTGGGGACACTCCGCAGAGACGGCAGGTGCTCCACGGGCTGGTGGGTAGGTCCGTCCTCGCCCACCAGGACGGAGTCGTGGGTGAACACGTGCACCACCGGCAGCTCCGCCAGCGCGGCCAGACGGATGGCAGGCCGTTCGTAGTCCGAGAACACCAGGAACGTGGCCACGAACGGCCTCAGGCCACCGTGGTAAGCGATCCCGTTGGCCACCGCGCCCATGGCGTGCTCCCGCACCCCGAAGTGGAGGTTGCGGCCGCGGTAGTCCATGGGGCCCCCGCAGGCGCCCTGCGGGTCGCGCACCGCCCGCAGAGGACTCTGAAAGTCGCCCAGGCCCAACAACGCGGTCTGGGTGGACGGGTTCAGGTCTGCGGAGCCGCCCACCAGCCACGGGATCCGGGAGGCCAGCACGTTCAGGACCTTCCCCGAGGCGCTGCGGGTGGCCACCCGGTCCCCCGCGGCAAAGGTGGGCAGGTCCTGGTCCCAGCCCGGCGGGAGCTCACCCCGCTGCGCCCGCTCCCACAGGTCCGCCAGGTCCGGATACTGGCGGGCGTACGCCTCGAACCGCCGACGCCAGTCCGCCTCCAGTTGCTGGCCCCTTCCGACCGCCTTCCGGAACTCCGCCAGCGCTTCCTCCGGGACCGCGAAGGGCTCCCCGTAGGGCCAGCCCAGGTTCCGCTTGGCCCGCAGCACCTCCTCCTCACCGAGGGGCGCGCCGTGCGCCTCGTGGCGGCCCTGCTTGCCGGGGCTGCCGTAAGCGATCTGGGTCCGTACCACGATCAGGGAGGGCCGACTCAGGTCTGCACGGGCCTGCACCAAAGCCGCCTCCACCGCGGCCAGATCGTTACCGTCCGCCACCTCCTGGACGTGCCAGCCCAGGGCCTCGAACCGGCCGGCCACGTCCTCCGTGAAGGTGAGCTCTGTGCTGCCCGCCAGGGACACCCCGTTGGCGTCGTACAGGCACACGAGCTTGCCCAGCTGCAGGTGCCCCGCCAACGAAGCTGCCTCGTGCGCCACGCCCTCCATCAAGTCGCCGTCGGAGGCCACCACGTAGGTCCAGTGGTCCACGATCTCGTATCCCGGGCGGTTGAACACGCTGGCCAGGTGCCGTTCCGCGATGGCCATGCCCACCGCGTTGGCAAACCCCTGGCCCAGAGGACCCGTGGTGCACTCCACCCCGGGCGTGGCGCGGAACTCCGGGTGGCCGGGCGTCCGGCTTCCCCACTGGCGGAAGTTCTTCAGGTCGTCCAGGGTGAGGTCGTAACCCGTGAGGTACAGGAGGGCGTACAGCAACATGGACGCGTGCCCCGCGGACAGCACAAACCGGTCCCGGTCGGGCCAGTGCGGGTTGCGGGGGTTGTGGCGGAGGAAGCGGGTCCACAGGACGTAGGCCGGCCCGGCGAACCCCATGGGCGCACCCGGGTGACCTGACCGGGCGCGCTCCACCGCGTCCATGGCCAGCGCCCGCAGGGTGTTCACGCACAGTATGTCCAGAGCCTGCCGCTGTCCGATCATGCCCTCCTCCAGGCTGCAGCTCGCGTCCACCATAGCAGGAACCGGACAGGCCGTCCAAGAACACCGCCGCCGTGACCCCCGAAGGCGACAGCCTGCTGGCCGCGTGGGCCGAAGCCGCTTCCCGTGGAGGTCCCGTGCGCTTCCTACGGGAGCGCTTCGGAGACCCCTGCCTGGAGGTGGCCGAACACCTCAAGGACCTGGTGGACCGCTTGGCCCACCACCGACCGCAGCAGGCCTTACAGCGGGCCCGGGAACTGGCGGACTACGCGGAAGCCGGAGCGGACCCAACCGTCCGGGTGGTGGCGCGCCTGGCGGTGGCCAACGCGCTTCTCTGGTGCGAGCGGCTGGAGGAAGCCCACGAAGCCTACGAGGCCGCTCGGCGGCTGGCCGACGCACACGGCCAGCCCCACCTGGCCGCTCGGTGCGGGGTCGGCCGCATGGGGGTGCTGTTCCGGCAGGGCCGCTACCGTGAGGCGCTGGAGCTGGCAGACCTCATCGAGCCGGTGCTCGCCGCTCACCCAAAAACCTGCCTGTTCGCGGCCCGCGTGCGGGCACAGCGCGCCACCCTCCTCCAGTACCTGGGAGACACCGAGGCAGCCCTTTTGGCGTACGCCCAAGCGGCTGACCAGTTCCGGACTCTGGGGGAGTCCGCCAACCTGGATCTGGCCGTGGTCCAGCACAACGCGGGGCTGCTGCTGGCGCAGCTCGGCCGCCACGCGGAAGCGGCTCAAGCCCTCCAGGAGGCCACCAGGCGCGCGGAAGCTGCCGGCAGCTCCCTCCTGGCCCTGCGGTCGGCTGCGGCCACCGCCTGGTCGCACGTGGCTCAGGGCCGGTACGCGCACGCCCTTCAGGCTCTGGAGGAGGTGGCGGACCGCTACCGGGAGGCTGGCGTCCCTGCCGCGGCAGCCGCCTACCGGCTCTTCGCTCTGGAGTGTCGCCTGTACCTGGGACAGGCGGACCGCGTGACCCGCGAAGGGCGCCACTTGGCGCACGAGCTGGACGCGGCGGGGTTCATAGCCGAAGCGGCCCGCGCCCGCTACCTGGCTGCTGTGGCGTGCCGGCAGCGAGGAGACCTCCACGCCGCGGGGACGCTCCTCCAGCAAGCCCTAGCGGCCCTCGACAGGATCGGGCGGCAGCCGTGGAGGGCCGCCGCCGCCTGCGAGCTGGCCGCCGTGCGGTCGCGCGAAGGGAACACGTCTGAGGCTGTGGCACTCGCGGACCAGGCCTACCGGAGCTGGGTCGAGGTCGGCAGCCCCGCGGGCACGGGGCGGGCCCTGCTGGTGCGCTCCGACGCTTACCTCCTGCTGCAGGACACCGCCACTGCCCTCCAGTCCGCGCGAGAGGCTCTCCGTCTGGGGCAGCAGCACCGTATGGCCTGGCTTTGCGCTGCGGCCCACCGCCGGCTCAGCGTCCTGTGGCCACCAAGGCGCAGCGGGCACTTGCTCAGTGGTGTGCGGTGGGCCGACCGCATGCTGGCATGGCTCCCTGCGGACTTGCGCTCGGGGGTGTTCGCGGAGCTCGGCGAGCTGTACGCAGCCTCGGTGCTGGAGCTCTGGGGACGGGGGCGGTGGGTGCGGGCGTGGGAGGTGGTCCAGTCTGCCAAGTCGAGGGGTATGGCCTGGCTTCTGGCCTCCCACGGGCTCCGGGTGCGCCCGCGGGATCCCGCCAGCGCCCACCTAGTACAGGAGCTGAACCGCCTTCTGGAGGCCCACCGCCGCGGGGTTTTCGCAGAGCTGGACCCTGGCGAGCCACACTTCCCCGGACAACCGGCCGAAGCGGACCTGGAATCCCGGGTGCGGGACCTGCTGTGGCGGCTCCAGTTGCAGGACCCCGCATACGCTTCCGAGGCCCCCTTCCTGATGCGCACCCTCAGGCCAGCTCTCCCGGATCTGGACAGCGACACGGCCCTGGTGGAGTACTTCGTGGCCGGCGACCACGTGCTGGTCTTCGTGCTGGAGCCTGATGGACACGTGCTTTGCCACCGGGCCTGCGGAACGCGGGAAGTGGCGCGGGTGGCCGCCCTGTGGGCGAACGGCCTCCGCGCGCACGCCACCGGACAGCTCTCCACCCGGCAGGCGGTACGTCAGGCCCGTCGGGTCCTCCAGGACCTGCACTCACTCCTGGTGGCCCCGGTGGAGCCACGGCTCCGCCCCTACCGCCGCCTCGTGGTGGCGCCCTTCGGGCTGCTGCACGGCCTGCCCTTCCACGCTTGCCATGACGGGCACGCGCACGTGTGGGACCGGTGGGAAGTGGGGTATGTGCCCGCAGGGTCACTGCTTCCCCTACTTCAGAAGCGGCCGATGGCCCGCGGACCCGCAGTGTGCGTGGCCGACGGCCTGCGGGGCCAGCTGCCCGGGGCCGTGGCAGAGGCCCGCTGGGTGGCCCGGCGACTTGGCGGCCGCCTGTACGAGAGCCCGAGTCCGGACCAGCTCCTGGCCGCCGTGCGGGACGCAAAGCTGGTGCACGTGGCTGCCCACTGCCGTTTCCGGCCCGAGGCGCCGCTACTGTCCGCCATCCACCTCGCCGCGGGCCCGGTCACCGCGGCGGACGTCCTGGCAGCCGAGGCTGGCTGTGGGATCGTGGTCCTGAGCGGCTGCGAGACCGCGTCCTCCAGGGTATTGCCCGGGGACGAGCTGGTGGGCTTCACACGCGCGTGGCTCCACGCCGGTGCCCGGGCGGTGGTGGTGTCCTTGTGGCCGGTGCACGATGGGTCCACCGCCCAGTTCATGCAGCAGCTGTACGACCATCTAGCTCGTGGCGCGCGGATCCCGGATGCACTGCGAAGCGCCGGCCTCCAGCTGCGCGCCCGGTGGGAGCACCCCTGGTACTGGGCCGGGTTCGTCGTGGTTGGGGATCCCCAGGCCCGACTGGTCGAAAACACGGGCTGCGGGCGTTCACCGGACGGAAGCCTTCAAGGAGGGTGAAACATGCACGGAGGGTGGAACCGTCTGCGCGGCCACCTGGTGGTGGCCTGCCCGGAAGCCCTTTTGGACTCCCTGGAGCAGTTCCACTCCGTCCGGTGCCTCCTGCCTCCCCCGAGGCCGCAAACGGTGTTCGTCTCGCGGCGGCCTGGTGGGGCGTGGCGGTGGGAAGCGCTCCCTCTGCCGCCCGTCCGGAGGAGCCCTCCGTGGTTCCGGGCGGTGCGGCGGTTCGTCGTGGAAACCGACGAACCGGAACGAAACGTGGCCCGGCGCCTATCCGAGGCCGCGCCGTCCGCCCACGCGTCCTTGGACTTCCAAGTCCGCGGGCAGGCGGAGGTGGCCCACGGCAGCCCGACCCCGGAGTCCGCTATCTGCGTTCCCGACGCCGACGAAGTGGACTTCGCCAGCCAGCCGGCCTTCGAGCAGATCGGGCTTTTGCAGTACGAGCGGGTAAAGTTCCGGCCCCGAGGGGAGGGTGTGACCGTCGTCATCCTGGACAGCGGCCCCGGGCTCGGGCCCGACGGCCTGCCACGCCTGGACCCCGGCTGCGTGGATGTGTATGTGGACTGGCCGCAACGCGTGCCGGAGAACTTCCCGGTCTGGGTGCCCCTGACGGACGCGGAGGACCCTCCCTGCGGGCTGGCGGAGCGCTGGCGGGCCAGGGCCTGGTCGCCGCTACTGGCCACCGACGCACAGATGCAAGACTACCGCGCCCACCACGGGGCCATGGTGGCGTCGCTGGTCCGCCGCGTGGCCCCTGGGGCCCGCGTGGTCCTGGTGGCGCTGCTGAACCGCGAGCTCGCGACCGCCACCTACGAGCTCGCGGAGGTCCTCCGGTGGGCTTACGAGCTCGCAAGCCTTCCCGTGCGGCACCCCGACACCCGGGCGCCCCTGGTGACCCTCCCCCTCGCGTACAACCTGAGCCTGGGGGTGGACCGGTCCCAGCCGGAGACGGTGCAGTCCTGCGCGCTCCTGGCGGTGGTGGACGAGCTGGCGCGCCAGCGCGCGGTGCTGGTAGCGGCGAGCGGCAACCTGTCCCAGGGCCGGCCCGAAAACTGCCTGGAGCCTGCCGCCTACGGGCACTTCGGAGACACCCTGGCCACCCAGACACAGGTGATCCCGGTGGCGGCCACCAGTGCTGCGCAGCCAGACCGTTACGCGTGGTTCAGCAACGAAGCGCACTTCGCAGCCCCGGGGGAGGACCTCATCCTGGACTGCGGGGCGGTGCTGGCGGGGTCCCGCTACGTCCGCTGGTCGGGCACCTCCTTCGCGGCAGGCCTGGTCACCGGCGTGGTGGCGGTGTTGCTGAGTACGGGGCTTTCGCCCGAGATGGTGAAGGCCAGGCTGTGGGAACGGGCCGCGCGGCCCTCACGGTGGGACGGGGTGCACGCGGTCCGCCTGTGAGAGGCGAGCGGCGCGCCGAACACCGACCGTGCCCGGTTTGCGGCACGTACCCAGCGGCGCAGGGGTGGTCTCGTACCCGCGGGCGGGACGGCGGTCACGGGGGAGGTGACCCTCTCGGGAGGTGCAGCAGGGGCCTCCTGGCCACGCCCACGGCGGCCTGACCGCCGGGGTGCTCGACGAGGCCAAGGGCACCGCTGTGTGGCGCGCGGGCTACCTCACGGGTGTAGGTGGACGATCGCCCTCCCCCTGGACCGGGTGGTAAGCGTCGAAGCGCGGCTGGGCACGTCACCCGCAGCCTGCGGGGCTTCCTGGAAAGCCCCCGAACACCCCTAACCGCCCGCTGGAACACAGGCGAGTGGCGAGGAGCAACGACCGGCGCTCCCCGGCGCACCCACCGGCCGCCGTTCCTCGCTGAAGCCAAGGCCCGCCGCGTCGAGCACTCAGGGCGACAGCGTGTACTCCACGAGCTCGTAATCCCCGCTGTCTGCCCCCTCCTTCCATCGCCCCATGACGTAAAACCGTACCTGCGCTGAGAGCCAGTCCTCCTGCTCCGAGTGGCCGAGATGAACACCTTGGTACGCCTCTTGGTCCACGTGCCCCGGTCTAGGAACTCGTACGTCCCTTCTGCCTCCCACGAGGCTCCCGCGGTCAGGGGCCCTCGCACCGGGCCGGGCGGGCGGTTCGGAGGGGACGAACGTTTTCGTGGTGGCCCTACGTCGGTTCCGCCCTGGCGGCCGACCGTAACAGGAACTTCTGGATCTTCCCGGTTGCGGTCTTCGGGAGCTCCTGCAGGAACTCCACCGCCTTCGGGGCCTTGAAGTGCGCCAGCTGCTCGCGGCAGAAGGCGATGAGCTCCTCCGCGGTGGCCTGGGCACCGGGCCTCAGCACCACGTACGCCTTCGGCACCTCACCCCACTTGGGGTCCGGGGTGCCCACCACCGCGGCCTCCATGACCGCGGGATGGCGGTACAGCACCGCCTCCACCTCCACCGAGGAGATGTTCTCGCCGCCGCTGATGATGATGTCCTTCTTCCGATCGACGATCTGGAGGTAGCCGTCCGGGTGCACCACCGCCAGGTCCCCGGTGTGAAACCACCCGCCGGCGAACGCCTCCGCGGTGGCCTCCGGATCCCGGTAGTAGCCGTCCATGACGGTGGGTCCGCGCACCACGATCTCCCCCACCTCCCGCCCGTCCCGTGCCACGGGGGACAGGTCCTCCCGGACCACCGCCACCTCTCCGCACAGGAGCTGCCCCACGCCCTGTCGGGCCTTGCGGGCTGCCCGCTCCTCTAGAGGGAGAGCGTCCCACTCGCGGCGCCACTCGCACACCGTCAGCCAGGGTCCCGTCTCGGTGAGGCCGTACACGTGCACCACTTCAATCCCCAGCTCGTCCTCCGCCCGGGCGATGAGGGCTGCCGGCGGCGGCGCCCCGCCCACGTACCAGCGCAGCTCCTGGCGCGGCCTCCAGCCCCGCGCCGCGGGGTCGTTCAGGAGCATCACCAGCACCGTGGGCGCGGAGAACGCCACGGTGACCCCCTCCTGGTCGATCAGGCGGAACACCTCCGGAGGATCCACCTTCGCCAGGCACACGTGCCGCGCGCCCGCAGCACTCACCGCCCACACCGCGCCCCAGCCGTTCACGTGGAACATAGGCAATACGTGCAGGTACACGTCGTCCAGCCGCAGCCGGCCGTGCACCACCAGGTTCAGCACGTTCAGGGCGGTGTTGCGGTGGGTGAGGATGACCCCCTTGGGGTTCGCGGTGGTCCCGCTGGTGTAGTTCAGGGTGATGGCCGACGCCTCGTCCAGATCGTCCACCTCGTGCCAGATCCGTGCCGCCGCGGCGGAGGGGACCTGGTCCAGCAAGGCCTCCGACCCCCCGTCCGTCAGCTCCACTACCTGCACCCCGTCTATCCGGTCGGCCAGGGCGTGGGCCACCTCCCCGAAGCCCGGGTCCACCAGGAGCAGGCGCGTCCCCGAGTGGCGCAGGATGTACTCGTAGTCTGCCTCCCGCAGCCGGGTGTTGAGGGGCACCAGGACACAGCCTGCGAGCGGGGCCGCGGTGTACACCTCCAGGGCCCGCCACGTGTTGGGCGAAAGGATCGCCACCCGGTCTCCACGCCCCAGCCCCAGCTCCCGAAGGGCCAGCGCCAGGCGCCCGCACCGGTCCTTGAACTCCGCGTAGGTGAACCGCCCCGGCCCGTCCACCACCGCCACGCGGTCCCCGTAGACGCCCACCGCCCGTCGTACGAACTGCAGCGGCGAAAGCGGTGCCCGCACGGGTCTCACCCCCTCACACGGCCAGGTACTGACGCACCGTCTGCTCGTCGGAGGTGATGGCCTGCAACGTCCCGCCCAAGCGCACCGTCCCCTTGTCCAACACGTAGCCGCGATCCGCGATCCGCCTGCAGAAGCGGAGGTTCTGGTCCGCCAGAAGGATGGTCACCCCGGCTTGCCGGATCTCGCGCAGGGTCTGCTCCAACTGTCGCACCACCAGGGGCGCGAGCCCCTCCACCGGCTCGTCCAGCAGCAACAGTTCCGGGTTGCTCATCAGGGCACGGCCCAGCGCCAGCATCTTCTGCTGCCCGCCCGAAAGCTGCGTGCCGCGCAGGTGACGGAGCTCCCGCAGCGCGGGGAACAGGCCGTAGACGCGCTGCAGGTCCCACGGCCCCTCCCGGCCCGAAGCGTACCGCGCCAGCAGGAGGTTCTCCTCCACCGTGAGGTCGGGGAAGATCCGCCGGTCGTCGGGCACGTACGCGATTCCCAGCCGCGCGACCTCGAAGGGCGGCCGCCCGACCAGCTCCACGTCCCGGAACCGTACGCTCCCCCGGTGAACGTGGACCAGGCCCACCACCGCCCGCAGGGTCGTGGTCTTGCCCGCCCCGTTGCGGCCCAACAGCGCCACCACCTCGCCCCGCTGCACTGAAAAGCCGACGCCGTGGAGGACTACAGAGCCCCCGTAGCCGGCCACCAGCCCCTCCACTGTCAGCAAGAGACGTCCTCCTCCCCGAGGTAGGTCTCCCGCACCTCCCGGTTGTTCCGGATCTCCTCGGGAGGGCCTTCCGCCAGCACCCGCCCCCGGTTCATCACCACCACCCGGTCCGCCAGCCCGAACACCACGTCCATGTCGTGCTCCACCACCACGAACGTCACGCCCCTCTGGTCCGCCAGGCGCCGCACCAGCTGCATGAGCCCGGCCCGTTCCAAGGGGTTCAGGCCCGAGGACGGCTCGTCCAGCAAACACAGGCGAGGCCGGCTCGCCACCGCGATCCCTAGCTCGAGCCGCCGTTGGTCGCCGTGGGGCAGGGACCCCGCCGGCGCCTCCGCCCCCTCCCGAAGCCCCAGGTCCCCCAGCAGGGAGTCCGCTTCCTCCTCGGCTCCCCGGTAAGCACGCACCGGCCGCAGCGCATCGCGGGCCGCCCCCTGGCGCGCCAGGATGGAAACGAGGAGGTTCTCGCGGGCTGTGAGCTCCGGGAACACGGTCATGACCTGGAAGGACCGGGCCAGACCCCGATGGACCCGCGCGTGTGGCGGAAGTCGCGTGATGTCGTCGCCCCGGAAGGTAATGTGCCCCTCGTCCGGAAGCAGGTGCCCGCTGAGGAGGTTCAGGGCCGTGGTCTTGCCCGCGCCGTTGGGCCCGATGAGGGCCACGCACTCTCCCTCCTCCACCTGCAGGTCCAGCCCGTCCACTGCAGCAAGGTCCCCGAAGCGCTTTCGCAGCCCCCGCGCTACCAGAAGCACCGTCACCGCCCCTCCTCCCCCGCGGCGGCGGAGACCGGACGGACCCGCGCTCCGCGGACGGTCAGGGCCTCCAGCGCCCCCGCCAGCCCTCCCCGGAAGCCCAGCACCAGGGCCACCACCACCGCGCCCAGCACCAGGGACCAGTGCACGGTGAACCGCACGATGACGTCCTTGGCCGCCACCAGGACGAAGGCACCCACCAGGGGCCCTGCGAAGTGCCGGATGCCGCCCAGCAGCGTGGCCAGCACGGGCTCCGCGGAGGCGGTCCAGTGGGCGATGGGCGGGGTGACGGTGTTCTCCAGAGGCGGCAGGAGGGACCCCGCCAGGCCCGCGTACGCGCCGGCTACCGTGAAGGCCACGAGGCGCAACCGGCGGACGTTGAGGCCCACGTGCTCGGCCCGTACCTCGCTGTCCCGCACCGCCCGCAGGGCCAGCCCCAGGGGGGAATGGACCACCCGGTGCATCAGCGCCACCGCCAGCACCGCGGCCACCAGGACGACGTAGTAGTAGCGTTCCACAGTGGGCAGGGCCACCACCAGCCCGAACAGCTCCAGGGGGGCCCGCGGGATGCCCACCAGGCCGTCGTCCCCACCCGTGACCGCCCGCCACTTCCACGCCAGCGAGAAGATCATCATCCCGAAGGCCAGGGTCAGCATGGCGAAGTAAATTCGGGTGTGGCGGACCGACAGGGACCCCAGGAGCAACGCCGCCAGTGCGGCGGCCGCGGTCCCGCCCAGGACGCCGGGCAGTAGGGAGGGCCAGGCCAGGAGAATCCGGGCGCAGGTGTACGCGCCCACGGCGTAGAACCCCGCCTGCCCGAAGGAGAGGAGCCCCGTCTGCCCGAACAGCAGGTTGAACCCCACCGCGTTCAACGCCAGCAGCAGGATGTGGATGACCAGGTAGGTCACGTACCGGCTCGCCACCGCAGGGAGCAACACCAGTGCCAGCAGGAGGCCTGCGACGGCCCAGCGTCGGGCGAGGTCGTTCATCGGGCGAACAGCCCCTGAGGCCGCACCAACAGGACGGCGGCCATGATGGCGAAGATGAAGAACAGCTCGAACTCGGGGAACCACAGGGTGCCGTAGCTGGACAGCACCCCGACCAGCAGGGAGCCCGCAAACGCGCCCCGCAGGTTGCCCAGTCCGCCGATCACGGTGATGATGAAGGCCTGCACGATCATGGCGGCGCCGATCCCAGGAGCTACCGGCCGCACCGGGGTGGAAAGAGCCCCACCCAGGGCCGCGAGGGCCGAGCCGAGCATGAAGACCGAGGAGAACACGGTGGGAGTCCGGATCCCCA
The DNA here is from genome assembly GCA_031296405.1 of Candidatus Tepidifontimicrobium thermophilum. Lineage (GTDB taxonomy): Bacteria > Sysuimicrobiota > Sysuimicrobiia > Sysuimicrobiales > Sysuimicrobiaceae > Tepidifontimicrobium > Tepidifontimicrobium thermophilum. Next base: position 52,260 of record JAVKKH010000005.1, read on the forward strand.
GGGCCGCGGCCATCTCCCGGTCGGAGGCCGTGGCCCGTACCGCCCGACCCCACCAGGTACGGTCGAACAACCACCAGAGCCCCACGCCCACCGACAACCCCACCGCGATCAGGAAGAGGTTGTAAAAGGGGTACGGCCGGCCGAAGAGGCTCACGCTCCCCTGCAGCCACCCGGGGATGGGCGGGATTCGGAACACCCCGCCCCACACCAGCTTCGCGAGGTCGTCCAGGAACAGCACCAGCCCAAAAGTCAGGAGAAGCTGGTAGCTGGGGTCTAGCCCGTACAGGGGCCGCAGTAAGCCCCGCTCCACCCCGGCCCCCACGAGCGCCACCACCGCCATGCTGCCCAGCACCGCCAGCCCGAAGGGGACCCCCGCGAGGCCGTACAGGGTGTAGCCGAGGTAGGCGCCCAGCATGAACAGGCTGCCGTGGGCGAAGTTCAGCACGCCCAGAACCCCGAAGATGATGGTGAGGCCGGCGGAGACCAGCCACAGGTACATGGCGGAGCTCAGCCCGATCAGGCCCTGGTAGGCGAAGACCTCCATGCCCCACCTGGGGCGGCGGCTACTTGCTCAGCTCCAGGGGCCGGAAGGGCGGCCACCGCCAGTAGTCCTTGGGGTCGAACACCTTCAGTTCCCCCAGCACCGCGATGGGGTAGCGCGGGTCCCACACCACCTTCCCCGCGGGCACCGCGTAAACGAACTGGTGGTCCTCTGACCGGAACACCCGCAGGCCTGCAGGGGTCTCAACCCGCATCCCCTGCAGGGCCGCGATCACCCGGTCCGTCTGCAGGCTGCGGGCCTTCTCCACCGCCGCCTTGGTGATGTACACGGCGGAGTAGGTGGTCTCCGCGGAGTAGTTCGGCATGCGGTTCCACCGCTTGGCGAAGCGGCTCACGAACGACCGGTTCGTCTCCGTGTTGGGCCAGTTGTGGATGTACCGGGCGGTGGCGTACAGCTTGCCCTGAAAGCGGCCCTCCCGCACCTCCTGGGAGATCCCCTCCAGCACGTCCACGGAGCCGCCCATGGCCTGGAACCACACCTTGATCCGGTCGAACACTCCCTGCAGCAACGCCTGCCGGAGCAGGGTGACCGCTTCACCCGCCCACGGCGTGGCGATGATGCCGTCCGGGTTCGTGGCCATGACCGCCGCGATGTGGGGCGAGAAGTCCGTGGTCAGGAACGGCGCCCACGCGGCGCCCACGAACTCCACGTCGGGCCGCAACCGGCGCATCTGTTCCCGGAAGATGGCCCAGGTCGCGTAGCCGTACTCGTAGTCGGCCCCGATGGTGGCCCACCGGCGGACGTCCCGGCGGTCGCGGAACAGCCACGCGGCCACTGCGTCCTGGTACACGGGCGCACTCACCCGCACGATCTGCTTGATCTTCTGCTGGGCCACCAGCTCCTCCGTCAGGCGGTGGGTGGCCGCGTGGGTGAAGAACTGGATCCGGTCGAGCTCCCGCAGCACCGGGCCCAGCGCCATGGCCACCCCGCTGCTGTCGGTCCCGTAGAGGAAGTGCGCGCCCCACTCCGTCACCAAAAACCGGGCGTTCCGCACACCGACCGCCGGCCGGTTCTCGTCGTCCATGAATCGCATCTCCAGTCGGCAGCCGAGGATCCCTCCCGCGGCGTTGATCTCCTCCACCGCCAGTTGGGCCCCCATCTCGATCTGGCGCCCGTAGTCCGCGTGGGGACCGGACGCCACACCCTGCACCCCGAGCTTGATGGCGGGCACGCCAAGAGCACAGGCGGCCGGGCCCGCGGCACTCCAGGAGGCCCCGAACAGCAGACCCACCCCGACCAAGACGACCCACACCGTCCGCATGCTCGACCCCCCTTTCCGGTTCTGCCCGCTGTTTCGCGATCCGGGCGAGCGGTTCCTCCCGCACGCCAGCCCGCTCTGCGGGATCCTACGGGTAGATCCCGCGGGTGTAGAGGGCGTCCGACACCCGCTCGATGGCGCGGACCAGGGCGGCCGTCCGCAGATCCACCCCGCGCTCCTGGGCCGTGCGCCACACGTCGCGGAAGCTGCGGACCAGTAGCCGTTCCAGCCGCTCGCGCACTTCCTCCTCCGTCCAGAAGAACGCCTGCAGGTCCTGCACCCACTCGAAGTACGAGACGATGACCCCGCCGGAGTTCGCCACGATGTCGGGCACCACCAGGACGCCGCGACGCTGGAGGCGATCGTCCGCCTCCGGGGTGGTGGGACCGTTCGCACCCTCGATGACCAGCTTCGCCTGAACCCGGTCAGCGTTCTCCGCGGTGATCTGTCCCTCCAGGGCGGCAGGAACCAGGATGTCGCACGGCAACTCCAGCAGCTCCTTGCCGGAGATCCGGGCTGCCTGCGGGAAGTCGGCCACCGTCCCGGTAGCCCGCTTGTGCTGCAACAGCGCCTGGGGGTCCAGCCCCCGGGGGTCGTGCACCCCGCCCCCCGAGTCGCTCACGGCCACCACCACCGCGCCCATACGGTGCAGGGTGAGGGCCGCCACGGAGCCCACGTTCCCGAACCCCTGGACTGCCACCCGCGCACCCTCCAGGGAAAATCCCAGGGTCCGGGCCGCCTCCCGCGCCACCAGGGCACAGCCCAGACCGGTTGCCTCTTCCCGGCCTACGGACCCGCCCACGGACACGGGCTTGCCGGTCACCACCGCGGGCACGGAGTACCCCCGGTGCATGCTGTAGGTGTCCATGATCCACGCCATCACCTGCGGGTTGGTGCCCACGTCCGGGGCGGGGATGTCGCTCTCGGGCCCCATCAACACGCTGATCTCCGTGGCGTACCGACGCGTGAGCCTCTCGAGCTCGCCCGGGGACAGCTGCTTGGGGTCGCACACCACCCCGCCCTTGGCCCCTCCATAGGGCAGGCCCGCGATGGCGCACTTCCACGTCATCCACATGGCCAGCGCCCTCACCTCGTTCAGGGTGACGCTCGGGTGGTACCGGATACCGCCCTTGGTGGGCCCCAAGACGGTGCTGTGGTGCACCCGGTAGCCCGTGAAAATTCGGACTGAGCCGTCGTCCATCTTGACCGGGAAGTTCACGGTGAGCTCGCGTTTGGGGTACGCGAGGAACTCCCGGATGCCTCGCTTGAGCGGCACGTAGCGCGCCGCCCGGTGGAACTGCTCCAGGGCCATCTCCCACGGGTCCGAAATGGTGACCGCCGGCTGAGCCATGTGCGTCCCTCCTCCGCAACGCTCTTTCTCAGGCTAGCACCTATCGCACGCACGGCGGGATCCGTTCGCGACCGTACCCGATCAACCCCCGCTCCGCTTCGGCCGTCCATCCTTCACGGAAGCAACCTGACACGCCACAGGAGGTGGGACGGTGGCAGGCAAGCTCGTCACGTTGCTGTCAGCCGTGGCGCTGGGGGCCGCCCTGGCAGGGGTCGTCCCCGCATCGGTGCAGGCCGCCCCGGCCATGCCGGAGCGCTCGGCCTGCTGGGACCCCGCGGTGCGGGCGCAGTTCGAGACGGTGTACGACCGCCACCGCATCGCCTTACGGAACGCCCGCAACCGCGTGGAGGACGAACGGTACGCGTTGCGCCGGCTCCTCACCTCCGCCCAGGCGACCCGCGCCCAGGTGGAGGCGCAGGCGGGGAGGCTGGGCGAGGCGCTCGCGGCGCTAGCGCGCGCTCGGGCAGCGTTCCTCTGGGACCTGCGGGAGGCGCTGCCCGCGGACCGGCGCGAGGCCCTCATGCGCTGCTTCGTACGACCGGGCTTCGGCCCCCGTTGGCGGCGGTAGGCCGACCGCCTCCCGCGGCACACGCGGGGCGCCGCCTGCCGCCACCGAGGCGGAGGCGCGGGTCAGGCATCGCCTCCACGCGCGCCCGTGACCCGCGCCCAGTCCTCGGGCGTGTCTACGTCCACCGCCGCCTCTGGCACCGGGACGAGGACCGCCTCGTCCCGGTGCCGGTCGATCACTCCCCTGGCACCCACGTCTCCTGTGAGAGCCAGCAGCTCCGGGAACAACTGGCGGCTGAACACCGCGGGGACCCCGACCGTCCCCGCGTAGGACGCGGCTACCACGGGCGCGCCCGTCCTCCGGTACGCCTCGACGAGCCTGCGCAGGTGTTGAGCGGTGACCGCGGGCTGGTCCGCCAGGACCACGAGGACCGCAGGAGCGTCCCGCACCGCCCGCAGGCCACAACGGAGAGAGCTGGCGATCCCTTCGGCGTAGCCCGGGTTTGCCACCACCTCTACGGGCAGGCCACCCAGCTCCGCCCGCATGCGGTCTGGATCAGGCCCCACCACCACGACCACCTGGCGACAGGCGGCGGTCGCCGCCTCCGCCGCCCGGCGCAGAAGACTCACCCCGCTCCACCGGAGAAGCAACTTGGCCTGGCCCATGCGCCGGCTGGCGCCCGCCGCCAGCACCACTCCGGCCACCACGGGGTCAGGCTCCGCCACGGGGGACGCGTCAACCGGACGCCGGCACCGCCTCGTGGATCCTGGCGGGCCGATCCCGCAGGAACCCACCCGAGCGCCCGTTCCGTGCCGCTAGGATCTCCGCGAGAATGGCCAGCGCGATCTGCTCGGGTCCCTCGGCCCCGATATCTAGGCCCACGGGGGTGAACAGCCGCTGCCGCTGCTCCGCCGACGGCACCACCCCGGACTCCGCCAGCTCCTGCAGGATCTTCTGCGTGCGCTGCCGGGGGCCCAGCACGCCCACGTACGCAGGGAAACTGTGGTACGTCAGGAAGGACCGCAGGAGGTCCCGGTCGTGGAGGTAGTTGTGGGTCATGATCACCACGAACGTCCGGCCGTCTGGCCGGACCGCCTGTGCGGCGAGGGGGAACTCGGTGTGCAAGAACCCGTGCGCCTGCGGGAACCGCTCCCGGGTGAGGAACTTCTCCCGCCGGTCCACCACGACGGGACGGAGGCCCAGCTCTGCAGCGAAGTGCACCACGGGGATGGCATCGTGCCCGGCGCCACACACCACCAGCCGCGGCGGAGGCAGGATGGGCTCCGCGAACAGCTCGTAGGCGTCCGCGGCCGCCCGACACGGACGCTCGGAGGACAGGGCCTGCTGTCCGAGTTCCAGCGCGGCCGCGTCCAGGTCTGGCCGGCCCAGGCTTCCGGTCACCCGTCGGGACTCCTCCACCACCACCCTCCGGCCCAGCAGATCTGCCGCCTCGGGCCCCACCACGCTGACCACCGCCAACGGTACCTCCTGCTCCACCGCGCGCGCCAGGTAACTCTCGGGGGACGGCTGCACAACCCCCACCTTCTCCAGCAGCACGTCGATGACCCCGTTGCACCCGAGCCCAAGACCCCACACCGCCTCGTCGTCGGCGGTAAGGTCGTAGTGCAGCAGCCGGGCCCGCCCGTCCCGCAACACCTCCTCGGCCACCACCTGGATGTCACCTTCCAGGCAGCCGCCGGACACCGACCCCACGGTGCGGCCGGAGGCCAGGATCAGCAGACGTGCACCCTCACGCCGGTAGGTGGAGCCCCGCACCCCCACCACCGTGGCCAGCGCCGCCTCTTCGTCACGGGTGCGGGCATCCCGCAGACCCGCCAGAATGTCCAACAGCTCCCGCATACGCCTACCTCCTCGGCCGCCCCACCCTCCCCCGGGCCAGCACCCGCTCCAGCTCCCGCAGGCTGTCCGCGTTGTGGGCCGAAGCGAACACGTGGACGTACGGCAGCGCAGCCTGCATCCCCCGGGTGAGGGGCTGGTAGCCGGGGCTGCCCAGCAACGGGTTGAGCCAGATGACCCGAGCCGCCCGCGAGCGGATCTCCTGCATGGCCCTGCGCAGGACCTCTACCTCTCCCGTATCCCACCCGTCACTGACGATGAGCACCACGGTGTGCCGGTCCAGGAGTCCCCCGTAGCGGTCCAAGAACTGCCGCAGGCTGCTGCCGATCTTGGTCCCCCCAGACCAGTTGGGCACCCTCTGGCTAAGCCGGTCCAGGGCAGCTCGTAGAGAGCGGGTTCGCAGTTCCTCGGTGACCCGGGTCAGGGACGTACTGAACACGAAGGACTCCACCCGCCCCAGGGCGTCCTGCAGGGCGTACACGAACTGGATGAGGAACCGGCTGTAGACGTCCATGGACCCGGACACGTCGCACAGCAGGACGACCCGGTGCTTGCGGACCTTCCGGCGTTGGAACGCGAGCCCGGGGAACTCCCCGCCCCAGCGCAGGTGCAGCCGGAGGGTCCGGCGCATGTCCAGCAAGTGACTGCGCCGCGCCCGGCGCCGGCGCCGACTCCACCGCGTTGCGATGCGCCGCGCGATGGCCACCACCAGACGGGCGATCACGTCCAGCTCGTCCTCCCGGAAGCTGGAGAAGTCCTTGCGGCTCAGCACCTCCACCGGGCTGTAGCCGGGCAGCTCCTGCTCCCCCTCCGTAGCCTCCTCCGCCCAGCGCCGCAACGAGGGGGTGCCCAGGCTGGCGGCCTCGGCCACGGCCTGCGGCTCCGGCCGGTCCTCCTGCCCCTCCGACCGTTGAGCCAACCCGGTCTGCCAGTACGCGACGAACAGGGCGTCGAACACCCCTAGGTCCTCCCGGCGGTGCGGTAGGGTGGTGCGCAGGGCCAGGCGGAAGGCTTCCCGATCCAGGACGTTGACCGCCCGCAGAGCCCGCAGGGCGTCCGCGGTCTCCGCGGGCCCGCAGAGAACCCCCCGGGCCCGAAGCCGGCGGCTGAACTCCACCACGTGCTCCGTGAGGCTCCCGAAGTCCGGCCGCATCAGCCCCCGGCCCGCTACCCCCTCGCCAGCCGCTCCAAACGGTCCAGGGCGGCCTGCAGGGACTGACCGTCCCGTTGCGCGTCTGCGATGACGGCCAGCACCCGATCCAGCCACGGGCCCCGGGCCACCCGCTGGTCCTCGTGGTGTTTGAACAGGCATCCCAGGGTGCGCTCCACCGCTTCCCGGTCCAGGTGGTCCCGGTGCAGGCGGAGGAGAGCCGCACTCCAGTCCAACGTCTCCGCCACCCCGGGCACCTTCTGCAGGTCCAGCGCCCGCACCGCGTGCAGGAACGCCGCGATCTGCTCCGCCAGCTGCCGCGAGATCCCCGGGACCTTGCGGAGCACGATGGCCAGCTCCTTCTCGAAGCTGGGATAGTCGATCCACAGGTACAGGCAGCGCCGGCGCAGGGCGTCGGATAGCTCCCGGGTCCGGTTGCTGGTCAGGACCACGTAGGGAACGTGCTGGGCGCGGATGGTACCGATCTCGGGGATGGTAATCTGCCAGTCGCTCAGCAACTCCAGGAGGAACGCCTCAAATTCCTCGTCCACCCGGTCGATCTCGTCCACCAGGAGGACCGGCGCCCGTGGGTGCGTGATCGCCTGCAGGAGGGGACGCCGCAGGAGGAACGGCTCGGAGAAGATGGTCTGCTCCTTTTCCTCCGGAGTCCGGCCGCTCCCCTCCTCCAGGCGGATCCGGAGCATCTGCTTCTGGTAGTTCCACTCGTACAGGGCTGTGTTGACATCCAGCCCCTCGTAGCACTGCAGCCGGATGAGGTCCGTGTCCAGAGCGCGGGCCATGACCTTGGCGATCTCCGTCTTGCCCACGCCGGCGGCACCCTCCACCAGGAGGGGCTTGTGCAGCTCGACGGACAGGTAGATGGCGGTGGCAATCTCCCGGTCCGCGATGTAGCCTTCCTGCGCGAGCGCCGCCAGGATCTGCTCGACGTCACCCAGGGTGGGGCGCGACACGCTCCGGTCTCCCATGTCCGTATTCTACACAACGCCGCCGCGCGCCTCGGACTTCCCAACGGCTCAGCGGCGCCGGAACAGCGGGGCCCACTCCTCCCGAGCCCGTCGATAGGTCTCCTCGTCGTAGTCCTCCATGACCGTCACCCGCAGCCGGTCTGCGTCGCGGATGGGCGGGTAGATGCCGGGCAGGAGGACGAACTCCCCGGCCTGGGCCAGGGCCAGGAGCGCCGCCCGGGACATGAGGGTGTCCACGAACAGGCGAGCGGCCTGGGGGTGCGGGGCGCGGGTCCCTACAGCCGCGTGGTGCGCCTCCGCCAGCATGGGGTCCAGACGCACGTAGTCGATGGGGGCACCCTGTCGGCCAAAGAGGTGGACGTACGACAGGAGAGCGATACCCAGGGCGTACTCGCCCGCCACCACCTTGCTGGGGATGGTCAGGATGGACTCCTCCAGACCGCCCGCCTGGGCCGCCAGCCGCTCCACGAACCCCCTCCACTCGGCCCGCAGCACCCGACGCAGGTTGAGCAGCCACTGAGCGCTGCCCAGGTTCAGGGTGGGGTCCGCTAGGACCAGACGGCCCCGCCACCGCGGGTCCAACAGGTCCCCGTACGTCCGGGGGGCTTCCGAAGCCCGCACCAGCCGCGGGTTGTACAGCGCGGTGTACAGGTTCAGACGGTACGGCGGGGACAGGACCCCGTCCCGATCCCGCGCGGCTGCGGGAAAGGGCTCGTACGCGGGCGAGGTGTACGGCGCGAAGAGGCCCTGCTGTTTGAGGATGCGCATCACGGGGCTGGGCGCGATGACCACGTCAAACAGGGCCCGACCGGCCCGGGACTCCGCCAGCGCCCGGTCTACCAGACGATCGGGCGGAGCCCGCCAGTACTCCACCGGGACCCCGTACCGCCCCTCGTAGATCTTGGCCAGGACCTCGAAGTTGTCCGCGGGCATGGTGCCGTACACCACCACCCGCCCCTCCCGCCGGGCGACGGGGACACGCGGGTCCCCCTGCCCGAATCCCGGCAGGGCCCCTACCAACACCACCAGTACGGTCAGAACCGTCCCGAGCCGTCTCACAGCCCCCCCGCTCGGCGCTGCGGCGGGTCCAAATTCAGTACCGCGTCAGGTACCGATCCACCTCCCAGCTGTGGACCTGCGCGATGTACTCCCGCCACTCCTGCCGCTTGGCCTTCAACAGGTCCGTGACGACGTGAGACCCCAGGGCCTCACAGACCACCTCGTCTGCCTTGAAGGCTTCCATGGCCTCCCCCAGGTTGCGGGGCAGCACCCGGATGTCCAGGGCCTCCAGTTCGTCTTCGGTCATCGCATAGATATTCCGGTTCAGGGGCGGACCCGGGTCCAGCTTCCGGTCGATCCCGTCCAGGCCGGCGGCGAGCATTACCGCGAACGCCAGGTATGGGTTGCAGGAAGGGTCCGGCATCCGCAGTTCCACCCGGGTGGCCTGCCCGCGGGCGGCGGGGATGCGCACCAGGGGAGACCGGTTGCGCTCCGCCCACGCGATGTACACCGGCGCCTCGTACCCCGGCACGAGCCGCTTGTACGAGTTCACCAGGGGGTTGGTGACCAGGGCCATGCCCCGGGCGTGCTCCAGCAGGCCCCCGGTGTAGTGCAGGCACACCGAGCTCAGGCCGTAGGGGCCCGAGGGGTCGTCGAAGGCGTTCCGGCCGTCCCGGAACAGGGACTGGTGGGTGTGCATCCCGGACCCGTTGATCCCCGCGATCGGCTTGGGCATGAAGGTGGCGTGCAAGCCGTGGTGGCGCGCGATGGTGCGGACCACGAACCGGAAGGTCACCACGTTGTCCGCGGTGCGCAGGACGTCGGCGTACTTGAAGTCGATCTCGTGCTGCCCGTGTGCCACCTCGTGGTGGCCCGCCTCTACCTCGAACCCCATGGCGCTGAGGGCCGTGATCATGTCGGCCCGCGCCTCCTCCCCCCGGTCGATGGGGGCGAGGTCGAAGTAGCCCGCCTGGTCGTGGGTGGTGAGGACCGGCTGGCCCTCGGCATCCGTGGGGAACAGGAAGAACTCGCACTCCGGTCCTGCCATCATGGTGTAGCCCTGCTGCGCCGCCCGCTGGACCACCCGCTTGAGCACGTACCGCGGGTCGCCCGGGAAGGGGTCCCCGTCCGCCGTGTACACGTCGCAGATCAGCCGCGCGGTGACCGCCTGCGCGTCCTTCCACGGGAACAGGGCGAAGGTGTCGGGGTCCGGGATCAGGACCATGTCCGACTCCTCGATCCGGACGAAGCCCTCGATGGACGACCCGTCGAACATGATGCCCTCCTCGAGGGCCTTCTCCAGCATCTCTGCGGGGATCTCCACGTTCTTCAGGGTGCCGAAGATGTCCGTGAACTGCAGCCGGACGAACCGGACGTTGAGCGCCTCCGCCTTTTCCAAGACCTCTCGCTTGTCCATAGGGCCTCCTCGCCTGGAGCACTCGGCAGGTACTCTACCACGCGGCTCCCGAACCCACAACGACGCGCTCTGGCCCGCTGTACGGGCGCGCCGGTCTAACCTGCGCTCCGCGCCAGCTCGCCGACCAGACGCGCGAGGGCGGAGTGGTCCAGGTCCCCCCAGCCCCGGGCCACCACGGCGCCCAACAGCTCGTGGACGAGGGCCGTACCTAGCATCGGGACCCCTGCGCTGCGTCCGGTCTCCAGGGCGATCCGCAGGTCCTTATGGTGCAGCCGCGCCCGGAACCCCGGCTGGTAGTTCCCCTCCAGCATCCGCTGCCCGTGGACCTCCAGGATGCGGCTGCCCGCGAACCCGCCCAGCAACGCCTGCCGGACCCGGGCGGGGTCGACGCCGTTGCGCTCTGCCAGCACCAGCGCCTCCGCCACCGCCTGGAGGGTCAGGGCCACGACCACCTGGTTGCACGCCTTGCATACCTGCCCGGCCCCCACGGGGCCCACGTGCACCACGCTCTTCCCGAGCGCCTGAAACAGCGGCCGGACGCGTTCGAAGGTCTGCGGGTCGCCGCCCACCATGATGGAGAGGGTCCCCTCCTCCGCGCCCCGCTGTCCCCCGCTGACGGGCGCGTCCAGCATCTCAACCCCCCGCTCCCGTAGCCGCGCCGCGATGGAGCGGGTGGCCACGGGGGAGATGGTGCTCATGTCCACCAACACGGAACCCGGGCGCAGCCCCTCCACCAGCCCCTGAGGTCCGAAGGTCACCTGCTCCACGTCCGGCGTGTCGGGTAGCATGGTGATGACCACCTCGGACTGCTCCGCCACGCCCCGCGGCGAACCCCCGTCCGCGGCACCCTCCGCCACCAGCTCGTCCACCGGAGGCCGGCTGCGGTTGTGAACCGTGACCGGGTATCCCGCTCGCAACAGGTTCCGGGCCATGGGCTTGCCCATAATGCCCAACCCCACGAAGCCGACCCGCACGCTCTCCCTCCTCTCACGGCTCCGCCGCGCCATGGGGCCGTGTCAACGTCGGCGGAACCCCATCTCCTCGATCCAGCGCAGGCCCTCCTCCGTCCTGCCCGCGGGCCGGTACTCCAGCCCCACGAAGCCCCCGTACCCCGCCCGATCGAGCTCCCGCAGCACGTAGGGGTAGTGGATCTCTCCCGTGCCCGGCTCGTGTCGGTCCGGCGCGTCCGCGATCTGCACGTGGCCCAACCGGGGCAGCACTCGGCGCAGGGTAGGGACCAAGTTCCCCTCGGCCCGCTGCATGTGGTAGAGGTCGCACTGCAGGCGCACGTTGGGCATCCCCACCGCGTCCAGGAGCCGCTCCCCTTCCGCGGTGGTGGGCACGAGGAACCCGGGTACGTCGTGGGGGTTCACCGGCTCCACCAGGAGGGTGAGCCCGGCCCCAGCCAGTACCCCCGCGGCGAAGCGCAGGTTGTCCACCAAGCACCGCCACTGTTCCTGCTCGGGCACGCCCTCCCGCCTCCGTCCGGCCAGAGCGTTGAGCTGTGGGCAGCCCCACAGGCGCGCCAGGTCTGCGGCCTCCTGCACGCCCTGGCGGAACGCCTCCCTGCGGCCGGGATCCGCGGCGATGCCGCGGTCACCCGCCTCCCAGTCACCCGCGGGGAGGTTGAACAGCACCAGGCGCAGCCCCGTCTCCCGCAACGCCCGGGCCACTTCCTCGGGGGTCGCCTGCGGGAACTGGAACTCCACCCACGCAAAGCCTGCGCGCGCCGCGGCGTCGAACCGGTCCAGAAACCCGTACTCGCCGAACAGAAGGCTGAGGTTGGGGGCGAAGTTCGGCATCACGCCTCCGGCTTACGGCCTCGGCGGCGCCTTCGGGCGCGCTCCCAGGCTGCGGACGCGCTCCACCAGCTGGCCTACCGTGAAGGGCCGCAGCACGTAGGGCAGGCCCAGCCGGGCGGCCCGGCCGCGATCCAGCTGCCCACTCACCACCAGCACCGCCACCCCGCTCCGGGCCAAGCCCTGGAGCTCCGGGTCTGAAGCCGCGGCCAGCTCAGCCACCACCACCCTAGGCCGCAGCCCGCGGGCCAGCAGCCGGCGGGCAGCGCCGAAGTCCGGCACGGCGACTACCTGGTATCCTTCCTCCTGTAGGTGGGCCAACACGAAAGCCCGCAGCCGCGTGTCCGGCAACACCAGCAGCACCTCGTCCGGCACCGGCCTGTAGTTCGCCGGCGCCGGACGGATTCCTGCGGGAAGGGAGGAGGTCGTGAGGTACCGACGCTTGGGACGATCGGGACTGGAGGTTTCGGTGGTGGGGATGGGGTGCAACAACTTCGGCCGCGCCTTGGACGCGGAGGGCACCGAACGCGTGGTGCGAACCGCTCTGGACTGCGGGATCAACTTCTTCGACACGGCGGACAGCTACGGGCAGGGGCGGTCGGAAGAGTACCTGGGGCGCGCCCTCCGGGGACGCCGCCACGAGGCGGTGATCGCCACCAAGGTGGGCTGGGAGCTCGGCCCAGGTCCCAACCAGCGGGGAGCCTCCCGGGCCCGCATCCTTGCGGGTATCGAGTCCAGCCTTCGGAAGCTCGGCACGGACTACGTGGACCTGTACCAGATCCACCGCTGGGACCCCAACACCCCGCTGGAGGAGACCCTGGAAGCCTTGAACGACGTGGTGCGGCAGGGTAAGGCCCGCTACGTCGGGTGCTCCAACTTCGCCGCCTGGCAGCTGGTCTGGTCCCTGTGGCTGTGCGACCGCCGCGGGTGGACGAGCCTTGTCACCGTGCAGCCGGAGTACAGCCTTCTGCACCGCGAGGTGGAACGGGAGCTGCTCCCTGCCTGTCAGGCCTTCGGGATCGGCGTCATCCCGTACTTCCCCCTCGCCGGGGGCCTGCTCACCGGGAAGTACCGGGAGCAGGAGCCCCCGCCGCCCGGCACGCGGTTTGCGCAGCTGGAGCACATGCGCAACCGCTTCGCCACGCCCCGGAACTTCGAGGTCGTGCGGCGCCTGGAAGCATGGGTGCGGGAGCGGGATCACACCCTCGCAGAGCTGGCCATCGCGTGGCTGCTGGCCCGGCCGGGGGTGTGCACGGTGATCGCCGGCGCCACCACCCCCGAGCAGGTGCAGGCCAACGCCCGTGCCGCGGACTGGGTGCTCACTCCGGAGGAGGTGGAGGAGGTGTCCCGCCTGGCTCCCCTGGAAGGGTGACCGACCCGCCCAGGTACGCCCGCTGGACCTCCGGGTGGTGGAGGATCTCCTCCCCGCGGCCCTCGAAGCGCACCCTTCCCTGCTCCAGGACGTAGGCGCGGTCCGCATTCCGGAGCGCGGTGCGGGCGTTCTGCTCCACCACGAAGAAGGCGATCCCCTGGGCCCGCAGGTCGTGCACCATCCCGTAGACCTGGTCCACCACCGCCGGGGCCAGGCCCAGGGTCGGCTCGTCCAGCAGCACTAGCTTCGGCGAGAGCAGGAGCACGCGCGCCAGCTCCAGCATGCGCCGCTCGCCGCCGCTGAGCACCCGCGCCTTCTCCCGGCGGCGCTCTCGCAGGATAGGGAACCGTTCCAGGACCCGCTCCACGTCCTCCCGCACCCGCCGGTCGCGGCGGACGTACGCACCCAGCAGGAGGTTGTCGTACACGCTCAGGTTCGGGAGGACGCTGTAGCCCTGCATCACGTAGCACACCCCGCGCCGCAGGACCTCCGGCGGGGACAGCCCCCCGAGCGGTTCTCCGTCTAGCCGGACCTCGCCGCGCTGCGGGCGCAGGAACCCGAACACCGTACGCAGCAGGGTGGACTTGCCGGCGCCGTTGGGCCCGATCATCACCACGATCTCCGCCCGCCGCACGAACAGGTCCACTCCGCGCAGGACCTCGCGCTGGTCGTAGCCCGCGTGCAGGTCAGAGACCTCCAGCAGCACGCTCACCGCCCGTAGTACAGCTCCAGGACCCGCGGGTCCCGCCGGACCTCGTCGGGTCTGCCCACCGTCACCACCCGGCCCTCCGCCATGAACGCGACCCGGTGGCAGATGCGCATGACGAACTCCATGTTGTGCTCGATCACCACGAAGGTGAGCCCGGAAGCGTTCAGCGCCCGGACCAACCGGCCGATCTCGTCCACCAGGACCGGGTTGACCCCCGCCGCGGGTTCGTCCAGCAGCACCACCCTCGGGCGGCGCAGGACTGCCATCGCCAGGGAAAGGAGCTTCTGCTGCCCGTACGACAGCTCGCCCGCGGGCCGGTGGCGGTGGTCCCACAGGTTGAAGGAGCGCAGGAGCCGGCCCGCCTCTTCCTGCAGGGCGGGCGGGACCTCGCGGAGGGTGGCCTCCCACAGCCCCTCCCCGCGGTGCTCTGTCCCGCACAGGAGGTTGTCCCACACGGACAGGTCGGGGAAGACGCGCACGTTCTGAAAGGTGCGCGCCAGGCCTGCCCACGCCACCCGGTGCGGTGGAAGCCCCACGACGTGGATGCCGTCCACGGCTGCCTGTCCCGCGTCCGGCCGCACGAAGCCCGTGAGGCAGTCGAACAGGGTGGACTTCCCCGCTCCGTTGGGACCCACGAGTCCCAGGACCTCGCCCCGCCGGACCTCCAGGCCCACTCCGCGGACAGCCCGTACCCCACCGAAGGCCTTTTCCATCCCCCTGACCTGCAACACCGGCGGCCCCCCCGCGCCCGCGGGCGGTACGTCCTGCGGGTCCCGCCCGGCGCCGACCACCGCCGGTAGCGGCCGCGGGGAAGGGCTTGCCAGAAGGCCGATCAGGCCCCGCGGTTGGTATAACGACACCAGCACCACCGCCAGGCCGAACAGGATGAAGTCCGCACCCGTGCCCCTGCCTCCCAGCCACGCCCGCGTGTACTCGTTCAGGAGCACCACGAACGGCGCCCCGAGGACCGGCCCCCACACCGTCCCCCGCCCTCCGATGAGGGCCACGACCACCACCAGCAGGGAGATACGGCTGGCCATTACGTTGTACGGGTCGATGTACAGCACGTACAGGGCATACACCGCCCCGGCCACCGCCGTTAGCGCCGCGCTGAGCCCCATGGCGAAAAGCTTCCAGCGGCGGGTGGGGATCCCCAGCATCTCCGCGGCGTCCTCGTCCTGCTCCACCGCCCGCAGGTACCGGCCCGCCCGGTGGCGATCCACCCCCCACACCACCCCGGTGGCCAGGGCGAGGACCCCGAGGGCTGTCCAGTAGTACGGTGGCTTGCTGTCCCACATGAGGTAAGCGAGGCGGTTCCTGTACTCCAGGGGCAGGTACAGCCCGATCGCCGCCCCCACCGCCTCCCAGTTCAAAAACGAGATGCGCGCGATCTCCGCCAGGGCCAGGGTTGCCAGGGCGAAGAAGTGGCGGCGCAGGCGGAAGGTCGGGTAACCCACCGCGAGGGAGACCGCAGCGGCCACGGCGGCCCCTACCCAGATCCCGAACCACGGGCTGAGCCCGTGGCGGCTCAACAACCAGGCGGTGGTGTACGCGCCGATCCCGAAGAAGGCCGCATGGCCGAAGGAGATCTGCCCCGCGTACCCCCCCACCAGGTTCCAGGCCTGCGCCGCGGCTCCGAACAGGAACACGTGCACCATGGCGTTGAGGAAAAAGCTGTCCTGGACGGCCGCGGGCAACAGGACCAATCCCCCCAGCACGAGCGCGGCGAGGGTCCGGGGCCGGTTCACCTTCCCACGTCCCCCAGCAGGCCCTGGGGACGGACCAGGAGCATGGCCACAAATGCCGCGAACACGAACAGGAACTTGAAGGTGGGAGAGACCAGCGTCCCGAGCAGGTTCTCCAGCAGGCCGATGCACAACCCGCCCACCAGAGCCCCGTCCACCCGCCCGAACCCCCCCAGCACCACGCTGGCGAACGCCAACAGGAGGAACGCGTCCCCGATGGTGGGGGACACCTGATAGAAGGGGATCAGGAAGACCCCGGCCAGGGCCGCGGTGGCGATGCCGAGCCCCCAGCTCAGTGCGTACATGCGGTCCACGGGGATGCCCAGCGCCAGCGCCACCTCCCGGTTCTGCGCTGCCGCCTGCAGGGCCTTCCCGGTCTTCGTGTAGCGCAGAAACGCCGCCAGCAGGCCGAAGGCAGCCAGGGAGACCAGCCCGGCGGTGACCTTGGAAGCGGCCACGGGGACCCCCAGGACCGGCACCGTCCCTTCTCCTGGCCGCCAGACCCCGTACACGTTGGGCCCGAAGGCGGCAAAGGCCCCGTAGCGAAGAACGAACAACAGTCCGAAGGTGGCGAAGATCTGCGCCGCCAGCGGCGCCCTTACGATGCGGCGGACCAGGGCCTGGTAGGTCAGCCAACCGAGGCCGAAGAACACCGGCACCACCACGGGGACCGCGAGCGCCGGATCCACCCTCCCCAGGGCCCACAGCCAGTACGTGGCGTACATAGCCAGCATGAGGTACTCCGCGTGGGCCAGATTCACCACGTCCATGACCCCCCAGATCAGCGAGAGCCCCAACGCGACCAGGGCGTACACCAGCCCGAGCACCACGCCGCTCACCGCGGCCTGCCACACGAGCTCTGTCATGGGTGCGGAAAGACGGCCTTCCAGTCGGCTCTCAGCGACGATCCCACGGCGGCGCGGGCCACACCAGCTCCGCCTCCGCCACGTCGAAGGGCCAGACCACCTTGTACTCCCCGTCCAGAATCTGCACCATCACGCCCGTGGCGTGGCGGTTCTGCCCCTTCTCGTCGAACTGGATCCCCTGCCACGGCATGATGAGCTGTGCACCCGGGAGGTTGGTCTCCCGCAGGGCCTTCTGGATCGCCGCGGGGGCGGTGGAGCCTGCCCGGTTGATGGCGTCCGCCAGGGTCAGCATGCCGGTGAACGCCCGGGCGGCCACCTCGTCCATGTCCGCGCCGTGCTTGCGTCGGTACAGCTCGTTGACCCGGGCCACCAGAGGCTTCCTCCGCGCGATCCCCAGCGCCCAGGGGGCGCGCGCCAGGAAGTAGTACCCGTCGCGGCCAACCGCGTTCAGGTAGTCAGGCACGGTAGTGAACCCCGCGTGCACCATGAACCCCTGCGGGAACCACCGCATCTCCTTGAGGGTCCGGGTGATGAGCACCGCGTCGACCAGGTAGTTGGCTCCGATCACGAAGTCGGGATTGCTGGCGCGGATCCGCAACAGCTCCGCGGTGAGGCTGCTGGGCGGAGAGGTGTACAGCTCCATGGCCGTGACGGTGTAGCCGCGGGACTGGGCGAACCCCTTGGCGACGCCCGCCGCGGTCGCCCCGAACTCCGAGTCCTCCGCCAGGATGGCTACCCGCGAGATCCGCGCCCCGCGGCGCTTCAGGTCCTCCACCATGTCGAACATGATGCGGGTGAAGGTGATGTCGTGGGGGCCGGTGCGGAAGAACCACTTGAAGCCCCGCTCCGTGAGCCGCGGCGAGGATGACTCCGGGTTCAGGAAGGGGATCCCCCGCGCCTCCGCGGCCAGGCTGGCGGTGGCGGTAACCGCGCTCTGGTAGGAGCCGATGAGGGCTACCGCACCCTCGCGCTCCACGAGCCGGTCCGCCTCCGCGCGGCCCGTGGCTGGGTCTCCCCGGGTGTCCCCCCACACCACCCGCAGCCGCCGGCCGCCTAGGCGCGGCAGTCCCGCGGTCCGCGCCAGGGGCAGGTTCAGGTCCGGATACGGACTGTTCACGATATCCACCGCCAGTTCGATGGCGTTCCGGATCGCCGCGCCGATGCGGGCCAGAGCGCCCGTGAGCGGGTACACCGCGCCCACCGTCACCGGCGCCTCCTGCGCGAACGCCCAGTCCACCAGCCGGTCGCCCAGGGCCACGGAGGCCACCGCCGCTCCCGTGGACCGCAAGAACTGCCTGCGGGTCACGCGCCCCACCGCGTCTCCCCCCTTTCAACACCGGAGTCTCAAAACCACTTCCATCATTCCCACACCAGCTCCTCGTCCCGCAAGTCGGTGATAAACATGTGCCCGGGGCTGTGGGTGATCATCAAGGGGATGCGCGCCCACTGGGCCACCGCCTGAGGAGTGACCCCGCAGGCCCAGAACACCGGGACCTCTCCTTCCCGCACCGGGACAGGGTCCCCGTAGTCCGGACGATCGAGGTCCCGGATTCCCAGCCACTGGGGGTCTCCCACGTGCACCGGGGCCCCGTGGGCCAGTGGGTAACGGGAGCAGATGCGGAACACCCGCGGAAGCTGGTCCGTCGGTACCGGACGCATGCTGACCACGAGAGGCCCCGCGAAGGGCCCCGCGGCCCTGCACGGACGGTTCGTCACGTACATGGGCACGTTGCATCCGCACTCCAGATGGCGCACCGGGATCCCCGCCCGTTGCAGGGCTGCCTCGAAGGTAAACGAGCAGCCCAGCAGGAACGCCACCAGGTCGTCCCGCCACAACCCCCGGAGGTGGTCCACCTCTTCCGCCAGCTCGCCGTCCCGGTAGACCCGGTAACGGGGCAGGTCGGTCCTCAGGTCTGCGTCGGGCGCCGCATAGCGCGGCACGGGGTCCCCGGGATCGGTGACGTCCAGCACAGGGCATGCCTTTGGGTTGCGCTGGCAGAACAGCAGGAAGTCGTACGCGTAGGCTTGCGGCAGAACCACCAGGTTGGCCTGCGCGTAGCCCGGCGCCCGCCCCGCGGTGGGCCTGCGCCACCGGCCGGCCCGGATCTGCTGGCGTACCTCCGCGGGAGACTCCATGGACACCGACAGCTTCGACGGAGTGGGCAGGCCTCCTGCCCGGCTCCGGGTCTCGACGTATGGGTGGCTAGGGATTGATCACACTCACCCGCCCCACCCGGTGACGGACGCCCGCCAGGCGGTCCAGCACCTCCAGCACCGCCTCTGCCAGCCGGGCCGGGTCGTGGCGCACCAGCTCCGCCTCGCTGATCAGGGGGAACCCGAAGGGCTGCACGCCCATGAGACGGATGCGGTCCAGGTCAGGCTCCACGGGGATCGCACCCTCCGCCCGGTACCGGGCCAGGAGCAGCTCGTTACGCGGCATCTGCGTGTTCACCACCGCCGCGGAGACCACCGGCCCTGCGTGATCCACCACCGCCCGCACGTGGTCGGAGGCCCGGTAACCGTCGGTCTCGCCCGGCTGGGTCATCACGTTCACGACGTGTACCACGGGTGCGGGAGCCCGACGCAGTGCGTCCGCCACGCCCGGGACCAGAAGGTTGGGGAGCACGGAGGTGTACAGGCTACCCGGGCCCAGGAGGATGAGGTCCGCGTGGGCGATGGCTTCCAACACTTCCCGGAGCGGCCGGGCGTTGGGGGGTTTCAGATACACCCGGCGGATGG
>JAVKKH010000005.1:71677-137208 GCA_031296405.1 Candidatus Tepidifontimicrobium thermophilum
AGGTTGGGGAGCACGGAGGTGTACAGGCTACCCGGGCCCAGGAGGATGAGGTCCGCGTGGGCGATGGCTTCCAACACTTCCCGGAGCGGCCGGGCGTTGGGGGGTTTCAGATACACCCGGCGGATGGCCTTGCGGGCCGCCGGGATCGCCGACTCCCCCTCCGCGTGGCTGCCGTCCAGGAACTCCGCGCACAGGACGATGTTGTCGGTGGTGGCGGGGAGCACCTGGCCCCGGATGGCCAGGACCCGGCTGGCCAGCCGGACCGCGGACACGAGGTCGCCGGCCACCCCCGTCATGCTGGCGAGGAACAGGTTGCCGAAGGAGTGCCCCTGCAAGTCCCCTCGGTCGAACCGGTACTCGAACAGCCGCGTCATGAGGGGCTCCGCTTCCGCCAGGGCCACCAGGCAGTCGTTGATGTCGCCCGGTGGGAGCACCCCCAGCTCGCGGCGCAGTCGGCCGGAGCTGCCGCCGTCGTCGAACACCGTGACCACCGCGGTCACAGAGACCCCGTACCGCTTGAGCCCCCGCAGCAGGGTAGACAGGCCCGTGCCGCCGCCCACCGCCACGATCCGCGGGCCCCTCCCCAGAGCCCGCCGCTGCACCATGAGCTCCGCCAGCCGGTGGTCCCCCCGCGGTAGGAACACCGTAGCCACCGACCGCACGGTAGCGCGCACGCCCAGGAACACGCAGTACAGGCCCCCCACCACCAGCCCCGCCCCGGTGACCAGCAACCCCCAGGTCTCGCCGCCGGAGATCCACGAGCTCAACCACACGACCCCGTACAGGACCCGGAGGATCCCCACCGACACCACGTCCGCCAGCAGCACGGCTCCCAGGGCCACCCAGAACACCCCCAGGAACACCAGGGCCACGTAACGCTTCACCCGGATCCCGGGTACCAGCCACTTAGCGAACTGACGGACACGGCGCAGGACGCGTTCTGCGAGACGGGCGCCCAACACGGGACTCACTCCCGGTGCAGGTCGCGGTGACGCGCCCGGACTTCGTAGCCCCGCTCCCGCAGCACCCGCACCAGCTCCTCGGCCACCGCCACGGACCGGTGCCGCCCTCCCGTGCAACCCACCGCCACCGTCACGTCCGTCTTTCCCTCCCGCTCGAACTCGGGGAGCAGGAACGAGACCAGATCCACCATCCTGCACCAGAAGGCCTGCCCCTGCGGGGAGTCCAGCACGTAGGAACGTACCTCGGGATCCAGCCCGGATCGGTCCCGAAGGGAGTCCACGTAGTGGGGGTTGGGCAGAAACCGCGTGTCGAACACCAGGTCGGCATCCAGGGGCAAGCCGTGCTTGTACCCGAAGGACACCACCGTCACCGCCAGCCCCACACCCGTTCCGGGCCCGAAGGCGGCCCGCAGCTCCGATCGTAGCTGCGCGGGGGTCATGTCGCTGGTGTCCAGGACACGGTGGGCCCGCTCCCGCACCGGCTCCAGGCGCCGCCGCTCCTCGCGGATGCCTTCCAGGACGGAGCCCGTGGCGGCCAGGGGGTGCTTGCGCCGGGTCTCCTTGAACCGCCGGACGAGGACCTCGTCAGAAGCGTCCAGGAACAGGATGCGGTAGCGCAGGCCCAGGGCGTCCAGGTGCTGCAGCGCCTCGCTGAGGGCTTCGAAGAACTCGCCACTGCGGATGTCCACTACCGCCGCGGCCCGCGGAACCCTGCCCCGCGCGTGCAACAGCAGTTCCGCGAACCTCGGGAGCAGGGCCGGAGGGAGGTTGTCCACGCAGAAGAACCCCAGGTCCTCCAGGACGTGGGCCGCCTGGGACTTGCCGGCCCCCGAAAGGCCCGTGACCAGGACGAAGTGAACTCGCCCGAACTCGTCCGGCCGGGCGGCCAAGGCTTCCCCTTCCCGCAAGGTCCTGCTGGCCGACACCACTCCTCCCGCAGCCTGCAGGCCCAGGGTACCGCCGGCCGCGGCAGCGGTCCAGCTCCGTCAGACGGCCACCAGCCTGGACAGGGCCACGCTGGCCAGGCTCACCAGGACCGCCAGCACGAACAGACTTGCGAAGCCACCGTGGGGGATCCCCAGCCACCAGGCTACCAGGTAGAGCAGGAACGTATTGACCACCAGGGTGAACAGCCCCAGGGTCAGCAGGTTAAGGGGCAGGGTCAGGAGCAGGATGACGGGCCGCACGACCGCGTTGACCACGCCCAGGGCGAGGCCGGCGAGCAGGAGCGTCCGCGGACTGCGCACCTGCAGCGCCTGGGGGTACAACGCGGTGGCCAGCCACAGAGCCGCCGCGGTCACCCCTAGCCGTGCCAAGAAGGCCACGGTCCTAGCGACCCAGCGCCCGGGCCACCAGTTCGGGGACCTGGGTCGGCAGCTCTGCCACGGCCACGCCGACCTGCTGGAGCGCTTCGACTTTAGCCTGTGCGGTGCCCTCCGTCCCCGAGATCACCGCGCCCGCGTGACCCATACGCTTGCCCGGCGGCGCGGTGCGCCCGGCCACGTACGCCACCACAGGCTTGCGGACGTGCTCCCGGATGTAACGGGCCGCCTCCTCCTCTGCCGCTCCGCCGATCTCGCCCACCAGCACGATGGCCTCCGTCTCGCCGTCCCGCTCGAACAGCTCCAGCAGCTCCACGAAGCTCATGCCGACGATGGGGTCCCCGCCCATGCCCACAGCGGTGGACTGCCCGATGCCGGCCCGGCTGAGCCCTGCCACGATCTCGTACGTGAGGGTGCCGGAGCGGGACAAAAGGCCCACAGGCCCGCGTCGGAACAGGTGGGAGGGCATGATACCGATCTTGCACCGCTCCGGGGCGGTGATGCCCGGACAGTTGGGGCCGATCAGGTGGACCCCCCGCCGGCGGGCGAAGTCCACGATGGCGATGGCGTCGTGGACGGGGATGTGCTCGGTGATCACCACCACGGGGTCCAGCCCCGCCGCGATGGCCTCCAGGGCCGCGTCTTTGGCGAACCGGGCGGGGACGAAGACGCACGAGGCGTTGGCGTCCGTTTCCTCTACCGCCTCCTCCACGGTGTCGAACACCGGCACGCCGTGGACCTGCGTCCCGCCCTTGCCGGGCGTGACCCCCGCCACCACCCGGGTTCCGAACTCCAGCATGCGGGCGGTGTGGAACTCTCCCTGGTAGCCGGTGATCCCCTGCACCAGGACGCGGGTGTGCTCGCCGACCAGGATCGCCATCGTGTCCTCCCACTCACTCCTGTCCGGACTGCAGGTGCGCCCGGAGATAGTCACCCACCGTCCGGATGCGATCCGCTTGCCCCGGCACCAGTTCCCAGTTCAGCCCCCGGCCGTCCCCTTCCCACCTGGGCACCAGGTGCAGGTGGAAGCGTGGGACCGACCGGAAGGCGGCGCGGCCGTTGGCCTGCAGCACGTTCAGACCGTCCGGTTTCAACGCCTCCCGGATCGCCCGCGCCACCCCCTGGGCGGCCCGCACCGCTGCAGCCAAGTCCTCCGGGTCGGCCTCCCACAGGGTGTCCACGTGGGCCTTTGTGAGCACTAGGGTGTCCGCCATTCAGAGGGTGGATGTCCATGAGGGCCAGCACCCGGTCGTCCTCGTAGACCTTCGTGGCAGGCAGCACGCCCGGATCTTGCAGAACACGTAGTCCACCGGAGTCCCGCCCCCCTAGTGCCCTCGCGCTAGGGCCACCGCCCGCCGGGCGGCCTCCTCCGGGTCCGTGAAGGCGAAGATCCCTGCCTGCTCGAGGATCCGCCGACCCTCCTCCTCGTTGGTCCCCGTGAGGCGGATGCTAGTGGGCACCGGCGGGGGCGCGGACGCGATGGCCCTGGCCACGTCGTCACACCGCGTGATGCCGCCGAAGATGTTGATGAACAGCGCCCGGACGCCCGGCTTGCGCAGGACGATGTCCAGAGCCCGACGCATGGCCTCCGTAGAGGCGCCTCCCCCCACGTCGAGGAAGTTGGCCGGACGGCCGCCGAAGTGCGCCACCATGTCCAGCGTGGACATGACGAGGCCCGCGCCGTTGCCGATGATGGCGATGTCGCCATCCAGCTCCACGTACGAGAGGTCGTACTCGCGCGCCATCCGTTCCAGCTCGGTGGTCTCCTCGTCCGCGGGCAGGTCCGGCTGCCGGGGACGGGCGTTGTCGTCCACCACCAGCTTCGCGTCCACCGCCAGCCACCGGCCCTCGCACAGAGCCAGGGGGTTGATCTCCGCCAGTTCCGCGTCCCGCTCGCACGCGAGCCGGTACAGGTTGCAGCTGACCTCCGCGAACTGCCCGAGCACGGGGCCCGAAAGGCCAAGCCGACGGGCCACCCACCGGCCGTGGAAGGGGTGGAAACCCAGGGCGGGATCCACGGCGAGTTTGACGATGCGCTCCGGTGTCCGCCGCGCCACCTCCTCGATGTCCACACCGCCCTCCGCAGACGCCACCAGAGTCAGGCGCCGGCTGGATCGGTCCACCACGAAAGCCAGGTAGTACTCCCGGTCGATCCGGGCCGCCTCTACCACCAGCAGCCGCCGTACGCGCTCCCCGCGGATCTCCATCCCCAGGATTCGGGCAGCCTTCTCGCGGGCCTCCTCCGGAGTGGCCGCCAGCTGGACGCCCCCAGCCTTGCCGCGCCCGCCCACCAGCACCTGCGCCTTCAACACCACCGGGTAGCGCAGGTCCAGGGTGAGGACATCCTCCGCCCGATCCACCACCACGCCCCGCTGGACCGGGATGCCGTAGGCGGCGAACAGCTCCTTGGCCTGGTACTCGTGCAGCCGCATGGGCTAGAGGGGGAGGGCAGCCAGCAGCTCTCGGACGGCGGCGACCGAGGCCCGGAAGGCCCGCTCCTCCTCCTCCGACAGGGGCACCTCCAGAATGCGCTCCACGCCGCGGGACCCCAGGACCACGGGGACGCCCACGCACACGTCCCGCTCGCCGTACTCGCCGTCCAGGTACACACAGCACGGGATCACCCGCTTCAGGTCCAGCAGGACCGCCTCGGTCATGGCGCACAGGGCGGCGCCGGGGGCGGTGAAGGCGCTGGCCTTCATGAGCTCCGTGATCTCCGCGCCCGCCCGGCGGGTGCGTGCCACCACCGCCTGCAGGCGGTCGGGCGGCAGCAGACGGCTGACCGGGACCCCCCGCACATTCGCGGAGGACGCCAGGGGAACCATGTCCTTGTCCGTGTGGGCGCCGATCACCATGGCCTGCACGTCCTGCAGGGACACCCCCAGCTCCAGGGCGAGGAAGGTGCGGAACCGGGTGCTGTCCAGGGCCCCGCTGAGGCCGAACAGCCGCTCGCGGGGTAGGCCCGAGACCCGGTGGGCCAGGTAGGTCATGGCGTCCAGGGGGTTGGTGACCACGATGAACACCGCACCGGGGGACCGGGGCACCACCTGCTCCATGACGCTGCGCACGATCCCGGCGTTGGTGCCCACCAGCTCCTCGCGGGTCATGCCCGGCTTCCGCGGGACCCCTGCCGTGACGATGACCACGTCCGAGCCCTCGGTGTCCCCATAGTCGTTCGTCCCCATCACCCGAACGTCGAACCCGGCGATGGGACCGGCCTGCTGCAGATCCAGGGCCTTGCCCTGTGGAAGCCCCTCGACGATGTCCACCAGCACCACGTCGCCCAGCTGGCGGGAGGCGATCCAGTGAGCGGCGGCCGTGCCCACGGTGCCCGCGCCCACGATGGTGATCTTCGCGCGACCCCTCGGCATCCCGAGCCTCCTCTCGCGTCTAGCCCATGCGCTCGATGACCGCGGTGGCGAACTCGCTGGTCCGCACCTCCCGGGCGCCGTCCATCAGGCGCGCCAGGTCGTAGGTGACGATCTTCTCCCGGAAGCACGCCTCCATGCCCCGGATGACCCGCTGGGCCGCCTCGTCCCACCCCAGGTACTCCAGCATCATCACGCCAGACAGGGTGAGGGAGCTGGGGTTCACCTTGTCCAGGTTGGCGTATTTGGGCGCCGTGCCGTGGGTGGCCTCGAACACCGCGTGGAAGTCCCCCACGTTGGCGCCCGGAGCCATCCCGATACCGCCCACCTGTGCGGCCAAAGCGTCGGAGAGGTAGTCCCCATTCAGGTTGCCCGTGGCGATCACGTCGATGTCCTGGGGACGGGTGAGCACGTGCTGGAAGGTCACATCCGCGATGTAGTCCTGGATCAGGAGCTTGCCCGTCGGGACCTTGCCCCCGTACTTCTCCTGTACCTCGTCCCAGGTGACCGTGACGTCGCCGAACTCCTCCCGGGCCACCTGGTAGCCCCACTCCCGGAAGGCCCCCTCCGTGTACTTCATGATGTTCCCCTTGTGCACCAGGGTGACGTTCCGCCGCTTGCGATCCAGGGCGTACCGGATGGCCTTCCGCACCAGGCGCTTGGTGCCGAACTCACTCATGGGCTTGATCCCGATCCCTGAGTCCGGTCGCAGCTCCACCCCGAACTCACTGCGCAGCCACTCGATCACGCGCTTGGCCTCGGGGGATCCCGCAGGCCACTCGATCCCTTTGTAGATGTCCTCCGTGTTCTCCCGGAACACCACCATGTCCACCTTCTCCGGGTGGCGAACGGGGGACGGGACCCCCTCGAACCACCGGATCGGCCGGATGCACGCGTACAGGTCCAAAAGCTGCCGCAGGGCCACGTTCAGGGACCGGAACCCCCCGCCCACCGGAGTGGTCAGGGGGCCCTTGATGCCCACGTGGAAGTGCTCAAACGCCCGCAGGGTGTCGGCCGGCAGCCAGTCCCCGAACTCGCGGTTGGCCTTCTCCCCCGCGTACACCTCGAACCACACGATCCGCCGCTTGCCCCCGTAGGCGGCCTGGACCGCCGCGTCCAGGATCCGCCGGGTGGCCCTCCAGATGTCCGGACCGGTGCCGTCGCCCTCGATGAAAGGAATGATGGGGTCGTCCGGGACCAGCAACCGGCCGTCCTTTACCTCGATCCGGTGCCCTTCCTTGGGGACGGAAAGCCTCTCCAGGGTCAGCATCGTGCCGCTCCTCTGAACGTGGTCGGGGTTGGGTTTTCGAAGGACCCGCTCGACAGGACCCAGGCGAGCCCACCCCAAGTGTACCCCGAAACCCCGGGACGGCCAACTCACCTTTACAGGGCCCCCCCGAACGTGTATGGTGAGGGTGGTCAGGCCACTAGGCCATCGGGCCGCCCATGGCGCACCCATCTATCTTTCAACCTGTCCGGCCCCGGCGGATCTACGAGGACATCGTCCGCCAGATCCAGGGCCTGATCGCTGAGCGCCAGCTGCAGCCCGGAGATCGCCTGCCCTCCGAGCGGGAGCTGGCGGAGCTGCTGAGCGTGAGCCGCGCCTCGGTCCGGGAGGCCCTGCGGGTGCTCAGCGCCATGGGGCTCGTGGAAGTGCGCTCCGGCGACGGCACCTTCGTCCGGCAGGCTTCCGCCCCCGTGGACCCTGCGGTGTGGGGCCTGCTGCGGGAACGGGAGTTCCTCCTCGACCTGCTGGAAGCCCGCCGGCTGGTCGAGGAGGAGGTGGTCGCACTGGCCGTCCACCGGGCCACCCAGGACGACATCGACCAGATGCAGGACCTGCTCAACCGCCGGGAACGGGAGCTGGCCGCGGGCAAGCACGACCTGGAGACTGACCTCCAGTTCCACCAGCTGGTGGCCGAGGCCACCCGCAACCCCGTCCTCGTCTCCCTGGTGCGGTCCCTGTGCGAGATGTGGCTGCGCAGCCGCGAGGCCACGGGGCGGGCTCCCACGAGTCCCCACAAGGCCCAGGAGTTCCACCAGGCCATCGTGGAGGCCATCCGCATGCGCAACGAACCCCTGGCCCGCGGTGTTTTGCACCGACACATGGAGGACATGCGGGAGGACGTGGAGCGATCCACCTGAGCGACGAGGAGGTACCATGTACCGAGGCGGGCCCGGAATGCTGGCGTGGGTGTTGCACCGCATCACCGGCGTGGCGGTGCTGGTGTTCCTGCTGCTGCACATCGTGGAGACCAGTATGCTCCTGTACGGGCCGCAGGCGTACGACCACGCCCTGGCCCTGTACAAGCAGCCGTGGTTCAAGCCCCTGGAGTTCCTCCTGGTCGCCGCGGTGGTGTACCATGCGGGCAACGGCCTCGTGGTCCTGGTCTTGGACCTGTTCCCCCGTGCCACCCGCTGGTACCGGACCCTGTTCTGGGTGGGCGCGGCGGCGTACGTGGTGGTCATGGTGCCCGTGGCGGTGATCATGCTGCGGCCCCTGTTCGCCCCCTAAGGAGGGAGGGAGGACGGTGCAGGCGACGCGCGTACGGCCCAACGGATGGGAGTGGCTGTCCTGGCTGTACATGCGGGTGTCCGCGGTGTTGCTGCTGGGACTTGTGCTGGGCCACCTGTACATCATGCACGTCATCAACAGCACCGACACCATCGACTTTGCCTTCGTCGCACAGCGGTTCGCGACGCCCTTCTGGCGCGTCTACGACCTGCTCATCCTGGTCCTGGCCCTCTCCCACGGCCTGAACGGGCTGCGCGGGATCGTGAACGACTACACGCGGCCGGGCGGCGGGTGGCGCCTGGTGTGGAACGTGGGGCTGTGGACTGTGGGCCTCGTGTTCACCCTCCTGGGCGCCCTGGTGCTGTTCTCCTTCGACCCCTCCGCCTTCGCCCGGCGCTGAGAGGAGCGGGACCATGCCGGTGCACGAGTACGACGCGGTGATCGTAGGGGCCGGCGGCGCGGGCCTCTTCGCGGCCCTGGAGCTGGGGCGCCAGCGGGACCTGAGGGTCGCAGTGCTGTCCAAGCTGTACCCCACCCGCTCCCACACCGGTGCCGCCCAGGGCGGCATCGGCGCCGCCCTGGGCAACGAGGAGGAGGACCACTGGGAGTGGCACATGTTCGACACCGTGAAGGGCGGGGACTACCTGGTGGACCAGGACGCGGCCGAGATCCTGGCCCGCGAGGCCATCGAGACCATCTACGACCTGGAGCACTACGGCCTGCCCTTCGACCGGACCCCGGACGGCCGGATCGCCCAGCGGCGGTTCGGCGGCCACACCCACCACTTCGGCCAGGGTCCGGTACGCCGTGCGTGCCACGCTGCCGACCGCACCGGCCACATGATCCTCCAGACCCTGTACCAGCAGTGCCTGCGCAACAACGTGCACTTCTTCAACGAGTTCCAGGTGGTGGACCTCCTCCTGGAGGACGGGGTGGCGGCAGGGGTGGTGGCGTGGGAGATCCTCACGGGCGAGCTGCACGTGTTCCACAGCCGGGCCGTCATGTTCGCCACGGGAGGATGGGGGAGGATCTTTAAGGTCAGCAGCAACGCGCACACCCTCACCGGCGATGGGGCGGCCATCTGCTGGCGCCGGGGGATCCCTCTGGAGGACATGGAGTTCTACCAGTTCCACCCCACGGGCATCTACCGGCTGGGCATCCTGATGTCCGAGGCCGCCCGCGGGGAGGGGGCCATCCTGCGCAACCGCTACGGCGAGCGCTTCATGGAGCGGTATTCCCCCAACCTGCTGGACCTAGCACCCCGGGACATCATCGCCCGGGCCATGATCACGGAGATCCGGGAGGGTCGCGGGATCGACGGGAAGGACTACCTCCACCTGGACTTTACCCACCTGCCCCGTCAGGTGCTGGACGAGAAGCTGCCGGAGATCACCTCCTTCGCCCGGACCTACCTGGGGGTCGACCCCGCCACCCAGCCGGTGCCGGTCCAGCCGACCGCCCACTACGCCATGGGCGGGATCCCGACCGACGTGTGGGGTCGAGTGATCCGGGACGAGCACAACACCCCGGTGCCGGGTCTGTACGCCGCCGGGGAGTGCGCGTGCGTCTCGGTACACGGGGCCAACCGTCTGGGTACGAACTCCCTGGTGGACATCCTCGTGTTCGGACGGCGCGCGGGCCGGGACATGGCCCGCTACCTGAAGGAGGCGGAGCGGGTCCTTGTGGCCCACAACCCGGACAGCGACGCCCGCGAGGAACTGGAGCGACTGCGGAACAGCTCCGGCGGCGAGAAGGTGGGCGCCATCCGGGAGGAGCTCGCAGCCTGCATGATGGAGTGGTGCGGGATCTTCCGCAACGGGGCGGACCTGCAGCGGATGCTGGACAAGCTGGGGGAGCTGCGGGACCGTTACGCCCGCATCACCCTGGACGACCGCGGGTGGAAGTTCAACCAGGACCTCCTGGAGGCGTGGGAGCTGGGGTGCCTGCTGGACGTGGCGGAGGCCACCGTCCGCTCCGCCCTGAACCGCACGGAAAGCCGCGGGGCCCACATGCGGGAGGACTATCCGAAGCGGGACGACGCCCACTGGCTCAAGCACACCCTGCTGTACCGGGACGGGCGCTTCGCGTACAAGCCGGTCACCATCACGCGCTTCCAGCCCCAGGAGCGGAAGTACTGAGGAGGAACCCATGAAGGTCCACGTGCGGATCAAGCGTTTCAACCCGGAGAAGGACCGGCGGCCCTACTGGGCGGACTACGAGGTGCCCACCGACCCCTTCGACCGCGTCCTGGACGTCCTGCACTACATCAAGTGGAACCTGGACGGGACCCTGGCCCTCCGTCGCTCCTGCGCGCACGGGATCTGCGGGTCGGACGCCATGCTCATCAACGGCCGGAACCGGCTCGCCTGCAAGGTCCTCGTCAAGGATCTGGGCGACCGGATCACCGTGGAGCCCCTCCGCGGCCTGCCGGTGATCAAGGACCTGGTCGTGGACATGGAACCCTTCTTCGCCAAGTACCGGCAGGTGATGCCGTGGCTCGTGAACGACGAGCCGCCGCCCGCCCGGGAGCGGCTGCAGAGCCCGGAGGAGCGGGCCCGCA
This sequence comes from Candidatus Tepidifontimicrobium thermophilum, assembly GCA_031296405.1. GTDB lineage: Bacteria > Sysuimicrobiota > Sysuimicrobiia > Sysuimicrobiales > Sysuimicrobiaceae > Tepidifontimicrobium > Tepidifontimicrobium thermophilum. The sequence continues at coordinate 82,405 of JAVKKH010000005.1, forward strand.
TCGACGACACCACCAAGTGCATCCTGTGCGCCGTGTGCACCACCGCGTGCCCCATCTTCTGGGGCAACGGGGAGTTCCTGGGCCCCGCGGCCCTGGTGGCGGCGCACCGGTTCATCTTCGACAGCCGCGACCGGGCCGCCGCGGAGCGCCTCGCCATCCTGGCGGAGCGGAGCGGCGCGTTCAAGTGCCGGACCGTGTTCAACTGTACGGACGCGTGCCCGCAGGGGATCGAGATCACCAAGGCCATCCAGGAACTCAAGCGGGCCATCGTGTTGAGCCGGGCCTGACGCGAAGCGGGGGAGGGCCGCCGCCCTCCCCCGCCCCCTGGCGGCTGACGTCCGGGCCCTAGCGCCGACCACCCACCAGCCCCTGCTCCCTCCACTTCTGGAACACCCGCCGGATCTGGGCGGCCGCCGCGTCCAGGGCCTGCTCCGGTGTGTCGATCCCCTGGGCAACGCGGGCGAACATCACGTTGAGGATCCACGTGTTGAACACCTCGTCGATGGCCGCACTGGACGGCCCTGGCCAGCCCACGTTGTGCGCCCACTCGTACGCGGTCTCGATGGTGGCCAGCTTGTCCTTGCGATCCCCTGCGGCCTTCGCCACGGGGTCGTCCCGCAGGTATGCTAGGCGCTTCTGCTTGGAAATGGCGTTCTGGAAGGTGGGGTAGTCGTACGCCTGCGAGGCATGGAACTTGCCGGGCGGCCAGCCCTCCCGGGCAGCCACGTCCGGGTCGTAGCTCAACACGAGGTCGATGAGCAGCTTCTTGGCGGCCTCCCGCACGGGCCGCGGCCGGTTCCGCCAGATGAAGTACACTCCCATGACGTGCTCCAGCCCCCGGGCCCCTGCCGGCCCTCGAGGCGCACGCTCCGTGATCCAGGTGTTGCGGGCGAACTGGACCGCGGGGGACTGGTTGGGGTTCTCTCCGCGGCGGATGGCCGCGGCCGCCATGGTCTGGGCCGTGCGCGCGATGGAGATCGCGTTGGCGGCGATGGAGATCCGGCCGGCCAGGAACTCCTCGTTGTTGGACGCCGCGGTCCACGCGAACACACCGGGGAACATGGTCTCCTCGTACAGCGCCTTGACGAACCGGAGCGCATCCAGGGTTCGCTGGCGGAAGGGCGGAACGTCCAGGATCACGTTGCCCGCCTCATCCTGCTCCCCGGTCCCCCACGAGTACATCAGGGCCCGCAGCCACATTCCCGTGTCGATCTCCTGACTGAGCCCCAGGCCCACCGGGTGGCCCATCCGCTTAAGCTCACGACCCGCCTTCCGGATGTCATCCCACGTGATGGGGCCCAGCAGGGGCACCCGCTGGTCTCCGGTCAGACGCGCGGACACCTGCCGCCAAAGGTCCGCGCGGTAGTGGATGGGGTCAGGCACGAAGTTGTCCGACACCCCGAAGTACCGGCGGGTCACCGGGTTATAGGTGCTCTTCTCCGCCAGCGGAATGTAGGGGCCCACCTTCCGCTTGAGCTCCTCGACGACCTCCCGGTGGGCGTCGGTGTCCACCTGCCGCTCCAGGGTGGCGGGCGGCGTGAGGTACTGGATCATGTCGTGGCCCGGGTCCGCACCCGCCGCCACTCTGGCCGCCTCGGAGGCGGCGATGGCGGGGATCTCCGCCAGGCCCACGTTCTCCACCACCACCCGCACCCCGTTCTTCTCCCCCCACTTGGGAGCGAAGACCTTGTTGAACCACTCGTCGTACGGCGGGACGAAGTGCCGCCACTGCAGGATCCGCAGGGTCACCGGCTGCGCCCGGGTCCGCTCGGTGAGCACGAGGGGCCCCAGGCTCCCCGCAGCCGCCCCGGCGGCCGCGGACTTGAGGAAGTCCCGGCGCGTGAGCCGGCGCCACCGGCCCTCCGCCACCTGGACCCACGTCTCGTCCTGCTTGCGTTCCTGCTCCATCTCCATCCCCCCTCGCGGTGGTCCGTTCTCCTCAGCGGAAGGCGCCGCTGAGGGTGAAACTCCCCACGAAACGTTCGATCACGAGATAGTACAGGGCTGCCACCGGCACGCTGGCGAGGAACGCGGAGGCCATGAGCGGGCCCCAGTCGAAGATGTCCCCCCGCACCATGTCCGCGGGGACCCCCACGCTGACGGTCTTCTGCGCCGTCGCGGTGACGAAGCTGAGGGCGTACACGAACTCCTGCGCGGACAGGGTGAAACTGAAGATGATCACCGTAACGATCCCGGGGACCGCCAGCGGCAGCAACACGCGCCCCAAGGCGCCCAGGCGCGTGCACCCATCCACCATGGCCGCCTCCTCGAGCTCCCGGGGCAGGCCCCGTAGAAATCCCGACAGCAGCCACGTGCACAGCGGCACGGTGATGGTCGGGTACACCACGATCAGGGACCAGAGGGTGTTCTGCAGGCCGAGGGTGGTCACCACCAGGGACATGGGGATGAACAGCAGGGTGGGCGGGACCAGGTACACCAGGAAGATGGCGATGCTGGCCCGCTCCCCCCACCGGCCGAGCAGCCGCGCGAGGCTGTACGCCGCGGGGATCGTGAGCAGGAGGGTGACCATCACCACCCCCGCGCCCACCAGGGCGGTGTTCACCACCCACCGGGCGAACCGGGTCTTCGTGAAGGCGTACTGCAGGTGCTCCAGAGTCGGTGGCTCGTTGAACCAGAACGGGTTGTTCTGTGGGTTGTAGAGGTCGGAGTTCTGCTTGAAGGCGGTGATCCCCATCCACGCGAAGGGGAACGCCGCGAACACCACGAAGGCGCCGACCAGAGCCACCCGCCCGACGGTCAGCAGCCAGCGCCGCGTCCGGCTGCTCACCAGGCCACCTCCGCCCGCCGGGCCGCCCGGAGCACGAACACCGCGGCCACCAGGAGCACAGGGAACAGCAACAACGAGATGGTGGCACCCACACTCAGGTTCCCGCCCACGATCCCCTTGAAGAAGGCCAGGCTGGCCAGCACCTGGGTGGTGTCGAAGGGACCCCCTCGGGTGAGGACGTACACCACCGTCATGTCCGTGAAGGTGAAGATGGTGCCGAACAGGAGGGCCACCACCGCCACAGGTGCCAGCAGGGGGAGCATCACGTGCCGGTATTTCTGCCACAGGTTCGCCCCGTCCACCTCCGCCTGGTCCAGGAAGTCCTGCGGGATGGCGGAGTGGCCGGCCAGGAGGACCACGGTGGCGAAGGGCAGCATGCGCCACACGTGCACCGCCACCACCGCCCCGAAGGCCAGGTCCGGCCGGCCGAGCCAGAACATGTTGGCTCCCGGCGGCAGCAGGCCCAGGCCCCGCAGCGCCCAGTCCAGGACGCTGAACCGGGCGTGCAGGATCCACAGCCACCCGATGGTGGACAGGGAAACGGGGGCCACCCACGGCAGCAGGAGGAGGAACATCACCGCCCCGCGGCCGCGGAACGGCCGGCGCAGGGCCAGAGCCAGCACGTTGGACAGCACCATCACCAGCACCTGGGCGGTGAGGGTGAACACGAAGGTGTTCCGTAGGGCCCGGGAGGCCACGGGGTCCTGGAACACCAGGGCGAAGTTCGCCAGCCCGATGAACCGGCCGAAGGGGTTCCCGGTGGTGGCGTCGGTCCAGCTCAGGTACAGGGCGAAGAGAAACGGGAAGCCCACCAGCAGGACGATGTAGGCCACCGCGGGCACCAGGAGGGTCGGCGCCAGGACACGGTCCCGCTCCAGCCACGTGCGGCCCCGGGACAAAGCCGCCCCGATCCCCTCCGCCACCGCCATCTGAGAACTCCTCTCGCTTGCCCTTCCGGCCCGGCCACCGCGTCCGGGCGCGGTCTCCAGCAAAACCTAGCCGCGGTGGTGTAACGATGTCAAGGCGTCGGTTCGCCTCCTTCCGCGGTCGGCGGGCCTGCGCGCCACGGGGCTTCCGCGGTTCCCGCGGCGAGGTTGACCCACCGCGCGGCCACGAACAGCAGGTCGCCGAGGCGGTTCAGATACCGGAGGATGTCCGGGTTCACCGCCGCCCGCTCCGCCAGGGCCACCACCCGCCGCTCCGCGCGCCGGCAGACTGCCCGGGCCACGTGGAACAGGGCACCCGCTTCGCTGCCCCCCGGGAGCACAAAGCCGCGCAGGGGCGGGAGGTCCGCCGCCAGGCGGTCGATCCACCCTTCCAGCACCTGCACCGACGAGGCACTGACGCGCGGCACCCGGGAGGCCAGCTTGGGATCCTCCACCCGCGCGGTGGCCAGTTCCGCCCCTACCTCGAACAGCGTCCCCTGCACGTCCGCCAGCAGGTCCGACAGCGCCCCCGCGGGCAACTTGGCCCGCACCAGCCCCAGCAGGGTATTTAGCTCGTCCACCGTTCCGTAGGCCTCCACCCGCGGATCCGCCTTGGACACCCGTTCGCCGCCGAACAGGCCCGTCTGCCCGCTGTCACCCGTCCGGGTGTAGATCTTCACCCACGCCTCCTACCGGCCCTCGCTCAGCCGCTCCCACAGAGGGCGCGGGAGCCCCCGCGCCTGCATCTTCGCCTGCACCGCCTCCACAGGGTACAGCACCCGCCGGAGCTCCAGGGTTCCCGCACCGGTGTCCAGGACTACGTACGCGGCGCGGGGATCCCCGTCCCGCGGCTGGCCCACGCTGCCGACGTTGATCAAGTGCCGGAGATGACGTTCCAGTTTCACTGCGACATTGGGCGCCAGCGGGAAGACGTAGGTGCGCACCCCGTCGTGGGCGAACCGCACCGGCACGTGGGTGTGCCCGAACAGGCAGACGGAGAACTCCGCCGCGCGGAAGTTGTCGTCCGCGGTCTCCCAGTCCAGGATGTATTCCTCCACGGGGTCCTGGGGGCTGGCGTGGACCAGCAGCATCCCCTCGAAGGTCTGCCGCGGCTGTAGGCCCTCCAGGTATGCCCGCACGGACGGCGAGAGCTGCTCCCGGGTCCACTCCACCGCGGCCCGCGCGAACAGGTTGAAACGCCGCGCGTCCAGCCGGCCTAGGGCCGCGAGGTCGTGGTTGCCCACCAGGGCGGCTACCAGGAGACCCCGCAGTCGCTCCACGCACGCGTTGGGGTCCGGCCCGTAGCCCACGAAGTCTCCCAGACACACCCACCTCTCGACCCCTTGCTGGCGCGCGTCCTCCAGCACGGCCTCCAGGGCTTCCAGGTTTGCGTGGACGTCCGACAGGATCGCGTAGCGCATGGGCTCCCGCACCCGGAGGATACCCCAGGACGGGCCCGGCTGTCCTACCGGGTTCGGCGGGCGGCCAGCACCTGGAGCACCTGGGACCACGGCACGCCTTCGCGCGCGAGGAGGACCAGCAGGTGGTACACGAGGTCCGCAGCCTCCTCCGCCAGACGCTCCGGCCCTTCCTCCCGCGCGGCCCGGACCACTTCCGCGGTCTCCTCGAACAGCTTCTCGTGCAGCCGCGCAGGGTCTGCGGCGAGCAGGGACGCGGTGTAGGAGCCCGGGGGCGGTTGCCGCAGACGGTCGCGGATGACCCGCTCCAGCTCCTCCAGCACGCCGACGGCCGGCTCCGCCCGCTCGCCGGCCAGGTCCCGGTGGAAGCAGGACAGCTCGCCCGTGTGGCACGCGGGTCCCTGGGGGTCCACCACGTAAAGCAGGGCGTCCCCGTCGCAGTCCTGCAGGATCTGGAAGACGTGGAGGGAGTGGCCGGAGGTCTCCCCCTTGCGCCACAAGGCGTTGCGGGACCGGCTCCAGAAGTGGGCCAATCCCACCTCGCGGGTGCGCTGCAGGGCCTCGTCGTTGGCGTACGCCAGCATCAGCACCTGCCCCGAACGCCGGTCCTGGACCACCACCGGCCGCAGCCCCCCAACCTTCCCCGTGCTCACAGGCTCACCCACGGTTGCACCTCACGGACGGGAATCCCGTGAGCCTTCAAGGCGGCCTTCACGTCCCGGATGCGGAGCTGCCCGAAGTGGAAGACGGACGCCGCGAGGGCCGCGTCCGCTTCCCCCTCCGTGAGGACCTCCACGAAGTGCTCCACCTTCCCGGCGCCCCCGGAGGCGATGACGGGCACCGTGACGGCCCGGCTGACCGCCCGGGTCAACTCCACGTCGAACCCCTCCGTGGTCCCGTCCCGGTCCATGCTGGTCAGCAGGATCTCGCCCGCTCCCAGGTCCGCAGCCCGCTCCGCCCACGTCACCGCGTCGACGCCCGTGGGGCGACGTCCCCCGTGCGTGTAGACCTCCCAGCCCTGCGCTCGGCGCCGGGCGTCGATGGCTACGACCACGCACTGGCGCCCGAAGCGCTCCGCCAGCCGCCCTATTAGGTCCGGGTCCTGTACTGCGGCGGTGTTCACCGCCACCTTGTCCGCACCAGCCCTCAGCATCCGCCGGGCGTCCTCCACCGACCGGATCCCGCCGCCCACGGTGAGGGGGATGAAGACCTCCCCCGCAGTGCGCCACACCGCGTCTTCGAGGATGGGCCGGTGCTGCGCGGAGGCCGTGATGTCCAGGAACACCAGCTCGTCCGCGCCCTCCCGGTCGTACGCCGCCGCCAGCTGTGCAGGGTCCCCTGCGTCCCGTAGGTTCACGAAGCGCACGCCCTTCACGACGCGTCCCGCGTCCACGTCCAGGCACGGGATGATCCGCTTCGCCAGGCTCACGGACCCGCCCCCGCGCCCTTCCGCGCGGCCTTCAGGGCGTCCTCCAGCCGCAGGGTCCCCTCGTACAGCGCCCGGCCGACCACCACCCCGTCCACACCGACCCTCCGGAGGGCGCGCACGTCGTCCGCGTGCCGCACCCCGCCGGAGGCCACCACGGACGCCCCCGAGGAGACCAGGGTGCGGTACAGAGGCAGGTTGGGTCCGGCCAGAACGCCGTCCGCGGCCACGTCGGTCACCAGCAGCCGGCTTGCGCCGCACTGGAGCGCCCGCCGCGCAGCTTCCTCGACCGTGAGGGGCGTCGCCTCCGTCCAGCCGCGGATCACCACCCGGCCGTCCCGCGTGTCCAGGGCTACCACCACGTGCTCGCCCCAGCGAGCGCACAGGCGCTCCAGCCACCCGGGGTCCAGGACCGCACGCGTTCCCACCACCACGCGGTCCGCGCCCGCCTGCAGAGCTTGCTCGACCGCCTGTTCCGTGCGCAGGCCGCCACCCACCTGCACCCGCAGCCCCACCCGGGCCAAGGCGGACACCACGTTCAGCTGCCGGGGGAACCCGTGCCGCGCGCCGTCCAGGTCCACCACGTGCACCCACGTGGCTCCGGCCCGCAACCACCCCTGTGCCACGTCCACCGGGTCGGCGGCGTACTCGGTGACCCGCCGGAAGTCCCCCTGGGCCAGCCGGACCACGCGGCCGTCCAGCAGGTCCAGGGCCGGGAAAACCGTCACGGTCGTGCCGCCGCAGTGAGCCACTCCCGGACCCCCAGGAGCAGCCGGCGACCCACGTCCCCGCTCTTCTCGGGGTGGAACTGGAAACCCGCCACCGAGCCCACCTCCACCACGGCGGGGATCCCAACCGCGTACCACGTCTGCGCCACCACGCAGTCCGAAGCGGGCACCGCGTAGTAGGAGTGGACGAAGTACACGTACTCGCCGGATCGCACGTGCGCGGTGACCGCCGACGGCCTCACCAGCTCCAGCCGGTTCCACCCCATGTGGGGCACTTTAACGCCGGGGGGCAGCCGCACCACCCGACCCCCAACCAGCCCCAGACCGGGATGGACGCCGTCCTCCTCGCTCCACTCAAACAGCAGCTGCATCCCCAGACATAGACCCAGTAGGGGCCTGCCTTCCCCGGCCCACGCCCGGAGGGCGTCCACAAACCCCGCCTCGCACAGCCGCTGCATCGCCGGTCCGAACGCACCCACACCCGGTAGGACCACGAGCCCGGCGCCCTCCAGGTCAGAGGGCCGCTCCGCCCGCACGACCACGAACCCCGCGCGCGCCAGGGCCCGCTCCACGCTCCGCAGGTTGCCTGCACCGTAATCCACCAGGGCGGCCCGCACGGCGCTTCCCTTACAGCACACCCTTGGTGGACGGGTGACCGACCCGCTCCACGCGCACCGCGCGGCCCAGGACGACCCCGAAGCCCTTGAACGCTGCCTCTGCCAGGTGGTGGCTGTTGCGCCCGTGGACCGCCACCACGTGCAGGCTCACCCGGGAGCGGACCACGAAGGCCCGGAAGAACTCCTCCACCAGCTCGGTGGCGAAGGACCCGATGACGGGCGTAGGCCAGTGGACGTCCCAGTGCAGGTACGGGCGTCCGCTCACGTCCACCGCACACAGCACCAGCGCGTCGTCCATGACCGCGTGCAGGCTGCTGAACCGCGCGATCCCCTGGCCGTCGCCCAGGGCCTGGCTGAAGGCGTCGCCCAACACGATCCCCACATCCTCCACCGTGTGGTGTGGGTCCACCGCCACGTCTCCGGAGGCCTCCGCCTCCAGGTCGAACCCGCCGTGGTGAGCCCACTGCGCCAGCATGTGGTCCAGAAACGGAACCTGGGTGCGGACGCGGTGGCGACCCTCACCGTCCAGGCGAAGCAGGACCCGCACCCGGGTCTCGGCAGTCGTGCGTTCCACCTGGGCCTGCCTCAAACCGCCACCTCCCGAGCGGCCCGCAGGGCCGACAGGAACGCGTCGTTGTCCTCCCGGGACCCCACCGTCACCCTCAAACATCCCTCCAGCATGGGGTAGCGGGACACGTCGCGCACCAGGACCCCGCGCTCCAGCAGCCGCACGAAGGTGTCGTGAGCGTCCGGTACGCGGAAGAGGAGGAAGTTGGCGTGGCTGGGATAGACGCGCACGCCCATGGCCTCGAGCGCACCGCGGACGCGCTCCCGCTCCTGCACCACCTCCTGTACCCGACGGGCCACCAGCTCCCCGCGCCGGGCCATCACCTCCACCGCGATTTGCCCGAACAGGTTCACGTTGTACGGCGGGACCACCTTGGACACCTGGCCCACCACCTCCGGGTGTGCCACGAGCCAGCCCACTCGCGCTCCCGCGAGGCCGAAGGCCTTGGAGGCCGTACGCAGCACCACCAGGTGGGGATACCGGTCCTGCAGGGGCAGGACCGACCAGGGGCAGAACCCCCAGTACGCCTCGTCCACCACCACGGGCCCGCGGAAGGCGCGCAGGAGCGCCTCTACCTCCTCCGGCGTCACCGCCTGCCCGGTGGGGTTGTTGGGCGACGCCAGGAACACCAGCGCTGCCTCAGCCTCCCGCGCCGAGCGGGCCAACTGGTCCACGTCCACCGTAAAGTCCTCCCGCAGGCGGACCGGCCGCACCCGGGCTCCCCCCACCACCGCGAGGGGAGCCGCCATGGAGTAACCGGGCTCCGGCAGCACCACGGTCCGTCCTGCGGCGAAGGTCTGTACCAGGGCCAGGATGGCCTCGTTGGACCCGTTGGTGAGCAACACCTGCTCTGGGGAGACCCCGCAGGCCGCCGCCACTGCCTCGCGGGCGCCGTCTGCCCGCATGGGCGGGTAGCGGTTCCAGCCGAGTGCCCTCAGTCGGGACAGGATCTCCTCCTTGAGCTCCGCGGGCACGTCCTGGGGGCACTCGTTCTGGTTGAGCTTGACCGGCACTTCTGCCCCTGCCAGGCGGTAGCCGGCCAGCGCAGCCACCTCCGGTCTGGGTTGGGGCGTCACCGCGCGCCTCCCGCCGGGCGATCCCGTACTGCCATCACGTGAGCCGGGAAACCCTCGTAGGTCCCCAGGTGCTCCACCACGGGCCGGAGCCTCTCCAGCCCGTGAGGGTCCAGCTCCGCCACGGACGTGACCTTCAGGTAGCTGAGCACCGTCACGCCCGATTCCCGGCGGGCCGCGCCACCCGTGGGCAGCGCCGCGGGGACGCCGATGGCGTAGTTGGCCGTGGAGAAGGGCGTGTGGGGGCCCAGTAGGATCTCCCCTGCGTTCCGGATCCGGTGCGCCGTGCCCCAGGGATCCTTGGCGTGCACCATCACGTGCTCCGGAGCGTAGAGGTTCACGAAGGCCACCGCCTCCTCCCAGTCCTCCACCACCAGGATCCCGCCCAGGTCGCTGAGCGCGTCCAGGGCGTACCCGCGCCGCGGCTCGGGTAACCGATCCAGCAGGGACCGTACCCGTCCCCGCACCGCGTGCGCCAGCTCCTCCGAGGGGGTGACCAGCCACGCCGCGGAGTCGCTGCCGTGCTCCGCCTCGTTCAGCAGGTCCAGCGCCACGCGGTCCGGGTCCGCGTCCGCATCCGCCAGAACCACGGACTCCGTGGGCCCGAAGGTGCCCAGCACCCGCACGCCGCGGGTCTGCGCCAGGAGCTGCATGGCCACCACGTAGGGGTTGCCAGGGCCCACCAGTGCCTCCACCCGGGGAAACGACTCCGTCCCCACCGCCAGGGCCGCGATCCCCGCGGGTCCGTTGCACCGGTACACGCGATCCACCCCCAGCAGTTCCGCGGCCACCAGCACCGCGGGATCTGCAGTCCCGTCCGGCTGAGGGGGCACCACCACCGCGATCTCGGGCACTCCCGCCACGACGGCCGGCGTCAGGAGGGTAACCACGGTCGACGGGAACTTCCCTTTCCCCGAAGGGACGTACGCGCCTACGGAGTTCAGGGGCGTGAACTGCACCCCCACCGTCACCCCGGGCTCCAGCTCCTCCACCATCCGGGCGGCAGGTCGCAGCCACTCCGAGAAGCGCCGGGCGCGATCCACCGCGGCCGCCAGCGCAGCGCGCACACCCTCGCCGACCTTTTCCCGGGCCGCGGAGAACTCTTCGGGTGCCACCCGTAACCGGTCTGGCTCCAGGCGCACGCCGTCGAACCGCGCGGTGGCGTCCACCACCGCGGCGTCCCCGCGTCGCTCGACGTCCTCCAGCAGCGTCCGCACCGCCTCCTGCGTGCTGGCCTCCAGGGCCTGTGCCTGGGATCGGGCGAGGATGCGCCGCAGCTCTGCTGCGGGTGTCTCCCGCAACCTCACAAGCCGCACCTCCGCGCTCACGGCACGCCCTCCACCACGCGGGTCAGCCGGCTCACCAGCTCCCGTACCGCCTCGCCTCGGGCCCGCAGGCTCACGGGGTTCACCACCAAGCGCGCGGTGGACTGGAACACCTCCGCCACCTCCACCAACCCGTTGGCCCGCAGGGTGGCGCCCGTCATGACCAGGTCCAGGATGCCGTCGCTGAGTCCGACCCGGGGAGCCAGCTCCACTGACCCGTACAGTTCCACGATCTCCACGGGACGCCCCCGCTCCCAGAAGAACCGCTCCGCGACCCGCGGGTACTTGGTGGCCACCCGCAGGTGCCGGCGCGGGTCCTCCCACAGGTGGCGACGCTCCGCGGGCAGCGCCACCACACCCCGGCACCGTCCGAAACCCAGGTCTACCAGCTCGTACACCTCATGGGCCTGCTCCAGCAGGACATCCTTGCCTACAACCCCGCAGTCCGCAGCACCCCGCTCCACGTAGGTCAGCAGGTCCACCGGCTTCGCCACGATCACCGTCAGCTCGCCCCACTGCCAGACCAGGCTCCGATCCCGTCCATCCGGGCCCCGGTAGCCCGCAGCCCGGAGAAGCCGCACCGCGTCCTCCAGCAGCCGTCCGGACGGCAGGGCTACCGTCAGGGACCTCACGGCGTGCGGCCCTCCAACAGGGCGTCCAGATCCTGCGGCGCCAGCGGTCTGCGCGAGCCGTCCCGCTCCACCCACCAGACGCCGTCGGCCCGGAAGCTCAACCCGGGCTGCAGGTAGCCCTCCTCGGCAGGTGTTGCGGCCACCCGAAGCCCGGCGGCCCGCGCCCGCAGGACCCACGCGAGAGCCTGTGCCCGGGCCGGCCGCTCGTACCCCACCTCCAGCACCGGGGCCAGGACCCCGCCCCGCTGGGAAGTGGCCAGGACGCGTTCCAGGTGTACGGCGAACCCCACCGCGGGCCGCCGCGCGCCGAACCGCTCCAACAGCTGGTCGTACCGTCCGCCGCCCAGCAGGGGAGCCCCACTACCGGGCGCGTACGCCTCGAGCACCATGCCGGTGTAGTAGTCGAAGTCTCGGATGATCCCCAGGTCGACTTCCACGGCGTCGGCCACCGCGTACCCCTGCACAGCCTCCAGCACTGCCTCCAGCTCGTCCAGTGCCTCCTTCCCCACCCCGAGGCCGCGGGCCCGCTGCAGCGCACCGGGTCCCCGTAGGGACGGCAGGTCCAGCAGCGCCCCCCGCACCGGTGCGGGGGCACCGTCCAGCAGGGAGGAAAGCGTGACAAAGTCCCTGCGGTACAGGGCTTCCTGCGCCACCTGCCGGTCTTCTTCCAACCCGGAGGCGTCCAGCAAGGCCCGCAAAAAGCCCGCGTGGCCCAAGCCCACCCGCACCCCCGGAACCGCAGCCTGCCGCAGGGCGTCCACGGCCAGGGCCACCACCTCCGCGTCCGCGTCCGCCCCGCCGTCCCCGACCCGTTCCACACCGGCCTGGGGGAACTCCCGACTGTTGCCGCGGCCCAACTCGCCCCGGAACACCGAGCCCACGTAGTACAGCCGCGCCACCGTGTCGGGCCACCGGGTGGCCACGAATCGCGCCACCGGGACCGTCATCTCGGGTCGCAGGGCCAGAAGCTCGCCCGTCCGATCCACCACCACGAACAACGCTGCCGCAGGACGGCTGCCCATCCCCCGGGTCCACGTCTCCAGGTACTCCAGGGCCGGGGTGGCCACCTCCCGGTAGCCCCACGCCTCAAAGGTCCGCCGCAGGCAGCCCTCCACAGCCCGCAGCGCCGCCAGTTCCTCTGGCGTCCAGTCCCGCAGCCCGGCCGGCAAGCGCTGCCAGGGGGGTGCCGCCTTCGACTTTATCTCTTTACCTCGATAAAGAAGTGAACGGCGCACGAGCCCTACGTTACCACGACCCCAGCTCCGGGTCAACCCCTGCTCCGGGCACCGCGGGTGCGCGCCAGGCGCCGCAGCACGAGCCGATATCCGTCCGCCCCATACTCCAGGAAACGCTTGACCCGGCTCACGGTGGCGGAGCTGGCTCCCGTACGGCGGACCACCTCCTCGTAGGTGGCGCCCTCGTGCAGCAGACGGGCCACGTGGAACCGCTGCGCCAATGCCCGCAACTCGTGGACCGTACACAGGTCCTCGAAGAAGCGGTAGCACTCCTCCACCGAACGCAGCTGCAGGATGGCTTCGAACAGCCGGTCCACATGGGGGTCTCGCAGCTTGGGGTTCACCGGCATCTTCCTTCCTCCGCCCTCCGCCCCGACACCCACACGGCAGCGAACAGCCCTACACCCACCAGCGCCGTCAGGGCCACCGTCCAGCGCGGCGAGGGGGCCACCACCCGAACCCCGGGGTCCAGCACCAGCTGGGCCGCCGCCGCCAGCCCAAGCCCTGCCAGCGTCCGGCCCGAGGTGGCTAGCCGGGTCGCGAGGCCGGTGCTGCCCGCGGCCCCCAGCAGCCGCGCCATGGAAGCGGCCAGAACGGCCCCCACGGACACGCCGCCCGGAAGCCCCAGCTGCGCCACCTGGAAGGCCGACCGCAGGATCACTGCCTCCGACCACGCTCCGAAACCGGCGCCCACCGCCGCCCCTAAACCCCCGCCCTCCGGCCGCGGGCCCCGGTACAGCTGGTGCAGCGCCATCGCCGCGGTGAGCTTGAACACCTCCGCGAACACGACCCCCACGGCCACCACGAGCCACGAGGACAGGCCTTCTCCACCCGCCAGGTAGGCCAGCAGGACACCCAGCGGTCGGGCCACGAACTGCACTGCGAAGAACACGCCGCCCCCGACGGCGAACGCGCACCAGACCCGGAGGTCCTGCCAGTTCGCCCGATTCACTGCCACGGTGGCAAGGAGCCCCAGGGCGAAAGAGGTTCCCAGAGCCGTCCACATGCGCTGTCCTCCGTACACCCCTAAGGGGCCTGCGCGGCTTGCGGGTCGTCCGCCTCGGGCTCCACCTCCTCCGCTGGCTCATCGCCCGCCCCGGGGGGCACGGGCTCCAGGACCGGTGGCGCCCCCAGCGCCGTGAACAGCGCCTCCCGGGCCCGCTCGCCGTCCACATCCCGCACCCACCGCACGTTGGGCGGCCGGCGGGAGATCCCGAGGGGGTCCAGTACCAGCTGCCCCCGGGTTAACTCACCGCGCGTCTCCACGTCCGCCCGCAGCCGTGCGACGTCCCGGATCACCGCGGGGTCCAGGGCCGCGGCCATAGCCAGCACCGCACCCAGGTCGGAACCCCGCTGCCGCAGGACCCTGCGGGCGTAGTCGGCCAGGGTGCGGGTGCCCTCCAGGAAGAAGCGGCACTCCCGGGTCCCCCCCTGGCGGATCCGGTGGATGTCTACGTCCCGCATCCACAGGTGCTGCCGGGCCAGATCCCACCCGAACAGCGTGATGGGCAGTCCGCTGTCCAGCACCAGGGCCGCGGCCTCCGGGTCGGCGTAGAAGTTGTACTCCGCGCACGCGGTGATGTTGCCGCCCTGACCGGACCCGCCGTACACGTACACCTGCCCGGGCATCTCTGCCAGCCGCGGAGCCTGAATGAGGGCCGCAGCCAAGTTCGTGAGGGGGCCCAGGCACACCAGCTCGAGGTCCTTCCGGTAATGCCGGCACAGGGACAGGATGGCGTCCACCGCGTGGGCGGGTTCCGCCCGGCCCTTCGGCTTCGCCGCGGTGTGGGTGCCAAGGCCGCTGCGCCCGAAGAACGCGTCGAAGGGAGTATGGGAACGGACGAGGGGCCGCTCGCAGCCCGCGTACACCGGCACGCGGGTGAGGCCGGCCAGTTCCAGACCGTACAGGATGTTCTCCGTGGCCTGCTGCACCCGCACGCAGCCGGCCACGGTGGTCACCCCTACCACCTCCACGTCCGGCTGCTTGACGGCCATCCAAACCGCCACCACGTCCTCCGTGGTGCCGTCACCGTCCACCAGGAACCTGCGCATGCGCACCTCCGCTGCTTCCCCGCTATTCTACGGCAGCGCCGCGCACGCGGGACCGACTTTGACAGAGTGCCCCGCGGGACTGTACATACTGAAGCCGTGCGTCCCCTCCCGCTTAGCCCGCGAGCCCGGCACGCGTTCCTCCACGACCTGGCAGGCGCGGTGCTGTTCGGGCTGTTTTCGGGTACGGTGTTGCCCTTCGCGGGCGTGGTGGCGCGGCGGCTCGGCGCGCCGCCCCTGTGGATCTCCCTGCTGGCCAGCGCCCCGGCCCTGGGGTTCTTCCTGACCGCCGGATGGGCCCCCGCCCTGGTCCCGCGCAACCCCGTAGCCCTGGTGGTGTGGCCCGCCCTGGTAGCGAGGGGACTGTTCCTCCTCACACCCTGGCTTGACGGCCCCGCGGGCCTCGTGGCCCTCGTGGTCGCCTACCACCTCCTGAACGGCCTGACGGTGCCCGCATACGCGGAGACGGTCGGGAGGGTGCTTCCGCCGGAGCTGCGGGGCAGGCTGGTGGGAATCGTGCGGGTAGGCTTCAGCGTGGCCGCCATGGCCGCGTCCCTGTCCGCGGGCCCCGCCATCGAGCAACTTGGCCACGGCCCGGTCTTTGCGGCAGCGTCCGTGTTCGGCGTCGCCGGCGCCCTGGTGTTCCGTCGCATCCGCCTGCCGCGCGGGCCCGGCCACTCCCTGGCCACCCCACCCGCCTGGTGGACCTCCCTCCGGGACCCGGCCTTCCGTGCCCTCCTGGTGACCACCTTCGTCTTCGGGTTCGGAGGGTGGATGATGGCGCCGGCTGTCCCCCTCCTCCTCGTGGACGAGCTGCACGCCACCCCGGCCCAGGTGGGTGTGCTGTCTGCCGCCTCTGCCGTTGCCTCGGTGGCGGGCTTCTTCGTGTGGGGCCGGTACGTGGACCGGCGCTCGGGTGTGGCGTCCATGCGGACCCTGTTGACGACTGCCCTGGCCACGCCCGTGTTGTTCCTCGTCAGCTTCCACCCGTGGGTTGCCGTGCTGCCCTTTGCTGCGGACGGCTTCTTCGTGGCAGGCCTGGACTTGGCCTGGATGGCCGCGTGCATGGAACTGGCTCCCCCAGGGAGGGTTGCCGCCTACGCCGCCGCGTACACGGTCCTGATGGGACTCCGCGGGGTCACCGCGCCCTTCGTGGCCGGCGCGGTGGCTAGCGCCGTAGGCCCGCGGCCCGTCTTCCTCCTCGCTGCGCTCCTGATCGCCGCCGCAGGCCTTCTCGCCCGCCGGCACCTGACGCTCTTGGGGGCGCAGGAGCAAACTCGCACCGAGCTCACGACCTAGGACCGGGGATCGCGGACGAGGCGCCTCAGGACCTGCGGCCGCCGCGTGGTCTACGCACGCCCGGTCCGCTGGAGCAGCCAGATGCAGTTGCCGTCGGGGTCCCGCAAGCAAGCGGCCCGCGCGCCCCAGGGGTAGTCCTGTGGCTGCCGTTCCACGGTTACGCCCAGCTCCTGTAGCCGCCGGCACGCCGCGTCCACGTCAGGGACCCGGAAGCTGAGGTGGTCGTACCCGGGTGCGTTGCCTGTCAGATCGAACGAGCGCAAAGGCTGTACCGGCCCATCTGTGCGGAACACGTAGAGGGCGATCCCACCAGCCCGCAGGAGGGCCGAGTCCTCGGTGGCGTACTCAGGCTGGAAACCCAGGATTCGGTAGAAGGCAACGGCGCGTTCCAGGTCCCGCACCGCCACCCCGACGTTGTCCAGCGCCTCGATCAAGGGTTTTCCGTAGCTCCCCGAGCTGACCGTGGCGCGCCCGGCAGGATTCGAACCTGCGGCCTTTGGCTCCGGAGGCCAACGCTCTGTCCTCTGAGCTACGGGCGCGTTCCCTTCCTAATCCTAATCGGCCCACCGGAAGCCACGCAACCGGCCCCGCGGCCCCGGTCACCCCTCGAACCGAATCCGGTTCCGGAGCACGCCGATCCGCGAGACCTCCGCCTCCACCACATCCCCGTGCTCCAGGAAGACCGGCGGGTCCTGCCCGAATCCCATGCCCGCCGGCGTGCCCGTGGCGATCACGTCCCCCGGCAGTAGCGTGATCCCGCGCGATAGGTCTTCGATGGCCTCTGCCACGGAGAAGATCATGTCCCGGGTGAAGCCGTGCTGCCGCACCCGGCCGTTCACCCGCAGCCACAGCTCCAGGTCCTGCGGGTCCGGGATCTCATCCGCGGTCACCAGCACGGGGCCTGCGGGACACAGCCCGTCCAGGCTCTTGCCGTAGAACCACTGCCCGCCCCGGGCGAACTGCAGGTCCCGCGCGGACAGATCGTTGAGCACCGTGTAGCCGAAGACGTACTCCAGCGCCCTGGAGGCCGGGATCCGGCGGCCCCCGCGCCCGAGCACCACCGCCAGCTCTACCTCCCAGTCCAGCTGGGACGTGAGCTCTCGGTCCACCACCACGTCCTCGTCCGGCCCCACAAGGCTCGTGGTGGCCTTGGTGAACCAGACGGGGGCCTTGGGGACCTGCCGGGCGGGGGACTCCTCCACGTGGGCCAGGTAGTTGAGCCCCATGCAGAAGATGTTGCGGGGAGGATCCACGGGCGCCCGCAGCCGGAGTGCCTCTAGGGGAATCGCCCGCGCCTCCAGTTCCAGCGGGCCCTCGTGTTGGAACGTCCGCACGGGGCGGACGGAGTCTCCCTCCAGCACGCCCCAGCGCACCGATCCGTCCTGTTCGAACCGCACCAGCCGCACGGAACCCCTCCTCAGCCAGGTAGGTTGAGCCGCAGCAAGCGTCGGGCGTTGCCCTCGAAGATCGCCCGCTTGGTCTCCGGGGAGAAGGACACGTTCTCCACCACCCGGATCGTCTCCCGCAGGAACAGGGCCCCGTCCTCGGGGTCGAAGGGGAAGTCCGTGGCGAACAGCACCCGCTCGGGCCCGAAGAACGCGATGCCGCACTCCGTGGCGGGCAAGGCTCCGAACAGGGCGGTGTCCGCGTAGAACATCCGGAAGTAGTCCACCGGCCTCCTCCGCAGGGCCTGCTTGGCCCGGACGTCCTCCTCGTCGTCGGTGCGCCGGCCCACCTGGTCCAGACCCCACCCCACCCGGCCCTCGAAGTACGGGACCATCCCGCCCATGTGGTGGGTGATGACTTTCAGGTTCGGATAGCGGTCGAACAGACCCCAGAAGACCAAGCGTGCCATGAACACGCTGGTCTCGTAAGGCCAGCCGAACGCCCACCAGATGTCGTACTTGGACCGCCGTTCGCTGGGGTAGTCCGCGCGCTCCGGAGGGCGGGTCGGGTGCACCCAGACGGGGAGATCCAACTGGCTCATCCGCGCGAAGAGCGGCTCGTACTGCGGCTGGTCCAGCGGCGCTCCGTTCACGTTGGTGAAGATCTGTACCCCGGTGGCCCCCAGCTCCCTGATCGCCCGCTCCGCCTCCTCGACCGCCGCGTCGGGCTGGTTCATGGGCAGCGAGGCCACGAACCCCACGAAGCGGTCCGGGTAGCGCTGCACCAGCTCCGCCATGGCGTCGTTGGCGATCCTGGCTAGCTCCCAAGACCGTTCAGGAGGCGCCACCGCCTCGATGGGCGGCGCGGCCAGGGAGATCACCTGAACGTAGTCCGGATGCCGGTCCATCAGCCGGAAGCGGAGGTCCAGGTCGTACAGGGTCCGTACCCCGCGCACCCGCTTCTGCATGTACGCGCCGCCGGCCAGCTCCTCGACCATCCGCTCGTAGTACCGGTCCGGCAATACGTGACAGAAGACGTCGATCTTGAGCTCGGTCACCTCGGGCCTCCCACCTGCGGAATCCCCGCCGGCTTCCCGGCGGGCGTCGCGTCTATGGTTCCCACAGCTTGGCCGCCGCGCAAGCGGCGCGTTCCGCCATGCCGAACGGCGTGCGGGATCCCGCAAGCTGGTTCGGGGGCTACCCGTGCAGCACCCTGCGCCGACGGTCCTCCGCGATCGCCTCCCGAAGCCGCTGTGCGTACTCGTGGGCTAGGTCACGGGCTGCCCGGCCGAACGCCCGCACGTCCTCCGGAGTCACCACGAGCACCACCTGGTCCGCCACCCGCACGCTCCATTCGTCCAGCACGCCCACCGCGCGGACGTCCAAGGGGGAGGGATCCTCGTTGAACACCCGGTCTAGTCGCGCCGCGACCTCCTCGGCCCGCGGCCGGCCTCCGGTGAGCCGCGCCACCGCCTGGCCGTTTACCCGCACCACGCCCAGGGGACCCTCCTCGTCCACCGAAAGTCGGAGGAAGCCCGCGGCCACCCGCCGGTGAAGCGGTACGCCACGGCGCACAAGCTCCTCCTCCACCGCCCGCAGCCGTTCGCCCCACGTGGGGTGCGTGCGGAACGCCCCGGGATCCCTGCCGCCCGACAGCGCGTCCTCCCGCGCCAAGCGTTCCAGCAGGGTCAGCATCCCCACGGGGTGCCACGGCGTCTGCAGCAGGTAACCCACCGCCGCGACGTCCGCCTCTCGCTCCAGCTCCCGGCCGAAGGCACTCAGGATGCCCCCGGCTACGAGCTGTGCCCCCGCGGCCACCCTGGCGTCCCGCGCCAGGACCGCCACCAGCAGCACCAGGAGGTTGGTCCGGGTGGCCTCCCGTTCCAGGCGCTGGTGGTGGCGCAGCGCCACGTGGGCTCCCTCGTGGGCCAGCAGAGCTGCCAGCTCGTGGTCGGTACGGACCAGAGCCACCAGGGCCGAGGTCACGTACACCAAGCCGCCCGGGAGGGCCACCGCGTTGGGCGTGCGGTGCTCCACCACTTTAAACGTCCACGGTAGCTGCGGCCGCTCCGTCACCGCGGCCACCGCCTTGCCGATGCGGGTGACCCGCTCGTTGGTCGCGGGGTCCGTGACCACCCGCAGGGCCTGCTCGATCTGCGCGCCCGCGCGCCGGCCGGCCTCCACCTCCTCCCGGTCCTGCCCCGTCTGGGCAACCAGGGGCGCACCCAGCAGGAGCACCACCAGAGTCACCGTGCCAAGTCGAAGCACCGCCGTGCGTTCTCCGCAGTCTGCTCCGCCACCGCACCCGCGTCTTGTCCCCGGGCAGACGCCACAGCCTCCACCACCAGCGGGAGGTAACTCGGCTCGTTCCGCCGACCTCGGTGCGGGTGGGGTGCAGCGAAGGGCGAATCCGTCTCCACCAGGAGGAGTTCGTCCGGAATGCGGGCCACCGCGCGCCGGAGCTCCTCCGCTTTCAGGTAGGTCACCGGCCCGCCCACGGACATCCGGTAGCCGCGGCCCGCGCAGCTCTCCGCGTACTCGGCAGGCCCTGTGAACATGTGCATTACCACCCCTACTGCCCCCTCCTCCTCAAGGATCCGCAGCAGGTCCTGGTGCGCGCCACGGTTGTGCACCACGAGGGGCTTCCCGCACGCCCGGCTCAGGCGCACGTGCCAGCGGAGGGTTTCCTGCTGGACCTCCCGGGGACAGCCCCCGCGTTCGTAGTCCAGCCCGCACTCACCCACCGCCACCACCTTCGGGTGCCCGGCCAGTGCCGCCACCACCGCTCGGTCGGCGTCCCCCACGAGGTGTGCCCGGGTGGGGTGGATCCCCACCGCGGCGTAGACGGGCTGGAACCGCTCCGCCAGCTCCACAGCTTTCTGGCTGGTCCGGCCGTCCGTACCCAGCGTCAGGAGGGCACACACCCCTGCTGCCAGCGCCCTAGCCACCACGGTCTCCCGGTCCGGGTCGAAATCCGGGTGGTCCAGGTGCACGTGCGTGTCGATCACGACACCCGGGCGCCGGGCGGGAGGTCGCGGTCCAGGGTGACCAGGGCGAGCTGGCCGTCCCACTCTGCCGCCAGCAGCATCCCCCGGGACTCCACGCCGCGGACCCTGCGCGGCTGCAGGTTCGCCACCACCACGATGGTCTTGCCCACCAGGTCGTCGGGCTGGTAGTGGGGCACCAGCCCCGTGACGATAGTACGGACCTCGCGTCCCAGGTCTACCCGGACCTCGATGAGCTTGTCGGTGTTGGGGATCCGTCGCGCCGCGACCACCCGGCCTACCCGCAGGTCCAACCTCCGGAACTCCTCCAGGCTCAGCGCCTCGTCCGCGGCTGCCTCCTGCACCGGTAGCGGCCTTTCCTCCTCTAACCGGGGGAAGATGGGCGGCCCCGGCCGCACCCGCGTGCCCGGCCGCAGCCACCGCCACCGCCGCGCATCGTCCAGCAGAAGTCCGGTCCCCCGGTACGGCTCTCCCCGCCCGCGGAGCTCTCGCGCTCGCTCCTCGAACTCAGGGTAGCCGAGCTGGGACCACACCTTGAGGGTGGCGGTGGGCAGCACGGGCTCCAGCAGCACGGTGGCCACCCGCAGGGCCTCCAGGGTGTTGGTCAGGACCGTCCCCGCCCGGTCCCGCTGCCCGGCCCGGTGAAGGGTCCAGGGCGCCTCCCGGTCCAGGTACCGGTTGGCAGCGCCGAGGAGCTGCCAGACGCTCAAAAGCGCCCGCTGGAAGTCGCACCGCTGGACGCACTGCCACACCGCGTCTACCGTACCCAGCGCCTGCTCCCGGAGTTCGCGGTCGCCGCCCTCCTCGGGTCCGGGCTCGGGCAACCGGCCGTCGAAGTACCGCTCCACCAGGGGGAGGGTCCGGTTCAGGAGGTTGCCGTAGTCGTTGGCCAAGTCCGCGTTAAAACGGGCCACCAGCTGAGCCCGGCTGAAGTCCCCGTCCTGCCCAAACGGCACCTCCCGGAGCAGGAAGTACCGCACCGCGTCCACGCACACGTCCAGTTCCGCCCCGCTGCGCTGGGCCAGCTCGCGCGCCACCGCCATGGGGTCCACCACATTCCCCAGCGTCTTGCTGATCTTCTGCCCCTCCAGGGTCAAAAACCCATGGACGAGGACCTGGCGCGGGGGTTCCAGTCCCGCACTGAACAGCATGGCCGGCCACAGGAGGGAGTGGAACCGGTTGATGTCCTTCCCGATGAGGTGGTGGGCGGGCCACCACGTCCGGAAGCGCTCCTCGTCCTGCCCGAAGCCGATGGCACTGACGTAGTTCGTCAGCGCGTCGAACCACACGTAGACCACGTGGCCGGGGTCATCCGGTACGGGGATCCCCCACGCCAGCTTCTCTACCGGCCGGGACACGGACACGTCCTCCAGGGTATCCACCAGCTGCAGCATCTCCACCCACCGGCTCTCCGGGACCACGAAGTCCGGCCGTTCCTCCAACAGCCGGCGGAGCCGTTCCCGGTAGCGGGACAGCCGGAAGAAGTAGTTCTCCTCCTCCACCACCTGTGGTTCGGTGAGGTGTCGGGGACAGCGCCCGTCCACCAGTTCGCTCAGGGTGACGAAGGCTTCGCACTGCACGCAGTACAGGGCCCGGTAGTGCTTGCGGTACAGGTCGCCCGCCGCGGCCACCCGCCGCCAGATCTCCCGTACCGCTGGCCAGTGACGCCGGCGGTCCGTGGTGCGGATGAAGTCGTCGTGGGACAGGTTCAGGTCCCGGCAGAGCTGCTGGAACGCCGCCGCGTTGCGGTCCACGAAGGTCTGCACGTCCTCGCCCGCCTGGGCCGCGGCGTTGGCGATGTTCTGTCCGTGTTCGTCGGTCCCGGTGAGGAAGAACACCGCCTCCCCCGCCAGGCGGTGGTAGCGGGCCAGCACGTCCGCCAGGACCTTCTCGTAGGCGTGGCCGATGTGGGGCGTGGCGTTCACGTAGTCAATGGCGGTGGTGATGTAGAAGCGCCCGGACAACTCTCCTTCACCTCCTCCCCGCGTCGACTCCCGGCAGGCCGTCGTCGTACCGTTCCTCCCGCCAGGGGTCACCCCGCAGGTGGTAGCCCGCGGCTTCCCAGAACCCCGGTCGCTCCTCCGTGAGGAACTCCAGCCCGCGGACCCACTTGGCGCTCTTCCAGAAGTACAGGTGCGGGACCACCAACCGGAGGGGCCAGCCGTGCTCCGGCGAAAGCGGGCGACCGTCGTGTTCGTACGCGAACACCACGTCGTCCCGGTCCAGGTCCTCCACGGTCACGTTCGTCGTGTATCCTCCCTCCGCGTGCACCATCACCCACCGGGCCCCCGGCACGGGCCGCACCTGCCGCAGGACCGCGCGCGCCGGCACGCCGGCGAACCGGTTGTCCAGACGCGTCCACCGGGTTACGCAGTGGACGTCGCAGCACACCTCCCCGTAGCCCAGGGAACGGAAGGCTTCGTACGTCCACTCCCGCTCCTCCTCCACCGCCCCGAACACCCGGAACCGCCACGTCCCCAGGTCCACCCGGGGCACCGGGCCGTAATGCAGGACCGGCCATTTGTCCGTCACGAACTGCCCCGGGGGGACCCGAGGGGTTTGCACCTCGCCCACGTCGCCTCCTCACACGTCGGGCTGCAGGGCGGCCTCCTCCGCCTCCCGCCGCCTGCGCACGATCAGGAACGAGACCAGCACCGCCGCCTCGTACAGCGCGAACATGGGCAGCGCCAGCAGGAACATGGTCACCGGGCTCCAGTCCGGGGTCACCGCGGCTGACACCACCAGGATGACCATCAGGGCGAGCTTCCACTCCCGCTGCAGGCGCTGCGGACTGACCAGGCCCAGCGCGCAGGCCGCCACCACCAAGAGAGGCGTCTGGAACCCCAGCCCCATGCCCACCAGAAGCCACGTGACGAAGTGCAGGTAGTTCAGGGCCGTGATCTGGACCCGGATGAGCTGTCCGGCCTGCGCCAGCAACCACTTGGACGCCGCAGGCAGGATGAAGAAATACCCGAACACCGCCCCTGTCACGAACAGCACCCCCGCGGCCAGGCTGACCGGGACCAGCACCCGCCGCTCGTTCGGCTTGAGGGCGGGGTCCACGAACCGGAAGATCTGGTAGACGATCCAGGGCATGGACAGCGCCAACCCCCCCGTGACCGCCACCCGGAAGCGCGCCAGAAACGGTTCCAGCATGCCGATGGCGTGGAGCTGGATTCCGCCCGTGGGCTGAAGCAGCAGGCGCAGCAGCGACTCCGAGAAGCTCCATGAAAGCGCCGTGCCCAGGGCGAGCCCCAGGAGGCTCCAGAGGAGGCGCTGCCGCAGCTCCTCCAGGTGCTCGATCCACGTCATCGGCCGGTCCTCGCGCGCCACACCCCTCACCCCGCAGCGGCCGGAGCGGTCTTCCGGTTGAACCGATCCATGGCACGGTGGATCCCGTCCCGCAGGGCCACCTCCACCGCGTCCGCGGCGCGTTCCACGGCCTCCTCCACCTGTGCTCGCTCTGCCGGCTCGAACCGGGACAGCACGTGGTCCACGGCGTCCGAGCCAGGCCGCCCGATCCCCACCCGCACCCGGGGGATCTCTAGGGTCCCCAGGCCCTCCAGCACCGAGGCCATACCGCGGTGGCCGCCCGCAGTGCCCCGCGCCCGAACCCGGATCGCCCCCACGGGCAGATCCATGTCGTCGTACACCACCAGCACCTGGCTTGGCGCCAGCCCCCAGCGCCGCACCAGCTCCGCGACCGCCTGGCCGCTCAGGTTCATGAACGTCAAGGGCTTGGCCAGCACCACGGGTTCACCGCCGACCTCCGCCTGCGCCACCTCGGCCTGCCCCTCCGCCCGGAAACGGACTCCCCAGCGCCGGGCCAGCCGCTCCACCACCTCGAACCCGACGTTGTGACGGGTCCCGCGGTACCGGCGGCCGGGGTTCCCAAGGCCCACCACCAGCCTCATCGCTCCCAGTGTACGCCAGGCGGGAAAACGAAAACGGGGGCGCCGCAGCGCCCCCGCCCGTCTCCCCGGTCGGCTACTCCTCCCCTTCTTCGGCGGCCTTCCCCTTGCCCACCACCTCCGGCTGCGCCGGAACTTCCTCCGCAGCCGCGGGGGCTTCCTCCGGCGCTACCGCGGGGGCCAGGACGGTCACCAGCGTCTCCTCCGGCGGAGTCAGGACGGTCACCCCCGGCGGGACCTTGAGGTCGCGGACGTGCAGGGAGTCGCCCAGGGCCAGCCGGGAGACGTCCAGCTCCAGGTGGTCCGGCAGGTCCGTAGGCAGGCCCGTGACCTCCACCTCGTGCCGCAGGAACTCCAGGATTCCCCCCTCCCGCACGCCGGGGGGCTCCCCCTTCAGGCGGACGGGCAGACGCGTGTACACCTTCTCCGTCAGGCTGATGCGGTGCAGGTCCACGTGGAGGATCCGGCGGGTCAGCACGTCCCGCTGCACGTCCTGTAGCATGGCGAGCTCCGTACGCACGTGGCCGTCCTCCCGGACCAGGACGTCCAAAAGCACGTTGGCACCCGCCAGTCTCTGCAGGGCCGCCTCCACCGCCCGCGCGTCCACCGAGATGGCCAGGGGCTCAATCCCGCGCCCGTAGAGCACACCGGGCACGCGCCCCGCGCGGCGCAGCTTGCGGACCGCGGACTTCCCCCGTTCCCCGCGCGCGTCGACCTCTAACGTCAGCCGCTGCATACGGAACCTCCCTGGGTCTGAGCCCAGGGCAGCATTATAGCAGCCCTGGCCCCAGGCCTACTCCAGGAACCGCAGCAGCGCCCGGATGCGGCTTTCCAGTTCGTCCCGGACGCTCCGGAAGGCCCGCAGCCTCTGTTCTTCCGGACCCTGCACCTCCACGGGGTCCGGCAGGTCCCAGTGGAGGGTTTGCGCCCCGGGGAACGACGGACAGGTCTGCCGGGCCCGGTCGCACACCGTCACCACGTAGTCGAAGGCCTGACCCTGAAACTCTGAGACGGGCTTGGACCGCTGCCCTGAGATGTCTACCCCCCGCTCCGCCATGACCCGCACGGCCAGGGGGTCTAGACCCCTGGGCTCCGTGCCCGCGCTGTACACGTGGACCCGGCCGGCGGAGAGGTGGCGCAGCCAGCCCTCCGCCATCTGCGACCGCGCGGAGTTGCCGGTGCACAGAAACAGGACCCGCACGGGGTGCCTCACACGTTCAGCTCCCGCAATTCCCCCGTGACGATGTACACCACACGCTCGGCCACGTTCGTCAGGTGGTCCGCGGCCCGCTCCAGGTGCTGCGCCACCAGGATCAGGTCCAGGGCCCGGGAGATGGTCCGCGGGTCCTCCACCATGTAGGTGAGGAGCTCCCGGAACACCTGGGTGCGGAGGGCGTCCACCAGGTCGTCCTTCTGGGCCAGGGACTGCGCGAGGGCGGCGTCGCGGCCGACGAAGGCCTGCAGGGCGTCCTGCAGCATCTCCTGAACCAGCCGCTCCATGTACGGGATGTCCACCAGGGGCTTCAGAAGTGGCTCTCGGCTCAGACGCTTGGTGGCCTTCGCGATCCCCTCCGCGTGGTCCGCCATGCGCTCCAGGTCGATGGAGATGGCCAGCACGGACATCAGGACCCGGAGGTCCCCCGCCATGGGCTGCTGGGTCGCCAGCAACTTCGCCACCCGCTCCTCCAGGTCCAGGTGCAGGCGGTCTACCACGTCGTCCTCCGCGATGACCGCCTCCGCGGCCTGCACGTCCTGCTTCTTGAGGGCCTCCACCGCCCGGTGGATGAGGTCGCCCGCCAGGCTGCCCATGCGGACCACGTCCTCCTCCAGACGGCGTAGGGCCTCGTCGTACGCCTCCCGGATGTGGCGCCCGCCCCCCGACACGACTCCCACCCCCTTCAGCCGAACCGACCCGTGATGTAGTCCTCCGTGCGCCGGTCCCGGGGCCGGGTGAACAGTTCCTCCGTGGGACCGAACTCCACCAGCTCCCCGTCCAGCAGGAACGCGGTGAAGTCCGACACCCGGGCCGCCTGCTGCATGTTGTGGGTGACGATGACCAGCGTGTAGTCCCGCTTGAGCTCCTCCATGAGGGCCTCGATGCGGGCGGTGGAGATGGGGTCCAGAGCGGAACACGGTTCGTCCAGGAGCAGGACCTCGGGCTCCACCGCCAGCGCCCGCGCGATGCAGAGCCGCTGCTGTTGGCCGCCGGACAGCTCGAGGCCGCTCTTCCGGTGCAGGTCGTCCTTCACCTCGTCCCACAGGGCCGCCTGCCGCAGGGCCCGCTCCACCCGCTCGTCCAGCTCCCGCCGGCTCAGACGTCGGTGGAGGCGCAGGCCGAAGGCCACGTTCTCGTACACCGACTTCGGGAAGGGATTCGGCTTCTGAAACACCATACCGATCCGCAGCCGCACCTCCACTGGGTCCACACCTGCCCCGTACAGGTCCTGGCCCCGGAACAGCACCCGCCCCTCGGTGCGGACCCCGGGGATCAGCTCGTTCATCCGGTTGATGGCGCGCACCAGGGTGCTTTTCCCGCAACCCGACGGGCCGATCACCGCCGTGATGCGGCGCTCCGGTACGTCCAGGGTGACACCGCGCAGTGCCGGTTGCGCGCCATACCACACCCGCAGGTCCTCCGTCCTGAGGACCGGCGCGCCGGGCGCGACCCCCCGGTGCACCACCTCCGGCCTCAGCCGCGCTTCCACCGCTGCGTCCATGGTCTCCTCCTCACCACCGGATGCGGGTCCGGTTCCGCAACCAGATGGCCGTGCCGTTCAGGGCCAGCAGGACCGCCAGCAACAACAGGATGCCCGCCGCGGCCAGCCGGTGGAACTCGGGGTTGGGCAAGGACACGTAGTTGAAGATCTGGATGGGCAAGACCGTGAAGTAGTCCCACACCCCCCGCGGGAGGAAGGGGACGTACTGCAGCGCTCCCAGCATGATGAGGGGAGCGGTCTCGCCCACGGCCCGGGAGAGCGACAGGATCGTCCCCGTGAGGATGCCGGGCGCCGCGTACGGCAGCACGTGGTGCCGCACCACCTCCCAGCGGGTAGCGCCCAGGGCGTAGGCGGCCTCCCGCACGGAAAACGGCACCGCCCGGATGGCCTCACGGCTGGACAGGATGGTGAGGGGTAGGACCAACAGGGCCAGGGTGAGCGCTCCTGCCAGAACGCTCTTGCCCATCCGCAGCCCCTCCACGAACAGCCCCAGGCCCAGAAGGCCGTACAGGACCGAAGGGACCGCGGCCAGGTTTGCGATGTTCACCTCCAGCAGCCGGGCCAGGCGGCCTGGGGGCGCATACTCCTCCAAGTACACCGCCGCGGCCACACCCAGAGGGAAGGCCACCAGGCCCATGAGGCCCGTCACGTACAGGGTCCCCACCAAGGCACTCGCGTAGCCCGCCTGCTGGGGGAACCGCGACGGGAAGTTCGTGACCAGTTCCGCTCGCAGGTAACCGGCCCCGTCCCGGGCCACGTCCACCAACAGGATCGCCAGGAACACCAAGCCGAGCAGCGTGGCGGCCTGGCAGGCGGCCACGAACAGCCGCGCGGCAGCCTCCCGCCGCTCCAGGCGCCGGCGCCACAGCCTCTCCACGGCCACAGCGCTCACAGGTACCGCTCCCGGAAGCGTCGAACGACCCGCACGCTGAACACGTTCATGGCAAACGTCGCCGCAAACAGCAGCATCCCCACCGCGAACAGGGTCCGGTACTCCACCGAGCCGTAAGGGGTGTCGCCCAGACTGACCTGCACGATGAACGCGGTGATGGTCTCCACCGTCTCCAGGGGGTTGGCAGTCCAGTTCGGGCTCTGCCCCGCGGCCAGGGCAACGATCATGGTTTCCCCCAACGCCCGCGACAGGGCGAGCACGCACGCGGCCGCGATCCCCGACAGGGCCGCAGGCACCACCACGCGCACCGCCACCTCCATGCGGGTGGCACCCAGGGCAAACGCCCCGTACCGCAGGTCCAGGGGTACTGCGCGCATCACGTCCTCGCTCAGGGAGGAGACCAGGGGCAGGATCATGATGCCCATCACCAGCCCCGCAGACAGGGCGTTCTGTCCCGCCATGGCGGGCCCGAACACGTGGTCCTGCAGGAACGGGGTCACGAAGGTGAGGGCAAAGTAACCGTACACGATGGTGGGGACCCCGGCCAGGAGTTCCAACGCGGGCTTCACCCGCGCCCGCACGGATTCGGGGGCGAACTCACTGAGGTACACCGCGGCCAGCAGGCCCAGGGGGACCGCCACCGCCAGGGCGACGGCGCTGGTGAGCACGGTGCCCGCCACCAGGGGAAGCACGCCGAAACGCTTCGTGCTGTACAACGGGCTCCACGTGGTCTCGGTGAAGAACTCCTGCACGAGCTTCCCCGGCCGGCCCACCAGGTCCGGCCGGGCTTCCGCAAACCGCTGCAGGTCCGCCCGGACCGACACGAGCCGGGGGTCTGCAGCGTCCAGGGGCAGCCGGAAGAACTGAATGGTCTCGAAGACCAGCACTGCCACGATGGCCACGGTCACCCCCACGGACAGCAGGGCGCTCGCGGCCAATCCCCGCTCGAGCCACCGTTCCACACGCCTTCCCCTGCCCACAGACTCCACCTTGCGCAGGCCCTGTTAAGTCCCGGTTAAGCTCGGGGTCCGGCGGCGGGCGGCGTCGGCGGTGTCGGCCGGTGGGGGACCCGCCGCCAGACCTCCGGCAGGAACGGGCCGGAGCCCTGGCTTGGCTTGGCGGCTCCGGCCGGGGAGCGCTACCGGCAGTGGGCCACATAGGCCCTGTTCACTTGCTCCAGGGTGGCGTGCCCCGCGGGCCTGCCGCCCTCCCGGAAAGCGGTGCCCGGCCGGAGCCGCGCAACACACTGCCGCGCGGCCGCGTACACCGCCTCGGGGAACTCCACGTACCCCACTGCCCGGGTGAGGTTGGTCTTCCTGCCCCGCTGCCGCGGGTCGTCCACCTGCAGGTTCACCCCCGTGGCCGGACCCACGTACCACCCGGCGAACTCGCGGACCTCCGGCTTCGCGAGGGCGCTGGTGCGGTTCAGGTAGATGAAGAGGGGACGGGTCAACGGGTAGCGCCCCGACTTGGTGTTGTCAAAGGTCGGCTCGATCCCGCGGCACTGGTCGTTGGACGCGAGGTCCACCCGCTCGCTGGGGTCGACGGCCACCCCCTTCACGCGCCCCAGGTTCTCCTCCAGGTACGCCAGACCGAAGTACCCTAGGCCGCCCTCGTCCCGGCTGACGAACTGTACGGTCACGTTGTCGTCCTCGGTCGCCAAATAGTCCCCCCGGCTGGCCTTCGCCCGCCCCACCACTATCTCCGTGAAGGTGTCGAACGTCCCTGAGTCAGCTCCCGCTCCCGCCAGCCGGAGAGGCCGGTCGGGGAAGGTCGACCGGATCTGGCGCCAGCTGGTGACCCTGCGCTCCGCCCCGGGCTCCCACATGCGCTTGAGCTCCCCGAGGGTGAGGCAGGTGGCCCACGTGTTGCGGGGGTGTACCACCACGCTCAGCCCGTCGATGGCTACCGGGACCTCCACGTAGCTCACCTGGTTCCGCCGGCACGCCTCGTCCTCCTCAGGCCGGATGGGCCGGGAGGCGTCCTGGATGTCCGTACGGGACTGGGGGCTGTCCGCGCAGAACTTCTTGAACCCGCCCCCGGTCCCGCTGATGCCCACGGTGATCCGCACGGATCGGCCCTGCGGCGTCTTGCGGAACTCTTCCGCCACCGCGCTCGTGAGCGGCGCCACGGTGCTGGAGCCGTCCACCACGATGGTCCCCGCAGGGCTGGCAGTGCCGCCGGCGCGCTGCTGCGCCCACCCCGCCCCCACCAGGGTCCCGACCACCATCGCTGCCAGAATCGCCGCCAAGTGCCTGTTCACGGTCGCGCCACCTCCCTCTCCTCGGTCTCGCGGTCAGGGTGCCTTCCCAAGTTCAAGCTGGAAGTAAGGCCTGATTAAGAGAGCGTAAAGTGGCTTGCCTCCTTTCCGCGGGTCCCCTAACGTGTTCACCGAGCTGCCGCGAATCACCGGTGTTGAGGGGGTGCGAGGGTGCAACGGCCGGTGGTGTGGACCGCGGGCGTGGTGCTGGCTGTGGTAGCCCTGCTGGTCGCGGCCCTGGTAGGGGCTGCAGTTGGCTTTGCCCTGGGGACCGGGCTCCGGCCCCTCGGAGATGCCGGCGAGCGGGTGGTGGCGGGGGAAGGTGCGGACAAGGTGGCCCTGGTACGGGTGGTGGGCGCCATCAGCCAGGAAGGCGGAGGCCTGCTGTCCTTCGGGCCGGTGGCCTCGTCCCGCCGGGTCCTCGAGCAGCTGGAGCGGGCCCGCCGGGACCGGGCGGTCAAGGCGGTGGTGGTGGAGCTCAACACGCCCGGAGGATCCGTGGTCGCCAGCGCCCAGATCCACGACAAGCTGGTGGAGCTGCGCCGGGCCGGCAAGCCCGTGGTGGCGCTCCTAACAGAAGTGGCGGCCTCCGGCGGTTACTACGTGGCGGCCGGCGCGGACCGCGTGGTAGCAGACCCCTCCACCCTGACAGGCAGCATCGGCGTCATCGTGGTGCTCCCGAACCTGCAGGAGTTCAACCGGCGGATCGGCCTGCGCACCGTGGTGTTCAAGAGCGGCCGGTTCAAGGACATGGGCAATCCCGACCGGTCCCTGACCCAGGAGGAGGCCAAGCTGTTCCAGGGGATCGTGGACGAGGCGTACCGGCGGTTCGTGGACGTGGTGGTGCAGGGCCGGCGCATGGAGCGCTCGCGGGTGTTGCAGCTGGCGGACGGGCGGATCTACACGGGCGCACAGGCTCAACGGCTTGGGCTGGTCGACCGCCTCGGGTCCTTACAGGAGGCGGTCTCCGAAGCCCTGCAGCTGGCCCGAATCCCCCGGGCGCGGGTGGTGGAGTACACGGGAGGAGGCTGGCTCGGCACCGTGCTCGGTCTCCGCGGGCCCGGAACCCAGCGGGGGTGGGTTTCGGAGGCGCAGCCCTTCAGCCTCCAGTACCTGATGGCCCCCTGAGGGATCACGCAAACTTCATAAGAGGGTTTATGGCTCGCCGGCCCTGGGGGCTTCCAGCCGGAACAGCCGGCGGGCGTTGCCCGACATGACGAGCGCCCGTTCCTCCTCCGACAGGCCCAACCGCTCCAGGATCTGCAGCTGCTCTTCCAGGACGCCGCCGCGGTAGGGCCCCACAGCGGTGTCGGTCCCGAACACCACCCGCTGCGGCCCGAACGCCCGCAGGGCGTCCGCGAACACGGACTCCAAAGAGGGGTTCCCGGGGGTGTACTGCCGCCAGTTGTTGGTCCCAGAGGTGTCCACGAACACGTTGTCGGTGTGGTAGGCGAGGAACAACGTCTCGCGCAGGAAGCCGGCCCCGAAGTGGGCGATGCCGAACGTCACCTCCGGAAACTGTTTGACCGCCGCGGACAGGGACAGGGGATTCGCGTAGGTCAGGTCATAGAGAGGCGCCACGGTGATCCCGAAGTGAAACAGGACCGGGATCTCCAGCTCCGCGGCCTTCTCGTAGACGGGGAAGACTGCCCGGTCGCTGGCGTGGAACCGCTGGGTGGGCGGGTACAGCTTCAGGCCCCGTAGCCCCCACTCACGGAAGCGTGCCACAATGCGCGGCGCGTCCGGGTGGAGAGGGTCTGGGAGGCTGCCCCACCCGAAGAACCGCCGGGGGTTCAGGGAGCAGAATTCCGCCAGTTCCTCGTTGGCTTCCCCCACCGCGATGAAGAAGGCGGCTGCCACCCCGTGGGCGTCCAGCTGCTGTGCCCACCACGCGGCGATCTCCTCCAGGCTCTGGCCCGCGAGCTGCTGCAGCCGGTTCCGCCGGGCCTGTGCGGCCGCTTCGAGCGCCCGGGCACGGATGGGGACGTTGGGCCGCACCGCGCGCTCCACCATGCGCGGGGTGACCAGGTGGACGTGGGCGTCGACGACCTCGAAAGGGCGCACCGCAGCCCTAGAACTTGTACCCGAACTTGCGCAGTAGGTCCTTGCGCCAGGTCACCTCAGCGTCGTCCTCCACCCCCAGGGGCTTGAACCCGTCCATCACCCCCAGCACCGCCCGCTGGTCCCCTTCCTCGGCCACCACCACCAGCAGGGGGTTTGCGGTGGCTGCGAAGACCCGCACCACCTCCGGGCAGGCCTTCACCGCGTGCAGGACGTTGATGGGGTAGTACCCCTCGCCCAGCACGATCAGGAAGGTGTGGCCCGCCGCGATGGCGAGCACGTTCCGCACCGCTAGGTCCACCAGCCGCGGGTCGGTCCCTGACCGGCGCACGAGCCGCTTGCCCGAGGCCTCCGAGAAGGCCAGGCCGAACTTGATCCCGGGTACCGCAGTGACCAGCGCCTCGTGGAGGTCCTCCACGGTCTTGATGAAGTGGGACTGCCCCAGGATGACGTTAAGAGGGTCCGGCTTTTCGATGGGAACGAGCTTGAGTTCCATACTTTGGATTCTACTGGAAGCCGACGCGCCGGGTGGAGCGGCCCTGGGATCAGGCGATCCCTCCGGGTTCTAGCCCTGTGGCCACCAGGACCCCGTCCCGAACCTCGTAGATGAAGCAGCGGGGCGGCCGGGGAGCGGGTCCTGACAGCACCCGGCCGGGCACCTCCCGGTCCGCGGGGTCGAAGATGGACAGGTGGCAGGGGCAGGCCAGTAGCCCGTGCCGGCGCACCTCAGGCGGCACGTACCCGCCGTGGCCCGCCGTGACCTCCCGCCAGTTCGGCACGTAGTTGAAGATGCAGCCCACGTGCGGGCAGATGCGGGAGAACACCACGATGTCCGTGGGCTCCTTCCCGGCCTTGTAGCCGGGGGAGCTCAACTTCCACGGCAGCTTGATGGCCACCCCGGGGACCGCGGCCGCCTTGGCCCGCTCCGGCGTGTACTGGGGGTACTTCTGGGTGAACACGAAGAACTTGCTGGACCAGGGCTGCTGCAGCTCCTCCAGGGCGGCGACGGAGGACGGTTCCCCTTTCGGGAGATCCCCCTCTGTCAGGTGAGGGAGCTTCCCGTGCAGCACGCCGAGCCCTGGATCCAAGCTCGGCTTGAGGTAGCGCAGGAGGGAGAGGCGAAGGCAGCAAGGGCACCTAGGCCGGGGATCTGCCCAGCCACCGGAGAAAGGTCCGCCGATCCGGCAGCGGTTTTCTCCCCTTGCCATCGTACTACCGCCAGTAGTAATAATAGCAATAGCACGAGGCCACAGGGAGGGGAAGCCATGCGGCGGATGGTGTGGGTTGCCCTTTTCATCGCGGCCCTGCTTGCGACCAGCGGCCTGGTGTGGGCCCACGGGCCCGCCCGGACTGCACCCGCTCTGCCCTCCGCAAGTCCCGCACACGGGCCTGGGCAGACGCACGGGGCGATGAGCCCGGTGATGCAGGACCCGGAGGCCATGCGGTCCATGATGGACGCGTGCGTTCAGGCCATGCAGGACCCCCAGATGCAGCGGCACATGTGGGAGCACATGTCGGGTCCCGGAATGCGGCGCACGATGGGGGACACGATGCGGAGCATGCCCGGCATGCCGATGATGCCGATGATGCCCAGATAGGCTGTGGTGGCTGGGTCCCGGACACTCGCACGTGGGCCCGTGTTCGCCGCCCCCTGGGCGGTATCCGCAGTCGCGGTGTTGGCTATCGCCGGCTGCGCTGCGGACCGGCTGGCCACCGAGGCGGAGGTCCGGGAGATCCCCGGGCCGCACATCCACGGTCTCGCGGTGGACCCCTTAAGGCCCGAGGTCGTGTGGGTGGCCGCCCACGGCGGGCTGCTTCGGATCCGCAACGGCCGTTGGGAGCGGGTCGGCAACCATACCTACGACCACATGGGCTTCTTGGTGCATCCCCGACAGCCCCGTGTCCTCCTGACCAGCGGCCACCCGGGGCCGCAAGACCGCCGTCCCAACCCCTTAGGCGTGGAGGTAAGCCGCGACGCTGGGCTGAGCTGGCAACCGCTTGCCCTGACCGGGGAAGCTGACTTCCACGCCGCGGCCCAGAGCTGGTCGGATCCCGGGGTACTGTACGGCTGGAACGTGGCCCGACGCACCGGACTTTACCGGAGCCGGGACGGTGGTCGGACCTGGGCCTACCTGGGCGAGCGGGGCCTGTCCGGGGTCTTCTCTTTGACGGTCCACCCTCGGAATCCCAATACCGTGTTCGCCGCCACCCGGGAGGGGCTGGTCGTGAGCCGTGACGGAGGCGAGCGCTGGCAACGCCTGGACGGGCCCCTGGGCCGCATTCCCGTAACGGCCCTGGCCTTTCATCCCCGGGAGCCGTACCGGGTGTACGCCTACGCCGCCTCTTCGGAGCTCGGACTGGTGCGGAGCACCGACGGCGGGAGCACCTGGAACTCCCTGGGCCTCTTCCTCGGTGGACAGGATGCCGTCGGCCAACTGGCTCTGGATCCCGCCGACCCGAAGACCCTGTACCTCAGTACATTCTCCGCGGACCTGTACCGGTCTGCGGACGGAGGAAAGACGCTTCAGAGGCTCGTGGAAAAGGGTAGGGTGCTGGCACCGTGACGCGGCCACCGCAGGAACCCGACATTACCACCTTGCGCCTGGACCGGCCCGGGATCCGGGCGGTGCTGGGGGACCTGGAGGCACAGATCATGGAGATCATCTGGTCCCGCCCTCCGGGCGAGGGGGTCACCGTGCGGGACGTCTTTGAGGAGCTGTACCCGCGCCGCCGGATCGCCTACACGACCGTGATGAACACCATGGTGCGCCTGGCCCGGAAAGGCCTGCTTTCCGCAGAGCGCCGGGAACCCGCGTACGTGTACCGGGCGACCCTGGGCCGGCAGGAGTTCGTGGATCGGTTCGTGAAGCGGGCCCTGGAACAACTGCTGGTAAACTTCGGCGGCGTCGCTGCGGAGCGGCTGCGAGACTACCTGGGCCCGCAGACACGGACACGCCTCCTGCGCCTTGTGCAGGAGGCTCGGTCGCGCCGCCGCGGGCAACGATGACGGGCTTGCGGTTCGTCCTGGGCTCCCTGGCGCTCGCCGCCCTGCTGAGCGGAGGGGCCGCCCTCCTCCTGCGGCTGGTGCCCGTGGGGGGCCGTCGCCCGCTGGGCTTCGTCGTGCTGGGCCTGCCCCTTTTCGTCTTGGGGCTCTCGACGGCACACCTGCTGGGGTGGTACCGGGCCGACTGTGCTTCACTTCGCGGGTGGGACCAGGCGGGTAGCCTGGGGCTACTGGTCCTGCTGTGGGGGAGCGTGGCGTGGGCTCTGATGCGAAACTTGCTGCGCTTGCGCACCGCCCGTCGGTTGTTGGGCAGCTGGCCCGCCCTGGAACACCCTGCCCTGGTACAGCACCTCGCGCCGGTGTGCGAGCAGTGGAAATTCCCGCTCCCGCGCCTGCGGGTCCTGGACACCTCTTCCCCTGCAGCCATGAGCGGCTGGCTCGGCGGACCTACGGTGGTCGTCTCCCGGTGGCTCCTGGAACACCTCGATGGCGACGAGCTAGAAGCCGTGCTGGCCCACGAGCTGGCCCACCTGTTCCGGCGTGCGGGTGCGGTCCTGTGGGCCGTACGGTTGCTCCGCGACTCCGTGTGGTACCTGCCGTGGGCCGCGCGGACTCTCGAACTCCTGGAGGGGGAGGAGGAGCTCGAGGCCGACGCGCTGGCTGCGAAGCTCACCGGGCGGCCGCTGGCTCTGGCCTCGGCCCTGGGCCGCTTCACGGAGTACGGCTTGCCGGATGGCCGGGCTCTGCCAGCCTTCCGGCACAGTGCTGCCTGGGTCCTGGAGGAGCGGCTGCGGCGCTTGGTGGAGGGTCAGGCGAAGCCGGGCAGCAGGCTGGCTGGAAGCCTGCTGGCGGGAGGGTTCGCCGCCGCCGCATGGCGAGCGGTCCCTTCCTATCTGGCAGCGTCCGCCGCGGCGCTGCCCGTGTACTGCCGGATTGCACCCTAGCGAGGACACCGGTGGGAGCTATCGTGCCCGGATGGCTTCGAGTGCAACCGGCGATTGGCCGAGCTGAGTCGGGAGGTCGAACGTGATGGAGTCCCTGGTCCTGCTCCTCCTGCTCCTGGCCTGCCCGGTGGGCATGGGGGTAGGCGTGTGGCTGGGCGCACGCCGGGGATCGCAGCCCTCCCCCACGCCCCTGCCCGATGCGCCTGTTCTGCATGCCCGCGCGGACCTCCACGAGCAACCGGCCGCAGAGCCTGACACGGCTGCGCAGGCACGTCCTTTCCGCTTCCTGTGGCTGGACTGGCGGCTCGTAGGGTCAGTCGCGCTGGCAGGTGTGCTCCTGTGGCGGGTGGCACCCCAGCTGCTGCCGCCCGCCGTGATCCTGCTCCTGTTACTCGCCTGCCCGGTCTCCCATTACCTCTTGATGCGGGGCGCGCCGGGTGCTTCGTGCCATTCCGGCACCGCAGGACCGTTGGGCGGCCCAGCGGGTCCGTACCCGGCCCGCGGGCGGAGGTGAGGAGGGGTTCGGGACTCGCGGGCACACTGGAGGCCAACGTGGGGGCTGAGGACACGCGAGGAGCCCGTAGGGGGCCTAAAATCGCTGCGGTTGCCCTCCTCCCGGTAATCGGGTTGATGGGTGTGCTATGGTCCGCGCTGGTACGCGGGCAGACGGCGGGCCGCAGCGGGCTCGCCATCAACACGACAGGGCGCGCGGGGCAGGTGCAGGTGCGCCCCGCACCCAACTTCGAGCTGCGGCTGTTCGACGGAGGGGCCTTTCGTCTTGTGGACCAGCGCGGCAAGCTGGTGGTGGTCAACTTCTGGGCCTCGTGGTGCCCGCCGTGCCGGGACGAGGCGCCGGAACTCGCAGCAGCCTGGCGCGCTCTCGGCCCTGCGGGTACGGTGTTCTTGGGAATCAACGTGTGGGACTCGGAGGAGTCCGCGCGGGCGATCCTCGAGGCGTACCGGGTCCCCTACCCAAACGGGCCCGACCCGCAAGGGCGGATCCTTGTGGATTTCGGCGTAACGGGGATCCCTGAGACGTACGTGGTGGACCGCACGGGCAGACTGGTGCGGCGGTGGGTGGGCCCCATTACCCGGCAGGAACTGGTCAGGCTCGTGGAGGGCGTTCGGAGGTCGGCACCGTGAGCCCGGACGGCGCTGTGCGGAAAGGAACACGTGTTGATCCTGTGGGGTTCGCGTTCGCCGTGGCGGGGCTCGGCGTCGGTTTGGCCCTGGTGGCCTCCACCAAGGCCCTGTACCTGGCCCAGGGCCAGCTGGCCGCAGCCGTGAGCTGGCTACCCGTCGGGTACGCCTTCGCTGCGGGGATGGTAGCCGCCGTCAACCCGTGCGGCATTCTCCTCCTCCCGTCCCTGGCGGCCTTTGCCCTGGTGGGACCGGGAGGAAGCGCTCCGGGATCGGGGAAAGCCCGGCCGTGGCGTGCGCTGGCGCTGGGCCTGACCGCCACCGTGGGGTTTGTGGTGCTGTTCGGGATAGCCGGAGGGGTGTTCGCGGCGGGCGGCCGCGCGCTGGCACGGTTCTTCCCGTACGGCGGTCTGCTGGTGGGAGCGGGACTCGTAGCCCTGGGAACCTTCCTGGTCCTGTCGGGGCGCGAGCTGGGGGTCTTCGCGGTCAGCCGGGTGTGGGAGCGGGCGCGCCCGGGTTCGGGCCTTGTGTCGTTCTTCGCCTTCGGGGTCGCCTACGGCGTCTGCTCCCTGGCCTGCACCCTGCCGGTGTTCCTGGCGGTGGTGGGGACCGCCCTAGCTGCGGAGAGCCTGCTGGCGGCCGCGGGCCGCTTCCTCGGTTACGCCCTCGGTATGGGGACGGTCCTCACCGCTGCCCTCGTCGGCGTGAGCCTGTTCGAAGCCACCGTGATGCGCTGGGTACGCGTCCTGGTCCCCCACGTGCACCGCGCGGCGGCGGCCTTCCTGGTGGCCGCGGGGGTGTACACGGTGGGCTACTGGTGGCGCGCCCTCTGAGGGACCGTGCGCCGCTGGCGCTGGCTCCTGTTCCTGGTCGTACCCCTGGTGCTGGCCACGGGGTGGGTCCTCCGGCGGGCACAGGTGCCCACGACGCCGCAGGTGTTCTCGGCACCCCGGCCCCTGCCCACGGGCAGCCCCCTGGGTCGTCCCGCTCCGGGCTTCCTGCGGGAGACCCTGGACCGACGCGAACTCGCCCTGTCCGAGCTCCTGGGTAAGCCGGTGGTCCTCAACTTCTGGGCTTCCTGGTGCGCGCCGTGCCGGGCCGAAGCCCCCACTCTTGCGCAAGCCGCCCGCCGGTTCCGGGGCCGGGTGCACTTCGTAGGGGTCAACGTCGCGGACGAAATTCAGGAGGCCCGTCGCTTCGCCGAACAGTACGGTTTACCGTTCCCGTCTGTGCTGGACGACGACGGGAGCCTCCTGCGCGCGTACCGGGTGGTGGGTCTGCCCACCACGGTGTTCGTGACTGCGTCTGGCGTCATCCGCGACGTGCACGCAGGGCCCTTCCTGGGGGCCGAAGGTGCCCGGCGCCTGGAAGCCTACCTGCTCCGACTGCTGAAGGAGCCCTAACGCCCTACCCCTCACTGCACACCCGCCATCGCGAGCCCGCCCAGTCGGATCTGGACGTACACCAGGTACCCTCCCGCGGCCACCATGCCCAGGGCCCCATCTCGTCCGGGAGCACGGCTTGCTGGCTCCCCGGTCGCCGGGCCCGCCGGACCCATACCAGGCGGCAGCGGCCCCGTACCGTTTGACGCTCCTGGGGGGAAGTTGCTAGGATGGCCCTGGACCCCTCCCCGGGGGGGGAGGGGAGGAGGCGAAGGTGGCGGTACGAGCGCAACACGGCAGGACCTTCCAGGGTACCGACCCCCGGGCGAAGGACCAGATCCTGGCCCGGCTGCGCAGCATCGAGGGGCACGTGCGCGGCATCCTGCGCATGGTGGAGGAGGACGCGTACTGCATCGACGTCCTCCGGCAGACCAAGGCGGTGCAGAGCGCCCTGGATCGGGTGAACGCGCTGCTCCTGCAGCGGCACCTGAACCACTGCGTAACCACCGCCATCCGCTCCGACGACCCCGGAGAGCGGGAGCGGGTGATCCAGGAGTTGCTGGAGGTGTTCGAGGCAGGAGGTGGGCGATGAGCCGGGTGATTCTCCCCATCGAGGGCATGTCCTGTGCCTCGTGCGTGGCCAACGTGGAAGGGGCACTCCAGCGGCTCCCCGGCGTCCGCGAGGTCCGGGTGAACCTGGCCACGGAGCAGGCCACGGTGGAGTACGACCCTTCTAGCGTGGACGTGCGGGCCATGCAACGGGCTATAGAGGAGATCGGCTACGGCCTGCGGAGCGCCACCGCCTACCTGCACGTCACGGGCATGAGCTGCGCATCCTGCGTGGAAAACGTCCGCCGCGCCCTCGCGTCCCTGCCCGGCGTGCTCGCCGCCTCCGTGAACCTCAGCACGGAAACCGCCCGGGTGGACTACGTGCCCGGCGTGGTGACGGTCCGAGAGATGGTGGCCGCGGTGCGCGAGGTCGGCTACGGGGCGGAGGAGAAGGTGGAGGGTGCCGCGGCCCTGGACCGCGAGCAGGAGGCCCGCCGCCGGGAGATCCGGCGTCAGCACACCAACCTCCTGGTGGCGACCCCCCTCGCCCTTCTGGTCATGCTGGGGACCTTCCAGCCCTACGGGTTCCTTTCTCGGATCGTCCCCGAGTTCCTGCACAACAAGCTGGTCCTGTTCCTGCTCACCACACCCCTCGTGGCCGGCCCCGGCTCGCAGTTCTTCGTTCACTCCTTTGCCGGCCTGCGTCGGGGCGTGACCGACATGAATCTGCTGTACGCTACCGGGATCGGCGCCGCGTACCTCATCGCGGTGGTGAACACCTTCTGGCCGCAGGCGGGGTTCGGCGGTCCCCAGGCCACCTTCTACGAAGCTGCTGCCCTGCTCACGTGGTTCATCCTCCTGGGCCGCTACCTCGAGGCCATCACCCGCGGCCGCGCCTCCGAGGCCATCCGGCGTCTGATGCGGCTGCAGCCGCGCCGCGCCCGGGTCCTGCGGGATGGCCGAGAGGTGGAGGTGTCCGTGGACGAGGTGGAGGTGGGGGACGTCCTGGTGGTCCGGCCCGGGGAGCAGATCCCGGTAGACGGAGTCGTGCTGGAGGGGTACTCCGCGGTGGACCAGTCCATGATCACGGGGGAGAGCCTCCCCGTGGAAAAGAAAGCCGGCGACGAGGTCATCGGCGGTACCCTGAACCGGACCGGCTCCTTCACCTTCCGGGCCACCCGCGTGGGCCGGGAGACCGCTCTCGCCCAGATCATCCGCCTCGTGGAGGAGGCCCAGACCTCCAAAGCCCCCATCCAGAAGCTGGCGGACTTCGTAGCAGGCCGGTTCATCTTCTGGGTGCACGTGTTGGCCCTGCTGACCTTCCTGTTCTGGTACTTCGTCGGCTACGACCTGTGGTTCAGTCCGCAGACGCGCCTGATGCTGACCCCCTACGCGCTGACGGGTGCCAGCGCCGTGGGATTCGCGGTCCTGGTGTCCATCGCGGTGCTGGTGATCAGTTGCCCGTGCGCGGTGGGGCTGGCCACGCCCGCCGCCATGATGGCCGGAACGGGCAAGGCCGCGGAGTACGGCATCCTGTTCCGAGGCGCGGACGCGGTGGAGGCGCTGTCGAAGGTCCAGGTGGTGGTCTTCGACAAGACCGGTACCCTTACGAAGGGACTTCCCTCCGTCACCGACGTGGTCCCGGCGGGCGCCGCAGACGAACAGGTCTTGGCCTGGGCCGCGGCCGCGGAGAAGCGCTCTGAGCACCCCCTGGGCGAGGCCGTGGTGCGGGCTGCTCAGGAGCGGGGTCTTGCGCTCCCCGACCCTGAGGAGTTCCAGGCCCTGCCGGGCCGCGGCGTGGTGGCGCGGGTCGACGGACACACGGTCCTGCTCGGCAACCGTCTTCTCATGGCCGAGCAGGGCGTGGCGCTGGACGGGCTCGGGCTAAGGGCCGAGGAGCTGGAGGCCCAGGGCAAGACCGCCATGTTCGTGGCGGTGGACGGCCGGGCCATGGGGATCGTGGCGGTCGCCGACACGCTCCGGGAGACGACGCCCCTCGCCGTCCGAGAGCTGCAAGCGATGGGCGTTCGGGTGGCCATGCTCACCGGCGACAACCGCCAGACCGCGCACGCCATCGCGAAGCAACTCGGGATGGACACGGTACTGGCAGAGGTCCTACCGGGAGACAAGGCGGCGGAGATCAAGCGCTTGCAAGACCAGGGCTACCGGGTCGCCATGGTCGGCGACGGCATCAACGATGCCCCGGCCCTGGCCCAGGCGGACGTGGGCATTGCCATGGGCGCGGGTACGGACGTGGCCAAGGAGACCGGGCACGTGGTCCTGGTGAAGGACGACCTGCTGGACGTGGTGGCCGCCCTGCAGATCGCCCGGGCCACCATGGGGTTGGTACGCCAGAACCTGTTCTGGGCCTTCGCGTACAACACCGCGGCCATCCCCCTGGCCTTCGGGATCCTGTACCCGTTCCTGCGCCAGATCGTGAGCCCGGAGCTGGCCGCGCTGCTGATGGCCACCAGCTCCCTGTCGGTGACCCTGAACACCCAGCGCATGCGCGGCTACACGCCGCCCGTGCGCCGGCGGCACCGGCCCGAGGAGAGGGCCCGGGTGGAGGGCGCGGTGGCTCCTGCGGCCGCGGGGAGGTGAAGCGATGTTCAAGACGGTTCGGAACCCATCCGCAGCAGCCGCGGCTTTGTACCTGGGCGCTTCTTTGCTGGCGGCGGCAGTCTTCGTGGGCCTAGCCACCCTGAAGGGTGAAACCTCCTGGTCGAGCCGCCTGATCGGATCCGCATGGGTGTTCCTGCTCACCACCATCGTCCTCATGCCCGTGGTCATCCCGTGGGTTCGCAAGCGCACGGAAGGGAGGTGACCGGATGGAGAAGGTGTACAGGGTACCGCGCATGCACTGCAACGGGTGCGCGGCCACCGTGGATCGGGCAGCCCGCGGCGTACCAGGCGTACGGTCCGTGCACGTGGACCTCACTAGGAAGGAGGTCCGCGTGGTCTTCGAAGAGGGGGCGTTCGACGAGGAGACCCTAAAGCGGGCCCTGGAGCAGGCAGGATATCCGGTGGCCACGTAGACGCAGTCACCGGGTTGCACCTCGCGGCGGCCACGTACGGCAAGGATGGTCCAGAACCTTGCGACGGGCATGAGGCCAACTTCGGGCCACGGATCGCAGGACGCCACCTTCCCCGCTTCCCGCAGCCAACGGCTGGCGAGCGCGGCGGGTGTGGTGGCCGCCACGGTCAGCGTCACCGCCCTCCTGGTGGCTGCGGGGCACTCCCTGGCGCTTTGGGGGAGCCCCCTGCGGGCGGAACTGTTGTCCATCACCCGCGGGCAGTGGGGGCTGGTAGTGCTCTCCGCAGCCTTGTTCCTGGCCTTCCTGCTGTTGCTGCCCGTGCGGGCCCGGAGGGACTGGCGGCCCCACGGGCTGTACGCGGCCTTCGTGATCTCACTGTTCGCGGAGATGTTCGGGTTTCCCCTGACAGCTTACCTGTTCTCGTCCGCCCTGGGCTGGACGCTGTTCGAGCCGGAGTTCATGACGTACATGTACCGCTTCGGAATGCCGGTGGGCTCCGCCATCACCCTCCTGGGCGTACTCCTCGTGGTCCTCGGGTGGAGGGAGCTTTACCGGCACCGCGAGGGACTCGTGACCACGGGGCCGTACCGGTATCTCCGACACCCCCAGTACCTGGGCCTGGTACTGGTAACCGGCGGCTGGTTGGTGCACTGGCCTACCCTCCCCGGGCTGCTGATGTGGCCGGTGCTCACCGCTGCCTACGTGCGGCAGGCGCGGCAAGAGGAAGCGGAGCTCGCCCGGCGCTTCGGTGCCACCTACGAGGAATACGCCCGTCGTACCCCGGCCTGGATCCCGCGACGCAGACCTGCTCCCCTCCCGTCGCAGTCACGCCCGCGAGCTTCTGCGTGAAACACCGCCGCGGCGGAACTAGCGGACCACCCAACGCCCCTTCATCCCCGCCTCGTAGTGGCCCGGGATGTGGCAGCCGACCTCGAACGTACCCTTCTTCTTGGGCGTGAAGCGCAGGACCACCCGCTCGCCCGGGGCAAGGGTGATCATGACCAGGTCCTTGCCCATGCGCTCA
Organism: Candidatus Tepidifontimicrobium thermophilum; assembly: GCA_031296405.1. Taxonomy (GTDB): domain Bacteria; phylum Sysuimicrobiota; class Sysuimicrobiia; order Sysuimicrobiales; family Sysuimicrobiaceae; genus Tepidifontimicrobium; species Tepidifontimicrobium thermophilum. The sequence goes on from JAVKKH010000005.1 coordinate 125,798, forward strand.
ACCATCTTTGCCTTTCCCTCCACCCGCACGTCCATGCCCCGGAAGTACGACCGCGCTTCCAGCTCCCGGTGCATGACATCCGGGTCCATCCCCGCTAGGTGCATGTGGCCTGGGTCGTACACCATGAACTCGTGCTCCACCGCCCCCCGGTTTACCAGACGCTGCTCCACAGGCACCCCGGCCCTGAAGGTGACGGTGGCGGGCACGAAGGCGAACTCCTTCATCTGCAGCTCCACCACCTGCCGCGCACCCGCAGCGCCCGCGCCCTCCTGTGCTCGGAAGCCTACCGCCACGAGCACGGTGATGACAGATATCAGCACAACCCTCACGTGAACCACCTCCCTTCATACGGTTACGCGACATACGACATCAGCCGAACGTAGGTGGTTTTTTGAACCGATCGGCGAGGCGGCTTGTCCGGGCCTATGGGGAGACCACCAGCACCCCCCTCATGCCCGCCTCCCGGTGGCCGGGGACCGTGCAGTAAAACTCGAACGTGCCGGGCCGGTCCGCTAGCAGTCCCGCCACCAGCTCCTGCCCTGGAGCCAACGCGGCGCGAAAGTGCAGGTCCGGAACGTACAGGTCGTGGGGGACGTAGCCGGTGTTGCGGAGCTTCAGGTTCACAGGCTCTCCGGCCCGCACCCGCACCACGCCGGGCCGGAAGCTGAAGTCTGCCAGCTCCACGGGCAGGAGCCGTCCGCCCGGACGAGCGCTGGCTACGGGGCTGGGACTCCAGCTTCCCATGTGGGGCATGGACATGCCGGGCATGCCCCAGCGCCCGTGCATGCCCCACCCGGCTCCCATCGCGAGGACCGCCCACAGGGTCACGAGCGCCAGAAGCACTACGACCGCGACGCCCACCCAACCCCGAGAACCTTTGCTGCTCTGCACTTCCAGGTTCTGCATCCGTTCCCGGTACTCCGCTGCCCCGAGCTCGCCCCGGGCCAGCCGTTCCCTCAGGACTCGGCGCGCGTCCTCCCGACTGCTGTTCCGAGGGAACAGCAGCGACACCACCGCGGCGGCTAGGACCGCCACCAGCACCCAGAAAGCCACCATCCACACCATCACGAGTCTCCTCCGGGGTCCAGTCTACGTGGCCTCAGTGAGGCGTACCTGCGCCGTCCGTGAAGAATCGGTGAAGGCCCTACCCGGCCCGGGGCAGGGTGAAGGTGAAGGTGCTTCCCCGACCGGGGCCAGGGCTCTCTGCCCAGATGCGGCCCCCGTGGAGCTCCACCAAGCCCCTAGCGATGGTCAGCCCGATTCCCGTCCCACCACCGGCCCGCGCTCGGGATCGGTCAACCCGGTAGAACCGCTCGAAGACGTGGGGCAGGTGTTCTGCCGGGATTCCGACCCCGGTGTCAGTCACCGACACCGCCACCTCCCCATCCACGGGCCATGCCCGCACGGTCACCTGGCCTCCGGAGGGAGTGTACTGAAGGGCGTTCCCCAGAAGGTTGGTCAGCACCTGGGCCGCCCGGTCGGGATCTGCGAGTACGCGGGGCAGGTCCGCGGGTACTTCCACTGCTAGGCGCACGCCTTTGTCCACAAACTGCGACCGGAGCCGGGAGAGTACCACCTCCAGTAGTTCGTGGACCGAGGCGGCTCTTCGCCGCAACTCAACCCGTCCGGCCTCCACCCGCGACAGTTCCTGGAGGTCCTCCACGAGGCGCTCGAGTCGGCGGACCTCCCGGCGCATGCGGCCCAGCAGCTCGGGGGTGGGCTCCAGAACCCCGTCTAGCAGACCTTCCAGGTACCCCCCCAGTCCTGCCAGGGGCGTGCGCAGCTCGTGCGCCACGTCCGCCACCAGGTCCCGGCGGGCGCGCTCGAGCCGCTGCAGGGAAGCCGCCATACGGTTGAACTGGTCCGCGAGCTCCCCCAGCTCGTCCGCGGACCGCACCGGAACCCGCTCCCCGTACTGACCGGAGGCGATCCGGTCCGCGGCGTGCCGCATCGCCTCAATGGGATCCACGATCCTGCGAGCCACAAAGGTGGCCACCCCGGACGCGACCACGACAGAGGCGGCCACCGCCACCAGCACCGCGGTGCCCACCGCCTGCTGGAATCCCGCGAACAGCTCCTCGACTAGCCCTACCTCACGTCCCAGCCGGTCCGCCATGCTGGCGAGGTGGTCCGCGAACGCCACCGGCGCGAGCCCCCATGCAGTCCCCCAGGCCACTACCGCACCGGTGGCGATGACGACCAGGAAGGCAAGGAGGAGCTTGGGGAACAGCCGCGTGGGCATGCTACCGGGGTTCGTCCACGAACCGGTACCCCACGCCGCGTACCGTGCCGATGAAGGAGGGGCGCGCCGGGTCGTCTTGTAGCTTCCGGCGGAGCTCCTTGATGTGTGCGTCCACCACCCTCTCGTCCCCGAAGTAGTCGTGGCCCCACACCCGCTCGATGAGCTGCTCCCGGGTCCACACCCGGCCGGGGAAGGACGCCAGGGCCCGCAGCAGGTCGAACTCCAGGGGCGTCAGGTACACCCGCTCCCCGTCCCGCCACACCTCCCGGCGGGCGGGGTCGATCCGGAGCCGCGGGAACACCAGGGGAGCTTCCGGGACCTCCGCCCGGCCGCGACCCCGGCGCAGCACGGCCCGGATCCGGGCCACCAGCTCCCGGGGGCTGAACGGCTTGGTCACGTAGTCATCCGCCCCCAGCTCCAGGCCCACCACCCGGTCTGCCTCCTCCGCCTTCGCGGTGAGGAGGATCACGTAGGGCTCGCCCTCGGCCCGCAACCGACGGAGTACCTCCAGCCCGTCCAGGCCGGGCAGCAGAACGTCGAGCACCACCACGTCGGGGCGGGAGGTCCGGGCCGCGGCAAGGGCAGCCTCCCCGTCCCCCGCGGTCTGGACCTCGAATCCCTCGCGGGCCAGGTACGACCCCAGGAGGCTCAGGATCGCCTCGTCGTCGTCCACCACGAGGACGCGTACCATCTCCCCCATGGTAGACGCTCGGGTTTACTGGAGGAGTCTCCGCAACTCCTCGTACTGCTCCGCGGTGATTTCACCCCTCGCCAGCCGTTCCCGCAGAATCTCCAGGGCGCTGTCGGATCTCTCCCGCCGCGTGAGCCCAACAACTACCAGGGCCACACCCGCCACCAGGAGCAGGAGGACGAGGGATCCCAGCAGCCCACCCCAACCCCAGCCCCAACCGCCCCACCGGCCCATCATTCCGGGCCCCATCATCCAACCCCAACCTCCCACTCCCATCCACAGGGCCGGCAGCAACACTAGGACTCCCAGCACCACAACGGCCACCAGCACCGCATCTCGCCAACTCATCTGCCCCTCCTTACAGCTCCTTCTCCCGTATGAACGCTCCGTGCCAGGCGTGGTACCACACCTGGCCGGTGTACGCGTTCACGCTCAACATGCCGAAAGTCTTGCCGCCCCGTTCCACATCGAATGTGAAGTAGCCGTAGAACTCCGTGCCGTGGTCTGGCTCTGCACCGGGGTAGACGCGCTCCAGGAACTCCCGGGCGATCTCCCGCGCGCGCTCCCGGAACAGCGTCGGTGCCCCCAGCCAGATTCCGGAAGCGGGGCCCATCATGCCGGCCATGTGCCCGTACTTCGTGTTCCACATCATGTTGGGCCCGGGCTCCGGGTGCACGAACCCGTTGCGCTCCACGATGAGCTCCATGGCGCCCTTCCCCGTGTCTTTCTCCACCACCAGGACGTAGAAGTGGTTCGTGAACTCCATCACCTCTTTGGGCACGAGGTCCGGGTAGCCCCACTCCGCCAGGACCCGCCGCACCAGCTCCGCAGCCGCGTCCAGCGTCACCGGTGTCGCAGGCGAGGATCCCCAGAAGTCCGGCCACCCCATGGCCGGCCCGGCCCACGGGACGGTCAAGGATAGGACTGCCGCCAGCGCTACGAGCCCGACACCTACCAGCACCAGCCCGCGGGACACGGCTGCCCTCCTGTCGCCATTGTACGCCCAGGCACCGCATCGGGCGGTGTGCGGAGCCGGGTCTTCACAGCACCGCGAGGACCAGCAGGCCCAGGATCACCGCCCCGGCCCCCATGGCGAATTTCAGCGTCCGGCGGTGGTGGAGCTGCCAGCGCCCGAGCTGGTTGAAAACGGGCCGGGATCCGGCCACCGCCAACAGCGCCACCAGCGGGAGCACGAAAACGAAATTGTACACCACCAGGTACGCCAGCCCTCGCGCGAACGTAGGCTGACTGGCCAGCAGGGCCAGCACCGCCAGATAGATGGCCCCCGAGCAGGGCACGGTGCACAGACCTACGAGCCCGCCCGCGCCGAACACCGCGGGCAGACTGCCCCGGGCGCTCAGGGCCCGCAGCCGTTCGCCCAGCGCTGGGGGCGCACCGAGACGTACCCCCCATTCCGGTACCAGCGCCTCCTGAAGCGTCAGCAGTCCCAAGCCCACAGCGCCCAGGGCCGCCGCGCGACCCACCCAGTGCCCGCCAGCGAGCCCGCGGAGGAACGTCAACCCGCCCAGCCCCAAAGCCAGGTACGCCAGGAAGACGCCGAAGATGAAGGTGAGTCCCGTCCACCACAGTTTTCCCCCTGCCCCAGATACCCCCGACCGCTCCGCCAGCAGGAGGGCGACACCCACGAACATCAGCAGCACCGCGAAGGAACACGGGTTGAGGCTGTCCAGCACTGCAGCTCCCGCCACCGCGGGCAGGGCGAGGTCGGCGGCGTCCAACCCAGCTCCCTCCACCAGGCCGTCAAACCGCCGACGTCAGGCCTCTACCCGCAGAGCGCCCCGCATGGTCGGGTTCGCCTTGCCGCCGCAGCAGACGTCGCAGTAGAAGCCGTACTCGCCAGCTGGCGCGGCTGGGATCTCCACCACACGGCTGCTGCGCGGAGGCACCCGGACATCCACCTTGAGGGCGGGGATGGCCAGCTGGTGCCACCCGCCACCGTCCGTGTGGTAGGGGCTGTCGGGGTTTACGATCCGCAGGCGCAGGGCTTGCCTGCCCGCGCCAGGAGGACGGGCTGGCTGAACCCCGCCATGGTGATCTCCACGGTCTGGTCCGCCTCCTCCGGACCACCACCCCGGGGCCACAGCAGGGCCGCAGCCCCTCCGGCAGCCGTCAGGGCGAGAAGCAGAAAGACAGCCTTGCGCACCGCGGGCGTAGCCCCGAACAGCCTGCCCACTTGGCCCGGCCGGCCGCCCGACTGCCGTTCAGCTCTGCTTGGACGCGAGCGGTGTGTGGGACGCACGCTCCACCTCCCACAGTCGTCCGTGGGTTCCTCAGAAAAGTCGCCGTCAGGACTGCCCGGCGTACTGCTCCGGCTGGCGGTCGAAGCTGGTTTTACAGTGAGCGGAGCAGAAGTAATACGTCTTGCCCTCGTACTCCGACCGCGTTGCCGCCCGCTCCGGGTCCACCTCCATACCGCACACGGGGTCCTTCACGCGCTCCGCCATAGCCTTTCCCTCCCCGGTTGCAGTTCCGCCAAGATCCGACCGTGCCCGCTGCACAAGTCGCAGGCTCACTCCCACCCCCACCAGGTTCGTAACGATCCCCAGGGTCATCAGCGGGACCCGCCACGCGGCCAGGGCACCGACGACACCCGTGACCGCGGGCAGGCTCAAGAACGGCAACAGGTCTGTGGCATGGTGAGCACAGCAGGCCACCATGGCCGCGGTCGAGGTCCCGGTACCGAAGCCCGCAGCGCCCGCGACGGCACCGGACGCCCTCCGCAACCTCCGCAGGTGGGCGTACAACCCCACCCGCGCCCCGAAGCCCCCGGCGAGGGCGGCCACGAAGGGCCAGTCGGTGGCCAGGAGCTCCCACGCATGTCCCAGGGAGCGGGACAGCCCGGCCACGGCCCCCACGTACAGCCCAAACAGCCCCGCGCTCCCCACCGCACCCCACACCCACGGAGGAACTCCTGCACCGCGTCCGGCCGCGCAGCGGGCCAGCAGACTTCGCCTAGCCGGAAGCGCCAGCGCCGTTCTCACTGCCGGAACTCGAAGGCCAGCACGCGCTCGGGGACCCCCGCCAGGTTCCGGACCACCAGCAAGAGGCGTCCGGGAGGAGCCGGGGGAGCGGCAAACACCAGCAGGCCGCGGCGGTGGTGCGAGCTACCCTGCTCCTCCTGCCACCGCAGGAGCCGCAGTTCCCGACCGGCCTCGTCCCGCAGGACCGTGTTGCTCGCCACGTCGAACCCGGACAGGTCCACGGAATGCGTGTCGAAGGCCACGCGCAGTACCAGCGTCCCCTCCCGGACCCCCTGCCACGTGGCGGTGACCGTCACGCGACCCTCACCCCGATCGCGCACGGTCAACTGGACGGGTTGCCAGACCTCCGCCCGGACCGGCCGAGTGCCCGCGACAACCGCCCACAGGCCGGCCACGAGCCAAACCACGAAAAACCGGCGCGTCCAGGACATGTCGAACCCTCCGGGATCAGGTTGGGCGACGTCCGTGAGGCGCCGTTGGCGGACGTGTGAAGAATCCGTGAACGAGAAGGTGCGCCGGGTAAGTCAGGCCCCTCGTGGGGACGGTCCTAGTCACCGTGGACGGAGAAGCCGGCGCGTCGGACCTGGGTCAGCAGCACCTGCGCGTGCTCCGCATCCCGCGTCTCCACCAGCAGGGTGACGTCGGCCTCGCCCACCGGGACGTCGGGGGCGAGGCGATCGTGCTCCACGGTAACCACGTTGGCCCCCTCCCGGGCCACCACCTCCAGCAGCTGCCGCAGGCTCCCGGGACGGTCCAGCAAGCGTGTGTGCAGACGGAGCAGGCGCCCGGTCTTCATCAGTCCCCGGTCCACCACCCGCACCAGGGTGTTGAGGTCCACGTTCCCCCCGCTCACCACCGCCACCGTGCGGGCCCCTGGCATGCGGACCTTGCCGTACACCAGGGCCGCCACCGCAGCCGCTCCCGCCCCTTCCGCCACTAGTTTTGCCCGCTCCAGCAGCAGCACCATGGCACCCGCCAGCTCGTCCTCCTCCACCGTGACCAGGTCGTCTACCCATCGCCGCAGGAGCTCCAGGACCCCGCCGCGTGCAGCGCTCACCGCCAGGCCGTCCGCCAGAGTCCGCCGCGCGGGGACCTCGACCGCTCGCGCCTGCCGCCAAGACTGGTACACCGCGGGTGCCGCCGCGGCCTGCACCCCTACCACGCGGGCCGTGGGCACCAGGGACTTGACCGCCACCGCCACCCCGGAAATCAGACCTCCGCCGCCCACGGGAACCACCACCAGCTGCACGTCCGGCAGCTGCTCCACGATCTCCAGTCCCACCGTCCCCTGGCCCGCGATAACCGCCGGGTCGTCGAAGGCGTGGACGAGCACCGCACCGGAGTCCCGGTGCAGCGCCTCCGCGTACGCGAAGGCCTCGTCAAAGTCCCGCCCGTGCAGCACCACCTCCGCACCATACCCGCGCGTCGACTCCACCTTCACCAGGGGAGCGGCCTCCGGCATGACCACGGTGGCCCGTACGCCCAGCTCGCGCGCCGCCAGGGCCACCCCCTGGGCGTGGTTGCCCGCAGACGCCGCTACCACTCCGCGGCGCCGTTCCTCCGGGCCCAGCAGACGGATCCGGTTGAACGCTCCCCGGACCTTGAAGGAACCGGTGCGCTGGAGGTTCTCCGCCTTCAGCCACAGCTCCACCCCCGCCATCTGGCCCAGGGCTCGAGCCCTCAGGAGCGGGGTTCGCTGCACGTACGCGCCGAGGGCCGCGGCCGCGTCCCTGACGTCCTCCAGGCGGATGTCATACCCGGTCCACCACAACCGGAGACCCTCCCCTCGATGCTCTTTCCAGTCACCGACGTACTGCGATCGCCGGAGGATGCCGCTGCTCCTACAGCTCTAAAACGGCCACCGGCCCAGCAGGGCCCACAGGGCCGCGTCCCCGACGCCCCGCGTTAGCATGGGCCCCCAAAGGCTCCCCGTCACCCGCCGGATCAGGAAAAAGGCCGCGCCGCTCAGGAGGTGCCAGGCCACCACCTCCCCCCTCGCCCCCAGGTACAGGAGCAGGCTCCCCACTTGCGAGAGGACGAAGGCGGCGAGGGGAGAGGTGGGAAGGGAAGCGACGATCACACCCCGCAGCCACAGCTCCTCCGCGGCTCCAAACACAAGGTACGCCAAGACGCGATCCCACCCGGGCATCTGAAAGAACAGCGGGATCCCCTGAGCCGCAAACCCCGCCTGCACGAGCCACACCGCGGTTCCGGAAAACCCTGCGGCGGTCAGGAGGCTCGTGAACCGCCGGACCGGCACAAGCCCGAGCCTCCGGGGATCCGGGCACGTCGCGAGGGCGACCGCGCCCAGGAGTAGCCCTGTGAGAAGCCACCCGAACCCGAGGGCGCCTCCCAACATCGCGGCCGTGGCGGGCAGGAGAAACGGGGCTACCACCTCCCGGCGCATCCACGGGAGCGTGGCCGGCAGCACCATGCCACCCAGGACCCCGGCGGCTACCCACACCCACAGGTCTCCCCAGCGGGCGTAGGGCGTGAGGTCCGACCGTGGCTCGATGCGACCGGCGACCCATCCCTGTGTCATCTGTGGAAGCCGTGTCTGGATGCGCCCGGTCCGCTCAATGACGGCGGAGATCCCGATGCTGGCAGCCCGCACCACGTCCCGGCCCAGCTCCACCGCCCGCACCACCGCGAACCCCAGGTGCTGCACAGGCCCTGCGGACTCCCCGAACCAGCCCTCCTCGGTAGAGTGGATCAGGTAGCGGGCTCCGTCGGTCACCAGGGCTCGCGCGGAGGCAGCATACACGACTTCGTAACACAGGAGCACACCCGCGGGCCCCTCGGGAGCCCAGAGGGCCTGATAGCCTGCTCCCGGATCCGCCCACCATTCTCCGAGGGGCACGAGCCGCACCTTGTCGTGCCGCCCCCTCACGCGTCCGCGGTCCACGACGACGGCTGAGTTACGCCGGCCGTCGATTTCCCCAGTGGCCAGGAGCGCCACGCCCTCGGGCACCGCGGTCTGAATCAGGGCATCGAGTCGTCCATCGCGGAGGAGGGGAACCGGCCAGTAGTGCTCGGGCCACACCACCAGCTGCGCTCCCGAACGCACCGCCTCCCGGGTGAGTTGCAGCAGGGTCTTCTGGGTCTGGGGGGCGTGGTCGGGATCGAGCTTGCGCTGCTGCGCCAGGTTCGGTTGGATCACGGCCACCGGCATCCCTGGTTGCGCCTCCGCTTCCAGGCGCGCAAGTCTCCCGTTTCCCCACCCCCACGCCAGGGCCACGAGAAGCAGGGGCACCAGCCCCGAGGGTCTGCGGAGCAGAAGGAGCGCAAGCCCAACGTTCCCGGCCACCACCGCCGCGGAAACGAGGTACACACCGCCCACGGAGGCGAGCTGCAGGACAGGCAGGTTCGTCCACTGGGAGTAGCCCACGAGGCCCCACGGGAACGAGGCAACGCCCAGGCTGCGCAGCCACTCCACCACGACCCACGCCAGCCACGCCGTCAAGAGGAACCGAACGTCCCCCGCGCCCTGGCCTCCGCAGCTTGCCAGCGCTCCGAACAGGGCGGAGTATCCCGCGCTGAACGCCACAACCGTGAGGTACGCGGCCACCCCCAGGCTGTCGAGCCACGTGAGCAGCAGCCCGTAGAAGGCCAACCCGAATACGAGGCCTACCCCTGCCGCGGCCGCCGGCCGCAGCCCGCGGAGTGCCAGGAGCAAGGGGACCAGAGCGACCCAGGCGAGGGGCCACCAGCCGGGATGCGGAAAGCTCAGGGCGAGCAGCACGCCGGAAAGCCCCGCGGCCCCGTACCGAACACGGAGGCCGCCGGCCCTGGCGAGTTCTGCCGGCCCGGGGCGACCGCTCGAGTACACGTAGGGCCTGAGCGCTCGGGATACGAAGGGTTCGTCGACTCCCACCGTGCTGACTCTAACACCTCCGGCAACCGCCGGTACGGCGGGATCTGCCTACCGCCTGCAACCGCGGGCCGCGGGCACGCTACGGGCCGAAGAGGAACTCCTCTCCGGTCTACTGCGGAGTCGGCGTCGGGCCCCGGCTTGGTGGAGGTCCGCCGCTGGCCCGTGGGCCGGACGGGCGCCGCCGCGTCGGAGCGCTATCCGACCGTGCGTGGACGCGATCGGGCTCGTCTATCTTGTCAAGACCGGCTGGACCGCCCCACCTGGCTCCGTTCACCCACCCCTGAGATGACCCGTACCTGTACCGGCCCCCACCTGAGCGGCGAGGCAAACCGGCGAATACCCGCTCCCGCTAGTTCCCCTCAGTCCGCCAGCGACACCGAGACCGACACCGGGTTGCGAAGGATGTCCAGGACCGGCGAGGTTTTCTGGACGTAGTCGCAAAGGGCCACGATCTCCTCGCGCGGCGCGTCAGCTTTAACCTGATAGGAAAGCCGGATCTTCTGGTAGCCGGGGCGAACCCGGTCCGACAGCCCCAGGAACCCGCGGAGGTCCAGGTCGCCCTCCAGGGCAAACTGAAGGCGCTCCACCTTGATCCCCCGCGCAGCGGCGTTGTAGATAAACCCCACCGCCAGGCAGGACGCCAGGGCATGTAACACCGCCTCCACGGCGTTGGGGGCCGCATTCGTCCCCAGCAACACGGGAGGTTCGTCGCCCTCCAGCACGAAGGGCCTAGCCCGGGAGGTGTCCTCTTGCCCCGCCCCGTAGAACCCGCGGATCTCCGTCCTGGACCGGCCACCGGTCACCCACTCGCTGGTGGCCCGGAAGGTAAACCGCGCGAGATCCGGATTCGCCTTGATGGCTTCCACCGTCGCCACGAGCTGCCCCACGTCCACCCCGTTCACCACCGCCTGGCTTGTCATGGCTGTCCTCCTCTCTCGTGTTGATCCTGCTCTGTCCCCCCAAACCGGGAGGTCGGCGAAGCCTCACCTACGGCTTACGGGCCGTGAAGATCACCGACCGGGCCACCGTCGCCTGCCGTTCCGGCGGAATGAGCCGGCGCATCAGGGCAATCAGCTCCGGCGTGAACAGCGGGTACTGCTCGCACTCGTCCACCCCGAAGGGCAACTCCTCTCCCCGCTGGATGTCCACAAACCCGACCTTCTGCACTTTGCTGGCGAAGACACGCTCCGCCAAAGCGCCCGAGAGTCAACCGGCCCAGGCAGCGGCGCTCGTTAGGATCTCCGGGGGGAGGTCCTCGTCCACCACAATGTCCGCCACCACCATGCGGGCGCCCGGCCGCAGGACCCGGTAGGTCTCCGCGAAGGCCCGGGACTTGCGAGGCGAGAGGTTGATCACCCCGTTGCTGAGCGCCACGTCCACGCTCGCCTCGGGATCACCGCGACCCGGTGCTGAGGGACCAGACCCTGCAGCACCTCGAGGATCCGCGCGTCGTCGAACAGCTCCAGGAAGTCCAGGTGCACGCGGTCGGAGTAGGGGAACGGGTCTTCCTCGGCGATCTTGTCGAACAGGTCGAAGTCCTCCTCCGCTCCGTCCGGGTGCGGTCGTGGAAGGCACTGGTGAGGACTCGGGTCAGCCACCGCC
>JAVKKH010000006.1:0-43512 GCA_031296405.1 Candidatus Tepidifontimicrobium thermophilum
CGCCCGGCGGCTGCTGGACCGGCTTTGCCCGGTGGTGCGGTCCTTCAAGGTGGGCTCCCAGCTGTTCACCGCGGCAGGGCCGCAGGCCGTGCGGGAGGTCTGTGACCGGGGCGGCCGGGTGTTTCTGGACCTGAAGTTCTGCGACATCCCCAACACCGTGGAGCAGGCCGCCTCGGCGGCGGCCAGGCTGGGCGTGTGGATGTTCAACGTGCACGCCTGCGGGGGGACGGAGATGATGCGGCGGGCAGCGGCAGGGGCGCGGCGGGAGTCCGCGAGTCCTCCCCTCGTGCTGGGGGTGACCGTCCTCACCAGCGCTGACGTCGCGACCCTGCGGGAGGTGGGTGTGGCGGAGGACCCCGCAAGCTACGCCCTGCGGCTGGCGGAGCTGGCGCGGAAGGCAGGGCTGGACGGCGTGGTGTGCTCGGTGCACGAGGTGGCGGCCGTCAAGGAGCGCTGCGGCCGCGAGTTCCTGGCCGTGGTGCCGGGGGTCCGGCCTAGGGAGGTCCAGGACGACGACCAGGCCAGGACCGGAAGCCTCCGGGAGGCGGTGCGGGCGGGTGCGGACTACGTGGTGGTGGGCCGGCCCATCCTCCTGGCAGCTGACCCCGCGGCGGTGGCTCGGGCTACGGTGGAAGTCCTGGACGTGTTAGCCTCGAAAGGGACGCTGTGAAGCTGCTGCGCGGCGGAACCGCGGCCGGTCGGCTCCGCCCCGAACGGACGGTTTGAGGTGGCCACCTTCCTTTCGGGAGCCGAGGTGGTGGACCTTTTGCGGGAGCACGGGGCCCTGCAGCAGGGTCACTTTCTCCTGAGCTCCGGCATGCACAGCTCCCACTACATCCAGTGTGCCCTGCTGCTTCAGTACCCCGACCTGACGGCCAGGGTGTGCGCTGCCCTGGCTGAGCCGTTCCGGTCCGAAGAAGTGCAGGCGGTGGTGGGGCCGGCGATCGGGGCCGTGGTGCTGGCGTACGAAACCGCCCGGCAGCTCCGTGCGCGGGCCCTGTGGGCGGAGCGGTCCGAGGGGCGCATGAGCCTCCGGCGTAGCTTCACCCTCTCGCCCGGGGAGCGGGTCCTGGTGGTGGAGGACGTGGTCACTACAGGAGGGTCCGCGAAGGAGGTGGCCGCTGTAGCCGAGCGCGCGGGTGCTGTGGTGGTGGGCGTGGCGGCCATCGTGGACCGGTCCTCGGGGGGGCACGGGCTGCGGTGGCGGTTTGAGCCCCTGGTGCGGCTGGACGTGGAGGCGTACCTGCCGCCCCTGTGCCCCCTGTGCCGGGAGGGGGTGCCTTTGGTCAAGCCGGGCAGCCGCTGAGGGTGTTCGGTTTTTCGGTCGAACTGCTTTAGGCCGAGGGCGACCATTTCGAGAATTGCGAACGATCGGCGGGCCCGGTCGCGCGTTTGACAGGAATTTCCGGGTTTCCCTATAATCCGCCCAAACCCCCCGGAGGCGCAGGTTTGTCGCTGGCGGACGACGTGGAAGAGGTCCTCATCCCCGAGGAGGTCCTCCGGGCCCGGGTGCAGGAGCTCGGGCGCCAGATCTCCTCGGACTACGACGGCAAGCAGCCCCTGTTGGTCGGGATCCTGACAGGGGCTGTGTTCTTCGTGTCCGACCTGATGCGCGCCATCACCATCCCGTGCCACCTGGACTTCATGGCGACCAGTGCCTACGGCGCGGGGACGGAGAACACCGGAGTGGTGCGGATCCTCAAGGACCTCAACGAGAGCATCGAGGGCCGCCACGTGCTGGTGGTGGACGACATCGTGGACACGGGCCTGACCATGGACTACCTCCTGACCACCCTGAAGGCCCGGTACCCCGCGAGCCTGGCGGTGTGCGTGCTGCTGGACAAGGCGGAACGGCGCCGGCGGGAGGTCCCCCTGCGGTACGTGGGGTTCCGGATCCCCGACCGGTTCGTGGTCGGCTACGGGATGGACTACGCGGGGCTGTACCGCAACCTCCCCTACCTGTGCGTGCTTAAGCCGGAGGTGTACCGATGAGCGCCAGGACGGCGAACCCGGAGTCCCTTACGGCCGGCCTCCCGCCCGCGGTGTCGGAAGCCGACACCGTCCTGCTGGGGCTGGGGCGCCGTGCGCGCAGGGCGTACGGGTACGACGACATCGCGCTGGTACCTGCGGCGGCCACCGTGGACCCGGAGGACGTGGACGTCGCGTGGGAGGTGGGCGGCCACCGGTTGCGGATCCCCGTCCTGGCCGCAGCCATGGACAGCGTGACGGACGTGCGGACCGCGGTCCTCATGGGCGAGCTGGGAGGGGCCGGGGTCCTCAACCTGGAGGGCCTGCAGACGCGGTACGAGGACCCCTCGGAAGCTTTCGAGCGCATCGCCTCGGCGCCGCAGGAGCAGTGCGTGCGGGTCCTGCAGGAGCTGTACCGGGCGCCTGTGCGGGAGGAACTGGTCGCCCGGCGCATCCAGGAGATCAAGCGGGGGGGCGCCCTGGCCTTCGGGTCTGTCACCCCGGCCTCGGCCTCGTGGCTGGCTCCCGTGGCGGAGGAGGCCGGGCTGGACGTGCTGGTGCTGCAGTCCACGGTGATCACCGAGCGGCACTTCTCCTCCCGGGGGCGCGCGCTGTCCGTCCGCCAGGTGGTGGAAAACGCGCGGATCCCCGTGATGGCGGGCAACTGCGTTTCCTACCAGGCTGCCCTGGAGCTCCTGGAGGCCGGGGTGGCCGGGCTGTTCGTGGGCGTGGGACCCGGCGCAGCGTGCACGAGCCGGAAGGTCCTGGGAGTGGGGGTCCCGCAGGTTACCGCCCTGTGCGACGTGGCTGCGGCGCGGGACGCGTTCCGGCAGAGGACCGGCCGGCACGTGCCCGTCGTCGCGGACGGCGGGATCCGGGTCGGCGGGGAGGTGGCCAAGTCCGTCGCGTGCGGTGCAGACGCGGTGATGCTGGGCTCGGCCCTGGCGTGTGCGGCGGAAGCTCCCGGCCGGGGCTACCACTGGGGGATGGCCACCCCCCACGCGGCGCTGCCGCGGGGCACCCGGATCCGCGTGGGCACCACGGGGACCCTACGTCAGATCCTTTTCGGGCCCGCGCAGGTGGACGACGGCAGCCAGAACCTGGTGGAGGCGCTGCGCACCGCCATGGCCATGTGCGGTGCCCGGACGCTGAGGGAGATGCACCGGGTGGAGATCGTCCTGGCGCCGGCCCTGCTGACGGAGGGGAAGGCCGCGCAGTTCGCGCAGCGGGTGGGGCAGGGAAGGTAGGCGGAGCTCCGGAGCGCGGATGGTGGACGCGGGCGTCCAGGCCGACTCCACAAAGCTAGCGGACTCCCAGGGGCCAGCCGCAGACCTCGTCCTCGTCCTGGACTTCGGCGCCCAGTACGCTCAGCTGATCGCGCGGCGGATCCGGGAGCTGCGGGTCTACAGCCGCATCGTGCCGTACGACACGCCGGCCGAGCAGGTGCGGAACCTGCGGCCCAAGGGCATCGTCCTGTCCGGGGGCCCGGCCAGCGTGTACGAGGACGGAGCGCCGCAAGCGGACCCGGCCATCCTGCAGCTGGGGGTTCCGGTGCTGGGCATCTGCTACGGCATGCAGTGGATGGCCCACGTGCTGGGGGGCCGTACCGGGCCGGCTGCGGTCCGCGAGTACGGGCGCACGCGCCTGTGGGTGGAGCAGGACAGCGCGCTGTTTGACGGGCTGGAGCGACGCCTGCTCTGCTGGATGAGCCACGGGGACGCGGTCCTGGACCTCCCGCCTGGGTTCGAGACGATCGCCCGCACCGACCACTCTCCCCACGCGGCCATCCAGGACCGCCGGCGCCGTCTGTACGGGGTCCAGTTCCACCCCGAGGTCTCTCACACCCCGTGGGGGGTGGACGTGCTCCGCAACTTCGTCTTTGAAGTGTGCGGGTGCGCGCCCACGTGGACCATGCGGTCCTTCGTGGAGGAGGCCACAGAGCGGGTCCGGGGTCAGGTGGGAGGCGGCAGGGTCCTGTGCGCGCTGTCCGGGGGGGTGGACTCCTCGGCAGCCGCAGCCCTCGTGCACCGGGCGGTAGGGGACCAGCTGACGTGCGTGTTCGTGGATCACGGGTTCCTGCGCAAAGGGGAGGCCGAGCAGGTGGTGCGCACCTTCCGGGACCACTTCCGGGTGCCGCTGGTGCACGTGGACGCCCGGCGGCGGTTCCTGGAGCGGCTGCAGGCGGTCACGGACCCCGAGGAGAAGCGACGCCGCATCGGGGAAGAGTTCATCCGGGTGTTTGAGGAGGTGGCAGCCCGAATGGGCCCCGTGGACTTCCTGGTCCAGGGCACCCTGTACCCGGACGTGATCGAGTCCGGCACGCGCACTGCGGCCCGCATCAAAACCCACCACAACGTGGGCGGCCTGCCCGAGGGCATGCGCTTCCAGCTGGTGGAGCCGTTCCGGGAGCTTTTCAAGGACGAGGTCCGGGAGGTGGCCCGGCAGCTGGGCTTGCCGGACGAGCTGGTCTGGCGGCACCCGTTCCCGGGCCCGGGCCTGGCCATCCGGGTGCTGGGGGAGGTGACGGAGGAGCGCCTGGAGATCCTGCGGGAGGCGGACAGCATCCTCCTGGAGGAGGTCCGGCGGGCGGGCCTGTGGCGGGAGCTGTGGCAGGTGTTCTGCGTGCTGCTGCCGGTGCGGACCGTGGGGGTGGCCGGGGACAGCCGGACCTACGGCTACGCCTGCGCGGTCCGGGCGGTGACCAGCGAGGACGGGATGACTGCGGACTGGGCGCGGCTGCCCCACGAGCTGCTGGAGACGGTGGCGGCCCGGATCACCCGGGAAGTCCCCGCCATCACCCGGGTGGTGTACGACGTCACCAGCAAGCCGCCTGCTACCATCGAGTGGGAGTGAAGCAGCAGGTGGACGAGCTGGTGGAGCGGTTGCGCGCGCACTTCACGCAGCGGAGACCGGCGTCGCTGCTGGCCGCGTTCCTGTTCGGAAGCCACCCGGCGGGACAGGCGGGCCGCGAGAGCGACGCGGGCGGCCGACCTGCGCCTTTTCCTGGAGCGTCACGAGAAAACCGTGCTCCGCTCCCTGGTGCGATGAGCCGGCTACACCTGAGGCTGGACGAGGGGCGGGTGCTGGCGGCCCTCGGGGAGCGGGAGCCCGTGGAGGAGTTCCTGAGTCTGGTGGCGGGAAGGCTGCAGGCGTGAGGCCGGAAGAGTTCCTCCGTCAGCTCAACCCCCAGCAGCGGGAGGCGGTCCTGCACCGCGGGGGCCCGGCCCTGGTCCTGGCCGGGGCTGGGTCCGGGAAGACCCGGGTGCTGGCGTACCGGCTCGCGTACCTGGTGCGGGTGCTGGGCACACCACCCGACCGGATCCTGGCGGTCACCTTCACCAACAAGGCCGCGGAGGAGATGCGGCAGCGGGTGGCGGGCCTGGTGGGCGAACGGGTGGCGCGGAGGGTGTGGATGGGGACGTTCCACCGGACGTGTGCCCGAATCCTGCGGGCCCACGGCGACCGCATCGGCCTGCCAAAGCACTTCACCGTGTACGACGAGGACGACCAGCGTCAGGTGATGCGGGAGGCCCTGCGGAACCTGGGGGTGGACGAGCGGCGCTACCCGCCCGCGGCCGTGCTCGGGGTGGTGTCCGCGGTCAAGAACGACGGGGTGGCGTTGAGCGCGTACGAAGCCCGTGCCACCTCTCCCTTCGAACGGGTGGTGGCTTCCTGCTGGCGTGAGTACCAGCGGTTGATGACGCAGCGATCCGCCCTGGACTTCGACGACCTGTTGCTGGAGACCCTGCGGCTGCTGGAGGACGTGCCCGAAATCCGGGAGCTGTACCAGGACCGCTTCCAGCACGTGCTGGTGGACGAGTACCAGGACACGAACCCCGTTCAGTTCCGGATCCTGGCGCGCTTGACGGAGCGCCACCGCAACCTGTTCGTGGTGGGGGACGTGGACCAGGCCATCTACGGGTGGCGTGGGGCGGACATCCGGAACATCCTGGAGTTCGAGCGGGATTTCCCGGAAGCCAGGGTCCTGCCCCTGGAGCAGAACTACCGGTCCACCCAGAAGATCCTCCGGGCCGCGGAGCACCTCATCCAACAGAACCCCCGGCGCTACCCCAAGCGTCTGTGGACGGAGAACCCTCCGGGCGAACCCGTGGTGGTGTACGCGGCCGCGGACGAGCACGACGAGGCGCGTTTTGTAGTGGAGCGGCTGCGCCGGCTGCAAGAGGAGGGTTTCCGGCTTCGGGAGTGCGCGGTGCTGTACCGGATCAACGCCATGTCCCGGCAGTTCGAGGAGGCGTTCCTCCGGGCGGGGATCCCCTACCAGGTGGTGGGGGCGGTGCGGTTCTACGAGCGGAAGGAGGTCAAGGACCTGCTGAGCTACCTGCGGGTCCTGGTAAACCCGGACGACGACTTGAGCCTGCTACGGGCTCTGGCAACGCCCCGCCGGGGAATCGGAGAGACCACCGTGCAGCGGCTGCGGACGTTCGCCGCAGAGCGGGGCTGGAGCCTGTGGGAGGCAGTCGGGAGGGCGGAGGAGATCCCGGGTCTGCCCGCGGCCGCGCGGCGGGGGTTGCGGGCCTTCGTCGCGCTGGTGGAGGACCTGCGCGCTCGGGCCCCGGCCGCCCGAGCGGCGGAGCTGGTGGAGGAGGTCCTGGAGCGCAGCGGCTACCGGGCCAGCCTGGAGGAGGAGGGGACGGAGGACGCGCAGGCGCGGCTGGAGAACGTGCGGGAGCTGGTGACGGTGGCGCAGGAGTACGAGGCTTCTACGGGCGACTCGAGCCTGGCGAGCTTCCTCGAGCACCTGTCCTTAGTGACGGACGTGGACACGTACGACGAGCGTGCCGACCGGGTGGCTCTGATGACCCTGCACGCGGCCAAGGGGCTGGAATTCCGGGCGGTCTTCCTGTGCGGGCTGGAGGAGGGAATCTTCCCCCACGTACGTTCGCTGGACGACCCGCGACAGCTCGAGGAGGAGCGGCGTTTGGCGTACGTGGGGATCACGCGGGCCCGGGAGCGGCTCTACCTGAGCTACGGCCAGCTGCGGAGCCTGTTCGGCCGAACCACGGCGAACGTGCCTTCGCGGTTTCTGGACGAGCTTCCGGAAGACGTGCTGGAACGCGCGGAACCCGGACCCAAACCGTGGGAGGCCCAGGTTCCCGCGGGGGCGCCCCGGGCCGTGCCGCGGCTCTCGCCAGGCGACGTGGTCCGGCACCGACACTTCGGGACCGGCCGGGTCGTGGAGGTAGAGGGGGAGGGCGAGGCCGCGGTGGCCACCGTAAACTTCCAGGGTGTGGGCACCAAGCGGCTGGCGCTGGGCTACGCGCCCCTGGAGCGGGTGGGCTGAAGCCAGCCCGCAGGGTCTGTTTCGGCGCCGTCGTAGTTTCTTATGGAGGTAACCCGCGGCGGAGCGAAGGGGGGTGGTCCGGCGGTCGGGAGGCGTTTGTGCGGGTGGCGCACTTCGGTACTTGAGGAGGGATCAGGGATGAGGAGCCGGTGGGTCGCGCTGGTACTGGTAGCGTCGCTGGCCGTGCCGACGCTGGCGCTCGGGGCGCCCGCGCCGGTGGCCGGGCCGGACACGGTGGTCATCGGGACCCAACAGGAACCTGCGGTGATCGCGCTGGGCATCTGCGACGCCTGCACCATGTTCGTGGCCACCATGGTTTCGCAGCCCATCCTGCTGCCCACGGTGGAGATGACGGACGAGTGGAAGTTCCAGCCCGTGGCGGTGGAGAAGCTGCCGAGCCTGAAGGACGGCGACTGGAAGTTGCTGCCGGGCGACAAGATGCAGGTCACCTGGCGGATCCGTCGGGGGCTCCGGTGGCACGACGGGCGGAGCCTCACCGCGGAGGACTGGATCTTCGCGTGGCGGGTGAACATGAACCCGCGCTTCCCCTCCTCGGGGCGGGACGTGTCGCAACGGGTGGAGAACATCCTGGCGCCCAACCCGTACACCATGGTGGTTCAGTGGAGGAAGAAGTACGCGTTTGCGGACCTCAACGTGAACGGGGCGGGCTACCTGCCCCGGCACATCCTGGGGCCCGCGTACCAGCGGGACCCCTCCAAGCTGCCCCAGCAGCCGTGGGGGACCTCCGAGCAGACGGTGGGCACCGGGCCGTACCGCATCGTGCAGTGGCAGCGGGGCTCGTCCATCACCCTGGAGCGTTGGGACCAGTTCCCCTACGAAGCCGTGGGCGGGTCGTACCGGACCCGGGCGCAAGTGCGCCGCATCGTGTTCCGGTTCGTCCCCGACACGAACACCCAGATCGCCAACGTGCTGGCCGGGTCGGTGGACGCCTTCGACGAGACGGCCATCCCCTTCGTCCAGGGTCTGGAGCTGGAAAAGCGCCTGCAGCGGGAGGGCCGGCGGGACTGGGTCCTCAAGGCGGAGCCGGGCCTGATCTGGGAGCACATCGACCTGAACCTGGACAACGTGCACCTGCGGGACAAGCGGGTCCGCCAGGCTCTGATCTACGGGATCAACCGGGAGCAGATGGTCCAGGCCCTGTTCGAGGGCAAGCAACCGGTGGCCCACCAGGTGTTCCCGCAGAAGCACTACGGCCACAACCCGCAGGTCCGCCGGTACACCTACGACCCCGCGCGGGCGCGGCAGCTGCTGCAGGAGGCCGGCTACACCCCGGGCCCGGACGGGATCCTGCAGAAGGGGGGCCAGCGGCTGAGCCTGACCTTCATGACCACCGCGGGCAACCGGGTGCGGGAGCAGGTGCAGCAGATCATCCAGCAGCAGCTGCGGGAGATCGGGGTGGAGATCCGCATCCAGAACCAGCCGGCGCGGGTGTACTTCGGGCAGACCCTGCCCAGCCGGCAGTTCGAGATGGCCATGTACGCGTGGGTGTTCGGCCCTACGGCGGACTGCGAGGGCCTGTACACGGGCGACACGCTGCCGCCCAACGGGCAGAACTACCCGGGCTGGAAGAACGACGAGGTCACCCGGATCTGCCACGCGGTCCCGGAGGAGCTGGACCAGAACCGGCGGGCCCAGATGCTGCGGCGGTTCGCGGAGATCTTCGTGGACGAAGTCCCCGTGATCCCCCTCTACTACCGGGCGGACTACACCGGGCACAAGGCCACCCTGCAGAACTGGAAGCCCACGGGGGCGGACACCCCGGTGACGTGGAACGCCACCCAGTGGCGGTGGGCCCGCTAGCCGGCGGGCGCGGAGGAGCCGGGAGGGCTGCCCGTGCAGCCTCCCGGCTCCTGCCGTGACGGACGGGAGGTGAGGGGAGTCCGCGGATGGGCGGGTACCTCGCGCGCCGCCTCCTGCAGATGGTCCCCCTGGTGTTCGGGATTTCGGTCATCGTGTTCATGGTGCTGGTGATGGCGCCGGGGGACCCCGTGGACCTGCTGCTGGCCGGCAACCCCAAGGTGCGGGCGGAGGACATCCAGGCTCTGCGGAAGATCTACGGCCTGGACGACCCCCTGCACGTGCGCTACGTGAAGTGGCTCGTGAACGCCCTACGGGGCGACTTCGGCTACTCCCGAACGTACAAGGTGCCCGTGTTGCAGCTGGTGTGGGACCGGATCGGCAACTCCATGTGGCTCACCATCCCCTCGTTTCTGCTCGCGCTGGCGGTGGCGGTCCCCGTGGGGGTGATCTCGGCTTTGCGGCAGTACTCGGCCCTGGACTACGCGGCCACCTTCTTCACCTTCTTCGGGGTGTCCATCCCCGCCTTCTGGTTCGGCATCATGATGATCTACGTCTTCGCGGTGGTGCTGCGGGTGCTGCCACCCGGCGGGTTCGCCACTCCGGGCGTGGCACCGGGCTGGCCGACCGTGGTGGACCGGCTGCAGTACATGGTCCTCCCGGTGGTGGTCCTGAGCCTCCTGCAGATGGCGGCGCTGACCCGGTACACCCGGAGCAGCATGCTGGAGGTGATCCGACAGGACTACGTCCGGACGGCCCGGGCGAAGGGACTCGCGGAGCGGGTGGTGATCGGCAAGCACGCCCTGCGCAACGCCATGATCCCCATCGTGACCATCCTGGCCCTGGGGATCCCCAACCTGTTCGCGGGAGCGCCCCTCACGGAGACCGTGTTCGCCTGGCCCGGAATCGGCCGGCTCATCGTGGAGTCGGTGGGCGGGGGGGACTACGCCACGGCGCAGGTGGCGCTGCTGTTTTTGGCGGTCTTGGTCCTGGTGTTTAACCTGCTGGCGGACGTGGCGTACGCGCTTTTGGACCCCAGGATCCGGTACGACTGAGGCGGCCGTGCGGGGGCAGGTGTCCACGGGAAAGGCGCGCGCGGCCGTACGCCGGCCTGCGGCTGAGCAGCCGGCCCCGCGGCCCGCGGTGGGCCAGGGCTACTGGCAGATCGCGTGGAGGCGGCTGCGCCGGCACCGGCTTGGGATGGCGGGGGCGGGCGTGGTGTTCGTCCTCCTGGTGGCGGCCCTTCTGAGCCCCTGGATCGCGCCGTACCCGCCCACCCACATCGACCTAGAAAACCGCATGAGCCCGCCCTCGTGGAAGCACCCCCTGGGCACGGACGAGCTGGGCCACGATGTGCTGACGCGCCTGCTGTACGCAGGCCGCGTGTCCCTGACGGTCGGGTTCAGCGCGGCCGTGGCCTCGGCCCTGGTGGGCACCGTGGTGGGGCTGGTCTCCGGGTTCTACGGGGGCTGGCTGGACAACGTCCTGATGCGGTTTGTGGACATCATGCTCTCGGTCCCGGACCTGCCCATCCTCATCATCCTGGCGCGCTACTTCGGCGGCAGCCTGGTGGGGATCGTGGCGGTGATCACCGCCTTCGGTTGGATGGGCACCGCCCGCCTGGTGAGGGGGGAGGTCCTGAGGCTGAAGCGGACGGACTTCGTGGAGGCCGCCCGGGCCCTGGGGGCTTCCAACGCCCGGATCATGTGGCGCCACCTGGTCCCCAACGCCCTGGCGCCCGTGATCGTGGCGGCCACCCTGGCGGTGGGGGGCGCTATCCTGACGGAGGCGGCCCTCTCCTACCTGGGGTTCGGGATCCAGCCGCCCACGCCGTCGTGGGGCAACATGCTGCAGAACGCCCAGGACTTCATCTGGCGGACGCCCTTGCTGGCCTTCTGGCCCGGCCTCATGATCTTCTTGACCGTGCTGTGCTTCAACTTCTTCGGGGACGGGCTGCGGGACGCTCTGGACCCGCGCCTGAGGACCTAGGAGGTGAGGGAGGGTTGTCGGAGCCGCTGCTACAGGTGCGCAACCTCCGGACGTACTTCTACACCGATGAGGGCGTGGTCAAGGCGGTGGACGGGCTGAGCTACGACCTGCGCCGGGGGGAGACCCTGGGGATCGTGGGAGAGAGCGGCAGCGGCAAGAGCGTCCACGCCCTGTCCATCATGCGGCTGATCCCCAGCCCTCCGGGCAAGATCGTGGACGGCCAGATCCTGTTCGAGGGCCAGGACCTCCTGCAGCTTTCGGAGGACCAGATGCGGCACATCCGGGGCAACCGGATCGCCATGATCTTCCAGGAACCCATGACCTCCCTGAACCCCGTCCTGACCGTGGGCGAGCAGATCGCGGAGGCGGTGATGCTCCACCAGGGGCTGGACCGGCGCGCCGCGTGGGAGCGCGCGGTGGAGATGCTGGAGCGGGTCCGTATCCCCTCCGCCCGGGAGCGGGCCCGGGACTACCCGCACCAGTTCAGCGGCGGGATGCGGCAGCGGGTGATGATCGCCATGGCCCTGTCCTGCAACCCCGCCGTCCTCATCGCGGACGAGCCCACCACGGCCCTGGACGTGACCATCCAGGCCCAGATCCTGGACCTGATGCGGGAGCTGCAGCGGGAGTTCGGCACCGCCATCATCCTCATCACCCACAACCTCGGGGTGGTAGCGGAGATGTGCGACCAGGTGGTGGTGATGTACGCGGGACGGCCGGTGGAGCGCAGCGACGTCGTCCGGGCCTTCAAGGAGCCCAAACACCCCTACACCTGGGGGTTGCTGCACTCGGTCCCGAAGCTGTACGAGCGGGCTGAGCGGCTCATCCCCATCGAAGGGCAGCCCCCAAGCCTGATCGACCTGCCGCCGGGCTGTGCCTTCGCGCCCCGGTGCCCCTTCGCCATGGAGGTCTGCACCACCGCAGACCCCCCGGAATACCCCGTGGGGCCAGACCACACCGCGCGGTGCTACCTGTACAGCGAGCACGCCACCCCCGAGGACCGGCGCGCGGCGGAGCAGGCGGGCCTGCTCGCGAGCGCCCGGGGAGTGTAGGAGGGAGGTTATGGCGGGGGACGTGATCCTCGAGGTCAGGGACCTGGTCAAGCACTTCCCCGTGACCAAAGGCTTCCTGTTCCAGCGCTCGGTGGGCGCGGTGCGGGCGGTGGACGGGGTCTCCTTCACCGTGCGGGAGGGCGAGACGTTGGGGCTGGTGGGGGAGAGCGGGTGCGGCAAGACCACCACCGGCCGGCTCATCCTGCGGCTCATGGAACCGACCTCCGGCGAGGTCATCTTCCAGGGGCACAACGTGTTCCGGCTCAACAAGGAGGAGCTCCGCCGCCTCCGGCGAGACATGCAGATCATCTTCCAGGATCCCTACTCGTCCCTGAACCCGCGCATGACGGTGGGGGACATTGTGGGCGAGCCCCTGGAGATCCACCGCCTGGCCCGGGGGCGGGAGAAGATCCGCCGGGTGCAGGAGCTCCTGGAGATCGTGGGGCTCTCCCCCTACCACGTGAACCGGTACCCGCACGAGTTCAGCGGCGGCCAGCGACAGCGCATCGGGATCGCGCGGGCCCTGGCGGTGAACCCGAAGCTGGTGATCTGCGACGAGCCTGTTTCGGCCCTGGACGTCTCCATCCAGGCTCAGGTCATCAACCTGCTGGAGGAGCTGCAGCGGGAGTTCAAGCTGACCTACATCTTCATCGCCCACGACCTGTCCGTGGTCAAGCACATCTCGGACCGCATCGCGGTGATGTACCTGGGCAAGATCGTGGAGCTGGCGCCCGCGGACGAGCTGTTCGAGAACCCCCAGCACCCTTACACGGAGGCCCTTTTGTCCGCGGTCCCCATCCCGGACCCGGAGGTGAAGCGGGAGCGCATCATCCTGCCGGGGGACGTGCCGAGCCCGGTGAACCCGCCCTCGGGCTGCCGTTTTCACACCCGTTGCATGTACGCGGTGGAGAGCTGCCGGAGGGAGGAGCCGCCTTTCGAGGAGGTCTTCCCAGGACACTGGGTGGCCTGCCCGGTGCTGCCCTTCCGTCACCAGCGCAGCCGCGCGGCGGTGGTGGCGAAGAACCGGACGGCTCAACCGTCCGCGGGCCTCAGCGGGGCGGGGGGCTGAGGGCGGGGCACCGGACGAACACGAAGGTCCGCAGGGGCCGTTCGGAGCTCGGGTAGACCAGCTCGGCCAGCGGCGCGGGTCGGTCACACCACCGGTCGTACGGCTGACCGGGGGGCGAGGCGGCGTCGTACACGATCAGGGCGGGCCGGCCCACGTATGCCCGGAGGGGGCTCCACTGGTCGAAAGTGTGGGGGCCGGGCAAAACCGCTACCGGGTAGCGCTCCCGCAGCGCGTAGCTGAGCTGGCCCGCGTTCTGGTAGGTGGTGGTGACCACCACGGCGCCTGCCGGCGCGCGCCGGACCACCTCCGCGGCTACACGGTCCCACCCCCGCTGGTCCGCGAGGATCGCAGGGTCCCAGAGGGTCGCCACCGCCAGCACCGTTACCGCGGCAGACTGCAACGCGCCCACCGCGGAGGCCACCGATGTCCACCGAGCCGCCCGAGGTCCTTCCCAGGCAGCGAGGGCGGGCACCCCCAGGAGGGCCACGGGCGCGATGTAGTGGGGTTTGAACTTGCCCAGTACGGCGGCGGCCAGGGCCGCCAGGAGGGTGGGTAGAGCCAGGGCCCGGAGGAAACGGTCCGCGGGGCCGGTGTTGCGCCAGGGCGCGACCAGCACCAGCACGCCCAGGACAGGCGACAGGTACAGCAGCACACCGCCCAGGGATAGCAGGAGGTTCGCCGCGGGGGCGGCCTGGACCCAGGCCCCGCGTTCCCACACGAACCGGAACGCGCTCCAGCCGTTCTGCGCGTTCCACAGCAGGTTGGGCAGGAACACCAGAAAGGCCAGGGCCGCGGCCCCGTAGGGCTCGGGCCGACCGCGCGCGGTGCGGTCCCCGGCCACCAGGGCGGCCAGCGCGGGGAGCAGGAAGGCCATGCTGTACTTGCTCTGGAGCCCCAGCCCTACACAAACCCCGAGCAGCCACCAAGCCCTCTGCTGGCCGTGCAGGGCGCGCCACGCAGCCCATGCGGACAGCGCCCACAGGAACGTGAAGGGCGCGTCCGGCGAGACCAAAAACCCTCCTGCCACGAACAGCGGGATGCTGTGGAACAGCCGCTGGCTGCGAGCTGCCGCCTCAGCGCCGTACAGCTCACGGGTCAGCCGGTACACCACCCACGCGGTGGCGGCCGCCAGCAGGAAGCTCGGGGCCCGCATCGCCCACGGCGCGTCTCCCAGAGGCCCCGTGGCGCTCGCCACCAGCAGCGCCACCGCGGGCGGGTGGTCTAGGTAGCCCCACTGCAGGTGGCGGGACCAGGTCCAGTAGTAGGCCTCGTCGTCCAGGACCGGCAGGCTCAGCATCACCGCCAGGCGCGCGACGGAGGCGACGCCGAGCCAGGACCACGGGGAGCTGGGGGGATCCCTCCGGTCCCGGCAGGACGGGTTTGTCAAGATTGTGTGGCCCACAACCCGCGAGTATAATGCACGCGACCCGGAACGTGCCTGCCGGGCGCGGCGCCGGGGACGACGGACGGGGGCGGTCTGGACAAGCCACCCGAGGCGGGGATGGAGCCGGAGGTCACTCGGGAATCGGTGCAAGCGCTGCCCAAGGCAGAGCTGCACGTCCACCTGGAGACGTCCCTGCGGCTGCGGCGGCTGGCGGAGGAGTTGCAGGCGCCCAGCCTGGTGGAGCCGTACCTCGTGAGCGACCCCAAACGTCACGTGGGCTACGACCGTCTGCGACGGTTGCGGTACCTGGGGCGCGCGGGGAAGATCCCTGACAGCCTGTACACGCACCGGAACGTGGCCCGCATCACCTACGAACTGCTCCGGGAGGCGGCCCAGGACAACGTCCGGTACGTGGAGGTCCGGGTGGGTGGCCGCCGGGGCTTCGCCCTCCTGGGGATCCGGGGCATGCTGGAGGCCATGGCCGAGGGCCGGGCCCGGGCGCAAGAGGAGTTCGGGATCCGCTGCGGGTTCCTGGTGACCCTGGTACGGGAGCGGGGTCCAGAGCACGCTCTGGAGGTGGCGGAGATCGCCGCCTCCTGCGTGGAGTGCGGCGTGGTGGGGCTGGACCTGGCCGGGGACGAGGCCAACTTCCCGCCCGCCCTGTTTTCCAGGGCGTGCGAGGTGGCCCGGGAGGCGGGGCTGGGCATTACGGTGCACGCGGGCGAGTTCTCCGGGCCCGCCTCCGTGTGGACCGCCATCTACCAGCTGGGTGCCACCCGGATCGGCCACGGCTTCCGGGCGGTGGAGGACCCCGAGCTGCTGGCGTACCTGCGGGAGCACCGGATCACCCTGGAGATCTGCCCGACCAGCAACGTCCGGCTGGGGCTGGTGCCCAGCTGGAGGGAGCACCCGCTGCGGGCGCTGTACGACGCGGGGGTTCGGGTCACCCTCAACAGCGACGACCCCCTGTTGCTGCGCACCAACCTGACCACGGAAATGTACTGCGCCGCCAGGGAGCTGCACTTCAGCCTGGACGACCTGCGCACCATGGTCCGCTACGCGGCGGAAGGCGCCTTCGACGCGCGAGCTGCCGCCGACGCGCTGGCGGTTGCCGCAGGCTGATCCCCACGGCCCTTATAGAGGCTTTGCGGTAGCTTCCGCGCTGCCTATAATGATGACTGACCAGTCGGTCACTCAGGCCAGAGGTAAGGCTGTGGCTGGGAGCCCACAAGGTGCGGAGGTAACCGCGCTCCGGTCCAGGGAAGTCCGCAAGGAGCACACACGCGTGCGCATCCTGGAGGCCGCCCGAAGGGCCTTTGCAGCCCGCGGTTACCACGGGACCCTGATGGACGACGTGGCGCGTGAGGCGGGCCTGTCCAAGGGGGCCCTGTACGTGCACTTCTCCAGCAAGGAGGACCTGTTCCTGGCGCTGCTGGATGAGGCGGCCGCCACCCTGGTGGAACGCCTGACAGAGGCCATCACGAGGGCCCACGGGGGTAGGGCGAAAGTGGCCGCGGCTCTGGAGGCGGCGCTTGTGGCGTTTGAGGACAACGAGGACCTGACCCGGCTGTTCTTGGTAGAGTCCGCGGGCGCGGGCCCGCGCGTGGACGACCGCCGCCGGCAGCTGCGGACGGCTTTGACGGGGCTGGTGCGTGTCCACCTGGACGAGGCGGTGGCGGACGGAGACCTGCCGCCGCAGGACACAGGGCTTGCCGCGGCCGTCTGGATGGGGGCGGTGAGCGAGGTGGTGACGGCTTGGCTCCACGAGCGGTCCCGTCCCCTCCGGGAATTGGTCCCGGAGCTCGCGGCGCTGCTGCTACGGTCCGTGGGGTTCCGCGATGCCTAGACACGCCAGCGTTGCCGCGGACCTGTCCTGCAGGCTGGTGCAGCTGGCGAAAAAGGCCCGCGGCCTGGCCCGGCGTTGGGGGTCTCCGGTGCTGGTGTGGGCGGGTGAGGCCCGCCAGCCTTCTGGGAGGCAGTGGTCGTTGCAGCCCGGCGGTTGGGTCTGGCGAAAGCCCGAACTCGGGGTTTCCACCTGGGCTGCTGGCGCGGCTTGGGCGTACCCGTTCGTGGGACCGTCACGGTGGCAGGACGCCGCGGACGCGTGGCGGCGCCTCGCCCCCCGGGTTTTGGCCGAAGGGCCCACGAGGCCGGTGGCCTTTGCGGGCTTTGCCTTCGACGGGGGGGGAAGTTCAGGGCCGTGGGTAGGTTTCCCGGACGGCGTGCTGGTGGTCCCGAGAGTGTTGCGGGTAAGCGTCCGCGGGGCGGAGTACGTGGCGGCTAGCTGCCTCATAACACCGGAGGGTGGGGAGGAGCAGGTAGACCGGACGATCCACGCACTGGAGTCCGTCCGGGAGGTCTCCGGGGGCACCAGCGGGCAGGGCGAGGTCGTCCGGGCTCTCCCCGGTGAGAAGCACTGGAAGACCCAGGTCCTGGAGGCGGAAGCCGCCTGTCGGTCGGGTGAGCTGCAGAAGGTGGTCCTGGCCCGGTGCGTGGAGGTGGCCACCTCGGTAACGCCCGACGGGGTCCTGCAGGTGCTTGCCGAGCGCTACCCCACCTGCACGGTGTTCGCCGTAGCCCGCGAGGGTGCGGTGTTCCTGGGCGCCACACCGGAGACCCTGGTGCGCGTGAAGAGGGGCCGGGTGTGGACCCAGGCCCTGGCGGGCACGGCACCCCGGGGAAATGACCCTGGCGAGGACGCCGTCCTTCAGAGGCAGCTCGCCTCCAGCTCCAAGGAGGCGCGGGAGCACGAGCTGGTGGTGGCCCACGTCCACGAGGCGCTCTCTTCCGTGTGTGCGCGGGTGGTGCAGGGCCCGCGGGAGGTGGTGACGCTCCCCAACGTGCACCACCTGCGGACGCGCTTTTCTGGCCGGCTGGTGGCCGACTCCACGGTGCTGGAAGTGGCCGCGCGTCTGCACCCCACGCCCGCGGTGGCGGGCCTTCCGGTGCACAGAGCCCGTGAGTGGATCCGCACTCGCGAGTCGGTGCCCCGGGGCTGGTACGCCGGGGTCGTCGGGTGGGTGGACGCTTCGGGCGACGGAGAGCTGGCGGTGGCCATCCGCTGCGGGTTGCTGCGGGGAGGGCGGGCCTGGGTGTTCTCCGGATGCGGGGTAGTGGCCGGCGCGGACCCGGAGCGCGAGTACCGGGAGTCCCAGCTCAAGCTGCGGCCCGTGATGGAGGCCTTCGGGGTCCGGGAGCCGTGAGGGAGCCTGAGAACGCCACCTACGCCTTCTGCGGGGCCCTGGTGGACGAGCTCTGGCGGTGCGGGGTGCGAGAGCTGTGTCTTTGCCCGGGCTCCCGGTCCGCTCCTCTGGCCCTCAGCGCCTTCCGGCACCCCGGCCTGCGCACCTGGACGTTGCTGGACGAACGCGGGGCGGGCTACTTCGCCTCAGGCGCCGCGCGGGCCTCGCGGCGCCCGGTGGCGGTGCTGACCACTTCAGGGACGGCCGCGGCGAACCTGCTGCCCGCGGTGGTGGAGGCGTACTTCTCGGGCCTGCCCCTGGTGGTGCTGACTGCGGACCGCCCCCACGAGCTGCGGGATTTCGGCGCCCTGCAGACGGTGGACCAGGTCCGCCTGTTCGGCAGGCACGTGAAGTGGTCCACAGACCTCCCCCTGCCGGAGGCGGACGAACGGGGCCTGCGGTTCGTCCGCAGTCTCGCCTGCCGGGCCGTGTGGGAGGCGTGTACGCCGCCATCGGGCCCCGTGCACCTCAACGTCCCCCTGAGGGAGCCCCTGGTGCCCGTGCCGGGCGAGAGGCCGCGGACGTCGCCGGAGGCCCTGCGGGGCCGTCCTTCCGCCGCGCCCTACACCGCGTGGGCGGCCTCCGCCCCAGAACACTGCGAGGAACACGTGGGCGAGCTGGTGGAGCGACTGGCCACGTGCGAGCGGGGCCTGGTGGTGTGTGGGCCCCTGGACTGCCCGGGCTTCCCGCAAGCGGTGGCGGAGCTGGCCCGCGCGGTGGCTTACCCAGTGCTCGCGGACGCCCTCTCGCAGCTGCGGGCCGGCCCCCACGACCGGTCGCAGCTAGTGGACTGCTACGAGGCCCTGCTGCGCGTGCCGGGTCTAGTCTGGGAGCTGAAGCCGGACGTGGTGGTCCGGTTCGGTGCAACCCCCACCTCGCGCTTGCTGCAGGCCTACCTGGCGGCACACCCCGACGCGTTTCACGTGGTCGTGCACGGCGGCGGGGCGTGGCCGGACCCGGATCACCTGGCGCACCGGGTGGTGGCCGCGGACCCTGCAGCCCTGTGCCGTCGCCTCTGCGAGCGCGTGCGACCCCGGGACCCGGCAGACTGGTGGTGGACCTGGCACCGGCTCCGGGAGGTGGCGCGGGAAGCCCTACACCGTTTCCTCGCTACCGTGGAGGAGCCCTTCGAAGGCCGGGTGTTCTTCGAGCTGGAGAAGCTCGTGCCGGACCCCTGCGTGGTGTTCGTGGGCAACAGCATGCCCGTACGCGACCTGGAGGCGTTCTTCCCGTCCACGCACAAGCACGTGTGGATGCTGGCCAACCGGGGGGCCAGCGGCATCGACGGAGTGGTCAGCAGCGCCCTGGGGGTGGCGGCGGTAAGCGGGCATCCGGTGGTCTTGGTGCTGGGAGACCTGTCCCTGTACCACGACCTCAACGGGCTGCTGGCGGCTCGTCGGTTTGGTCTGGACCTGCTGGTGGTGCTGCTGAACAACGACGGCGGGGGGATCTTCTCCTTCCTGCCCCAGGCGGAGCACGGGGAGGGGTTCGAGGAGCTGTTCGGAACGCCCCACGGCCTGGACTTCCGGCCCGCGGTGGAGATGTTCGGGGGGCACTACCGGCGGGCGGCCGACTGGGAGGAGTTCCGGGCCGCGGTGCGCGAGGGGCTGCGGGCCGGCGGGTTGCAGGTGGTGGAGGTGCGGACGGACCGGCGGCGCAACGTGGAGCTGCACCACCTGGCGTGGGCTGCGGTCCGGGCAGCGGTGGAACGAGCTAGTAGCGAACGCCAGCGGAGGTGAGAGCGTGCGCATCGTCTGGCACCGGGTGCGGGACTACACGGACATCCTGTACGAACACGGGGCGGAGGACGCGGCGGGGATCGCGAAGATCACCATCAACCGTCCGGAGGTGCGCAACGCCTTCCGGCCGGAGACGGTCATGGAGATGATCGACGCCTTCAGCCACGCGCGGGACGACGCCTCCGTGGGCGTGGTGCTGCTCACGGGGGCCGGCCGGGAGGCGTTCTGCTCGGGCGGGGACCAGCGGGTGCGGGGCCACGGGGGTTACGTGGGGCAGGACCGCATCCCGCGGCTCAACGTGCTGGATCTGCAGCGCCTGATCCGCGTCCTGCCCAAGCCCGTGATCGCCCTGGTGGCCGGGTACGCCATCGGGGGCGGTAACGTGCTGGCCACGGTGTGCGACCTTACCATCGCCGCGGACAACGCCATCTTCGGCCAGACGGGTCCCAAGGTGGGCAGTTTCGACGCCGGGTACGGGTCCACGTATCTGGCCCGCATCGTGGGCCACAAGAAGGCTCGGGAGATCTGGTACCTGTGTCGGCAGTACACGGCCCAGCAGGCGCTGGAGATGGGGCTGGTGAACGCGGTGGTGCCGGTGGACCAGCTGGAGGAGGAGGGCGTGCGCTGGGCCCGGGAGATCCTGGAGAAGAGCCCCCTCGCCATCCGGTTGCTGAAGGCGGCCTTCAACGCGGATACGGACGGCCTCGCAGGGCTGCAGCAGCTGGGCGGGGACGCCACGTTGCTGTACTACCTCACGGACGAGGCCAAGGAGGGCCGGAATGCCTTCCTGGAGAAGCGCAAACCCGACTTCTCCAAGTTCCCCCGCTTCCCCTGAGGCGCGGCGTCCCCTCGCGGGCTGGAGGGTCTGGTGGCTGGCAGCCCGGCCCGCCACCCTGCCTGCCGCCGTGGCCCCGGTGGTGGTGGGAAGCGCCACCGCGGCAAGCGCGGCGAGCTTCTGTCTGCCCGCGGCCGCGGCCTCCCTCGCGGTGGCCCTGCTGGTTCAAGTGGGTACCAACCTGGCGAACGACGCCCACGACTACCTTCACGGCGCCGACCGGCTACCGCGGCGGGGGCCGGTCCGGGTGACCGCGGAGGGGCTGCTCACACCGGGACAGGTGCTGCGGGGCGCCGCGGTGGCCTTCGGCCTGGCGTGTGTGGCGGGTCTGTACCTGGTGTGGTTGCGGGGCTGGCACCTGGTGCCGGTGGGCCTGAGCTGCGTGGCCGCGGGGCTGGCGTACACCTGGGGACCCCGTTTCGGCTACCGGGGACTCGGAGACCTTTTCGTGTTCGTGTTCTTCGGGCTGGTGGCGGTGGCGGGGACCGACTACGTGCAGACCGGCACGTGGCGGGCGGAGGCCGTGTGGGCGGCAGTGCCGGTGGGGCTCACGTGCACGTCCATCCTCGTGGTGAACAACCTGCGGGACATCCCTACAGACCGGGCCGCGGGCAAGCGCACCCTGGCCGTCCGGCTGGGCCCGGTGGGCAGCCGGGTGGAGTACAGCCTGTGCTGGCTGTCGGCGCTGGCGTGGCCGCTGGTGGTGCGGGGCCAGCTGGGGAGCGGCTTCTGGCTCCCCTGGCTCGTTGCACCCTCCGCAGCGCGCACGGTGCGGTGGGTGTGGGTCCACGACGACGGTCCGTCCCTCAACCGCGCGCTGCGGGACACCGCGCGGCTGCACCTCCTGTACGGCGTCCTGCTGGCTGCAGCCTACGTGGTATGAAGGTCCCGGACCCGGTGGCCTACTGGGCTGGTTCGGAGCCGGCCCGGCCCGCCGTCCGCTGGGCCGGGGGGGTTCTGAGCTATGGCGAGCTGGACCGGCGGCAGCGGGCGACAGCGTGCAGGCTGGCCGGGCTGGGGGTGACCAAGGGTGCCCGGGTGGCCCTGCTGCTGCGCAACGGCGTCCCCTTCGTGGTCCTGGTGGGTGCCCTGGCGCGGCTCGGGGCGGTGTGCGTGCCGCTCCACGTGCGGCTTGCGGGGCCGGAGCTGCGCTGGCGCCTGGAGGACTGCGCCCCCCAGCTGCTGCTGACGGAGCCGGAGTTGCAGGACCTGGCGGCAGAGGCCGGCTGGAAGCAGACCGTCTGCGTGGATCCCGAGCACCCCGAGCTCCTCCCAGACGCCCGTCCTGAGCCCGTCCGGCTCCAGGACCGCTACCCTGGGGCCGCGGTCCAGGGCATCCTGTACACCTCCGCCACCACCGGCGAACCGAAGGGAGCCCAGCTCACCTTCGCCAACCACTTCTGGAATGCCCTGTACAGCAACCTGCACCTGGGCTGCGGCCCGGAAGGAGGGTGGCTAGTGGTCCTGCCCCTGTACCACGTGGGCGGGCTCGCGGTGCTGTGGCGGGCCGCGCTTTCGGGCTCGGTGGTGGTGCTGCACGACCGCTTCGACCCCGACGCTTTCAACCACGAGGTGGATCTCGGGGTAGCGTACACCTCCCTGGTCCCCACCATGCTGGACCGGGTCCTGCAGTCGCGGGCAGCCCGGCCGGTGCCCGCGAGCCTGCGGGCGGTGCTGCTAGGAGGCGGGCCCGTGCCGGCAGAGCTGGTGGTGCAGGCAGCGCGCCGCGGCTGGCCCGTGGCGCCCACTTACGGCCTTACGGAGGCCGCCTCCCAGGTGGCGACCCTGCATCCCGCCGTGGCGCTGTACCGGCCCGACTCGGCGGGCCGTCCCCTTCTGGGCGTGGAGGTGCGGGCGGGCCGATCCGCCCAGGAGCCAGGGGAAATCCTGGTGCGCGGACCCACGGTCATGAAGGGCTACTTCCGCAGGCCCGAGGCCACCGCGAGGACGCTCCGGGGAGGATGGCTGCACACGGGGGATGTCGGTTACGTGGACCCAGAGGGCCACCTCCACGTGTTGGACCGGCGGGAGGATCTCATCGTCACGGGAGGGGAGAACGTGTACCCCGCGGAGGTGGAAGCAGTACTGCGCGCTCACCCCGCGGTGGCGGAAGCCGCGGTGGTGGGGCTGCCGGACCCCCAGTGGGGGCAGCAGGTGGTGGGCTTCGTGAGGGTCAGGCCGGGGATGGTGGCCGACCCGCAGGAGCTCGTGAGCTTCTGCCGGGCGCGCCTGGCCGGTTTCAAAGTCCCGCGCCGGGTGTGGATCATCGACCGGCTGCCTCGGGCGGGACTGGACAAGGTGAGCCGCAGGCGCCTGCGGGAGCTCGCAGCGCAGCTGCTGGCGGAGGGGAGGGCCTGCGGCAAACCGTGGTAAACTGACCCCGTACGTCCTGCTTCCCAACAGAGATCCCGAAAGGAGCGATAGCCATGCCGGAGATCACGCGCACGGCGAGCGCCATCTGGACCGGGGACCTCCGCACGGGGACGGGGCAGGTTTCCACGCCCAGCGGAGCCCTCCGGGATACTCCGGTCACGTACGTGTCCCGGTTCGAGTCAGGCGAGGGGAGCAACCCCGAAGAACTCATCGCCGCAGCCCATGCGGCCTGCTTCAGCATGGCGCTGGCCGGCCGCCTGACCCGGGGAGGTACCCCGCCGGAGCGCGTAGAGACGCGAGCCACGGTGACCCTGCAGCTGGGGGAGGCAGGCGCCAGGATCACGAAAGTCCACCTCGAGACCCGAGCGCGGGTCCCCGGCATCGACGAGGCCACCTTCCGAGAGGTAGCGGAGGGTGCCAAGGACGGCTGCCCCGTCTCCCAGCTCCTCAAGCCGGGGCTGGAGGCCCTGACCCTGGACGCACAACTGGCCCCGTAACTGGGGCGTTTGACGGGCCCACTAGGCGGCCCTAGAATGGGTTGTGGTTGTTGAGTAAAAACGTCAAGAATTTTAGGACCACCGAAAACGACGGAGGGAGCATGAACGAGCGCGCGCCGGACCTGGTGATCCGCAACCTGCGGGCCAAGGTGGAGGACCTGGATCGCGAGATCCTCAAGGGGGTCAACCTGGAGGTCCGGAAGGGAGAGATCCACGCCATCATGGGCCCCAACGGGTCAGGCAAGTCCACCCTGGCCAACGTCCTCATGGGGAACCCCTTCTACGTGATCACAGGAGGCGAAGTCCTGTACAAGGGCCGGGATCTCCTGGAGATGAGCCCGGACGAGCGGGCGAGGGAAGGCCTGTTCATCGCCTTCCAGTACCCGGTGGCCATTCCCGGGGTCAACTTCGCCTCCTTCCTGCGGACGGCCCTTTCGGCCCGGCGGGGCTACCAGAACGAGCTCATCCCGGTGGCGGAGTTCCAGAAGATCCTCCGGGAGAAGCTGGACCTGCTGAAGCTGGACCCCAGCATCGTGACCCGCTACGTGAACGAGGGCTTCAGCGGCGGGGAGAAGAAGCGGGCGGAGATCTTGCAGATGGCCGTGCTGGAGCCGGAGATGGCCATCCTGGACGAGACGGACTCGGGGCTCGACATCGACGCGGTGAAGGTGGTGGCGGAGAACGTCAACCAGCTGTTCGACAAGGCGGCAGGCAACCTGGGGATCGTCCTCATCACCCACTACTCCCGGATCCTGCAGTACATCCGCCCGCACCAGGTGCACGTGATGCTGGACGGGCGGATCGTGATCTCGGGCGGCCCGGAGCTGGCGGAGGAGCTGGAGCAGACCGGCTACGAGGGTCTGCAGGCCCAGTTCGCAGAGGTGGCGGCCGCTACTCCGGGCGACCAGCCGGTCCGGCGCGCGGGCAAGGTCTTCTGGGTGGCGCACTGATTGAAGGGAGGTGGACTATGGCGACCGCCAACCCCCTGGGCATCGACCTGGACCAGTACCAGTGGGGCTTCCGCATGCCCGAGAACTACGTGTTCAAGTCCCGCAAGGGCTTGAGCCGGGAGGTGGTGGAGGAGATCTCTTACCTGAAGGGCGAGCCGGACTGGATGCGGGCGTTCCGGCTGCACAGTCTGGAAGTCTTCTTGAAGAAGCCCCTGCCCACCTGGGGCCCGGACCTGTCCGTCATCGACTTCGAGGACATCTACTACTACATCAAGCCCACGGACCGCCAAGCGCGCAGCTGGGACGAGCTGCCCCAGGAGATCCGGGACACCTACGAGCGGCTGGGGATCCCGGAGGCGGAGCGGAAGTTTCTGGCCGGGGTGGGTGCCCAGTACGAAAGCGAGGTCGTCTACCACAGCCTGAAGGAGGAGTGGGAGAAGCTCGGGGTCATCTTCGTGGACACGGACACCGCGGTGAAGCAGTACCCGGACCTGGTGCGGGAGTACTTCGGTACCGTGGTCCCGCCGGAGGACAACAAGTTCGCCGCCCTGAACTCCGCGGTGTGGTCTGGGGGGTCGTTCATCTACGTGCCCGAGGGGGTCAAGGTGGAGATCCCCCTCCAGGCGTACTTCCGGATCAACGCGGAGAACGTGGGCCAGTTCGAGCGGACCCTCATCATCGTGGAGCCCGGCGCCTACGTGCACTACGTGGAGGGCTGCACGGCGCCCATCTACACCACCGACTCCCTCCACAGCGCGGTGGTGGAGATCATCGTGAAGGAGGGCGCCCGCTGCCGGTACACCACCATCCAGAACTGGTCGAAGAACGTGTACAACCTGGTCACCAAGCGCGCGGTGGCCTACCGGGACGCCACCATGGAGTGGGTGGACGGCAATCTGGGCTCCAAGATCACGATGAAGTACCCGAGCGTGTACCTGGTGGAGCCGGGGGCGAAGGCGGAGATCCTGTCGGTGGCCTTCGCGGGCGCCGGACAGCACCAGGACCCAGGCGGGAAGGTGATCCACGCGGCCCCCTATACCCAGTCGTCCATCGTGAGCAAGTCCATCAGCAAGGACGGCGGCCGGGCTGGATACCGGGGTCTGGTGAAGGTGTACAAGGGCGCCCGGGGGAGCAAGTGCGCGGTGCGGTGCGACGCTCTGATCCTGGACGACCGCTCCCGGTCGGACACCTACCCCACCATGGAGATCGACGAGGAGGACGTACAGATCACCCACGAGGCGACGGTGTCCAAGGTGAGCGACGAGCAGCTCTTTTACCTGATGAGCCGGGGGATCCAGGAGGACGAGGCGATGAACATGATCGTGCGGGGGTTCATCGAACCCATCGCAAAGGAGCTGCCCCTGGAGTACGCGGTAGAACTGAACCGGCTGATCGCCCTCGAGATGGAGGGGTCCGTAGGCTAGCAGGAGGCTGAGTGGAGGACGCGGCGGTGCGGGAGGGTTTCGACCGAGCGACAGTGGAGCGGCTGGCGGAGCTGTGGGAGGGCCCGGAGTGGCTACGGCGGCGGCGGCAGCAGGCGTGGGAGCTGTTCCGATCGCTGCCGCTCCCCCCGCCCACCCACGAAGCGTGGCGGCGGACTCCCCCGGAACGGCTGGCCTGGGACGGTCTCGGGCCGGTGTTGCAGGAACGGGGCGACGAGGTGGCCCGGCAGGGCCTGGACGGCCTGCGGGGGGACGGGCCGGCCCTGGCCCTCCACAACGGAGCTGTCGCGGGGTCCTGGGGTGCGGAACGGCTGCGGCGGGCGGGCGTGGTGTTCTGCGACCTGCGCACCGCGGCCCGGGAGTGGCCGGACCTTTTGGAACCGTTCCTCTTCCGGGCGGGCCTGCGGGCGGAGGAGAACGCCTTCACCGCGCAGCACGTGGCGTTTGCCACCGGGGGAGTGTTCCTCTACGTCCCTGCGGGGGTGGAGCTGGAGGAACCGCTGGTGGTGGCGGACTGGGTGGACGGGGAGGGCCTGGTGGCTCCCCACACCCTGGTGGTCCTGGAGCCCCGCAGCCGGGCGACCCTGGTCCAGCGCCGGACAGGCCCGGGCACCGGACTGGTAAACCTGGGCGTGGAGCTGGTGGTGCGGGACGGAGCCCAACTGGGCTACGCGCAGCTGCAGGACCTGCGCGGCCCGGTGCGCGAGTTCGGGGTGGTCCGGGCCCGGGTGGGGCGGGACGCCACCGTCCGGACCCTGGTGGCGTCGTTCGGCGCGTCCTTGGAGAAGTTGTTCGTGGAGTCGGTTCTGGACTCCCCCGGGGGGGCCTCGGAGATGCTGGGGGCGTTTTTCGCGGACGACGCCCAGCACTACGACGTGCACACCCTGCAGGAGCACCAGGCGCCCCACACCGCCAGCGACCTGCTGTACAAGGTCGCGCTGCTGGGCTCCGCGCGGTCGGTGTTCGCGGGGCTCATCCGGGTCCACCCGGGGGCGCAGAAGACCAACGCCTTCCAGTCCAACCGGAACCTGTTGCTGTCCCCGGAGGCCCGTGCGGACAGCAAGCCGGAGCTGGAGATTATGGCCAACGACCTGCGGTGCACCCACGGGTCCGCGGTCAGCCGGCTGGAGGAACCCCACCTGTTCTACCTGCAGACCCGAGGGCTCACGCGGCAGCAGGCGGTGCACATGATCGTGGAGGGTTTCTTCTCGGAGGTACTGGATCGGCTGCCGGTGGAGCGCGTACGGTGGTGGCTGGAGCAGAAGGTGGCGGAGAAGATGGGCGCGGAAGCTCCCCTGGGTCGGGTGGCGGCCCTGCGGGGGCTGCTGGAGGAGGTGGCCCAGAGCCGGTGAGCGGGTTCGTGGCGGTGGCCAGGGTAGAGGACATCCCGGAGCGCAGGGGCCGGGCGTTCGAGGTGGCGGGCAGGCGGATCGCGGTGTTCAACCTGGGCGGTCGGTTCTACGCCATCGACGACACGTGCACCCACGAGGAGGCTTCGCTTTCGGACGGACCGGTCATGGGGGAGATGGCCGTCTGCCCCCGCCACGGGTCGCGGTTCCACATCCCCACCGGGCAGGTGCGTTCCCTGCCCGCAGTGCACAACGTGGCCACGTACGCGGTGAAGGTGGAGGACGGCGTGGTCTACGTGGACCCAACCCCCAGGGTCCACGCGGGCCGGATCCACGGCGGGGCCTGAGCAGGCCAGGGAGGAGGGGACGGTGCCCATTCCCTTGGACGTCCGAGCGGACTTCCCCCTCCTCCAGAGATCCTTGGACGGAAAGCCCCTCGTCTACCTGGACAGCGCGGCCACCTCCCAGAAGCCCCGGGCGGTCCTGGAGGCCTTGCAGCGGTACTACGAGGAGTACAACGCCAACGTGCACCGGGGCCTGTACCGTATCGCGGAGCGGGCCACCCTGGCCTACGAGGAGGCACGGGCCAAGGTGGCGGCCTTTGTGGGAGCGCGACCGGAGGAACTGGTCTTCACCCGGGGGACCACGGAGGCCATCAACCTAGTGGCCTACGCCTGGGGGGACGCGTTCGTCCGGGCGGGGGACGAGGTGCTGGTCACGGAGATGGAGCACCACAGCAACCTGGTGCCCTGGCAGTTGCTGGCCCAGCGGCGCGGAGCCAGGCTCCGGGTCCTGAAGGTCAGGCCGGAGGACGGAACCCTGGACCTGGACTCCCTGGACCGTCTGCTCACGGAACGCACCCGCATCGTAGCTGTGACGCACCAGTCCAACGTGGTGGGGACCATCAACCCGGTCCGCTACATCTCGGAGCGTGCCCACGCCGTGGGGGCGGTGGTGGTGGTGGACGGCGCCCAGAGCGTGCCCCACATGCCCGTGCGGGTGGCCGAGCTGGGCTGTGACTTCCTCGCCTTCTCCGGACACAAGATGTGCGGTCCAACAGGCATCGGGGCCCTCTGGGGCCGCCGAGAACTGCTGGAGGCCATGCCCCCCTTCCACGGGGGCGGGGAGATGATCGAGCGGGTGGAGTTGGAGCATTCCACCTACAAGGACCCCCCTCACCGGTTCGAGGCGGGCACCCCCAACATCGCGGGGGCCATCGCTCTGGGCGTGGCGGTGGAATACTTGCGGGCGCTGGGAATGGAGGCGGTGCGGGAGCACGAGAAGGCCTTGGTCCGCTACGCCATGGCCCAGCTGGCGGAACTCCGCGGCCTCCGGCTGTACGGGCCGAAGGACCCGGAGCTGCGCGGCGGCGCGCTGGCCTTCACCCTGGAGGGGGTCCACCCCCACGACGTGGCGCAGGTGCTGGACGAACAGGGAGTGTGCGTGCGGGCCGGACACCACTGCGCCCAGCCCCTGCACCGCGCCCTGGGCCTGGCCGCCACCGCACGGGCCAGCGTGTACCTGTACAATACCGCTGAGGACATCGACGCCCTGGTGCGGGGCCTGGAACGCGTGCGGGCCTTCTTCGGGCTAGCTAGCTGAGTCCCGGAGCGCCGGATGCTGCAGGACCTTTACCGCGAGATCATCCTGGACCACTACGCCCACCCCAGGAACCGGGGGAAGCTGGAGGGAGCGGACATCGCGGTGGAGGGGGTCAACCCCTCCTGTGGGGACGAGATCAGCCTGTACGCCCGGGTGCGGGACGGGCGGCTGGAGGAGGTGCGCTTCGAGGGCCGTGGGTGCTCCATCAGCCAAGCGTCCGCTTCCATGATGACGGAGGCGGTGAAGGGCAAGAGCCTGGACGCCGCCCACGAGCTGGCGGAGGAGTTCAAGGCCATGATGCACGGGCAGGTGCCGGACGAGGGGCGCCTGGGCGACCTGGTGGCCCTTCAGGGCGTCCGCCGGTTCCCCGTGCGGATCAAGTGCGCCACCCTGGCGTGGGTGGCGCTCCAGCAGGGATTGCGGGAGTACGCGGCCGGCCGCCCGGCGCGGGTTGTGGCCTCCAGCGAGGACGAGCTGTAACCTCGCGGCTCCGCGCTCCGCTACACTGGAGGCACTGTGGTTCGCCGTTTGCCCTGGCTGGTGCTGGCGGGGCTGCTGGGGGTGCTGGCCGGACTGGCCCTGCGGCCCCGCGAGGGCCCCGTGGCGGGCAGAGCTCCTGCGGGCAGGCTCCCCACAGCTCCCAGCTTCATCCTGGACACCCTGGACGGTGGGAAACTAGACCTCGCCCAGCTGCGGGGCAAGCCGGTGGTCCTGAACTTCTGGGCCTCGTGGTGCGCGCCCTGCCGTTCCGAGATGCCGGTGCTGGTGCGGTCCTGGCAGCACCACGGGCAGGCCGTGCACTTCGTCGGGGTGAACGTGCTGGATGACCCGGACGAGGCGCGGCGGTTCGTGCGGGAGTTGCGGATCCCCTTCCCTTCCGTGCACGACCCCAACGGCGACACCCTCCGGTGGTTCCGGGTGCTGGGCCTGCCCACAACGGTGTTCGTGAGCCGCCAGGGTGGGATGGCCGGCGTACACGCGGGGCCCTTCCTGGGGCCGGAGGGGGAGCGGGCGCTGGAGCGGGCGGTCCGGGAGGTGCTGGCGCGGTGAGGGCGCTGCGTCTGGTGCCGACGGACGCCCCGGCGCGGGGCGGCCGCGCCCGGTCCGTGGCGGCGCTTCAGATCGCCGCCGTCGTGCTGCTCGCGCTCATGGGTTTTCTGCTGGTGACCCAGGTGCGCGCCACCCGCCACTTCCGCGAGCAGCCTGAAGTCCGGACGCGCAACCTGTACGCCCTGGCCGCCATGCTGCGGCAGGAGCGGGAGGCGCGTCGACAGCTGGAGGCGCAGCTGGCGGAACTGCAGGGCCGCGTGCGGGAGTTCGAGCAGGCCGCGGCCAGCGGCCGAACCGCGCTGGAGGCGCTGCGCCGCCAGGTGGAGGAGTACCGGCTGGCGCTCGGCCTAGTACCCGTGGAGGGTCCCGGGGTGGCGGTTCACGTGGCGGAGCCAAGGGCGAGGCCGTCCCGGGGCCCCGCGGCGGTGCAGTACCAGGATCTGGTGGCGGTAACCAACGAACTGTGGGCTGCGGGGGCGGAGGCCGTGGCGGTGAACGGGCAGCGGGTGGTGGCCACGAGCGGCTTCAGCCAGGTAGGCGGCACCATTCTGGTGAACCTGCGGCGGCTGTCCCCCCCCTTCCTGGTGGAGGCCATCGGGGACCCTGCGACGCTCGAAGGCGCCCTGAACATTCGGGGAGGGGTGGTGGAGGGGCTGCGGGGACTGGGCTTGGACGTCCGGGTGGAGCGGCGCGACCGGGTCCACCTGCCCGCCTACCAGGGTGGGTTCCAGTTCGAGCACGCCCGCCCGACGCCGTGACGTACGACGTGGTGGTGGCGGGGGCCTCGTTTGCGGGCCTCGCGGTCGCTCAGGCCGTCCGCGGCCGCCTGCTGGTCGTAGATCCCAAGCCCCTGGGAGAGGGCCAGACGTCCGCGTGCGGGGCACCCCTGTCCGTGGTGGAACGGGCCGGTGCTGCCGGGGCGGTCCAGCAGGTGCACCGCAGCCTCGTGGTGCACACGCCTCGCCGCGCCTTCGTGTGGGACCTCCAGGGCGAGCCCTTCTGCACCTTCGACTACCGCCGGTTCTGTCAGCTGGCGTGGCAGCGGGTGCAGGGGGAGCTGGTGCAGGCGGCAGCGTGGTCTTTCGACGGTTTCTTCGTGCACACGTCGTCGGGCCGGTTCCGCGCGGAGTTGGTGGTGGACTGCACCGGATGGAGGGCCGTGCTGGCACGGTCCTGGGGCGGTCCCTCCGTGGCGGGACCGCGGTGGAAGTGGTTCGGGCTCGAGACGGAAGTCCCCACGGCCTTCGAGCCCGGACTGCACTTCTACTTCTGGCCTGAGGTCGCACCCGACGGGTACGCCTGGGCGTTCCCGTGCGGCGACCGCGTGCGGTTCGGGGTCCTGTCCTACCGAGGCCGCACCCGGCTGCGGAGTAATCTGGAAGGGTTCCTGGCCCGCTTCCGCCTGCGGCCGCGGGGGTACCACGGCGGGTTCCTGGGCGTGGGACCGGCTTGCCCGGGTGCGGGCCGCCTGTTCGCGGCGGGCGACAGCGCCGGCCACTGCCTCCCGCTGACGGGAGAGGGCATCCGCTGCGCCCTCCACGCGGGGTGGCTGCTGGGATCCCTCGCGAGCGGGGTGCTGGCGGGCCACTTCACCCTGGAGGCAGCGCACCGGCGCTACGGCGAATACCTGAGGGCGCAGCGGGGTAGGGTGGCGTTTCTCTCCGCGGCCACGGCGTGCGCGGTGCGCTGGCCCCCCACCATGCGGGAACTGGCCCTGGC
Source organism: Candidatus Tepidifontimicrobium thermophilum (assembly GCA_031296405.1). GTDB lineage: Bacteria > Sysuimicrobiota > Sysuimicrobiia > Sysuimicrobiales > Sysuimicrobiaceae > Tepidifontimicrobium > Tepidifontimicrobium thermophilum. The sequence continues at coordinate 31,381 of JAVKKH010000006.1, forward strand.
CAGCTGGTCCCACCCGGTCCTGCGCCGGACCTTCCTCCGGCACTACCTCGGAACTTTCCCCGCCGCGGACGCGGTAGACTGAAAAGCGGCCCTGTCCGGCGATCCTTTGCGTCGGGTGTTAGGCTGTTCGTGGAGGCCGGAGTGGCGGAACCGGCAGACGCGCCGGACTCAAAATCCGGTGGGCGCAAGCCCGTGTGGGTTCGACTCCCACCTCCGGCACCAGGGCGGATAGCTCAGCGGGAGAGCACGTCCCTTACAAGGACGGGGTCGCAGGTTCGAACCCTGCTCCGCCCACCACATCCATCCCCCGGCGGTGGAGGCGCCCGCCGGTTGAGGGGGCACGGGAGGGCGTTCCGTGCAGGTCACGTTGCCGGTGGAGGTGCGGTACGCGGAGACCGACCAGATGGGCGTGGTGCACCACGCGGTGTACGTGGTGTGGATGGAGGCCGCACGCGTGGAGTTCCTCAAGCGTCTGGGGACCCCCTACCACGAGCTGGAGCGCTCGGGGATTCGGCTTCCGGTGGTGGAGCTGGGCGTCACCTACCGCGCCCCGGCCAGCTTCGGCCAAGTGGTGGCGGTGAGCTGCCAGCTGAGCGGGCTCGCTAGCCGGGCCGTCTCCTTCCGGTATGCGGTGGAGCTGGACGGACGCCTGCTGGCGGAGGGGTATACCCGTCACGTGTGCTGCGACCTGAACGGGCAGGCGATGCCACTGCCGGAGACCTTGCGGCAGGTACTAGAGGGAGCCCGGGCGCCGCGTTCGGGCGGTCAGAGGGAACGCCCGGTTCTGCGCGCGCCGGGGACGGTAGAATAGGGGTCGCAGGGCCTCGAACGCCAAAAACCGCGGGCGACGAGGAGGTGGTGATCCGTGGCCGTACGCACAGCCGTTCGAGACGCTGCGCTGAACTGCTACCGTGAGCTGGTGCGGATCCAGAAAGAGCTGCAGGGTCTGGGGGAGTACCCCAGCACCAAGGACGTGGTCAAGCAGGTACAGGCTCTGGTGGAGGCGCTGCAGCGGTTCATGCGCGAGGCGGGGGACTGAAGTCTCCGGCGCGCCTGCAGGCGGGCCCCGGCGGCGCAGGACTATCAGCGCCCACGGCCGTCGGGGCCCCTCGGGCAGACGGTCACAGACCAGAGCTCACGGCAGCCCGAGCTTACCAGGTCGGGCCTCGGTTCGCGGACTTCCAAGACGCCGCGGAAGGCGGCCCAGAGCAAGCTGGCGGCTTCGCCGCGGGTCAGGGCGCGGTTCCCCGCAGGCTGAGACCCAGGAAGTCCCAGCGCACGGAGCAGCGCGACGGCAGAGGACGCCGGTAGCGGGTAGCCCAGGGTAGGGAAGGAGGCCAGGCGGACGGCCTGGATGGTGTCCAAGGCCGAGTCCGGGCCCCTGGCCCTGAAGAAGTGTTCCAGGTTATCCAGCCATTCGCGCACCGAGATGGGGCGCCGCAGGTGCATCCCGCCACGGAGCCAGTAACTTCCGTTGAACAGACCCCGGCGCAGCAACTCCACGGCGTCGGGGTACCCAGGATCCAGCGCGTCATCCACGGCCGCGCGCCTGGGCGCGTGCAACCGCACCCCTGCCAGCCGCAAGGCGGTGCGGAGCTGCTGGAGGGCTGACGGGTTTTCCGCGAACACCGACGGCGGCCTTCCCAGCGAGTGCGCGACCGCGGCCGCGATCCCGGCGGCCTCTCCCAGCGCCATCTGCAACGGCACGACCCGGGCAGAGAAAGCCGCTACCGAGTCGAAGGACGCGGCCTGGGAGACCACCAGGAGGTTGTCGATCCGCTCGGGCAGGAGCGAGCGGAAGGGGACCCCGTACGGAGCGGGCACGCCGGGCAGGTACGGAGGCTCGCCCGCGTAGTAGGCCTGCCCGTCCAGGGGGTAGCCTCCGACGGCCACGGTGTCGGGGAAGTCGCGGCCGTACAGCACGTCGTCTGCCCGGAGCCGGTACCGGCCTACCATGTGGCGACTTTCCCGCACGTACAGCGCCGGAGCCGTGGCCACGAGCTCCGCGGTGCCGAACAGGTGCGGGGCTGCGAGCCGCAGGTACCTCACCGCCCGCAGGGCCTCTGCCTGCGCCTGGCGGTGCGCCAGGGCCAGGGAGTCCGGGTCGGTGGCATCCACCCCGAAGACCTGTAAGCCCTTGACGAGCACGCTCCCGTCGCCCTGCAGGGCCAGCTCCAGTCCCCTCAGGGTGAAGCGCGAGGGGTCGCTGGGGACGTAGCGGGTCAGCAGGCCGTTGAAGCCCCACACCAGGTACGGCCCGCGGCCGCTGCCGTCCGGACACGGCCGGCTCGGGCAGGCAGCCACAGAGACCTGCGTCCAGGACAGGCCGCGCAGCCGCAGGACCAGGCCTGCGGCCATGGATCGGCGGTCCAGGCCCGTGTCCTCGCGACCCACGGTGAAGCGGACGCCCGCGGCTGCGGCCAGCTGAGCTACGTCCGTGGCGTCCACGACCGCCTCCGCGGAGATCCTCGCGCGACCCTCCGGGGTCGCCATGACCACCGCGGTCACCCGATTGTGGCTGACCTCGACCTCCTCAAGCCGCCAGCCCAGCTTGACCTGTACACCGGAAGTGTGCAGCAACTCGCGAAGGATCCGCCCCGCACGGCGGACGTCCACGCCGTCGAAGGAGCCCAGCCGGCGTACGAACTCCTGTACGAGGCCGCCGTACAGCAGAGCACCGGAGGAGTCCCAGGACAGGTCCAGGGTGTCGAGCCAGCTCTGGGCGAAAGCACCGCCCACGAAGGACGTCGGGTCGGCCAGCACCACCCGAAGCCCCCGGTAGGCTGCGGCGGCCGCTGCGGTCACCCCCTGGGGGGTCGCGCCGTAAACGAGCACGTCCACGGACACCTGCCGGGGCTGCGGGGACTGGGCGTAGCTGACCGGAGCCGCGGCCAGGAGGGCCGCTGCCACCCCGCACAACAACCCCCAGGACCTTTTCCGCGCCATGAGACCTCCTGTGGATCGCCCACCAAATACGCAACCGCGGTGTCGGGTTCCTGCTGGTCCTTGACCGGGCGTCGGCCCAGCAAGCTACAATCGCCACACAGGCGACGAAGGGGACCAGTAGCGCCGCGGGCGGGTCCCGAAGCGAGCCGCGGTGGTGGGAGGCGGTGGGTCGCGCGGCGTGAACATCGCCCCGGAGCTTCCCGGCGAAACGCCAAGGAGTAGCCGAGGACGGAGCCTCCACCGTGACCCGGAGGGCGGAATCGGAGGCGACGGACGCCTCCCGTTCCGGCAGAGGGCAGGCGCGCTTGCCTGAAGCGGGGTGGTACCGCGGGCCGAGGCCCGTCCCGGTGGGACGGGCCTCGGCTTTTCCAGGAGGACGGGATGGGATTTTCACCAGCTTCGCCCCGGGTGAACTTCCCGGAGCTGGAAGAGCGGATCTTGGGCTTCTGGGCCGAGCAGGACGTCTTCCGCAAGACCCTGGAAGCGCGGCAGGGCTGCCCGCAGTTCACCTTCTACGAGGGGCCGCCCACGGCCAACGGGCTGCCGGGCGTGCACCACGTCCTGGCCCGGGCCTACAAGGACGCCATCCCGCGCTACCGCACCATGCGCGGCTACTTTGTCCCCCGCAAGGCGGGTTGGGACACCCACGGCCTGCCCGTGGAGATCGAGGTGGAGAAGGAGCTCGGGATCAACAGCAAACGGGAGATCGAGGCCTACGGGGTTGCGGAATTCAACCGCCGCTGTAAGGAGTCCGTGTTCCGCTACGAGCGGGAGTGGGTGCGCCTGAGCGAGCGCATCGGCTTCTGGCTGGACTACGAGCGCCCCTACGTGACGTACTCCAACGAGTACATCGAGTCCGTGTGGTGGATCCTCCGGCAGCTCTGGGACCGCGGGCTGCTCTACCAGGGTTACAAGGTGGTGCCCTACTGCCCCCGTTGCGGGACCCCGCTCAGCAGCCACGAGGTGGCTTTGGGCTACCGGGAGACGGACGACCCCTCGGTGATCGTGCGGCTCCGGCTGACCGAGCAGCCCGGGACGTCGCTGCTGGTGTGGACCACCACGCCCTGGACGCTGCCCGCCAACGTGGCGTGCGCGGTGCACCCGCAGGTCGCCTACGTGAAGGCCCGCCAGGGAGACGAGGTGTTGGTGGTGGCGAAAGACCTGGCGGACGCCGTGCTGCAAGGCTCCTACGAGGTCCTGGAGGAGGTCCGCGGGGAGTCCCTGGTGGGCCTGAAGTACGAGCCCCTTTTCCGCTTCTACCCAGAGGGCGACCGGTTGTGGCGGGTGTGGGCCGCAGAGTTCGTCACCACCGAGGAGGGGACCGGGGTGGTGCACATGGCGCCGGCCTACGGGGAGGAGGACATGGAGCTGGCGCGGCGGCACGGCCTCCCGGTGTTCCACCCGGTGGGCCCCGACGGCCGGTACACGGAGGAGGTCCCCCCGTGGGCGGGGCGGTTCGTGAAGGACGCGGACCCGGAGATCGTGGAGGACCTGCGCCAGCGGGGCCTGCTGTACCGCGCGGGCACCTACCGTCACACCTACCCCTTCTGCTGGCGCTGCGATAGCCCCCTCCTGTACTACGCCCGCACCAGCTGGCACGTGGCGGTCACCCGGTGTAAGGAGCAGCTCCTGCGGGCGAACGAGCAGATCCGGTGGGTGCCCGAGCACATCCAGCGCGGCCGGTTCGGGAACTGGCTGGAGAACGTGGTGGACTGGGCCCTGTCCCGGGAGCGGTACTGGGGCACGCCCCTCCCGATCTGGGTGTGCGAGGCGTGCGGGCTCCAGCACTGCGTGGGCAGCCTTGCGGAGCTCCGGGAGATGGCCGCGGAGCCGCTGCCGCAGCCCCTGGACCTGCACCGGCCGTACGTGGACGGAGTCCGGCTGCGCTGTCCGCGGTGTGGCGGGATCCTGCGCCGGGTCCCCGACCTCATCGACGTGTGGTTCGATTCGGGGGCCATGCCCGTGGCCCAGTGGCACTACCCCTTCGAGAACCAGGAGTGGTTCGAGCGCTCCTTCCCCGCGGACTACATCTGCGAGGGGATCGACCAGACCCGGGGGTGGTTCTACAGCCTCCACGCCATCTCCGTGCTGCTGTTCGACCGGCCGGCGTACCGGAACTGCGTGTGCCTGGAGCTGGTGCTGGACGAGCACGGGGAGAAGATGAGCAAGAGCCGGGGGAACGTACTGGACCCGTGGAGCCTCATCCAGCGGTTCGGCGCGGACGCCCTGCGGTGGTTCTTCTTCTCCGTCAGCCCCCCGGGGATGCCCAAACGGCTCGGCCCTGCCGCGGTGGAGGAAGTCGTCCGGCGGTTCTTCCTCACCCTGTGGAACACGTACGTGTTCTTCACGACCTACGCCAGCCTGGACCGCTTCGACCCCCTGCGGTGGCCCGCGCCGACCGTCAACGAGCGACCTGCCCTGGACCGCTGGCTGCTGTCGCGGCTGGCCGGGCTGGTGGCGGAAGCCACCGAGGCCATGGAGGCGTATAACCCCACCGACGCGGCCCGCGCGGTGGAGCGGTTCGTGGAGGACCTGTCCACCTGGTACGTGCGTCGGGGACGGCGTCGGTACTGGAAGGCCAGGGACGTGCAGGACCAGCGCAGCGCGTACCACACCCTGTACGAAGCCCTGGTCACCACCGCCAAGGTCATGGCTCCGCTGGCCCCCTTCCTGTCCGAGGAGCTGTACCAGGGGCTCGTTCGGGCGGTGGACGACGGCGCGCCGGTGAGCGTGCACCTCACGGACTGGCCACAGGCCAGGGAGCAGGATCGGGACGTCGAGCTGGAACGGGCCATGGAGGAGGCGCGGTGGGTGGCGAGCCTGGGCCGCGCGGCGCGGTCCCGGGCCCGCATCCGGGTCCGCCAGCCGCTCGCTTCGGCGGTGGTGGTGGCCCCCCAGTCCCTCCTGCACCGGTACCCTGAGCTGGTGGAGTACGTGTCCGAGGAGCTCAACTGCAAGCGGGTGGAGCTGGTCGGGCAGGACAGCGCACGGGTGGAGTACGAGGTCAGGCCGCGGTTCGACGTGCTGGGGCCCCGGTACGGGCCCAAGGTCCAGGAGCTCGCCGCGGCTTTGGATCGCCTCAGCCCCGCGGAGGCGCGACGGGTCGCCTTGGAGGGCCGGGCGGTGGTGGAGCTGGCAGGCGAGCAGGTGGAGCTGGGTCCGGAGGAGCTGGACGTGCGCGTCCGGCAGCGGGAGGGATTCGTGGCCGAGGCGGGGCGAGGGTTCGTGGTGGTGCTGGATACCCGCATCACCCCGGAGCTGCGGCGGGAAGGGCTGGTGCGGGAGCTGGTGCACCACGTGCAGCAGGCGCGGCGGGAGGCGGAACTCCGGGTGGACCAGCGGATCGTGCTTTCGGTGGCCGGGCCGGCGGAGGTGGTGGAGGCGGTGAGGGAGCACCGCGCGGCGGTGGCGGAGGAGGTGCTGGCGGACCGCGTGGAGCTGGCGCGTGAGTTGGAGGGATTCCGCAGGGAGGTGTCGATCCTCGGCGAGCCCGTGACGCTGGTGCTGCAGCCGCTGCCGTGACGGCACACCCCTGGGGCCGGCTTGCAGGTTTGTGCTAAGATGAAGCGCCAGGGCCGGCGGGTGCCTCCGGCAGCCCGCAGACGGCCAGCACCGGTCGGGAGGGACGGATGGCGCGCACGGTGGGGGTCCTCGGCGGCATGGGGCCGCGGGCCACCGCAGACTTCTTCCAGAAGCTCATCGATCGCACCCCCGCAGCGCGGGATCAGGATCACCTGAGGGTGATCATCGACAGCAACCCGCAGATCCCGGACCGGTCGCGGTGCATCCTGGAGGGGGGAGAGGATCCCACCCCGGCCCTGGTGGCCACCGCCCGGAACCTGGAGCGGGCGGGCGCGGACTTCCTGGTCATCCCCTGCAACACCGCACACCACTTCCTCGAGGCGATCCGCGGCGCGGTCCGCATCCCGGTGCTCGACATCACCGAGGCGGTGGCGCGGCGGGCGGAGGGCTTCTCTGCCGTGGGGCTGCTCGCGACCCGGGCCACTGTGGCCGCAGGCCTGTACCAGAAGGCCCTGGAGCGGCGCGGCTGCCGGGTTGTGTTGGCGTCCCCCAGGGCGCAGGAGCTGGTAGACCGGGCCATCTTCGCGGTCAAGGCAGGCGACCTGGGATCGGAGGTGCGCGGATGGGTAAGGGAAGCGGCCCGGGAGCTGCTGGCTGAAGGCGCGCAGGCCCTGGTCCTGGGCTGCACGGAGATCCCCTTAGTGGTGGACCCGCAGGAGTGGCCGGTCCCCGTGCTGGACTCCACCGCGTTGCTGGCGGAGGCCGCAGTGGAGGAGGCCCTGCGGGAGGAGCGGACGGCGGGAATGGGGGCGGCGGCGGCGGCGTTCGGCGACTAAGCAAGCCAAGGGACGAAGACGGGACTAGGGCTCCAGGGGCTGGGCGCGTCGGGTCAACACCCTGGCGTGCCGGCCGGGACGTACGCAGCGGCCGGTGGGGCCAGCTAGTTCCGAGCTGGGGGCGAGGATGGCCAAGAAGAAGGTGTCCGAGGCTAGGAAGACGGAGAGGAAGCGGGCGCGAAAGCCTGCTCCCCCGAAGCCGGCAAAGCCGGCGCGCAAGCGCAGCACCGCGGCCTCGCGAAGCCAGGGGGAGGCCAAGCGAACTTCCGGGACTCAGCGGGCACCTGCCCAGGTCACCTCCTTCAGCCGGTCCTCAAGCGGGGCGCCTGCCGGGTCGGTGCTCCTGCGGCCGCCGCGCGTGGACCTGCCCTCGCCCACGGCAGCCCGGTCCACACCGAGGCCCGGTCCGGTGGCAGGCCCGGTGGGCGGGCAGGTGCAGCCCGTGACGCAGGCGGACTACCCCGAGTTCCGACGGCTGCTGCTGGCGGAGCGGGAGCGGCTGCTGCAGGAGCTCGCGACCCTCGGGGAGCGCCTACAGCAGGTGGAGGAGATCGGCCTGGTGGAAGCCGCCAACGAGGACGACTACGGGGACGTGGCCTCGGAGGCGTTCGAGCGGGAGAAGGGCTTCGCCCTGGAGACCTCCGTCCAGGGCATGCTGCGCATGGTGGAGGATGCCCTCCGCAAGCTGGAGGCGGGCACCTACGGCACGTGTGAGAGGTGCGGAGGGCCTATCGACGTGGAGCGTCTGCGGGCCCTTCCCTTCGCGAGCCTATGCATCCGGTGCAAGGCCGAGCAGGAGCGCGAGAGCGGTTCCGGCAACGGCTGGTCCAGCTGACCTGGGAGGTCCCGCGGGGCCTGCGTCCAGAGTTCGTGGGGACGGCCCTGCTGGTGGCGGCGGTGGACCAGGCTTCTAAGGCCGCGGTCCTGAGCCGGCTGCAGTTCGGTGAGTCCGTGCCGTTGCTCGCTCCCCTCCTGAGGCTCACGCTGTGGCGCAATACTGGGATCGCCTTCGGCCTGCTCAGCGGCGCCAGCGAGTGGGTGGGCGTGGCGGCGGTCCTAGCGGCAGTCTGGCTGGTCCTGCACCACCGGCACCGGTGGCACGACTCCCCGCTCATCCGGGCCGGTATGGGGATGGTGCTGGGGGGCGCCGCGGGGAATCTGGTGGATCGGGTGCGGTACGGCTACGTGGTGGACTTCGTGCAGCTGCCGTACTGGCCGATCTTCAACGTGGCAGACGCCTGCATCGTGGTCGGGGGGGTGTTGCTGGCCCTGGGCAGCGTGCGGGCCGGAAGGCCCGTGTAGTCAGGGGGGGCACGGCGGACGGTGGAGGGCACCCTGTTCCGGATCGGAGGCGTGGGCGTCTCCGTCTACGGGCTGTTCCTGCTGGCTGGCTTCGGTGCCGGGCTGCTTCGGCTCGTCCGCAGTGCGGGGCGGGCGGGCCTGACGCAGGCCGAGGCGTTGGACCTCGGCCTGTACCTGCTGCTGGCGGGGCTGGTGGGAGCTCGTTTGGGCCACGTCCTGGCGCACGCGGGAGCTTACCTGGCGGATCCCCTGCGAGCGGTCCTCATCTGGCAGGACGGAGGGCTGGCCTTCTACGGGGGCGTGGCGGCGTGCGTGGTGGCCTGCCGGACGCTGCGCCCGGACCGTTGGGTGGCGGTCCTGGACGCGGTGGCGGCACCGGCGGCAGCTGGCTACGCCTTGGGCGTACTCGGGGCTCTGTGGGGCGGGCTCTTCCTGGGACGGCCCACGGACCTGCCGTGGGCCGTGGACGTGGCTGGAGCGCTGCGCCACCCTGTTGCGGCGTACCTGGCGCTGGCGTCGGTGGGGGCCTACCGGGTCCTGGAGGCCATGGCCCGCGTGGAACACCTGCCCGGCCAGCTGACCCTGACCTACCTGGTGCTCCACGGGACCGCCCGGACCGCCGCGGACCTGTTCGTGGACCCCAACGCCACGTCCGCAGTGGTGGGTCCGTTGACCCTCGGCCAGTTGAGCGCCGGGGTGGTGGCGGCAGCCGCGGGGGCAGGCCTGTGGGCGTTGGGAAGGGCCCGTGCAGGACAAAGCGAGGGCGGACCTCCGCCCCGGTGAGTTCACCTCGTCGGTAGCGCCACACGCCGCCGGCCAGCGGCTTGACGCCTACGTGGCCGGCGCGGTGGGCGTCAGCCGCTCCAAGGCCAAGCAGCTGGTCCTGTCGGGACACGTCACCCTGGACGGAAGGCCCGCAAAGCCAGCGCAGGTGGTGCGGGCGGGCCAGGTGGTGCGGGTCACCCTCCCCCCGCCGGAAGAACCTCCGGAGCCGGTCCCCGAGGACCTGCCCGTGTCGGTGGTGTACGAGGACGACGACTTGGCCGTGGTGGACAAGCCCGCGGGGCTGGCGGTGCACCCGGGCGCCGGGCGCCCGCGGGGCACCCTGGTGAACGCGCTGCTGGCCCGGTTGGGCAGGCTATCGCGGGTGGACCCCACCCGGCCGGGGGTCGTGCACCGTCTGGACAAGGACACCTCCGGGCTGCTGGTGGTGGCGAAGACGGAGGAGGCCCACCGCGCGCTCAGTTCCCAGATCGCCAGGCGGGCCGCGCAGCGGTGGTACCTGGCCCTGCTGCGGGGCCAGGTCCCGTGGGAGGAACGAACCGTTAGCGCCCCCATCGCCCGCCACCCGGTCCGCCGACAACGGATGGCGGTAGTGGCCGGCGGCCGCGAGGCCACCACCCACTTCCGCGTGCTGGAGCGTCTGGCCGGCTACACCCTGGTGGAGTGCCGGCTCCTTACCGGCCGGACGCACCAGATCCGCGTGCACGCCCGGTTCGTGGGCCATCCCGTGGCCGGGGACCCGGTGTACGGGCGGCGCGGGGAGCTGGGCCTCGCTCGGCAGTTCCTGCACGCGTGGCGGCTGCAGTTCACCCACCCGCGCACCGGACAGGTGATGGACTTCACCTCGCCCCTACCCTCTGACCTGCAGGAGGTTCTCGAATCCCTGCGGCGAAAGCGTGCAACGGGTCCCGAGCGGGAGAGGCGGTGATGCGTCCCAAGGCCAGGGTGATGGACGCGCAGGCGATTGGGCGCGCGGTGGTGCGGATCGCCCACGAGATCCTGGAACGCAACCGGGGCACGGCCAACCTCGCGGTGGTGGGGATCCGCACCCGCGGAGACGTCCTGGCCCGGCGGCTGGCCACGGCCATCGAGCGCATCGAGGGGGCCGCGGTGCCCGTGGGGGTGTTGGACATCACTCTGTACCGGGACGACCTGGACCGCCTCCCGGACCGGCCCACGGTGGCCCGCACGGAGGTCCCCTTCGAGGTGGAGGGCAAGACGGTGGTCCTGGTGGACGACGTCCTGTACACGGGCCGGACCGTGCGCGCCGCCCTGGACGCCATCATGGACCTCGGCCGGCCCGCGGCCATCCAGCTGGCGGTGCTGGTGGACCGCGGCCACCGGGAGCTGCCCATCCGGCCCGACTACGTGGGCAAGAACCTACCCACCTCGTCGCGGGAGCGGGTGGCGGTGCGCCTGGTGGAAACCGACGGCGTGGACGAGGTGGTCATCGAGGAACCCGAGGCGGGCTCCGTCTGACCCTGTGTCACGCGCCCTCCGGGGGTGAGGGGCTGACCCGCAGGGTCCGCTCCTCCCGGTAGGTGACGCGGCCCGGCGGGCCGCCGGGGACGCGCCGCACGAACCGCCGCTCCGTGTAGTCCACGTCTACCGCGGGCGAGGTACGGGCGCCGCTGTAGTACGCGGCCACCGCGGCCACGCGGCGCAGGGTGTCCTCCGCGGGCACGCGGCCTCCCGTCTTCAACACCACGTGGGCGCCCGGGACGCCTCGGGCGTGGAACCACAGGTCCCGGGGGCCGGCCAGCTGGAAGGTCACCCGGTCGTTGTCTCGGTTCGACCGTCCCACCAGGACCTGGAAGCCGTCCACGGTGAACGCGCGGGGGGCAGAGCGGCCTGGCCGTCCGCGGCGGGGCCGCGCGCCCGGCAGCTCTGCGGCCACCTCCTCCAGCTCCTCGTGGGTGGTAGCACACTCCGCGTGCACCCGCAGGCCGTCGAGGAAGTCCACCTCCTGTGCGAGGGCCAAAGCTCGCTGTGGGAGGGCGCGGAGCGCGGCCCGCAGTTTTGCGTGCCGGCGGAAGTACTCCTGCGCGTTCTCCACCGCGGTTTGGGCGGGGTTTAGGGGGATGTCCACCGGCTCGCCCTGGTAGCCGGGGAGTCGCACGGAGCTGGCGCCCTTTGGGACCTGGGCGCTGTAGGCCAGGAGCAACGTTCCCCATTCCCGCAGCCGGTCGGCGTTCTGGGCCTCCTCCAGGTCCAGCCGCACCTGCTGCAGGGCCGCGGTCCTGCGCTCCGCCAGCGCGCGGATGCGCGACAGCAGCGCCTGCCGGTGCGCCTCCAGGCGTGCTGTCCGGGCCCGGACGTCCACCGCCCGCTCCAGCGCCTCGCTCATGCGGACCCTGTGGGCCGGCAGGTCCTCCAGGCAGCCGTAGGCGAAGGGGGCAAACGCGACGGGCGCGGGGTCGGGGCCGTACAGGTGCGGGTCGAAACGGCCTGAGGCGACGCGGTCCCGGAGCTCCTCCAGCAACTCGGCCAGGGCGCAGGCTCGCGCGGGCTCGCAGGCAGTGACCTCTGGGTCTCCGGTGCGCCAGGCCAGCTCGTAGGCCAGAAGCGGCCCGACTCCCGCCACGCAGCGCAGCAGGGCCTGCCAAAGGGGCTGCGGGACCTGACGCAAGCAGTCGAGGAGGGCGGCACCGTCCAGCTCTCCAGGCTTTGGCCTCGGGTCCGGGGGCGGCGGCCGGTAGGGGAGCCCTGGCAGCAGCGGCCGCACGCGGGACCGCTCGGGGGG
>JAVKKH010000006.1:43611-109284 GCA_031296405.1 Candidatus Tepidifontimicrobium thermophilum
GGGACCTGACGCAAGCAGTCGAGGAGGGCGGCACCGTCCAGCTCTCCAGGCTTTGGCCTCGGGTCCGGGGGCGGCGGCCGGTAGGGGAGCCCTGGCAGCAGCGGCCGCACGCGGGACCGCTCGGGGGGGACAGGCCGGGCTACACCCACCACGGTGCCCTCCCGCACCAACACCAGGTTGGCGTGCTTGCCCATAGGCTCGGCCACGAGGCGGTAGGGTCCGTCCGCGGCCTGCACGTGGAAGTCCACCACCCGCTCAAAGGGAGGCTGCTCCGCCGCCACCACCCTGCCGCCTGCCAGGCGGGCGCGCAACAGGTCGGCAAAGTTCCCGGAGACAGCGTCAGGGGAGCGGCGCTGGACGAAGTGGACCCGCGGCCACGCGGGGTCGGCACTCAGCAGCAAAGGCTCCCGGTCCGTGCGCAGGACCACGTCGTGGGGGCCGCCCGGTTCGACCCGCAGCACACGCAGGGGCAGGCACTGGCGCACCTCCCGGACCACCGCGGCCAGCACCACGCTGTCGAAGGTGGGAGCGGGGGCATTTGGCATCCGGGGCTTATCATACTAGTGCCGGTGCCGGTGCGCCGGAGGAGGCCCGGTGGTCCGCAGCATGACGGGGTACGGCGCCGCGGAGCCCTCCGCGGACGGAGGACGGTGGTGGGTGGAGGTGCGCTCCACCAACCACCGGTTCCTGGAGGTGGTGGTGCGCCTGCCGCGGGAGCTCGGGGCCCTGGAAGACCGGGTGCGTGCCGCGGTGGCGGAGCGCGTGCGGCGCGGCCGCGTGGAGGTGCTGGTGCGGGAGGACTCCGGCCTGCGGCCGCGGGAGGCGGTCGTGGACACAGAGCTGGCCAGGCGGTACGCGGACGCCCTGGAGCGGTTGCGGCGGGAGCTGGGGCTGGCTGAGCCGGTGACCCTGGGGGCGCTTCTGGCTCTGCCGGAGGTGGTGCGCTTGGAGGAGGCGCGCCCGGATCCGGAGGCCACGTGGGAGGCCCTGCATCCGGTGCTGCAGCGGGCCCTGGAGCGGCTGGTGGACATGCGGACGAAGGAGGGCGGTCGGCTGGCGGCGGACCTGCGGGAGCGGCTCGCCCGGCTGGAGAGCTGGGTGGAACGCGTGGCGCAGCGAGCGGAGGAGCTGCCTCGGGCGTACGCGCAGCGTCTCCGGCAGCGGGTGGCGGAGCTGCTGCGCTCCCTCGAGGTAGACCAGCCGCCCGACGAGGCGCGCCTGGCCCTGGAGGTGGCGGCCTTCGCGGACCGGTGCGACGTGAGGGAGGAGCTGGTCCGGCTGCGCAGCCACCTGGAGGAGGCTCGCGCGCTGCTGGAAGGGCCGGACGGGTCCGTGGGCCGCAAGCTGGAGTTCCTCCTGCAGGAGATGCAGCGGGAGGTGAACACCGTGGGGTCCAAGGCCGCGGACCTGGAGGTGACGCGGGCGGTGGTGGAGATGAAGTCGGAGCTGGAGGCGATTCGGGAGCAGGTGCAGAACGTGGAGTGAGGCCGTGGAACCCAGACTCATCCACATCGGGTTCGGCAACGTGGTGGCCGCCCACCGGATCGTGGCCATCGTGAGTCCCGACAGCGCGCCCATCAAGCGCATCATCCAGGAGGCGCGGGAGAACGGGTCGCTCATCGACGCCACGTACGGTCGGCGGACGCGGGCGGTGGTGATCACCGACAGCGGCCACGTGGTGCTCTCCGCGGTGCAACCGGAGACCGTGGCGCACCGCTTCCTGTCCCGGGAGCCGGCGGAGGAGGCGGAGGAGGCGTAGCGGTCCCGGAGGCGCAGGTGATCGTCACCGTCAGCGGGCTCATCGCCAGCGGCAAGACCACACAGGCCAGGGCCCTCGCCGAGCGGCTGGGACTGCGGTACCTGTCCGCCGGCGAGGTCATGCGCCGGTGGGCGCGGGAGCGGGGGCTGAACCTCCTGCGCTTCTCCGAGATGGCCGAGCAGGACCACACCATCGACCGGGAGCTGGACCGCCTGCAGGTGGAGATGGCCCGGGAGGGCAACGCGGTGGTGGACTCCCGTCTGAGCGGCTGGTTCGTTCCCGCCACCATGAAGGTGTGGCTGCGCGCTCCCCTGGAGGTCCGGGCCCAGCGGGTGGCGCAGCGGGAAGGGGTGGACTTCCAGGTCGCGCTGGAGGAGCTGCAGCGGCGGGAGGCCAGCGAGCGCCGGCGCTACCGGGCCATCTACGGCATCGACCTGGACGACCTGTCTCCGTACCACGTGGTGGTGGACACCCACCGGTGGGAGCGGGACGAGGTCACGCGGGCTCTGGTGGACCTGGCGCAGGCCCTGATGGAGCGGGTGCGGTGAAGGGCCACACGGTGGTGGTGGGGGTGTGCGGGAGCGTGGCGGCCTTCAAAGCCGCGGCGCTGGTGAGCGCGCTGCGTCGGGAGGGCGCGTCCGTGTGGGTGGCCGTCACCCGGTCCGGCAGGAAGTTCGTGGGGGAGGCCACCCTCCGGGCCCTGTCGGACCACCCGGTCCTGGTGGACCTGTGGGACCCTCAAGGCCCGGAGGCCGAGCCGCACGTGGCGTTGGGCGAACGGGCAGAGCTGGTGGTGGTGGCGCCCGCCACCGCACACACTCTGGCCAAGCTGGCCGTGGGGCTCGCGGACGACCCGGTGAGCGCGGTGGTTTTGAGCACCCGGGCGCCGGTGCTTCTGGCGCCCGCCATGGCGGAAGCCATGTGGTTGCACCCCGTCACCCAGCGCAACGTGCAGACGCTGCGGGACATGGGGTACCGATTCGTGGGCCCCCACTACGGCCGGCTGGCGTCCGGCCGCGAGGGGTGGGGCAGGATGGCAGAGCCCGAGGAGATCCTGGAAGCCGCTCGGGCCTTGCTGCAGCCGCAGCCCCAGGGCTAGAGCCATACCCGCCGGGGCCGGCGGTGAAACGGAGCCAGCAAGCCGTGTACGTCCTGGTTCTGCCGGACACCCCTGCGCCTTTAGTAGGTCCCCTTCACTACTCGTTGCCCGCCGAACTGGGTCCGGTGCCCGTGGGCTCGCGGGTGCTGGTCCCGCTGGCAGGCCGTACGGTGCCCGGTTTCGTGGTCGGCTTCGACCGAGAGGCTCCCGTACGGCAGGTGCTGCCCGTACGCGGGGTGCTGTCCCGTACGCCGCTGTTCGGGGACGAGGCCTGGCAGCTGGCCTGCTGGGTAGCGGACCGGTATCTCGCTCACCCCAGGGACGCGCTGCGGGCAGCCTTCCCGTCCGAGGCCCTGTCCCGTGTGGTACGCCACGTGCGCCTGGTTCGGGAACCCGAAGGGCGTCTCGGGGCTGACCCCGCGACGGCCTCGTTGCTGGATCGGCTGCGCTCCGGGCCGGTCCCGGAGCCAGAACTCGTTGCGAGTCCGGAGCTGCGGCGCGCGCTGGCCCGCCTGCGGCGGGCAGGGTGCGTGGAACAGGAGCTCGCGGCCCTGCCACCGGCGGTGCGGCCTGCCAGGGAATCCGTAGTCCGGCTGGCGATCCCCCCCGAGCGCGCCTGGGATCTCGTGGGCCTCTGGCGGCGGCGGGCGCCCCGCAGGGCGGCGGCGCTGGAGAGGCTGCTGCGGTCGGTGGAGGTGCCGAAGGCGGAGCTGTCGCGAGCGGTGGGGTCGGGGACGGTCCGGGGGCTGGTGGAGGCCGGCGTGGCCACAGAGCAGGTGGTGGAGGTGGTGCGGGACCCCCTGCGGGAGGCGTTCCGGGAGGGAGGGCCGGTGCAGGAGCCCACCAGGGAGCAGCTGGCGGCGTGTCAGGCCGTCCAGCAGGCCCTGCGGGCTGGGCAGCACCGGGTGTTCCTGCTCCACGGGGTCACGGGGAGCGGGAAGACCGAGGTGTACCTGCGGTGCGCGGCCGAGGCGGTGGCGGGCGGAGGCCAGGTGCTGGTCCTGGTCCCCGAGATCGTGCTGGCACCACAGACGGTGGCGCGGTTTCTGGGGCGTTTCGGGGATCGCGTGGCGGTGCTGCACAGCCAGCTCACCGCGGGCGAGCGGTTCGACACGTGGCGGCGCCTCCACGCGGGGCAGTTCGACGTGGTGGTGGGCACGCGCTCGGCGGCGTTCGCGCCGCTGTCCCGGCTGCGGCTGGTGGTGGTGGACGAAGAGCACGAGACCGCCTACAAGCAGCCGCAGTCCCCCCGCTACCACGCCCGAGAGGTAGCTGTGGAACGGGCACGCCGGTCCGGGGCGCCGGTCATCCTGGGCAGTGCCACGCCCGCGGTGGAGTCCCTGTGGCGGGCGCGGTGCGGGGTGTGGGAGTACCTGCGCCTCGGTCGGCGGGTACTGGACCGACCCCTCCCCGAAGTGCAGGTGGTGGACATGCGCGCACAGGGCGGGCGGTCGGTGTTCAGCCGGCCCCTGGTGGAGGCCCTGCGCGCGCACCTGGACCGGGGAGATCAGGTCCTGCTGTACGTGAACCGTCGGGGCTACGCGGCGTGCCTGGTGTGCCGGGAGTGCGGGTTCGTGCCCCGCTGCCACCGGTGCGCGGTGTCGCTGACCTTCCACCTGGCCAACCGTACCCTGCGGTGCCATTACTGCGGCCGGGTGCTGCCCGCACCCAGCACCTGTCCGTCGTGCGGCGGAGTGGGGCTGCGGCCCTACGGCCCCGGTACCCAGCGGGTGGAGGAGGCGATACGGAGCCTGTTCCCCGGCGTCGCGGTCGCTCGGGCCGACCGCGACACCCTGTCGGGCCGGGGCGCGCACGCCAGGCTGGTGGAGCGGCTCAGGCGCAAGGAGGTACGGGTGCTGGTGGGCACGCAGGTGGTGGCCAAGGGCCTCGACCTTCCGGAGGTGGGGCTGGTGGGCGTGGTGGCCGCGGACGTGGCGCTGTCCCTACCTGACTTCCGGGCCGGCGAGCGGACGCTGCAACAGCTGGTGCAGGTGGCGGGGCGGGCCGGGCGCGGCGATCGTCCGGGTCGCGTGGTGGTGCAGACCTACCAGCCGGAGCACCCCGCCATCCGTGCCGCCGCAGAGCACGACGTGCTGGGCTTCTACCAGGGGGAGTGGGAGGACAGGCGCCGCACGGGCTACCCGCCGTTTGCGAGCCTGGTGCACGTGGTGTTCAGCGCCCGCAACGAGGCCCGCGCCGCGGAGGCCAGCCGGAGCGTTGCAGAGCGGGTACGGGGAGCGGAAGTTCTGGGCCCCTCGCCCGCGCCCCTGAACCCCCTGCGCGGCTGGTTCCGGTGGCGCCTGGTGGTCCGGGCTGCGGATGACCGCGTGGCCCGAGAGGCGGTGCGGGAGGCGCTCGCCAGCTGGCGCAGGCCCGGGGACGTGCGGGTGGCGGTGGACGTGGACCCGCTGGAGATGCTGTAGACTCGGGTTCGGAATGCGCATCGTGACCCTGGACGGTCCCGGAGGTGCGATCCTGCGGAGGCGGGCGCGGCCCGTGGGCCGCCTGACCCCCGAGGTCGTGCGCCTGATGGACGAGATGGTGGAGGTGATGCGCCGCGCATCAGGCGTGGGCCTGGCCGCTCCGCAGGTGGGGTACAGTCTCCGGGTCATCGTGGTGGAGTACGACAATAAGCTCTACCAGCTTGTAGACCCCGAGATCACGTCCCGGGAGGGGGAGGAGGTCGCACAGGAGGGCTGTCTGTCGCTGCCGGGGATCCTGTGCGACGTGCGACGCGCTACCCGGGTCACAGTGCGCGGGAAGAACCGACGCGGCAGGACCGTGACCGTGCGCGCGGACGGCTGGCTGGCCCGGATCTTCCAGCACGAGGTGGACCACCTGGACGGTATCCTGATCACCGACCGGGTCGAAAGCCCCGCCGACATCCACTACGTGGACCGGGAGCGGGCGGTGGGCGAGGTGGTGGGCTGAGGCCGCGATGCGGGTGCTGTTCTTCGGCACGCCCCGCTTCGCGGTCCCCTGCCTGGAAGCGTGCGCGAGGGCGCACCGCGTGGTGGCGGTGGTCACGCAGCCTGACCGCCCGGCGGGTCGCGGCCGGCGCGTGACCTCCCCCCCGGTGGCGGTCCGGGCGCGGGAACTGGGCCTGGTGGTGCTCCAGCCGGAGCGCCTGCGGGAGGCCCGCGAAGCCTTGGAGGCCTCGGCTCCGGACGTGGGGGTGGTAGTGGCGTATGGCCGCATCCTCCCATCGTGGCTAGTTAGGCTCCCCCGCTTGGGCTGCGTGAACGTGCACCCGTCCCTGCTGCCCAAGTACCGCGGCGCCTCGCCCGTCCAGGCTGCCATCCGGAACGGCGACCCGACCGCGGGCGTCTCCGTGCTGTGGGTCACGGAGGAGCTCGATGCGGGCGACATCCTCGGCCAGAAGGAGGTTCCCGTATCCCCGGACGACACCGCGGGCACGCTGGAGGCCAAGCTGGCGGAGGAGGGCGCCCGTCTGCTCCTCGAGGTCCTGGACGCGCTGGAGCGAGGCCAGCTGCGGCCGCGTCCGCAGGACCCTGCTCAGGCGACCTACTGCGGCAAGCTGTCCAAGGAGGACGGCCTCATCCGGTGGGACGAGCCGGCGGAGGTGGTGGAGCGGCACGTGCGGGCTATGGACCCCTGGCCCGTCGCCCACACCCTGCACCGCGGGCGGCTGCTCAGGATCTGGCGGGTGCGGCCAGTGGAAGGACACGGGCAGCCCGGTGAGGTCCTCCGCGTGACCCCGGAGGGGTTCGTGGTGGCGACCGGTTCTGGCGCGGTGGAGGTGGTGGAAGTGCAACCGCCGTCCGGCCGCAGGATGACGGGCGCGGAGTACGCCCGCGGGTACCGGCTGCAGCCCGGAGACCGGCTGGGCTGACCCCCCCAAGGTAAGGAGGAAAATCTGGACCGTCCTCCGTTAGAATAGGGCGGGAGGTGTTGCGATGCTGTTCTACGGAGGCCCACTGTTCTGGCTGGCGGTTCTGGCCTTCGGCTTCGCCCTGTGGGCGCAGTACAGGGTCATGAGCGCCTTCCGGCGCTACAGCCGGGTGCCCGCGGGCGTGGGGCTTTCGGGGGCGGAGGTGGCGGCCCGGATCCTGCAGGCCGCGGGCCTCTATGACGTGCGGGTGGAGCCCGTGCGGGGTATGCTGTCCGACCACTACGACCCGCGCACCCGTACCCTGCGGCTGTCGCCGGAGGTGTACGGGACACCGTCTGTGGCGGCGCTGGGGGTGGCGGCGCACGAGGCAGGACACGCGTTGCAGCACCGGGAGAACTACGCGCCCCTGGCCCTGCGGAACGCCATCGTCCCGGTGGCCGGGATCGGGTCTCAGCTGGGCATCTGGCTGTTCGTGATCGGGATGTTCCTGGGGCAGGCGGGCGGACTCCTGATGGACCTGGGTATCGTGCTGTTCCTGGGCGTGGTGGCCTTCACCTTGGTGACTCTGCCGGTGGAGTTCGACGCCAGCCGGCGGGCGGTGGCCGCGCTGCAGGCCCACGGGCTGGTGACCCCGAGGGAGCTGGACGGGGTCAAGGCGGTGCTGGGGGCGGCGGCCCTGACGTACGTGGCGGCCGCGGCCAGCGCCATCGTGGAGCTGTTGCGGCTGGTGGCCATCCGCAACATGTCGCGGGAGTGAGGTCAAGCCGTCCCGCGAGCCGTCTCCGAGCCCCCTCAGTCCGGACGCGAGCTGGCGCTTAGGGTCCTCCAGCGGGTGGAGCTGGAGGGAGCGTTCAGCAACCTGGCGCTGCGGGCGGCCCTGTCCCGTTGGCCTCTGCCGGAGGGGGAGCGGGACCTGGCCACGGAGCTCGTGTTGGGGGTCCTCCGCTGGAGGGCACGCCTGGACTGGACCCTACAGGCCAAATCCGGCCGGCAACTGCTGGCTTTACCCCCTGCGATCCGGCAGATCCTGCGTCTGGGCGCCTACCAGCTCCTGTTCCTGCAACGGGTGCCGCACGCGGTGGCGGTGAGCTCCAGCGTGGAGCTGGCCAAGCGCTATGGACACGCAGGAACCGCAGCTTTTACCAACGCGGTGCTGCGGCGGGTGGCCCGCGAGGGCGAAGCCCCTCCCCCGGAAACCCCCGACGAGCGCCTGTCGGTGCTCGGCAGCCACCCCCTTTGGCTGGTGCGGCGGTGGCTGGAGCGCTGGCCCTCCCAGGAGGTGGAGAAGCTGTGCGAGGTCAACAACACGGCGCCGCCGGCCCACCTTCGGGTGAACACCCTGAAGGCTGCGCCCCAGGAGGTGGCTTGGAGGCTGACCGAAGCCGGACTAGAGGTCCGGCCGGGATCGCTGCCGGAGTCCCTCCACGTCCGGGGTCCTCTGCCGGCGCGGCTCGCGCTGGCGGAGGAAGGCTCGGTGGTGGCGCAGGACGAGGCGGCCCTGGTGGTGGCATACGCGGTGGACCCCAGGCCTGGCGAGCTGGTGGTGGACGCCTGCGCGGCTCCGGGGGGCAAAGCCACCCACCTCGCGGCGCTCATGGGCAACCAGGGGAGAGTGGTGGCGTGCGACGTCCACCCCCGGAAGGTGGAAGCCCTGGCCCGGCGGGCTCAGGCGTTGGGCGCGACCTCCGTGGAGGCGCGGCGCTGTGACGCCCGGGCCCTGGACGTGCGGGGTGCGGACCGTGTGCTGGTGGACGCTCCCTGCACCGGGCTCGGGGTCCTGCGGCGCAGGCCGGAAATCCGGTGGCGCGTGGTGCCGGAGGACCTCCCGCGGGCGGCGGAGGTGCAGCGCGCAATTCTGAAGGGCGCGAGCGACGCGGTGCGCAGCGGCGGTGTGCTGGTCTACAGCGTGTGCAGCACCGAGCCGGAAGAGGGGGAGGCCGTCGTAGAATGGTTGCTGGCCTCGGGCGGGTTCGTCCCCGACCCGTTCGCGGTGCCCTGGGGGGACGGCAGCCTGCGGGCGGAGGGGGGGACGTTGCGCCTGTGGCCGCACCACCACGGCACGGACGGGTACTTCATAGCGAGGTTCCGCAGGACATGACCG
Source organism: Candidatus Tepidifontimicrobium thermophilum (assembly GCA_031296405.1). GTDB lineage: Bacteria > Sysuimicrobiota > Sysuimicrobiia > Sysuimicrobiales > Sysuimicrobiaceae > Tepidifontimicrobium > Tepidifontimicrobium thermophilum. The sequence goes on from JAVKKH010000006.1 coordinate 52,424, forward strand.
AGCGCCCCGACCTCCGGTCCCTGTACGAGGAGGAGCTGGTGTCCTGGGTCGCGGGACTCAACGAGCCCCCGTACCGCGGTCGGCAGCTGGCCCGCTGGATCCACGGCCGCGGCGCCCGCAGCTTCGAAGCGATGACGGACCTGCCCGCGTCCCTGCGGCGGCGGCTGGCGGAGGAAGCACGCCTTGCGACGTTGCGGGTGTTGCGCCGGACCACCTCCGCGGACGGGTCCACCACCAAGTACCTGCTGGCCTGCGAGGACGGCAGCACCGTGGAGAGCGTGTGGATGCGGTACGCGGACGGCCGGCGCAGCGCGTGCGTGTCCACGCAGGTGGGCTGCGGCATGGGCTGCACCTTCTGCGCAACGGGCCTGAGCGGGTTCGGCCGCAACCTCACCGCGGGCGAGATCACCGACCAGGTGCACGTGATGCAGCACGACCAGGGGGAGCGGGTCACCCACGTGGTCTTCATGGGGATGGGGGAGCCGCTGGCCAACCTGGATGCCTCGGTGCGTGCCGTGCGCCTTCTGAACGCGGCGTACGGGCTTCGGGTGGGCGTCCGGCGCATCACCGTCTCCACCGTGGGGCTGGTCCCGCAGATCCGCCGGCTGGCCCAATTGCGGCTGGGTTGCACCCTGGCGGTGTCCCTGCACGCGCCCGACGACGAGCTGCGGAGCCAGCTGGTGCCCATCAACCGGCGGTACCCGATCCGGGACCTGCTGGAAGCGTGCCAGGAGTACACGGCGCTCACCGGCCGGCGGGTGACCTTCGAGTACGTGCTCCTGGAGGGGGTGAACGACACCCCGGACCACGCGCGCCGGCTGGCCGAGCGGCTGCAGGGGCTGCTGGCGCATGTGAACCTCATCCCGTGGAACCCCGTCCCGTCGTTGCCTTACCGGCGCCCGGGGCCCGAGCGCGTGCGCCAGTTCGCCCGGATCGTGAGGGCGAAGGGGGTGCCGGTGACGGTGCGGGTAGAGCGCGGCGTGGACATCCTGGCGGCGTGCGGCCAGCTTCGGGAGGCCCACACGCCGGGCAAAAAGCCGGTGCGGCTGGCCCCGCACCTGCTGCCCGCGTTGGCGCCGTAAACGGGAGGGTTGCGTGGATCAGGACACCCGGGTCTACCAAGTGGGCACCCTGCCGGTCCTGAGAGTGCTGAGGGGGCCAGGGGAGGGCGCGGTGCTGGTATTGCGCGGGTGCCACACCCTGGGGCGCTCGCAGACCTGCGACCTTGTCCTGGCGGACCCGGGCGTGTCGAGGGAGCACGCGCGGGTGGAGCGGGGGCCGGACGGGGTGGAGGTGGTGGACCTGGGCTCCACCAACGGGACGTTCGTGAACGGGCGCAAGGTGACCCAGTGCCGGCTGCGCCACGGCGACCGCCTGCAGCTGGGCGGGGTAGTCCTGGAATACCGGGAGGGCCCGTGAGCGAGGCGCTGCGGTACGTCCTCCTGGCAGCCCTGTTCCTCTTCCTCTACCGGGTGGTGAGGGTGGTAGGGGATGACCTGCGTGCGGCGGGCCAGGAGCTGGACCGGCCCTGGGCGGTGCTGCTGGTGGAAGAGGGGCCTGGGATGAGCCCGGGCGAGGCGTTTGCCGTGCGGGGCGAGGCGCTGGTGGGCCGGGGGACGGGCAACGACGTGACCGTGCCGGACCCAGAGGCCGGCCTCAGGCACGCCCGCCTCGTGGGCTCCGGGGACAGCTTCTGGCTGGAGGACCTGGGATCTCCGGCGGGCACGTACCTGAACGGCCGGAGGCTGGAGGTCCCCGCCCCCGTCCGCCACGGGGACCGTGTGCGCGTGGGCTCCACGGTGTTCCGTTTTCTCCAGCCCCGCGGCCCGCAAGCGGCCGGCGGCTGAGCCCACATGCACCCGCCCGACACCCCTTGCACCAAGAGGGCCTGGTGGAGGGGAGCAGAGCTCTACGCGTTGGCCCTGGCCGTAGGCCTAGCTGGCGCGGCCCTCGTGCACGGGAACAAGCACCCCCAGGATCCTCCGCTGGCGCTGCTGTACGTAGCCGTGGCCCTGCTGGCGTTCCCCGCTGTCGACCGGGTGCTCCAGACCGGAGAAGGCGTGCTGCTGCCCGTTACCGCGCTGCTGGTGGCGGTGGGCCTGGTCACCACCTACCGCCTACAGCCCCACCTGGTGGCTTACCAGGCCGCGTGGGTGTGCGCGGGGCTGGCGCTGTCGGTGGCGTCCTTCCGGATGGCACGCCGGCCGTTGAACCCACAGCGGCTGGCAACTCCGTTGGCCGCCCTGCTGGTGACGGTGTCGCTGTTCCCGTGGGGGTGGGCGTGGGTAGAGCGCGGACTGCCGATCCGGACGCCGGCCGAGGCCGCGGTGGTGGAGGCCGCCTCCGAGCTGGCGAAGCTGCTCGCGTTGGTGCTGGGCGTGGCAGAGCTGACACGGGGGAAGGTGAGGGGCTCCGTGGTGGCCGCGTGGGCTGCGTCCGCAACCCTGTGGCTGCTGCGTGGGGACGTGGGGACCGCGGCGGTGATGGTCTGGGTGGCCCTGGCCCTCGCTTACTGCGCTACCGCGTCCCTGGGGCCTGTGCTTACGGGTGCCGGCGGCTTCCTGTTGATGGCGGGTCTGGCGTACGCCACGATCCCGCAGCTCACAGAGCGTCTGCGGGGGTGGGTGAACCCGTGGGCGGACCGCCTGGGGGCCGGATACCCCCTGGTCCAGAGCCTGTTCGCGGTGGCCTCAGGCGGCTTGGCCGGTGCAGGCCCGGGTGCGGGGTACCCCGAACTCGTCCCGCAGTCCCACGCGGGGTTTGTTTTGGCCGCGGTGGCGGAGGAGTGGGGGTTTGGGGGTGTGACGGCGCTAGTGGCGGGATACGCGGTGTGGACGGGGCGGGCGGTGCGTGCCGCCGGACAGGCGGGAGCGCCCTGGGTGCGGTTACTGGCTGCGGGTGCGGCGGCTTTGGTGGCTAGCCAGGCGTTTTTGGCGGCTGCAGGAGCCGTGGGAGTGGTGCCACCCGCGGACGTACCGATGCCCTTCGTGAGCGCCGGGGGGGTGTCGGCGGCGGTCCAGTTGGCGCTAGTGGGGGCGGTGCTGGCCGCGCCGCGGGTGCGGGAGGACCTCCGGTGAGGGACCGGCTGAGGAGACTGGCAGCGCTGCACATAGGACTTTTCGCGGTGGTGGCAGCGTGGGTCGGTTACTGGCAGGTGGTCCGCGGGCCGGACCTGGCCCACCACTCGGAAAACCCGCGCCTGCTGCTGGCTGAGGACCGGGTCCAGCGGGGACGGATTCTGGACCGGCGGCTGGAGGTTCTGGCACACAGCGTCCGCCGAGGCGGCCGGACGGTGCGGGTGTATCCCAAGAAGGAGGTGTTCGCCCACCCGGTAGGCTACCGCAGCCTCCTGCTGGGCAAGGCCGGGCTTGAGGCGTCCGCGGACGCGGAGCTGCTGGGCATGGCGGAGGCCGACTCCTGGCGGGCGTTGCGGGCGCGGGCGGGCCGGCCGCGTCGCGGGCTGGACGTGGTCACCACCCTCGACGCCAGGCTGCAACGGGAGGTGTGGCTCGCACTCGGCCCCAGGGCCGGCGCTGTGGTCGTGGTGGCACTGACAGGCGGCGTCGTGGCCAGTGCCAGCCGTCCCGGCTTTGACCCCAACCACCTGGAGGAGACCTGGGCCGAGCTGCGGTGGTCGCCCGCCTTGCCGCTGGTGGACCGCGCGCTGAGCGGCCTGTACCCTCCGGGCAGACCCTTCGGGATCGTCGTGCTGAGCGCGGCTCTCAGCCGCGGGTTGGTCACCCTTCACAGCCCGGTGGACTGCGGGGGTTCCGGGACCCAGCGCATCCACCTGGTGCGGGACGTCCTGACCGGAGACTGTGACCGGGCGCTGATCCAGATGGGCGTGGCCCTCGGAGGCCGGGTGCTGCGGGAGATGGCTGAGGCCCTCGGGCTGGGCCAGCTGCCGGCTACGGACGTGCCCGCCGCCGCAGGCGGGTTCCCGGAGCTGGACGAACGGGATCGGGACGCGCTGGCCCGCGTGGCATCCGGGGAGGGCGGCGTGCTGGTGTCTCCCCTGCAAATGGCGGCTGTGGCCGCCACCGTGGCGCGGGGAGGCGAGCGGGTGAGCCCGTACTTCGTGACCGCCCTGCGGGGCGAGCTGGGGGTCGTGGACAGGACCCCGGCGCGGCCCGCCATGCGTATCCTGGCCCCGGAGGTGGCGCACGCGGTGGTGGAGGCCATGAGGGTGTCCGGAAAAGGCGGCGTGCCGGCAGTTAGCGGCGTCGTGCGGGCCGCGAAAGAATCCGTGGGTTGGTTCGTAGGCCTCGCGCCCGCCCAGCGGCCACGCCTGGCGGTTGCGGTGCTGGTGGAGGGGGCAACTGAGGAGGTGGCGAACCGCGTGGGCCAGAAGGTCGTGGAAGCGGCCCTGAGGGTGGTACGGTAGGCGCGAAGAAGGTCTCGGAGGCGTGCACGTGGCGGTGGCTTCTGGGTCGGTGCTGGCAGGCCGGTACGAGCTTCTGGAGACCGTGGGCCACGGCGGGATGGCCACCGTGTACCGGGCCCGGCGGCTGTCCGACGGCAAGGTAGTGGCGGTGAAGGTCCTCCGGGAGCCGTACTGCCACGACCGGGAGTTCGTGGAGCGCTTCGAGCGGGAGGCGCAGGCGGCTGCTTCCCTGGCGCACCCCCACGTGGTGCCTGTGCTCGATCGCGGGGAGGACCGCGGGGTGCGGTTCCTGGTCATGGAGTACGTGGAGGGGGAGGACCTGAAGTCCCTGCTGCGCCGCTCGGGCCCCCTGTCCCCCGCGCGCGCCGCAGCCGTCGCGGCGGCGGTGTGCGACGCCCTGCAGTACGCCCACGCCCGCGGGATCGTCCACCGGGACGTCAAGCCCCAGAACATCCTGCTCACGCCCACCGGGCAGGTGAAGGTCACCGACTTCGGGATCGCCCGGGCCCTCACCTCCGCCACCATCACCGAAACGGGAACGGTGCTGGGCTCGGTGCACTACCTGTCCCCCGAGCAGGCGAAGGGCGAGCCCGCCACCGCTGCCTCCGACCTGTACGCCCTGGGCGTGGTGCTGTACGAGATGCTGACGGGCGAGCTGCCCTTCGACGGGGAGTCTCCCATCGCCGTGGTCCTGAAGCAGCTGTACGAGGAGCCTCCGTCCCTGCGGCACGCCAACCCTGAGGTCCCCGAGTGGCTGGAGGGCGTGGTGCGACGGGCCCTCGCTAAGCGGCCTGAGGACCGTTACCCGTCCGCCGCCCACATGCGGGCCGACCTCGAGGGCCGGGCCCAGTACTGGCGCGAAGGTCCCACGGTGGTCCTGGAGCGTCCGGCCGCGGTCCCGCGGCGGCGGTGGAGGCCGTCCGCTGCCGCGGTGGCCGCGGTGCTGCTGGTAGCCCTGGCCTCCGGTATGGTGGCGGGTTGGCGGGCCCTACAGGCGTACGTGAACGTGGCGGAGGTGACGGTGCCCGACTTCCGGGGCCGGTCCCTCACGGAGGCGCAGGCTGCGGCCGCAGAGCTGCGGTTGCAGCTGACGGTGGCGGGTCGGCAGTACCACGACCGCTACCCCTCGGGCGTGGTCGTGGACCAGGACCCTCCGGCAGGCCAAAAGGTCCGGGAAGGCCGGTGGGTGTCCGTGATCCTCAGCCAGGGTCCTGAGCGGGTCGTGGTGCCCGACGTGACCCGTAGGCCGCTGGCGGAGGCCACCCTGCTCCTGGAACAGGCTCGGGTCCGGGTGGGCAGGGTGAGGGAGGACTTCGACGACCAGGCCCCGCGGGGGGTGGTGGTGTCCCAGGAGCCGGCCCCGGGGTCAGAGGTGGGCCGGGGCCAGACGGTGGACCTGGTGGTGAGCAAGGGGCCTGAGCTGGTGACCGTACCGGGACTGGTGGGTCTGACCCTGGAGCAGGCACGGGACGTCCTGCACCGGGCCGGGCTCAACCTGGATCGAGTCGGCTACCTGGCCCGGACGGACGTGCCGCCAGGGATCGTGGTGGAGCAGAGCCCGGCTGCGGGGAGCCGCATCCAACGCACCCAGCGGCTCGCGCTGGTGGTGGCGGTCCGGCCCCAGGTGCAGCCCACCGCCGCGCCGGCCCTCCCCACGGCGCCCGCGACACCCGAGGTGGGCGCTCCCCTGCCCCCGTTGCCGACCCCGCCCGCGGTACAGGCCACCGCCGAGCCCGCGGCCGGGGCGGTGCGGAGGGTCCGGCTGGAGCTGACCTTACCGCCCGGGGAGCCTGAGGAGGTCCGCATCGTGGTGATCGACAGCCGCGGCGTGCGGGTGGCGTACCGGCAGGTGCACGAACCCGGCGAGCGCGTGGTGCGGACGGTGGAGGTAGAAGGCTACGCCATCGTGCAGGTGTACTTCGGCGGGCGCTTCGTCCAGGAGGTGCGGCCGTGATCCGGCTGGCGCCCTCTTTGCTGTCCGCGGACTTCGCGCGCCTGGGCGAGCAGGTGGTGGAGGCCGAGGCTGCAGGGGCAGACTGGATCCACGTGGACGTGATGGACGGGCACTTCGTGCCGAACCTCACCGTGGGGCCCGTGGTGGTAGATGCCGTACGCCGGTGCACCCGGCTGCCCCTGGACGTGCACCTGATGGTGGAGGCCCCGGACCGGTTGCTGGAGGCGTTCCGCACCGCGGGCGCGGACCGCATCTCGGTGCACGTGGAGGCCTGCCGCCACCTGCACCGGACCCTGTCCCGCATCCGGGAGCTGGGCGCCGCCCCGGGGGTGGCCCTCAACCCGCACACCCCTCCCGAGGCGGTGGAGTGGGTCCTGGAGGACGTGGACACGGTGGTGGTGATGACGGTGGATCCGGGCTTCGGCGGCCAGGAGTTCCTCCCCCGGATGCTTCGGAAGGTGTCTCACCTAGCGCGCGTGCGGGACGAGCGGGCCCTGCACTTCGAGCTCGAGGTAGACGGCGGGATCGACCCCACCACCGGCGCCCGGGCCGTGGAGGCGGGGGCTACCGTCCTCGTGGCCGGGTACTACGTGTACCGCCACCCAGAGGGCGTGGCCGCGGCCCTGCGAGCCCTGCGCCAAGCTACGTCTGCGAAGCCGGCCCGCACGTGAGCGGTCTAGTTCTGCACCACCCGGACTGCCTGCTGCACGTCCCGCCGCGGCCGCACCCCGAGAAGCCGGAGCGGCTGCAGGCCGTGCGGGAGGCGCTGGAGCGGGCGGAGCTGTGGGACCGACTCCCCCGCGAGGAGCCCGAGCCCGCCGGTTTGGAGTTGCTGGAGGCCGTGCACCCACGGGGCTACCTGGACCAGGTACGGCGGGCCAGCCGGGCGCCGGGTGTGTGGCTGGATCCGGACACCTACGCGGTGGAGGGGACCTGGCGCGCGGTCGCGGCCGCCTCGGGGGCTGCGGTGCGGGCAGTGGACGCGGTGGTGCGGGGAGAGGCCTCCTGGGCCTTCGCCTTGGTAAGGCCGCCGGGCCACCACGCGGGGTTCGGGCGCGCCATGGGGTTCTGCCTCGTCAACCACGTGGCGGTGGCCACCCGCTACGCTCAGGAGCGTCTGGGGGTCCGGAAAGTCCTGGTGCTGGACTGGGACGTGCACCACGGGAACGGCACGCAGGAGGTGTTCTACCGCGACGGGGGGGTCCTGTTCGCGTCGGTGCACCAGGAGGGCTGGTACCCGGGGACCGGCGCCGTGGAGGAGACGGGCGAGGGGGACGGGGAGGGGCTGACGGTGAACATCCCGCTGCCGGCGGGGGTAGGCGACGAGGGCTACCGAACGGTCTTCGAGGAGGTGCTGATCCCCCTGGGAGATGCGTGGAGGCCGGAGCTGGTGGTGGTGTCGGCGGGCTTCGACGCGCACCACACCGACCCCTTGGGCCGGATGCAGGTCACGGAGGCAGGCTTCGGCCGTCTTTCGTCCCTGCTGCAGGAAGCCGCGGGGCGGTGGTGTGGCGGGAAGGTGGTCCTGGTGCTGGAGGGCGGCTACGACCCCAGGGGCCTAGCGGGGTGCGTGGAGGCCACGCTGCGGGTGCTGGCAGGACTGGGCGGACCGGCACCCGCCGGGCACCCGGAGGTGCCGTACGCGGTGGTGCGGGAGCGGGTGCGGCAGGTCCGGCGGGTGCTGTCCACGTACTGGTCCCTGTAGGCCGGTGTGCCGTCGCCTTGCTCCGCCCGCGGGGCCGCGGGTATAATGGCGGAGCACCCGGGCGGAAACGCCCTTTTTTCGCGTGTAGGCTCGCGCAGGAGGCTGTATGTCCGAGGAGAGCCGGACCCCCGCCGAAGACGTCAGCATGGAGAGTGCGTTCCCGGAGCTGCAGGAACGCCAGATCGTCCGCGGCACCGTGGTGCGCGTGGACAGCGAGGGCGTGCTGGTGGACGTGGGCGCCAAGTCCGAAGGGCTCATCCCCTTGCGGGAGTTCCGACCCGGAGAGTCGCCCGCGGACCTGCAGGTGGGCGAGCAGATCGACGTGTACGTGATGCGGGTGGAGCAGGAGGAAGGGAGCATCCTGCTCAGCAAGCGCCGCGCGGACGTGCAGAGGGCCTGGGAGCGGCTGGAGGCGGCGCTGCGGGACGGGCAGGTCCTGCATGCCATGGTGGTGGACCGGGTCAAGGGCGGGGTCGTGGTGGACGTGGGCCTGCGGGGCTTCGTGCCCGGCTCCCACATCGACCTGACCCGGGTGAAGGGCCGGAGGTTCGAGAACCTGGTGGGGGAGAGTGTGCCCCTCAAGGTCATCGAGATCGACCGCGAGCGGAACCGGGTGATCCTGTCCCACAAGCAGGCGGTGGAGGAAGAGCGCGCCCGGCGCCGGGAGGAGCTGTTCAACACCCTGCGGGAAGGGGACGAGGTGGAGGGCGTGGTCCGCCGGATCACGGACTTCGGTGCGTTCGTCGACCTGGGCGGGGTGGACGCCCTGCTGCCCATCAGCGAGATGGCGTGGACGTACATCAAGCACCCTTCGGAGGTGGTGCGGCGGGGCCAGACCCTGCGCCTGCGGGTGATCCGGGTGGATCCCGGGGCAGGGAAGATCAGCTTGAGCCTCAAGCAGGTGCTGCCGGACCCGTGGGTGGACATCCGCTCCCGCTACCGGGAAGGGGACGTGGTGCGGGGCAAGGTGGTGCGCCTGGCACCGTCGGGCGCCTTCGTGAGGTTGAAGGACGTGGACGCGTTCCTGCCCCTGAGCGAGCTGGCGGAGCGGAGGGGGCAGAAAGTGGAGGAGCTGGTACAGGTGGGGACCACCGTGGAGGCGGTGGTCACCGAGATCAAGCCGGAGGGCCGCCGCATGGTGGTGAGCGTCCGTCGGCTGCGCCAGCAGCGGGAGCGGGAGGAGCTGAACCAGTACCAGCCGGCTCAGGAGCGCAGCGGGTTCACCATCGGCGCTGTGGCCGGTGAGGTGCTGCGGCAGGCGGTGCAGGGGACCGGCTCCCAGGCTGCGGAGCCGACCCCAGAGGGGGAAAGGCAGAGCTAGGGTTGTGGTACGCTTTTAGGGTGCGGGGCGTGGCGCAGCTTGGCTAGCGCGCAGCGTTCGGGACGCTGAGGTCGGCGGTTCAAATCCGCCCGCCCCGACCAGGAGGCTGTTGGGTCCCCGCGAAGCGCGCCAGCGATTCGCGGGGTAGAAATCCGCCCGCCCCGACCAGGTCTGAAGGGAGCCTCTGTAGGGAGTTTCCCGTGCGGGACATGGGAGTGGGAACCGCCGACCTCGGCCGGGGTCCCCAGCCAGTCGAGCAGCGGTAGGCTGCAAGGGAACGGGAGCCTTCGACTGGCTGGGGTGGCATCGGCGGTTGACACGGGTGCCTTGTGCTCCGACGATGGGGATGGAAGCGCACGGGGTGGTCGGCGGAAAGGCCGGCCTGAGAGAGACCCGTCGAACCTGATCCGGGTAATGCCGGCGGAGGGAATGCGCGGCACGTGTCCACACACCTCCCCCACGTCAGCGTACCGCCCATGAGCGACCGCCCCGCGGGCTCTCTGTGGGAGTCCGGGCTCGGGGATTGTCCGGGTCGGGTCGGCTCTGGAGGAGGGCCGTGGTGACCGCGGACGTGGCGGTGGTGGGCGGCGGAGTGATCGGCCTCGCGGTCGCGGAGGAACTGGCCAGGGCCGGTCACAGGGTGGTGGTGCTGGAGCGCGACCGCGTGGGCAGCTCGTGCGCCGCCGCCGCGGCCGCGGGCATGCTGGCACCGGCCGCGGAGGCGGACACCACCCCGGAGGTCACGACTCAGCTGGCGCTGCAGAGCCACCGCATGTACCCGGAGTGGGTAGCCCGCCTGGAGGCCAGCTCGGGCGTGCAGGTGGGCCTGGACCGCTCGGGCACCGTGATGGTGGCGCTGGATGCAGACGACCTCCGGGAGCTGGTGCACCTGGAACAGGCCCAGCGGCGGTTCGGGCTTCGGACCCAGAGGCTGTCGGGTGGTGAAGCTCGCAAGATGCAGCCGTCCCTGGGGCCGTCGGTGGTCGGCGGGCTGCTGTTGGCGGACGACTGGCAGGTGGACCCGCGGCGCCTGTTGCAGGCGCTGCGCCGCAGCGCGGAACTGGCCGGAGGTCGGGTCCTGGAAGGCGTAGAGGTGCAAGCCCTGCGCCGGCAGGACGGATCCTGGCGTGTGGGCGTGCGGGGTGGGGAGGACCTGGCCGCGCGCAGGGTGGTGGTGGCCGCGGGCGCTTGGACCCCGTTCGTGTTGCCCGCGGAGCTGCCGCGGCCTCCGCTGCGGCCGGTGCGGGGCGTAGTCCTGCGCCTGGGCTCGGGGCTGGAGTCCAGCCACGTGGTGCGGACTCCCCGGGTGTACGTGGTGCCCCGGAGGTGGGGCGAGACGGTGGTGGGGGCCACGGTGGAGGAGCGGGGCTGGGCCCGGGAGGCCCTGGCGGGCGGAGTGTACGAGCTGTTGCGGGAGAGCCGACGCGCGCTCCCGTGTGTGGACGAGATGCCGCTGCGGGAGGTCGCGGTGGGATTCCGGCCTGCCATCCGAGACAACGTGCCGGCCATCGGTGCGGTGGACGAGGAGGGGACCCTGTTCGTCGCCACCGGGCACTACCGGAAGGGGGTCGAGCTGGCCCCCCTCACCGCGGCGATGCTAAGACAGCAGCTGGAGGGAGGCCGCCACCCCATGGCCGACGCTGTGGATCCCCGGCGCTTCGCGGTGTTGGAATGAGTCCACGGGGGGTGCAGGTCTGGCTGAACGGCCAACCACGGCAGGTGCCGGAGGGGAGTACCCTGGCGGACCTTCTGGGCGAGCCGGTACCGGGGGTGGCGGCCGCGGTGAACGGCGAGGTGGTGCCCAGGCAAAGGTGGCGGGTTCACCGGCTGCAGGAGGGAGACCGGGTGGAGTTCGTTCAGGCCGTCCAGGGAGGCTGACATGGACCGTGTGGAGGCGCTGTGGGAAGGTGACCGGTGGGAGCTGGCAGGGCGCACGTTCCACTCCCGCCTGATCCTCGGCACCGCCCGCTACCCGAGCCACCAGGTGTTGCTGGAGGCGCTGGAGGCCGCGGGCGTGGAGATGGTGACGGTCGCATTGCGCCGGGTCCGCCCCGGGGTGGAGGGCGAGGACCTGTACGGGCTGCTGCGGGCCCACGGGTTTGAGGTCCTCCCCAACACCGCGGGGTGCTTCACCGCGAGGGAGGCGGTGATGGTGGCGGAGCTGGCCCGGGAGGCTCTGGGGACCAACTGGATCAAGCTGGAGGTGATCGCAGACGAGGACACCCTCCTACCCGAGCCCACAGAGCTGGTAGCCGCGGCCCGGGAACTGGTGGCCCGCGGCTTCGTGGTCCTGCCCTACACCAACGACGACCCCGTGCTGGCGAAGAAGCTGGAGGACCTGGGCTGTGCCGCGGTCATGCCCCTGGGCGCGCCCATCGGCAGCGGTCTGGGCATCCGCAACCCTCACAACATCGCCCTCATCGTGGCCCGCGCGAGGGTGCCGGTGATCGTGGACGCGGGCGTGGGAACCGCTTCCGACGTGACCATCGCCATGGAGCTGGGCTGCCACGCGGTGCTCCTCAACACCGCGGTGGCGCGGGCCCACGACCCCGTCACCATGGCGCGCGCCATGCGCCACGCGGCCATCGCAGGCCGCGCCGCCTACCTGGCTGGCCGCATGCCCAAGCGCTTTTGGGCGGAGCCCTCCACGCCGACGGAGGGGCGCGTGGAGGTGCCCGCGTGGCCGTAGCCGGCGGTGCGGGGCGGCGAGGGCGAAGTTCTGCAGGAGGGCCGCGTCCCCCGTCTGGTGGTGGTGGCGGACGTGGACGCCGCGGGAGGAGAGGTACCGTGGACAGAGCTCCTGCGCCGCATCGCGCAAGCTCCCGCGGGCCTGCCCGTGGTGGTGCAGGTGAGGGCCAAGGGCCGCTCCGTTCCCGCGCTCCGGGATCTCGCGGCGCGAGCGAGGGAGGTGCTGGCGGGCCGGCTCCCCGTGGTCCTGAACGGCCCCGCGGCCGTGGCGCAAGAACTCGGCCTGGCAGGGGTGCACTGGCCGGAGGTGGCGATCCCCCGGGCTGTCCCGCCGGAAGCCAGGAAGCTTCTGCGGTCTAGTAGCGTGCACGGCGAGGCGGCCGCGGGGCGGGCGGAGCGGGTGGCGCACTACCTGGTGTTCGGCCCGGTGTTCCCTCCGGGGTCCAAGGAGGCGTCTGCGGTGGGGCTGGAGGCGCTGCGCCGCGTGTGTGCTCTAAGCCGCCGGCCCGTGCTGGCGGTCGGCGGGATCACCGCGGAGCGCGTGGGCGCGTGCCTGGCTGCCGGGGCCGCGGGGGTGGCGGTGGTGTCTGCGGTGGTGCGCGCCCCCGATCCCGCCTCGGCCGTGGCGCGTCTGGTGGACGCGCTCGGAGGACGTTAGACCTGGGGGTCGGCAGGGGTCCGGTGGCGTGGCGGGGAACACCATGGCGATGGACCCTCGGGAGGCCCTGTGGAGCCTTCACCTCCTGGACGCGGCCATCGCGGAGCGGCAGGCGGCCGCGGACGCGCTGGCTGACGACGGAGGGACCGCGGCGCGCCTGGCGGAGCTGCGGGAGCGACTGGAGTCCCTGCGGTCACGTGCCCGGCAGGTCCGGTCCGCCCAACGGGCTGCGGAGCTACAGCTGGAGTCCCTGCGGGAGAAGCGACAGCGGCTGGAGCGAGAACTCTACAGCGGCCGGCTGAACCCCAAAGAGCTGGTGAACCTGCAGCGGGAGCTGGACAGTCTGGCCCGCCAGCACGCGGAGCTGGAGACGTGGGTCCTCGAACAGATGGAAGAGGCGGAGTCCGTGGAGCGCGAGCTGGAGGAGCTGGACGGCGAACTGCGGAACCTGGAGGCGGCGTACCGCGCCGCCGTGGAGGACCGCACGGCGCGGTCCAGGGCCCTGGAGGCCGAGCTGGAGGCCCTGCGGCAGCGCAGACACGCGCAGGTTTCCCTCATGGACCCCGAGCTGGTGGAGCGGTACGAGCGCCTGCGCCAGCGGCTGCAGCCGCCCGTGGTGAGGCTGGTCGGTGAGGCCTGCGGCGGCTGCCACGTGAGCTTGGCCGCCGCATTCCGCGAGCGGTTGAGGTCTGGCGAGGACGGGCAGCCGCTAGCCTGCCCCGCGTGTGGGCGGCTGCTGGTGCCGTGAAGGTGGTGGTGCGCCCCGACGGCGCCTGCCGCGGCAACCCGGGTCCTGCGGCCGTCGGGGTGGTGGTAGAAGACAGCGCCGGCCGCGTGCTGCGGGAGGTGTCGGAGCCCATCGGTCCGGCCACCAACAACGTGGCCGAGTACCGGGCGCTCCTGCGGGGCCTGGAGGAAGCCCGCAAGTTGGGCGCCCGGGAGGTGGAGGTCCGCACCGACAGCGAGCTGGTGGCCAGACAGCTCCTGGGCCAGTACCGGGTGCGGGATCCGGACCTGCAGGCCCTGTTCGGGACGGTGCGGCGGCGGATGGGGGAGTTTGACCGGGTGACGGTGCGCTCCGTGCCCCGGTCCGAGAACGCCAGGGCCGACTGGCTGGCACGCCGCGCCCTGGCGGGCCCCCTAGAGCCAGCCGACGGGGTGGTGCAGTTGGCAGTGCAGGGCAGGGTGGAGGAGGCGCTGGCGGAGCTGCGACGCCTGCCGCCCCAAGCCGTGCGGAAGGTGGCGGAGCGGCTGGTGGCCGAGCTGGCGGGCCGACCCCTTCCCAGGCGTGGGAAAATGAATACGGGAGCGGGCCGGGCGGCCGCGCCGCCGGCAGGCGGTGAGGAAAGTCCGGGCTCCACAGGGCAGGGTGGTGGGTAACGCCCACCCGGGGTGACCCGAGGGAAAGTGCCACAGAAACATACCGCCGGCCAGTCGGCCGGTAAGGGTGAAAAGGTGCGGTAAGAGCGCACCGGCGGCGTGGTGACACGCCGGCCAGGCAAACCCCACCCGGAGCAAGGCCGAGTAGGGGGAGATGAGGTGGCCCGCCGATCCCCGGGTAGGCCGCTAGAGGCCTCCGGCAACGGAGGTCCCAGAGAGATGGCCGCCGCACCGAGGGATGCCTCGGTGCACAGAACCCGGCTTACAGGCCCGCTCCCGTCCGGTCAGCAGGCGCGGAGGACGGAAAGGCTTCTGGGTGCCAGGGATGACCTGTCCGTACTGCAACAGCGAGAACGTGGTCTGCAACGTGACCATCCGGTGGAACCAGGTGCGGGGTGTGTTTGTCCCGCGCCGGGGCCACTACTGTACCACCTGCGGTAAGTCCTTCGAGCCCACAACAGAGGACGGGCTCAGCCTGTCCGCGGTGGTCCTGGAGGAAATCACCCCGGCCATCCGCAAACTGCAGGAGAGCGGGGACGTGATCGTGGTCCGGCACCGGGAAGGGGTCCACGAGGTCATCTACTGAGGCGCGCCCGCTAGCCCGCCCGCCGAGGCGGCAACACCACCCAGCAGGCGAACGTCCATACGGTCCGGGTTCCATTGCGAGATTTTCTTGCAACGCGGCAGGATTCGTGTTCTCTTGAGCGTAAGGTGGGGATCAGTGGGAAAATTGGGGCGCTATTCCCAGATCGTGGGGAGACATGCTCAAGGGGGAATACGAGTACACCCTGGACGACCGGGGCCGCTTGGTGATGCCGCCCAGGTTCAGGGCGCCTATGGGAGAGCGGTTCGTCGCCACCCGGGGTTTCGACGGGTGCGTGGTGCTGTATCCCTTGCTGGAGTGGCAGCGGGTCGAGGCCAAGCTGGCCGCAGAACCCCTGGAGAACCGTCGGCTGGTGCGCTACCTGTTGGGCTCCGCGGTGGAGTGCGAACTGGACCGGCAAGGCCGGTTCCTCCTCCCGCAACCCCTCCGGGAACACGCGGGCATCCACCGGGACGCCGTGGTGGTGGGCCTGGTGAACAAGGTGGAGGTGTGGAGCAAGGAACGGTGGCACGCCTACCTCCAGAGCACGGCCGAGGACGAGGCGGCCCTGCTGGAGGGGCTTCGCGGACTGAGCCTGTAGCGGGTAGATCGTGGGAGGCCAAGCACGCGCGGAGAGACCGGGGCCCGGGTTGCATCGCGACGCAGCGACGACGCCGCGCGCACACACCGTCGCTCGCTCCAACCCCCCTGCTCCACGCCCAGCCGACGCAGCGCGGACGCACCGACCCCGGGCCCCGATCCCTCCGCGTGCGGTACCGTGACCCTTCCCCGGGCCGGCACCCGGAACACGTCCCGGTTCTGGTGGACGCGGTACTGGAGTGGTTGCAGCCCCACCCGGGCGGGCTGTACGTGGACGCCACGGTGGGAGCTGGGGGGCACGCGGAGCGGATCCTGGAAGCCTGCGGGCCCGACGGGCAGCTGGTCGGCATCGACCGGGACCCCGACGCGCTGGAGGCCGCCGGGCGACGCCTGTCCCGTTTTACCGGCCGGGTACGCCTGGTAAGCGGGGACTTCAGGCATCTGCGGGACGTGCTGCAGGAGGCAGGCGTGCGGGAGGCGGACGGGATCCTTTTCGACCTCGGGGTTTCCAGCCTGCAGCTGGAGAGGGCGGAGCGGGGCTTCAGCTTTCAGCTCCCCGGCCCCCTGGATATGCGCATGGACCCGCGCCAGCCGCAGACTGCCGCCGACCTGGTGAACCGGCTACCGGAAAACCAGCTGGCGGAACTGCTCCTGCGGTACGGAGAGGAGCCCTTCGCCCGGCGGATCGCCCGGTCCATCGTCCGCCGCAGGCCGCTGCGTACCACCACGGACCTGGCAGAAGCCGTCCAGGCCGCGGTGCCGCGGAGCCGCTGGCCCAGGCGGACCCACGTGGCGACCCGGACCTTCCAGGCCCTCCGGATCGCCACCAACCAGGAGCTGGAAGCCCTCGAGGCCGCGCTGGCCCAGGTGCCAGACGTCCTGCGACCCGGGGCCCGTGTGGTGGTGATCTCCTTCCACTCGCTGGAGGACCGCCTGGTCAAGCAGGCCTTCCGGTCCGACCCGAGGCTGCGGCAGCTGACCCTCAAGCCGGTTCGGCCTGGGCCGGAGGAACTCCGGCAGAACCCCCGGGCCCGCAGCGCGCGCTTGAGGGCTGCGGAGCGGGTGGAGGGACTGCGATGACCTCGGCCCAGCGCAAGCACCGCACCTACCCAGTCCTACTGCCGAAGGAAGCGGGCCTCGCCCGGCCGCAGGCCCGTAGGCGCCCCCCAAATCCGGTGGCCAGGGGCCTGGCGATTTTGGTCCTTCTTGGCGCACCTTTGCTGGGCCACGTTTGGCTGGAGAGCCAGGCGGCACAGGCAGGTTACCGGCTGAGGGCTCTGCGGCAGGAGGTGGCAGAGCTGGAGAGGGAGCGGCAGGCCCTGCGCAGCCGGGAAGCCGCCCTGCGGGCCCCCGACCGTTTGGAGCGTGTGGCGGCGCGGTTGGGGCTGCACCCGCCGTCGCCAGAGCAGCTGGTAGCGGCGGTGATCCCGGCGGATCTTGCTCCCCGGCCGGCCGCGGCCCCTGCGCAGACCTGGTGGCAGCGTATCGCCCAGGTCTTCCGGGACCCCGCAGCCTCGGCGGCAGAACCCGAGCGTCCATGAAGCACCACCCGTCTTCTGGGAGGGGGCCCCGGAAAGGGTCCCCGGAGGTCCTGGCCCTTTCCCGCCGCCGGCTGAAGCTGCTGGCGGTGGTGTGGCTGTTGTCCCTGGCGGGGGTGGCGGGCCGCGTGGCCTACCTGCAAACCGCGAAGTTCGACAACCTGAGGCAGCTGGGGCGGAGGCAGCAGGTCGACACGGTCACCCTGCCTGCTTCCCGGGGGCGCATCTACGACCGGGCCGGCCGCGAACTGGCTTCCAACGTCGTGCGGGACTCTGTGTACGCGGTACCCCGCGCCATCCGGGACCCCGAGGCCTTCGCGCGCCGGGTGGGGCCGGTGCTCGGGATGGACCCGGCCGCGGTGGTGGATCGCGTGCGGCGGGGCGGCTACTTTGTCTGGCTGGCCCGCCAGATTCCCCCGGAGGCCGCCGCGCGTCTTCGGGAGCTGGATCTGGAGCAAGAGCTGGGCTTCGAACCCGAGGAAAGACGGGTGTACCCTGCGGGCTCCCTGGCCGCGCACGTCCTGGGCTTCACGGGAGTGGACAACCAGGGGCTCGCGGGCCTGGAGCTGCAGTACGAGGAAGTCCTCCGGGGACGCCCCGGCCGCGCGGTACGGGTGCGGGACGGTCTGGGACGCGAGATCCTGGAAGGCCGGCAGGTGCTCTCCCCGGGCCGACGAGGCTCTGACCTGGTGTTGGCGCTGGACAGCGTCATCCAGCACGTCGCGGAGCGGGAGCTGGAGCGGACCGTGACGCAGTACCGGGCGCGGGGCGGCGCGGCCGTGGCCATGGACGTGCACACGGGCGAGGTGCTGGCCCTCGCCAGCCTCCCGGCCTTCGACCCTAACCGGCTCCCGGAAAACGAGCAGGCGTGGCGCAACCGTGCCCTGGACAGTTACGAGCCAGGCTCCACCCTGAAGCTGGCGACCGTGGCTGCAGCCCTGGAGGAGGGCGTGGTGGAGGTGCGGTCACGCTTTACGTGCCCCGGCTTCCTCCGGATCCCGGGAGGTTATGTCATCCGGGAGGCACACGGCGAAGCCCACGGCCGGGTCGACCTGGCCGGAGTGGTGCGCCTGTCGTGCAACGTGGCGGCCGCCCAGGTGGGCTCGATGCTGGGACCACAGCGGCTGCACCACTTCCTCACCCGCTTCGGCTTCGGTCAGACCACCGGGGTGGACCTGCCCGGGGAGTCCGCGGGCATCCTCCGACCGGCCCGCCAGTGGTCCGGAACAGACCCCTACGTGGTCTCCATCGGCCAGGGCGTGGCGGTCACGCCCCTGCAGCTAGTGCGCTTCGTGGCGGCGGTGGCCAACGGGGGCTACCTGGTCCGGCCGCACCTGGCGGTGGCGGTCCGGGATCCGGACGGAGGCTTGCGGCGACTGGACGCGGGGGAGCGGGTCCGCGTGCTGTCGCCGGCCGTGGCACGCGCGCTTCTGCGCATGATGGAGGGCACGGTGACGGACGGCACCGGGACTGCGGCGGCGGTTCGGGGCTACCGGGTAGCGGGCAAGACCGGCACCGCCCAGAAACCTTCCCCGCACGGCGGGTACGAACCCGGCCGGTATGTGGCGTCCTTCGTGGGAGTCGTGCCCGCGGACAGGCCGCAGCTGGCCATCGTGGTGGTGGTGGACGAGCCCCGGGGTGCTTACTTCGGAGGCGTGGTGGCCGCGCCGGTCTTCAGCCGGATCGCCTCACAGGCGTTGTGGATGCTCGGAGTGCCCCCGAGCGAGTCCACCCCCCAGGTCGTGCGACACCGGGGAGGCGATTGAGGTCGGACCACCGAGCCGTTGAGGGGCGGGGGGTGGCGGGGAGTCGGCCTAAAAGTCGCCTTATAATTTGGGAGGTCCGCGAGGAATCCGCCTTGCGTCTTCGAGAGCTGATCTCCAACCTCCGCAGCTGTCAGCTGCGGGGTCCGGACTCCGTGGAAGTGCGCGGGATCGCCTACGACTCACGGCGCGTGCGCCCAGGAGACTTGTTCTGCGCGGTCCCGGGCCAGCGCCACGACGGCCACCGGTTCGTGGACGAGGCCTGCAGCCGAGGTGCGGTGGCAGTCCTCGTGCAGCGGCCGGTGGAGGTGGCCGTCCCGCAGGTGGTGGTCCCTTCCGTGCGGGAGGCCATGGGCCCGCTGGCGTCCGCGTTCTGGGGCCACCCCTCCCAGCGCCTGGAGGTGGTAGGGGTCACCGGGACCAACGGCAAGGGCGCGGTCTCGTTTCTGGTCCGCGCGGTCCTGGAGGCCGCGGGGGTCCCCTGCGGGATCGTGGGGACGCTGGGCGCCTGGGTGGGCGGCGGCTGGGAGACGTTGGAGCGGACCACCCCGGAGGCACCGGACCTGCACGCCCTGCTGAGCCGCATGGTCGGTGCAGGGCTGCGGGCGGCTGCGGTGGAGGTGGCCTCCCATGCCCTGGCCCAGGAGAGGGTGGGCGGGGTGCGCTTTCGGGTGGCCGCCTTCACCAACCTCACCCAGGACCACCTGGACTTCCACGGCACGTGGGAAGCCTACCGGGACGCCAAGGCAAAGCTGTTCCAGCGGGTCGATCCGGACGGGCTGAGCGTGGTGAACCGCGACGATCCCCACGGCGCGTACATGGCGTCCTGCAGCCGGGCCCCGGTGCTCACCTACGGCCTCAGCAGCCGCGCGGCGGTACGGGCGGAGGACGTGCGGGTAGGCCGGGACGGCTGTACCTTCGAAGCGGTCACACCCGCAGGCCGCGTGCGCGTCCGCCTGCGCCTGGTGGGTCGGTTCAACGTGTACAACGCCCTGTGTGCGCTGGCGGTGGGGGTGCACCGGGGCGTGTCGCTGGAAGCCGCGGCCCGGGCCCTGGAGTCCGTACGGGCCATCCCCGGCCGGTTCGAACGGATCGAGGCGGGCCAGCCTTTCTCGGTGGTGGTGGACTACGCACACACGCCGGACGGCCTGGCCAACGTGTTGGCTGCGGCCCGGGAGATCACACCGGGACGGGTCATCGTGGTGTTCGGATGCGGCGGGGATCGGGACCGCGGTAAGCGGCCCCTGATGGGGCAGGTGGCCGCCCGGATGGCAGACCACGTGGTGGTGACCAGCGACAACCCCCGCAGCGAGGACCCCCTGGTCATCGTGGAGGAGATCCTGCAGGGCCTGCGCAGCGCGGGAGGGGCGGGGGCTACGTACGACGTGGAGCCGGACCGGCGCGAGGCCATCCGCAAGGCCCTCCAGCTGGCGGCGCCGGAAGACGCAGTACTCATCTGCGGCAAAGGCCACGAGACCGTACAGGTCTTTCGCGACCGCACCGTGCCGTTCGACGACCGAGAGGAAGCCCGGCGCGCCCTGCGCGAGCTGGGTTGGGAGGCGTCGGAAGCGTGACGGGAAGGTTTTGCGTCCTGACGGTGGAGGAGGTGGCCCGGGCAACGGGCGGCCGCCTGATGCGGGGCGACCCGCACACCCCTCTGCAGTCGGTCCGCACCGACAGCCGGAGCTGTCGGCCTGGGGCGCTGTTCGTCGCCCTTCGGGGACCGCAGAGGGACGGGCACGAGTTTGTCAGTGACGCGGCACAGCGCGGGGCCGCGGCCGCGCTGCTGAGCCGGCCCGTGGAGGCGGCCCTGGCGCAGGTCCACGTCCCGGACACCCGTCAGGCCCTGCTGCCCCTGGCGGCGGCCTGGCGTGCGCGGTTCCCGGTGACGGTGGTGGGGGTGACGGGCAGCGTGGGCAAGTCCACCACGGTCCAGATGGTGGCCGCGGTGCTGGGGAGGCGTTTTCCCGTACACGCCTCCCAGCCCGAGTGGAACGCGGAGCTGGGCGTGCCGCTCACGGTGTTCGGGCTGCGGCCAGAGCACCGCTACGCGGTGGTGGAGCTGGCGATGCGGGGCATGGGGCAGATCGCGGAGCTGTGCCGTGCGGTCCAGCCCCAGGTAGGCATCGTGACCCGCGTGGGCGCGGCCCACACGGAGCAGCTGGGCTCCGTGGAGCGCGTGGCCCAGGCCAAGGCGGAGCTGGTGCAGGCCCTGCCCCGAGACGGCGTGGCGATCCTCAACGGGGACGACCCCTTCGTCCGGGGGATGGCGGGCCGGACCGCCGCGAAGGTGGTGCTGTGCGGTACGACGGACGACTGCGACGTGCGGGCGGGCCGGGTGGAACTGGCAGGGGACGGCGTGCGGTTTCTGGTTCGGACAGGGAAGGGTTCCGTGCAGGGCTTCCTGCCCGTTCCGTCGCCTCACTTCGTGAATAACGCCCTGGCGGCGGTGGCGGCGGGCCTGCAGGCGGGCGTGCCGCTGGAGCAGGCGGTGGAAGCCCTGCGGGAGTTCCGGCCGCCACGCATGCGGCTGGAGGTGGTGCGGGCACCCGGCGACGTGCTGGTGTTGAACGACGCGTACAACGCCAGCCCCCTTTCGGTGGAGGCCGCCCTGGAGGCCGCGCGTGCGCTGCGGACGGGTCGGCGGCTGGTGGCGGTGCTGGGGGAGATGCGGGAGCTGGGGGACCTAGAGGTACCGGCGCACCGGGAGGTGGGCCGGCGGTGTGCGGTAGAGGGCGTGGACCTGCTGGTGGCGGTGGGCCAGGCCAGCCGGGAGCTGGCGCAAGCGGCGGTCCAGGCGGGGCTGGCGCGGGACCGGGTGGTGTGGGTCCCGGACGCTCAGGCGGCGGCCCTGGAGTTGAGCGGGCGGCTGCGCGCAGGAGACGTGGTGCTGGTGAAGGGCTCCCGGGCTGTGGGCCTGGAGCGGGTGGTGGAGGCGCTGCGGCAGCGGTGACACAGTGGGTGCTGTGGGGCGCGGTGGTCTCCGCCGCGGCCAGCGCGGCCCTGGCGGGGGCGCTGCTGCCCTGGCTGCGCCGGGTGGCGCAGCAGCCCATCCGGGAAGACGCGCCCGCCCGCCACCAGCAGAAGGCAGGCACTCCCACCCTGGGCGGCCTGGCCATTCTCGGCGGGACGGCTGCGGGGCTCGCAGCCGCAGGGACGTGGGCTCCCACGGTGGCCGTGGCAGCGGCGGCCGTGGCCCTGTACGGCGCGGTGGGGCTGGTAGACGACTGGCTGAGCCTGCGGCGCGGCCGGAACCTGGGGCTGCGGGCCCGCGAGAAGCTGGCCCTGCAGGTGCCGGTGGCGTTGGCGGTCGGCTGGTACGCGGTCCGGAACCTGTCTCACGGCACTGGGCTGTGGCTGCCGTGGGGCGGGACGTGGGACCTGGGGTGGGCCTACGTCCCGTTCGCGGCGGTGTTCATGGTGGGGTTCGCCAACGGCGCGAACCTGACCGACGGGCTGGACGGGCTGGCCGCGGGCTGCGCGGCCGTGGCGCTGGGCACCTACGCGGTGGTCGCCCTGCGGACGGGTCAGCCGGAGCTGGCAGGCCTTGCCGCCTCCCTGGCGGGAGGCTGTCTGGGCTTCCTGTGGTTCAACGCTTACCCGGCCCAGGTCATCATGGGCGACGTGGGCTCCCAGGCTTTGGGAGCCGCGCTGAGCACCCTGGCGATCCTCACCCGCAGGGAGCTGTTGCTGTTCGTGGTGGGGGCGGTGTTCGTACTGGAGGCGGCGTCCGTGGTGATCCAGGTGACTTACTTCAAGCTCACGAGAGGCCGGCGGGTGTTCCGCAGCTCGCCCCTGCACCACCACTTCGAGCTGGCGGGCTGGGAGGAGCCCAAGATCGTCACCCGGTTCTGGGTGCTGGCGGGCCTTGCCGCGCTGGCGGGCCTAGTCGTGGTGTAGCCGTGGCGGGGCCGGGAAAGGCACTGCGAGCGCGTCCCGTCCACCATCCGGCGTTGGAGGCGCTGCGGGGGAAGCGGGTCCACGTGCTGGGCATCAGCGGCACCGAAGGCTCCGCGGTGGCGGAGTTCCTCCTGGCGCAGGGCATCGATCCCGTCTGCCACGACCTGCAGACCCCCGAGGACTTCCCCGAGGCCTTCCACCGGACCCACCAGTGGATGGAACCGGGCGAGCGGGAGGACCGCGTGCGGTGGTGGCTCGAGCAGCCGGTGCGCTGGCGCGCCCGCTACCTGGAGGGCATCGAGGACGCGGAGGTGGTGTTCCTGCCCCAGGCGTGGTTCCGCAGGCCCGAGAACGCGCGCGTGAGGGAGCTACTGGCCCGTGGCCTGCGGGCGCACAGCCTGACCCAGCTGGTCCTGGAGCTGGCACCCTGTCCGGTGGTGGGGGTCACGGGCACCAACGGGAAGTTCACCGTGGTCACGCTGATCGAGCGGATCCTGAACGCCTCCGGACTGCGGACCTACGCCAGCGGCAACGACCGCACCCACGTGCCCGCGGTGTACTTCCTGCACGAGCTCGGCCCGGACGATCGCCTGGTGCTGGAGCTGAGCAACCGACAGCTCCTGGGCATCTGGCGCAGCCCCCCGGTGGCGGTGATCACCAACGTGAGCGTCCACCACCTGGACGACCACGGGAGCTTCGAGGCGTACGCGGACTGCAAGGCCCGCATCTTTCAGTACCAGGGTCCTCAGGACGTCCTGGTGGCGAACCTGGACGACCCCGTGACGTGGTCTTTGGCCAAAAAGGCACCCTCCCGGGTGGTGCCGTTCGGAGTGCGCGCCCGGGAGGGAGCGTGGCTAGAGGGGGACTGGATCTGCTGGCGGGACCGCCGGGTGTTGCCACGGTCGGACCTGCCGGTACCGGGCCAGCACGCGGCCTCCAACGCCCTGGCCGCGTGCGCGGCGGCCGCGGTGGCGGGAGGGACCGTGGAGGCCATGGCGGCGGTGCTGCGGGAGTTCCGGGGGTTGCCGCACCGGCTGTGGCTGGTGGATGAGATCGCAGGCGTGCGGTACTACGAGGACTCCCTGGCTACCAACCCCGCGGCCGCGGCCGCCGCGGTGGCGGCCATGGAGCGCCCCTTCGTCCTCATCGCGGGCGGACGGCGGCCGCAGGCCACGCGGGACGAGTTCGAGCCGCTGCGCCAGGCGCTGCGCACGAGCCCCGTCCGGGCCGTGTACCTCATCGGGGAGAGCGCGCCGGTCCTGCGACAGGCCCTGCGGGGCCTGGCAGCGGAGGTGCTGGAGGTGCGCAGCCTGCCGCAGGCCTTCCGGCGCGCGGTGCAGCTGGCGAGGCCCGGGGAGGCCGTGCTGCTGTCGCCGGGCTGCGAGTCCTTCGACCAGTTCGCCGACTACCGCGAGCGGGCCGAACTGTTCGCCGCGCTCGTGGCGCAGGAGAGGAGGAAACGGGCGGGTTGACCCATCCAGGCCCGCGGCAGGAGATCCGGCGCGGCCCCCCGGACGGGTGGCTGGTGGCCAGTGTGCTGGGCCTGTGCGGTGTGGGGCTGGTGATGGTGTACAGCTCCAGCTCCGTAGTGGCTTTCGAGCGGTTCGGGGACGCCGCCTACTTCCTCAAGCGCCAGCTGGTGTGGTTTGTCCTGGGCTGCGCCTGCATGACCCTCACCTCCCGGGTGCACTACACGGCGTGGCGCGGCCTGGCAGCGCCCCTGCTGGCGGCCTCCCTGGGCCTTCTGGGCGCGGTCCTCGTTCCCGGGGTGGGCGAGGTGGCGGGCGGTGCCCGCCGGTGGATCGCGGTGGGGCCGGTGAGCTTCCAGCCCGTGGAGCTGGCGAAGTTCAGCCTGGCGGTGTACCTGGCCCACTTCCTCGCCAACCGGCGGCACCAGGTGCGCTCCCTGGTCCGGGGACTGCTGCCGCCGCTGGCGTTCACAGGCGTGCTGGCCGCGCTGGTGCTGCGCCAGCCGGACATGGGCAGCGCCGTGGTCCTGGCGGCCATCGCGGGTGCGGTGCTGTTCTGCGGGGGTGCCAGGCTGCACCACCTGGCGGCTGTGGCGCTGGTGGCGACGCCCGCGGTCGTGTGGGCCGCCCTGGCGGAGGGGTACCGGCGGGAGCGGATCCTGGCGTTTCTGGATCCCTGGCGCGACACCCTGGGTAGCGGCTTCCACATCATCCAGTCCCTGGTGGCGGTGGCGTCCGGCGGGCTTGCAGGGGTGGGCCTGGGCCAGAGCCGCCAGAAGTTCTTCTACCTTCCGGAGCGCCACACGGACTTCATCTTCGCCATCCTGGCGGAGGAGCTGGGGATCGTGGGGGTGGTGCTGGTGGTGGGTCTGTACGCGGTGTTCGTCGCGCGGACCTACCGCGCGGCCCTGCGGGCCCCGGACCGCTACGGTGCGTTGCTGGCCGCGGGGTTCGGCGCGTGGGTGGCTGCACAGGCGGTGCTGAACATGGGGGTGGTGACCGGAATGCTGCCGGTCACGGGGGTTCCGCTCCCGTTCGTGAGCTTCGGCGGCTCGTCCCTGGTGGCCCTGATGGCGGCCTCGGGGGTCTGCCTCAACCTCTCCCAGTACGCGCGGGCTCCTCGGGAAGCGGACGTGTTCGCCGGCTGGCCCGCTTCGCCCGCGCCCGGGGGCGCAGGGTGACCCCGCGCGTGGTGCTGGCGGGAGGTGGGACGGGCGGTCACGTCTACCCGCTGCTGGCGGTGGCGGAGGCCGCGGCCGGTGAAGCAGTGTTCCAGTTTGTGGGCGGAGACGGCCTGGAGAGGGAGGTGGTACCGCAGTCCGGAATTCCCTTTCACCGAGTGCCCTGCGGCGGCGTGGTGGGAAAAGGCCCGCTGGTGGCCGCGCGTAACCTGGCCCGCATCGCCCGCGGCGTGCTGCGGGCGCGCCGGCTGCTGCGGGCGCTGCGGCCGCACGCGGTGGTCTCCACCGCAGGCTACGCGGGGTATCCCACCGCCCGGGCCGCCGCGGACCTGGGGGTGCCCCTGGTCCTGGTGGAACCCAACAGGGTTCCGGGTGCTGCCAGCCGGCTTCTGGCGGCCCGGGCGCGGAGGGTGTGCGTGGCGTTTGCGGCCACCGCGACCGCCTTCGGCGAGCGAGCGGTGTGGACCGGAGCGCCCGTGCGGCGCGCGGCCCTCCCGGGAGAAGCGGAGCGCGCCCGGGTCTGCTACGGGCTGGCACGGGATCGCACCACGGTGCTGGTGCTGGGCGGCAGCCAGGGCTCACGGGTTCTGAACCGCGTCGTCCAAGAGGCGGTCACGTTGTTGGGCCACCGCACCGACCTCCAGGTCCTGCACGCCACGGGCCGCGCCCGGGCCGGGCTCGGAGGGGAGGTCCCGCCGGGTGGGGTTCTCTACCGCACCGTGGACTACCTGGACCCCATCGGGGACGCCTACGCCGCCAGCCACCTGGTGGTGGCGCGGGCCGGGGCGGTCACGTGCGCGGAGCTGCTGGCCGCAGGCCTGCCCTCGGTCCTGGTCCCCCTGCGCCTGGCTTCGGGCCACCAGCTGCACAACGCCCGGGCCCTGGAGGAAGCCGGCGCCGCGGTGGTGCTACACGAAGAGGCGCTTTCCGCTGTGCGGCTGGCGGAGCTTCTCGAGGAGCTGCTGGAAGACCGCCTGCGGCTGGAGCGTATGGCCCGGGCCGCGCGAGCCCTGGGCCGGCCGGATGCGGCGAGGGCGGTGTGGGAGCAGGTCGTTCTCGCGGCACGGGAGGTGCGCCGTGGGTGACCTGCACTTCGTGGGCGCGGGCGGGGCCGGCATGAGCCCGCTGGCGGAGGTGTGCGCGCGGCGCGGGGTGCAGGTCTCCGGATGCGACCTCCGGGACAGCGCCGCGGTCCGCCGGCTCCGGACCCTGGGGGTGGACGTCCGGCTGGGGCACGGCCCGGACCACCTACAGACCGCGGAGCGCGTGGTGGTGTCGCGGGCGGTCCCACCTACCGAGCCGGAGGTGGCCGCGGCCCGGGCGCGGGGGCTTCCGGTGCTGCACCGAGCTCAACTGCTGGGCCAGCTGCTGGCCCGGGAGGCCGACTCCGTAGGCGTGGTGGGGACTCACGGAAAGACCACCACCACGGCCCTGTTGAGCGTGGCCCTGGAAGCCGCGGGACTGGACCCCACGGCCCTCGTGGGCGGCGAGGTGCGTCAGTTCGGAGGCGGGGCCCGGGTGGGGAGCGGGGTGGCGGTGGCGGAGGTGGACGAGAGCGACGGATCTCTGGTGTGGGTCCGGGTCCGGGGCGCTGTGGTCACGAGCCTGGATCTCACGGACCACGCGGACCACTACCGGGACCTGGACTCTCTGCTACGCACCTTCGCACGTTTCGTGGCCTCGACGGATCCTGAGGGCATGGTGGCGCTGTACGCGGACTGCCCCAACGCGCGCCGCCTTGCGGCCCACGCCCCGGGCCGCGTGGTGACCTACGGCGTGGAAGCGGGGACCTACCGCGGCCGGATCCTCCGGGTTCAGGGGCGGTGGTCGCACTTCGTGCTGCTGCGGGAGGGCCGGGAGGTGGGCGAGGTGCGCCTCGGCCTGCCCGGCCGCCACAACGTGGCCAACGCCACCGCGGCGCTGGCGGTGGGGCTGGAGCGGGGCGCGTCGTTTGACGTTCTGCGGGAGGCCCTGGCGGGTTTCCAGGGAGTCCGCCGGCGGTTCGAGGTGTACTGCGAGTCCCCCCTGGTGGTGGACGACTACGCCCACAACCCCGTCAAGGTGCGGTCGTTGTTGCAGGCGGTGCGTGAGGCGTGGCCCGGCCGCAGGGTGGTGGCGGTGTTCCAGCCCCACCGCTACTCCCGGACCCGCACCACCTACGCCCAGTACGCGGACGCGTTTGCGGACGCAGACGAGGTGGTGGTCACGGAGCTGTACCCGGCGGACGAGCCGCCCGAGCCCGGTGTGAGCGGCAAGCTGATCGCGGACCACCTGCGCCACCCGTGCGTCCGATGGATCCCGGAGCTGGAGGACGTGGTGCCCCTGCTGCGGAGGACCGTGGGACCGGAGGACGTGGTGGTCACCCTGGGAGCCGGAGACGTATGGCGGGTGGCGCAGACGGTGGCCCGGGAGGCAGGGCGGTGAGGGCCGTGGATCCGGCCCGTACCGACCGCCTGGCCCGGGTCCTGCGCGGGCTGTGCCGCGACGTGCGGTGCGCCGAACCCCTGCGCCGGCACACCACGTTCCGCATCGGCGGGCCCGCGGACGTGCTCGTGGTGCCCCGGACCGGGGACGAGCTCCGGGCGGTGGTGACGTGGCTGTACGCCTCCGCGGAGCCGTTCGTGGTGTTGGGACGCGGGTCGAACGTGCTGGTCTCCGACCGGGGCGTGAGGGGCGTGGTGGTGAAGGTGGGCGGAGGACTGGACCGGGTTCGCTGGGACGGCTCGCGCGTGGTGGCGGAGGCCGGCTCGGGCCTTCCCCGGCTGAGCTTTCGGGCGGCCCGCCGGGGACTGTCGGGCCTGGAGTTCGCCGCGGGGATCCCGGGGTCGGTGGGCGGGGGCGTGGTGATGAACGCGGGCGCCCACGGCCACAGCCTGCAGGAGGTGGTGCGGACAGTGCGCGTGGTGGGGCCGTGGGGCGAGGCCACGTGGCCCGCGCAGGCGCTGGAGTTCGGCTACCGCACGAGCCGGCTGCAGGACACGTCCGCGGTGGTGGTGGAGGTGGAGCTGGAGCTCACCCCCGCCCCTGTGGAGGAGGTACTGGAGCGCACCCAGCGCTGGTTGCAGCAGCGGGGCGCGACCCAGCCCGTCCGGTTGCCCTCCTCCGGGTGCATCTTCCGCAACCCGCCGGGCGACGCCGCAGGGCGGCTGGTGGAGCTCTGTGGCGCCAAGGGGATGCGGGAGGGCGGGGTGGAGGTGTCCACCCTGCACGCCAACTACGTGGTGAACACCGGCGGCGGCCGCGCGGAGGACGTGCTGCGGCTGGTGGAGCGGGTGCGGGAGCGGGTCCGCCGGACCTTCGGGGTGGAGCTGGAGCTGGAAGTGCAGCTGGTGGGGGAGTTCTAGGTGCACGCTCCGGAGCGGCCGCAGGCTCCCGCGGAGTTGTGGATGCGGCTGCTGCGGCTGTGGGCGGCCACCGCGGCCGCCTGCGCCGTGGTGAGCTTCCCGACGTCGTCGGTGTTCTCCCTGCGATACGTGGAAGTCCACGGTGCCGTCACCCTGGACCCTCAGGCCCTAGTCCGGGCGGCGGGGCTAGATCCGGGTTCGCCCTTGGCGTCCGTGGATGCCGAGCGCGCCCGCCGCGGGCTTTTGCGGCTGCCGCGGGTCAGACAAGCGCGTGTGGAGGTCCAGTGGCCGTCGCGGGTAGTGGTGTGGGTGCAGGAGCGCCAGCCCGTGGCGGCCCTCCGGCTTCCGGACGGGACCCAGGCCGTGGTGGACGCAGAGGGCGTCGTCCTGGACCGCGGCGAGCAGGCGGAAGGGCTGCCCGTGGTCCTCGTCCCCGCGGTGCCCTGGCTGCGGCCCGGAGAAGTGGTCCCCGCAGCACCGGTAGTCGGGCTGGTAGTGGAGCTGGCGGCGTTGCCGGAAGAGGACCGCAGACAGGTGAGGTGGGTGCGCTGGCTTGGCACCGGGGACTACGTGGTGGGAGGGTGGGACGGGGTGGTGGCAAGGGTCGCCGCGCGACAGCTGCAGCAGGGCCTGCGGAGGGCGCGGAGGGTTGCCGAAGCCCTGCGGGCGCGCGGGGTGCGGCCTGCGGTGGTGGACGTGCGGTTCCGCGAGCGCGCCGTCGTGGAGCCCGCCCCCTGAGGCTGGCCGAACGGTGACGGAAACGTCCGGGCCTCCGGTACGTCCCGGCAGGAGTCGGGGCTCGATCGCAGAAGACTTCGGAAAAGCAAAGGCCATTTCCTTGCGCGAAGTTGCACGGAGGAGGTCGGCGGTGCCGAAGAAGGGTTCCCTAGTGGGGCTGGACATCGGCACCACGAAGGTGTGCGCCCTGGTGGGTGAGGTGGACGAGGACGGCGAGGTCCACGTGGCCGGGGTGGGGACGGTGCCGTGCAGCGGACTGCGCCGGGGAGTGGTGACGGACCTGGAGGCTACCACGCGGGCCGTGACGGAGGCCGTGGAACGGGCGGAGCGCATGTCGGGACAGCCCATCCGGTCCGCGTACCTGTCCGTGTCCGGGGAGCACATCGCCTCCCAGAACAGCCGCGGGGTCGTGGCGGTCTCCCGCAGCGACCGGGAGATCAGCCCACAGGATGTGGAGCGGGTGGTGGAAGCCGCGCGCATGGCCGCCATCCCGGCTCCCGACCGGGAGATCATCCACCTCCTCCCCCGGGGCTTCGTGGTGGACGGGCAGGACGGGGTGCGGGATCCCGTTGGCATGTACGGGACACGGTTGGAGGTGGAGGCGCACATCGTCACCGGGACCAGCACCTTCCTGGCGAACCTCGTGAAGTGCGTGCACCGGGCCGGGCTCGAGGTGGAGGAGCTGGTGCTGGAACCTCTGGCCTCCGCGGAGGCCGTGCTGTCCCCCGCGGAGCGGGAGCTGGGCGTGGTGGTGTGCGACGTGGGAGGCGGCACCACCAGCTTGGGCGTGTTCCACGCGGGAGGCCTAGTGCACACGGTGGTACTGCCGGTGGGCGGCAACCACATCACCCACGACATCGCCTTCGGGCTGCGGACCCCCCTGCCGGAGGCAGAAAAACTGAAGGTCCGCCACGGGGCCGCGTCCGTGCACGCGGTCCAGGAGGGGGAGCTGGTGGAGGTGGTGGGCGTGGGCGAGCGGGAGCCCCGGGTGCTGCCGCGGCGTCACCTGTGCGAGATCATCCAGCCCCGGGTGGAGGAGATCCTGAGTCTGGTGGCGTCACACCTGCACCGCCCGGAGGTGGCGCGGCGGGTGCCCGCAGGGCTCGTACTCACGGGCGGGACGGCGCTGCTGCGGGGGTTCGCGGAGCTGGCCACCGAGCGGCTGGGACTCCCTGCCAGGGTCGGCTACCCCGCCGGCGTGGTGGGGTTGGTGGACGCGGTCTATAGCCCCGCGTTCGCCACCGCAGTGGGCCTCGTCCTGTACGGAGCCCGGGGTGACCGGCGTCAGCGGGGCCGTGCGGAGCGCAACGGCGCGCTGTGGGGGCGGTTTCGGGCGTGGGTGCGCGGGGTGCTGCACGGAGAGTAGGTGGGGAAGACGCGGAGGGAAACAGTCAAGGAGGGGACCATGGCGCATCTAGACCGGGACCTGCGGCGGTTCGCCTCCATCAAGGTGGTGGGGGTGGGTGGGGCAGGCAGCAACGCGGTGAACCGCATGATCGCGGCGGGCCTGCGGGGGGTAGAGTTCATCGCCATCAACACCGACGTGCAGGCCTTAGCTCTTTCCCAGGCAGAGCGGAAGATCCACATCGGGGCGAAGCTCACCCGGGGGCTGGGGGCCGGCGGCAACCCGGAGGTCGGGCGTCAGGCGGCGGAGGAGACCAAGGACGAGCTGTACGACGCCCTGGAGGGCGCGGACATGGTCTTCGTCACCGCGGGCATGGGCGGCGGGACCGGGACGGGTGGGGCGCCCGTGGTGGCCCGCATCGCGAGGGAGCAGGGCGCCCTGACCATCGGGGTGGTGACCAAGCCGTTCTCCTTCGAGGGGCGTCGCCGGGCCGCGGCTGCGGAGGAGGGCATCCGGAACCTCAAGGAGCAGGTGAACACCCTGATCACCATCCCCAACGACCGGCTGCTGCAGTTGGTGGACCGCAGCGTGAGCATGATCGAGGCTTTCCGGGTCGCGGACGACGTCCTCCGCCAGGGCGTGCAGGGGATCGCGGACCTCATCACCGTGCCCGGGCTGATCAACCTGGACTTCGCGGACGTCCGAACGGTGATGGCGGAGGCCGGGAGTGCCCTCATCGGGATCGGCGTGGCCTCGGGGGAGGACCGGGCTGTGCGGGCGGCCCGTACCGCCATCAGCAGCCCCCTGCTGGAGACCTCCATGGACGGCGCCCGTGGGGTGCTGTTGAACGTCACGGGCGGCCTCGACCTGGGCCTGGTGGAGGTGAACGAGGCGGCGCAGATCATCGCGGAGGCCGCAGACCCCGACGCCAACATCATCTTCGGCGCGGTCATCGATGAGGGCCTGCGGGACGAGGTGCGGATCACGGTGATCGCCACCGGCTTCGACGCGGCCCGGCCCAAGCGGGCCGAGGAAGCGGCAGGACCGGCGGCTGCCCCGCCGCAGGACCGCGAAGTGCCCGTGAAGATGTTCATCGACGACCTGGACGTACCGGCGTTCCTGCGCAAGCGCTGACCGGACGTGCGCAAGACCGTGCCGGCGTGGCGGGGCTGCCGTGCCGGAGGAGGCCTATGACCGAGCTCGGTGACCCCCTGGAGCGTGCAGTCCGGCGTCACTTCGCCGTGCTGGAGGTGCACCGGACGGACGGGACGGTGCGGTTTGTGATCCCCGACGGCCCCCACCCCGCGGGGGCTTTCCGCAGCCTCCGGCGCGAGCTCCTGGCCCTGGGCTACTCGCCGCTGCTGCGCAGGCACCGGGGGCGCGTGTGGCTGTACCTGGTGCCCCGGCCGCCGAGGGGGGCCAGCAACCGGTGGCTGGTGGTGGCCCTGTTCCTGGCCACCGTGGGCACCACCTTCGCCACGGGGTTTCTGGCCTCCCAGCGCTTCTCGCAAGTGCTGCGGGAGGTGCCCCACGCGGTGCTGCGGGCCGGATACTGGCCGAACCCGTGGGTGGACGGACTCACCTTCAGCGCCGCCCTCATGGCCATCCTCCTGGTGCACGAGCTGGGGCACAAACTGGCAGCGCGGGCGCACGGGATCGAGGCCAGCGGTCCTTACTTCATCCCGTTCCCGCCCCTGCTGGTGGGAGGCGAGATGTCCCTGGGGACCATGGGCGCGGTGATCTTCTCCAAGGAGCCCGCGCCGGACCGAGACGGACTGTTCGACCTCGGTGCCTCCGGACCCGTGGCGGGCCTGGTGGTGGCCGCCTTGGTGCTGTGGGTGGGGTTGGACCGTACCGTCCTGCTGGACCTGGCCGCCCTGTGCCCCGGGCTCCGGCCGGAGAACTGCGGCCCCCTGCTGGCGCTCCCGCGCTTCCCCTTCGGGCTGCCGTGGGTGGTGGACCACGTGGTGCGCTGGCGGTTCGGGGCCTCGCCGGAGGTGGTGGCTTACCTGGATCCTCTGCTGGACGCCGCGGTCATCGGGGTGTTCGTGACCGCGGTGAACCTGCTGCCCGCCAGCTCCCTCGACGGCGGCCACGTTACCCGGGCGCTGCTGGGCGAGCGGTGGCACCGGTGGGGATCGTACCTGGCGGTGGGGCTGCTGTTCCTCATGGGCCTGTGGCTGATGGCGATTTTGCTGCTGTTCCTGCTGTCGCGGGGCCACCCCGGGCCCATGGACGACCTCACCCCCCCGTCCCCGTTCCGCCGGTGGGCCGGGGTGGGGCTGCTGGCGGTTTTCTTGGCGTCGCTACCGTGGACCAACTTCCTGCTGGTGCTCCGGCTGCTGGGCGAGCTGGTGGGACGCTGAGCGTGAGCGTGGAGCTGGTGGGGGTCTGTAAGCGCTACGGCCGCGCGGAGGTCCTCCGGGGTTTGAGCTTTCGGGTGGACGCCGGCGAGGCGGTCGCGCTGGTGGGACCCAACGGGGCGGGCAAGACCACCACCCTTCGGATCCTCGCCACCCTCACCCGGCCTACCGAGGGCACCGCCCGGGTGTGTGGCTGGGACGTGACCCGCCACGCGGACCGGGTGCGCCATTGCGTGGGGATCGTGGCCGAGCAGGCGGGGGTGTACGGCCGTCTGTCCGCCCTGGAGACGCTGCACTACTTCGGGGCGCTGTACGGCCTCGACCGTCGGGAAGTCCAGCGGCGCGCCGAGCAGCTGGTGAGCTGGCTCGGCATGCAGGAGTTCTGCCGGAGTCCTGCCTTCACGTACTCCCGCGGCATGCGGCAGCGCGTGCAGCTGGCCCGGGCGCTGCTGCACGACCCCTCGGTCCTCCTCCTGGACGAACCCACCTCGGGCCTAGACGCCTCCACAGCCCGAGTGGTCCGCGAGGCCGTCCGGTCCCTGGCCCGGCAAGGCCGGTGCGTGGTGCTGGCCACCCACTCTCAGGAGGAGGCCCTGCAGGTGTGTGACCGCTTGTTGCGGCTGGAAGGCGGCGTGGTCCGGGACGAACTCCCTTCGGCCTGCGTGCCGTGAGGGCGCTGTGAGGGTCGTCTGGGCCGTGGCGGCCAAGGAGCTGGTGGACCTGAGCCGCGACCGGCGGGCGCTGGTCCTGGGATTCCTGGTGCCGGTCCTGGCGGTACCGGTGATGTCCCTCCTGGTGGATGCGAGTACGAACCGCCGCCTGCAGTCACCCTCGCGGGTGGCGGTGGTGGGCTCACCGGAAGCGCGGGAGCTCCTGCGTCTCGGGGAAGATCTGGTGGAGGCTGTGGCGGTGGCGGACCCCAAGGAGGCCCTGCGCACCGGCCGAGTGGCCGCGGTACTGGAGGTGTCGGCAGAGGCAGGGGAGGTAAAGGAGGTGGTGGTGCGCTACCGCGCCCGTGACCCTGACGGGCTGATCGCCAGAGAAAAGGTCGCGCAGCTGGTGGCCCGCTACGCGGTGCCCGCGGTGGACCGCACGCTCAGGGCTCACGGCCTGGACCGGGAGGCGCTGACCCCGGTGCGGGTGCGGGAGGAGGTGGTGCCGGGCGGGAGCGGCTGGACGGGCCGTCTGGCTGCCCTCCTGGTGGTGGTGTGGGGCTTTGCGGGCGCCAGCTTGCTGGCCGCGGACCTCGGTGCGGGGGAGAAAGAGCGCGGCACGTGGGACGCGTTGCGGTCTGCCCCCGTCCACCGGATGGCTCTGGTGGGAGGCAAGTTTGTGGCGTGCTGGGTGGCGGGGGCGGTGCTGGCGGTGTTGAGCGCATCCTCCCAGCTGCTGTTTTCCGGACCCGGTCCCGTGGAGGGGGCGCAGCTCGCGGGGCTACTGGTGGCCGGGCTGTGCGCGAGCGCCGTGGCCGGAAGTGCCGCCCTGGTGGTGGGGCTGTTGAGCCGCAGCGCACGGGAGGCCAACCAGTGGGCCATGCCCCTGTACCTGGCAGCCCTGGCCACCGCCGCGGGCTCGGACCTTGTCGGAGGGACGCGGGCTGCCTTCGCGGTTCCGGTGCTCAACGCGTTCCTGTTGGCGCAGCGCGCCTTGGCAGGGGGTCCCCCGGAGGGGACCCAGGTGGGCTCGACCGTGCTTTCCTCGGCAGCGGTCTGCCTAGTGCTCCTGGCAGCTGCCGCAAGGCTGGTGGATCGGGACTAGCTAGCGGCGTGCGCGCACGTGTAGCGGCGAAAACGGTCGCGGGGGCAGGAAAAGCACGGCCCAGGAAACCTCAGGGGACTTGCAGGGGGTGGGCCCCGAGCCACAATATATCGTACGGGTTCGGGTAATCTCCCCAATATTTAGGGGTGGGCGGGGAGGTAGTTTTCAGACGCCATGCGGTGTCCGTACTGCGGTCACCACGACAGCCGTGTACTGGACTCCCGGCCCGCGGAGGACGGCGCGGCTATCCGGCGCCGGCGCGAGTGCCCCCGGTGTGAGAGGCGGTTCACCACGTATGAGCGGGTGGACCCAGCGCCCCTGATGGTGGTGAAGCGGGATGGACGGCGGGAGCCCTTCGACCGGGCCAAGATCCTGGGTGGGCTGCTGAAGGCCCGGGGAAAGCGCCCGATCCCCACCGAGGTCCTGGATTCCCTGGCCGCGGAGGTGGAGCGACAGGTGCGCAACCTGGGCGAGCCGGAGGTCCCCAGCAGCCGGATTGGCGAGATGGTGATGGAGCGCCTGCGCCGCGTGGACGAGGTGGCCTTCGTGCGGTTCGCTTCCGAGTACCGGCGGTTCCAGGACGTGCAGAGCATCGTGGAGGAAGTGGAGCGCTTGCGGGTGCAGAAGGAGCGGGAGGAGCAGCTCCGGCGTCAGGTCCCCCTGCTCCCCCTGGGGGAGGGGCGGGCCAACGGCAAACACGACTCGGGAAGGTGAGCCCATGCAGACCACGCGGGAAGCAACGGACCTGTTCGGGCGGACGCTGCGGTACTTCGGCGGGGACGAGCTGCGGGCCCGGGTGTTCTTCGACAAGTACGCCCTGCGGGATTCCAGCGGCCGCGTGGTGGAGAGCGTGCCGCCGGAGATGTGGGCCCGGGTGGCCCGGGAGATCGCCTCCGCGGAGGAGACGGAGGCGAAGCGGCGGGAGTGGGAGGAGAAGTTCTACTGGCTGTTGGAGGACTTTCGGTTCGTCCCCGGAGGGCGCATCCTGTTCGGTGCCGGCAACCCGCGCCGCGCCACCCTCCTCAACTGCTACGTCATTCCGATCCGGGGCGACTCCCTGGAGGACATCTTCGAGTGGTGCAAGGAGGCGGCCCGCACCTACTCCTTCGGTGGGGGCGTGGGGACGGACATCAGCGTGCTCCGGCCCCGCGGCACCCCGGTGAACAACGCCGCCATCACCAGCTCCGGGGCGGTGTCCTTCATGGAGCTGCTGTCCACCACCACGGGCACCATCGGGCAGGCCGGCCGCCGCGGGGCCCTCATGATCACCCTCCGCAGCGACCACCCCGACGTGCTGGAGTTCACCCGCGTCAAGCGGAACCTGGACCGGGTCCGCTACGCGAACATCAGCGTACGGGTGGACGACGCCTTCATGCGGGCGGTGGAGCAGGACGGCCCGTACACCCTCCGGTTCGCCAACGAGCGGGTCCGGACGGAACAGACCGTGCGGGCGCGGGAGCTGTGGGACGAACTGGTGCGGGGAGCCCGGGACTACGCGGAGCCCGGGGTGATCTTCTGGGACACCGTGCGGAGGGGGTCCACCTCCGAGTACAACGGGATGAACGTGATCACCACGAACCCGTGCTCGCTGGTGGGCTCGACGTACGTGATCACCCCGACCGGGATCCACAGGCTGGACTCCCTGGTTCGCAACGCGGTGCTGGATCGTGCAACTCCCAAGGTCATCATTGACCGGCGCGCAGCGGATGGCAGGGGGATCGCCACGGTCCGTGCAGATGCCCTGGCCTTCACAGGGGTCAAGCGCATCTGGCGCGTGGAGACCACCAGCGGGTTCGTGATCCGGGGCACGGGGGACCACAAGGTGAAAGTCCTCAACGACGGGACATTCGACCCCCTCCACGGATCCAAGGGGTGGAAGCGCATCGACGAGCTGAAGCCGGGCGATGTCCTGGCCGTAATGGATCCCAACGACCCAGCGTTGGTGGACCAAGTGTTCGCGGAACGCTCCCCGTATCTCCATCTGGACGAAAGAGAGATCCAGCCTCGACGGAAAGACGCCCATTACCGTCTGATCCACGTTCCGCAGACGTGGGATGAGGATCTCGCGTATCTGCTGGGGTACGCGGTCGGGGATGGTTCCTACACGAGGCAGTCCCGCAAGTCGGGCGGAGCCAAGAGGCTGGACCTACACATGCACGTCGAAGATGCTCCTCATATCAAGCCCGTCCTGGATCGCGTGGTGGCGCGGTGCCTCCAGCACCGGCGCGTGCCGGTAGGGGTTGGGGCAGCTAGCGAAGGGTCCCCGCAGCCGCTTCCGCTTAAGACGCGGGATGGGACGAAGCGCGCCTGGGTCTCCGTGCACTCCGCTGCGTTTTTGCGCATGCTCCACGCCCTGGGGCTCCGGCCTGCGGTGGCCCACGAAAAAGTCGTGCCGGAGTCTGTGTTCACCGCTCCCAAGGAAGCTACCGCTGCATTTCTGCGAGGCTTGTTCGACGCCGACGGGACGGTGTCTCGGCCGCAGGAGCGACCCATGATCTCCCTGACCTCAACGTCCCGCCGGCTCATCGAACAGGTGCAGCTCCTGTTGTTGCAGTTTGGAATCTTTTCGAGCGTGGTGACGTACCGGGCGGAGGGGAAGAACCGATCAAGGACGAGTGGGCTGACGTACGTGACCAAGACAGGGGAGCGGAGGGAGTACAGGAGCGTCCATGACTCTTACAAGCTGTGCATCAGCGGATATCCGTCCATCGAGCGGTTCGTGACGTACATCGGGAGCGGGTTACCCAGGAAGCGGCGGGTGCTGGAGGCGTTGAGGGCGAACCGGAAGGGCGCGCTGCGGGAAGTGACGGACCGCACGCGGGTGAAGAGGGTTGTCGAGGAGGAGACTTACGAGGCGGTTTACGACCTGACGGTATTGGACACGAAGTCGTTCATCGCGAACGGGCTTATCGTAAGCAATTCCGAGATCCCCCTGGAACCGTACGGGGCGTGCTGTCTCGGGAACGTGAACCTGAGCGCGTTCGTCCGGGAGCCGTTCACGGAGCGGGCGCACCTGGACTGGGAGGCCCTGGAGCGGGCCTTGCGGTACGCGGTGCGGTTTCTGGACGACGTGCTGGACTACAACGCGGACAAGCACCCGCTGCCGGAGCAGCGGGAGGCCAGCCGGCGGAGCCGGAGGATCGGGGTGGGCTTCACGGGCATGGGGGACATGCTGGTGAAGCTCCGGCTGCGGTACGACTCCGAAGAGGCCCTGGCCTTCGTGGACCGGACCTTCGAGCGGATCAAGAACGTGGTGTACGACGAGAGCGCCAACCTGGCCGCGGAGAAGGGCCCGTTCCCCGCGTTCGACCGGGAGCAGCACTTCCGCCAGCCCTTCCTCCAGACCCTGGACCCCGCGGTGCGGGAGAAGGCGTACACCCTGGGGCTGCGGAATGTGGCCCTGCTCACCGTGCCGCCCGTGGGGAGCGGGGCGGCCCTGGCGGGGACCACCAGCGGCATCGAGCCGATCTTCGACCTGTACTACCTGCGCCGGAGCGAGTCCCTGACCCAGTCGCAGTTCAAGGTCTACCACCCCCTGGTCCGGCAGTACATGGAGGAGTTCGGGGTGGACGACGAGCACCTGCCGGAGTGGTTCGTCACCGCCCACCGCATCGTGCCGGAGATGCGGGTACGGATGCAGGCCACGGTGCAGAAGCACATCGACCACAGCATCAGCTCCACGGTGAACCTGCCGGAAGACGCCACCGTGGAGGACGTGGAGCGTATCTACTTCCTGGCGTGGAAGCTGGGCTGTAAGGGGATCACCGTGTACCGGGAGGGTTCCCGCGAGGGGGTCTTGATCACCGAGGCGAAGGCGCAGCAGCAGACGCAGCCGGAGGCGATCCGCCTGGCCGCCGAGCCGGCGCGGGACCGCGCGGTCACGCGCCCGAGGCCGAAGGTGACGCAGGGACGGACGGAGCGGATCGAGACCCCCCGCGGGCGGGTGTACGTGACGGTGAACGAGGACGAGTACGGGCCGTGCGAGGTGTTCGTGGAGTCCCTGGACGTGGAAGCGGAGGCCACGGGCCGCCTGGTGTCCCTGTGCCTGCGCAGCGGGGTGGACCCGCGGGAGGTGATCGAGCAGCTGTGGCGGGTCCAGTCGCGGGAGGTGGCCCTGGACCGGTCCGCGGACGGCACCGTGGTCCGGGTGAGCACCATCGCACAGGCGGTGGCCCTGGCTTTGGGCCGTGCCCTGTACGGGGACGGCTTCCGGCCGGACAAGGAGTTCCCCCGCGCGGCGGCCCTGCCCGAGCCGACGCCGCGCGCCCGGCAGGAACGCCTGAAGTTCACCACCTCCCCGGCCCCGAACTCGCCACAGCCGGGCTCCCCGGCGGCCAACGGAACCGGGGAGTCGCGGTTTGCGGGTGTGTGCCCGGACTGCGGGGACAGGCTGGTGTACGAGAACGGCTGCGCCAGCTGCCGGTCCTGCGGTTACTCCCGCTGCTGACGCTCCTGCCCCAGGCGGGCGAGCAGCCGCCGTACCGGTGCGGGCACCGGCAGGCCGGGTTGCTCGGGTGGTACGAAACGTCCCCTGCGCGGTGAGCTGTCCGGGCGGGCAACGTGCACGCGGAAGTGCGCCCGGAAGTGGGTGAAGGCGTGCTCGAAGCTCCAGCACGTGCCGTCGCGTTCCAGCCGGACGCCTACCAGGCGCCGCAGCGCAGGTCGCGCGCGCGGCCACGAGGGAGCCTCCACGTACGGGAACGTCCACAGCCCGCCCCACACGCCTTCAGGGGGCTGCCGCACCAGGAGCACGCGGCCCCGGCGGTCCCGGACCAGGGCGGCCACGAACCGCCGGCGGGGTCTGGGGCGCGGTGGAGGCCGGCGCGGGAGCTCGCCGGCCAAGCCCAGCGCGTGGGCCGCGCAGAAGGGCCGTACGGGACAGACCCCGCACTTCGGGTTGCTGGGAAGGCAGGTGGTGGCCCCGAGGTCCATGAGGGCTTGGTTGAACTCCCCGGCGCGGCCTGGTGGGAGCACGGCGCGCAGGGCCTCCTCGACCGACCTGCGGACCGCCGGGGCCGTGCTGGGCTTCTGCAGACCCAGCAGTCGCACCCCGACGCGTAGCACGTTCCCGTCCAGTGCCACCACGTCCTGGCCGAAGGCGATGCTGGCCACTGCAGCCGCGGTGTACGGCCCTATTCCCGGAAGGCGGCGCCACCCCGCCGCGGTGGTGGGAAGGTGGCCCGTGCGGACGATCTTCCGGGCGGCGCGCAGGAGGTTCCGGGCCCGCGCGTAGTAGCCTAATCCGGCCCACGCCTGCAGGACGTCCTGCTGGCGTGCCGAGGCCAGCGCGCGCACGTCGGGGAAGGCCTGCAGGAACCGGAGGTAGTAGGGTACCACGGTCTCCACGCGGGTCTGCTGCAGCATGACCTCCGCCACCCAAACCCGGTACGGGTCGCGGGTACGGCGCCAGGGCAGGGCCCGTCGGTGGCGCATGTACCAGCGGAGGAGGCGGCTCGCCAGCCTGGGATCCAGGGCAACCTTCCCCGACCCTCCTGACCGGGCCCGCCGTGCCCCGCGGTTCGGCAACACGCGGTCAGCTAGCCTCACGGGGGGGACCGGAACCGGCCCGCGTCCAACCCTCCAGGGCCAGGCGGATCAGGACCAACACGACCCCGCTGGTGGCTGTGCCGGCCAGGAGGAACGAAAACGTCGCGGGGCTCAGCAGTCGGCCCTGCAGGAGCTGGCGCAGCAGGATCCCCGCGGGGATGGCCAGCACCCACGTCACGAAGAACGTCCGCCAGCCCGGTGCCCGGTACGTCCCCAGCAGGGACGCCACCGCGAGCCAGGTGAGGGCAAGCGGCAGGAAGGTCCGGCCGACGAGCCCAAGGTCCACGTACGCTCCGTGGAACGCGGCGCCCACCGCGGAGAACAGCAGCAGCCCTGCGAGGTCTGCCACCAGGTAGCGCACTACTCTCCTCCCACCAGCACAGGTCCGGCCCGGCGCACGCGAGCGGCGGGCAGGCAGGCGGCCAGCAGCGCTCCGGCCGCGGCCATGGCCGC
Source organism: Candidatus Tepidifontimicrobium thermophilum (assembly GCA_031296405.1). GTDB lineage: Bacteria > Sysuimicrobiota > Sysuimicrobiia > Sysuimicrobiales > Sysuimicrobiaceae > Tepidifontimicrobium > Tepidifontimicrobium thermophilum. The sequence continues at coordinate 93,096 of JAVKKH010000006.1, forward strand.
GGCCGCCCGCAGCACCGCGGGCACTCCCCAGTTGTCCGCCACCAGTCCCAACGGCGTGGCCAGCAGGGCGGCCACGGAGCTGGCGGCCACCTGCATGCCACCGCCCAGCGCCGTGTGGCCGGGCAGGAACTCCTGGGACAGCACCAGGGTGATGGGCAGGACTCCCTGGGAGCAGGCGCCCAGGATCAGGACGGCCGGGTACATCCACGGCGGCCGCAGGAACGGCAAGAGCAGCACGATCCCCGCCAGGACGGCCATGGTAAAGCCCAGGACTCCCCGACGGCTCCAGCGGTCCGCGAGCCGACCCAGCAGCGGTGCGGCCAGCACGCCTCCTGCCAGCAACACCGACAGGGCCGCGGCGGCGGCCTCCCGGGACTGTCCCAGCCGGTCGATCAAAAAGCCGGGGTAGAACACCGTGACCCCCACGTGCACGCCCCCGCGCAGCAGCGCGATGGCCATCAGGACCCCGTACGCCACCCACAGGTCCTGGCCTTCCTGCCGGAGCAGCTCGGCGCGCCGGAGCGTGCCCTCCCGCCGGTGGGACAGCGCCAGCAGCGCCGCGATGGGGAACCCCACCAGCAGCCACAGCAGGAGCCCCCGGAGCCCGAACGCCCCCGCCAGCACCGCCACCACGGTCGGGCCGAGGGCCCAGCCCACGCTGCCGCCCACGGTGAAGTAACCCATGACCGTGGCACGCCGCTCGCCTGCCGCCTGGTACGCCCTGCGCACGGCCTCGGGGTGGAACAGGGCCGGCCCGAGGGCCAGCACCGCCAGGGCCGCCACGGCGGTCCAGGGGCCCGTGGCGAGGCCCGCCAGGGCCAAACCGGTGGCGGTGAGGGCCACACCTGCAGGGACCATCCACAGGCTGGGACGGCGGTCCGCGGTCCAGCCCGCGGCCACCTGGATCGTGGCTCCGCAGAGGGACGCGGCGGTGACCATGATCCCCGTGAGCGTGTAGGTCAACCGGAGTTCCGTACGGAGGTACTGGGCCAGCGCCGGCAGGGCTCCCGCGCCCACGTCCACCGCCGCGTGCCCGACGATGAGGAGCACCAGGACGGCTACAGGAGAGCGGTGCACGGTTCCAGTCTAGTCCACCGCGGAAGGCCGCTCACGCCGTGCGCGCTTTCGTGCCGCTCACACCCGCAGTCGGGGGTCCAGGACGTCCCGGAGGGCGTCCCCGAGGACGTTGAAGCTCAAGACCGTCAGGGTGATGGCCAGCCCCGGGAACACCGCCATCCACGGCGCCTTCTGCACGAAGTCCACCGCGGCACCGCTCAGCATCAGGCCCCACGCGGGCGTGGGCTCCGCCACGCCCAGGCCGAGGAAACTCAGCGACGCCTCCAGCAAGATGGCCTGCCCCAGGAACGCGGTGAGCATGACCAGGTACGGGGCCAGCACGTTGGGCAGCATGTGCCGCAGGATGATCCGCCAGGGGCCCGCGCCGATGGCCCGGGCCGCCTCCACGTACGTGGTGTGGCGGACCTGGAGGGCGCTGCTGCGCACCACCAGCTCCGCCCGGGGGGCGAAGGACAGGGCGATGGCCACCACCAGGTTCGCGGTCCCGCTGCCCAGGATGGCCACCATCGCCATGGCCAGGACGATGAGGGGGAAGGACACCAGGATGTCGGTGATCCGCTGGATCACCAAGTCCACAGTCCCTCCGAAGTACGCGGACGCCACTCCCACCAAAGCGCCCACGGTGGCGCCTGCCACGGACGCCGACAGCCCCACCAGCAACGCGGTGCGGGCGCCGAAGATCAAGCGGCTCAGGATGTCGCGGCCGAAGCTGTCGGTGCCCAGCCAGTGCCGGGAGCTGGGCGGGCTGAACATGCTCAGGTAGTCGTTGGCGAGAGGGTCACTGGGCGCGATCCACGGCGCCAGCACCGCCGCAAGGACCAGCAGTACCAGAAACCCGCCCCCCGCCACCGCCAGGGGGTAGCGCCGCGCGAACCGCATGAACCGGCCCCCGGTGCGGGGCCGGGCCGCGGTGGGCCACACACGGGTAGCGAGGGCGTCCGGTCGTCCGGTCATCGCGTCAGGCGTAACGGATCCGCGGATCCAGACGCGCGTACAGCAGGTCCAGGAGGACGTTCACCAGCACGTAGGCGGAGGCCACGAGCAGCATGAGTCCCTGGATCAGGGTGTAGTCCCGCCGCGCGATGGCGTCCACGAACAGCTTGCCGACCCCGTTCAGGTTGAACACCTGCTCGGTCACCACCAGCCCGCCGATGAGGAAGGCGAACTCCAGGCCGATCACGGTGACCACCGGCAGGAGGGCGTTCCGTAGGGCGTGGCGGAGCACCACCGCCCGCTCCGCGAGCCCCTTGGCCCACGCGGTGCGCACGTAGTCCTCCCGCAGGACCTCCAGCATCGCGGAGCGGGTCATCCGCGTGGCTACCGCGGAGTAGCGGTAGCCCACCGCCAGGGCCGGCCAGATCAGCTGGCTCAGGTTCGCCACGGGGTCCTGCCAAAGCGGCGTGAAGGTCATGGGCGGCAGCCAGCGGAACACGGACAGCAGGAACAGCAGCAGGAGGATCCCCAGCCAGAAGGAGGGGGTCGCGAGCCCCGCCACGCTGAACACCTGGACTAAGTGGTCCGCCCACGTGCCCCGGCGGACCGCGGCCCACACCCCCAGGGGGATCGCGAGGCTCACCGCCACCACCGTGGCCATGATGGCCAGCTGCAGGCTCAGCTCCAGCCGGATGGCGATCTCCCGGGACACGGGGGCGCCGGTCCACATGGAGGTCCCCAGGTCCAGGCGTGCGAGCCCCGCGATCCAGTCCGCATACTGGGCCCACAGGGGCTTGTCCAGCCCGAGGCGCACCCGCTCCTGCTGGATCACCTCCCGGGTGACGTACGCGCCGCCGCTCACCAGCCGCAGCTCCACGATGTCGCCCGGGATCACCCGCACCAGCAGGAAGATCAGGGTCGCCACCGCCCACAGGGTGGGCAGCACCAACACGAGACGCGCCAGCACGTACCGCAGCATCCTACTCGCTCAGCCAGACCTCCTCCAGGTCCTCCAGGTAGTGCGAGGGGCCTACCCTGTACCCCTGCAGCTTCTTCCAGTGGGGGACGATCCGCTGCCACCACAGGAGGTGGTACTGGTAGGCGCGGTCGCTGAGGACCCGGCGCTCGAACTGGCGGACGATCTGCAGCCGCCGCTGGAGGTCGCGCTCCCGGCTCTGCTGGCGGAACAGCCCGTCCAGCAGGCGGTCCGTGTACCGTGCGTAGTTCAGCGGGTTGCGGTCGCTGGACACGAACTTCACCAGCTGGACGTCGGGGTCGTCGAAGAAGTCACACGTGAAGTCGATCCCCACGTCGTAGTTCCCCGCCCGCAGGTCCGCCAGGTAGGGGCCGGTCTCCTGGATCACGTGCCGGGGATTCAGTCCCACCTGCCGCCACTGGTCCACCAGGAAGATCCCCGCGGGGATGTACGGCATGGGGATGTTGCGGTTCTTCACGGTGAACTCGAACCCCTCGGGGACGCCTGCCTCCCGCAGCAGCCGGCGCGCCTCCTGACGGGCGGCGTTGATGTCCCGGCCGAAGCCCGCCAGCTTGGTGAGTTCCGCCTCGGGGGTGGCGAAGGGGCCTCCCGGGCGCATGACGCCGCCCACGGGGCCCATGAAGGTGATCTGCGAGAGGGCCCGGGACCCGCCCCACCGGTCGATGGCCAGGGTGAGGGCCCGACGGACCCGGAAGTCGTCGAAGGGCTTGCGCTGGTTGTTGGGGACGACCAGGATGTTGCACAGCCAGCCGGACTCCTGCACCGTGGCGCGGTCGCCCAGGAACTGCACCACCTCGTCCCGCTGCGCGGGCGCGAACCCGCGGAACTCCACCAGGGCCTGGCCGAACTTCAGCGCCGCGGCCTGGGCCGCGGGGCTGCTGATGAACAGAGCCCGGTAGCCGTCCAGGTACGGCCGGCCCGGCTTCCAGTAGTTCTCGAACCGGACCCCCTCCCAGTGGGAGCCGCGCACGTACTCCTTGAACCGGAAGGGCCCGGTGCCCATCACGTTCCGCTCGTACCAGCGGGGATCCCGCTCCAGGATGTCCGCCTTGTAGATCCAGTTGAAGGGCGAGGCCAGCTTCTCCAGGAAGGTGGCGGACGGCCACTTGAGCCGGATCACCACGGTGTTGGGGCTGGGGGCGCTGATGCTCTCCACCATCTCGTACATGGCCTGCCGGGCGCTGGCGACCCCCTGGGGCGGGAAGATGATCTTGTCCAGGCTGGCCTTGATGTCCCGTGAGGTGAGCAGGCTGCCGTCGTGGAAGCGAACCCCGCTGCGGATGCGGAAGGTGTAGGTGAGGCCGTCCTGGGACACCGTCCAGCTCTCCGCTAGGTCCGGGACCACCTTCGGGTAGTTGAGCGGGTCGAACTTCACCAGCAGGTTGTAGTGGGGTCGGATGGGGTGGATGACCGCGAAGGTGGTCTCCCGGTGGCCGTCGAAGGACGGAGGTTCCGCCGACACGATGAAGCTCAGCGAACCCCCGCGCCTCGGCGGCGCCGGCGCGGAGCTGCCGACGGTGCCTGAGGCTGCCACCAGCACCGCCACGAGGAGCGCGGCGGCCCCCAGTTGCTGTAGCCGACGCCGAACGTGCACTGCCTTCACCCCCTTCGGTGGCGTCTTCGTCTGCTCGGTGGATTACGCCGGATCCCGCGTGCGCTCCTCCCGCGATGCCCTAGCATTCCGGACGCGGGCGGCCAGCAGCTCCGCCGGGTGCACCGCAGGACGGCCCGCGCCGTGCGCGATCTGCTGGCGACAGCTGACCCCCGCAGCCACCACGGGAACGTCCCGCGGGAGCTGACGGACCGCGGGCAGCAGGCGGAGCTCCGCGATGGCCATGGACAGGTCGTAGTGCTCGCGCTCGAACCCGAAGGACCCGGCCATCCCGCAGCAGCCCGCGTCTGCCTCCTGCGGCCGGAAGCCCGCGGCCTGTAGAACCCGCAGCAGGGGGCCGGTACCCACCAGCGCCCGTTGGTGGCAGTGGGCGTGCACCAACACGGTGCCGTCTCCGTCCACGGGGGGAAGGTCGAGCGCGCCCTCGCGGTCCAGGAACTCCTCCAGCAGCAGGGTGCTGACCGCCACCGCGCGGGCCGCCTCGTCCGGGACCAGGTCCGGCACCTCGTCGCGGAGGGTCAGCACGCAGCTGGGCTCCACACCCACCACGGGCACCCCTTCCCGGCTGAACCGGCCCAGGCGTGCCACCGCCCGCTGGGCCGCCCGGCGCGCGGCGTCCAGGAAACCCTTGCTGATCAGGGTCCGCCCGCAGCAGACGGCGGGTGCCAGGACCACCCGGTAGCCGAGGGCTTCCATCAGCTCCACCGCCGCGATTCCGGGCTTCGGGTCGTGGTACAGGGTGAAGGTGTCGGGGAAGAACGCCACCACGCCCCGGCCGCCGCTGCCCGAAGGAGCCCGCCGGCGCCACCAGCCCAGGAAAGTAGGGTGGGCAAAGCGCGGCAGCGGCCTGCGGCGGTCCACGCCGGCCAGGTGGAGCAAGGTACGTGCCAACGGGCGCTCCGCCACCCAGTTGGCCAGGGGCGCCGCCGCGGCACCGAGGCGGCTGACCAGGCGCGTGTGCGCGAACAGCCAGTCCCGGAAGGGTGCTCCGTGGGCCCGGTGGTGGGCGTGGAGGACCTCCGCCTTGATCTTGCTCAGGTCCACGCTGGCCGGGCACTCCGCCTTGCAGGCCTTGCACTCCAGGCACAGGTCCAGGGCCTCCCGCATGCGGCGGCCTGTGAGTTCGTGGGGCGGTAGCTGGCCAGCTAGCGCCGCGCGGAGCAGGTTGGCGCGTCCCCGGGTGCTGTGCTCCTCCTCCCGGGTGACCCTGTAGGAGGGGCACATGACTCCGTCGTGCTTTTTCCGGCAGGCGCCGACCCCGCTGCACTGTTCCACCGCAGCCGCGAAGCCTCCCTCACGGGTCCAGTGGAAGGCGGTCCGCAGGGGCACGGTCCGGTATTCCGGGCCGTACCGCAGGGAGGCGTCCATGGCCGGGCTGTCCACGATCTTGCCGGGATTCAGAAGGTTGTCCGGGTCGAACAGCCGCTTGACCTCCCGGAAGGCACCGTAGATCTGCGAGCCGAAGTACCGCTCCACGAACCAGGACCGGACCATGCCGTCCCCGTGCTCGCCGCTCATGGCGCCGCCGAACTCCAGCACGAGCTCGCCCACCGCGTGGGCGATGCGCACCATGCGCTGCAGGTCCTCCCGGTCCTTGGGGTTCAGCAGCGGGCGTACGTGGATGCAGCCCACGCTGGCGTGGGCGTAGAAGGCAGCCTGCACGCCCTCCCGAGCCAGGACCTCGTGGAAGCGGCGCATGTAGGCGCCCAGGCGTTCCGGCGGCACCGCGGTGTCCTCCACGAACGCCAGCGGCTTGCGTTCCCCCCGGATCCCCTGCAGCAGGCCCTGCCCGGCCCTGCGGACCCTCCACACGTTGTCCTGGCCGGCAGGGTCCAGCACCCGGACGCAGGCGTACGCGGGGCCGGAGCCCGCCAGTTCCCGCTCCAGGGCCGCCACGCGGTGGCCCAGCTCCTCCTGGGAGTCCGCGGAGAACTCCACCACCAGCAGCGCTCCCGGTTCGCCCTGCACGAAGGTCATCCGCCGCGCGTACTCCAGCTGCTGGCGGGTCATGTCCAGGATCATGCGATCCACCAGCTCCACCGCGGTGGGGCCGTGCTGCAGGATGGCGGGGGTGGTGTCGAGGGCGGTGAAGACGTCGGGGAAGTGCAGGATGGCCAGTGCGGTGTGGCGGGGCCGGGGGACGAGCCGCACCCGCGCCTCCACCACCACCGCCAGGGTCCCCTCTGAACCCGCCACCAGCTGCGTGAGATCCGCGGGGTTGCGCAGCAGGCTGTCGAGGTTGTAGCCGCTCACCCGTCGGAGCAGCTTGGGGAACCGCCGCTCGATCTCGTCCGCGTGGCGGCCGACGAGGTCCCGAAGCTGCCGGTAGATCTCGCCCTCGCGGCCGCGGTCCTGCAGCTTCGCCTGGTAGCTGTCGGGATCCAGAGCCCGAAGGGTCATCTCCGTGCCGTCCGCCAGGAGCACCCGGAGCTCCAGCAGGTGGTCCATGGTCTTGCCGTACACCACGGACCGGGAGCCGCAGGAGTTGTTCCCGATCATCCCGCCCAGGGTGGCACGGTTGCTGGTGGAGGTGTCGGGTCCGAGGCGCAGGCCGTGGGGCTGAGCCGCCCGGTTCAGGTCGTCCTGGACCACCCCGGGCTGGACCAGAGCCCAGGGCCCTCCGGGGTCGAGCCGCACGATCCGATCCATGTACTTGGAAAAGTCCAGGACGATGGCGGCGCCGATGGACTGGCCCGCGAGGCTGGTCCCCCCTCCTCGCGGGACCACGGGGGTCTTGGTGTCTGCAGCCACCCTGAGCGTGTTGACCACGTCCTCCTCGTCCCTGGGGATCACCACCCCCACAGGCATCACCTGGTACAGGCTGGCGTCGGTGCTGTACAGGACCCGCGAGAAGGGGTCGAACCGTACCTCCCCCCGGACCACGGACCTGAGCGCGCGTTCGATGGCATGAGCGTCTCGCATACACGGTACGATTCCACGGGACGTACCAGCCCCCCTCCGCCGTTCCGCGCTCGGAACACGAGTTCCCTTGCGTACGCCAGATAACCCTGTTAGTATGGGCCAGGTGTTCCAGGATGGGAACAGGAACCCCAGCCCCAAGGGAGGACGCACGGGCGTTCGGAAACTACATCCGGACCCTGCGCCAGAACTTCTACGGCCGGGGCAAGGGGAAGAGCCTCCGCCAGGTGGCCCAGGAGGCGGGCATCCCGCCCAGTGTCCTGTCCCGGGGCGAGCGCGGCCTTTTGGACCTGCGGCGGCCCTGGTACATCGAGCGGCTGGCCCCGGCCCTGGGGGTGCCCGCCACGGTCATGAAGCGGGTCGCCCACCTGGTGACCCAGGAGGACGTGGCGTACTTCCGGGCCCTTCGCGGTGGGGGAGGGCCGTGGGCCCGGCTCCAGCAGGTGGTGGACCGCATGCGGGGGGCGCCTCCGGACGTAGTGGAGGCGCTGGCGAGCTACGGGGAGTTCCTGCTGGCCCGCTGGGAGCAGCAGCGCGCGCAGCGACGCACGGGCTAGACCACACCACACGGAAAGGAGGCGCGACATGACGTACGTGATCGCAGAACCCTGCATCGGCACCAAGGACCGGGCCTGCGTGGAGGTGTGTCCGGTGGACTGCATCCACCCCCGGGCGGAGGAGGACCAGGGCGAGCTCATGCTGTACATCAACCCCGACGAGTGCATCGACTGCGGGGCGTGCGAGCCCGTCTGCCCGGTGCAGGCCATCTTCGCGGAGGGCGACGTCCCGGAGCAGTGGAAGGACTACAGGGAGATGAACGCGGACTACTACAAGCTCAGCCGCGAGGCGTTCGCGGAGAAGTGGGGCCGCGAGCCCTAGGCCCCGCGTTCCCTCCCAACGGCAGGCGTTCGGGTCCCTCCGGCGCGTTGCGGGCCGGCCGGAGGTGCCGTAGTGTGGACGGGGGAGGGAACATGGGCGCACGGCGGTTCGCAGGGTTTCTGGTGGTTCTGGCGGCGGCGATCGTCGCCGCCGCTGGGGCTGCGCAGGTACGGCGGCCCTGGGTCCTGGCGTTCGTGCCGTCCCTGGACGCCCAGCGCGTGCTGGCCACGGGACGGACCCTGGAACGGATGCTGGAGGTGGCCACGGGGCTGGAGTTCGAGTCCACGGTGCCCACCTCGTACGCGGCCACCATCGAGGCCATGTGCGCGGGGAGGGCGGACGTCGCTTTCTTTGCCCCCCTGGCTTACGTCCTGGCGCACCAGCGCTGCGGGGCGGAGGTCAGGCTCATCTCCATCCGGTTTGACCGCCCGTACTACGGGGCTCAGATCCTGGTCGCCGCGGACGCGGGGATCCGCCGTCTGGCGGACCTGCGGGGCAAGCGGTTCGCGTACGTGGACCCCGCCTCTACCTCCGGGTATCTGTACCCGGCGGTGCACATCAAACGGGCGGGGTTCGACCCGAACCGGTTCTTCAGCCAGACGGTGTTCGCGGGCGGCCACGACAAGGTGGTGCTGGCCATCTACCAGGGGCAGGTGGAAGGGGGCGCCACCTTCGGCGACGAGTTCGGCAACGACGCCCGGGACCGCGTGGAGCGGCAGTTCCCGGACGTGAAGCGCAAGGTGGTGGTCCTGGAGTACGTGAAGCCCTACATCCCCAACGACACCGTGTCCTTCCGGAAGGGGTTGGAGCCCGAGCTGGTGGAGCGGGTGGTGAAGGCCCTGTTCCGGATCGCCCAGACCTCCTCGGGCCGGCAGGCCATCCACGAGCTGTACCAGCACGAGGGCTACGCCACCTACGAGGACCTGGTGACGAAGTACAAGGTGGATCGCCGGGAGTTCCCGAACCTGGACGCGTACTTCAACCCCATCCGGGAAGCCGTGCGGACCCTGGGGATCGACCTCACGCGGCTGGTGCGTTGAGCCGGGCTTCTGCCCGGACCGTCCCTCGGAGGCGGGGGCTCCCGCGGAGCCCCCGTTCGGTTTCCAGGGGGTGAAGGCGTTGGCGCGGCCGTTCCTGAAGGTGGAAGGCCTCACGAAGGTGTACCCGGGAGGCGTCCGGGCACTGCAGGACGTCTCCTTCGAGGTGGCCCGGGGCGAGTTCGTGGTGGTGATCGGGCTTTCGGGATCGGGCAAGTCCACCCTGCTGCGGTGCATCAACCGCCTCGTGGAACCGACGGCGGGCAGGGTGTGGGTGGACGGGGTGGAGGTGACCGCCCTGGACCGGGAGGGGGTACGACGGCTGCGGCGGGAGATCGGGATGATCTTCCAGCAGTTCAACCTCGTCCGCAGGCTCCCGGTGCTCACTAACGTGCTCACGGGCCGGCTGGGCTACGTCCCCGCGTGGTGGTCCCTCGTGAACTACTGGCCCCCGGACCTGGTGCAGCGGGCCCTGGACGCCCTGGAACGGGTGGGGATCCGGGACAAGGCGTACGTGCGGGCGGACCAGCTGTCCGGAGGGCAGCAGCAGCGGGTGGGCATCGCCCGCGCCCTCATGCAGGAACCCAAGCTGATCCTGGCGGACGAGCCCGTGGCCAGCCTGGACCCCGCCACCAGCCACTCCGTCCTGCAGTACGTGGAGGAGCTCAACCGGCGGGAGGGGATCACGGTGCTCTGCAGCCTGCACTTCCTCAGCCTGGCGAGACGGTACGGGACCCGGGTGATCGCCCTGAAGGAAGGCCGGTTGGTGTTCGACGGCCTGCCCTCGGAGATCGACTCGCATCGCTTCCGGCAGATCTACGGGGAGGACGCGGTGGAGGTGGAGATCGCGTGACCGGCCGCGGGTTGCGGCTGGCGGCCGTCCTGCTGGCCGTAGCTGCCTTCGCGTACGGCTGGCGGGTGACCCGCATCGACCTGGGTGAGCTGGTCACCAAGGCGCACCTGGTCCGGCCGCTCGTGCGGGACCTGCTGCGGCCGGAGATCCTGGAGCGGGTCCCGAGGACGCAGGAAGTAGCGGTCCCGGTGGCCCTGGGAGGTGCCCCGCCGCCGCTGTCGCCTGCCCGAGGCCCCCGGGTGGAAGCGAGCAGCCGGTCGGTGCGGGTGGGGCAGGAGGTGGAGCTGCGCGGGGAAGGTTTCGCGCCGGGCCGGCCCGGCCGCCTGGTGTGGCGGGACGCCACCGGCGCGCCCTCGCAGCTGGCCCAGTTCACCACGGACGCGCGGGGGAGTTTCCGGCTGCGGGTGCGGATTCCGGACACCCTGGGAGACCGGGGGGAGCTGGTGGCGGTGGTGGTGCTGCCGGAGACCGCGTGGCGCCCCAGCGAGACCCTGCGCCTGGTGGCCGAGCGCATGGTGGAGACCGTGTTCCTGGCCCTCATGGGCACGGCCATGGGGGTGGTGTTCGCCGTGCCCCTGAGTTTCTTGGGGGCCCGTAACCTCGCCCACGGAACCGTAGGGCTCGCGGTGTACGGCACTAGCCGCACCGTCCTGAACGTGTTCCGGTCCGTGGAGCCCCTGATCCTCGCCACGGTGTTTGCCGTGTGGGTGGGGATCGGGCCGTTCGCGGGCGTGCTGGCGCTCGGCGTGCACTCCGTGGCGTCCCTGGGCAAGCTGTACTCGGAGGCCATCGAGGCCATCGACCCCGGCCCCATCGAGGCGGTGGAGGCCACGGGCGCAAGTCGCCTTCAGGTGATCCGGTACGCGGTGATCCCGCAGATCGTGCCGCAGTTCATCGCGTTTACCATCTACCGGTGGGACATCAACGTCCGCATGTCCACGGTGATCGGGTTCGTGGGCGGCGGGGGGATCGGGTTTCTCCTGATGCAGTACATCAACCTGCTGCTGTGGCAGAAGGCGGCCACCGCGGTGTGGGCCATTACCCTGGTGGTGGCGCTTATGGACTACCTCAGCGCGCGGGTCCGGGAACGGGTGGTGTGATGCGGGGCCCGGGCGTGGGGCCAGCGTTCCGCGTGGACTGGGTGAGGGGACTGCCGGTGCTGCGGGCCCGGGTGCTGGAGGTGTCCGGGTTCCGCCACGCCTTCACCACGCGGCACTATCCCGTCCGGGACCACGAGGTGCTGCACGACCTGGGCTTCGACCCGCAGCGGGTGGTGGAGGCGGAACAGGTCCACGGCGGCGCGGTGGTCCTGGTGGACGGGACTACCGGCGGCCGGGTGTCGGGCGCGGACGGCCTTTGGACGGACCGTCCTGGCTTGGTGCTGCGGGTGCGTTCCGCGGACTGTCTACCGGTCCTGGTGGCGGACCCGCACACAGGGCGCGTGGCCGCGGTGCACGCGGGGTGGCGGGGGTTGAGCGCGGGGATCCTCAGCCGTCTGGTGCAGGCGCTGTGTGAGGCGGGAAGCCGGCCGGAGGACCTCCGGTGTGCGGTGGGCCCTTCTGTAGGCCCGTGCTGTTACGAGGTGGACGAGCCGGTGCGCCGGGCGCTCCGGGGCTGGCCTGGGGCGTTCCGGCCCGGCCGGCCGGGCCGCTGGCAGCTGGACCTTCGGGAGGTGGGGCGCGCGCAGCTGCTGTCGGCAGGTGTTCTGCCCGGGCACGTGGGGGTGTGCACCGCGTGCACGGCTTGTGAGCCCGAGTGGTTCTACTCCTACCGCCGGGAAGGGAGGACGGGCCGGCTGTGGGCGCTGGTGAGCCGGACGTAGTCCCCTCGGGCACGGCTCCTGGGGCGCTGGAGGGGGCGGTCCGGGAGCGGCTGCAGCGTGTGCAGGACCGCATCCGGGCGGCCTGCGCTCGCCTCGGGCGCGACCCCACAGGAGTGCGCGTGGTGGGGGTGACGAAGGGCTTCCCCGCGGAGGTGGCCGCTGCGGCAGCCCGCGCGGGGGTGGTGGAGCTGGGCGAGAACCGGGTGCAGGAGGCCCGGGAGAAGATCCCGGCCGTGCGGGAGCTGGTGGGCGAGGACGCGGTCACCTGGCACCTGGTGGGACACCTGCAGCGCAACAAGGCCCGGTGGGCGGTGCAGCTGTTCACGTGGGTGCACTCGGTGGACTCGGCGGAGCTGGCCCACGAGCTCAGCCGTCGGGCCTGCGCCGCGGGCCGGACCCTGCACGTCCTGGTGGAGGTGAACGTGGCCGGAGAGGCCACCAAGTACGGGGCCACCCCGGAGCGGGCGCCCGACTTGGTGGAGCTGGCGAGCCGGCTTCCCGGGCTGCGGGTGGCCGGGCTCATGACCGTGGCTCCCCAGAGCCCCGACCCCGAGCGGGTGCGGTGGGTGTTCCGCGCCCTGCGGGAGCTGCGTGATAGAATACGCACAGACCGCGGCCTCGAGCTGCCCGAGCTGTCCATGGGGATGACGGACGACTTCGAGGTGGCGGTGGAGGAGGGCGCCACCCTGGTGCGGCTGGGGCGGGCCCTTTTTGGGGAACGGCCGGCGGCAGGCATAGCGGGTACGGAGCTTCCGGGAGGGATCCCGGGCCCTGCGGTGCGGGGCACGACACAGCGACGGGGGTGAACGCCGTGGGAGCCATCCAGCGGCTGATGGGGTTCCTCGGGTTTGACGACGACGCCGAGGAGGAGCCTCTCGAGGACGGAGAGGAGCGCCGGCGGGCGCCCATCCTGCGCCTGCACACCGCGCGGCAGCTGGAGATCGTGGTGCTGCAGCCGCGCACCTTCGACGACGCACGGACCGCCGCGGAGTACCTGAAGGGGCGGCGGCCCATCGTGGTGAACCTGCGGGAGGCGGACCGGGAGGTGGCGCAGCGCATCGTGGACTTCCTGTGCGGGGTCGACTACGCGCTGGACGGCCACCTGCAGCGGGTGGCGGAGGACATCTTCCTGTTCACGCCCAGCCACGTGGTGATCAGCGCCGAGCGTTCGCGCCCGTTCCACGCGGACTCCCCCACCTTTCCGGTCTCCTGACCCGCCGGCCTTCGGGCCGGGAGGCACGGAATGACCTGGCGCAGCCTGTTCTGGGAGGACGACAGCCTCTGCCTCCTGGACCAGACCCAGCTGCCGCACCGCGCCTGCACGTTGCGGCTTCGGGACTGGACGGAGGTCGTCCACGCTATCCGCGACCTGCGGGTGCGGGGTGCGCCGGCCATCGGTGCCGCCGGTGCCTACGCCCTGGCCCTGGCGGCGAGGAGGTTCCTCAACGACCCGGCCACCTTCTGGCCGCGCCTGCAAGAGGCGGCGGCGGCCATCCGGACGGCCAGGCCCACCGCGGTGAACCTGAGCTGGGCGGTGGACCGTGTCCTGCGGGCCGCGGAGGCGGCGTCCGACGCCCACGGGGCGGCCGCCCGAATTCTGGCGGAAGCCCACCGGATCGCGGAGGAGGACGAGCGGACCTGTCGGGCCCTGGCGGAAGCGGGAGCCAGGGAGCTGCGGGACGGCGAGCGGGTGCTGACGCTGTGCAACACCGGCAGCCTCGCGACCCTCGGCGTGGGGACCGCCCTCGGGATTCTGCGGGTAGCCTGGGAGTCCGGCAAGCGGCTGCACGTGTACGCCTGCGAGACCCGACCGCTGCTGCAGGGCTCCCGCCTGACCGCCTGGGAGCTGCAGCAGCTGGGGATCCCCTTTCACGTGGTGGTGGACTCAGGCGCGGGCTGGCTCATGGCCCGGGGCCTGGTGGACCGGGTGGTGGTGGGTGCGGATCGCGTGGCGGCCAATGGGGACGTGGCCAACAAGGTCGGCACTTACACCCTGGCCGTCTTGGCGCGCCGGCACGACGTGCCCTTCTGGGTGGCGGCGCCCCTGTCCACGGTGGACCTAGCTACGCCGTCGGGGGAGGCGATCCCCGTGGAGGAGCGTGCCGCCCATGAGGTCACGCACTTGGCCGGAGTGCCCGTGGCCCCGGAGGGTGCCCCGGCGCTCAACTTCGCCTTCGACGTCACACCCGCGGAGCTGGTAGACGCCCTGGTCACGGAAGCGGGGCTGGTCCGGCCGCCGTTCGGGCCCGCCCTGCGTTCCCTGAAGGAAGGAGCGCGGGTGTGAAGGCGCCGCGCCCGTGGACCCTCCTGGCGGTGGTGGTGGCCCTGCTGGCCTGGGCAGGAGCGGTGGCGTACACCGTCCGCAGCCGCGACCTCGTGGCCCTGCAGGTCGCCTTCGTGGTGTACTCCGCGTACGGTGCGGCCCTGCAAATTCTGGGGGTCCTCAGACGCCGACGGCCAGGCCAGCCCAAGCAACCTCACCAGCTTCCCTTCGTGTCCGTCCTAGTGCCCGCGCGGGACGAGGCCGCGGTGATCCAGGACACCCTGCGGAGCGTCGGGCAGCTGTGCTACCACGACGGGCAGGGCCGGCCGCGTTTCGAGGTGGTGGTGCTGGACGACCGGTCCTGTGACGGCACCGGCCACCGCGCCGCGCGGGTGGACCTGCCCGTGCCCGTGCGGGTAGCACGGGTGCCGGACGGGGCTCCGCCCGGCAAGGCCGCGGTGCTGAACGTGGGGACCGCGGTCGCGCGGGGCCAGGTGCTGGCGGTCTTCGACGCGGACGCGCGCCCCGAACCGGACTTTCTGCTGCGCTCGGTTCCCCTGCTGCTGCAGCCCGGGGTGGCAGCGGTGCAGGGCCGGCGCCGGCTGTACCACCGGTCGGGCGGTGTGGTGGCGAGGGGGCAGGAGCACGAGTTCGACGTGTACCAGACCGTCATGCAGCGCGCCAGGGAGCGCTTCGGAGCCCACGTGCTGTTGGGCGGGAACGGCATGGTGGTGAACCGCTTCGCGCTGGAGGCGGTGGGTGGCTGGGATCCGGGTGCCCTCACGGAGGACATCGACCTGGCCATCCGCTTCCACGCCGCAGGCTGGCGGGTGCGGTACTGCGAGGAGGCCGTGGTGTGGGAGGAGTCGGTGCCCAGCTGGAGCGGGCTGGTCCGCCAGCGGGCCCGGTGGTGCGAGGGCGTCCTGCGCGCCCTGGTCCAGCACACCCCGCGGTTGGTGCGCGGCCACATGTCCGGCCTGCAGAAGCTCGACCTCCTCCTGTTCCTGACCGGTTCGGTGGTCATCCCCGCAGCGGTCTTTGCCAGCTACGCGTACGGGCTTGCAGCGTTCCTGCGGGGCGTGTTGCTGCCGTACTACCTCCTGCCTCTCCCGCGGGCGCTGCCAGAGCCGGTCACTGTGGGGGCGTTCGCCGTACTGGCGGCGGCATTGGTCCTGTCTGCGGTGGTCGAGCTGCGGGCCAGGATCTGGAAGGTGCTGGCGGGCGTGGCGGCGTATGGGGCCTTCACGGTCCACCCCCTGGTCTCCACGCCGCTGGCGCTGGTGAACTACGCGCGCTCGATGGTCACGGGCCGCACCTGCTGGTGGAAGACCGACCACGGCTCCGCACCCGGCACCCCCCCGCCGCAGCTGGCCTGGGAGCAGGACGGCCGCGTGGGCGAGTGGCTGGCCTTCAACCTGTACCGGCGGGCGGTGCCGTAGCGCTGGAGTGCCGGCGGGCCGCCCTTGGGCGGCCCGCCGGTGCGAACTCCGGGCTGGTTCAGTGCGGGTTTACGGGTTCGTAGCCGGGCGACTCCCGACCCGGAGCCTGCGGAGCCCGCACGGGCTGCGGGAACTGGGCGGGGGAGGAGAACGGCCGGTCCGCGTCGGTCACGGACAGCACCAGGGCCCGAAGGTCCGCAGCGCCACAGCTGGAGGCCTGCAGCACGGTGTCCGCGGCAGGTCCCAAGCTCGCTCTCCCAGAGTCCTGCAGTTCGGCGTAGAGCCATGAGTTGGCTGACCGCGGTCCCGCCACTCCGCTGACTAATTGAGATTAATTAAGATGAGAGTGTGCGAAATC
>JAVKKH010000007.1 GCA_031296405.1 Candidatus Tepidifontimicrobium thermophilum
CCCCCCACGTTCTCGTGCCCAAACGCAAAGTCATACCCAATCGTCGCCACCCGACGGTACCGCGTGTTCCGAATCACCCAGTCCCCAAACGGATGGTTCACCTGACTGCTCGTCCACCCCAGCCGGACAATGTACGGCGAGCGGCGCCGCTGCGTAATGTCGTCCGCAGACACGATGGGGTACACCGTGGGAACCCGGCCGCTGTTCACGTAGTCCACCAGGGCCAGCCCCGAGGCCGCGCTCAGGGGGCCCACCAACAGGTGGACCCGGTCCTGCTCCACTAGCTTGCGGGCCTTCGTCAGGCTGTTGGCCGGGACGTTCACGTCGTCCTCCACCACGATCTCCACCCGCCGCCCGGCCACCGCGTTGCCCTTCTCCTCCCAGAACATCTGGAACCCGTTCACGGAGTCCCGCCCGTTGGCCGCGAACCCTCCCGTGATGGGGAAGATCAACCCGATCCGGATCGGCTCCCTCGTCTGGGACTGCGCCGGGAATCCCCCCGCAAGCCCCCACGTTACGAGCACCGCCAGTATGACCCCGCTCCACCGTAGGCGCCGCAGCATCTTCGTTCCTCCCTTCCGCTGGGATGTCGGACCGTACACGCTCACACGCCCAGGTACCGCTGCCGGACCCCTTCCGCCCGCCGCAACTCGTCCGGCGTCCCTTCGAACACCACCGTTCCCTTGCTCATCACGTACACGTAGTCCGCCAGCCGGAGAGCCAGCGGCAGGTTCTGCTCCACCATGAGGATGGACAGGCCGCGCTCCTTCAGCCGCACCAGAGTCTCTGCCAGGTCCAGGACCAGCTTCGGCGCCAGCCCTTCGGAGGGCTCGTCCATGAGCAGGAGCGTGGGGTTGGTCATGAGGGCGCGGGCGATGGCCAGCATCTGCTGCTCGCCGCCGCTCAGCTTGTTCCCCCGGTGGTGGGCCCGCTCCCGCAGCCGGGGGAACAGCTCGTAGACTCGACCGAGCGTCCAGGCATCTCCGCTGTCCGGTCGGGCTGCCACCACCAGGTTCTCCTCCACCGTCAGGGACGGGAAGATCCGCCTGCCCTGGGGGACCAGCCCGACCCCCATCCGCGCGATGACGTGGCTGGGCAGGTGAGTGATGTCCGTCCCGCGCAAGCGGATCCGCCCCGACCGGGGCGGGGTGAAGCCCACCACACTGCGGATCAGGGTCGTCTTGCCCACCCCGTTGCGGCCCAGCACGGCCACCAGCTGCCCCGGGGCGACCCGCAGGCTGACGCCCTGCAGGACGTAGCTGTCCCCGTAGTACGTGTGGACATCCTCCACCCGCAGCGCCTCGGTCACAGCTCGCCCACCCCCAGGTAGATGGCCTGCACCTCCGGGTTCCCCCGCACCTCGTCCACGGTCCCCTCCGCCAGGACGCGGCCGAAGTGCAGGACGGTGACCCGCTGCGCCACCTGGAAGGCCACGTCCATGTCGTGCTCGATCAGGAGCACTGTGATCTGGGGATCCAGTCCGGCAACCAGCCGCGTCACCACCTGGGTTTCCGCGGGCGACAGCCCCGCGGTGGGCTCGTCCAGCAGGAGCAGCCGTGGCCGACCGGCCAGAGCCAGCACGATCTCCAGCTGCCGCTGCTCCCCGTACGACAGGCTGCCGATGGGCCAGTCCCGCTTCTCCCACAGCCCGAACTCTTCCAGGAGGCGGCGGGCGTCCTCCAGCGCCTGCCGGTGCTGCCAGGCTGCGCGGAAGGGGTCGTACTTCTCCCTCCGGAGCCCGAAGGCGGCCAGCAGGGCGTTCTCCAGCACCGTCAGGCGGGGGAACAGGTTGGTCACCTGGTACGTCCGGCCGATCCCCAGGGCCGTCCGCCGGTAGCTGGGCAGGTGCGTGATGTCCTGACCGAACAGGAGGATCCGGCCCGCCGTGGCCGGTACCTCTCCGCTCAGCAGGTGGAAGAGCGTGGTTTTGCCCGCGCCGTTCGGGCCGATGATGGCCCGGCGCTCCCCCTGGCGGACCTCCAGGTCCACCCCGTCCACCGCTCGGAGGCCGCCGTAGTGCTTCCGCAACTGCTCCGTCCGCAGGCAGACGGCACTCATCGTTCCGCCACCGGCTCCTTGCCTGGCCCTGCCACGGGGGGCGTCACCGCGCGCCCTCGCCAGCGCGCCCACAGGGCTCGCGCTCCTCCCGCGACCCCCTGGGGTGCGTACATCACCGTCAGCACGAACACCACCCCGAGGATCAGCATCCAGCGGTGGGTGTACGCGCTGACGAGGTTGCGCAGAAACACCACGATCCCCGCGCCCACCAGGGGCCCGAACAGGGTCCCGGCCCCACCCAGGATTACCATCAGCACCGCCTCCGCGCTGGCCGCGATGTGCAGGTCCGGCGGGCTCACGAACCGGTTGTAGAAGGCGTAGAGGGAGCCCGCCAGTCCCGCGAACGTCCCCGCCACCACGAAGGCCACGTAGCGGTGCAGCCAGGTGTTGTACCCCAGCATCCGCATCCGGCCCTCGCTCTCCCGGATCCCCCGCAGGCTCAAGCCGAAGGGAGACCGTACCAGCCGGTACAGGAGGAACGCGGCCAGGCAGAAGATCACCAGGATGAGGTAGTACAGGTGCTTGGGATCCGACGTGGACCAGGGCAGCCCCAGCTCCAGGGGCGGAATCCCGGGAAGCCCGTTGTCCCCTCCGGTGACCGACGACCACCGGTACGCCAGACCCCAGGTTCCCATGCCCAGGGCCAGGGTGATGATGAGGAAGTACACGCCTACCGCCCGGGTGGCCAGGAGCCCGTACACCGCCGCCAGCGCGGCCGCGGCAGCCACTCCCGCGGGAAAGGCGAGGGCCGGAGGTACCCGGTGCTGGGTGGTGAGGATCCCCACGGTGTACGCCGCGGCCCCGAAGTAGGCGGCGTGGCCGAAGGACGTCAGGCCCGTGTAACCCGCCAGGAGGTCCAGGCTCATGGCGGAGAGGCCGTAGATCATGGTGAGCAGGACCAGGTGTGTGAAGTACAGGGGCAGTACCTGTGGCAGGGCTAGCGCCACCGCGGCTACCACCGCCCACCCCAGCCACCGAAGACCCACTACGCCCTCCCGAACAGCCCCGTGGGCCGGATGGCCAGCACGATCGCCATGGGCACGAACAGGGTGAAGTACGACAGCTCGGGGAACAGCGCCTTGCCCAAGTTGTCCAGCACGCCCACCAGCACGCTTCCCACCAGGGCCCCCTTGAGGCTGCCGAGCCCGCCGATGATGACCACCGCAAATGCGAGCGGCAGGACCTCGGAATCCACGCCGGGGTACACCCCGAGGAACGGACCTCCCATCACGCCCCCGAAGCCGGCCAGGGCGGCGCCCACGGCGAACATCCCGGTGAGGACCGGGTCCACGTGGATGCCGAGCCCCCGGGCCATCTCCTGGTCGTCCACCGCGGCCCGCACGACGGCGCCCAACCGTGTGCGCTCCTGCAGCAGCCACAGGAACAGGGCCACGAGGACCCCCACGCCGATCACCGCCAGCCGGTAGGTGGGGAAGAAGGTAAGGCCCAGGTCCACCGAGCCCGCCAGGGCCCGAGGGGTGGGGAGTCGGTGGGGGTCCCCTCCCCAGATCCACAGGGCCAGGTCCGCGAAGATGAAGGAGAACCCCATGGTCAACAGGACCTGGGCCTGCTCCGCCCGGTAGAACCGGGACAGAAAGGCGCGCTGCATGACCACCCCCACCGCCGCCACGGTGAGGCTGCCGGCCAGCGCCGCCGCCAGGAAACTCTCCGTCGCCTGGACCACCGTGAGGGCCACGTAGGCGCCCAGGAGGTAGTAGGAGCCGTGCGCGATGTTCACGATGCGCATCAGCCCGAAGATCAGGGTGAGCCCGCTCGCCAGCAGGAAGAGAAGCGCAGCGAAGGAAAGGCCGTTCAGAAGCTGTGTGAGCCAGAACTGCACGCTGCCTCCTGAGAAGCCCCGAAGTCGCTCACGCGGACACCGGCTCCCCCAGCAGGGGCTCCGCCTGCCCGCTCTCCCACCACCGCTGCAGGAGCGGACTCTCCTCGGCCAGGTCCTCCGACCGGACCTCCACCAGCGCCGGGCGGCCTGCCTCCAGGGCGGCCTGAAGGGCACCCTCCAGCTCCTCGCCCTCCTCCACCCGCACGGCCCACACGCCGAACGCCTGCGCCAGCTGGAGGAAGTCCGGGTTGTGCAGGCGCGACCACACCTCCCGGCCGCCGTAGTACGCCTTCTGACGCGTGTGGATGCTGCCGAAGGCGAAGTTGTTCAGCACCACGCACAGCACGGGCAGCTGCTCCCGCACCGCGGTCTCCAGGTCCTGTACGGTCATCAGGAATCCGCCGTCGCCCGCCAGCACCACCACGCGGCTTTGCGGCCGGGCGAGCTGCACTCCGAGGCCTCCCGCGAGGCCGAACCCCATGGACCCGGAGTTGGGGTTGAAGTACACCCCGGGCTGCCGTGCCGGGAAGTACTGCGCGGCGTAGTGGATGTAGCTGCCGGAGTCCGTCACCAGACACGTGGCGTCGTCCGTCACGCGACGCAAGGCCCGGACCACGTCCCAGGGACGGACGGGTCGGCCCCCTGCAGGCCTGCGCCGCAGGCGTTCCTCCCACGCAGCCTTCGCGAGCCGGCAGCGCTCCGCCCACCCCGGGTCGGGCCGCACCCGGCCCGCCAGCCGCTCCACGAGACCCTCCAGGGCCAGGCGCGCGTCCCCCACCACCCCCACGTCCACCCGGTAGTTCCGGCCCACCACCGCGGGGTCGATGTCCACGTGGACCAGACGTGCGCCTGGCGCGGGCTGGAAAGTGAACTCGTCCGTGGTACGGTCCCACAGGCGCGTCCCCACGGCCAGAATCGCGTCCGCGTAACGGAGGGCGAACGCTGCGGCCGCCGAGCCCCCGTAGCCCATGGTGCCCAGGGCTAGCGGGTAGGTCTCCGCCACGGGCTTCTTCTGCCACGTGGACACCACGGGCGCGCCGAGCAACTCCGCCAGGCGCACCGCGACCGCGCTGGCCCCGCTCATCCACACGCCCCCTCCCGCGATCAGCACGGGACGGCGCGCCTCCCGGAGGACCGCCGCAGCCCGATCTAGCGACCGCGCGTCCGGAGCCGGTGGGTGCAGAGGCCGGTATTGCTCAGGGGCCAGCACCTCCGCCTGGATCTCCACCTTGGCCAGGTCGTACGGGATGCTCACGTGGACCGGACCGGGGCGCCCGGTCTGGGCCAGCCTCAGAGCCTCCCACAGAGCATCGGGGACCCGGTCCGCGCGCTGGACCTCCACGGAGAACTTGGTGATGGGGCGGAACACCTCGGCCAGGTCTGCTTCTTCGAAGGCCCCTTTCCACCGGTACTTCGTGGGGACCTGCCCCGTGATGCAGACCAGCGGCACCGACTCGATGAACGCGGCGGTGACCCCCATCACCAGGTTGGTCCCGCCCGGCGACCGGGTGCCCACGCACACCGCCGGCCGCCGGGCGGCCTTTCCGTAGCCCACCGCCATGAGGGCAGCCACCTGCTCGTGGCGCACCTGCACCAACCGGACCCCGCCCTCCCGATCCAGGGTATCCAGGATCTCCATGAGGCCCGAGCCCGGCACCCCGGCCACGAAGCCCACCTCCTCCCGCGCCAGGGTGCGCGCCACGAACTCGGCCACCGTCATCCGCGCCATGACCCCTCCAGGCTCAGGGCTCGCTGAACCAGTACTCCGGGTGCTCACACAGGGTGAACCGCACGGGCCCCTGGTCGGTGACGCACACGTTCTCCTCGAGCCGGACCGTCTGCTCCAGGCCCGGGAACCCGCTGAAGGTCTCGATGGCGAAGTACATGTTGGGCTTGATCTCCGCGGGGTACTTGAAGGAGTAGGCCCGCGAGATCCACATCCCCTCGTACAGGGACAGGCCGATGCTGTGCGCGAACTGCTGCAGGCTGACGCTCCCGTACTTGTCGTCGTCGTACTCCGGGAACTTCGCCGCCACGTCCGCGGTGGTCGCCCCGGGCCGTAGCGCTTCGATCCCCGCGTACAGGGAGTCGTAGCAGCGCTTGAACAGGTCCTTCTCCTTGGGCGTGGGCTTGGCCGCCACCTTCCAGCAGCGCACGAAATCGATGAAGTACCCCCCGGGTCCCACCGCGTTGATGTCCACGATCATCAGGTCGCCCTGGCGGATGATCTTGTCGGTGTGCCACCGCCGGTAGGGGCTGGTGTTGCCCCCGCTGGCCACGATGATGTCGTACACGAAATCAAACCCGCTCCGGTACAGGTACTCGTTGACCTTCGCGCACACTTCGGACTCGCGGACCCCGGGCTTGGCCCACTCGTGCATGGCCATCCACATGGCCGCGTCGCCGTGGGCGGCAGCGATCTTCAGGCATTCCAGCTCGTCGGGGGTCTTGATCACCCGGGCCGCGGACATGGCCGGCCACGCGTTCACGATGTTCAGGCCCAACCCGGTCAGGGCCTGGTAAGCCATCATGTCCATGACGTCGATGCCGATCCGCTCCTTGTGGACCCCGTTCTCCCGCAGCACGTCGTACACGCTCTGGGCCATCCGCTGGGCCATCTCCGGCTCCGCGCCCTCCGCCCACTTCCACGTGATGGCCGGCCGGATCTCCCCCTCCAGCCACGGCGCGTCGATCTGCGCGCAGACCATGTCGGAGCCCACCGTCTCAAAGAGGACGGGCTTCCCGTTGCGGGGCAGCACGCAGTAGCGGATGAAGATGTTGTTCTTCCAGTTCCCCTGCCAGACTCCCGTGACGTACCGGACGTTCTCCCCGACGAACAGCACGAGCGCACCCAGGTCGTGCTTGTCCATCTGCTCGCGCGCCCGGGCCAGACGCTCGCGGCGCATCCGGGCGAAGTCGACCCGCGCCTGCCAGTCCGTGGCGGTGGTGCTGAACACCCGCCGCGGCTGGTACTCGTGGTACCCCTGAAGGAACTCGTGGTACGCCATGGCTCCCTCCTCCCGCCTCAGGGTTTGTTTCCTGCACCGTCGAGCCCGAGCAACCGTCGGGCCGTGCCCTCCAGCACCGCCCGTTCCTGCTCTTCCCCCAACCCGAGCCGCTGAACACGCCCCACGGGATCGTCGTCCGCCATGTCGTAGGGGGCATCGCTGCCGAGGATCATGCGCTGCACACCGACCGTGCGGACCACGTACGCCAGCGCCCCCTCCCCGTGCACCACCGTGTCGAAGTAGAAGTGGTCCAGGTAACCGGACGGGGGCCTGGGAATGGCGTCCTGCAGCTCCCGCCTGGAGCGGTGCGCGTGGTCCAGCCGCCCCAGCAGGAAGGGGAACACCCCGCCCCCGTGGGCCAGCACGACCCGCACGCGCGGCTGGCGATCCAACAGGCCCGAGTAGATCAGCCGCCCCACCAGGGCCGCGGTCTCCGTGGGAAACCCGATGGTGTTGAACAGGTGGAAGGGTGCCAGCACCTCCTCCCCGATGTACGTGGTGGGGTGCACGAACACCGGAATCTCCAGCTCGACGGCCAGCTGCCAGACCGGTTCGAAGCCGGGGTCGTCCAGGTAGCGGCCGTTCACGCTGGTGGCCAGGTAGATCCCCCGCATCCCCAGCTCACGGACCGCCCGCTCGGTTTCCCGCAGCGCGGCCTCCACGTCCTGCAGGGGGAGCGTGGCCAGTCCCACAAACCGGCGCGGCTGGCTGCGGCACACCTCCGCGATCCCGTCGTTGAAGGCGCGGGCCAGCTCGAGCCCCAGGCGCGGCGGCGCCCAGTACACCATGGGCGGCGACAGAGACAGAGCCTGGAGCGTGATCCCTCTGGCGTCCAGGTAGGCGAGCCGGGCCGGAAGGTCCACGAACTCCGGAAACAGCGGCACCGGGGGGTGCCCCGGGAGGAACAGCAGGGGCGTCAAGCCGTCCCGCTGGATCCCGGCGCCGTAGGGGCTCCCCTCGCGCTCCACGAGGTCCAGGAACGACTTCGGGAAGAAGTGGCTGTGGACGTCGATGGCGCTCACGTCAGGCTCCGCTCCGTCCTCGTCGTGGTCTCTTCCTGCTGTCCGTCCCCGGGCCAGGCTGGCCGGCCCTCGAACTCCTCCTCCACCCACCGGACCATGCGGGGGGACCGGGTGCGCACGTGCAGCTCGAACACATCCGGGCGGTTGTAGTGGCCCGCGAAGTCGTGCACCGTCCGCTCGTCCACGCACCGGTCGAGATCCACCTCCGCGTACAGGATCCCCTCCTCGGGTCCCATGGGGCCGGCCACCACCTCTCCGGAGGGGCCCACCACGGACGACCCTCCCGACAGCTCGGGCCGGCCCAGAAACTCCCGGTCCTCCTCCGTGTACGCCAGCATCTCCCGCATCCGGTCGTCCACCGCGCCGCACGCGTTGATCACGAAGGCCTTCGCGGTGAAGGCGAAGGCCCGGCCGGCCAGCAGCGCCCGCTCCGACCGGCTCAACATCCGCCGGCCCGGCAGGTTGGGCCAGCTGGCTACGTGGATCATGGTGTGCTGGCTCAGCAACACGAACACCGCCAGGGGGTTCGAGTTCTCCCCGCAGATCAGCCCGCTGAGCCGACCGTACTCGGTGTCCAACACCCGTAGCCCTACAGGCAAGCCGGGTGCGTGCACCAGCCGCTCCCCCACGGTGGGCGTGAGCTTCCGGTGCACGTGCGCCACGCGCCCCCTGGGGCTGATGAAGAGCAGGGAGTTGTATAGAGTCCCTGCGGTGCCCGGCTCCTTCTCGCACGCCCCCACCACCACCCAGGCGCCTGCCCGCTTTGCGGCCTCCCCCAGCGCCTCCGTCTCAGGGCCCGGCACCGTGACGGCGTTGCGGAACAGACGCGCCGCGTACTCCCGGCTCCGCTCGCCCGTGGCGGGGTGGAAGTGGTACCAGAGGGGGTGGCCCGGGATGAAACCCTCCGGGAACCCGATCACCCGGGCCCCCGCCCGGCCGGCTTCCTCGATGAGGCGGCAGGCCTTCTCCACCGTGGGCTCCCGTTCCAGGAACACGGGAGCGGCCTGGACCGCGGCCACCTTCACACGCGGGAGCCGGTCCCCCATGGCCCACTCACCGCACCGGGGCGTACGGCGACCACTCCTTGCTGCCCTTGCCCTCCACGAGGTCCTTGCTGCTGAGGAACGTGGTGTCCTCCAGGGCCCGCACCTCGTGCACCACCTCTGGAGGGATGTGGATCACCCCGCCGGGTCCCACCTCCGCCTCCTCGTCCCCCACCCGGGCCCGCACCCGGCCCCGCAGCACGTAGATGATCTGCTCGTTGGGGTGCTTGTGCGGGTCCGCACCGGTGCCCGCCTCCATGCGGTACAGGCCCACCTCGATCTTCTGGCCCCGCACGGTGCCGCCGAAGGCCGTGGAGTAGTGGGGCGAGATGGTCTCCTGCTGCAGCTCCTCAAACCGGTAGAAGGGCATCCCTGGACCTCCTAGACTTTCGTCGGCGCCTGCCACGGCTTCTCCACGAAGGTGGTGCCCGCGTCGTCCTTGCTCGGGCAGTTCCCGTACGTGAAGATGAGCTCCGCGGTGTCCGTGGTGCTGAGGTTCTCCAGACCGTGGATCACCCCCGGCGGGACGAACACGAACTGGTTCTCCTCCACGACGTACTCCTTGCGCTCCTCCCCGATGTACAGCTTCAGCCGCCCCTTGCGCACGAAGAAGGCGGCCTCGCAGGTGTGGGTGTGAGCGGGGTTCCGGCCCCCCGGCGGCACGATGGTCCGGCCCATGGTGATGGTCTTCGAACCGACGCTGTGCTTGTCCACGCCGAAGGCGATCACCAGCGGCGGCTCGTAGGTGACGTCCTTGCCGATCTTCTCCGAGTCCACGATGGCGAAGGTACTCACGGTTCACCTCCTCGGTTCCGGCCTAGGGCAACCACGGTCTCCAGGGCGCGCCGCCCCACAGGGCTCCGCCGGGTAACGGCACGCCGAACACCCCCACGAACAGGGCGTCAAACCCCAGCCCCACCAACAGCCCCGTGACCAACCACAGAGGCAGCCTGCCCGTCCCGCGGCCTCCCTGCAGGCCCTGTGCCGCTCCCGCCACCATCAGCGCCGTGGCCATCCAGAAGCCCAGCGAGACCAGAGCCAGGGCGTACAGGGTAGCGCCCAGGGCGAATGCCAGAACGTCCCTCGCTTCCCGCCAGCTCTCCCACAGCACCACCCGGTCGGGCCGGCGGATCCCCTCTTCCACCAACAGGACCCCCGACACCGCCATCACGCCTGCCGCCAGCCTCGGGAACAGCCACACCGCGGGGGTCCCACCGCGGGCGCCCCAGAAGGCGACCGCCGCCAGGACCAGGAGCAGCGCCCCGCCCACCACGCTGGCGTTGATCCGGATCTCCCCTCCCGACGCCACCGCTACGCCTCCGCTGCGGCCGCCGCCTGCTGCGCCAGCTTCCAGCCGCGCAGCCCCCGCACCAGGGACCACACGCTCAGGACGATGAACAGAGCCGAGAACGGCCGGAGGAAGAACACCTCCAGCCAGGAGCCCCGCGCCTGCGCCAGGGTGAGGGAGGTGATCAGGGCCGGCTCGATGATGGGGCCCAACAGCAGTCCGAGGACGATGGGGCCGCTCTCAAACCCACACTTCCGTAGCACATACGCCAGCACGCCGAAACCCAGCATCATGCCTACGTCGAACACGCTGTTCCGCACCGCGAAGGAGCCCACCACGGCCAGGCTCAGAACCACGGGAGCCAGCACATGAACCGGGATCCGGATGACGAGCACCAGCAGACGGACCATCAGGAGCCCCACCGCGAACAGCACCAGACCCGAGACCAGGGTCGACCAGATGAAGGTGTACGTCATCGTCGCCTGCGGCCCGAACAGCTCCCGGCCCGGCTTGACCCCGTGGAGGAGGAGCGCGGCCAGGATGACCGCCGCGGGCGCGGAGCCCGGGATGCCTAGCGTCAGGGTGGGGATCATGGCCGCGGGTGCCACGGAGTTGTTGGCCAGCTCCGGCGCGATCAGGCCCTCGACGGACCCCTTCCCCACCTCTGGATTTTTGCTAGAGCGCAACACCTCGTTGTAGGCCACCAGGGCTGCGATGGGGCCGCCCGTCCCCGGAACGATGCCCACGATGATGCCCACGAGGCTCGCCTTCAGCAGGAGGAAGGGACGGGTCAGGGTCTCCCGCAGGACCTCCCGCAGGGCGCCCGGCTGCGGTCGGTACTCCGCCACGTACTGCTCCTTCCGGCGCTGCTCCACCATCCGCAGGACCTCGGGAACCGTGAAGAACCCGATGAGGGCCACCACCAGCTCCACCCCGCCCTGCAGCTGGGGCAGACCGAAGGCGTACCGGACCCACCCCTCCGTCCGGGCCACGCCCACGGTGCTCAACAGCAGGCCGAGGGAAGCACCCGCGATGCCTTTCAGCAAGGACTTGCCCGTCAGGGAGGCCATGATGGTGAGCCCGAACACGCCGACCCAGAACACCTCCGGAGGCCCGAACCGCAGGGACAGGACGGCCAGCGGCGCAGCGAGGAGCAGCAGGGACAGCCCCCCCGTGAGCTGGCCCAGGGCGGAGGCCACCAGCGCCGTGAGCAGGGCCTGATGCGCTTTCCCCTTCTTCGTAAGCTTATGTCCCTCGATGGCCGTCGCCACCGCCGCGGGAGTTCCCGGGGTGGCGATCAGACACGCAGGGACCGCGTCCCCGAAGGCCGCTGCCCCGTACAGGGCGCCCATGAGCACCAGGGCACTGGTGGCGTCCATCACGAAGGTGAAGGGCAGCAGGACCGTCAGCCCCATGGTGGCGGTGAACCCAGGCAGGGCGCCCACCACGGAGCCCACCGCCACCCCCACCGCCATGAGCAGCAGGTAGTACGGGGACAGGACGTTCAGCAGTCCCTGCAGAACCGGGTCCACCTCGGGGCCTCCTCCGAGGAGCGGTTAACGCAAGAGCTGGACCAGGTCCCGGTACGTGGCCACCAGCCGGTTGACGTACGCCTGGGACTCCGCGGGGCCGTAGTACAGGGGCGTCAGCCCCTCCTCCTCCACCGCTTTGCGGATCTCCGGCATGCGCATCACCTGCAGCAGGGCCTGCGACAGGCGCGTGACCACCTCCGCGGGTACGCCCGCAGGGGCGCCCACGCCCCACGAGGTCTCCACGGTGACGTTGTAGCCGAACTCGGAGAAGGTGGGCACGTCCGGTGCGGCCTTCAGCCGCTGCTTGCCGCTGACGGCCAGGATGCGCACCTGGTCCTTGTACCGGATCCCGTGGGAAGCCGCCGTGGTGGCCGCGTCCACGTGGCCACCCATGAGGCTGGTCATCACGGGCCCGGCACCGCCCGCGATGGGCACGTAGGTGAGGCGGATCCCCGCGGCCTGCATGAACTGGGCCAGGCTCAGGTCCGAGGGCGACAGCCGCTCCACCCCGCCCACCGCCAGCTTGCCGGGGTTGGCCTTGGCGTACTCCACGAAGTCCCGGAGGGTCCGGAAGGGGCTGTCCTTACGCACCATGAGGGCGTTGGGGGCCGCCACCGTCCACGCGATGGACCGGATCTGGTCCAGGCGGTATCCCGCCTCCGCCCCCCGCAGCAGCGTCTGGATGACCATGTGGGGCATCACCAGCCCCCCCACGGTGTAGCCGTCCGGCCGGGCCCGGGCCAGTTCCGACCATCCCACCGCCCCGCCCCCGCCGGTGCGGTACTCCACCAGGATGCGCACACCCAGCAGCTTCTCCAGGTGCGGCTGGACCCGACGGACCTCCACGTCGGACTGGCCGCCCGGCGCGAAGGCTACCAGCCACGTGATGGGCCGCGTCGGGTACGCAGACGGCGCTCCCGCCGCCGCCCACACCAGGCAGAGAGCCAGACCCGCCGCCAGTACGGCGGTCAGGACCCCTCGCCACGTCCCTCGCATCCGATTCACCCCCTCTTACCGTTTGGCTAGATCCGGTGTCCCCGGCCGTCCACCAGGGCCTTGCAGCTCAGCACCTCGCTGTCCTCCAGGGCCGTCACCTGGTGTGGCAGGTTGGGCGGCGCCAGGAAGCCCTGCCCGGGCCCGAGTTCCCGGGTCTCGTCGCCTAGGGTCGCCCGCAGCCGGCCCCGCAGGACCACCATGATCTGCTCCTGCGGGTGCGCGTGCGGGACGGCTCCCTCGCCCGCGCGGAAGCGCAGGCGGCCCACCTCGATCTGGGAGCCGGTCACCAGCGGCCCGAAGGCCTTCGAGTACTTGGGCGTCACGTACTCCGCCTGCAGCTCGTCGAAGTCAAAAAACGGCATCCTCTCCTCCTCAGGAACCCTTCACGGGCTGCGCCGCACCCAGCACGGCCTCCGCGATCTGCACGAACTCCTCCCGGGTGAGCAGTCCCTTCTTCGCCAGGGAGCGCTCCTTCACCCGTACCAGGATCTCGTCCACCCGCGGGTCGTCGGGCCGCAGCGTGTAGCCTACCTCGCTGAGGAAGTACAGCACCGAGTCCCGGCCGCTGCCCTTGCCCAGCACCACCTCCGCGGGAGGCTGGCCTACCAGCTCCCAGTGGAAGGGGAACAGTTCCACGGGCCTCTTGTCCTTCAGCCGAACCAGCCACGTGGCGATGATCCCCGACTCCACCTGGAACAGCCGGTCCCCCACCACCGCCCGGTTGGGCGGCACGGGGACCTGCGCCAGTTCCCGCACCAGCCTGGACAGTTCGTACAGCTTCTCGTAACGCAGCCCCGTGTCCACCCCGTACAGGGTCAGCAGCGCCAGGGCCAGGTCCTCCAGGGCGCAGTTGCCCGCCCGCTCGCCCAGCCCGGTGACCGTCACGTGGGCCGTCTGCACGCCCAGGCTGAGCGCCATGAGGGTGTTGGCCACCGCCATCCCGAAGTCGTCGTGGAAGTGCGCCTCCAGGGGCTTGCGGATGTGCTGCTGCACGAACCGGGTGAAGTACTGGATCGCGTGAGGGCTGCTGCCCCCGAAGGTGTCCACCAGCACCAGGGCGTCCATGTGCCCGTGGGTGGAGACCTCCTCGATGAGCCGCACGAACCACTCCGGCTCCGAGCGGGTGGCGTCGATGGGGAAGAACACCACCTCCAGGCCCTGTTCGTGGGCGAACCGCGTGGCCTCCACCGAGAGGTCGATGGCCCGCTGCGGCTCCCACTGGTAGGCCAGCTCGATGATGTGCTGGCTGCTGGGGATCTCTACCACCACGCCCTTGACCCCGCAGTCCACCGCCTGCTGCACGTCCGACACCAGGCACCGGCTGAAGGCGTACACCTTCGGACCCAGGTCCCGCCTGGCGATGGCCTCCACCGCGGCCCGGTCCGCCCGCGACACCATGGGCAGCCCCGCCTCGATCCGGTGGACCCCCGCCTCCGCCAGCTTCTCCGCGATCCGGATCTTGTCGTCGGTGGTGAACACCACCCCCGCCTGCTGTTCCCCGTCCCGCAGGGTCACGTCGTGGAACTCCACCTTCGGCGGGAAATGCAGCTGCGCGCGGACCTCCGGCGCGTAGTTGTGGGGGCTGGTGAACCAGCGTTCCGTCATCCACGGGGTCGTCATCTCGCCCTCCTACGCGGGGACTCCCGCCACCCGGTTCACCGGGTAGCGGGGCGCTTGTCCGGTCAGTACCCGTACCACCTCCTCCGCAGCCTTGCGCTGCAGCTCCTGCAGCGACTCCTCGGAGTAGAAGGCCACGTGGGGCGTGAGGATCACGCGGTCCAGTCGGAGCAGGGGATCCTCGGGCGGAGGGGGCTCCGTGGGGAGCACATCCAACGCGGCCCCCGCGATCCACCCCCGCTCCAGGGCCCGCACCAGGGCGCCCTCGTCCACGATCCGGCCCCGGGCGGTGTTCACGAGGTACGCGGTGGGCTTCATCCACCGCAGCGCCGCCTCGTCGATCAGCCCCTCCGTTTGGGGTGTGAGGGGCGCGTGCACCGACACGTAGTCCGACCGCTGCAGCAGGTCCCTTAGCCCCGCGGGCTCCACTCCCAGCTCCCGCATGACCGCCGGGTCCACGTACGGGTCGAAGCTCAACACCCGCATTCCGAAGGCCTGCGCCTTGCGGGCCACCAGGCGCGGGATCTTGCCGAACCCCACCAGGCCCAGGACCTGACCCGACAGCCTGTGGACGGGGACCGCGTCCCGGGCGTCCCAACGCCCCGCCCGCACGTTGCGATCCAGCCACACCACCTTCCGGGCGCACGCCAGGACCAGGGCCAGGGCGTGGTCGCTCACCTCGTCCACGCAGTAGTCCGGGACGTTGGTCACCACGATGCCGCGCGCGGTGGCGGTGCGCACGTCCACGTTATCGACGCCGATCCCGTACCGGGCGATGATGCGGCACCGCCGCGCGGCCTCCACCACCCGCGCGGTGACTGGGGCGAAGCACACGAGGAGGGCGTCCGCGTCTGCGACGGGTTCCAGGAGCTCGTCGTCCCGGTGCGCCTGCAGGGCGACCAGGTCGGCCCCGATCTCCCCCAGGATCCTCCGCTCCACCTCCAGATGGGGAAAGACGGAGTCCGTGACAACGACCTTGAACCGACCGCTACCCACCGCGCTCCCGCTCATCCGCCTTGCGCTCCCGGCGCAGGTAGTCCACCAGCATGCGGCACGCGATCCCCAGGTGCTCCTCCAGCGCGGCCACCGCGCCGGCGGCGTCCCGGCGGCGGACCGCCTCCAGGATCTTTCGGTGCTCCCGCTGCGAGTACTGCTTGCGCTGCATCACGGAGATGTACAGGCGCAGGTAGCGGTCCACGTTCGTCCGCAGGGTACGGATGAGGTTCAGCAGGCGCTGCCGTCGGGATGGGGCGTACAGCACCGCGTGGAACTCCGTGTTCAGCTCGCTCCAGGCGGAGGGGTCGCCCTCTGCGTCGATGGCATCCAGGATCCGCTCCGCACGCTCCAGGTCCTCGTCCGTGAGGTGGGGAAAGGCCAGCCGGAGGGCCTGGCACTCCAGGGGGATCCGGATCTCGTACAGCTCCTCCACTTCCTCGGGGCTGAGTTCCGATACTTCGAAACCCCGGTAGGGCCGCAGACGCACGAGGCCCTCCGCCTCCAGCTGGCGCAGGGCCTCTCGGACGGGGATGTGGCTGACGCCCAGCTCGCGTGCGATCTCGTCCTGTCGAAGCTGCTGGCCGGCTAGTAAGATGCCGCGGAGGATGGCCTCGCGGAGGACGTCGGCCACCATCGCGGGGGTGCTCCTGGGCCCAGGGGAGTTGGCCTCCACCAGCGACCGAAGGTCCCCTCTGGACGTCACGCCGATATGCTATAGCATATACCCCACAGCGTCAACGGATTCAGCCCGGCAGGAGCCGGACCAGCGCAGGTGGAACGGGTGGTGACCGTGGACGGTCGGGACTCCCACACCCCTTTCCGCACCAAGCTGGCGCTCCCTACTCTGGCTCTGGCCTGGCTGGCGGCCGTCAACGGCCGAGCACCCCAGCTCAGCGTGGGGCCGACCCTCCCCCTGGTGACGCGGGACCTGGGTCTGCCTTCGACTCTGGCGGGTCTGGCGGTGGGGCTGCCGTTGTTGCTCATGGGACTGCTGGCCCTCCCCGGCGGCTGGTTGGTAGACCGCGTGGGAGCTGGACGGGCGCTGGCAGTCGCGCTTGCCGCGGTGGCCGCAGGAGGGGCAGGACGCGGGTTCGCTACCAGCCCGGAGGCCTTCGTCCTGGCCACCGCGGTTCTCGGGACCGGCATCGCCGCCATGCAGCCCGCACTGCCCGCCCTGGCCAGGGCGGCCCTCCCCCACCGGCCCGCCCTGGCCACCGCGGTGTACTTCAACGGGCTCATCCTGGGCGTGTTCGCAGGAGCTGCCTTGGTCCCTGCCTTCCTGCGCCTCAGCGGAGCGGCCAGCTGGCGGGGAGTTTACTGGATCTGGGGCGCGTACGGGCTGGCCTGCGCTCTGCTGTGGTGGGGATTCTCCAACCGGTCCGGCGCGGGCGTGGCCCCCCGCTTCAACCCTCGCCCGCCGCACCTGGTCCACGCGGTACGGGAGTCCTTCCGCATCCCTGGCTTCACCGCCACGGCCGTGGCCTTCGGAGCGCAGAGCGCGATCTTCTACGGCTTCGTGGGCTGGCTGCCCACCGAGCTCGTGCGGGCGGGCTGGACCGTGGGGCAGGCGAGCGGACCCGCGTCCCTGGTGGCGGTGGGTGCGCTGGTGGCGGGCTTCGGGACCCCCGCCCTGGTGGACGTGGCAGGTCGCAGGCCGGTATTCGTAGGTGCCGGGCTGGTGTGCACCCTGGCCGCCACCGGCGTCCTGGTGGCCGCGACCTCGGCCCCGTGGTTGTGGGCGTTTCTCGCAGGTTTCGGTACCACCGTGGCCTTCGGTGCGGCCCTGGCCGTCCCTGCAGAGGTGGCACCCACCGACCGCGTGGGCGTGGTGGCTGGTAGCCTGCTCACCCTGGGGTACGTGATGTCCGCCCTCGGACCGGTGCCCATGGGGGCTCTGCTGGATCTCACAGGGGCCACCGGGCCCAGCTGGGCGTACATGGTCCTGGTGGGCCTGCTCCTGACCGCGGCGGGCAGTCGGGTGCCGGCGCGGCCTGCTCCCCCTTCCGGCCCCGCGTAAGCCGTCCGCGACGGACCCAAAACCCGTTTTGCCCGGCCGGGTCTACCCGCCCGACCCCGGCAGCTGCGGTTCCGCAGAGGCCTGCCCGTGCGGCAGGCCGACGGTCCTCCTGTTCGCCAGCAGCCGGCGGCCGTATACCGCCCCGCACACCAGCAGTCCGGCCGCGGACCACGCTGCGGAAGGGTGGAACAGGCCTGCGGCTCCTACGGCCAGCAGAACCCGCTCTGCCGGGCCCAGGGGGCCCGCCAGGTAGCCCATCACCGCCGCGGAGAGGAAGCACAGGCCCACTGCCGCCGTGCCCACGTGCAGGGCCACGTCCCACGTGCTGCCCCGCAGCAGCAGCGAGGGGATGAACACGAACCCGAACGGGACCAGGTAGCCGGACAGGGTGAGCCGCATGCCCTTCAGCCCGGTCTCCATCCAGTTGGACCCCGCGATGGCGGACGTGGTGAACAGCGCCATCCCCTCCGGCGGGGTGATGGTGGCCAGGACCGAGTAGTAGAAGATGAACAGGTGCGCGGCCAGGGTGGGGATCCCCACGGACTCCAGCGCGGGCGCCACGGTGGCCGCGGCGATGAGGTAGCTGGCGGTGGTGGGCAGCGCCAGCCCCAGGACCAGGGTGGCTACGATGGCCAGCAGCAGCAGCACGACCACGTTGCCGCCCGCGGCCTGTACCGCCAGGGAGGAGAACTTCACCCCCAGGCCCGTGAACACGATCATGGAGTAGATCAGGGCGGAGCACGCGGTCCCCATGGCGGCCTCCAGGCTGCGCAGCCCGCCCTGCGCCAGCCCTTCCGCGATCGCCCTCGGGCCCATCCGGGTCTGCGGCTGCAGCGCCGCCACCAGGACCGTGACCCCGGCCACCACCACGGCGGCGCGCGGGGCGTGCCACCCACCCAGGACCAGCACCACCAAAAGCACCAGCGGGGCCAACAGGTGGCCGCGACTCCGCAGGACCGCGGGGACCGTGGGGAAGTCGCGCTCTACCTCCGTCCGGGTCAACCCCCGAAGGCCCAAGGCACCTGCGGCCAGGTAGATGGAGGCGCCCACCCCGAAGTAGTACAGGACAGCCGGCACCAGGGCCGCCTTCGCGATCTCCACGTACGGGGTGCGGATGAGCTCGGCCATGATGAAGGCCGCAGCGCCCATCACAGGAGGCATGAGCTGGCCGCCCGCAGAGGCGGCCAGCTCCACTGCGGCCGCCAGGGCCGCGGGGAAGCCGTAGCGCTTCATCAGGGGAATGGTGACGGAACCGATCACCGCGGCGTTGGCGGGCGCGGAACCAGAGACCATCCCGAACGCCATGCTCCCCAGCACGGAAACCTGAGCCGGCCCGCCCCGGATGCGGCCGGCCACCCGCATGGCGAAGGCACTGAGCAGGTCCCCGATGCCCGCCCGCATCAGGAACTCGCCCAGGACCACGAACACCAGGATGTACGTGGCCGCCACGCCCACCGGAAGGCTCCACAGCCCGTCCGGGGTCAGGTACAGGTAGCCGAGCACGTCCCTCAGGCTGAAGCCCGCGTGGCCCCAGCCTCCTGGGATGAAGCGCCCGCCCAGGGCGTACGCCACCATGGCCAGGGCCAGCACGGGGAGGGCCCATCCTGTAAGCCGTCGGGTGGCCTCCAGGACCAGCAGCACTGTCACCGCTGCCAGGACCAGCTGGAAGCCCACCGCGATCCCTGCCTGGTAGGCCACCTGCTCGTGGAATACCAGGACGTACCCAGTCCCCACCACGGAACCCGTCGCGAGCAGGAGGTCCAAGAGCCCCAGCCGGCCTTCCCGCTCCGCCCGCTGGGCGAACACCAGCAGCAGGACGAACAACAGGAACCCAGACCGTTGTACGAACAGGTCCACCGCCCCGCGCCAGGCGCCCCACAGGAACACGAGGCTGAACACGGCGGCCACAGCCCGGTATGCGGTCCGCAGGACGCGGTCCAAGTCCGCCCTCCTACCGCGGCAACTGCGGCGGCACCATGGATGCCGGGATGCGCACCCGCGCCTCCCGGTAGAAGCGCACGGCTCCGGGGTGCAGGGGGTAGCGGGTCTCCACGACGCTGGCCGGCTGGAGCCCTTCCGCCTCCCGGTACACCTGCACGATCATCCGGTAGTTGTCGAACACCGCCTTGGTGATCCGGTACACGAGGTCCGCGTCCAGGTCGTGGCGGGCCGCCATCACCGCCCACGGCGCCAGCACCCGGGCCTTGCCCGCTCCGCGGTACGACCGCGAGAAGTCCGCCTCCGCCACGGGGATCTGCGGCATCCGCTCGTTCACCAGGGCCACCTCGTCGTCGGTGAGGGACAGCACCCGCAGGGGCTCGCGGAGGGAAACCTCGCCGTAGGCGGGGGCGATCCCGCCCGCCACCACCGCGTCCACCTCACCCGCCTGCAGGGCGTTGGCGGCGTCCGCGTGCGGGTAGTGGAACAGCCGCGCGGGCTTGACGCGCAGCGCCACCAAAAGCTGAGTCCCCACTTTCTCCGCCAGGGAGCCGCGCGTCAGGACGTTGATCCGTTTGCCGTCCAGGTCGCGGAACCGACGGATCCCCGAGGACTCCTTCACGATAAAGTGCACGTACTGGGGCGGATTCGTGGGGTACATCTGCAGGGGGAACTTGGCCGCGTCCTTGAACTCGTCCCGTCGGGCCAGGACGTCGTAGCCGTCCACGGTCACCACCACCGCCAGGTCCACCAGCCCCGCAGCGAGCCGCGCGGCGTTGGCCCGCAGGCCTGGGGTACCCTGGACGGTGGCGGACACGTCCCGCAGCGCGGCGCTCAACACCTGGCCCAGCCCCACCGCCTGCAGGTAGGGGCCTCCGCCCACCACGCCGCCCGCGATGGTGAGCCGCACTTGGCCCAGCGCCGCCGCTCCCAGCGCCAGGACCAACAGGAACGCCAGACTGCCCGTCCGCCAGCTCCGCATGCTCCTCTCCCTCCCTTCTCAGGCCGCTAGCCAGGCCTCTTCCATCACGCGCTTGGCGTTCGCCACGACCAGCTCCGGCCGCTCGCCCGCCAGCAGCGGCCGCACCTCGGCACTGCACACGGGCCGGTCCTGGGGGTTGAAGAAGTTCAAATCCAGCAGGATCCGGAAGAACCGCGCCACCAGCTGGACGTCCACCTCGCTGCCGGGCAGGTCGAACCGGGGCTGCATGTCGCCCCACGCTACGCTCCGGCGGTCCTGCACGTACGCGTTGCCGAGGTGCACGTGCACCAGGTGCGGGCGCAGGGCCGGCAGGACCTCTTCCAGCTCCTCACGGTTCAGGGGCGCGTGGGACAGGTCGTAAAGGAGTCCGAACCGGGGGAAGTGTTTGCGGACCTCCTGCACCACGTCCAGGGCGTCCGTGTGGAGTCCCACCAGGGACTCCTTGTCCACGTACCGGTCGAAGATCTTCAGGGTGAGCCCGGGGTCCCCGTGCTCCCGGGCGAAGGCACACACCTCCAGCAGGGAGTCCACCAGCAGCTTCTTCGCCTCCTGGCGCCGCTCCGGGCCAGGGTCCTTCCCCGCGGTCAGCCGGACCCACCGCGCGCCCAGCTGCTCGGCTTCCCGGATGCAGTTCTTGACCTGGTTGATGGCCCGGCGCCGCGCCTCCGGGTCGAAGGCGTTGAGGCTGAGCCTCTGGCTGAACATGGCGGGCTGGGTCGCGTAGCACACCTCCACGTGGCTCTGCTCCAACACCTGCCGGGCCTGGTCCCGCACGTGCGGGTCCTTGATCCACCCCACCTCGATGGCGGCGAAGAACGTGTCCTCGCACAACCGGGTGAGGCTCTCCACGATGGGGCCGGTCCCGTCCTCGATGGGGTAGGCCTTGAAGGCCACGATCCCCGGCCGCATGTACGCTTTCATGGGTGCGTGCATACCCTCTCCCTCCCCTCCGGTCGCTCCTTACCTATCCCGCGCGATCCGCCACGGCCGCGTGGCCCTTCCGAGGCGGGGCCGTGGACTCGCGCACGCGTAACTCCGTGGGCAGCACCACATTGGCCGCGCGACGGCCCGCCCGGACCGCCAGCAACAGCTCCAGGGTCCTGCGCCCCATCTCGTAGGTGGGGACGGCCACCGTGGTGAGGGCCGGCACGCTCACCGCGGCCGCGGGTGTGTCGTCGAAGCCCACCACGGACACGTCCTCGGGGACCTGCAGCCCTTCCTCCCACAGGGCCCGCAGGGCGCCCAGGGCCATCTGGTCGTTCGAGGCGACCACCGCGCTGACCGGACACCGCTCGAGCAGCTCCCGCGCCGCGCGGTAGCCTCCCTCCGCGGTGAACTCCGACCACACGAGCCACCGCTCGTCCGGCTGGACTCCCGCCTCCCGCAGCGCCGCCAGGTAGCCGCGCACGCGGTCCCGGGCGGTCAGGGAACTGGCCGGCCCTGCCAGACACCCGACCCGCACGTGGCCCAGCTCCAGCAGGTGACGGCAGGCCTGCCGGGCGGCCTCCACGTTGTCCACCCGGACCGAAGGGACCCGCGCGGGGTGCCGGCCCACGGCCACCACGGGCACCCGACCGTCCACCATCCGGAGATCCTCCACGGTCAGGGTGCCGCCCGCGGCCACCACTCCGTCCACCCGGTGCTCCAGCAGGGTGCGCAGGTACTGACGCTGCTTGGCCGGGTCCCGGTCGGTGTTGCACAGGATCACCGCCAGCCCGTGCTGGTGCGCCACGTCCTCGATCCCCCGCAGGACTGCAGCGTAGTAGGGGTTGGACACGTCCGGCACCAGCAGCCCCACCACCGCGGTCTCCCGCCGCAACAGGCTCCGGGCGAGGCGGTTGGGGTAGTACGCGAGCCGCTGCGCCGCCTCCAGCACCCGCCGCCGGGTATCCTCCCGCACGGGGTGGTTGCTCCCGCTCAGGACCCGGGACACGGTGGCAGGTGAGACCCCGGCCAGCCGGGCGACCTCGCGGATGGTCACGGGATCCTCCATGGCCCTACGGGAACACCACCACCTTGATGGCGTCGCCGATCCTCTTCTCCGCGGTCTCCAGGGCCTTCGGCAGCTCGTCCAGGGAGAACCGGTGTGTGATGAACGGCCTGCCGGAGATCTTCCCCTGCGCCATCAGGGCCAGCCCGCGCTTCACCGCGCCTTTCCCCTCGCCCCGGATGCCGTACAGGTAGATGTTGTTGCGGACCATGTAGGCAGCGTCGAAGGGTACCGGTTCCCGGCTGAAAGCCGCCAGACACACCTTCCCGCCCCGCTTGGTGCTGTACAGGGCCTGGTTGATGGCGTCCGGGGCACCGGAGCACTCCATGACCAGGTCCACGCCCAGGCCCTCCGTCAGGTCCCGTACCCGCTCCACCAGGTTCTCCTGGCGCACGTCCACCACCCAGTCCGCCCCGAGTTCCTGTCCCAGCCGCAGCCGGCTCTCCCGGGTGCCCGCCAGGACCACGGTGGCGCCCAGGGCTTTCCCACACGCCACCGCCATGAGCCCGATGGGACCCGGCCCGATCACCAGCAGGGTTTCGCCCGCTACCAGTCCCCCGAGCACGTCCAGGCCGTACAGCGCGGTGCCCGCGGTGACGATGAGGGTGGCCTCGTCGAAGGGGATGTGGTCCGGCAGCTTGTAGACGGTGTTGATGTGGTTGACGGCGTACTCGGCAAACCCTCCGTCGGTGGTGAACCCGTTGGCCCGGTGCCCCTTGGACCGGCGCGAGTAGTTCAGGCACGAGGTGTACATCCCGTGCCGGCAGCGCTCGCAGCGCCCGCATCCCGCGTGCACCTCCACCACGACCCGGTCGCCCACGCGGAACTCGTCCACGGACGGGCCCAGCTCCACGACCGTGCCCACGTACTCGTGGCCGATCACGTGCTGTCCGTTGAAGGGTAGCTCGCCCTCCACCAGGGCCGGGAGCCCGTTGTGCAGGATCTCGATGTCGGTCCCACAGATGGCCACCGCCTCCACCTTCACCAGGACCTCCGCGGGCCCGGGCCTGGGGACGGGCTTGACCACCGGCCGTAGGTCCCCAGGCCCGAAAAGGGCCCACGCCCGCATGGTCTGGGGGATCGTCGCGGTGCTTGCCTGTCCCATCGCATCCACCTCCCTGCCGGCCTAGCGGCACACCTCCTGGAACACCTCCTGTACCGCCTGCACGAACTCCGGGTGGTTGATGGCCGCGTCCACCTCCAAGTACCGGATGCCTGGCCGCAGCCGCTCCCGCACCGCCTCCCGCAGCGCCTCGGGGATGCGGGGATCCCACAGAGGGCCGCCTTGCTCTCCGATGTACGACCACCCGCGGAGGGGGACCACCAGCGCCACCGGCCCCGCAGCCTCGTTCAGCCGCGCCACCAGTTCGTCCGCCACCCGTCGGACCTCCTCGGGCCGGGCCTGCACGTTGGTGTTGTAGGGGTTGTGGTAGTGGGTCGGCCGGTCCCGGTACCTCTCGGGCACGGCATCCGGTGCGCCGAAGATGAAGTAGTCCAGGCCTCCCGGGGCCACCACCTGCGGCAGTCCCAGCCGGCCGACCACGCGCAGGCGCCCGGACCGCACGGGCGCGTAGATGTCCTCGGGGAACACCTCGCCGACCAGCTCGTGGGGGGTGAGGTCCAGGACCGCGCTGAAGGCACCCTGCTCGGCCAGCTGCTCCATGGCGGTACCCCCCGCTCCAGAAGCGTGGAACGCCACCGGTTCGTAGCCGCGCTGCCGGAGCCACTCCACCAGGGCACTCACCGCGCCGTGGGTGTTGCCCAGCGCGGTCAGCGCCACCGCGGGACGGCCGTCCACGGGCGTCGGCTGGGACTCCACGGCCCCCAGCAGCATCCCCGCCGCACGAGCCAGCACCGTACGGGTGATCCGGTTGGGTCCGCCCAGAAAGTCCGCGACGGAGAACATCACCGCGATGTCGCTGGCCTGCAGGTAGGGCCGCAGGTTGCCGGAAGCCACGGTAGACACCACCACTTTGGGGACCCACAGGGGCAGGCTGCGCAGGGCGAGGCAGGCGGCTGCGGTGCCCTGGTTTCCGCCGATCCCGATGGCCCCCGCCAGCCGTCCTTCCTGCCACCACCCCAGCAGGACCCGGGCCGCGCCTTCCCCCGTCACGGCCAGCGCCCGGTCCCTGCGCATGTGCAGGAGGTCTGTGGCGTCCACCCCGGCCAGCCGGGCCACCTCCTCCCGGGGCACGTCCGCTTCGGGCCAGCCTTCGGGAGGGGGACGCAGGCCCACGTCCACCACCTTCGCCACCCAGCCCCGGTCCCGGAACCAGGCGCGCAGAAAGTCCGCCTCCGGCCCCTTGGTGTCCACGGTGGCCAGCACCGCGACCCACCGGTTCGCCGACGTGGCCCCCAACCCTCGCCTCCCTAAACCACCGGCCCGTCCCTTCGGGTCACGAGCCCCTCCGACACGGCGTCAGCGGGCCTGTCCCAGCAGCCGCAGCCACAGCGCGGTGCGGCACGCGTCCTCCAGGTACTCGCTCAGATACAGCGCCTCCTCCAGGTCCGCTCCCACGGTGACCGTGCCGTGCTCCGCGAGGATGACCGCCCGCATCCCCGGGCTGCCGAGCGCCTCACCGACGGCCTCCGCGAGCTCCCGGCTCCCCGAGGGAGCAGGAGGCACCAGACTCAGCCGACCGCCCAGGAAGGTGCGGGCGGCCCCCGTGTGGAGAGGCGGCAGCTGGCGGGCGGCGGCGAACACCAGGGCGTAAGGGGGGTGCAGGTGCACCACTGCCCCCACGTCCGGCCTGCGGCGGTACACCTCCAGGTGGAAGAAACGCTCCTTGGAGGGCCGGAGCTCAGACTCCTCTACCAGGTTGCCCTCCAGGTCCATAAGCAGCACGTCCCGGGCAGTGAGCTGTCCCAGGGACATCCCCGTGGCCTTGATCAACACCCGGTCCTGCCCGGGCACCCGGCAGCTCAGGTTCCCGCTGATCCCGGGCGCCAGCCCGAGCCGGTACGCCCGCCGGGAAACCGCGGCCAGCTTGCGCCGCAGCCGTTCCAGCTCCGCAGGGTCCGTCACGGTTGCCACGCCCGCTCCGGGAAGTCCGCGTGGCAGACCTCCACGGGGAACTTCCGCACCTCCTCCACGAAGTCGGCCAGGTGGCGGGCCATGCGGCGGAAGATCTCCATCCCCTTCTGGGGGTTGGCCCGGAAGGGGTTGCCGATCACCGCGGTGTCGGAGTACTCGTGGTGCTCCATGGGCACCCAGATGTTCTCCGACTCCTGGAAGATCACGGTCCCCGTGCCGTCCACCTTCGAGAACTTCTCGCCCATCCAGCGGGGCGCGTGGGCCCGGTCCGCCACCGCCCGCCGCATGTCCACCAGGGCCTCGTGGACCGCCATCACGCAGGACGTTTCGAGCTCGCTGCTGTGCCAGCCCGGGGTCTCCTCCGGCGGGTTCTCCAGCACCCCTCGCAGGACGTTCACCTCCCGCTCCGTGGGGGTCTTGTAGAAGGCGAAGAACGCCCCGGTGCGGTAACGGAGGTACCGCAGGATCTCGTCGATGGGCTTGGTGTTGGAGCCGTGGTGGCTTACGAACACGATCCGGCGGAACCCGTGGAACACGAGGCTGAGGGCCACGTCGTGCATGACCCGGCGGTAGGTCTCCGCCTGCAGGGTGATGGTGCCCGCCCCCTCCAGAAGCCGGCCCATGTGGTGGGGGGAGTACCCGAAGGGCATCAGGGGCGCGTACAGGCAGTCTGCCATCTCCGCGGCCATCACCACCGCGGTCATGGTGATGTAGCTGTCCGTGCCGAGGGGGATGTGGGCGCCGTGCTTCTCGGTGCTGCCCAGGGGGACCAGCACCACGTCCTGTCCGGGCTCCCGCAGGCGCTCGGCCACCTCCGCGTAGGACATGCTCAGCAGGTTGCGTTTGCGGCCGTCCGGGGGGACGTCCGCGGCGAAGTACCGGTGGTAAGCGGGCTCGTGGGTTGCCAACGCTGCTCCTCCTGTCTGCAAAGGTTTGTGGAAAAGGATTTCCACCTCCGGGGGCTGTTTCCTCCTGGAGGTCCCGTTTTCCTGCCTGGGAAGCGGCTCCTCTGGCGCAGTCCCCTGCGGGGCTTCAGCGCCGCAGCAGGGCGCTACCGTACAGCCCCGTCGGCT
Organism: Candidatus Tepidifontimicrobium thermophilum; assembly: GCA_031296405.1. Classification (GTDB taxonomy): domain Bacteria; phylum Sysuimicrobiota; class Sysuimicrobiia; order Sysuimicrobiales; family Sysuimicrobiaceae; genus Tepidifontimicrobium; species Tepidifontimicrobium thermophilum. Next base: position 26,435 of record JAVKKH010000007.1, read on the forward strand.
TCCACAGGAGGATGAGCAGCATCGCCGCAAACGGCGCCATCTGGGCCAGGGGCGCGTACACCAGGGACCCTAAGGAGACCACCTGCCCCACCAGGAAGGCGGACACCAGGGTGCCTTTGAGGCTGCCCAGCCCGCCGATGATTACCACCATGAAGACGAAGGGGACCACCTCCAGGCCCATCTGCGGGTCCACCATGACCAGGGGACCGTGCAGCGCGCCTGCCAGCCCGGACAGCACCCCCGCCCCCACGAAGGTCCCGGTGAACAGCCGGTACACGTCCACGCCCAGGCCCTCCACCTGGTCCACGTCCTCCACCGCGGCCCGGATGGCGGTGCCCACGATGGTGCGGTTCAGCAGCCACTGGATGGCGCCGTAGACCGCGCCCGCGATACCGATCACGATGATCCGGTACACGGGGACGTTCACCCCCAGCAGGGCCACCTGGGCCTCCACGGGGATCCCCATGGGGCGGGGCACTAGGCCCCACACGTACTTGATGGCGCCCACCCCCGCCACCAGGATCCCGAAGGAGGTGATCATGGTGAAGGTAATCTCCCGGGCGTAGATGCGGTCGAACACCCACCGCTCCACCACCCAGCTCAACGCGCCCGCGGCCAGGGCCCCGCACAGCATGGCGGGCCAGGTGAGCCCCGTACTCACGTTGACCTGATAGGCCACGTAGGCCCCCAGGGAGTAGTACAGGAGCTGGTCCAGGCTGATGATGCGCATCAGCCCGAAGCACAGGGACAGGCCCGCGGCCAGCAGGAAGAAGATGCTCCCCATGCTGAGCCCGTAGACCACGCCGGAGATCCACAGGTGCGCGTCCACGCGCGGCCTCCTACTCCTGCAGCGCCGGGGCCGGCCGGCGCCACGCCCACCGCCGGCGCAACCACGGCTCCAGGGTGCCCCAGATCCCCCGCTCGCCGGCCAGCATGATCACCACCAGCAGCAGGCCCACGAAGAACTCCCAGTTCCCCACGACCCCGCTCACGAGGTCCTTCATACCCACGTAGGCCAGCGCTCCCACCAGGGGCCCGTACAGGGTGCCCGTGCCTCCGAGGATGGTGACCACCACGGGGTCTGCGGCCCGGGCGGCGCTGGCCATCTCCGGGCTCACGAATCCGAAGTACACCCCGTACAGGCTGCCGGCCAGCGCCGCGGTGGTATTGGCGAGGACGAAGGCCGTCCACCGGATCTTGAAGTCGTGGTAGCCGAGGAACTTCACCTTGTCCTCGTTGGTCTTGGTCGCCAGGCAGCACGCCCCGAACACCGTGTCGTCCAGGGCTTTGTACAGGGCCCACACCGCCACCGCCACCAGCCAGGCGAACCACACGAAGCCGTCCGGCCGGGTCAGGTCCAGCACGGGCGTGGAGGTCATCCGGTCCAGGAACCACAGGCCGTTGTCGCCTTTGGTGATGGGGGCCAGGACCTTCTGCATCAGGTGGTAAACGATCACCGCCAGGGCCAGGTTCACGAGGGCGAAGTAGTCGCTCCGCAGCCGGACGAACACCAGGCCTACCACCGCGGAAAAGAGCAAGCCACTCGCGAGGCCGGCCAGGATGCCCAGTAGGGGGTCACGCCCGAAGTAGTAGAGGTAGAAGGCCGTTCCGTACGCGCCCGCGGCCAGGTACGCGGGCTGGCCGAACGAGATGAACCCCACGCGCCCCAGGAGGAAGTTGCAGGCCATGGTGTACACGGAGAAGATGAGGACCTCCACCAGAAAGGGCAGGGGGAGGACCCACCGCGCCACGGCCAGGACCCCGAAGGGGATGAGGATCCCTGCCCACCAACGCAGCCGACGGCTCACAGGTACGCCTCCACCGCGCCGGAGCGGATGGCGTCGGGGTCGGTGATCTCCGCCACCACCCGCCCCTCCTTGACCGCGTACACCACATCTGCCACGCGGCCCACCAGGGGCAGGTTCTGCTCCACCATGAGGAGGGTCGCCTGACCCTTCAGCTCCTCGAACACACGCCCCAGCTGCTCCACCACCGCAGGAGCCAGGCCCTCGGTGGGCTCGTCGATGAGCAGGACCTTCGGCCGGCCCAGCAGGGCCCGGCCGATCATCAGCATCTGGCGCTCCCCGCCGCTCAGGTACCCGCCCTTTCGGTCCAGCAGCCCCTTCAGCCGGGGGAAGTACTTGAACACCACGTCCCAGTCCCAGTCCCCGGTGGCGTAGCTGGCCAGGCGCAGGTTCTCCCGCACGGTGAGGTCCGCGAACACCCGCTTGTCCTGCTGGACGTAGCGGATCCCCATCCGCGCCACCTCGTAGGGCTTCCGGCCCACCAGGTCTACGCTCCCGTAGCGCACCGACCCGGCCCGCGGGCGGAGGAAGCCTGCGATGGTCCGCAGCAGGGTGGTCTTGCCGGCACCGTTTCGTCCTACGCAGGCCGCCAGCCGGCCGCGGGGCACCGCCAGGTGCACGTCGAACAGCACCTGGGCTTCGCCGTACCCCACGTGCAGGCCCTCCACCACCAACGCTCCGTCGGGGTGGCTCATGCGGACTCCGCCCCCACCCGCCAGTAGCTGCGCCGCACCTCGGGGTCCTGCAGGCACTCCTCCGGCCTGCCCTCGGCGATCACCCGGCCCTCGTGCAGGACCACCAGCCGCTCCACGAACCCCAGCAGGTGCGACACCTTGTGCTCCACCACCACCATGGATCGCTGCCCCACTTGAGACCGCAGCACGTCCATCACTTGGTGGATCTCCGCCTCGCTGAGGCCTGCCAGGGGCTCGTCCAGCATCAGTACCCGGGGCTCCGACAGGATGGCCATGGCGATCTCCAGCCGCCGTTTCTCTCCGAGGCTGAGGTGGCGGACGAGCCGGTCCCGCTGGCTGACCAACTGGAAGCGCTCCAGCACCTCCTGCACCCGAGGGTCGTCGTAGTACCGACGTCGCGGCGCCGTCAGCAGCACCCGCACGTTCGCACCGGAGTGCAGCCGGCTGAAGCGTGCCAGGACGAGGTTGTCCAGGACGGACAGGGCGTCGAAGGTGGAGGCCAGCTGGAAGGTGCGCACCAATCCGAGGCCCACGCGATGCTGCGGCGGGGCGTGGGTCACATCCTGGCCCAGGTAGACCACCCGGCCCTCGTCCGGGGGGTGGTAACCGGTCACCAGGTTGAAGAAAGTGGTCTTCCCGGCGCCGTTGGGCCCCACGATGCCGGCCACCTCTCCCTCGCGGAGGGAGAAGTTCACGTGGTCCACGGCCACGAAGGACCCGAACCGCTTCGTGAGGTCCACGGTGCGTAGGATCTCCGCGCTCAAGTCTAGCTCCGGCACGCCGCGGGCCCGCCCCGCGGCGGGCCCGCGGTTCCCTCCGGGTACGGGGCGGCTCAGTACCCGAGCGCCTTCAGGGGCGGCAGCACCTCCTCGCCCCCCTGGGCGCCCACCACCTGGAACAGGTCCCACTCGTGTCTCTGCTCGCCAGGCCCCTTGCCCTTCACCAGGAACGCGGCGAAGCGGTAGATCACCGAGTGATCCTTCCGCCACTGGGCCGGCCCCTTCACGGTCTGGAAGATGGGCTTGGCCATGAGGGCTGCCGCAACCTTCCCGGGCTCCAGGGAGCCAGACTGTTCGAACCCGCGGAACATCTCCTGCATGGCGGTGTACGCGATGGTGGCGTAGGCGTCGGGCGGGGTGCGGTAGCGCGCCTGGTACTGCTGCGTGTATGTCTGCGCGCTCTTCGCCACGGGCGAACCGCCCAGGAAGCGGTCGAGGTCGTAGTAGAAGTAGTGCATGGCGTACACGTCCTTCAGGGCCTCCGGCGGAAGCCCCTTGGCCACCACGTTGGTGATGAAGGCGTTGAAGATGGTCATCTCCCGGTTCAGGCCCATCTGGTAAGTCTGCTTCAGGAGGGCCACCGCGTCCGCGGCGAACTGGGCGGAGATGAACACGTCCGGCCGGGCTGCCCGCACCTTCTGGAGGACCGTGGTGAAGTCCGTGGTCCCCAAGGGCACCTCATCATACCCCACGATCTGCGCCCCGAACTTCTCCGCGGCCGCCCGGGTCCCGTCCCGCATGTCCCAGCCCCAGCTGTCCGCGCGGGCCAGGAAGAAGATCCGCTTCTTGCCCAGCACCTGGATCGCCGCGGACCCGGCCATGTAGCCTACGGTCCAGGGGCTGAAGGTCACCGCGAAGGTGGTGTCCGCGAGCTTGCCCCGCTCGAAGGCCTCCTTGGCCATCACGCACACCGGGAAGTACGGCATAGGCTCCCGCTTGACCACCGCGTTGATGGCGTAGGCGAGAGGGGCCCACGTCTGTCCCACGACCCCCACCACACCCTGCTCGACAAGGTAGCGGTACCGGCGGACGCCCACGTCCAGCTTCGCTTCGTCGTCCGCCACCACCCCTTCCACGCGGACTCGGCCCCACGGCATGCGCAGGCCGCCCTTCTCGTTGACCTGCTCGATGGCCAGCATCGCACCGTTCCGCTGGGTCTCCGCCACCGCGGCGAACGGCCCTGTGAGGGGAAGCAGGATCCCGATCTTGACCGTGCTCGGGTTGGCCGCCCCTGCCAGCGCGGAAGCCGCCAGGGCAGCGCACACCAACAGCGCCAGCACGACTACAGCTCCTCTCATCGCACACCCCCAGCCAGCGTGCTGCCGTGCCCTATATCGTATATCATAGAAGCGCCACCAGCGCCAGACGGTCCGCGACACGTCCAGCTCCTCCGCGGCGGAGGAAAGGCTACAGCCGGACGCTGAACACCACGGTGAGGTTGGGGGCCTGCGGCCCTGTCAGGATCACCGTCAGCCTCGAGCCCTCCTCCTCCACCCGGAGGGGCACGACCACCAGAGTCCCCACCGGGATGGCCACCACCGTCTGGACCGGCACCAGGTAGAAGATCCGGCCCCGCAGCTTGGCTCCCGCGGGCGTGCTCAGCCGCACCAGCTGGCCGGGCGGGATGCGCACCTCGGGGTCCAGGAACGCCAGGAACGTGCCCTCGCGGTCGCGCACCAGCCCCACCACGTAGCAACGATCCCGCACCACCACCGCGCCAGTCCCCCACACCAGAGCCCGACTGGTGCAGAAGACTTCCCCTGCCCGGTACAGCTTCACCCGCCGGGCCTTCGGCCCTGCCACAGCGACCCCGCCCACCAGCAACACGGCCAGCAGGGCAACCCCGACCCTTTGCACGACCCGCATCATCCCCGCACCTCCAGAAAGAACTCCCCGGGCAAACTACGTCCGAGTTCGCGTGCGGGTTCTCCTATCCTCCCCGGCCGCCGCGCTCTCTATGAGATCCGCTCCGGCCTCGTCACCGGAAAAGTCCATCACCCGCGATTTCGGAACCGCCAGCAACACCTGTCCTGGGCGCACCGGCTCCCGCCCGTCCGCCATGACCATGGTGTCCCCGACCCGGACGTAGGCTCGATACACGGCCCCCAGAAACAGACAGTCCACCACCTCCCCGGGCGTCCAGACCGCGCCTGCCGGAGGAGGGGAACCGGCAGGCAACAGGGCGACGTCCTCTGCGCGGAACAGGAGCCGGCCCCGCTCACGCGGCTGGATCCGCCCACCCTCCGCCACCGTGCCCGGGAGCACGTTGGTGGACCCCAGGAACTCCGCGACGAACGGATCCCGGGGCCTGGCGTACACGTCCTCCGGTCTCCCCGCCTGCACCACCCGACCCCCCTCCATCACGACCAGCACGTCCGCGATGCTCAGGGCTTCCTCCTGGTCGTGGGTCACGTAGACGGTGGTGATTCCCGTGCGACGCTGCAGGGCCCGGATCTCCACCCGGACCCGGTGGCGGACCTTGGCGTCCAGGTTGCTCAGGGGTTCGTCGAGCAGCAAAAGCCGCGGCCGGACCGCGATGGCCCGGGCCAGGGCGACCCGCTGCTGCTGGCCCCCGGACAGCTCTCGAGGCCGGCGGGACTCGATTCCCGGCACGCGATCCAGCTCTACCAAAGCCAGGGCCTCCCGCACCCGGTCCCGGACTTCGTGGGAGGGCAGCCGCCGCAGGCGAAGCCCGAAGGCCACGTTGTCGAAGACGGTCATGTGAGGCCACAAGGCGTAGTTCTGAAACACCAGGGCGCAGTCGCGCGCCTGAGGGGGGAAGTCCGTGACGTCTCTCCCGTCCATCCACACCCGCCCCTGGTCCGGACGCACGAACCCCGCGAGAACCCTCAACAGCGTGGTCTTCCCGCACCCTGACGGGCCCACCACCGCGGTCAACGCGCCTTTGGGGAACGTGTGGGTGACGCCCGCGAGGGCGGCGACACGGCCGAACCGTTTCTCGAGCTTCTCGACCCGAACTTCCACGCGGCGACCTCCTACAGGTGGCCGAAGAACGCCAGGTACTCCGCCCGCAGGAACCGCTCCAGCAGCAGCAGCAGGACGACCCCCGGCGCCATCAAGATGAGGGCCGTCACCGACGCGATCTGAAGCTCGTACCCCAGGCTCGCCGTGTACATGTACACGGGCAAGGTCGTCACGTACGGGGCGCCCACCAGTAGCGTCCCGTTGAACTCGTCCAGGGAGTGAAGGAACACCAGAATTGCGCTGGCCGCCACACCGGGCAGGGCGAGCGGCAACGCGATGCGGAAGAAGGTCCGCGTTGCGGAAGCTCCCAGGTTCAGAGCCGCTTCCTCCAGTTCGGGGCCGACGGCCCGGAACGCGGCCGTGAGGGTCCACACCGCGTACACCAGACCCCCCACCAGGTGGATCAAGACGACGCCGGGGACGGTGCCCGCGAGGTTCCACCGGTAGAACAGCACGGTGGCGCTGGCGAACACCGGGAGCTGGGGAAACGCCTGAGGGAGGACGAACAGCGTCAGCACCGCGGCCCCGGCAGGCAGGCGCCTGCGGGCGGCCAGGTAACTGACGGGCAGCGCCGCTACCAGGGCGAGCACCGTGGTGATGGTGGCGATGGTCACCCCCCGGGTGAGTGCCCGGAGTGGGTCTCCCTGCAGCATCCGCAGCCAGTACTTCAAGCCCAACTGCTGCGGGAAGGGCGCGGGCCAGTGCCACCGCTCGGCCAGCGACCAGACCACCAGGCTGAGCAGCGGGCCCAGGATCACGACCAGCACGAGTGTCCCGAGGGCGGCCCGCAGCGTCACCGCCAACAGACTCCGGCCCGCCACGCTCATCGGGCCACCGAACGTAGGTAAGCGTAGACGGCGCCTGAAGCCATTACGTAGGACACCACCCCCAGGGCGCTCGCCACGCCGAAGTCACCGTGCTGGCCGAAGCGGTAGTAGAGGTCGACCATCAGCATCTGGGGCCCCGAGCCACGACTCATGAGCAAAGGGATCGAGAACGAGGCCAGCATCGAGGTCAGGGTGAGGACCGTCGCGAGAGCGAGGGAGGTCGCGGACATGGGGACCAGCACCGCCCAGATCTGGCGCAGGATGCCGGCCCCGAATCCCTGGGCCGCCTCCAGGTAGCTGTCGTCCACCCCGCGGAAGGCGCCGACGAGAAGCAGAACCACCAGGGCCAAGTGCTTCCAGGTGAGGGCTAGGACTAGCCCCAACCAGCCTTCTCCGATTCCCAGCCGGGCACCTGAAGGCACCAGTCCCACCGCGGAGAGCGCCAGGGCCAGCGTGCCGCTGGGCTGGAGGAACACCCGCATGGCGTGCCCCGTCACGACGAACGGCACGAACAGGGGGACCTTGAGGAGGAACTCCACCCACGGCCACGCGCGTAGCCGCAGGTACCCCGCCAGGTGGATCCCAGCGCCGAAGGTGAGGGTGACGCCCGCGCCGGCGACTCCCAAGGTATAGAGGACGTCCCGTCCGTACAGTCGGGCCACGATGGCGTAGTTCTCCAGCGTCACGCGCCCCTCCCGGACGAAGGAGGCCACCAGGGACTGCAGGAGCGGCAGGCCGAACGCCACGCCGAGCACCGCCACCGCGGGCAGGGTGGCAAGGACCCAAGCCCACCGCTCCCACCGGTGCGCCTCGGTGGCCAGGCTCACCGCACGATCTCCTCGTAGGCGAGCAAAATGGCGTCGTAGTAGTCGCCAAGGGGCATCTGCAGGGAGTACCGCGCCAGATCCTCCGGCGTGACGCCCTTGAACAGCAGCGCCCGCGCCTGCGGGGAGACTAGCGGCATCACCCGGTTCGGATCGATGCCCGGGTACCACCCGAACTGCTCCACGATCACCTTCGCCTGGACCTGCGGGTTCGCCACGAAGTCCACATACCGCGCACCCCAATCCCGGTTGGCCGCCTCCCGCGGAACCACCAGGTAGAGGGGGTAGATCGGCAGACCGGGGGCGATGAGGACGGGCGTGATGTCCGGGTTCATCCGGCCCTCGTTCTTCCACGCCACCAGCTGGTCCACCCACACCGCTCCCATCCAGATCTCGCCGCGGTTCAGCGCGTCCAGGGTCCCCGCGTTGCCCGAGGTGATGACCACGTTCCGGTTGAACTCCCGTAGCTGCTCGATCGCCTGGCGGATCAGGGGATCGTACTTGCGGTCGTAGGGACCCTGGGTGAACAGGTCATACCGCCCCGTCTTGTAGTAGACCCACGCCATGACGAAGCCGATGCCGGAGACGCCCCCCTTGATGCCGTTGTAGCCGAACCGGCGAGGGTTGGCCCGCACCCACGCCTCCAACTCCGCAAAGGTGCGCGGCGGCTTCTGGACGTAGGCCGGGTTGTACGCGATGGCGATCTGGTTCTTGAACATGGGCACCACGTAGCCCTTTACCTCCACCCCGAAAGCCCGCTCGGTGTCGGGTCCAACCACGTACCGGCCGAACTGCATCTGCGGGACGAACCGGTGCAGGAGGCGCTCTCGCACCATCTGGGCCGCGTACCGCATGGATATCAGCGCCACGTCCAGGTCCCAGGGCTTCCGTCCTGCGTCCGCCTGCGCCTTGATCTTCGTGTAGACAGCCCGGCTGGCTGCCTCGCCGGTACCGGTGCCCACCGCGTGCACGGTCACGCCCGGATGGTTCTTGGCGAAGGCGACACCCAGGTAGTTGTTGTGGGCCTCCACCACGTTCACGTCCGCCGCAATCGCCACCTGGATCGTGACCCGGGACTGCGCGAACCCGGCTGCCGCAAGGCCCCCTACGAGGACGACCGCCGCCGCCAGAGGTTTCCAACGCATGGTTGCTCACCCCTTTCCGGTTCGTGTGGACTTGTCGCCGCGCACCCGACCGTGCGCCAACTCCCAGGCCAGGGCCACCGCCTCTGCCGCGTCCCGCGCCCGCACGATGGGGTCACCCTGTAGCCCGGGTCGGGAAAGCTCCCAGGTCCCCAGCCCGACCACGGGGACACCCAGCTTCAGCGCGTAGGCGATCTCCGAAAGCGTCCCGTAGCTTCCACCCACCGCCACCACGGCATCGGAGGTGCGCACCACGATCACGTTGCGCGCCTCGCCGAGCCCCGTCACCACGGGTACGCCTACGTAGGGGTTGGCCTCCTCTGCCCGCGTCCCGGGCAGGATCCCCACCACCAGGCCACCCTCCTCCACAGCCCCCCGGGCGGCTGCCTCCATCACCCCTCCGAGCCCCCCGCACACCAACACCCCGCCGCGGCGGGCGATCTCACGCCCGACCTGCTCCGCCATCCGGCACATCTCCGGCCGGGCGTCCTGCTCGCCGATCACCCCGATGTGCAGGCGCCTACTCACGGTACACCTCGTAGCAGGCGTCCACAGGGAGGCCTGCGTCCACGAAGGCCACTCCCTCCACCAGCAACAGCGGCGTGCCAGGAGGCACCTCCAGGAGCCGTGCTTCGGGAGCCGTCGCTCTCACCGGCCGGTACACTCGCTCACAACGAGTGAACCGGTAGCCGTAGTGCTCCTCCACGAGGCGGTACAGGGAGTCGGACGCAAGGTCCAGCCCGTCCAGGCCGGGGCAGATGCGCACCGGGATGCACGACACGTGGTACGCAACCGGGTGGCCAGCCACGAGGCGAAGCCGCCGGATCCGGTACACCAGCTCCCCGGGGGCGAGTGCCAGGGCCCTACGCACCGCCTCCGAGGGCCGCTCGCGTCGCACGCTCAGGAGGTGGTTCTGCACTTCCACGCCGTGGGCCCGCATCTCCTCGGTGAAGGACAGCACGGTCCAGAAACGGCGCAGCGCTCTGGGTCGGCTGGCAAAGGTGCCCACGCCATGGCGGCGCTGGACCAAGCCTTCTGCGGCCAGCGCGGCGATGGCCTGTCGCACCGTCATCCGGCTGCACCCGAACCGACGGGCCAGCTCCCCCTCGGAGGGCAGCCGTGCGCCTTCGGGGAACTGCCCCTGGCGGATCCACCGTTCCACGGCGCGGCGGACCGCCAGGTATCTGGGCCCTGTCTGGACGTCTAGACCTGCCACGGGCGCAGGATAGCTCGCGGGGACCCGCGGGTCAAGGGAAAAACCCAGTGGTCGGGGCGGCCGGATTCGAACCGGCGACCTTCGGCTCCCAAAGCCGATGCGCTTCCGCTGCGCCACACCCCGCGCCTCCACTGTACGGAGGCGCCCCCGGACCGTCAACCGCAAGGAGAACCCCAGGGCCACCCCGAAGATCCCTGTGAGGGACGCGGTGGACACACGGTTCGAACGGCTCAGCGACGAGATCCTGACGGCAGCGTTCGACTTCTACCCCACCTGGGCGGCGCGGCTCGGGCTGCACGCCTACGACGGCCGGCTGGGTTCCTTCAACCTGTCGGCCCTGGACGCACGGTTGCGGACGATCCGGGAACACGAGCGGGCCCTGCGGGAGGCCCCTAGCGAGGACCTCTCTCCCCGGCAGCGGGTGGACCGTGAACTCCTCCTCGCCTTCCTCGAGCGCGAACGGTTCGACCTGGAGGACCTGCGGAGCTTCCAGCGCAACCCGCTGGCGTACGCAGACGCCCTGGACGTGACCCTGTACGTGAAGCGAGAGTATGCGCCCCTCGAACAGCGTGCCGCGGCGCTGACGGAGCACCTCCGCCAGCTGCCGGCGTTCCTTACCGAGGCGCGCAGGAACCTCGAGCCGCACTGCCCCCGGCCCTTTGTGACCACCGCGCTGGAGATGTTCACGGGGGGCCTGGACTTCCTCCGGGACCAGCTCCCGACTGCGGTGCGGGAGGTCTCCCCACCGGTCCGGGCGCGGCTGGAGGACGCCTGGAGCGCCGCAGTCAAGGCGGTGGCCGCGTTCGTGGGATTCCTGCGGGACGAGCTGTTGACGCGCGCCACCGACGAGTTCGCCCTGGGCCCGGACCTGTACCGCCGCATGCTGTGGGCAGGCGAGCGGATCGATGTGGACCTGGAGTCCCTCCGCAGGCGGGCTGAGGAGGAGCTGGGGCGGCTACAGGGGGAGCTGGAGGAGGCGACCCGTCGCGTGGATCCCCACCGGCCGCCCGGGGACGTTGTCCGCAGCCTGTGCCGGGAGCACCCCGCGGAGGGGGAGCTTGTTGGCTGCGTGCAGTCCATCCTCGCGGAGCTGCGCGAGTTCCTCCACCGCAACCCCGTGGTCACGGTGCCGGAGCCGTCTGACTGCCGCGTGGAACCCACGCCCCCGTTCCTGCGCTGGGCCTTCGCCATGATGGACACCGCGGGCCCCTTCGAGGAGCAAGAGGTGGCGTCCTTTTTCTACGTCACGCTGCCAGACCCCGCCTGGTCCCCGGAGGAGAAGGAAGCGTGGCTGTCCCGCTTCGACGTGCACACCCTCCGGAACACCAGCGTCCACGAGGCGTACCCGGGCCACCACGTGCACTTCCTGCGGCTGCGCCAGGTACCCTCCCGGGTCGGCAAGGCCCTCACCTCCTACGCCTTCGTGGAGGGGTGGGCCCACTACTGCGAGGAGATGATGCTGGAGTGTGGGTACGGGGAGGGAGATCCCAAGCTCCGGGTCGCGCAGCTGGTAGACGCCCTGGTCCGCGCGGTGCGTTTCCGGGCCTCCCTGGGGCTCCACACGGAGGGCTGGACCCTCGACCAGTCCGCGCGCCGGTTCGTGGAGGACGCTTACCTGGAACCCCTGCCGGCCCTGAAGGAGGCTGAACGTGGGACCTTCGACCCCGGGTACCTTTCCTACACCCTCGGTAAGCAGCTCGTCAAAGAGCTGCGGGCGGAGTGGGAGCGCCGGCTCGGGAACGCCTTCCGGCTGCGGGACTTCCACGACCGGCTGCTGGACCTGGGCGCTCCGCCCGTGCCTGTTGCCCGTCGGGTGCTGCTGGGTGAAGCCGGGCCGCAGGCGCCCTGAAGGCCTGACCCAGCTAGGCCCCGGACCCCTGCCCCTGCTGTTGCGCCTTTCGGGCCGCGGCCCGGGCCTTCGCTTCCTCGATGAGCCGCTGTCGCTCCGCCGCTTTGGGGTCCGTGGCTGCGGGCGGCTGCCGCGAAGCCGCCGCAGCGGGTGTGGGTGCCTCCTCCGGAGGTGCGGCCTCGCCCTTGGCCTTCGCCTCCTTGGCCAGCTCGGTGGTGCGCTGCATGGCCGTGCTGTCCCCCAACCACTCCAGACGCAGGAACGCCTCCACCCGCCGGCGCGCCTCCTCCAGGGACTGGGGGTTTCCGGCCTGAGCTTCCTCCGCCAGGGTCCGATCCAGGCGGTAGCTCACCAGGCGCTGGCCGTCCGTGACGTGGACCAGGGGGTGCCCTTTGGAGTCCTGGTAGACCAAAATCCGCGCCTGGATCCCCAGGCGCTGCGCGATGGGAGCTACCTCCTCGTACACCCACTGAAGGAAGGGCGGCAGCTGGCGGTTCGCCCCAGGGTCCAGTGTGGCCGCCACGCTGCGGCCCGTCAGCGGGTCCTCAAAGCGCGGTCTGTGCCGTGCCCGGCGCTGCTCGGCCTTCCGGAGCTGCTCCGCGATCTCCTCACGCACGTCCAGGGCCGCCACCAGGAAGGAGGCCGCGTAGATGAGGAACACTGCGAAGGTCAGCGCCCAGTACGTCCAGAAGGGGTTGTTGAAGAACACGTTGGACACGGCAACCCTCCCGACCGTCCTGGTGTCAGTGTACCAGCGGCTTCAAGGGTCGCGCTGCTCCCGCACCAGGGTCAGGAGGAACTCCCGCGCCTTGCGCACGGCCTGGCCGCGGTGGCTGATGAGGTCCTTCTCCTGCGGGTTGAGCTCCGCCACGGTCCGATCCAGCTCCGGGAGGTAAAAGATAGGGTCGTACCCGAATCCCCCGGTGCCGCGGGGCTCCAGCGCGATGGCTCCCTCGCAGGTCCCCTCGAACGTGTGCACACGGCCGTCCGGGAAGGCCACCGCCACCACGGCCCGGTACCTCGCGGTGCGGTTCTCAGGTGGCACCCCTTCCAGGCGTCGGAGGATCTCCCGGTTCCGGTCCTCGTCCGTGGCGTCGTCTCCCAGGAACCGGGCGGACCGCGCGCCCGGCTGGCCCTCCAGGTAGTCCACCTCCAGGCCCGAGTCGTCCGCCAGGGCGACCTCGTTGAGCCAGCGGGCCACCGCCAGGGCCTTGGAGCGGGCGTTGGCCTCGTAGGTCCCCCCCTCCTCCGGCAGCGGGGGGACTTGCGGGTAGTCGCGGAGGGTCCGGACCTCCAGGGGCAGGTCGGCCAGCATGCGCTGCAGCTCCGCGCTCTTGGCCTCGTTGCGGGTGGCGAGGACGATGCGCTTCACGAGCCCTGCAGGGTCCGCTTCTGGAGCTCGATGAGCTGTCGGATGCCCGCCTCGCCCAGGGCCAGGAGCTGCCGGAGTTCCTCGCGGGTGAAAGGGCGCCCCTCCGCGGTCCCCTGGACTTCCACCAGCTCGCCCGCGTCCGTCATCACGAGGTTCATGTCCACGTCGGCGCGGGCGTCCTCCTCGTAGGCGAGGTCCAGCATGGGCACCCCGCCCACGATCCCCACGCTGGTGGCGGCCACGAAGTTGCGCACGGGCCACCCCGAGAGCGCCTGGGTCCTGTGCAGCAGGCTCAGCGCGTCCACCAGGGCCACGAAGGCACCGGTCACCGCCGCGGTGCGGGTTCCCCCGTCCGCCTGCAGGACGTCGCAGTCCAGCCACACGGTGCGCTCGCCCAGCTTCTTCAGGTCCACCGCGGCCCGCAGGGATCTCCCGATGAGCCGCTGGATCTCCGCGGCCCGGCCGCCCGGTTTGCCGGTGGGGTCCCTGGGGATGCGTTCGCGGGAGGACCGGGGCAGCATCCCGTACTCAGCGGTGATCCAGCCCTGGCCCGAGCCCCGCAGCCAGGCGGGCACCCGCTCTTCGATGGTGGCCGCGCACACCACCCGGGTGTCCCCGAGCTCGATGAGCACCGACCCCTCCGCGTACTTCAGGTAGCCCCGCACCATCCGGCACGGCCGCAGCTCGTCCGGCGCACGACCGTCGGCCCGTCGGACCAAGCCTCTTTCAGACCTCGTAGGCTCCTCCCTCCTCCACGGCCCCCACCGGACCGCCGAACGCCTTCTGCGCGGCCGCCACGGACTCCTGGGGGTCGGTGGTGGGGAAGAAGTGGGTGAGCAACAGCCGCCGGACCCCCGCCTCCTGGGCCAGGGCTCCAGCCAGGGAGCCCGTCAGGTGGCCCGCGGCGTCCGCGCGGTCCCGGTACGCCTCGGACAGCGTGGCCTCGGCCAGCAACACGTCGGCCCCCCGGCTCAGCTCGCGCACCGCGTCTGAGGGCGCGGTGTCCGCGGTGTACACCAGCACGGCACCCTGCGACTCCAGCCGCACCGCGTAGGTCTCCACGGGGTGCCGGGTCCTGCGAAACCGCACCCGCAGCCCGTCCAGCTCCACGGGCTCGGCCTCCGCGATGGCGTAGAAGTCGAACTCCTCGAGGACCGGCTCGCCCACCACGTGCGCGAGGTACTCCGCGGCCTGCGCGGGACCCAGCACCGCCAGGCGGCCGGCCCAGCTGGCCGGCCGCCGGCCCCACCGGAGGGCCACCCGCAGGGCCGGGAGGTCCGCCACGTGGTCCGGGTGCAGGTGCGACACCACCACAGCGTCCAGGTCGTACGGGCTCACCCGGAGGAGCAGCCGGGACAGCGCGCCGTGCCCCAGGTCCAGGAGCACGCGCCGGCCTGCGGCCTCCACCAGGTAGCCCGAGCATGCCTCCCCCGGCCGTGGGTAGCCTCCGCATCGCCCCAGCACCCAGACCCGCATGGACACCTCCTCCAAGCCGCTAGGGTTGCAGCGCGGGGACGTGGCGGATGAAGCGCACCACGCCCCGCGCGATGGCCTCTGCGACCCGCTGGCGGAAGGCCGCGGTGCGCAGCAGGGCCTCGTCCTCCAGATTGGTAAGGTAACCCACCTCCACCAGCACCGCGGGTATGGGGCTGTCGCGCAGGACCTTGAAGTTGGCGGTTCGGATCCCACGGTCCGGGATCCCCAACCGGCCCAGCTCCTCCTGGATCCACGTGGCCAGCTGCACGCTGTTCGGTTTCAGGTAGTACGTCTCCAAGCCTCGGATCACTCCGCGGGTGGTGGCGTTCGCGTGCACGCTGACGAACACGGTCGCCCCCGCCCGCAGGGCGATGGGGACTCGGTCCGCGAGGTCCACGAACACGTCCGCCTCGCGGGTCATGACCGTACGGACACCCTGGCCCCGCAGGACGTCCCGCAGCCGCAGCCCGATGTCCAGCACCACGTCCTTCTCCACCAGGCCTGTGGCCCCGATGGCGCCGGGGTCCTTGCCTCCGTGGCCGGGGTCAATCGCCACCACGTGGCCGGTCCGTGGCGGGGGTGCCGGCAGTTCGTCCACCACGACCACCAGCCGACTCCCCCCGTCTTCCAGTTGCACCTCGTAGCGGGTCCTGGCCTGCCACTGCACCACCACCCGAGCGACGTCCGGGTCCGTCTGGAACTGCGCCGCCCGCACCACTTCCACGGGGCCTCCCACCGCGAGCTCCTGCTTCACGGGCACGAAGACCCCGGGGATGTCGAGGACCAACCGGTCCGGGTCCGGTAGCTCCTTGACCTGGAATTCCAGCGGACGGTCGGCCTGCACCACGACCCGCACGCGGCCAACCTGCCGCTCCAGGCTCAGTCCCAGGATACGGGGTACGTCGGGTCCAGCGGGCGGTGCGGGTGAGCTGACGGGCGGGACGGTCTGGGGATCAGGGGAGGTGGCGGCCGGGTCCGGACTCGCGGCCGGAGGCGAAAAGGCAGGAGGAGACGCCGGCGGTCCGGTGGCCGCAGCCGACGGTGCCCTCGGGAGCAACCGCAACACCACCTCGGGCGGCCCTGAGACCACTTCCACGTCCAGCGGCGCGTCCAGGTCCAGGACCACCCGGGTCACGTACGGCTTGACCTGGAACTGCGCCACCCGCACGCGCCGCACGCCGAACTCCCCGAGGCTCACCTCGCGGGTCTCGATGCGGGAAGCCGCGTTCACGAGGTCCACCACGAGGCGGTCCGGCTGGGACAGCACCGCCGTGCGGACTTCCACCGGCCCCGTGGCTTCCACCTGTAACCGCAGGCCGCCCGGTGCCCGATCCAGCACCAGCCGGAGCACCTGACTGACCACGTGCAGGGTCCCCTCTGTGGGCTCCCACTTCACCCACGCGCCCAGGGCCCGGAACAGGAACTCCGCGGGGACCAGCAGCTTGCCGCCTGCAAGCTCAGGGGCCACAGGCAACACGCGGGGCTCGCCGTCCACCAGCGCCACGCGGTCGCCCGCCCGGAACACAAGCCGTGTGCCCCGAGGGCCGACCACCTGCGCCGTCCGGGTTAGGGGATCCCACCGGCTGCTCGCGCCGTAGGGCTCCACCAGCCCCTCCAGCGGGGCCAGCAACACGCCGGCCCGGAACACGGGCGGGGGGTCCAGGCTCGGGGTGCGGCCGTTCACCACCACCGCGGGCGACGCGGGCTGCGCCCCCGCGGGCAGGCTCAGGCACAGGACCACCAGGCCGACCCACAAGGCTGGCCGGCTTGAGGGTCGGCCGGGTCGGGCTGTCTGTCGGGCCATGGCTGCGTCCGCGCTCCCTCGCGTGCCCTCCGCGGGCAAGGCTCCGTCCGATCTCCGTGGGCCCGGCTCAGTGTTCGAGCTCGCGGTCTGTGTTCCCTGCCGTGCCAGAAGCCCCTCAGCCTCTCCTGTGGCGACGACCCAGGAGATTCTCCAGGAACTCCTCGTGCCGCACCTCGTCCGCCAGCAGCTCCGTGGCCAGCTGGTAGGTCACGGGGTCTTTGCCGAAGGTGAGCTTGGCCAATCGGTTGTACGCCTCGATGGCGTTGCGCTCCGCCCGGATCTGGTCCTCCACCATTCCGTCCGCGTCACTCCAGTCCGCCCGCGGGGCGGTCCACGGCCCGTTGGCACCGGCTTCCCAGTCCCTGGGGTGCACCACCGGGTCCCCTCCCAGCTCCACGATGCGGCGGGCCAGCTTGCCCGCGTGCCCCAGCTCCTCCTTGGCCTCCTCCTCGAAGTGCTCCACCAGCTCCTCCCCGTGCCAGCCCTCCGCCACCTGGGCGGTGATCCAGTAGGAGTAGAAGGCGAGCAGCTCGTCCAGGTAGGCCTTCCGCAGCTCGCCCACCAGCTCGTCCACGTTCAGGTCCACGATGCTCCTGCCCTTCTCACCCATGTCGCCTCCTCCCTTCGTGGGGTTTCGAGTCCGTCCGCCCGCGTCGCCCGTCCCCGGTCCCGCACCGTGCGCAGGTACCCTGCACCACGACACCCCGGTCCGCGCGGAACCTCCTCCGCCTCGCCACCCGACTTACGGAGGCGAGGAGCTGGGGGTCCTGGACGTCCTCGATCCGACCGCAACGCACGCACTCCAGATTGACGTGCGGCGCGCCCGGGTCGAACCGGGTGACTCCGTCCGCCGCCGGCAGGGGTGTGACGAGCCCGACGCGGGCCAAAATGTCCAGGGTCTTGTACACGGTGGCACGGCTGACCATGGGATGGCTGGCCCGTACCCGGCGGTAGAGCCGGTCCGCGGTGGGGTGATCCCCGACCTCGCAAAGGGCCGCCCACACGGTCCAGCGCTGCGGGGTGAGGCGGTACCCGGCCCGGGCCAGGCGGCGTCGCAGGTCAGCGAACCCGATTTGGAGATTCATTCTCAGGTAGTATCTTATATAGAGCCTCGT
This sequence comes from Candidatus Tepidifontimicrobium thermophilum, assembly GCA_031296405.1. Lineage (GTDB taxonomy): Bacteria > Sysuimicrobiota > Sysuimicrobiia > Sysuimicrobiales > Sysuimicrobiaceae > Tepidifontimicrobium > Tepidifontimicrobium thermophilum. The sequence continues at coordinate 44,324 of JAVKKH010000007.1, forward strand.
GGGTGCAACCACGCGTCGGCGGACCCCACCCCTGGAACGGCTGACGCCCCGGGAGCGGGCGGTGGTGCGGTCGTGCGCCACGCCGGAGCGGGTCCAGCGGTGGCTCCGCCAGCTGCCGTACAACTGGGAGACCCGGCGCCCGACCCTGCGGTCGTTCCGGGGCGTGGTTCGCGTGGGGCAGGCCCACTGCCTGGAGGCGGTACTGGCCGCGGCGGCGGTGCTGGACCACCACGGGTACCCTCCCTGGGTCCTGGACCTGGAGTCGGAGGACGGACTGGACCACGTGGTGTTCGTGTTCCGGAAGGACGGGCGCTGGGGCGCGGTGGCCAAGTCCCGGGACGCGGGGCTGCACGGGCGCCGGCCGGTGTTCCGTACCCTCCGGGACCTGGTCTACAGCTACGTGGATCCCTACGTGGACGGCTCCGGCCGCATCGTGGGCTACGGGCTCGCGGACCTAGACGAACTGGTGCGGGTAGACTGGCGGCTTTCGGAGGACGACGTCTGGGAGGTGGAGCGGGCACTGTTGCGCATGCCCCACAAGCGGCTGCACACCTCCGACCGGCGACACCGGGAGGTGCTGCAGCGCTACCTCCGTTGGAAAGAGCGTGGCGGACCGCTGGACCGCCGGGCCCTCCGTGAGCTGTACGGGCAGGCGGTGGACGCCTGGTGGTGAGCCGATCCGGGTGCCGCCTAGCTAGCTAGTACCCCCGCAGGTTCAGCTGCACGAACACCGGGTACGCGCTGATCCCCGCAGGCAGGGCGAGGTCGTGGATGGGCGCGTGCAGGACGATCCACGTGATCACCTGCTGCCCCTGGATGGGCTCCCCGTCGGCGTACTGGCCCGGGTGGTAGAAACGGGTCTCCGCGGCCTCGTCCAGCACCCGCTTGGACCTGCCGATCTCCCCCCGCTTTGCCCGCACCACCGCCACTTCCACGTTCTCGTCCAGGGGGATCTCCACCGCCTCCGACCCCCTGGGGTTCTTGACCCGCACCACCATGCCGGGCCGCCCGACCACGTAGAACTCAGCCCGAGGGGAGGTCCACCGCCTCCCGTCGAACAGCTCCACCCGGACGCCCTGCGTCGTCCCGGGGGTGAGATCCAGGCCCCACACGGACAGGTAGCACTGGTACACGGAGGTGGGGCGGCGCACCCGCAGGAACTCCGTGACGTAACCGGGCCCGTTCCGCCGCCACTCCAGCCTCACCACACCGTCCGCGAAGAAGTCGTAGGCCACGTCGTAGTTGTAGGGGCCGAAACGGTGACCGGCGTGGAAGTCCTGCGCGTGGGGCAGCGCCCCGGTGTGGTAGTGCGAGCGCATCCGGAAGCCGCCGGGGTGATCCGCGGTGGCAGGGATCGGGATCTTCCCCAGCAAGCCCGGACCTCCGAAGTCTGCGCTGTGGATGTCCCAGTAGAGGAGTTCCCCCGCGAAGTACTTCGCTCCCTCCGGGAAGTACCAGCGGAGGGTGGGCCGTCCGTTCTGCGGCGGGAGGTTGTACCCGGTAAAGGTGAACTGCAGCAGGCTCCGGAGTACTGGCTTTCCCCGGAACCACGCGGAGACGTCCACCCCTTGCGTCTCGGGTGGGCTCCACCGGACCCTCCAGCGGTCCTGGGCGAACTCCCGGGGCGGCAGCTCCTGCCGGTGGAAGCCCTCCGGGGCAGTGTACCAAGGCCGCTTCGCGAAGGGGACCTCCGGCACCCTACCCAGCACGGACCTCGCCCTCGGCACGATCGCCCGCGCGAGCTCCTCGGAAGGATATTCCGTGAAGCGCCGGATGACGTTGACGTCCACGACTTTCATGTTCTTCGGGTCCCGCACGTCCAGGAACACGCTCAGGACCGCTAGCTTCCCGTTCTCCTTGAAGTAGTAAATCGCGGGGGTGACCGTCCGCAGAGGCCGCTTCTTGTACGCGGTGATGACCTCCGCCACTTTCACCATGGGGTACCACGGCTTGCCCTCCAGCACCGCCTTGACCCTCGCGTCCTGCAGCACGACCCGGTGCCGAGCCACCGCGTCCGGACCCTCGTTCTTCGGAATCCGCTTCCACGTGACGTCCTTCGGTCTCGTGACCGTCAACGCCACGATCTGGTCATAGCGGCGGTCCACCAGGGCGTACACCACCTGGTGGCCGGCCGCGGTGATTTCGAACCCGTTCTCCAGGTCCCCTTGCACCCGCATGTCCGTGGATCCCTGCAGGCTCACTGAGTCCAGGTCGTTGGTGAGCGGGTCGTAGGCTTCGAACGACGCGATCCAGCCGCGCGCGATACGGTTCACCTCGGGGTCCGCCAGCACCACCTCGACGGCCCTCCGCTGGCGGTAGAAGAAGAGGGACTTGTACGCGTCCCGCCCCACGTCCCGGGACGTGAGCAGGCGGGCGGTGGCGATGCGCGGGGAGACCGCTTGGGCTTCCCCAGCGGGCGGGGACGCAGCGTGCACGCCCGCTACCACCAACCCCGAGGCCAGCAGCAGAAACGAACGGATCCCCCGCAAGAGTCCCCCCATTCCCATCACCCCTCTTCGCTTCGGAAGCCCCCGGCGCGGACGGCAGTCAAAGTCTTCTGTTAATTCTCCCCACGGCCCGGAGGGTTCCTGTGCCCCTTCCAGGATCCCGCCCGGGCACCCGGGTAAGCACTGCCGGTGCGACCGGCCTACTAAGGCCGTAAGCCCCGCGGGCCCTCGTACAGCACCCGGGGCCGGAACAGGCGGTTGTTCGCGTGTTGCTCCGTCACGTGGGCCACCAAGCCCGCGGTGCGCGCCACCAGGAAGATGGGGGTGTACAGCTCGATAGGGATGCCGAGGAGGTAGTAGATCAACCCCGCGGGGTAGTCCGCGTTCGGGTACAGCCCCTTCTCCCGTTGCATCACGCGCTCCACCACCCCGTGGATCCGCACCAGCTCCCCGCCCTCCGGCCGCCGCGACGCCAGGGCGGGGAGGAACTCCCGCATGAGGAGGGCCCGGGGGTCGTACCGGCGCATGTACACCCGGTGCCCGAAGCCCATGATCCGCTCGCCGCGGCGCAGCCGCTCCAGTATGTAGGCCTCCGCGGCCTCCGCCCCCCCGTGCTGGAGGATGTCCAGCAGCATGTGGGCCACGGCCTCGTTGGCACCCCCGTGCAACGGCCCCTTCAGGGAGGCGGCCGCCCCCACCAGGGCCCCGTACAGGTCGGAGAGGGTGGACGCGATGACCCGGGCCGCGAAGGTGGAGTTGGGCATCTCGTGCTCGATGTAGCAGGTCAGGGTGAGGTCGAACACCCGCACCGCCTCGGCGTCCGGCCGGCCGCCCGTGAGCATGTACAGGAAGCCCTCGGCAAAACCCAGGGACGGGTCCGGCCGGACCCTAGGCAGCCCGCGCAGGGCGCGGTAGGCGTTGGCGGTGATGGCGGGCATGCGGGCCAGCACCCGGACCCCCTTGCGGAGGTTGGCTTCCGGGGAGGAGTCCCGGAGTTCGTCGGGGTCCTCCAGCCCGGCCAGGAACGACAGCGCGGTGCGCTGCGCGTCCATCACGTGCATCCGGGGCGGCAGCAGCTCCAGCAGCCGGTACACCTCCTCCGGGAGCTCCGCTTCCGCCTTCAACTGCCCTTCGAAACCAACTAGCTCCTCTGCAGACGGCAGGTGACCGTACAGGGTCAGGTAGGCGACCTCGGTGTAGCGCCTGGTCCGCGCCAGCTCGATGAGGTCGTAACCCCGCAGCACGATCTGCTCGTGTTCCACGTCCAGGTAGGAGATGCCGGTGGCGGCGGCGATGACCCCTTCCAACCCCGGGCTGTAGCTCGCCTGCGTCATCCCTGTCCTCCTTCCCGGAACCGCTGCGCCAGCTCGGCGTCCCACTCCTCGTAGGCGGCGTAGCCGATGCGGTCGTACAGCTCCGCGCGTGTCTGCAACCGGTCCAGAACCGCGACCTGCGTTCCGTCCCGGCGCAGCACCTCGAGGACCTCCTCCGCGGCCTTCATGGCCGCCCGCAGCGCGGTGACGGGGAAGATCACCACCCGGTAGCCGAGCTCCGCGAAGCGCTGGGCGGTCAGGTACGGGCTGCGGCCGAACTCCGTCATGTTGGCCAGCAGCCACCCGCCCACGCGTCGGGCGAACTCCGCGAACTCCGCCTCCGACTCCAGGGCCTCGGGGAAGAGAATGTCCGCCCCGGCCTCCCGGTACAGCAGGGCCCGCCTCACCGCGCCGTCCAACCCCTCCACCGCGCGCGCGTCCGTGCGGGCCACGATCAGGGCGTGTCTGCGGGCGGACGCCGCGGCCGCCACCTTCCGGGCCATCTCCTCGGACGGGACCACGGACTTTCCGGACAGGTGCCCGCACTTCTTCGGCAGCGGCTGGTCCTCCAGCTGGATCGCAGCCGCACCCGCCCACTCCAGCTCTCGCACCGCAGCGAGGACGTTCAGCGCTTCCCCGAAGCCGGTGTCCGCGTCCACCACCAGGGGAAGCCCGCACGCCCGGTAAACGCGCCGCACGAAATCCGCGAGCTCCGTCAGCGTGAACAAACCGAGGTCCGGCAGCGCCAGGCTCGCGGAGAAGGCGGCCCCGGACACGTACAGAGCCGTAAACCCCGCGCGCCGGGCCACCACCGCGCTCAGGGCGTTGAACACGCCAGGTGCCACCACCACGGGCTCGCGCTCCAGCAGCCGCCGCAGCACGACTCCCGGCGGCTCCTCCGGACCCGGTCGCAGGAGCCAGGCGCTCAAGGCGAACCCGCACCCTCCCTCATCCCTACAGCCGCACCAGCCCGCCCAGCTCCCGCAGGCTCCGGTCCTCCAGGGTCCACACCGCCTCCACCACCCGCTGCGCCTGGGCCGGCGACAGCACCCCCTCCACGTTGGCCCGGAACTTGTTCACCACCTCCGCGTCGCTGAGGGGGTTTTTGGCATGACCGCGGGGATACCGGACTTCCCGGGTGAACACCTGGCCCTCGTGGGTGCGGACCTCGATGCGGTTGGGGATGCCGTCCGGATAACCCGCGGTGAGCTCGGGGTCCTCCTCCAGCTCCGTCCGCTCCTTCAGCATCCGCCGCACCTCCGGGTCGGTGAACCGCGCGGGGGAGAAGGAGGACCGGTCCACCCGGCCGTCCAGCAGCGCCACCACCACGATGTACGGCAGCGAGTGGTCCGCGGTCTCCCGGGTCTTGGGCTCCCACTTCTCGGGGTCCTTGGCGATGATCTCGTAGGCCGCGCGGAAGGTGGCGATGCGGACCGAGGCGATCCGGCCGGGGTCGTGCAGCTCCGCACGGAGCTGCAGCGCGGCGTCCACCGCGCTCTGGGCGTGGTACTCCACCGGCCAGTACTTAATGTACGTATCGAGGATCCGCCGGGGCGGCCGTTTGTCCCGTAGACCTCGCAGGGCCTGCTCCGCAAAGCCCTGCCCGCCCAGCAGCTGGCGGAAGAACCCCATCTCCCCCTCGAAGGGCTGGAAGGGCCCCGTCATCCCGGCCTCCGCCAGCAGCGCCCCGAACAGCGCGTGCCGGGCGGCGTTGGCCGCCGCGGCGCCTTTCCACATGGAGAGCTCCCCGGCCCGGGTCTGCCGCATGGCCGCGTGGGGCACGCACGCCAGGCTGATGGCGTGCTCGATGGCCTCCACGGGAAGGCCCAGCAGCCGTCCGGCCGCGGCCGCGGTAGCGACCCCGATGTAGTTCACGTGGTCCCAGCCCCACCGCCGCAGGCTCGCGGCGTCGCACAGGTTCACCCCCACCTCGTAGGCCACGGCCACCGACAGCAGAAAGTCGCGCGCGGGCAGGTCCCGCCACTCCGCCAGGGCCCACAGGGCGGCGATGGTGTCGCTGGGGTGCAGGGGCTCTTGGGACAGGTACGTGTCGTTGAAGTCCAGGTAGCGGACCATCACACCGTTGCACAGCGCCGCGGCTTCCACGGGAGCCGTAAAGTTGGTGCCCCACAGGGTCGCGCCCCCGACCAGCGGCCAGTGGTAGGCGTACGCCCGCGCCGCCTTCGGCGCGGGCTCCGCGAAGGCTGCCAGCGCCACTCCCAGACTGTCCAGCACCCGTCGCTTGACCTCGTGCACCGTGGGTTCGGGCAGCTGCTCCCACTCCACGGCCGCCGCGTACTCCGCCAGCATCCGGCTGAACCGGTCGCTCACGCTCCCTCCCTCGCGCGGTTCTGTGAGGGCTCCCTGCCGCCTGGTTCTACTTTGCCGACTCCGCTCGCCCCTCCTGCCCGTCCGGCGGCAGCAGTACCACGTGCACGATCCCCGGCCCGTGCACGCCTACCGCCAGGCTCATCTCGATGTCCGCGGACCGGCTGGGACCGCTGGCCAGCACCAGCGCGCTCGGCAGCCCTCCCAGCCGCTCCAACAGGTCGAAGAGGTCTGCGAGCACCCGGTCCTCCCGCAACACCGCCACGTGCACAGGCGGGAGCAGGGACGCGGAACGGGGTCGGTTCGGGCGGGCCACCAGCACCAGGGTGGCGGACTCCGCGATCCCGTAGTCCGCGCCTGTGACGCCCACCTCCGCCTCCGACAACCGGTCCCAGTCCACGAGGGGCAGGCGCAGCTTCCGCAGCGAGACCCCGAGATCCCGCAGGGCCGGTTCCACGTAGGTCCGCCTGCCGTCGCACAGCTGCGCCACGGCCGCGGCCAGCTCTCTAGGGTCCTCCAGGCGGTGCACACGGACGCCCAGCTCCTCCGCACGCCGGACGAACACGCCCACCGGGTCCGCTTGGAGCTGCCGACGGTAGCCCGCGGCCTCCGCGGGCGCCTCCGGGGAAGCCAGCTCGAGGGCCTCGCCGGACCGCGCGGACCGGACTGCCCGCAGGATCTCCTCGCGGCTGCTCACCTTCTGGCGGCCCGGTGGAAGGGTGTGGGGCTGAGGCGCGGCAGGTCCCGGCCGCGGGCCCAACGCCGCAAAGCGCCTACCGGGACGCGCCGGACCACGGGTTCCAGCACCCGCGCAGCCACGGAGGCCCAGCGGTACAGGCGCGGACGGCACAGCAGCCAGGCGGCCACACGTGCGGCCCTTCGCTCCCACCTGGCTTCCGCCGTCTGGCCGGCCCGCGCCCGCAGGGCCACCAGCATGCCGGGGATGTCGATGCGCACCGGGCACACGTCCCTGCACGCCCCGCACAGGCTCGACGCGAAGGGTAGGTCCACTAGCCCCCGGCCGCCGGTGAGCGCGGGGGTCAGCACCGCGCCGATAGGCCCCGAGTACACGGAGCCGTACGCGTGTCCGCCAGCCCGTTCGTACACCGGGCAGACGTTGAGGCAGGCGCTGCAGCGCACACACTGCAGGGCCTCCCGCAGCTCCGGGTCCGCCAGCACCCGGCTCCGCCCGTTGTCCACCAGCACCAAGTGGAAGGCGTCCGGCCCGTCCCGTTCCCCAGGCCCCCGCGGCCCCGTCAGCAACGACACGTACGCGGAAAGCCGCTGTCCGGTGGCGCTGCGGACCAGCAGGGGCAGGAACACCGCCAGGTCCGCCAGGCGGGGGAGGACCTTCTCGATCCCCGCCACCGCCACGTGGACCCGCGGAAGGCTGGTGACCATGCGGGCGTTGCCCTCGTTCTCCACCAGCACCACGGTACCGGTCTCCGCCACCAGGAAGTTGGCGCCCGTGATCCCCACGTCCGCCTGCAGGAACGCCTGGCGCAGGTGGGCGCGGGCCGCTGCGGTGAGGACCGGGACAGGGGCGTCCGCTGGGGTGCCCAGGTGGCGGCGGAACAGCTCGGCCACGTCCTCCCGCCGTTTGTGGATGATGGGCGCGATCAGGTGTGACGGGCGGTCGCCGCTGATCTGGACCACGAACTCACCCAGGTCCGTCTCCACAGGCTCGATCCCGGCCTCCAGCAGGGCCCGGTTGAGCTCCACCTCCTCGGTGACCATGGACTTGCTCTTGACCACCCGCCGGGCTCCCGCCTCGCGGCAGATCCGCACCACGCAGGCCGCCGCCTCCTCCGCGTCCCGGGCCCAGTGCACGTGTCCGCCTCGGGCGCGGACGGCTGCCTCCAGCTGCTCGAGGTACCGGTCCAGGTTTGCCAGGGTGTGCTCCTTGATGCGCTTGGCCCGGTCCCGCAGCACGTCGAAGTGGGGCAGTTCCGCGGTCACCTGCACCCGGCGGACGGCGAGGTTGTCGGTCACCCTCCGGATGGCCTCCCGCAACGCGGGATCCAGCACCGCGCGGGCGCTCGCTTCCCGGAAGCCGGCCGCGCTCGGGCTCACGACCCGCCCAGTACCTCCGCCAGGTGCAGACACCGCAGCCGGACTCCCTTCCGGCTCAGCCCACCCGCCAGGTGCAGCAGGCAGCCCAGGTCGGTGGACACCAGCACCTCCGCTGTGGTGGCGCTGACGTCCTGCAGTTTGTCCCGGAGCATGGCCTCGGACACCTCCGGAAACTTGACGGAGAAGACCCCTCCGAACCCGCAGCACGCTTCCGGGTGGGCCAGGTCCACGAGCTCCAGACCCGCCACCCGCCGCAGGACAGCCCGCGCGCAGTCTGCGGCGCCGAGGCTCCTCAGCTGGTGGCAGGAGGCGTGAAGGGCCACGCGGTGAGGGAAACGGGCGCCGACGTCCTCCACCCCCAGCACCCGGACCAGGAACTCCGACAGCTCGTAGGTGCGCTGGGCCACGGCCCGCGCACGCCCCTCCCAAGGGCTTCCGGCCAACACCCGCGGGTAGAACTCCCGCACGGTGGCCACGCAGGATCCCGAGGGAGCCACCACCGCGTCGAAGGGCTCGAACGTCTCCACCCACCGCCGGGCGAGCCGGGCCGCCTGGTCCGGGAAGCCGTCGTTCAGCAGGGGCTGGCCGCAGCAGGTCTGCCCCCCGGGGACTTCCGCGCGCAGCCCCACGCGCTCCAGCACCTGCAGCGTGCCCCGGGCGACGCTGGGTGCGAACTGGTCCACCAGGCACGTGACGAAAAGGGCCACGCGGTGCGGGCGGTCAGGCATCCCAGGGGAGGTTACGCGCTCCGGGCCCCAGGGTCCTGCGCCCGGCGCTGCCAGAGGGCCTGTGGATCGGACGTCGCTACCGTCCCGCCCGCAGGGCGCGCCACACCCGCTCTGCGGTGAAGGGGAAGTCCAGGTGCCGCACCCCGAAGGGCTCCAGGGCGTCCAGCACCGCGTTGGCGATGGCGGGCGGTGCGCCGATGGTCCCCGCCTCACCCAGACCCTTCGCTCCCAGCGGGTTCAGGGGAGAGGGTGTCTCCAGGAACTCGCTGACGAGGGGAGGCGCGTGCACCGCCCGCGGGAGCCCGTACTCCGCCAGGCTGGACGCCAGGGGCTGTCCCTGGTCGTCGTACTCGAAGGCCTCGGTGAACGCCTGTCCCAGCGCCTGCACCACGCTGCCCGAAATCTGGCCTTCCGCCAGGAGGGGGTTGACGATGCGGCCCGCGTCGTCCACCGCCACCAGCTTTAAAACCTTCACTTCCCCCGTCTCCGGGTCCACCTCCACCACCGCGCCGTACGCGCCGTAGGGGAACACCGGACGCGGGATGGCGAAGTACCCCACCGCCTCCAGGCCCATCTCCAGATCCGGCGGCAAGCGGTGCGGCTGGTAGGCCGCGGAGGCCACGTCGCGCCAGGAGACTACGCGCTCGGGCACCCCCCGAACCCAGATCCGACCGTCCTGCCAGTCCAGGTCGTCGGGAGAAGCCTCCAGCAGGTGCGCGGCGATAAGCTTGGCCTTCGCCCGGATTTTCTCCGCGGCCACCACGATGGCGGAGCCTCCCAGGGTGGTGGACCGGCTCCCGAACGTGCCGATGCTGCGGCCCAGCAGGTTCGTATCGCCGTACTGCACCAGGACGTCGTCCGGGTGCACCTGTAACAGGTCCGCGGCGATCTGCGCGAAGGAGGTCTCGTGGCCCTGCCCGTGGGGCACGGAGCCCGTGCGGACCACCACCCGGCCCGTGGGCTCCACCACCACCGCGGCGCTCTCCCAGAGCTGGCTCGCGGCCCGCTCCACGTAGAACGCCACCCCCACTCCCACGAGCCGGCCGTTGGCCCGGGCGCGCTCCTGCTCCTCCCGCCAGCGGTCGTACTCCAGCAGCTCCCGCAGCCTTTCCAGGGCCCGCGGGTAGTCGCCGGAGTCGTAGACGAATCCCAGGGGGTTGCGGTACGGGAACGCGTCGGGTCGGACCAGGTGCCGCATCCGGAATGCCACGGGGTCCTCGTGGAGCTCCCGGGCCACCAGTTCCGCCATCCGCTCCACCAGGTAAGCGGCCTCGGGCCTTCCGGCACCCCGGTACGGACCCGTGGGCACCTTGTTGGTGGCCACGCCCAGCAAGACCACGTGCGCGTGCGGGATGGCGTACGCGCCCGTCATGAGCATGGCGGTGTTCACGGGCGGGACGGGCGTGGAGGGATACAAGTAGGCACCCGCGTCCGCCAGTAGACGGGCCCGCAGCGCCACCATCCGGTTTCCCCGGACGGCCACCTCTACCTCCGCGACCATTCCTCGCCCCTGGTAGCTGGCCAGAAGGTTCTCCCGGCGATCCTCCACCCACTTGACCGGGCAGCCCAGCACCAGGGCCGCCCAGGCGGCCAGCACGGTCTCCGGAGAGACCCCGAACTTGCTCCCGAAAGCCCCTCCCACGTCGGGCACGATGAAGCGGATGCGCTCCTCCGGCCGCCGCAGGATGCGGCTCAACTGCTCGCGCGGCCGGTGGGTGCCCTGGGCGGACGCCCACACCGTCAGCAGGTCGGATCCCGGCTCGTAGACGGCGACCGCGCCCCGGGTCTCCATGGGTACCGCGGCCAAGCGGGGAATCCGGAACTTCTGGCGCACCACCCGGTCCGCACGGGCGAACTCGCCGTCCGGGTCTCCTCCCTTGCCTTCCCACCGGAACAGGACGTTGTCCGGAAGCTGCTCGTGCAGCCGCACCGCCCCCGCCAGCGACTCCTCGGGATCCACCACGGCGGGTAAGGGATCGTAGTCCACCTCCACCACGGCTGCCGCGTCCTCCGCGGCCGCGCGCGTCTCTGCCACCACTGCGGCCACGGGTTCGCCCACGTAGCGGACCCGGTCGGTGGCGAGGACGGGGTGGGGGACCTGTTCCACCCGCGTGCCTTCCACTCCGGCCAGCGCGTACTGCCCGAGCCTGCCCGCTAGGTCCCGGCCGGTGAACACCGCCACCACGCCGGGTGTCGCCCGTGCCGCCTCCACCCGGACCCCGAGGACCCGGGCGTGGGCGTAGGGACTGCGCACCACCACCAGGTGCAGCATTCCGGGCAGCTTCAGGTCGTCCACGTACCGCGCCTGGCCCCGCAGGAAGCGGCCGTCTTCCTTGCGCCTCAGGGGACGGCCGACCCACCCTCCCGCAGGCGGAGCGTGCTCAACCCTCACAGACTCGACCTCCTCACCTCGCGCGAACTCCCGAGCACACGCACCAGTATACGCCGGAGCCCCGGGGTCGCCTCAGCCGCGCCACGTGCAGGCCGGGCCCAGGAACACCGTCTCGTGCCGTCCCTGGGAGAAGTACTCCAGGAATGTGAGCTCGGAGTCCGGGTCCGCCAGGAGCTGGTGGATGTCTCCCTCCGCCACCCACACCACCGAGCCCGCGCGCAGGGGGAATTCGGCGTCCCCGATGCGGATGCGGCCGCGGCCGGCCAGTACGAGGAAGAAGTGTTCGGTTCCCCTGTGGAGGTGTACGGGGGAGGCCGAGCCAGGGGCCACGGTCACCACGTCCACCAGCAGGGAGCTGCCCGTGTTGGTGTGGTTGAGCAGGACACGCTTTCTCCGCCCGTCGTGCACGGATACGAGCTCAGGGACCTCCTCCAGGTGGAACACCTTGGAACCCGGACCCCGGCCCACCACCTGCTCGGCGTCCGCCAGCGCCTCGTGGGGCACGGCGGCCCGCTGGGTCTCCGCCATCGCTACGGCCTCCTTTCCGTCCGTCCCTAGTGCCAGCGGGGATCTCCGGACCACTTGCCCAGCTTTGTGAGACAGGCCCGCGTGAACCCCCACTCCACCGCCCGCTCGTAGGTGGGCCGCTCCGCCGCCGAAATGTTGCCGATCTGCACCTCGGTCTCAATCCCGTCCTCCACCAACTCCTTGTGCAACGCCTCGTTGACGGGCCAGATGCCCCGCCGGGCGAGTTCGTCGTAGGTCCGAGCCACGATCCCCGGGCTGAACTTCGTGTACTTCACCCCGATCTCGATGGTGCGGGCTCGGTTCTGGTACATGAACCGCTGAGCCTCGATGAGTGCGCAGACCGCGTTCTGCAGCAGCTGCGGTTCTGTGCGGATCACGTCGCCGGTGGTGATGTATGCGGCGTACCAGCCCCGGGGGAGCACCTCCCAGAGCCGTGCCAGGATCCGGAGGGACGGGCTCTGGCCCAGGGCCTCGTAGGCTTGGTCCAAGTGCATGATGATGGCGTCGATCTGCCCTCCCAGGAGGGCCGGGATCCTCGCCGCGGTGGCCACGGGCACGTACTGGACGTCCCGGGGTGTGAGCCCGCAGCTCCGGAGGACCGCGCGGGTCATGACCTCCGGGTACGCTCCCACGCCTCCGGGCGTTCCGATCTTCTTGCCCCGCAGCTCCTCACACCGGCGCACCTCCGGGCGCGCCACCATCACCACGGGGTGCGGCAGGGCGTAGCTGTACACCGCCTTCAGATCCGCACCCCGTGCGAGAGCTGCCACGAAGGGCGGCACACCCGGAGCAGCTAGGTGGACCTCCCCCCGCGCCCCCAACAGGGCCCGAAGGGCCGCGGGGCCTCCCTCGAAGGTGAAGATCCGCGCCTCCAGTCCGTACTTCGCAAAGATCCCTGTCTCCTGGGCCACCCACGGAGGCAGGTGGACTACGTTGGGCGGCGTGGTGGGCATGGCGATGCCCAGGACTCGTCGCGTCTGGCCCCACGAGAGGGCTGGCCCCCACAACAGAACCAGTCCCACCAGACCTCCGGCAATCCACCGACGGGCCATCCGCTGCATCTCCGTCTACCCCCTTCCGGTTATTCCTCCCGCAGCACGTGCATCCAGGGCGCGATCCGGCGCTCCAAGCGCTTCAAAAGTCCCGTCAGCCCCACACCCATCCCCATCAGCACCACGATGGGTACGAAAAGACGGTCCGTGCGGAAGGTGTTGGCGTACTGGACGATCATGTAACCCAACCCCGTGATGCTGGTGTAAAACTCCGCCACCACCATCCCGACCAGCCCCCGCCCAATGGCCAACCGAATCCCTGCGAGGATGAAGGGTAGGGCGGACGGGAGGATCACGTCCCGCCACGTAGCCCACTCGGTGGAGCAGAACGCCCGGGCGACCTCCAGGAGTCTGCGGTCCACGCTGCGGACCCCTTGATAGGTGTTGATGAGGATGGGGAACACGCAGAACAGGAACACGAGCGCCACCTTGGCCTGCGTCTGGAACCCCAACCACAGAACGAGGATGGGGATGAGGGCGACGGTTGGCGTGGCGTACAGGGCGCTGATGTACGGGTCGGTGACGTGTTCCAGGAGCGGCCAACGGGCAACGGCGACTCCCAGGGGGATCCCCGCCGCGACCGCCAGCAGCAGGCCCAGGGACAAGACCACGAGACTCGCCTGCAGGTAGAACTGCAACTCCCCCGTCTGGACCAACGCCACCGCGGCCCGGGCGATAGCGGACGGATAGGTGAAGATCGGCGACCCCAGGAGCCGTCCGTACGCTTCCCACGCGCCCAGCCCCACAGCCACGGAGAGCCACCGGATGGCAGCCGGCGTCATCCGAGGGCGCGTGGGAACCCGTCGCTGCGCCGGTGCGGCGGCTGCCACCCTCATCGCACCACCTCCGCCTCCGCCCGCAGGAGCTCCCACAGCCGGTGACGCAACTCGTGAAAGCGCGGGAGACCCCGGACACGGTCGCCGCTTCGCGGCCGCGGGATGTCCACCGACAGCACCTCCCGGACCCGCCCGGGGCGTGAGGACAGAACCACGATGCGGTCCCCGAGGAGGATCGCCTCGTCGATGCTGTGGGTTACGAACACCACCGTCTTGCGCTGCGTCCGCCACACCCGCAGCAGCTCCTCCTGCATGAACTCCCGGGTCTGAGCGTCCAGGGCGCCGAAGGGCTCGTCCATGAGCAGGACTTCCGGGTCCACAGCCAGCGCCCGGGCGATCCCGACCCGCTGCTGCATCCCGCCGGAGAGCTGGTAAGGATACTTGTGCTCAAATCCCCGCAACCCCATGAGCTCGATGAACTTCGGCACCCGCTCCTGGATCTCGGCTTTGGGGCGGCCCTGCAGTCGCAGGCCGTAGGCCACGTTGTCCCACACCGTCTTCCAGGGGAGCAGGCCGAAGTGCTGGAACACCATGGCCACCTCGGGTCGCGGACCGCGGACCTGCTCGCCGTCCACCCACACCCTCCCTTCGTCCGGGGGCACCAGGCCCGCGAGGATCCGTAGCAGGGTGGTCTTCCCGCACCCGCTGGGCCCGATCACGCAGAGGAACTCGTTGGGCTGCACCTGCACCGAGCACGGCCCCAGCGCGCTGACGTCACCGAAACGCTTGGTCACACCCTCCACGACCATCTTCGCGGTCATCCCGCGCCTCCGGAGCTCGCCCCCAGCTGCTCGGCCATCCAGTCCGCCACCAGGGGCCGGTACTTGTAGGGGATGTTGTTGCACACGTGGTTGCCCTCGGGGTACAGCACGAACTCCCCCCGGGGCGCCTCCCGCGCTACCCGCTCCGCGTCCTGCCAGGGGAACAGGGCGTCCTGCTGCCCGAACACCACCAACAGCGGCTGCTGCAGCCTCGGCAGCACCGGCCCCAGGTCCAGCTCCAGGGCCCGACGCCGTGCCTCCGAGTCGTCAGCCGCGCCCGCGTGGTACCGGAACGTCTCCCTCGTCAGGACCGGCAGCCGCTCCCACGCGGCCCCGAAGTTGTAGGGCCCTCCGATGGCGGCCACCGCCCGGATCCGCGGCTCAAACGCCGCGGCCCGGGGCGCGTAGTAGCCGCCCAGGCTGACCCCCACCGCCCCCACCCGGTCCAGGTCCAGGTCGAAGTTTGCCGACAGGTGGTCCAGCACCGCCCGCACCGCCGCCTCGTAGTCGGGCCGGATGCGGGTGTGGAAACCCGTCTCACCCTGGCCAGGGCCGTCCACGGATACCGTGGCCATCCCCCGCACCAGGAAGGTGTTCTCCCAGTGGAAGAACTCCTCTTTGGTGGAGTCCAGGCCCGGGATCAGCAGCACCACAGGCGGCCGCTGGCGGCCCTGGGGCCTGCGCAGGTTCGCGAACAGCATCGTGTCCTCGAAGGGGATCTCCAGACGGCGCGCGGTAGCGTCGAGGTGTCTGTGGGCCGCCCGGAGGGCCTCCACGGACCGCACCGTGGTCTCCCGGTACCGCTGAGGATCCACCGTCCACACGAACTTCGCGAAGTGGTAGCACAAGGCCGCCCGCACCCACGCCTCGCCCGCGGTGATCCGCCGTCCCCGGGCCTCCGCCTCGCGGGCCAGCTCCGCGTGGACGTCTCCGGTCCGCACCCACGCCTCCAGCCACTCCTCCCAGCGCGTGATGGAAGCGGTCGCGCGGACGAAGTCGTTGTAGTCCACCCCCTGGGCGATCATCCGTGGGGCCCAGTTCTGCACCACCGCCTGAACCCTCGTGTCCCCCCGCCCGCTCACGTCCGCACCTCCAGGCCCAGGGCCCGGGCCGCGTTGTCCCGCAAGACCCTGGCTTCCGCCTCCTGCCCCAGCTCTGCCCGGCGGACGAACTCCACCGGCTGCGCCAGTCCCATGTCGAAGGGGTAGTCGGACCCCAACACCACCTGCTCCGAGCCCACCCACTCCACCAGCTGCCTCAGCAGCACGGGGTCGTGGGTGACGGTGTCGTAGTAGAAGCGCCGCAGGCACACTTCCACGTCCTCCCGCAGTCTCGCCCGCGCCTTGGGTTGGAAGGTGTGGGCGTGGCGCAACCGGCCCCGCAGGGCGGGCAGAGCACCACCCCCGTGGGCCAGGATGACCACAAGCCGCGGATGACGCTCCAGCACCCCGCTCATCACCAGGTGCCCGGCGGTCATGGCGGTCTCCACGGGGTTGCCGACCGTGTTCCACAGGTAGTACTCGTGCAGGTCGGGGATCCCGAACCCTCGGGTGGTGGGGTGCACGAACACGCCGAGTTTCAAGGCTTCTGCAGCCTCCCATACGGGCTCGAACGCATCCTCCCCCAATAACCGGCCTCCGACCCTGGCGGTGACCTCCACGCCCACCAGCCCCGGCCGGCCCCGCACGTCCTCCAGCAACCGCGCGGCCTCCTCCGGAGCCTGGAGGGGGACCGCCCCGAACGCCCACACCCGGCCTGGGCGGCGCGCACAGACCCGGGACAGCCCCTCGTTCCACGCCTTGCAGACCTCCCGGGCCAGCCCCACGTCCTGCTCCTCGTACGGCAGCATCGAGACCCAGGGCGAGAGGATCACGGCGTCCACGCCTACCCGGTCCAAGTCCTCCAGGGTCGCCTCGGGGTCCGCCAGCGCCCCCACCGCGGAGAGAACCCGCTGCCCGCGCCACTCCACGACGTCGCGGTCGCCCTCCCGGACCCGCCGCGCCCGCCAGTCCCCTTCGCCCACCAGCTCGGGGACGACGACGTGGCAGTGGACGTCGACCGCGTTCACCGGCGACCTGCCACCCCCTTGGTGCCGGGCTTCAACCCCACAGCGGTGTCCGCCAGCACCTCGCCGTGCCGAATGCCCAGGGTTTTGATCCACCGCTGCTGCCCGAGGGTGAGGGCGACGAAGAAGCCCAGTTCCACGATTTCCGGAACGGTGAACTGCTCATAGAGCTTCGCCCACAGGGCGTCGTCCGCGATCTCCGCGTTCCACACGATGGCACTGGTGTACCGCAACGCCACCTTCTCCCGCTCCGTGAAATGTTCGGACTCCTCAAAGTGCAGCAGCTCCTCGTACTTCTCCTCCGTCAGGCCCTTCCGTCCAGCCTGGACGGATCGCTGGACCCCTCAGTACTCGCACTCGATGGACTTCGAGACGTAGACGCGACACAGCTCCTTGATGGAGTGGTCCAGCACCCCGTGCCGGAAGGTGAGCTCCCACGCCTGGCTGAAAGCCCGGATGACGTTGGGGCTGTGGGCCCGGATGGCCTGGCTTTCCGGCCTCGGGGTGCCCTCCCGCCGGGCGCGCTCCAGATACCCCAGAATCTCCGGGTCCTTTACGGTGTCAGGGTCTACGTACGGAATCCTCGGCATCCTCCCACCTCCCGCTATCCCACACGGCGCAAGCCCCGGGGATACCCGTGCACAGGCTCTACGCCGTCCTCCCTCAGCACCACCAGCTCCCCGGTCTGCACGCCGGCTCGGGCGTCCGGGGTCACCACGTTGGGCTGGATCACCAGGGCCATGCCGGGCCGCAGGATCAGCTCCGCGTCCTGCGGGTTGTCGAATCCCTCAGGCCCCAGCACAGGCGGCAGGTAGCCGCCTCCGTACCCGTGCACGAGGTCGTCATACACCGTGAACCCTGCCCGTCGGATCCCCTCCAGCACCCGCAGGAGTTCCCCCGCGCGGATCCCCGGCCGCAGGACGCGCAGCGCGTGCTCAAACGCCTCCTCCGCCACCCGGTGCAGCTCGCGAAACAGGGGCGTCGGCTCTGCCCCCACCACAAACGTTCGCAGGAGCTGCCCCGCATAGCCCCAGAAGGCCGCGCTGATCTCACACACCACCACGTCCCCTACCCGCACCCGGCGGCCGGAGGGGTACTGCGCGGGGACGCACCGGTCAGGATCGGTCATGGAAGTGACGGAGAGGAAGTGGATGTGGGTGCTTCCGCCCAACGGCACGTACGCCCGCTCCACGACGTCCACCAGCTCGAACTCGCTCACCCCGGGGCGGAGGGCTGCCTCCAGGGCCCGTACCGCGCGGTCGGTGAGCTCCGCCCCCGCCCGCAACCACGCGAGCTCCTCCTCCGACTTCACCAGCCGCAACGACACGTAGGAGGGGGTCAGGTCCACCACCTGCCGCACGCGCGTGGCCAGGGGATGCCACGCAGAACCGGGCAGGGGTCCCACCACACCCACCCGCTGCTGTTCACCCCCTCGCCGGACCAGCTCCTCGGCCACGGTTCGGGCGGTTGCTGGCCCTGCCCAGACCACCTGGACGTCCGAGGCCACGGCGCGCTGGGCCGTAGGCACGTGGTTCCGGTACTGGACGAACAGCTTCACGGCCTCCCCGGGGGCCCACACCACCGCTGCCTCCCGCGTCACCGGCCATCCGGTGAACCACTGGACGGCGTCGCCGCTGCCCGCATTCCCGTACAGCACGAGCCGGTCCACCCCGCTCCGCTCCACCAGTTGCGCCAGCTGCGCCCGACGGCGGCGCACCTCGTCGTCGGAGAAAAGCGGGTAGCCATCCTCTGCCCACACTGCCCGCCAGGAGGACCCCATCCCTAGCCGTCCGCGGGATTGAGCACCACGATCCGCAGGTCCGTCATCTCCTCGATGGCGTATCGGGGTCCCTCCCGGCCGATCCCGCTCCGCCGGATCCCACCGTAGGGCATAAGGTCCACGCGGAACCCCGACGTGTCGTTGACGATCACCCCGCCCATGCGGAGAGTCCGGGCCGCCTTCATGGCACGGTCCAGGTTCCGGGTGAACACCCCCGCCTGCAACCCGTACTCCGTGTCGTTGGCCTGCCGCAGGGCCTCCTCGAAGCTCGAGCAGGCCACCACGGACGCCACGGGCCCGAACACCTCCTGGCAGACCACCTTCATCTCCGGCCGCACGTCGGTCAGCACCGTGGCCGGGTAGAGGACCCCCTGCCGCGGCCCGCCCAGCGCGCGCCGGGCGCCTCCCTGCACCGCTTCCTCCACCCAGGCCTCCACGCGCCGCGCGTCGTCCTCAGAGATCAGGGGCCCGATGTCCGTGTCGGGATCCTCGGGGTCGCCCAGCTTCATGGCCCGCGCGGCCGCCACGAACTTCTCGAGAAACGGCTCGTAGGCCGGCTGCTCCACGTAGATGCGCTGCACGGAGATGCAGAACTGACCCGCGTAGAGATACGCGAACCGGGCCAGCAGCTGCGCCGCCTGGTCCAGGTTCGCGTCCTGGGCGACGATGTTCGGGGAGTTGTTCCCCAGCTCCAGGATCACCCGCCGCAGGCCTGTGGCGGCCTTGATGCGCTCCCCCACCTCGGGGCTGCCGGTGAAGGTGTACAGGGCGATCCCGGGGTGACGCAGCAGGGCCTCGCCCACGGTCCGCCCGCCGCCGACGACCACGTTGAGGTACCCCGGGGGAAGCCCGGCCTCTTCCAGGAGCTGGGCCAGCATCAGGCTCGTGAGGGGCGTGTAGGTGGCCGGTTTCAGGACGACGGCGTTCCCTGCGGCCAGGGCGGGCCCCACCTTGTGCGCCACCAGGTTCAGGGGGAAGTTGAAGGGGGAGATGGCGCACACCACACCTACTGGAACCCGGAGGGTGAAAGCCAGGCGTCCTTCGCCGCCCGGGGCGGCTTCCACGGGCACCTGCTCCCCGTGGATCCGCTTGGCCTCCTCCCCGCTGAGGGAAATGGTCTGGAGCGCGCGGTCCACTTCCACCCGTGCGTACTTCAGGGGTTTGCCGGCCTCCCGGGCGATGGTCAGCGCGAACTCCTCGCGCCGCTGGCTCAACAGGTCCGCGGCGCGGCGCAGGATCTCGAACCGTCGGTACGGGGAAAGCGGACGCTCCTCCAGGGCCCGCTGCGCCGCCTGCACCGCCTCGTCCACGAGGGCCTCGTCCGCCTCCACCACCTCCGCCAGGACCTCCTGCCGGTACTTGTGCAGCACCGGCACGGTACGCGGGCCGTCGCGCCACCTGCCGTCGATGTACAAGCCCCATCGGGGTACTGTCACCGTGGCCACGTCCTCCTCACCTCCCCTCGGCTCCCTCTCCCTCACCTTCCCGGACGTAGATCCGGGGTGCCGAAGCGTTCACCCGGAGCTGGAAGACGTCCGGCCGGTTGTAGTGGCCCGCGAAGTCGTGGCGGACCTTCTCTGCCACGCACTCGTTCAGGTCCGCCTGGAACACCAGGACGCCCTCCTCCGCGCCCATGGGGCCCGCCACCACAGATCCGCCCGGGCCCACAATGTTGGAGCCTCCCGTGCTGCGGTCGTCCCACAGGATCGCCCGGTCCT
Source organism: Candidatus Tepidifontimicrobium thermophilum (assembly GCA_031296405.1). Classification (GTDB taxonomy): domain Bacteria; phylum Sysuimicrobiota; class Sysuimicrobiia; order Sysuimicrobiales; family Sysuimicrobiaceae; genus Tepidifontimicrobium; species Tepidifontimicrobium thermophilum. Next base: position 64,345 of record JAVKKH010000007.1, read on the forward strand.
CCTCCGTGTACACCAGCAGCTCCCGCATCTCGTCCGTCAGGGTCCCGCACGCGTTCACCACGAACGCTTTGGTGGCGAGTGCCAGGGCCCGGCCCACCACGAGGGCCCGTTCCGGGCACGACATTCCCCGTTTCGGGAACCGGTTCGGCCAGCTGACGGCCAGCACGTGCGGGTACTCGGCCATGAGGGCGAACACCGCCAGCGGGTTGGAGCTCTCCCCACAGATCAACCCGCCCACGCGGCCGAAGTCCGTGGGGAAGGTCCTCAGGGTGTCCCCGAACCCGCCGGTGTGCACCAGACGCTCCCCCACGGTGGGGACGAGCTTCCGGTGCTTGCCGAGGAGCGTCCCGTCGGGGGCGATGAACAGCTGCGTGTTGTACAGGGTCCCGAACGTGCCCGGCCGACGCTCGCACAGGCCCATGATCACGTACACCCCGGCCTCCCGGGCGGACTCGCACAGGGCCTCGGTGGTCCGGCTGGGAATCTCCACGGAGTTCAGGAACAGCCGTGTGGCCAGCTCGCCGCTCCTGGGGTCGGTGGCGGGGTAGAAGTGGTACCACAAGGGATGGCCCGGGATGAACCCCTCGGGGAAAACCACGAGCTTCGCGCCCCGGCGCCCGGCTTCCAGGATCCACTCGCAGGCACGCTCCGTGGTGCGCTCGCGGTTCAGGAACACCGGAGCTGCCTGCACCGCGGCCAGCTTCACCCGCGGGAGGCGGTCACCACCCCCCGGCTCGGCCTCCACCACGCTCTCCAGCTCCACCAGACGCATCTCCGCCTCCCGTTCACGGTTGCTCCCCGCTCAAACCGACCACCACCCGTCCGAGTCCTGCAAGCTCGAACTCCACGGATCGGTCCGCAGGGTCCAGGGACAGGGGAGGGATCACGGACCCGCAGATGACCAAGTCTCCGGCCCGCAGACGCTCCCCCACGGAGGCCAGCACCCGCGCCATCTCCCCCAGCACGTCCACCACCCGCCCCGGAAAAGCCTCCAGGTCTTCCACCCCCGCGGACTCCCCGCCGTTGCGGAACACCCGTCCCACCGTGCCCGCCAGGCTGCCCGTGAAGGGCACGGTCCGCATGTCCCCGACGACCGCGTATCGGTGGAAGATGTTTCCGGCCAGCACCGCCTCCAGGTCCTCCTCGGGTGCGCGGTCTGGGTCGACCAGCTCGATGGCGGGCGCCACCCCGGTCACCGCGGCGGCCACCGCCTCCGGCGAGCTGTCGGGCAGCACGTCCTGTCCCAGCCGCACCGCCACCTCCGGTTCTGCCACCGGCCGGCGCCACCCTCGCACGGACACGGTAACACCGGAGGGCAGCACCGTCCGGTCGGTGAGGAAGCCCGCCAGAAGGTGGGGAAGCCCGAGTCGCTGCTTCGCCTGCGAAGAACCGAAGGCGGCTTTCCAGCCCAAAGGCCTTGCCCCCGACCCCACCAGCTCCCGCCTCTTTTCCAGCAGCCGCTGGAGGCCGCTGCGCACCGCGGGATGGACCTCCGTCACCTTGCACCTCCGGCTAGGTCCGCTCCGGAGCCACCTCGTAACCCGAGGCCTCCAGGGAGCCCGCTCCGATCCAGCCCCAGACCAGCACCGCGTCCTCTGGGCCGGTGTTCACGAAGCCGTGCCAGCCGCCGCGGGGGATGTACACCACGTCCCCTTCTGCGGCGGGCTCGCGGCCCGCGTCGGTGTAGATCTCGCCCCGCCCCTTCAGCACCACGAAGAACTCGTCGCAGTTGCGGTGCAGGTGCCGTTCGTGCCGGGCGCCCGGCCGGAACACCGTCCAGCCCAGGGTGAAGTCCTTCGCCCCCGCGGTCGCCTCGTCCACCAGGAACCGCACCACCATGTCCACCCAGCCATCCTCCCGCGCCAGGCCTCCGCGCGGCGCCACCTTCTCCACGTGGGTCCGGTACAGCTTCACGCTCCTCCACCTCCCAGCTTGCGGTAGACCCGGTGCGTGGCCACGAAGTCCAGGCGGTCGAGCCCCAGGCCCCGGCAGGCGTTCATCATCTCGTTGGCCGCCGCGGCCAGGGGCACCGGGCTGCCCAGCCTGCGCGCCAGGTCCAGGACCAGCAGCATGTCCTTCTGCTGCAGGTTCACGTCCGCCAGCGGGGTCTCCGGCATCTTCCCCTCCAGGATGAAGGGGCCACGGTAGGCCAGCACCGGGGAGGCCGCCACGCTGTTCAGGATCGCCTCCACCGCCACCGCGCGGTCCACCCCGGCCTTCTCCGCCAGCGCCACTGCCTCGCCGAAGGCGATGACCTCCACCATGAGCAGCAGGTTCACGGCCAGCTTCATGGCGCACGCCGTACCGTTGGGCCCCACGTAGAGCACCCTGGGGCCGATGGCGAGGAGCACGGGCCGGACCCGCTCGTACACCCGCGGGTCCCCGCCCACCATCAAGGACGCCTTTCCGTCCCGTACCGTGGGCGGCGCCCCGGAGATGGGGGCGTCGAGCATGAACCGGCCTGCCCTGTGGAATTCCTCGGCCACGGCGCGGCTCGTGTCGGGGTCGATGGTGCTCATGTCCACGTAGACGCCTCCCGGCGGCAGCCCGTGCAGGACGCCTTTCGGTCCGAGGGCTACCTCCCGCACCGCCTGGCCGTCGGTCACGATGCTGAACACCACCTCGCTCTGCTCCGCCACCGCGCGGGGACTGCTGGCCCACCGCATGCCCGCCTCCACCAGGGGCTGGGCTTTTGACTGCGTGCGGTTCCAGCCCACCACGGAGTAACCTGCCTGCAGCAGGCGCGGCACGATCACCGCCCCCATGGCCCCCAGTCCGACAAACCCTACGCGCTCCATGTACACGCTCCCCTGGTCTGTGCTCAGCGCCCGAAGTCCAAAAGGGCCAGCGGCTCCTCCACCCACGCCGCCAGGGTTTCCAGGAAACGGGCCGCCCGGGCGCCGTCCAGGACCCGGTGGTCGCACGCGAGCCCCAGGCTCAAAGTCGGGCGCACCACGGGCCGGCCCTCCTCCGCCACCACCCGGTCTGCCAGCCGTCCCACGCTGAGGATGGCCGCCTGCGGCGCGTTCACCACGGCCAGGAACCGGTCCACCCCGTACATGCCGAGGTTCGAGATCGTGAACGTCCCGCCGTCCACGTCCTCCGGGCGCAGCCGGCCCGCACGGGCACGGTCCACGAGCTCCGCGCGGCGCTGCGCGATCCGCTCCACAGGTAGCTCGTCGGCGCGATGCACCACGGGCACCACCAGCCCGTGTTCCGTGGCCACCGCGATCCCCACGTTGACGTCCGGGAGACGCCGGATCCGGCCGTCCTCCCAGCGCGCGTTGACCTCCGGGTGAGCTCGCAGCGCCGTGGCTACCAGCTTCACCAACAGGTCGGTGTAAGTCAGCTCGACCTGCAGGCGCTGCCGCAGGGCCTGGTGCCAGGCCACGAGCCGGTCCGCCCGTACGTCCCGCTGGAGGAAGAAGTGGGGGACGGTGCTCCAGGCCCGCGCGGTGCGCTCCGCCATGAGCTTCCACACGTGCGGGAGCTCGGAGGCGGGGGCGGCCTCAGTCAGCCGCTGTAAGTCCGAGGCGAGGATGGCGCCCCCGGGGCCCGATCCCTGGACCGACCGCAGGTCCACTCCCATCTCTCGGGCGAGCCGGCGGGCTTTGGGAGAGGCCCGGGGCCTCACGGGTGCCGGCTCCGCCACCGTCGGCGGCCCGAGGACCTCCTCCGTGGACACGGCTGCAGCCGCCGCTGCGGGCGCACTCACCGGCGCGGCCGGCAGCTCGGAGGGTTCCTCCCCGGGGAGGAGGATCCAGCCGATCACCTGGCCCACGGGGACTTCGTCTCCCTCGCGAGCCAGCACCCGCGCCAGGACGCCGGAGGCGGGGGACTCGATCTCCACGTTGGCCTTGTCGGTCTCCACCTCCAGCAGCGGCTCGCCCTGCCGGACTTCCTCGCCCTCCGAGCGCCACCACCGCAGGACTTTGCCCGTTTCCTGGGCCATGCCCAGGGCGGGCATGATCACCTCCCTCGGCACCGCTCCCTCCTCAGGGACGTATGCCTTCTACCGCCGCGGACGCCACCACCGCCTCCAGGGGCGGGGTCGTGCGGTTCAGCTGCGACTGCACCTCCCGGGTGGTGGGAAGCGGCCCGTCCACGGTCCAGTACCGGGTGCCCGCCACCAGCAGCGTCTCCGCCGGGAAGCGGGTGATCACCTCGCAGCCGTCCTTGGTCACCACCAGCTGCTCCTCGATGCGGGCCGCGGACCACCCGTCCCGGGCCGGCCAGAAGGTCTCCAGGGCGAATACCATCCCCTCCTCGATGACCTCCGGGTGGTCGAAGGACACCAGGCGGCTGAAGATGGGTTTCTCCCAGATCGAGAGCCCTACCCCGTGGCCGTACTGAAGGGCGAAGGCGGCTTCCTCGTTGGCAAACCCGAACTCCTCCGCCCTGGGCCACACCTTCACCACGTCCGCGGTGGTCACCCCCGGCCTGATGAGGCTGATGGCCGCGTCCAGGTAGTCCCGGCAGCGCTTGTAGGCGTCCACCATGGCCGGGGAGGCGCTCCCCACCACGAAGGTGCGGTAGTAACAGGTCCGGTAGCCGTTGAAGCTGTGGAGGATGTCAAAGTACACGGGGTCCCCGGGCCGCAGCACGCGGTCCGTGTACACGTGCGGGTGCGGATTGCACCGCTCCCCGCTGATGGCGTTGACGCCCTCCACGTGCTCGGAGCCCAGGTCGTAGAGGATCTTGGCCACCAGCCCCACGCACTCGTTCTCCCGTACGCCCGGGCGCAGGAACTTGTACAGTTCCTCGTACGCCGCGTCCACCATCATGCAGGCGGTCGCCAGCAGGGTGATCTCGTCCTGGGTCTTGATCTTGCGGGCCTCCTGCATGAGGGGCTGGCCGTCCACCACCCGCAACCCCTCCTCCTGCAGGGCGAACAGCACGGGCGGCTCCACCACGTCCACGCCCACGGGTTCCCGGTGCAGCCCGCGGGCCTCCAGCTCCACCCGGATCTTGCGGGCCACGTCCCTGGCCCGCTCGGGGTAGGCGCCCCGGAGGGTGGAGATCCCCGCCCTCGACCGCTCGCCCAGCCACGGGCAGTACAGCTGGTGGTGGCGCGCCGCGGAGCCGAAGTCCCACAGGAGAGGCTCGTCGTCCTGCGGCAGCAGGCAGAAGCGCACCAGCTTGTCCATGGCCCAGGTGCCGATGTGGGTGGCGGTGATGTACCGGATGTTGTTCATGTCGAAACACAGCAGGGAGCCCAGCTCGGACTGCTTCAGCAGCCCCTTGACCCGTGCCAGCCGCTCCCGGCGCAGGCGCTCGTAATCCACTCGCGCCTCCCAGTCCACCCCCATGAGGCCGTACGTCTTGATTCCCATCGCCCGCACCTCCTTTCCACGCCCGGCCTAGTTCCGGCCACAGAGCTCCCGCGCCACCGACGCCACCTGCTCCGGGGTGGGCACCGTCTGGTCCTCCAGGACCGGCGAGAACGGGACCGGCACGTCCAGGGCCCCGACCCGGCGCACAGGGGCCTCCAGGTCGTAAAAGGCCTCCTCCGCGATGGTCGCCGCCAGCTCCGCGGTGACCCCGTACCGGCGGTGCCCCTCGTCCACCACCACCACCCTTCCCGTCTTCCGCGCGCTCCGCACCAGGGTCTCCACGTCCAGGGGGAAGATCGTACGGGGGTCCACCACCTCTGCGGAGATCCCGTCCTGCTCCAGCAGCTCGGCGGCCTCCAGGGCCACGTACACCATGCTGCTGGTGGCCACCAGGGTGACGTCCCGCCCCGGCCGCTTCACGTCCGCCACCCCGAAGGGGATGGTGTACTCCTCCTCCGGGACCGGACCCTTGACCTGGTACATCATCTTGTCCTCGAAGAACAGCACCGGGTTGTCGTCACGGATGGCGGTCTTCAGCAGGCCCTTGGCGTCGTAAGGGGTGGAGGGGACCGCTACCTTCAAACCCGGGATGTGGGCGAACCAGGCGTGCAGGCTCTGGCTGTGTTGCGCCGCGGAACGCCGGGTGGCCCCCAGGGTGGTTCGGATCACCAGCGGGACTTTCAGCTTGCCGCCGGACATGTAGTGCACCTTGGCCGCCTGGTTCACGATCTGGTCCATAGCCAGGGTCAGGAAGTCCCCGAACATGATGTCCACCACGGGGCGCATGCCGGTCATGGCGGCACCGACCGCGATCCCCACGAAGCCCGCCTCGGAGATGGGGGTATCGATCACCCGCTGCGGCCCGAACTCGTCCACGAGTCCTGAAAGGACCTTAAAGGGGGTGCCGGCTTCTGCCACGTCCTCGCCCAGGAGGAACACCCGGGGGTCCCGGCGCATCTCCTCGGCCAACGCCTCTCGGATCGCCTGGGCCAGGGTGATCTCCCGGACCGTACCGACTGCGGGCCCGCGCGCCGCCGCGCTAGGCGTAGACATGCTGCGTCACCTCGCTGGGGTCCGGGTAGGGCGCTTGCAGGGCGTAGGCCACGCCCTGGGCCACCTCCTCCCGGGCTGCGCGTTCTGCGGCTTCGAACTCCTCCGGGGACGCTAGCCCGGCTGCGGTCATCCAGCCCCTCAGCAGCTTCAGGGGGTCGCGTTGCGCCTTCCAGGTCTCCTCCTCCTCCCGGCTCCGGTAGTAGGAGCGGTCCACGTCGCCCACGTGATGCCCGAAGTACCGGTAGGTGTTGCACAGGAGGAAGCTGGGGCCGTCCCCCCGACGCGCCCGGGCCACCGCGCGCCGCGCCGCCGCCAGCACCTGGCGGACGTCCTGTCCGTCCACCTCCTCCGCGGGGATGCCGAACGCCCGCGGCCGCGCTAGGATGTCCCCCGCGGTGGTCTCCCGGTAGTGGGTGTACTCGTTGTACAGGTTGTTCTCGCAGACGTACACCACGGGCAGCTTCCACAGGGAGGCCATGTTCATGACCTCGTACAGCAACCCCTGACCCAGGGCTCCTTCCCCGAAGAAGCACACCGACACCTGGTCCGTGCCGCGCAGCTTCGCCGACAGGGCCGCCCCCGTGGCGATGCCCGCGCTCCCGCCCACGATGGCGTTGGCGCCGAGGTTGCCGGACTCTGGGTCTGCGATGTGCATGGACCCGCCCTTCCCCCGGCAGTACCCCTCCGCCTTGCCCAACAGCTCGCAGAACATGCGGTCCACCCGGGCGCCCTTGGCCAGGCAGTGGCCGTGGCCGCGGTGGGTGCTGGTGATGGTGTCCTCAGGACGCAGGGCCTCACACACCCCCACCGCTACGGCTTCCTCACCGATGTACAGGTGCGCCAGCCCGGGCATCCGCCGGCTCAGGTACAGCTCGTTGACCTGCTCCTCGAAGGCCCGGATGGTGGCCATCAGTCGGTACATCCGCAGCCAGTCCACGGCGGAGAGGTCCTGGACCTCTTCGGGCAGCTCCGCTTGGTTCACGGTGACCGGTGTGTGCATCCCTTCCCCTCCTCACCGGAGCTCTGGGTCACGGCCTGCCAGCCGAGAGAGCACCTCGAACAGCACCGCGAAGTCGTAGCCCGCCAGCCCGAGCCCGCGGGCCGCGGTCAGGTACTCGTTGGTGGTGGCGGTGGTGGGCAGGGGGACGTTGAGCTCCCGGCCCATCTCCAGCGCCAGCAGGAGGTCCTTCTGCATCATGTTGACGTCGAACCACGCCTCCTCCGGCATCCGCAGCACGAAGGGACCTCGGTACTTCAGCATGGGCGAGGCGACGACGCTGTTCAGCAGCACGTGCACCGCGGTCTCCCGGGGAATCCCGCCGCGCTCGGCCAGCAGCAGCCCCTCGCTGAAGGCCAGCATCTGCACCGCGAGGCTCAGGTTCGTGGCCACCTTCATGAGCACCGCCTGGCCGTTGCCGCCCACGTGGGTCACCACGGGCCCGATGTCCTGCAGGATAGGGCGGACGCGCTCGAAGGCGTCGCGGTCTCCGCCCACCATGATGGACAGGCGCCCCTCCTCCAGGGTCACCACGCTGCCCGACACCGGAGCGTCCAGCATCTGCGCACCCCGCTGGCGGACCCGCTCCGCCAGGGCCCGGCTGGCCGCGGGGCTCACGGTGCTCATGTCCACGTACACCTTGCCCGGGCCCAGCCCCGCCAGGATCCCGTCCGGCCCCTCCGTGACCGCCTGCAGGGCCTTCGTGTCGGTGACCATGGAGAACACCACGTCCGCGGCCTCCGCCACCTGTCGGGGGCTTCCGGCCCACTCCATCCCGAGATCCACCAGCCACTGGGCCTTGGCCCGGGTCCGGTTGTAGCCCACCACGCGCCGGCCCGCGTCCAGCAGGCGTTTCACCATACGGCTGCCCATGACCCCCAGGCCCACGAACCCGATCCTGTCCAAGTCTCACCCTCCTCCCGTGCGGCCGTCGCTGCCGTCGGTGTGCAGGACCCTGCGGATGTCCTCGTGAACCCGCCCCAGGTGCTCCGCCATGCGCAGCCGCGCTGCGCCCGGATCCCCCGCCCGCACCGCCTCCAGGATCGACCGGTGCTGCGCCAGGGACTTCTGGGGACTTCCGGGGATGTAGTAGACGCTGGCCAGCGCCCGGTGAAGGGGATCCCGGATGGCCCGCATCACGTATACCGCCACCCGGTTGCGGGTCGCCTCGGCCACCGTGAGGTGGAACCGCAGGTCCGCCTCGATGTAGTGCGTCTGCGAACTCAAGCCCGCTTCCATCTGGCGGATGGCCTCCTCCATCCGGAGGAGGTGGCCGTCCGTGCGGCGGGCCGCCGCCAGGGCCGCGAACTCCGTCTCCAGCACCTTCCGGATCTCGTACAGCTCCTCCAGGTCGAAGGCCTCCAAGGTGAGCAGGAAACGGACCGAGTCCACCAGGGCGTTGCCGTACTCCGCCACCACGAAGGAGCCGTGCCCCGCGGACCGGATCACGCCCTTGGACTCCAGCAGCCGTAGCGCCTCCCGCACGGAGGACCGCCCGACCCCGTACCGCCGGGCCAGCTCGTGCTCCGGAGGGAGGCTGTCGCCCGGGCTCAGACGGCGCTGGCGGATCTGGTGCAGCAGGCGTTCCGCCACCAGCTGGTATACCTTCGGGCGCTGGACGGGCTCGTACACGTCAGTCCACCACCGGTTTTCCGGTTAGCTCCACGGGTTGCGGGACCAGCGGAGGACGCTTCAGGAGCCTGTGGCGCTGCCACAGGTAGACCAGGACGAACAGCCCGATGCCGGCGAGGTCCGTTCCCAGGGTGGGGATGAAGCACAGGACCGTGGCCGCGGCCAGCACCAGCCACTCCAGCAGGTTGGTCCGGACCAGGAAGTACGCTGTGCTCATGATGGAAAACGCCACCGTGCCCACTACGGAGGAGATGGCGGCCCACAAGTTCTCCTGCCACGTGCCCGTCATGAGGACGTGGGTGTACGCGAACAGGACCGGCATGACGTAGATCATCTTCGCGAAACGGAAGCTATTCCAGCCGGTCCTCCACGGGTCCGCCTGGGCCAGGGCCGCTGCGGTGTACGCCCCCAGGGCCACGGGCGGGGTGATGTTGGAGTCCAGACTCAGCCAGAAGATGATCATGTGAGCCGACAGCAACGGGATGCCCATCTGCACCAGGGCGGGTGCCGCCACCACCGCCAGCACGAGGTAGGCGGCCGTGATGGGCATACCCATTCCCAGCACGAAACTCGCGGCGGCCACCAGCAGCAGCGCCACCGGTAGACTCCCTCCGGACACCTCCAGCACCAGCTGGCTGAACCGCACCCCGATCCCCGTAAGGGTCACCACGGCCACCACGATCCCGATGGCTCCCGTGGCCGCCGCCACATAGGTGCTGTTGCGGCCCGCGTCCACCAACGCCTCCCACAGCTCCCGGGGGCCCATGCGGGTCTCCCGCCGCAGCCAGCTGACCGCCACGGTGCTCAGGATGCTGGCGATCACCGCCAGGGACGCGGACGTGGTGCGCACGAGAACCGCCACGAGAACCACCACGGGAAGCAGCAGGTACCAGCCCCCCTTCAGCACGTCCCGCAACCGGGGGATCTGCTCCGGCGGGAGCCCTTCCAGCCCGAGCTTGCGCGCCTCGCAGTACACCATCACCCCCACCCCGAGGAAATAGAGGAGGCCGGGGAGCATGGCGATGGCCGCGATGCGGGCGTACGGGGTCTGGGTGAGCTCCGCCATGATGAAGGCCCCCGCACCCATGACGGGAGGCAGGATCATCCCGCCCGTGGACGCCGCGGCCTCCACGGCTGCAGCGATGTGCGGGGGAAACCCACACCGCTTCATCAGGGGGATGGTGAAGGCGCCGGTCGTGGCGGTGTTGGCCACGGGACTGCCGTTGATGGACCCGAACAGGGCGCTGCTGACCACCGCGACCTGGGCGGGCCCCCCCCGCATCCGCCCTACCAGGGCTACGGACAGGTCCATGAAGAACTTGGCCACCCCTGCCCGCATGAGGAACGCGCCGAAGGCCACGAAGGGCAGGATGTAGGTCCCCAGGATGTCCGGCATGACGCCGAACAGACCCTCCGGGGTCAGGTAGAAGTACTCGACCACCCTCCGCAGGCTGAAGCCGCGGTGGCCCACCACCGACGGCAGGTAATTCCCCCACAGGGCATAGGCCACGAGGAGCAGCGCCACCACCGTCATGGACGCCCCCAGGACCCGGCGGGTGGTCTCCACCGCCAGGGCTAGGGCTACCACCCCCATGGCCACGTCCACGGCACTGAAGCTGCCCGCACGGTAGGCGAGGCCCTCGTACTGGACGATCCAGTAACCGGCCACCACGCAGCCCGCCGCAGCCAGCAGCACGTCCGCCCAGCTGGGCCGGTCCGCAGGCGAGCGCCGGGTGCCCCGGTGGAGGAGGAAGGCGGCTGCGAAGGCGTAGGCCACCGCCACCCCGCGGTGGTACTGAAGGCTGGTGACCCCGAAGGCGGCGGTCCACAGGTAGTACACGACCGCGGCCGCCAGCCCCAGCTGGACGAACCGGTCCCAGGGGGGTGTCAGGTTACGCATCCGGGATTAGCGGGCCCGGATGGACTCCGGGATCTCCAACCCGACCGACCGCCAGTGGGCTTCCGCACCGGGGTGCAGCGGGATGCTCACCCCGAGGAGCGCCCGGCGGCTGGTCATGTCCGCCGAGGCGCCGTGGACCTGCAACATGTGCGCGTGGCCCTCTCGGCTGTAGGCGGCGGCCACCAGCCGTCGTACCAGGTCTGCGGGCACGTCCTTGTGGACGAACCACAGACCCGGCAGCCCGACCGTGGTAACGGAGTCGGTGAGGCCGTTGTAGCCGCGGGCCGGTACCACGTACCGGGTGAAGTACGGGTACTTACGGAAGAAGTCGGTCCGGGAAAGCGGCCCGTACAGGTCCAGGAGCTGGACTTCCTTGGCGATGGCGGCCTCGATGGTGGCCCGGTCCGGGTAGGGGCCGGTGTAGTAGAAGGCCTCCACGCGCCCGTCCCGCAGGGCTCCGGCGGCCGCAGAGCCAAGCAGGGGAACCCGCTGGATGCGGTCCCACAGGCCGAGCTCGCCAAAGATCCGCTGGGCGTTGCTGAACGTTCCAGAGCCGGGAGAGCCCACGGCCACCCGCTTACCGGCCAGGTCTGCCACCGCGCGGATGCCGCTGTCCCTGTACGTCACCAGGTGCCCCACTCCCACGAACAACAGGCCGACGGCCCGGATGTTCCGCTGGGGACTGCCCTGGAAGGCCTCTACCCCGAAGTACCCCTCGTGGACGTCGCTGGCGAAGGCCACGGCCATCTCCGCGTCCCCGGCGTTCACGCGGCGCACGTTCTCCACGGAGCCGCCGGTGGCCGCCACGCTCACCTCCACCCCGGGCACGTTGCGGGACAGGAATGTGGCCAGGCCAGTGGCGAACACGTTGAAGATCCCTGCAGCAGGGCCCCCGAGGATGGTGACCCGGGCCGTGGCGGGCCCGGCGAGGGCCCCACCGGACGAGGAGGCCACCAGCATCAGCACACACGTCAAGCCCAGGACCCTGGCCCAGCTCCACCGCCGCATAGGACGTCCCCCCCTTCTCCACCGGTCGGTCTGATTGTCAGACAGTCTTATTCGCGCATCCAGGGGGAGACTCCTTCCGCGTTGACAGGGAAAGTTGGTGGAGGCGGCGGGAATCGAACCCGCGTCCTGAACAGGTGAGGGCGAGGCGTCTACGCGCGTAGCCTGCGATTTGCTCTCGCCTGGGGCTCTCCCGCAGGCGGGATAGCCCGAGGCCCAGCTCCTTGGTTCTTAGCCCGGCCGCCCGGAGCGCGGCGACCGGGAGCAGCCGGCCTGGTCACGCCCCCTCCGGGCTCGCCGGCGGAGCCCAGGGAGACGGCCGCGGGGCTTAGGCCGCGGCAGCGAGAACAGGCTGGTTGACGCTTATTCGCGTCCGGTAGGTTGTTTTACGAGGATCCTACCAACCTCGGCGCGCAGCCCCGCTGCTTCCTGCCCAGTCGAGACCGTTCGCCCCCACGGGAGAAACGGCCCACAGGGCCAGTTTCATTCTATCACGCCCGGGCAGGCCGCCGCCGGCCCGCCAGGGCCCGGGCGATCTGTCGCTGCGCCTCCCGCTTCCGGATGTCCGCGCGCTTGTCGTACTGCTTCTTGCCCCGCGCCAGGGCCAGCTCCACCTTGGCGAGCCCCCTGCGGAAGTACACCCGCAGGGGGACCAGGGTGTAGCCACGTTCCTTGACCTTGCCCACCAGCCGCCGGATCTCCGCTCGGTGCAGCAGGAGCTTCCTGGGCCTCAGGGGGTCGTGGTTGAAGGGGCCCGCCTGCTCGTACGGCGCGATGTGCATGTTGACCAGCCACACCTCCCCGCCCCGCACCTTCGCGTACGCGTCCTGCAACGAGGCGCGGCCGGCCCGCAGGCTCTTCACCTCACTGCCCAAAAGCTGCAGCCCGGCCTCGTACGTCTCCTCCAAGTGGTAGTCGTGGCGGGCCCGGCGGTTGGCGACTACCGTGCGCTCCCCTTCAGCGGGCATCAGCCACCTCCCGGAGGGAGCCGCGCACGAAAACCCCCAGTCCGCTGCACACCACCTCGCCGTCCCGGACCAGCTCCGCGCGGGTCGTGATGGTCCGGCTGTCCTCCGACGCGACCCACGCGCGCACCTGTAGCCGCTCGCCCGGGCGGACGGGCCTGCGGAAGCGTACCTCCATGCGGGCGGTGAGGGCCTGGTACCCCTGCAGGTAGAACACGTTGCCCATGGCGTCGTCCAGTACCGCCGCCAGGATCCCGCCGTGGACGATCCCTTCCCAGCCCACGTGCTCCTCCCTGGGGACGAACTCCGCGGTCACCGCCTCGCCGTCCCGGGTGAAGCGCAGCCGCAGCCCCACGGGGTTGTCCGGGCCGCACACGAAACAGCGGTTCGCCACCGTCACTCGCTTCCCGGTCTGCGGTACTCCCCTGAACGACCGCCCGCCTTGTGCTCCAGCCACACGTCGGTGATCACCATGTCCCGGTCTGCGGCCTTGCACATGTCGTACACGCACAGGCAGGCGGAGACCACCGCGCACAGCGCCTCCATCTCCACGCCGGTCCGCGCCACGGCCCGCACCGTGGCGCGGACCTCTACCGCGGGAGGCTCGTCCCGCAGGTGGAACTCCACGTCCACTCCCGAGAGGGGAATCGGGTGGCAGAGGGGCACCAGCTCCCAGGTGCGCTTGGCGCCCTGGATCGCTGCCAGCTGGGCGCTAGCCAGCACGTCGCCCTTGGCCACCTGTCCGGCCCGGATGAGAGCCAGGGTCTCGGGCCGCACGCGGACCTCGCCGCGGGCGGTGGCCACCCGCAGGGTCTCCCCCTTTTCAGACACGTCCACCATGCGGGGGCGGCCCGCTGGGTCCAGGTGGGTGAGGGGCTCGGTCACCAGTCCTCCCAGTCCCGGAGGGGGGCGTTCCAGTCCGTGGGCCCCGGAGGTTTGATGGACAGGTGGCAACAGGACCGGCCCTTGTTGGCGCCATGCCAGTGCCAGGTGCCCGCGGGCACCCACACCACCTCGCCCGCTTGCACCACCCGGCGCTCGGTCTCCGTGGCCACCACGCCCTCGCCCTCCAGGAACACCAGGACCTGGTCGGTGCTGTGCACGTGCGGCCGGGTGCGGGCGCCCTCCTCGAAGAACACCGCCACCACCTCCACGGCCCCCGGTTGGTCGGTCCGCCGCAGAGCTTGCATCCACACCGGGCCCGCGAAGTCCTGAGGCCGCTCGGGCGCGCCTGCCTTGCCCCTCTCGGGTTTCAGCAGCAGCATGGTTCCTCCTTAAAAACTTAAGACTCTCAGTCGAACAGGCGGACCTGCACCTGGGTGCCGGCCTCGACCCGGGTCCCCATGGGCACCCGCACGTAGCCGTCCGCGCGGGTCATGGTGGTGATCATCCCCGACTTGCCCAGGACCGGCTCTGCGGCCAGCACGTCCTCCTGCCAGCGCACCCGGACCCGGACGAACTCGTCCCGGTCCTGCGGGGCAACCAGCGGCGCCACTAGGTTGGCGGGGACTGTGCGGGGCCCGCGCAGCTCCGGCCGCAGCCCCAGCATGGCCTCCAGCACCGGGCGTACGAGGAGATCGAACACCACCATGGCGGAGACGGGGTGTCCCGGCAGCCCCACCACCACCCTCCCGTCGCAGAAGGCCAGGATCGTGGGCTTGCCAGGCTTGATGGCCACTCCGTGCACCACCACCCCGGGGTCGCCCAGCCGGGGCACCACCTCACCGAGGACATCCAGCGTGCCCACAGAGCTACCTCCTGAAGCCAACACCACGTCCGCGGTCCGCATGGCGTCCCGCAGGGCAGCCTCCACGGCGCCTGCCTGGTCGGGCAGGATCCCCCCGAATCTGGGGACCGCGCCCAGCCGGGCGACCTGCGCGGTGAGCGTGTACGCGTTCATATCCCGGATCTGGCCCGGCCGCGGCTGGTGATCCGGGGGTACGAGCTCGTCGCCCGTGGAGAAGACCGCCACTCTGGGCGGCAGGTAACAGGGGACGTCCACCACCCCCAGACCCGCCAGCAGGCCCAGCTCCTGCGGGCGCAGGCGCGTGCCCCGGGGGATGACCACCTCCCCCCGGCGGGCGTCCTCGCCCTGGTGCAACACGTTCTCGCCCGGAGGCACCGGACGGAGGACGTAAACGGACTCGCCGTCGACGCGCGTGTGCTCCTGCATGACCACGGCGTCGGCCCCCGCGGGCACCATGCCGCCCGTGGGAACCCGGGCGCACTGGCCGGGTTCTACCCGCACTTCCGTGCGCTCCCCCATGCGCACCGCTCCCACCAGCTGCAGCCCCACGGGGTCGCGCGGGGATGCGTGCAGCAGGTCCTGCGACCGGACCGCGTAGCCGTCCACGGTCGACCGGTGGAAGGGCGGCAGGTCCTCCCCGGCCCGGACGTCCGCCGAGCAGACCCGGTCCAGGGCCCGCTCGAGGGGGGCTACCTCCTCCCCCCGTGGCCGTGGCCGCACCACGCTGAGGTAGCGGTCCAGGGCCTCCTCCAGCGTGAGGATCTCCCCGAACGCCTTCACCCCGACCCCCGCGCTCCTGGCTTCCCGGCAACCCCCGCACTAGGGGGACGGAGAGGGCGAGGGGAGCAGCTCAATGGGAACCAGGCGCGAGGGCTCCCCCCGGCGCTGTACGATCTCCCACTTCCTGCCGTCGTAGCGGACCTTGTCCCCGACCTTCACGTCCTGGTAGAAGGGGTAAGGCACGTAGTACGGGGCCCGGTCCACCACGATCACGTACAGGGTCCCGGCCTCGCTCTCGATGTACTTGTCCTCCACCCAGCCCAGCACCACCCGGCTCTGAGACTCACAGGAGGGGATGAGGTCGGCGAACACCACGAGCAGCAGCGACGCTACCACCGCCAAGCCTTTCAAGGTTACCACCTCCAGGTGTCGGACGCCTTCCATCATAGGGTCCGCAGGCCGTGGGCGTCCATCTCACCTGTGCTATGCTGCCCGTAGACCCATCGTGGAGGTACCCATGAAGCTGGCCGACGCGCGGCCCACTCCGCTACCCTTCCCGGCCCACGGGGCGGTGTACTGGAACCTCACGGTACCCGAGCTGGTGGAGCACGCCCTCAGGCGCCGGGAGGGGATGCTGGCGGAGGGGGGCGCATTCGTGGCCGTCACCGCGCCCCACACGGGCCGCTCCCCTCAGGACAAGTTCGTGGTACGGGAGCCGGGGGTCGCAGACCAGATCTGGTGGGGTCCGGTCAACCAGCCCATGGAGCCGGAGGCCTTCGCGTCCCTGCGGGACCACGCCTTCCGATGGGCGTCTACCCGCGACCTGTACGTGCAGGACGTGGCGGTATGCGCCCACCCCCGGTACCGGGTGTCCGTGAGGGTGATCACCGAGCTCGCATGGCACAGCCTGTTCAGCCGCCACCTGTTCCTCAGGCCCGAGGGGGTACAGTCCGTCGTCCAGCCACCCGCGTTCACGGTCCTCTGCCTGCCCAGCTGCAAGGCGGAGCCCTCCCGACACGGCACCCGGTCGGAGACCTTCATCGTCCTCAGCTTCACGCAGGGTCTGGTGCTCATCGGCGGCACCCTGTACGCGGGGGAGATCAAGAAGTCGGTGTTCACCCTGATGAACTACCTGCTGCCCCAGCGCGGGGTGGCGTCTATGCACTGCGCGGCCAACGTGGGGCCAGATGGACGGAGCGCGCTCTTTTTCGGCCTTTCCGGCACCGGCAAGACCAGCCTGTCCACCGACCCCCAGAGGTACCTGGTGGGGGACGACGAACACGGCTGGGCGGACGACGGGATCTTCAACCTGGAAGGGGGCTGCTACGCCAAGGTGGTGCGACTTTCACCGGAGGCGGAGCCGGAGATCTACGCCACCACCCGACGGTTCGCCACGGTGCTGGAGAACGTGGTGGTGGACCCGCTGACCCGGGAGCTGGACCTGCACGACGACCGCGTCACCGAGAACACCCGGGCCGCCTACCCCCTCAGCTACCTGTCCCAGGTGGTCCCGGACGGCCGCGCTGCGCACCCTACGGACGTGGTGTTCCTGACCGCGGACGCCTTCGGGGTGCTGCCCCCCATCGCCCGTCTGGACTACGACCAGGCCCTGTACCACTTCCTGTCCGGTTACACCGCCAAGGTGGCGGGCACGGAGAAAGGGGTGCGGGACCCGCAGGCTACCTTCAGCGCGTGTTTCGGCGCCCCGTTTCTGCCTCTGCCGCCGGCCCGGTACGCGGAGCTGCTGGGCGACCGCCTGGAGCGGCACCGGGCCCGGGTGTGGCTGGTGAACACCGGCTGGACCGCAGGGCCCTTCGGGGTCGGGCACCGGATCCCCATCCAGTACACCCGGGCCATGGTGCGGGCCGCCCTGTCGGGCGCCCTGGACGAGGTGTCGTACTGGGAGGAGCCGCGCTTCCGGCTCAAGGTCCCCGAGCGGGTGCCAGGCGTGCCCGCGGAGATCCTGGTCCCCCGGAACACCTGGCCGGACCCGCAGGCGTACGACGAACAGGCCCGCAGGCTCGCCCGGATGTTCGCGCAGAACTTCGAACGGTTCGCGGGGCAGGTGCCGGTGGAAGTGCGGCGCGCGGGGCCGTTGGTGGACGGCTGAGTCCTTTTACCGTCCCGTGACACGCCCCGGGGACGGTGGGGTGGGGCCCAGCAGGCCTCGGGGTGCAGGCTTGCAGCAGAAGGTCCTGGTGGTCGACGACGAGCCCCACATCGTGGAGCTCGTCCGCTACAACCTGGAGCGGGAGGGCTTCCAGGTCAGCGTGGCCTACGACGGCCACGAGGCGCTCCAGCGGGCGCGCGCGGAGCGGCCGGACCTCATCGTGCTGGACCTGATGCTCCCCTACGTGGACGGCCTGGAGGTGTGCAGGGCCCTCCGTCGGGAGAGTACGGTCCCCATCCTGATGCTCACCGCCAAGGACGGCGAGCTGGACCGGGTGCTGGGGCTGGAGACCGGCGCGGACGACTACGTCACCAAGCCCTTCAGCCCCCGGGAGCTGGTGGCCCGCGTGCGGGCGATCCTGCGGCGGGCGCGTCCCGAGTCCGCGGCGGGAGCGGGTCAGCCTCAGCTGGTGGCGGGTGACCTGGTTCTGGATCCCAACACCCGCGAGGTCTTCCTGGCGGGCCGTCCTGTAGACCTCACCACGAAGGAGTTCGACCTCCTGCGGCTGCTCATGGCCCACCCGAACCGGGTGTTCACGCGGGACGCGCTCCTGGAGCACGTGTGGGGCTACGACTACTTAGGGAGTACCCGGACCGTGGACATGCACATCAGCCGGCTCCGGGACAAGATCGAGGACGACCCCGCCTCGCCCACCTACATCGTCACGGTCCGGGGGGTGGGCTACAAGTTCAAGGTCCCGGAAGCCGGCCGGAAGACTCGGAGGCCCGGCACCCGTTGAGCCTGCAGGCCCGGCTGCTCGGCAGCTACGTGGCGGTGGTGGCGCTGGCGCTGCTGGTGGCCGGGGCCTACGCGGTCCGGCAGATCGAGCAGCGGTACACCCGCGCGTACGCCCTCAGCCTCGAAGCTCAGGCTCGTGTCATCGCCCAGGCGGTGCGGCCGCACCTGGCCGAGGGCCGCGAGTTCCGGGCTGTAGAGCAGCTGGCGAAGGTGTACGAGTGGCGTCAGGGCGTGTACGTGGGCATCCGGGACCCCCGAGGCGCCAAGCCGCACCTGGGCGCAGACCAGCCCCCGCCGCCCCCCGAAGTCCTCCAGGCCCTGCAGGGGCAGGTGGCCACCTCCCAGCGCTGGGACGAATGGACCCAGGAGGTCCGGATCTTCGCAGCCGCCCCCGTGGTGGACGGCGGCCGTCTGATCGGCGTGGTGCACGTGTCCGCGCCGAGGCTGTGGGTGGAGCGCCAGCTCCAGCAGATCTGGTGGGCTTTCGCGGCCGCGGGGGCCCTGGCCCTGGCCACCGGGACCTTCCTCGGCCTGCGGATCAGCCGGTCCGTGACCCGGCCTCTCCGGGAGCTGGAGCAGGGCGCCCAGGCCATCAGCCGGGGGGAGTACGGCCGGCAGGTCCCCGTCTACGGTGCGGACGAGGTGGGGCGGCTCGCGGAGGCCTTCAACCGCATGGCCCAGCAGCTGGCCCAGACCATCGATCGGATCCGGGAAGAACGCAACCGCATGGAGGCAGTCCTCTCTAGCCTGCGGGACGCGGTGGTGGCCGTGGGGCCCGGCGGCGAGGTGCTGCTGGCGAACCGATCCGCGGAGGAGCTCCTCGGCGTCGGGCCGGAGGCCCTCGGACGGCCCCTGCGGGAGGTGGTGCAGCTTCCCGCCCTGGCCCAGCTGCTGGAAGCCGCGGCCCGTGGGCAGGAACAGTCAGAGGAGCTGGCGCTGCCCGGCGGCAGGGTGGTGGAGGTGACCTGTAGCCCCATCCGCGGCAACGCCCAGCCCGCAGGCGCGGTGGCGGTGGTCCGGGACGTCACGGAGCTGCGACGGTCCGAGCGGCTGCGCCGGGAGCTGGTGGCCAACGTGTCCCACGAGCTGCGCACGCCCCTCACGTCCATCAAGGGGTTCGCGGAGACCCTCCTGGCGGGAGCCCTTCGCGACGAGCAGAACAGCCGGCGGTTTTTGGAGATCATCGAGGCCGAGACCAACCGACTCACCAAGCTGGTGGACGACCTGCTGGAGCTCTCGCGGCTGGAGTCTAAAGGGGTCACCTTCCGCCTCCAGCCTGTGGACCTCGGGGAGCTGTGCCGAGCCCTGGTGGGCCGTCAGCAACCCCGGGCGGAACGTGCAGGGGTGGAGCTCACCTGCTCCGCGGAACCCGGCGCCGTGGTGCTGGCGGACCCGGACCGTGTAGAGCAGGTGCTCACCAACCTGGTGGACAACGCCCTCAAGTTCACCCCCGAGGGCGGGCGCATCCACGTGCAGGTCGGTCGCCAGGGCTCGGAGATCTGGGTCTCGGTGGCGGACACCGGCCGGGGCATCCCCCCTGACGACCTGCCGCACGTGTTCGAACGCTTCTACCGCGCGGACCGCTCCCGCACCCGCACCAGCGGAGGCTCCGGCCTGGGCTTGGCCATCGCCAAGCACCTGGTGGAGATGCAGGGCGGCCGGATCTGGGCGGAGAGCAGGCCCGGTCATGGCAGCGTCTTCTCCTTCGCCCTCCCCCTGCTCCCCGCAACCGCACACCCTTCCGCCGAACGCAGAGAAGCCTGACCGCGGACATCCGATTTTCTTGACAGCGACTGCAACCGGTGCGACGGTTGCGACGAGCCGGGCGCCATGGCCGACCGCGACGAGTACCTCACGGTGCCGGAAGTCGCCCAGCTGCTCCGGGTGCACCGCGCCACCGTGTGGCGCTGGATCGTGGCGGGCAAGCTGCCCGCGGTCCGGCTGGGGGACCGGACGCTGCGGGTGCGCGGCGACGACGTGGCGGGTTTGCTGCGGCCGGCGGCGACGACCAAGCGGGCATCGGGGGTGCCACGGCAGCCGCCCGCAGCGGCGCCAGAGTTCGGATCGTGCTGGGCCGTGCTGTCCGCCACAGGGGGGAGGGGAGCCGGGATGTACCCGCCCAGGTTCGACTACGCGGTCGCCGCCAGCCTCGACGAAGCTGTCGAACAGCTCGCCCGATACGGGGACGACGCCAAGGTTCTCGCCGGGGGCCAGAGCCTCATCCCGCTGATGAAACTGCGCTTCGCACAGCCCGCGCGGTTGGTGGACATCAACCGCCTCACGGACCTGAGGTACCTGCACGAGGAGGCAGAAGGCCTGCGGGTCGGCGCCCTCTGCCGCCACCGGGACGTGGAACGGTCCGAGTGGCTCCGGGCCCGCTACCCCACCCTCGCGGCGTGCGCACCGCAGGTGGCGGACCCCCTGGTCCGCAACCTCGGGACGCTGGCGGGCAGCCTCTGCCACGCGGATCCGCAGGGGGACTGGGGAGCGGTGGCCGTCGCCCTGGAGGCCCAGCTGGTCGCCCGCAGTGCCCGGGGCCAACGGACCCTCCCCGCCACCGGGTTCTTCCTGGGCCCCCTCACTACGGCTCTGCGGCCCGACGAGCTGGTTACCGAAGTCCGCTTTCCCGCGCCCAAGGGCCATGCCTTCGGCACCTACCTGAAACTGGAGCGCAAGGTCGGGGACTTCGCCACCGTGGGGGTGGCGGTGTTCGTAGACCTGCAGGACGGGCGGGTAACCCGCGCGGGCATCGGGTTGGCCGCGGTGGGCCCTACCTACGTGAAGGCCCGCGCCGCTGAGTCCCTCCTGGTGGGCAACGCCCTGACGGATGCTCTGGTGACGGAGGCAGCCATCAAGGCCGCGGAGGAGGCGGACCCTGCCAGCGACCACCGGGGCAGCGCCCACTACAAGCGCCAGGTGGTTCGCGTGTTCGTGGGGCGGGCGCTCCGCCAAGCCATGGCCGCACACGCCGCGTGAGGAGGTTGCCATGGAGCACAGGATCACGGTCACCGTGAACGGCGTGCCCTACACCGCAGAGGTCGAGCCCCGCCTTCTGCTGGTCCACTTCCTCCGCGAGACGCTGAACCTCACGGGCACCCACATCGGCTGCGACACCACATCCTGCGGGGCGTGCGCGGTGCTGCTGGACGGCCTCCCTATCAAGTCCTGCACCTTCCTCGCGGTGCAGGCGGACGGCCACAGCGTCACCACGGTGGAGGGACTGGCCCGGGACGGCCACCTGCACCCCATCCAGCAGGGCTTTAAGGAGGAACATGGGCTGCAGTGCGGGTTCTGCACGCCAGGGATGATGCTGGTGGCGAAAGCCCTGTTGGAGGAGAACCCGGATCCTACAGAGGAGCAGATCCGGTGGGCCATCTCCGGCAACCTGTGCCGGTGCACGGGCTACCAGAACATCGTGAAGGCCATCCAGTGGGCCGCTCGGCGGCTGCGCGAGCCGGCCCCCGCGGGGAGGTGAGGGCGTGGCCACCAAGCTGGAGGAGCTCGGCGGGGTCGGGGTCCGGCTCCACCGCAGGGAGGACGACCGGTTCGTCCGGGGCAAGGGCCAGTACCTGGACGACATCAAGCTGCCGGGAATGCTCCACATGGAGATCCTCCGAAGCCCGTACGCGCACGCCCGCATCCGCTCCGTGGACACCTCCCGGGCGAAGGCGCTGCCGGGCGTGGTGGCCGTCCTCACCGGTCAGGACCTGGCAGCCCACAACCTGGCCTGGATGCCCACCCTGTCGGGGGACACCCAGGCGGTGCTGGCGACGGACAAGGTGCGGTTCCAGGGCCAGGAGGTGGCTGCGGTGGTGGCGGAAAGCCCCTACGTGGCCAAGGACGCGGTCCAGCTCATCGAAGTGGACTACGAGCCCCTGCCCGTGGTGGTGGACCCCCGCAAAGCGCTGGAACCAGGGGCTCCGCTGGTGCGGGACGACAAGCCGGGCCAGACCACCAACCACATCTACCACTGGGAGGCGGGCGACCGTGAGGCGACGGAGCGCGCCTTCCGGGAGGCCGACCGCGTGGTCACCCTGGAGACCCACTACCCGCGCTGCCACCCCGCGCCCCTGGAGTGCTGCGGGTGCATCGCGGACGTGAACCCCGCCACGGGGAAGGCGACCGTTTACATGACCACCCAGGCGCCCCACGCGGTCCGCACGGTGTTCGCACTGGTCACCGGCTACCCGGAGCACCAGATCCGCATCGTGTCCCCCGACATCGGCGGCGGCTTCGGCAACAAGGTGCCGGTCTACCCCGGCTACGTGGTGGCCACCGCGGCCTCCTTGCTCCTGGGCCGCCCGGTGAAGTGGGTGGAGGACCGAACCGGCAACCTCACCTCCACCGGCTACGCCCGGGACTTCCACATGAAAGGGGAGCTGGCGCTCAAGGGGGACCGCATCGTGGGCCTGCGGGTCCGGGTGCTCGGGGACCACGGCGCCTTCTACGCGGACGCGCAGCCCACCAAGTTCAAGATCGGCCTGTTCCACATCGTGAGCGGGTCCTACGACATCCCCGCGGCCTTCTGCGAGGCGGACGGCGCGTACACCAACAAGGCGCCCGGGGGGGTGGCCTACCGGTGCTCCTTCCGGGTCACGGAGGCCTCCTTCCTCATCGAGCGGCTGGTCCAGACCGCTGCCTACGAGCTCGGCGTGGACCCCGCGGAGTTCCGCCGCCGCAACTTCATCCGCAGGGACCAGTTCCCCTACCGCTCCGCCTTCGGGTGGGTGTACGACTCGGGTGACTACCACCGGGCTCTGGACCTGGCACTGGAGAAGCTGGGCTATGCCCGCTGGCGCCGGGAACAGGAGGAGGCGCGGCGGCAGGGCCGCCTCCTCGGCATCGGGATTGCCTCCTTCACGGAGATCGTGGGCGCGGGCCCTTCTCACACCTTCGACATCCTGGGCCTCAAGATGTTCGACTCCGCGGAACTCCGCGTCCACCCCACCGGCAAGGCGGTACTCAAGCTGGGCACCCGTACACAGGGTCAGGGGCACGAGACCACCTACGCGCAGATCGTGGCGACCGAACTGGGGATCCCTGCCCGGGACGTGGAGGTCCAGGAGGGCGATACCGACCACACCCCGTACGGCCTGGGGACTTACGCCAGCCGGAGCACCCCCACGAGCGGGGCCGCGGCCGCGGTGGTGGCCCGCCGTCTCCGGGAGAAAGCCAGAAAGATCGCCGCGCACCTGCTGGAGGTGAGCGAGGACGACCTGGAGTGGGAAACCGGGCGGTTCTACGTGCGCGGATCCCCGGACCGGTTCAAGACCATCCAGGACGTGGCCCTGGCCGCGTACACCAACTTCCCGCAGGGCCTGGAGCCCGGGCTGGAGGACGTCTGCTACTACGACCCCCCCAACCTGACCTTCCCCTTCGGGACGTACGCGGTGGTGGTGGAGGTGGACCGGGGGACGGGTCAGTGGAGGCCCCTGCAGGTGGTGGCGGTGGACGACTGCGGTGTCCGCATCAACCCCATGATCGTGGAGGGCCAGATCATGGGCGGGCTGTGCGAGGGCTACGGGATCGCGGCCATGCAGCTCATCACCTTCGACGAACAGGGGAACTGCATCGGGTCCAACTTCCTGGACTACCTCCTGCCTACCGCGTGGGAGACGCCGCGCTTCGAGCTGTACGAGACCGTGACTCCGTCCCCGCATCACCCCTTGGGTGCCAAGGGCGTGGGAGAGTCCGCCACCGTAGGCTCGCCGGCGGCTTACGTGAACGCGGTCATCGACGCCCTCGCCCACGCAGGGGTCCGCAACATCGACATGCCCCTCACCCCGGACAGGGTGCGGGCGGCGCTGGAATCGGTGGGGCTGGCGGAGTAGCCATGCGATGGGAAGTGGAACGCCGCGCGGAGGAGCTGCGCCGGCAGGGCCAGCCCTTCGTGCTGGCCACGGTGGTGCGGGTCGAAAGGCCCGCGTCCACACGCCCGGGAGACCGGGCCCTGGTGACCCCGGACGGCCGACTGGAGGGATGGGTGGGGGGCGCCTGCTCCGAGCCCGTGGTCGTGCGCGAGGCCCTGCGGGCCCTGGTGGACCGACAGGCGAGGCTGGTCCGGATCGCGCCTGAAGCGGGCGGCGCCTCGGAGGGCTGGGTGTCCGCGGTCACCACGTGCCCGTCGGGCGGCACGGTGGAGCTGTTCCTGGAGCCGGTGGAGCCCGACCCGCACCTCGTGGTGTTCGGCGAGAGCCTCGTGGCCCGGACCCTGGTCCGGCTTGCCAGGACGGTAGGCTACCGCGTCACCTCCGTGGTGGGCGCTGAGAGTGTGGGCGCCGACGCGGACGCTCTGTTCGTACGAGCCCTTCCGTCCGCAGCCACGTCCAGCGTGGACGGGGCCGTGGTGGCCACCATGGGTCACTGGGACGAAGAGGCGCTCGCCGAGGCGCTGCGCACGCCCGCGGGGTACGTCGCCCTGGTGGCGAGCCGCCGCCGGGCTTCCTCGGTCCTGAACGAGCTGCGGCGTCGAGGGTTCCGGGAGGAGGACCTGGCCCGGGTGCGGGCTCCCGCAGGCCTGGACCTGGGGTCCCCTAGCCAGGAGGAGATCGCCCTGGCGGTGCTGGCGGAGTTCACGCAGCTGCGCCGGGCGCCAACCAGCCGCCCGCACCCCCTTCTACCCGAGGAAGCCACGGACCCCGTGTGCGGGATGACGGTGAGCGTCCGGGGCGCCCTGCACACGTACGCCCACCGGGGCACCACGTACTATTTCTGTTGCCCCCATTGCCGGGAGCAGTTCGCCCTGGATCCGGACCGCTACCTGGCGCAGCCCGCGGACACGGCTCACACAGGCGGCTGGAACCGACCGTCCACCGCGGTCCAGCCGCCGTCCACCACCAGCACCGACCCGGTCACGTAGCTGGCGGCGTCCGAGGCCAGGAACACCACGGCGCCCGCGATCTCCTCCGGCCTGGCCCACCGGCCCAGGGCGGGCTTTTCCGCGTACGCCCGGTACCACGCGGGGTCCCGCTGGATCGGCGCGGTCAGCGGGGTTTCCACGATCCCCGGGGCCACCGCGTTCACCCGTACCCCGAAAGGCCCCAGCTCCGCGGCCAGGGCCCGGGCCAGCTGCACCACGCCCGCCTTCGTGGCCGCGTACACCCCCTGCCCGGGCTCCACCACCTGCGCGCGGATGGAAGCCAGGACCACGATGCTGCCGCGGCCCTGCTCCGACATCACACGTCCTGCCGCACGCAGCACGTGGAAGGTGCCCTTGAGGTTGACCGCCACCACCCGGTCGAACTCCTCGTCCCCGTACTGGACTAGGGGCTTGCGCACGTTGATCCCCGGCGTCACCACCACCGCGTCCAGGGACTCCCACCGCCTGCGGACTTCGTCCACCAACGCCGCCGTGGCGGCAGGGTCCGTGGCGTCCACGTAGAACGCCTCCGAGCGCCCGCCGGCCCGGCGGATGGCTTCCGCCGTAGCGCGGGCCGCGTCCTCGCGGACGTCCGCGCACGCCACCAGAGCGCCGTGCGCGGCCAGAGCCTCCGCGGCGGCAGCCCCGATCCCGGAGCCCGCACCCACCACCAACGCCACGCGCCCGTCCAGTCGGAACATCCGGCTGTAGTCCAAACCCCTGACCTCCTTCCGTGCGAGCCTCCGGCGAAGGCACGCGTGCCCCGCACGGCGACTTACCCGCCCAGGGCGTACACCACCGCGGCCGCGTAGATGCGCGCAGCCTCCACGAGCTCGTCCACGTCCACGTACTCGTCCACCTGGTGCGGGACCTCACGCTTGCCGGGGCCCAGCACCACCACGGGCAGTCCGGCCCACGCCTGCAGGAACGTGCCGTCGGTGCATCCCGGGACGCCGCCGTACCGAGGCTCCCGGCCTGTCACCAGCCGCACCGCCCGGTCCACGGCCTGCACCACCGGCGCGTCCCGCGGGGTCTCCGTCCACGGCCGGTCCTCGACCAGCTCCGTGCGGGCCTCCACGCCCTCCTCAGCTGCCGCGGCCCGTTCCGCGAGGTCCTGTAGCGCCGCGAGAAGGGCTCCGTGGTCCTGACCGGGCACCGTCCGCAGGTCCACGGTGACGTGCGCTTCTCCTGCCATCACGTTGAACTGGGCGTCCCCGTAAGCCGGCGCGCGGACGGTGGTGGGCGTGATCCACGGAAGGCCCAACAGAGGGTGGGCGCCGGTGCGGCGCTGCTCCGCCGCCTGCAGCTCGGACAGCGCCAGGACGAAGCGTGCGGCCGCGGGCAGCGGGTTCGCCCCCGCGTAGGGCATCGCCCCGTGCGCCTGCCTGCCCCGGAAGACGGCCAGCACCCGCAACGCGCCCTTCTGCGCCAGACACACCTCGTTCTCTTCCGGCTCGCAGACTACGGCCCCGTCAAAACCGTCTGCCAGCCCTGCCCGCACGAAGGCCTTGACTCCCTCCATCATCCCTTCTTCGTCCACGAGGGCCGCCAGCCGGACCCGACCCCGGAGCCCGCGCCCCGCCTGCCGCACCGCGTCCAGGGCCACCACCGCGGCCGCCAGCCCTCCCTTCATGTCGCACGCGCCGCGGCCGTACAGGCGGCCGCCCACCACCTCCCCTCCGAAGGGGTCGTACGACCAAGCGCTCCGGTCGCCCTCCGTGACCACGTCCGTGTGCCCCTCCACGATGAGCCCGAAGCCCGGCTCGCCCGTGTCCCAGTCCGCCACCACGTTGGGCCGGCCGGGTGCTGCCTCCTGCACGGACACGGTCCACCCGCGGCGCTCCAGCTCCTCCGCGAGGAAGGCGGCCACCTGAGCCTCGTTGGCCCGCGGGTCGCCCGGCCGGACCACGCTGGGGATGCGGATCAAGCGCCGGGCCAGCTCCACCACCTGCGCCGGGTCCACCGCGGCGGCGACCCGCCGCGCCTGTTCATCCAGGGGAGCTCTCTCCGACATCCAGGCCAGCTCCATCTCCGGAGGGCGATGCCACCGTCTTCCACACCGGTCCGCTCCGCCCCTCCCGCAGGGGGAAAGCCCCTCGTCTTCCCGGGAGCTTCAGCCGGCCTCGTCCTCGGAAAGGAGCGGGAGCGACACGGGCGCTTTCTTCCGGGCCGACAGGTCGAAGGCCTTGCTCACCATGAGACGGTGGTGGGCCTCCGCCGCCGTGGCGTGGGGCGTCGACACGCCCGTGGAGACGCGATCCAGCCAGGCCACGGTCTCGTCCCGCATGGGCCCCCACAGCTCGCCGAACGCCACGTCACCGGGCGGGTAGCTGCCCAGGAAGTCCACCAGCCGGCTCTCGTGGGGGTTGTAGCCCTCCATCTGCGGGGCGCTGACGGCCAGGACCACGTCCCGGTGGGTGTCGTCCACCGTCAGGACCCCTTCGGTCCCCACGATGCCTACCTCGACGCTGTACACCGCCCCCGGCCACGTGACCGGCAAAGCCCAGGACACCGCCATGTGCAGCAGGGTCCCGTCGTCGAAGACCACCGTCCCCACCGTGGCGTCGATGCCCGAGTATAGGGGGCCCAGCACCCGGTCCACCGCCCGGGCGTGGACCTCCACGGCGGTCTTCCCCTCCAGGAACCACAGGCACAGGTCCAGGGCGTGGGTTCCGGAGATGACCATGGGGGAAATCCGGGTCGGGTCGTCCGTCCTCCGGTAGTTGTCCAGCGCCACCAGCCGGTTCAGGAAAGCGCGGGCGGTGACGAGGGTGACCTCCCCCAGGGCTCCCGTCCGGCACTTCTCCTTCGCCGCAAGCCACCTGCGCCGGAACCGCTGGGTGTAACCCACTACCGCGTCGACGCCGGACTCCTCGATGGCCCGGAGGATCCGCGCGGAGTCCCGGAGGGTGGTGGCCAAAGGCTTCTCCACCAATAACGGCAGCCGCCGCTCCACCGCGGCGAGGACGGGGTCCGCGTGCAGGTGCTCGTCCGTGGCCACCACCACGCAGGTGACCTCGGGGCGTGCCAGCAGCTCCCGGAAGTCCGTGGTCACGTAGTCGGCGCCGATGCGCTGCGCCAGCGCCTCTCCGCGTTCGGGGACCCGCTCCGCCAGCCCGATCCAGTCCACCGCGGGGTGCCGGGCCGCGATCTGCGCCCGGAACGTCCCCACGCGCCCCGCCCCCACCACCGCGACCCCGAGCCGCCGTACGGTCTTCCCCCGCATCCCTGCCTCCTCGCTGACCCCGTGTCAGATTTCGACGTTCACGCCCGCCAGTGTACCAGGCTTCCCTCGGCCCGCGGTTTGACGGCCGTCCCGGGCGGCCGTAGAATACGGTGTCGCGGGCCCTTAGCTCAGGTGGTCAGAGCGCGGTCCTGATAAGACCGAGGTCCGTGGTTCGAGTCCACGAGGGCCCACCACCTCGTTCCGCCACAGCCGGTGGGACTTGAGCGTCCAGGAGGCTCCGGGCCCCTCGCGTGTCCCCCTCAGCTTAAGCCCGCTTTAAGCCTGGTGCGCTTTCATGGGTGTCGGGATGACGCGGGCCCTCCTCGTCGCCACGGTTCTCCTGCTCGCCGGGGTCCCCGGCGGACTGCGCGCCCGGGCATACGAGGTGCGGACCGTGGGTGGCTGGGAGCGGGAGCTGCGCGCGGGAGCTGTAGTCCGCACCGCGCCCCCGTCCCAGCAGATCTTCTTCCGGGTGGAACGGACCGCCGACGGCCGGTACCGCAACGCGTCGCAGGGCCTCCTGCTGAGCCCCCGCTGCGAGATCCTGGACCCCTCCGGGAAGCCCACCGGGCTGGACGCGTGGCTCTGTCCGGTCGACCCCGACAAATCCCGCTTGCAGGTCCCTTTGAAGCCTGACGACCCCAAGGCCGTCCTGCCGCTGCGGCGCGGCACGGTGGACGTGGACCTGGACGGAGACGGGGTCACCAACGAACGGGGCTACCTGCTCGTGACGGAGACCGCCATCTTCGTGGTGGCCTACAGCGCGCACACCCGCCTGCTGAAGTTCGACTTCGTACGGCTGGGTGACCCGCAGAAGGTCCGCGTCCTGCAGACCCTGCGGCGCTACCAGGTACGTGTCGTCCCGTAGGGTCGGCCAGGCGCAGCCTGGCGTAGCCAGCGCCTCCCGACTCTCACCGCCTCTTCCCGGCAGGCCGCACGCTGGCCTCGGCCGTGACCTACGGCCCAGGCTGAAATTCGAGGAGTCGCTCCTCTTCTTTGTAGACTCCGTCAGTTTCGTCAGAGGACTCCTGATACCGCCCCAACACATAAGATCTGAGCCCGAAGAAGGGCTTGCGGCGAAGGGCCCACTCCTCCAGGACCGCGGTCCCGACCCACAGGGGGATAGTTGACAGCATCAGCGACGCCCAGAGCACCACGAACCATTCCGACGTGAACGCCGCGTCTGACCGTCCGAAACGTACCGACTCAACCAGGAACGCCACGGCGGCCGCAACCCCGCCGACCGGGATTAGCAGAAGCAAAAAATACACCGTATCCTGTTCGCTGATGCGCGCGGGGGAGATCCACTCGCGCGACCCGGGCGATCCGCCTCCGCTCCTGCTCGGGGTCGCGCACGAGGGACAGCAGGTCCGCGAGCGCGGCGTCGATTCCACCGCGGAGCGATTCCCGGAGCCCGCGGGACCCCTCGCCCACGGCCCCCCGTTCACCACGGCCTGTGGCGGAGCCGCTCCAGCAGCCGCTCGCCGGGAATCCCGCTTGCCAGGCCGGCCAGGTACGTCACCCGCAAGAGAGCCTGCAGATCCCCCACGGCCCTGTCGCGGACCCACCGGGCGTCCATGCGGCGCCAGGGGCTTGGTTCCAGAAAGTCCCTCCACGGAAGGAGTGCGAGTACGTACCCCTCCTGCACGGCCAGGAAAGGCTTCCAGGGAAGTTCGCGGGCGAGCTGCAGGAGGGCACTCCGGACCTCGAACCCGAGGGCACCGTGGACCCCAGCCGGCTCCGGTGCGTACACCTCGAACCGGCCGTCGAACTCCGGGTCCCCGGTGGGCACCGTGTCCCAGCGGTCGAGCCCCGACCGCAGCCCGGGTTCCCATTCGGCGAAACGCCCCAGCACCCCCGACCTCGGCAGGACCGCGAGCGGAACGAGATCCGGGCCACCCTCCGCGACCGCCACCAGTCCGTAGAACTGGCGCCCGCTGCGCCCCGGCGGCCCGGGCTGCGTGAACCCCCTCCTTTTCGGGATCGCGGACAGGACATCCGCCTCGCCCGCGACCACGCGACGCGAGTCCAGCTGGAATTCCACGGCGAGCCGGACCGCAGGACGACGGCCTCCGACCAAGAGGTGGACCGTCTGCTGGAAGGGCTTGCCGAACCGTACGGGGTCGTTGCTCTCCGGCTCGGGCTGGAACGGAACGAATCCGAACGCCGGGCCCAGCGCACCGATCAGCTGGGACCGGATGCGGAGCGACTGTCGGTCCCGCACGGGGGCGTAGAGGATCCAAGCCAGGACCAGGACCGGGACGTACAGAAAAGCGGGCACCAGCGGCGACGCGACGAGCCACAAGCCCAGGTACAGCACCGCGTCCAGGTCCGGCCGCACCCGGGACAGCACGAGCCCCAGCCCCGCGGTCAGCACCCCGACGCCCACCACCAGAGCCGCCAGCGCGAGCGGGACCAACGCCACCAAGGCAGGTAGCCGGAGCTTCCGACGCTCCGCCTCCAACCCGGAAAGCACCCCCTTCATGGCGGGCAGGACCGCTTCAATCCGTTCGGCCACCTCACGGTCGAGGGAGTCCAAAATCTGCGGAGGGGTCACGGCGAGTTCCCTCCTGTCCGCTCCCGCAGGGCAAAAGGGACGATCAGGAGCAGCGCCTCACGACCCTCCCATGGAGCGACCAGGCCGAACCCGTAGAGTCCCGCAGCGGCTGTGGAGAAAGACACCACCCGCTGGCCCCTGTGCACCCCGGCGACCGACCGACGGAGGCGGTGCACCAGGTCGCGTCCGGTGACGGGCGTCAGCTGCTGTCCCGGATGAATTCGGAAGACCGCCGCGAACACCTCGACGTCTCGGGGCAATCCGCGCCACCTCAGACCGTACGCGAACGGGACGGAGGCGCCCGCTGAGAACGTTCCACCGCCCACCGCCGTCCCTTCCACGGACAACCCGGGGATCTGCTGCGGGCAGAATCCCCGTCCCAGGTCCTCCGGTCTACTAGACACGGGACCCGGCAGGCATCCCTGGCCCCCCGTCACCGGTCCTACGGCCGTGTAGACCAGGAGCCCCGCGACCACCAGCACGACCGCCACCAGCGTCAGACACCCACAGCCCAGGGCCCCGAACAGCAAACTGCGGCCTGTCACGGCTAACCTCCTGGCCCGTCCTCGCGCATCTCCGCGGGGGCTCGCAGCCGGTCCCGCAGCCGCTGCCGGAGCTCCCGCAGGCGCGACCGGTACCGGTCCAGTTCCCGCGGGTCGCGGGTCCCCCCCGCGGCCCCGTGCTTGGCAAAGGCGAAGTCGACCGCCAGGTCGTAGTAGGCCCGCAGGTCCCGCCAGGCCCCCACGCCCCGACGGGTGAGAGCCTCCCACAGGGCACGGAACCGGAGCGCGGGTGACAGCAGCGCCGGGAAATCCTCCTCTGCCACGACGTCGGTCTCCCCCGACAGCTGAGCCCGGACCAGGAAAGCCTCCCGTCTCCACGAGAGGTAAGCGATAACTCCGAGGGTGACCCAGGCAGGGGCCTCGAGGAGGCCCCACGTGAGCGGCAGCACGACGAACAGGTCGACCCACACGTTCCCACGCGAAAGACGCGTGAGCCACG
>JAVKKH010000008.1 GCA_031296405.1 Candidatus Tepidifontimicrobium thermophilum
GTGGCACCAGGAGTGCTTAACCAGGACACGGCCGTGCGGCGGCCCCCGCGACGCAGCACCGGGACGTGGACGGGGCTCTCCCCGGCCCCGGCGCGGCGTCCGGAGCCTCCGGGCTCGCAGGGACTGGCCAGTCCTGCCCGTCGCCCGTCCGCCGGACTCCGCTGCAAGGCCCCGGAGAGCTCCGGAGGAGAGGGACTAGCCCGACGTTTCCGCTGTGCGGGAGATCCGCCGTTCCGAGAGCAGGGCCAGGCCCGGTTTGGCCGGACCGTTTTTCACCGAGAGGGCCGCCTCCCGTCTGCCTGGAGGGCTAGCGTGTCCGGCGGCGAGATGGCCACGCGGAGCCCGTCACGGGAACAGCTGCTCGCCCGTGTCCGCGTCGAACACCGTGATGGCCATGGTGGGGCAGCCCTCCGCGGCCTCCAGGACCGTCTCCACAGGGTCGCCGTCTGGGTCGGTCACCGTGGACTGCCCGTGCTCGTTGAGGGCGAAGGTCCGGGAGGCCGTCAGGACGCAGATGCTGCTGCCCACGCACCGGTGGTAGTCCACCTCGACCCGCAGCCTCCGCACGGCTACCACTCCACGGGCAGCTCCACCAGCGCCCGCGACACGATGGTGGGGTGGTACTCCAGCCTGTCACTGGCCAGGCGCATTTCCGGAAACCGCTGTACCAGCGCCGCGAACGCCTCCTGACCCTCCAGCCGCGCCAGGGGTGCCCCCAGGCACACGTGGATGCCGTGGCCGAAGGCCACGTGGGGGTTGGGGTTACGGGTGATGTCCACGCGGTCGGGGTCGGCGAACTTCTCCGGGTCCCGGTTGGCGGAGGCCAGCACCAGCAGCATGCGGTCCCCCGCGCGCACGGTCTTCCCGCCGAGCTCCACGTCCACCTTCGCCCACCGGAAGGTGGCCTTCACCGGGCCGTCGTAGCGGAGCAGCTCCTCGGTGGCGCTGCGGTTCAGGGACGGGTCCTGGCGCAGCAGCTCCCACTGGTCCCGGTGCTGCAGCAGTGCCAGAAGGCCGTTGGCCAGAAGGTTGGTGGTGGTCTCGTGGCCCGCGAACAAAAGGACCGTGCAGGTGGCCAGCAGTTCGTCGTGGCTCAGCAGGTCGCCCCGCTCCTGGGCCTGGACCAGCGCAGAGGTCAGGTCGTCCCGGGGGTTGCGGCGGCGGTCGTGGATCAAAGGCTCGAAGTACTCCAGGAGTTTGACCAGCCCCGCCTGGGACCGCTCCCGGCGGTCGGGGTCGTCCGCGCGGATGAAGAAGATGCGGGAGGTCTCGTCGGACCACTCCTTCACCGCCTCCCGGTCCTCCGGGGGCACGCCCAGGTACTCGGAGATCACGATGACGGGCAGGTGGAAGGCGAACTCCCGCACGAACTCCATGTAACCCCGGGGCTGGACCGCGTCCAGCAGCTCGTGGACGATCTGGCGGACTCTCGGCCGCAGGCGCTCCACGCTGGTGGGCGTGAAGGCCTTGTTGACCAGCATGCGCACCCGGGTGTGGTACGGGGGATCGGTGAACACCAGCCACCGGGAGAAGTACTTGATCAGCACGTGGAGCTTCTCCCGGTCCTGCGGCGTCAGTTCCTGCTGGAAGTGCGCCATGCGGTCGCTGGAAAGGCGCTCGGGGTCTCGGAAGGCCCGCACCACGTCCTCGTAGCGGGTCACCAGCCACCCGCCCCAGCGGTCGTTCCAGTGCACGGGGTCGTGGTCCCGGAGCCGGGCGAAGTACGTGTACGGGTCGCGCACCACCTCGGGCGCCAGCAGGTCTTCCTGGACGAGCACCCCACTCCCTCCCCTCGGCTCGACCGATCGGTCGGCTAGGGGCATTATAACCGACCGCGCGGTCGGGACGCCGCCGGGCGGGGCACCCCCGCGGTCACCAGGGCGGGACGGCGCAGGGACTCCGCAGCCAGGCGCACCACCGGGTCCAGCAGCTCCGGCCGGACCCGGTCCGGGGTGTCCTCGGGCGAGTGGTAGTGGGGGTCGCCCGGGCGGTGCAGCATGGCGGCAGGGATGCCCGCGCGCTCGAAGGCGACGTGGTCGCTGGAGCCCATCCGCTGCTCCTCCACCGAAATGTCCAGTTCGCGGGCGGAGTGCAGGACCGCGTCCACGACCCGGCGGTCCGCTCCCGTGTTGCCCACGAGCAGCCGCCCGCCCGCCCCCACCATGTCCAGGTTCAGCATGGCCGCCAGTCCCCGGGCGCGGGGGCTGCGGGCGTACGCCGAGGATCCGAACAGCCCCCCCTCCTCCGCGCCGAAGGCGGCCACCTCCACGGTCCAGGCCGGAGGCCGCGACCGCAGGGCCCGTGCGGCCTCCAGGGCTGCAGCGACGCCGCTGGCGTTGTCGTTGGCGCCGGGGCTGCCCTCCACGGAGTCCACGTGCGCGCCCAGCAGCACGCGGGCCGCCGAACGGCCCGGGAGTTCTCCCACCACGTTCCAGGAGGCACGGGTCTCCAGCAGGGTGTCTACCACCAGGGAGACCACCACCGGCCCCCTCCCGACCAGCTCCCGCAGCCGGAGCCCTTCCTCCCTGGAGACGGTGACCGCGGGAATCCCGGCGGGTCGAGTCAGGGTCCCCACCACGGGACCCGGCTCGTGGTTGTAGACCACCACGGCCCGCGCCCCAGCACGCGCCGCGTTCTCCGCCTTCTGCAGGAACGTGATACCGCCGCGCTCCACCAGGGCCACCTTTCCCCTCGCGTCCACCTCCTGAAAGTCTTCCACGAGCCCGCGGCCGGCCACCACGAGGGGCGCCACCACCTGGCCTCCCGTGGAGTACGCGAGGGCGCGGGGCGAGAGGCGTACGCGCACGGGGCTCGTGACCTCCAGGGCCACCTGGCGGGTCTCGAAGTACGGGAACGGGAAGCCCGTGATCTGTACGTGGTAACCCGCGGACCGCAGTTGTGCGGCCACGTACTCCGCCGCGCGGCGCTCCGCGGCGCTGCCGGCCACACGGGGACCGAGAGCCGCCAGGGCCGCCACGTGGGACCACGCGCGGGCGCCCGCGTCCTCCACAGGAGCGCCGGGCGCAGCCGCAGCCCACACGGCAAGAAGGGCCACGGCGACAAAACCACACCGTCCGCGCACCGTCATCCGGCCTCCACGGTCGTCCGCACGCGTAGCGGGGGTGTGAAGGTCAGCCGTCCTGCTGGAAGGCTTCCCGCAGCTGCCGGTAGGTGTCCTCCAGGTGCTGGGGGATCACCTTCACGTCCGCCAGGACCGGCATGAAGTTGGTGTCCCCGGCCCACCGCGGGACCACGTGCACGTGCAGGTGGTCCACGATCCCCGCGCCCGCGGCCCGGCCCAGGTTGATGCCGATGTTGAAGGCCTGGGCGCCCAGCGCGCGGCGCAGGGCCCGCACGGACCGCCGCACCGCCTCCCACAGGTCCTGGACCTCCGCGGGGCTCAGGTCCTCCAGGTCCCCCGTGTGCCGCACGGGGACGGCCATCACGTGGCCGCTGTTGTACGGGTAGCGGTTCAGCATCACGAAGGCCGACCCACCCCGCCACACGATGAGGTTCTCCTCGTCGCGTCCCTCCGCGGGCTTGGTGCAGAAGATGCAGCCCTCCGGCTCCGGGCCCTTGATGTACGCCAGCCTCCACGGCGCCCAGAGCTGCTCCAACTCCACCCT
Organism: Candidatus Tepidifontimicrobium thermophilum; assembly: GCA_031296405.1. Lineage (GTDB taxonomy): Bacteria > Sysuimicrobiota > Sysuimicrobiia > Sysuimicrobiales > Sysuimicrobiaceae > Tepidifontimicrobium > Tepidifontimicrobium thermophilum. The sequence continues at coordinate 3,627 of JAVKKH010000008.1, forward strand.
CCCGTCAGCTGGAACCCCGTGGGCGGGAAGCCAGCAGGCCCAGGCGCACCAGGGCTTCCGCCGCCGCGGCCTGCTCCGCCTCCTTCTTCGTCCGGCCCCGCCCCTCGCCCAGGACGCGGCCGCCCACCTCCACGGCGGCCACGAAGGCCTTCGCGTGGTCGGGCCCCTCGGTGGCGGTGATGCGGTAGCGCGGCAGCTTGCGCTCGTGCTGCTGGACGTACTCCTGCAGCTGGCTCTTGAAGTCCGCAGGGACCTCGTCCAGACCCTCCAGCCGCTCCGCGTACCACCGGCTCACCAGGGCGTGCGCCACCCCGAACCCCGAGTCCAGGTACACCGCGCCCACCACCGCCTCCAGCACGTCCGCCAGCATGCTGGACCGCTCCCGGCCGCCGCCCCGCTCCTCCCCGCGGCCCAGCAGGATGTACGAGCCCAGGTCCAGGCTCCGGGCGATGCCGGCCAGGGTGGGCTCGTTCACCAGGCGGGCCCGCAGGCGTGCCAGGTCGCCCTCGCTGCGGTCCGGGAAGCGGCGGTACAGGTGGTCGCTCACCACCAGGTTCAGGACCGCGTCCCCCAGGAACTCCAGGCGCTCGTAGGTGCCCAGGCGCTCCCCGCCCTCCTCGTGGGCGTAGGAGCCGTGGGTCAGGGCGAGGTTGAGCAGGCGCAGGTCCCGGAACCGGACGTCCAACCGCTCCTCCAGCTCCCGCAGCCGGTCCGCCCGCTCGCGGTCCAGCCCCTCGCTCACCGTCCCCGCGTGAACGGCCATGGTCTGCCGCTACACCGTCCGGAGGACCGCCGCGTCCCCGTGGCTTGCCAGCGCGATCCCGTAGGTCAAGCTCTCCCCGGACATCCGGCTAGCTGTCCTCCACCCTCCGGACCGCGAGGGTGCAGTTGTGGCCGCCGAACCCGAAGGCGTTGGACAGCGCTGTCCGCACCGTTGCGGGCCGGGCCCGGTTCGGCACGTAGTCCAGGTCGCAGTCGGGGTCGGGGTTCTCGTAGTTGATGGTGGGCGGCAGGACCTGGTGGTACACGCTCAGGGCGCAGGCGATGAGCTCGACCCCGCCCGCGGCGCCCAGCAGGTGGCCCGTCATGGACTTGGTGGAGCTCACCGCCAACCGGTAGGCGTGGTCCCCGAAGACCCGCTTGATGGCCAAAGTCTCGAACTTGTCGTTGTACGGGGTGCTGGTGCCGTGGGCGTTGATGTAGTCCACGTCCTCGGGTCGCAGGCCCGCGTCGGCCAGGCACCGGGCCATGCACTGGGCCGCCCCCTCGCCCTCGGGGTCCGGCTGCGTGATGTGGTAGGCGTCCGCGCTCATGCCGTAGCCTACCACCTCGCAGTAGATGCGCGCCCCGCGGGCGCGGGCGCTCTCCAGCTCCTCCAACAGCACCACCCCCGCGCCCTCCCCCATGACGAAACCGTCGCGGTCCCGGTCAAACGGACGCACCGCTCGCTCGGGATCGTGGTTGCGGGTGGACATGGCCTTCATGGAGCAGAAGCCCGCGATGGACAGGGCCGTGATGGCTGCCTCGGTGCCGCCCGCGATCATGGCGTCCGCGTCGCCCCGCTGGATGATCTTGAAGGCGTCGCCGATACAGTGGCCGCCCGTGGCGCAGGCGGTGACCACCGAGGTGTTGGGCCCCCGGGCCCCGAACAGGATGCTCACCATCCCCGCGGCCATGTTGCTGATGAGCATGGGGATGAAGAACGGGCTCACGCGGTCAGGCCCCCGCTCCAGCAGCACCCGGTGCTGCTCCTCCCAAGTGTGGGCCCCGCCGATGCCGGAGCCCAGCACCACGCCCACCCGGTCCCGGTTGGCGGGGGTGATGCGGAAGTCCGCGTCCTCCAGGGCCATACGGGTCGCCGCGATGGCGAACTGCACGAACCGGTCGTTCCGGCGGACCTCCTTGCGGTCCATGTACTGGAGGGGGTCGAAGTCCCGCACCTCCGCGGCGATCTGCGTGGGGAACGGGGAGGGGTCGAAGGACTCGATCCGCCGGACGCCGCTGCGGCCCTCCAGGAGGGCGTTCCAGAAGGCCTCCTTGCCGATCCCGACGGGGGTGACCACCCCCACCCCCGTGACGGCAACCCTGCGCCGGTGCTGGCTCAAGGGTCCCACCTATCGGGGATCCGCCAGGGCACGGGGTCTTCGGGGGCCCTGGCCGCCGGGTGCCGCGCGGCCTCCGCCGACAACCCCTAGCCCTCCTTGGCCGCCTGGAGGTGTTCCTCGATGTACTGCACCGCCTGCCCCACCGTCTGGATCTTCTCGGCTTCCTCCTCGGGAATCTGGATGCCGAACTCTTCCTCCAGGGCCATCACCAGCTCCACCACGTCCAAAGAGTCCGCGCCCAGGTCCTCCACGAAGGAGGCGTTCTCCGTCACCTCGTCTTCCTCCACGCCCAGCTGCTCCACCACGATGGCCTTCACCCTCTCGAACGTTGACGCCATCTCCGCCTCCTCGCCGCGCCCGCTCGTTTTCCCCTACTTCATTACCATACCACCGTCCACGTTCAAGACCTGGCCGGTGATGTACGCCGCCTGCTCGCTGCACAGGAACACCACCGCGGGGGCGATCTCCCCGGGCGTGCCCGTGCGGCCCATGGGGATCTGGGAGGTCAGCCACCGGCGCTGGTCCTCGTCCAGGGTCTCGGTCATGCGGCTGTGCACGTAGCCCGGGGCGATGGCGTTCACGGTGATGTTCCGGGACGCCACCTCCCGCGCCACCGCCTTCGTGAAGCCCACGATGCCCGCCTTGGCGGCCACGTAGTTCGCCTGGCCCGCATTGCCCACCAGCCCCACCACGGACGTCACGTTCACCACGCGGCCCCAGCGCGCCCGCAGCATGTCCCGCAGGGCCTCCCGGGTGCACAGGAACGTCCCCGTGAGGTTGGTGTCCAGCACCCGGCGCCAGTCCTCCAGCCGCATGCGGACCACCAGCCCGTCCCGCAGGGTCCCCGCGTTGTTGACCAGGATGTCCACCCGGCCCAGCTGCTCCCGCACCTCCCGGAAGAACCGCTCCACGTCCTGCTCCGACGCCACGTCCCCGCCCACCACCACCGCCCGGCCTCCCTCGCCGCGGATGCGGTCCGCCACGCGCAGGGCCCCGTCCCGGTTGGAGCCGTAGTGGACCGCCACCGCGGCACCCGCCCGGGCCAGGGCCTCGCAGATGGCGCCCCCGATGGCGCCGGAACCTCCGGTCACCAGGGCCACCTTGCCGCGCAGGTCCACGCCCTGCATCGCCTTAAATCCTCGCCCCCGGGCTCTGCCGTGCACCCGTTTCCCCGGTGGCGGAGCTAAGGCTTCCCCCACCCAGGGCCGCGGCGGTCTTCTCCAGGGAGGCCCGGTCCTCCACGTGCCAGGTCGTGGCGCCCCGCGCGCAGCGCTTCACCAGACCCGACAGCACCGTGCCCGGTCCCAGCTCCACGAAGGTGTCCACGCCGTCCTGGACCATGTAGGCCACCGACTGCGCCCAGCGGACGGGGCTAGCCACCTGGTCGACCAGCAGGCGGCGGATGTCCGCGGCCCTGTGGACCGGCCGGGCGGTGACGTTGGCCACCACGGGCAGCTCCGCGTCCCGCAGGACCACTCGGTCCAGCGCCTCCCGCAGCCGCTCCGCCGCGGGCCGCATCAGGCGGGTGTGGAACGGGGCGGACACCGCCAGCAGCACCGCCCTCCGGGCGCCCGCGGCCTTCGCCAGCCGCACCGCCTCCTCCACCGCGGCGCGGTCCCCGCCCACCACCACCTGGTCCGGAGCGTTGTAGTTGCTGGCCTCGCAGACCCCCAACGCCGAGGCCTGCTGGCACACCCCCTCCACCGCCTCCGCGGGCAGGCCCAGCACCGCGGCCATGGCGGTCTTGCGTCCCTCCGTGGCCTGCTGCATGAACAGCCCGCGCTGGCGCACCAGCCACACCGCGTCCTCGAACTCCAGGCTGCCCGCACACACCAGGGCAGTGTACTCCCCCAGGCTCAGGCCCGCGGCCACTACCGGAGGCGGGATGCGGCCGCGGGCCGCCTCCAGGCACGCGAGGCTGGTGACCAGGATGGCGGGCTGCGTGTTCTCCGTCCGCTGCAGGGCCTCCTCGGGTCCTGAGCGGCACAGCTCCAGCAGGTCAAACCCCAGCACCGAGGAGGCCCGCTGGAACAGGGCACGGGCCCGGGGAAACGCTTCGGCGAGATCCACCCCCATGCCTACGTACTGCGCCCCCTGGCCGGGGAACACGTACGCCACGCCGCCCATGCCTACCCCCAGCGCAGGGCGCAGGAAGCCCAGGTGAGCCCGCCGCCGAACGCCACCAGTACCACCAGGTCCCCCGGCTTGACGCGCCCCTCTTCCACCGCCTCGTACAGAGCCACGGGGACCGACGCGGAGGAGGTGTTCCCGTACTTGTGCACGTTCACGTAGAACTTCTCCAGGGGCTGGCGCAGGCGCTCCGCCGCAGCCTGGATGATCCGCACGTTGGCCTGGTGCGGGATGAACAGGTCCACCTCGTCCGCCGAAACGCCCGCCCGCTGGCAGGCTTCCTCGATGGCGCGCGGGATGATGCGGCTGGCGAACTTGAACACCTCGGGACCGTTCATGTGGATGTAGTGCTGGGCCCGCTCCACGGTCTCGTACGAGGCGGGCAGCCGGCTCCCCCCGGCGGGCAGGCTCAGAAGCGAGCTGCCCCCACCGTCCGCGCCCAGCCAGAACGACAGCAGCCCCGCCTGGCTGTCGGAGGGGACGACCACCGCGGCGCCCGCGGAGTCCCCGAACAGCACGCACGTGGCCCGGTCCTTCCAGTTCGTGATGCGGGAGAGGGTGTCCGCGCCCACCACCAGGACCCGCTCCGCCAGGCCCGCGACGATCTGGGCGTGGGCGAGGCCGAGGGCGTAAACGAAGCTGCTGCACGCTGCAGAGACGTCCACCGCCCCCGCCCGCTTGGCGCCCAGCCGCTCCTGCACCAGACAGGCGGTGGCGGGGAAGATCATGTCGGGGCTGGCGGTGCCCACCAGGATCAGGTCCAAATCCGCGGCGTCCACCCCGGCGCGTTCCAGGGCCTCCCGCGCCGCCTCCAGGGCCAGGTCGCTGGTTGCCTCCTCCGGCGCCGCCACGCGCCGCTCCTTGATCCCGGTGCGCACGGTGATCCACTCGTCGGTGGTGTCCACCATGCGCTCCAGGTCCGCGTTGGTGAGAACCCTGCGGGGCACGTACCGCCCCAGGCCCGCGATCCTGCTCGACCGGTGCAACCCCATGGTCCCTCCGTCCTGCGTTCGGTGTGTGCTACCTCAGGTGGACGCCGCGTCCGCCGCGGGGGAGGCAGTCAGGCGCAGGCTCTCCCGCTGGATGACCTCCGGCAGCCGCTGGCGCACCTCCTCCTGAGCCACCCGCAAGGCGTTGTACACCGCGTGGGCGTTGGAAGCCCCGTGCCCGATCACCACCACCCCCCGCACCCCGAGCAGCGGCGCGCCGCCGTACTCCGTGTAGTCGATCCTCCGGCGTAGGGCCCGCAGCCGCGGCCGCAACAGCCACACCGCGAACTTGGCCCGCAGTGACCGCCGGACCTCCTCCCGGATGATCTGGAACAGGCCCTGCGCCATCCCCTCTCCCAGCTTGAGGACCACGTTGCCCACGAACCCGTCGCAGACCAGCACGTCGCAGGCGCCGAAGAACACCTGTCGGCCCTCCACGTTCCCCACGAAGTTCAGGTCCGTGGCCCGCAGGAGCTCCGCGGTGCGCACCACCAGCTCGTTGCCCTTCCCCGCCTCCTCGCCGTTGCTCAGCAGGCCGACCCGCGGGGAAGGGATCCCCAGCACCCGCTCCGCGTACACGCTGCCCATGAGGGCGAACTGCAGCAGGTGGCGCGGCCGACAGTCCACGTTCGCCCCCACGTCCAGGGCCACCAGGCGGCCCCGCAGGGTGGGCAGCACCGCGGCGATGGCGGGCCGGTCCACGCCCTCCACCCGCCCGAGGGTGAGCAGGGACGCCGCCATCACCGCGCCGGTGTTGCCGGCGCTGAAGAAGGCGTCCGCCTGGCCGGACCGCACCAGCTCCAGGCCCTTGGTGATGGAGTTGTCGGGCTTGCGGCGCAATGCGGTGGTGGGCGACTCGTCCATCCCCACCTGCTGGGAAGCGTGCACCACCCGCACGCGGGAGGCGGGCGGGCGGTGGCGCTTCAGCTGCTCGCGTACCACCTCGTCCGGTCCCACCAGGAGGACGTCGATCCCGAGGCGCTCTGCGGCAGCCAGCGCACCCGCCACCACCTCCGCCGGCGCGTGGTCTCCACCCATGGCGTCCACCGCAACGCGCATCCTGTCCGCCCTACACCAGCCCCGTGTTGCGGCGCATTCTGCCTCCCGCGGATGTGTCCCTACGAGGCCCGGCGTCCGGCTTCCTCCACAGGCACCACCTGGCGGCCGCCGTAGGTCCCGCAGGTGGGGCACACGTGGTGGGTGAGCTTCGGCGTCTTGCACTTCGGGCACGGCACCAGGTGCGGGACCGCCACCTTCTGCAGGGCCCGCCGTCGGGCCACGCGCATGTGCGAGTGTCTTCTGGACCGGCTCATGGAAGACCTCCCAGGACGTTCTGGAGCTCCTGCCACCGCGGGTCGGCCTGGCGCGGTGCGCAGCCACACGGGCTCGTGTTGCGGTCAGCCCCGCAGACCGGGCACAGGCCCGCGCAGTCGGGCCGACAGAGGGGGACCAGGGGCGCGGCCAGGAGCAGGTGCTGGCGGGCCACCTCCGTCACGTCGACCTCAGGATCGGTCAGCGGCATGACCAGGACCCCGTCCTCCACCGGCACCTCCTCCGTGGGACCCAGGTCGGGATCGTACCACTCGTCCACCACCGCGGACAGCTCTGTCCGGAAGGACCGGAGGCAACGGCCGCAGACCAGCTCCGCCTCCGTGGAGAACCGTGCGGACAGGCGCAGCCGCCCGGCCACCGCCCACAGCTCCACGTCCCCGCGGACCGGACCGACAAAGGGCAGGTCCTCCGCCCCGGACGGCACGGGCTCGTCCAACTGCAGGCGCAGCCGGCGGCCGGGGCTGGAGCGAACCTGTTCTGCGGAGACCTTCATAACAGCACCGCGCGCCCGGACTTCCGGGCGCGCACTCCCACTGATCTTAGGCCCGGTGCGGAGGGAAGTCAAGGCGAAAGCCAGACACGGCGCACCCCACAGGCTCTCACCCTTCCCGGCGACGGTCCAGGATCTCCTTGCCCTTCCGGATGCTCAGCAGTACCCGCAGCACCCCCTGCTCCAGGTCGTCCAGGACCTGACGGGCGTACTCCTCCGCGCCCCTGCGGGTCTCGTCGGCCTCCTCGCGCGCGCGCGCCAGGATCTCCTCGGCCTTCGTCCGGGCGTGCCGGACCACCTCGTGTTCGTCCACCCGGTGGGCCAGCTCCTCCTGCGCCTCCGTCACGATCCTGCGGGCCTGCTCCTGAGCCCGCTGCAAGACCTCCTCCGCCGCAGCCCGCAGGCGGTGCGCCTCCGCCAGCTCCGCGGGCAGACGCGCCCGCAACATCTCCAGCAGGCTACGGACCTCCCGCTCGTCCACGATGCGCTTGTCCGTCCAGGGCACGGTCCCGGCACGGCTCACCAGCGCCTCCAGCCGGTCCAGCAGCTCGAACACGCTGTCCACGGCTTCACGCCCCGCCGAACCGGCGCCGCAGGCGGACCCTTACCCCTTCGGGGACCAGCCCGTCCACGGACCCGCCCAGACGCGCCACCTCCTTGATGAGGGTGGAACTGACGAACCCGTACTCAGGGCTCGTGGGCAGGAACACCGTCTCCAGCTCGGGTGCCAGGCGGCGGTTCACGTGGGCCATCCGCAGCTCGTACTCCAGGTCCCCCACCCGCACGCCCTTCACGATGGCCGAGGCCCCACACCGCCGCGCGAACTCCACCGTAAGCCCGTCGAAGCTCTGCACCTCCACCCCCTCCAGGCCCGCCACCGCCTCCCGCAGCATGTCCACCCGCTCCTGGACCGTAAACAGCGGCTCCTTGCCGGACTCCAAAGCCACGCCGACCACCACGCGGGCAAAGAGCGCCCGCGCCCGGCGGATCACGTCCACGTGCCCGTTGTGCACGGGGTCAAAGGTCCCCGGGTACACCGCGACCTTCACCAGTAGCTCCTTTCGCCCTGCGGAGGAACGCCACCGCGGTGTCGCCGTAGGTGCGCTGCCAGGTCACCTCGAGCCCCTCCACCGCCACGGGCTCGCCGCGGGCGCCTTCCGCCACCACCAGCCCGTCGTCCCGCAGGACCGGGCTGTGCGCCAGCGCCCGCAGGGCGCGCTGCAGCCACCCGCTGCGGTACGGAGGGTCCAGGAAAATCAGGTGGAAACGGTCGCCCCGCTGCTCGAGCCTCCGCAGGGCCCGCAGGGCGTCCGCCCGCCACACCTCCGCCCGCCCCGTGAAGCCCGCGGCCTGCAGGTTGGCCCGCAGCCCGGCTACGGTCCTGGGGTCGAGCTCCACGAACACCGAGCGCCGGGCGCCGCGGCTCAACGCCTCGATCCCCAGCGTCCCCACCCCCGCGAACAGGTCGAGCACGTCCGCGTCCACCACCCGGTCCGCCAGGGCGTTGAAAATCGCCTCCCGCACCCGGTCCTGGGTCGGCCGCGCGGCCACCCCCCGAGGCACCCGCAGCCGCTTCCCCTTGGCCTCCCCCGCGGCGACCCGCACCGTCAGCCCACCGCCAGGTACGCCCCGGACTCCGCGTACCGCCGCAGCAGGCGCTCCCGCAGGACCCGGTGCTCCGGCCGTTCCAGCTGCGGGTCCTCCTTCAGGATGCGCTCCGCCGCCTCCCGCGCCCGCTCCAGCAGCGCCACGTCCCCGATGGGGTCGGCCACCCGGAACTCCGGCAGCCCGTGCTGGCGCGTGCCGAAGAACTCCCCCGGACCCCGCAGCTCCAGGTCCACCTGCGCGATGCGGAACCCGTCGTTGGTGTCCACCAGGGCGTCGATGCGTCGCCGCGCCTCGTCAGTCGGCAACGCCGAGATCAGGATACAGTAGGACCGGTGGGACGAACGGCCCACCCGGCCCCGGAGCTGGTGCAGCTGCGCGAGCCCGAAGCGGTCCGCGTCCTCCACCACCATCACCGTGGCGTTGGGGACGTCCACCCCCACCTCGATCACCGGGGTGGCCACCAGCACCTGGATCTCCCCGCGGCGGAACGCCTCCATGACCGCGTCCTTCTCCGCCACGGGCATGCGGCCGTGCAAGAGGCCCACCCGCAGGTCGGGGAACACCTGGGTGCGCATGCGCTCGTACAGCTCCACCGCGGCGGAGGCGTCCACGCGCTCGGACTCCTCCACCAGGGGGCACACCACGTACGCCTGGCGGCCTGCCTGGACCTGCTGGCGGACGAACTCGTACACCCGGTCCCGGCGGTCCGGAAAGCGGTGGTAGGTCCGCACCGGGTGCCGGCCCGGGGGCAGCTCGTCCAGTACGGAGACGTCCAGGTCGCCGTACAGGGTCAGGGCCAGGGTCCTGGGGATGGGTGTCGCGGTCATGACCAGGACGTCAGGCTCGTGTCCCTTGGCCCGAAGGGCCGCCCGCTGCGCCACCCCGAACTTGTGCTGCTCGTCCACCACCACCAGGGCGAGCCGGTCGAACACCACGTCCTCCTGCAGCAGCGCGTGGGTGCCCACCACCAGGTCCGCCTCGCCCCGCGCCACCTCCGCCAGCACGGCCTCGCGCTCGCTTCTCCGCATCCCACCCGTCAGCAACACCACCCGCACGCCCACAGGCTCCAGGAACCGGCGGAAGGTGAGGTAGTGCTGCTCCGCGAGGATCTCCGTGGGCGCCATCACCGCAGCCTGGTGCCCGCCGCCCGCACACACCACCACCGCGGCCGCTGCCACCACGGTCTTGCCGGAACCCACGTCCCCCTGCAGGAGGCGGTTCATGGGGTGCGGGGAGTACAGCTCCCGGCGGATCTGCTCGATGGCCCGGCGCTGCGCGCCGGTGAGCTGGAACGGTAGGGTGTCCAGGAAAGCCTCCAGCAGGCCCCCGTCCTCCCGGTAGCGGTGGGGCTTGGTGGCGGCGGCGACCGCGCGCCGCCGCAGGAGCAGGGCCAGCTCCAGCTCCAGGAACTCCGCGAAGGCCAGGGTGCGGCGCGCCCGGTCGCCCTCCTCCACGGTGTCGGGGAAGTGTACCCGCCAGAGGGCTTCCCGTACAGGGAGCAACCCGTACCGGGCCCGCACGTCTTCTGGAAGGAGCTCGGGGACCCGCTGCGCGAAGGCTTCCAGGGCCGCGTGCACCGCCCGCCGCACCAGCCGGGGCGACAGCTGCTCGGTGGCCGGGTGGACGGGGACCACGCGGCCCGTGTGCAGGGTCCCGTCCTCCTCGGAGGCCCGCTCGAACTCCGGGGACTCCACCTCGATCTGGCCCCGCTCCCGCCGCACCCGTCCCCAGAGGACGATCTCGGTCCCCGGGGACAGGACCTTGTCCAGGTGGCGGCGGCCCCAGAACTTGGCCACCGCCACCGCCGTCCCGTCCGTGACGTACACCTCCGTGAGCTTCTTGGGGCTGCGCAGCTGCGGCTCCCGCAGCCGTACCACCTTCACCCGGAAGGTGGCGAAGCTGTCGTGCGCGGCCCCGTACAGGGTGGCGAAGTGGCTGCGGTCCTCGTACCGGCGCGGCACGTGGTACAGGAGGTCTTCCACCGTCCGGATCCCCAGGCGCGCGAAGGCCTGCGCCAGGCGGGGCCCCACGCCCCGCACGTACTGGACGGGCTGCTGCAGAGGGTCTGCGACCCGCGTGGTCATCCCGTAACCCTGTTCGACCCGGGCGGCCGGTTTCCTGGCGTTTGCGGGCCGCGGGCGGGCCGTGGTAGAATCGGCGGGCGCCAGCACGGCGGCGGCCCCAGCAGCGGACGGTGAGTGGAGATGGCGAGGACGTGCGAGATCTGCGGAAAGGGCCCGAGGTCGGGCCACAGCGTCTCCTTCAGCAACAAGCACAGCAAGCGGCGGTTCGTGCCGAACCTGCAGCGGGTGCGCGCCGTGGTGGACGGCGTGCCTCGCCGGGTCCGCGTGTGCACCACGTGCCTGAAGTCCGGCCGCATCAAGCGGGCGGTGTAGCAAGCGCGGCTCGTGGACGCACCGTGACCGCTCAGGCCACGGGCGGCCGGGTGCCCCGCAGCCGCCAGACCAGCTCCTGAAGGGCCTGGGGGCCCAGGACGTACACCTCCCCGCAGAACCGGCACCGCACCTCCGCGCGGCCTTCTGCCAGGAGGGACTCCACTTCCTCGGCGCCCAGGAGCGCCAGCACCCCTTCCACCCGCTCGCGGGAACAGGTGCACCGGTACCGCACGGGCCGTTCCTCCAGGATCTGCGCGCCCAGGCGGCCGAGGGCAGCCCGGGCCAGGTCCGCGGAGGAGGCTCCCTCGCGGACCAGCTGTGTCACCGGAGGAAGGGCCCGCACGTGCGCTTCCAGGTAGTCCCGGACTCCAGGGTCCGCGTCCGGCATCACCTGCACGATGAACCCGCCTGCCGCGGACACGCGTCCGTCCGGTTCCACCAGGACGCCCAGGGACACCGCGGACGGTACCTGCTCGGACTGTGCCAGGTAGTACGCCAGGTCCTCCGCGATCTCACCGGAGACCAGGGGCGCGCTGCCGTGGTACGGCCACCGCAGCCCCAGGTCCTTGGTCACGTGCAGCATCCCGCGTCCCACCGCGGCCCCCACGTCCAGCTTGCGCCGGCTTGAAAGCGGCAGGTGTATCGTGGGGTTCTGCACGTAGCCCCGCACGTCGCCGGAGGCGGTGGTGTCCGTGACGATCCCGCCCAGGGGGCCGTCCCCCAGGATCCGCAGGGTCACCTTCTGCTGGCCTTCCAGGGTGGCGCTCAGCAGGCTCGAAGCCGTGAGGGCGCGTCCCAGGGCCGCGGCCGCGGTGGGTGCCGCTCCGTGCCGCCTGCGGGCCTCCTCCACCAGCCGGGTGGTGACGCACGCGAAGGCCAGCACGCCTTCCGACCCCATGGCGCGGACCAGGGTTTCCACGTCCTCCACCTCCTCACGCGCGCGGGCGCGGCCTCCTCACGCGGACGGCCAGCAGTTCGCCTTCAGACACCGCCACCCACGCAGGCTCCTCTGTGACCTCGTTGCTGACCCCGAGGGTGCTGCCGAGGGTCAGGGTGCCGTCCACCAGAGCAAACCGAAGGCCGCCTGTGTGGATTCCCGAGCTGTGGGGCCGCAGGGAGAACAAGGACACCCAGTCGCCCACGCGGGCGTCCAGCTCCACCCGGCCCCGCACGAGCTGCACCAGGGTCCCTCCGGCCACTACCCGTAGGTCCACCCCGCGGTCCGCCGCGTAGCGGGGCAGGAGCAGGTTGGCGAGCTCGTGGTCCACCCGCTTCCCGATCCCGCCCAGGAGGTAGGCGGTGCGGAAGCCCCGTTCCGCCACCACGTCCACCGCCAGCTCGCTGTCCGTCTTGTCCTTGGCCTCGGGGTAGCGGAAGCGCTCGGCCCCCACCTGCTCCAGCCAGTTCACCAGGCCAAGGTCCAGGGAGTCCCAGTCCCCCACCACCACGTGCGGCCTCCAGCCCGCGCGGTGGGCCCGGGCCACGCCGCCGTCCGCGCACACCACGAGGCTCGCGGCACGGTAGCGGCGTGGCAGCGGACCGCGCCCTCCGGCCACGATGGCTGCGTACGGCTCCTCCGGCCTCACGGAAGGCATGGTAGCCTGGAGGACCGACGCGGGCAAAGCCCGCCTGAATCCGGGGTGACGCGGCCGCGTCGCCGCGCAGGCTTCAGTCCGACCTTTCCGAGGGCGCCGGGAGGGCGCGCAGGACGAGCAGGGTCAGCACCACGCTGACCACCACCTCCGGCAGCATGTAGGAGCCGTTGTACGCCGCAGAGTACACCCACGGACTGGTCCCCCGCGGCGCGTACTGGGCGAAGAACACCACCCCGCTGAGGAGGTGGGAGACGAACCGGCCCGCCCCGCCCACCACCACGCCCAGCCAGGGCAGATGCGGGAAAAAGCCCGCCAAGCCGAGGGCGCCAAACGCCACCGGGTAGTCCAGCAGGAACTGCACAGGGTGGACGAACACCGGCTCCAGTACGAAGTTCACCAGCCCCAGCAACACACCGGCTGCGATGCCCGTGCGCGGTCCCCACCGCAGGCTCAGGTAGAACACCGGCACCATGCTGCCCGCGGTGATGGAACCTCCCTGGGGCAGCTGGTACACCTTCACCAGGCCCAGGGCGGCGCCCAGGGCGACGGCGATCCCGGACTCCGCCAGCTGACGCGTGCGCAACGACTTCACCCTGCACCTCCCCCCGCGGCCCCGTCCGGCCGCAACCACTGGAACAGCGGGTTGCACGGCCCGACCCCACGGCCCAGGGGCAGGCCGTACCGGATGGCCTCCGTCACGAACTCCTTCCCCTTCCTGACGGCTTCCCGGACGGACAGGCCCCGGCTCAGGTACGCCGCGATGGCCGCGGACAGCACGCAGCCCGTCCCGTGGGTGTGGCGGGTAGACAGGCGCTCTGCCCGCAGCTCCTCGAACCCGTCCCCGTCGTAGAACACGTCCACGGGGTCGCCCTCCAGGTGGCCGCCTTTCACCAGGACCGCCCTCGGCCCCAGGTCCCGCAGGGCACGCGCGGCGTCCCGCATGTCCTCGACTCCCCGGATGGGCCGGCCCAGCAGGGCTTCCGCCTCCGGCAGGTTGGGGGTGATGACCAGGGCCAGGGGCAAAAGCTGCGCCCGCAGGGCGTGCTGTGCTTCCGGCCGCAGCAGGGGCGCGCCGCTTTTGGCCACCATCACGGGGTCCACCACCAGCCGATCCAGCCGGTGGTGGCGGACCCGGTCCGCCACCGCCTCGATGATGGGCACGCTGCTCAACATGCCCGTCTTGGCCGCGTGCACCCCGATGTCCTCCACCACCACGTCGATCTGCCGGGCCACCACCTCCGGGGGCACCTCGTGCACCGCGTACACCCCCGTGGTGTTCTGGGCGGTCAGCGCGGTGACCGCACTCATTCCGAACACCCCGAGGGCCGAGAAGGTCTTGAGGTCCGCCTGGATGCCAGCCCCTCCCCCGGAGTCCGAACCCGCGATCGTCAGCGCCTTCGGTACCGTCACCTTTCCGCACCTCCCCGCTCCTGCAGTGCCGCGTCCACCACCTCCCGCAGCCGTCGGGTGGCTTCCACCATGTCGTCCGCTGCCGCCACCGCGGAGACCACCGCCACCCCCGCGGCGCCCGCGCGGATTACCTCCGCGGCGTTGTCCAGGGTGATGCCGCCGATGCCCACCACCGGGATGCGCACCGCCTCCACGATCCTCCGCAGGCCTTCCGGACCGATGGCACCTCCCGCGTCCGGCTTGGTGGCGGTGGGGAACACGGGCCCCACGCCGAGGTAGTCCGCGCCGTCCGCCTGGGCTCGCAGCGCCTCCTCCACGGTGCCCGCAGAGGCTCCCACGACCCGGTCCGGACCCAGAAGCCGGCGCGCGTCCGCCACGGGCAGGTCGTCCTCTCCCACGTGGGCGCCGTCCGCCTCCGCCGCCAGGGCCACGTCCACCCGGTCGTTCACCACGAAGGTCGCCCTCGCCCTGCGGGTCAGGGCGCGGAGCTGGCGGGCCCACTGCACCAGCTCCCGGCCGCTGGCCTGCTTGTCCCGAAGCTGCACCACCGTGGCTCCTCCCACCAGGGCCGCGCGCGCGACGTCCTCGTGGCTTCGGCCGCGGAAGGTGCGGTCGGTGATCACGTACACCCGCAGATCCAGCCGCACCTCACCCCCCGTGCGGAGCCGCGGGCAGTTCCACCAGGCTCGCGCGCACGCCAGCCCGCAGGTCCTGCGGCTGGAGGCGGGCCAGCTGGTCCAGGAGGGCCACCCGGAAGCTAGCAGGCCCACAGGCCTGTTCGGCCGCCCGCTCCGCAGCGTAGCCGAAGTACGCTAGCGCCGCAGCAGTAGCTGTGAGGGGGTCGTCCGCCACCGCGAGGAAGCACGCCACTACCCCGCTGGCCATGCAGCCGGCCCCTGCCACACTTCTCAGCCACGGGTGCCCGTTGTCCACGGCCACAAACCGCACGCCGTCTGCGACCCAGTCCCGCGGCCCGGTCACTGCAGCCACCACGCGGTGACGCCGCGCGACCTCCCGGGCCACCTCCTCCGGAGGGCTTGCCGCCCCCACGGACTCCACCCCGCGCAGGAAGCCTTCCCCTCCTGCCAGGTGAGCCATCTCCGCCAGGTTGCCCCGCACCGCGGTAACCGGAAGTTCCCGCAACAAGCGCCGGGCTGCGTCGGCCCGGAGTTTGGTGAGGCCGACCCCCACGGGATCCAGCACCACCGGCACCCGGCGTTCGCCCGCCCGGCGGCCCGCGAGCAGCATCGCCTCCACCCGGCGGGGCGTGAGGGTGCCCAGGTTCAGCGCCAGGGCGGAAGCAGTCGCGGCCACCTCCTCCACCTCTTCACAGGCGTGGGCCATCACGGGGAGGGCGCCTGTGGCCAGGGTGGCGTTCGCCACGTCGGTGGCGCTCACCACGTTGGTGATGTGGTGCACCAGGGGCCGGAGGCCGCGGACCCGGTCCAGGAGTTGCGCGCTGACTTCGCCGAGCGGCTCCAACCCGCTACCTCCGCCGTGCCAGGACGGCGTACAGCACGAAGCTCAACGCCAGGCTGGGCAGCGAACCGCCGAGCCAGGGGAGGTGGCTGGAGAGCGGGAAGGGGGCTCCTGTGGCCCCGAACAGGGACGACAGCAGGGCCTTCCAGCCAGGGATCTCCGTGGGGACGATCCACTGGTACACCACAAACCCCACGAGCCAGGAGACGAAGCCGGGCCAGCGCGGTGCCCGGGCTGCGGGACCGTACAGGTCGTCCGGGAAGACGCGGCGCCGCCGGACCACGAAGTAGTCCGCGGCCAGGACCCCGAAGAGGGGCACGAAAAAGGCCCCGATGAGGAACAGGAACGACTCGTACTGCACCAGGGGTACCGTGGCCGCGAGGGCTGAACACACCACCCCGGCTCCCACCGCCAGCTGCTTGCGGTTCGCCTGCGGCCACAGGTTCTGCAGGGACACCGAGGTGCTGTAGATGTTGGCGAACGCCTCGTCCGTCTCGTCCACGAGGAGGATGGCCAGGGCCACCGCCCCCGCAGGGATGGCCAGCACCGCGGCCACCAGGTCCTCCGCCCGCAGGGCCAGCATGAAGAGGGCTCCCAGGCCGTAGAACCACACGTTGGCCAGGCCGTAGCCCACCGCGGTGCCCCAGAAGGCACCCCCCGGTCGGGTGGCGAAGCGCGTGTAGTCGGCCACCAGGGGGATCCACGACACCGGCATCGCCACCACCAGGTCCACACCCAGCCAGAAGGACAGCTCCCCGGTACCGGGCCGGTTCCACAGGGTGGCGATGTCGAAGCGCGCCAGCGCGTACCACGTCAGGTACACGGTGGAGGCCAGGACGAACCAGATGGCGTAACGGCGCAGCCACCGCCGGACCACCACGATGGGCCCGCCCACCGCCATCAGGGTGGTCAGCAGGCCGAAGAGGGCCACCCACGCCACGTAGTTGGACGCGCCCAGCAGCCGCCGTGTGATGGCGTCGGCGCTGGTGGCGATGATGAGGATCTCGAAGGCGCCCCAACCGATGTTCTGCAGCACGTTCAGGGCCGTGGGCACCGCCGAGCCGCGGATGCCCAGAGGCGCGCGCAGGAGGACCATGCTGGGCGCCCCCACCTCGGCACCGATCCACGCGGCCACCCCCAGCAGCAGGTTCCCCAGGACGGCTCCCACCACCGTGGCGAGAAGCGCGTCCCGCAGCCCCAAGCCGGGCACCAGCAGCGCCCCGGCGACCAGCAGCAGCAGGCTCACCCCGAGGTTGAACCACAGGACGAACACCTCCACCGCGGCCAGGGGCCGCTGCTCTGTGGGGATGGGTTCAACGCCCCACTCGGCGGCAAGCGTCGCTTCCCGGGCGTCCGCCATCAGGCCACCACCTCCGGCACCGCCCGCGCCCGCACCAGGGCCTGCAGCACCAGCCAGCCGAGCACCGCGCCGGGCACGCTGCTGGCCAGGAAGAGGGGCAGGAGTGTAGATAGCGGAATGGCCTTCCCCATGAAGAGGGGCGCCACCAGGAGGCTACCGAGGGTGGCTCCCACGGGGCCGGTGCCCACGGGCTCCAGCAGCCCCGCCCAGGCGTGGCGCCACCACCGGTACGCGAAGCCCACCACCAGGGCCCCGGGGATCCCTCCAGGGAACGCCAGCAGGGTGCCCACGCCGAACAGGTTACGGAGCACCGCGGCCAGGGTCGCGGCCAGGGCCGCGTACCACGGCCCCAGGACTACCCCCGCCACCGCGTTGGTCATGTGCTGCCAGGGCAGCAGCTTCGCTCCGGCCACCGGGATCGACCCCGGCACGAAAGACAGGACCACCGGGACCGCTGCGAACACTGCGGTGAGGACCAGCTTGCGCGTCATGGTTCGCCTCCTTCCCACGTCATCTCCCAGAAAGCCCGCTCCAGCTCCGCCACCCGCCGGAAAGCCTCCTCTGCAGCCTCCTGTTCCGCTGCGGAGGCAGGCCCTAGCGCCCGGCTGGCGCACGACTCGAGTGAAGCCACGTACTGCGCGAAAGCCGGCTGCGTCCAGCGGCGTACGAAGTCCCGGTACGGCTCGGCACCTGGCGCGGCACCTGTCCAGGCGTCCAGGTACGCCCGCTCGCACGCCCACAGGGCGGTGATCTGTGCAGGGTACGGCGCGTGGCGCAGCGACTGGAGGAAGTCCACGTACTCGCGGCAGGTGGGGTGGACCTGGACGTCCAGGGCCAGGCCGCGCTCCCGGGCATGGCCCTCGAACCAGTCCAGTTCGTCCACCAGGGCCAACAGTCCAGAAGCCACCACCCGCTGGTCCGGCCGCGGGGCGGCGGCCAGGACGTACGCCTGTGAGGTCAGCAACCCGCGGACGAAGTGGTAGTCCTGGACCAGCCAGCGGCGGAACGCGGGTTCCGGCAGGGCTCCCGTGCGCACGCCCTCCAGGAAGGGGTGGCGCGTGGCACTGTCCCATAGCGCGCGGTACCGCACGAGCAGCGTCTGCGGGCTCACACAGACCTCCACGCGCTGTCGAAGAACTCGTACTCCAGCTGCATGGCCCGCCGGTACAGCTCCTCCAGCCGGGCTCGGTCCCCGCCGTAGCGGTCCAGCAGCCCCTCCAGGGTCTGCGCCAGCCGCTCGAACTCCGGGCTGCCGTACGTGCGCACCCACTCCCCGTACGGGCTACCCTCCCGCAGGACTGTCTGGAGCCGGGAGCCCAGGTACGCGTACAGCCGCATGCACGGGGTCTGGGCCGCCACCCCGTGTCCGACGGGTTCCAAAGCCGCGGTGCGCAGCAAGAAGTCGGTGTACGCGGAGGTGGCGGGCGCCGGGGACGGCTGCAGGTCCACGCCCCACCGCCGCGCGTACTCCCGGTGCAGCCGCAGTTCGTCCACAGCACCGTCCAGCAGGGCCTTGAAGGTCACCAGGCCCTCCCGGTCCGGGGCCTTGGCCAGCAGCAGGGCGTAGGCCCGCACGAACGCGTCAAGGAAGTAAGCGTCCTGCCCCACGTAGAACCGAAAGCGCTCCAGGGGCAGTTCGCCGGAGGCGATGCCCTGCAGGAAGGGGTGGTTCGAGCACGCCTCCGCCAGCTCCGCGTTAGCCCGCCAGAGTTCTTCTGCCAGTCCCACACGCACCTCCCACACAAACACGACCGCCAGGCCCGAGCAGGACCTGGCGGTTTCTGGGGTCTCGCCACTTCCCCACGCCAGCATTACCTGGATCGGGTCTTCGGGGTCTGCGGCATTGGCCCGCTGGGCCGGCCGCACTCTCAGCCCGGCTCTTCCGAGCTCCCCCAGGGCTTGCTATGCGGTTTTGCGCGGCAGCTCGCCGCACCCTCATTATCGCACGGCCCGTCGTCTGTCAACCCACTCCGCCCGCGGACGCCGCCAGGCTGCAGAAGTACCGGTGCACGCCGGTGTAGCCGGTGATCTCCGGGTGGAAGGTCGCACCCAGCAGGCGCCCCTGTCGGACCAGCACCGGCAGCCCCTCGTGGCGGGCCAGGACCTGTACCCCTTCGCCCACCCCCGTGATCACGGGCGCGCGGATGAAGGCCACGCGGAAGGGGTTGGGGTCCACCGCAGGGCAGGCGAGGTCGTCTTCGAAGCTCTCCCGCTGCCGCCCGTACGCGTTGCGCTCCACCGCCACGTCCATCAGGCCCAACAGAGGGGGTTCACCCCCCGAGGCGCGACGGGCCATGAGGATCAGCCCCGCGCAGGTACCGAACACCGGCATCCCCTCCTGCGCGCGGCGGCGGATGGCCTGGTCGAGCCCGCAGCGCGCCATGAGGGCGCCCAGGGTGGTGCTCTCGCCGCCCGGCAGGACCAGGGCCTGGACGTCCTCCAGCGCCTGCGGCGTCCGCACCAGGACCGGCTCGGCTCCAACCTCGCGCAGCACCTGCGCGTGCTCGGAGACGTCTCCCTGCAGCGCCAGCACGCCGACCCTCACGAAAACCACCTCCTCGCGGCCAGGCTGTCACCCGCCCCGGGTCTGGAGGAGCTCTGCGGGCTCCAGCCGCCGCACGTCCAGTCCCCGCATAGGCTCGCCCAGACCCTCGCAGGCCCGCGCCACCGCGTCCGGGTCGTCGTAGTGGGCCACCGCGTCCACGATGGCCCGCGCCCGGCGGGCCGGGTCTTCGGACTTGAAGATCCCGCTTCCCACGAACACGCCGTCGCAGCCCAGCTGCATCATCAGGGCCGCGTCCGCGGGTGTGGCGATCCCGCCCGCGGCGAAGTTCACCACGGGCAGCCGGCCGAGCCGCCGCACCTCCAGCACGAGCTCGTACGGCGCCCGCAGGTCGCGGGCGGCGGTCATCAGCTCCTCCTCCGGCAGGGCCTGCAGCCGGCGGATCTCGTCCAGGATCTGGCGGACGTGCCGTACCGCCTCCACCACGTTGCCCGTGCCCGCCTCTCCCTTGGTGCGGATCATGGCCGCGCCCTCCCCGATGCGGCGCAGCGCCTCCCCCAGGTCCCGGGCCCCGCACACAAACGGCACGCGGAAGCGCCGCTTGTCGATGTGGTGCTGCTCGTCCGCGGGGGTCAGGACCTCGCTCTCGTCGATGAAGTCCACCCCGATGGCCTCCAGCACCTGGGCCTCCACGAAGTGGCCGATCCGGACCTTGGCCATCACGGGGATGGTGACCGCGGCCATGATGGCCTTGATGCGGGCGGGGTCCGCCATCCGGGCCACGCCACCCTCCGCCCGGATGTCCGCGGGCACCCGTTCCAGCGCCATCACCGCCACCGCACCCGCGTCCTCCGCGATGCGCGCCTGCTCCGGGGTGGTCACGTCCATGATCACCCCGCCCTTCAGCATCTGCGCGAGCCCTCGCTTGACCCGCTCCGTCCCGACCTCGCGCAACTGCATCACCTCCCCACCTGCGTCTGCTGCTCTAGCCGTTCCAGGGCGCGCCACAGCTCGTCCACGGGATACGGCTCCAGAGGCT
This sequence comes from Candidatus Tepidifontimicrobium thermophilum, assembly GCA_031296405.1. Classification (GTDB taxonomy): domain Bacteria; phylum Sysuimicrobiota; class Sysuimicrobiia; order Sysuimicrobiales; family Sysuimicrobiaceae; genus Tepidifontimicrobium; species Tepidifontimicrobium thermophilum. The sequence continues at coordinate 24,063 of JAVKKH010000008.1, forward strand.
CCCGCTGGCAGCCCAGGACCTTCCAGTTGCCGCGCTCCACGAACCTCCCCACCACCGCCGCAGGGACTCCCGCCTCCTCCAGGGCGGCCACGGTGCGGTCGGGCACCGGGGTGGCCACCAGCAGCGCCCCGCTGCTCACGAGCCCCAGGGGGTCTACGTCCACCAGGGAACACACCGCCTCGGTCTCCGGCCGCACAGGAACACGGTCTGCGTACAGCTCCACCCCCACCCCGGAGGCGGTGGCCATCTCCACCGCCGCGGCCAGGATCCCCCCTTCTGTGGCGTCGTGCATGGCCCGGGCACCCGCCCGGACCGCCGCGCGGCCGTCCCGCACCACGCTGATCTCCTCCAGGAACGCCTGGGCCCGCTGTACCACGTCCGCTCCCAGGTGCCGCCGGAAGTACGCTTCGAAGTCCGAAGCGAGGATCGCGGTCCCCTCGAGCCCGGCGGCCTTGGTGAGGACCAAAAAGTCCCCGGGTCGGGCCCCGGAGCTGGTGACGAAGGCGTCCCTGCGGGCCCGGCCCACCGCGGTGGTCACCACCAGGGTCCTCGGCAGGTCCGCGGTCACCTCCGTGTGCCCGCCCACGATCTCCGCCCCCAGCTCCGCGGCGGCCTGTCCTGCCTGCTCCATCAGCTCCCGTAACTCGTCCTCCTCCGCGCCTTCCCGGAGCAGGACGTCCATCAGCAGCGCCACCGGCTCGGCACCCGTGGCCGCCAGGTCGTTGGTGGCCACGTACACCGCGATCCGGCCCAGGTGGCGGGTGGCGCCCGTGATGGGGTCGGTGGTGAGCACGCACACCCACTCGCCGAAGTCCACCACGGCACAGTCCTCTCCCACCCGCGCCCGGACCAGGACCTCCGGCCTGCGGCCCAGGTGCGGGTACACCAGCCGCTCCAGGAGCTCGGGCGGGACCTTCCCCACCCGCATCAGCGGGGAGCCACCACGCCCCGGAGGACCGAGGAGCCGGCTAGCCCCACCACGACCCCGGACAGCACCTGGAACAGGTTTCCGGGGACCTCCGTGGCTGCCGCGTGGGGCCCCAGACCCAGCAGGAACGCCTCGCTCACGTAGTACCCGGCCACCATCCAGGTGCCCGCCACCGCACACGCGACCACCGCGCGGGCAGCCCAGACTGCACCCGCAGCCTCCGGCCCCCTCAGCACGCGCCAGAACAGGTAGCCTGCCAGCCAGCCTTCTACGGCCTTGATCACCAGGGTGAACGGCGCGAACTGGGCGTAGCCGCCCAGCAGGTCCGCCAGCGCGGATCCCACGCCGCCCGCCACCAGCCCGTGGACCGGACCCAGCAGCAGGGCCGTCAGGTAGATCGCCGTCTCACCCAGGTTGATGTAGCCCTGGGTCGCGGGCACGGGGATCCGGATGGCCAAGGTAGCGGCGGCCACCAGGGCCGTGGCCAGTGCTCCCGCGGTCAGGTCCCGGGTACTCACCCTCCACCTCCCTGCAACGAGGTCGGTTGCGTCGCCACCTACCGCCGTAGCTTACCGGCACAAGTGGTTTGCAAAAACGTCCACTTTCGTCCAAGATGCAAATGCCACCTCCATGGAGTTGAGCTTCACGCTGCGGGGAAGGCCCAGGGCGCAGGAGCTGGCCCAGCAGATCCGCTTTGCCATCCTCGAGGGCCGGCTGAGGGCTGGGACCCGCCTGCCGTCCACCCGGGCCCTGGCGGAGTCTGTCGGCTGCTCGCGGACGCTGGTCACCGCAGTGTACGAGGAGCTGGTCGCAGAGGGTTACTTGGAGGCCCGGCGGGGGTCGGGCACCTACGTGGCGGCAGAGCTGCCGGTGGCTTCGGTGGTAACGGAAGGCCTCACAAGCCCCCCTCCTAAGTGGTTGGAACCCCTGCGGGACCCCGACGGTGACTCGCCCGGCTCGGACGAGTGCCGGGTGGACTTCACCCTGGCCCGCCAGGTGGTGGAGCCCGTGAGCCGGCGAAGCTGGGCCCGCATGTGGCGGGCGGTGGGCCGGCAGAGCCCGCCCCGGGACGCCGGGCCTCCCGAAGGCGACCCGGGCCTGCGGGAAGCCATCGCCGAATACGTAGGCCGCGCCAGAGGACTGCGCTGTGGCCCGGACGACGTCGTGGTCACCACGGGCGGGGTCCGCGCCCTGGACCTCGTGGCGCAAGCCGTACTGCGTCCTGGGGACCCTGTGGCCGTGGAGGAACCCGGGTACCCGGCGGCGCGGAGGACCCTCGAGGACCGGGGAGCGGTCCTGCTGCCCGTACGCGTGGACGACGACGGGCTGCACGTGGTCGAGCTCGGCAGTGCACCCCTGGTGGTGTACGTCACGCCTTCCCACCAGTACCCGCTGGGGGTCCGTATGTCCGTGTCCCGGCGTGTGGCCCTTCTGGAGTGGGCTGCAAGGCACGACCGCCTCGTGGTGGAGGACGACTACGACAGCGAGTTGCGGTTCGACGGCCCGCCGCTCCCTGCGCTGGCGGGCATGGAGCGGGCCGGACGGGTGGTATACGTAGGGACGTTCTCCAAGGTCCTGGCGCCCGGGCTCCGGCTGGGCTACGTGGTGGCCCCGAGGTGGCTGCGGGAGCGCCTGGTCCGTCTCCGGGAACGTTCCGGGGACCGGGTCCCCTGGCCGGTGCAGCGGGCCCTGGCCGCGTTTCTGGGAAGCGGCGACTTCGACCGGCACGTGCGCCGGGTCCGGCGCCAGTACGCGGAGCGGCGCAGCGCCCTGCGGGAGGCGCTGCAACCGGCGTCGGGCGTCGCGCGCCTGCGGGGGATGGAAGCCGGCCTGCACGCGTTTCTGCAGTTCACGCCGGAGCTGGACGAGCTCCACCTCGCTGAGGTCGCCCGTCGGCGGGGTGTCCGCGTGAGTCCCCTGGCGCCTTTCTACCTGGGCACCCCGGACCGCCGGGGGTGGCTGCTCGCCTACGGCGGGCTGTCGACCCAGCAGGTATGGTGGGGCGCGCGGGTGCTGACCGAGGTCCTCCTGGAGTCCGTAGAGCTGCGGGCGAAGGAGCCGCTGGGTGGCCGCCCGTGAACCTGGCCTTCCTGCTGCTGGCCCTCGACGGCAACACACCTGCCCAGGTAGCCCGGGAAGCCCGGAATCTGCCCGGCGTGTCGGAGGTCTACGCCACCCTGGGGCCCTACGACGTGGTGGTGGTCGCCCGGACAGAGTCCAGCCGGGACATCCCCGCCCTGGCCGAGCGGCTCCGGAGGATCCACGGCGTCGTTCAGGTGGTGACCTGCGTGGCCGTCTGACCTGCGGCCCGGGCACGTGCGCTAGCGGGAGGTCACACCCGCACGCGCGGGGTGACCACCGTCATCTCGTCCAGGATCCGCTGCGCCACCTCCAGGGCTTCCAGCCCCGCCTCCCCCGGCACCCGGGGGGTCGCGTCTCCCCGCACGCAGGCCAGGAAGTGCCGCAGCTCCGCCCGCAGCGGCTCCTCGTGCCGGACCGGGAACTCCCGGCGGCCTGTGGCGGACCGCACCACCATGTGCTCCCGCAGGTAGTTCAGGTACACCGACCCGCCAGAAGTGGTGACCTCGATTTCCGCGGCCTTCTGCGGGGAAACCCGGCTTGCCACCAGACTCGCCACGCACCCGTCCTCGAGGACCAGGTGCGCGACCGCCAGGTCCTCGTCCCCGTCGTACAGGCGCGCGCCGATCCCCGTCACCCGGTTCACGTGGGACCCTGTCAGTGAAAGCACGATGTCGATGTCGTGGATCATGAGGTCCATCACCACGCCCACGTCCGTGGCGCGCCCCGGCTGGTAGGGGCGCACCCGCCGTGCCTGGACGAACACCGGCTCCCGGGCGCGCTGCAGCAGCTCTTCCACCGAGGGCTTGAACCGCTCCACGTGGCCCACCAGCAGCACCAGGTTCCGGGCCCGCGCCAGGGCCACCAGCTCCCGCGCCTCCTCCACCCGGGCGGTGATGGGCTTCTCCACCAGGACGTGCACGCCTGCCTGCAGGAGGTCGCGGGCGATGGCGTAGTGGTGCACGGTGGGTGCCACCACGCTCACCGCGTCCACCTTCCCCACCAGCTCCCGGTGGTCCAGGAAGCCCGGGACGCGGTAGCGGGCGCTGAACTCCGCCACTTCCTCCGGGTTAGGGGAGACCACCGCGACCAGATGGGCTTCGGGTAGCTGGTGGTAGATGCGGACGTGGTGGCGCCCCCACTTGCCCAACCCGACCACGCCCACGCGCACGGCCTCCGGCTTCACGGGGAAGCCACCACCTGCCGCGCGAACTCCCGGACCGCGTCCACCACCCTCCGCAGGTCGCCCTCCGTCAGCGCCGGATGCACGGGCAGGGACAGGACCTCGCCGCTCGCGCGCTCGGCCTGGGGCCACCCGCCGGGCGTGTACCCCAACCGCCGGTAGGGCTCGGTGTGCGGGACCGGCTCCGGGTAGTACACGCGGGTCTCCACGCCCCGCGCCCGCAGGTGGCGGCTCAACTCGTCGCGGCGCCGGGCCCGCACGGTGTACTGGTGGTACACATGGAAGTACCCCTCCGGCTCCGTGGGCGGGAGGATCCCGGGGAGGTCCCGCAGGACTTCGGTCAGGGTCTGCGCGTTCCGGCGGCGCGCGGCGTTGCGCTCGTCCAGCTTCTCCAGCTGCCCCAGGCCCAACGCCGCCGCCAGGTCAGTCATCCGGTAGTTGTGGCCCACCACCTCGTACCGGTACGGGCCGGACTGTCCCTGGTGCACCAACAGCCGGACCCGGCGGGCCAGCTGTGGGTCCCGCGCGACCACCATGCCGCCCTCCCCCGTGGTCATGTTCTTGGTGGGGTAGAAGCTGAACACCGCGGCCACGCCGAACCCGCCCACCCGCCGACCCCGCAGGGCCGCGCCGTGGGCCTGTGCCGCGTCCTCCACCAGCCACACCCCGTGGCGGTCCGCCAGCTCTGCGAGCACGTCCACGGCCGCCGGCAGCCCGTACAGGTGCACCGCCACGATCCCGCGCACCCTGGGGTGACGGCGGAGCGCGTCCTCCACGGAGGACGGGTCGAGGTTGAAAGTTACCGGATCGATGTCCACAAACACGGGACGGGCGCCGCGGTGCACGACCGCGTTGGCGGTGGCCGCGAAGGTGAACGCGGGGACCACCACCTCGTCGCCAGGTCCGACCCCCAGGGCCTCCAGCAGCACCTCCAGGCCCGCGGTTCCGGAGCTGGTGGCCACCGCGTGGGGCACCTGCACGTACGCGGCGAAGGCAGCCTCGAACCGCTCCACCCACTCGCCCGAGCTCAGCTTTCCGGAGGACAACACTTCCAGCACGCGCCGGCGGTCCTCCTCCGTGACCACGGGTCGGGCGATAGGCACCCAGTCCACTTCCACCTCCGCGGACACGAAGCGACCCCTCCGGCCACCACCAGAGGGGTCTACAACAGACCGGGGCGCCGCGACGGCCGCTTGCGGCGCAGCCCCCTCGTCATCTCCCACCACCGGTCCCGGCGCGGCCGACACGCCACGGCCGCTACTGGATCACCACCCGCCGGTTGGTGGCCAGGACCCAGATGAGGAACGCCAGCAACAGGACCACCAGCAGCTCCGCCTGACCGGAGCGGTCGCCGAGCCAGCGCCGCAGCCACGCCCGTACCTGCGCGTAGAGGAACTCGCCCATCGCTCACCTCCGCGCCGTTTTTCCTAACCTCCGCCGGAGGCCCCTGCGGTTTCCTCCGCCCGCTTGCGCAGGGCCTCCAGCATGCCCTCCGCGTTCTTCCGCACGAGCTGCCGGACCAGGTTCGTGAGCAGCGGGCCCAAAAGCGGGATCCGCAGTTCGTAGTCCAGCACCAGACGGACCGAGCAACCGCCCGGTGCCGGCTCGAAGCTCCACGTCCCCTCGAACCGGTCGAAGTCGCCCTCCCGCTGGCGGAACGTGCACACCCGCCGCGCGTCGTCCCACTCGTCCTCCTCGGTCCAGGCCACGCGCCGGCCCTGGATCCTGCCGACCCACGCGGTGACGGTCCGGCTGCCGTCCCGGTGGACCACCCGCAGGCTCTCCACGTCCGGCATGAACTCCGGGAACTGTTCCACGTCCTTCGCGACGGTGTACACGTGGTCCACGGGCGCGCGGACGAACGTCTGCACCTCCACCACCGGCATCCTGATCCCTCCAGGGAAGGATACGCCGTGCGCGGACCAAGTCCTACGTGGCCGCCCAGGGCTTGAGCCGGCTCAGCAGGGCCCACGGCAGCTCCGCCTCCACGTGTACCGCGTCGGGGTGGTACTCCTCGCGCAGCACACGGCCTCCCCGCCGCAGCTCGGCCAGCAGCCCGGCCTGCGCGTAGGGGATCCGCAGGCGGGTGCGCGGCCACCCTGGCAGCGCCTGCGCCACCCGCGCCAGGAGCTCCTCCAGTCCGGTCCTCCGCAGGGCGCTGATGGGGACCCCGCCCGTGCGGGCCACCAGCTCCGCCACCCGGTCCGCGGGAAGCCGGTCGGTCTTGTTGAGGGCCAGCACCGTGGGCTTGCCGTCGGCGCCCAGCTCCTCCAGCAGCTCTTCCACCGCCCGGCGCTGCCGTTCCCAGGCGGGATGGGACACGTCCAGGACGTGCACCAACGCGTCGGCCTCCGTCACCTCCTCCAGGGTGGCGCGGAAGGCCGCCACCAGCTGCGTGGGCAGCTTCCGCAGAAAGCCCACGGTGTCCACCAGCACCACGGGCCGCCCGTCGGGCAGACGCGCGCGGCGCGCGGTGGGGTCCAGGGTGGCGAACAGCTTGTCCTCCACGAACACCTGCGCACCGGACAGGGCATTGAGGAGGGTGGACTTGCCCGCGTTGGTGTACCCCACCAGGGCTACCACGGGGACCTCCGCCTGCTGGCGGGCGCGCCGCTGCGTCCGCCGGGCCCGCGCCACCTCCTCGATGCGGGCACGCAGCTCGTCGACGCGCCGGCGGACGCGGCGGCGGTCCGTCTCCAGCTGCGTCTCCCCTGGGCCCCGGGTCCCGATCCCACCGCCCAGGCGGGACAGCAACACCCCCTTGCCCACCAGCCTCGGCAGCAGGTAGGTCATCTGCGCCAGTTCCACCTGGAGGCGGCCCTCCCGGGTCCGGGCGCGGCGGGCAAAGATGTCCAGCACGAGCGCGGTGCGGTCCACCACCTTGACCCCCAGCTCCTCCTCCAGGTTGCGCTGCTGCGCGGGCGTGAGCTCCTCGTCGAACACCACCAGGTCCGCGGCCTCCCGCTCCACCAAGGCGCGCAGCTCCGCCACCTTCCCGCGGCCGATGAGGGTCGCCGGGTCCGGGCGCGGGCGTTCCTGGGTCAGCACATCCACCACCTCCGCGCCCGCGGTCTCCGCCAGACGGCGCAGCTCCTCCAGGGACTCCGGGTCCGAGTAGCCACCGCGTCCCGGCACCACCAGCCCCACCAGCACCGCCCGTTCCGGCCGCTCCGAGCCCGAGGGCGCGCCCCGCGAGGCTTCCTCCACGGCCCGGATGCGGTCTGCGGCGCGGAGGTGGCCCAGCGTCTCCAGGTCGAAGGGCCCCTCTAGCTGCAACGACCCGGCCGCGCTGCTCACCCACGCCTCCGTCACCTGTCCGCGGCGGTGACCTAAGGTCACCAGAAGGTCCAGGCGCGCGCCTTCCAGGAGTTCTAGGTCCGCGTCGGTGGGATACGCTTCCGGCTGGTCGTACACCAGCACCAGCCGCAGGCCGCACGGCCGCCCGTCCCGGCGCCGCTGCAGGGTGGCCTCCAGTTCCGGCCAGTTGCGCCCGAGCAGCACGTGGGCGCAGTGGGCGTTCCGCGACAGCAGAACTCCGACCCCGCGACGGGCCACGTGCGCCAGCTGCGCCAGCCGGGCCGCCAGCTCCGGGTCGCACACGAGCTCGGGGGCGAACGTCCGACCGCGCAGCGCCGCGACCAGGTTCCGGGCCTCCTTGGACAGCCGGTGCGTGTTGCCGATCAGGAACGGGAGCCGCACAGGGTCACCGCAGCCCGCGCAGGCGCTCGATTGCCTCCTTCAACCGGTCCTCCGGCGTGGTGAAGGACAGCCGCACGTACCGGTCGCCCACCTCCCCGTATCCAACCCCCGGGGTGACCACCACCGCGGCGCGGTCCAGCACGTGCTGCGCGAAGGTGACGGAGTCGAACCCGTCAGGTACTTCCGCCCACAGGTAGAAGGTGGCGCGAGGGCGCCCGACCCGCCACCCGGCTTCCCGCAGGCCGTCCACCAAAAGGTCCCGGCGCGCCTGGAAGACCGCCACCCGCTGGCGGACCGGCTCCTCCGGCCCCCGCAGGGCGGCCTCCCCGGCCCGCTGGACGGCCACGAACACCCCGCTGTCCAGGTTCGTCTTCAGCTTGGCCAGCGCCGCCACCACGTCGGGGTTCCCGCACACCCAGCCCAGGCGCCAGCCTGTCATGCAGAAGGTCTTGGACAGGGAGTGGAACTCCACCCCGACCTCGAGGGCCCCCGGCGCCTGCAGGAACGACGGCGGGCGGTAGCCGTCGTAGGCGATCTCCGAGTAGGAGTTGTCGTGCACCACCACCACGTCGAACTCCCGCGCGAAGCGCACCACCTCCGCGAAGAAGTCCAGCTCGACGGTGGCCGCGGTGGGGTTGTTGGGGTAGTTCAAAAACATCAGGCGGGCCCGCCGGGCCACCTCTGTGGGGACCTCGCTGAGGTCCGGGAGGAACCCTGAGGCGGGCCGCAGCGGTAGGGACTGCGGGACTCCGTCCGCCAGCAGGGTCGCCACCCGGTACACGGGGTACCCCGGGTCGGGCACGAGGGCCACGTCCCCGGGGTTCAGCAGGGCCCACGGCAGGTGCGCAAGGCCTTCCTTGGACCCGATGAGGGCCAGCACCTCTCGGTCGGGGTCCAGCCGGACGCCGAACCGCCGCTGGTACCAGTCCGCCACCGCGGCCCGGAAGCTCCCGGTCCCCGGATACGGGGGGTAGCGGTGGGTGGAGGGGTCCGCAACAGCTTGGCGCATGGCCTCCACCACGTGCTCCGGGGTGGGCAGGTCGGGGTCGCCCACCGCGAGGCTGATCACGTCAACTCCCCGCCGTTGCAGCTCCTCTGTCCGGCGGTCCAGGTCCGCGAACAGGTAAGGCGGTACCCGCTGCACCCGCTCCGACTCGCGTTGGCGCGTGGTGGGTTCCATCGTCACCTCCTCGATCCTCTCGCAGCCCTAGGATAGCCCAAGCGCAACACCCTCCGCCCGCAGGACCTCCAGTACACGTTCGCTCACCGCGTCCGGTGGGAGGTCGTCCACGTCCACCCATCGGACCCTGGGATCTGCCCGGAACCACGTCCACTGGCGCTTCGCGTACCGGCGGGTGTTGCGCTCCAGCTCGCGTACGGCCTCCTCCAGGCCCACCTGGCCCAGCACGTACGGCACCAGCTCCTTGTACCCCAGGCCCTGCATGGCGGGCTTGGAGGGATCCACGCCCCGGGCCAGCAGCGCCCGCACTTCCTCCACGAGCCCTGCGGCCAGCTGCTGCTGGATGCGCCGGGAGATCCGTTCGTACAGCCGCATCCGGTCCACGGTGAGGCCCACCTGGAATGCCTCTTCCCCCGCCTCGCGCCGGGCCAGCTGGCTGAAGGGCCGTCCGGTGTGCACCACCACTTCGAGCGCGCGGATCACGCGGCGCAGGTTCTGCGGGGGAATCCGGGACGCGGCCTCGGGGTCCAGCTCCATCAGGCGGCGGTACAGTACCCCAGGTTGCTGCCGTTCCTGTTCCTCCCAGGCCCGGCGGGCTGCCCAGTCCGGCGGCACCTGCGGGATCCGAAGGCCGTCTACCACGGCCCGCACGTACAGCCCCGTCCCGCCCACCAGGATCGGCACCCTCCCCCGCGTGCGGATGTCCGCGATGGCCTGCCGGGCCAGGCGCTGGAAGTCCCAGACGGTGAACACCTCCGCCGGGTCCGCCACGTCCAGCAGGTGGTGCGGGACCCGGGCCCGCAGGGCCGCGGTGGGCTTGGCGGTCCCGATGTCCATGCCGCGGTAGACGGTGCGGGAGTCCGCGCACACCACCTCCCCGCCCAGCCGCTCCGCGAGCTCCACCGCCACCGCGGACTTCCCCACGGCGGTGGGGCCCACCACCACCAGGAGCGGCAAGCCACGGACACCAGGAGTCCTGTCCACGGTCCGAGAACACCGTACAACGATGGACACCCCCATGATGCGTCAGTACCAGGCCCTGAAGCGGGCCTACCCAGGCACGCTCCTGCTGTTCCGCCTGGGGGACTTCTACGAGCTGTTTGGCGAGGACGCAGAGGTCGCCGCCCGGGTGCTGGACCTCACCCTCACCTCGCGTCCCGTGGCCAAGGGCCGACGGGTCCCCATGTGCGGGGTACCCCACCAGACCCTCGAGTCGTACCTGAGCCGGTTGCTGGAACGCGGTTTCCGCGTGGCCATCTGCGAGCAGGTGGAGGACCCGCGCAAGGCCAAGGGGCTGGTACGCCGCGAGGTGGTGCGGGTGGTCACGCCGGGGACGGTCACCTCGGAGGCGTTGCTGCCGCCCCGGGAGAACGTGTACCTCGCCGCCGTCAACCCCACCGCCCAGCGGTGGGGCGTGGCGGTGGCGGACCTGTCCACCGGGGAGTTCCGGATCACCGAGCTGGAGCCGGAAGCGGCCGTGCAGGAGCTGGAGCGGCTCTCGGTCCGGGAGGTCCTGCACCCGGAAGGGAGCGAGCTCCCACCGACCGTGGGCGGCGCCCGTACCCCGTACGAACCGTGGCGGTTCGACCTGCAGGAGGCCAGGCGAGTGCTGTGCGAGCAGTTCCAGGTGGTCTCCCTGGACGGCTTCGGCTGCGGTGACCTCCCGCTGGCCACGGGCGCCGCGGGCGCCCTGATCCAGTACCTGAGGGAAACGCAGCGCAGCGGCCTCCTCCACATCCACGGCCTGCAGGTGTACCGGCCCCAGGAGACCCTGCTCCTGGACCCAAGCGCGGTGCGCAGCCTGGAGCTGCTGCAGCCCCTGGCGGGCAAGGACCGCAGGGCGACCCTGGTGGGGGTGCTGGACCGGACCCGCACCAGCATGGGGGGCCGGCTGCTCCGGCGCTGGATCCTGGCCCCCCTTCTGGACCGGGCCCGCATCGAGGCGCGTCTGGACGCGGTGGAGGAGCTCGTCCGCTACACCCACCGTCCGCAGCTGCAGGAGCGGTTGGGACAGGTGGCGGACCTGGAGCGGCTGGTGGGACGGTGCGGCCACGGTTCGGCCAATCCGCGCGACCTCGTGGCGCTGCAGCGCAGCCTGGCCGCGGTGGCGGAGCTGCACCGGCAGGCTTCCGGGTTCCGCAGCGCCCTGCTCCAGGAGGTAGCGTCCCGGCTGGACAGCCACGACGACCTACGGGAGGAGCTGCAGCGCGCCCTGGTGGACGACCCGCCCAGCAACCCGCGCGAAGGAGGCTTCGTCCGCGAGGGGTACGACGCAGAGCTGGACCAGCTGCGGCGCGCCGCGAGCGACGCCAAGCGGTGGATCCGCGACCTGGAAGCCCGGGAGCGGGAGCGGACCGGGATCAAGAGCCTTCGGGTAGGGTTCAACAAGGTCTTCGGCTACTACATCGAGGTCACCCGCCCCCACCGGGACCGCGTGCCGCCGGACTACGAGCGCCGGCAGACCCTGGTGGGGGCCGAACGCTACGTCACCCCTGAGATGAAGGAGCGCGAGGCCCTGATCCTGAACGCGGAGGAGCGGCAGAGGGAGCGGGAGTACGAGATCTTCTGCAGCCTTCGGGACCGAGTGGCCGCCCGGGGGGCTTCGCTTCTCGCCACCGCCTCCGCGGTGGCCACCCTGGACGTGCTTTGTTCGTTCGCGGAGGTGTCCGAGGCGTACGGCTACGCGCGGCCGGAGCTGGTGGACGAGCCCGTCCTGGAGGTGGAGGGGGGAAGGCACCCGGTAGTCGAGCGGCTGCTGGAGGAGCCCTTCGTCCCCAACGACCTCCGCATGGACCCCCGGCGTCGGATCGCGGTGGTCACGGGCCCCAACTTCGCGGGCAAGTCCACGTACCTGCGGCAGAACGCCCTGTTGGTGATCCTGGCGCAGGCGGGCTGTTTCGTGCCCGCCCGGTCTGCCCGGGTGGGGCTGGTGGACCGGGTGTTCACCCGGGTGGGAGCCGCCGACGACCTGGCGGGGGGGCGCAGCACCTTCCTCGTGGAGATGCAGGAGGTGGCCACCATCCTGCGCAACGCCACGCCCCGCAGCCTCGTGATCCTGGACGAGGTGGGCCGCGGGACCGCCACCTACGACGGGCTCAGCATCGCGTGGGCGGTGGTGGAGTACCTGCAGGCCCACGCACGGCCCCGGACCCTGTTCGCCACCCACTACCACGAACTCACGGAGCTCGCTGGGCGCCTGGACGGGGTGTTCAACCTGAACGTGCGGGTCCGCGAGGAAGGCGAGCGGGTGGTGTTCCTGCACCAAGTGGCGGAGGGCGCCTCCGACCGCGCCTACGGCATCCACGTGGCCCGGCTGGCGGGCGTGCCGCGGGAGGTCACCCGTAGGGCCGCAGAGCTGTTGGAGGAGCTGCAGGGCCTGGCCCGGAAGGAGGGAACCCTGGCCCGGCGGGGCCGCGCGGTGCAGATGGCTCTTCCCCTGTCAGTGCCCTCGGAGGTGGAGGCGGAGCTGGCCTCCCTGGACCTGGCGTCCATGACGCCCCTGGAGGCCCTCAACAAGCTGCACGAGCTTCAGCAGCGGGTGCGGGAGCGCACTCGCGCGGAGCCGTCCAAGGTGGTGCGCATGCGTCCCGCGCCCGGGAAGCGCTGACGTGCCGCGGATCCGCGTGCTCGAGGGCTGGCTGGCGGACCGCATCGCCGCGGGGGAGGTGGTGGAGCGGCCCGCTTCGGTGGTGAAGGAGCTGGTGGAGAACGCTCTGGACGCGGGCGCCCGTCGGATCACCGTGGAGTTCTCCGGCGGTGGCTTCGAGCTGGTGCGGGTGTCTGACGACGGCGAGGGGATGGATCCGGAGGACGCAGCCCTGTGCCTGCGCCGGTTCGCCACCAGCAAGCTGGGGTCGCCGGACGATCTCCGCCGGATCCGCACTTTGGGTTTCCGGGGCGAAGCCCTCCCGAGCATCGCGGCGGTCTCGCACGTGGAGATCCTCACCTGCGACGGTCATGTGGCCACCCGGGTGCGCGCGGAGGGCGGGTCCGAGCCCCGCACGGAGCCGGCCAGCGCTCCCCGCGGCACGGTGGTGACCGTGCGGCGCCTGTTTTACAACACCCCCGCGCGCCGCAACTTCCTGCGGTCCGTGGCCCGAGAGGCGGCCCTGTGCCTGGACGCCGCGGAGCGGCACGCCCTCGCCCGTCCCGACGTAGCCTTCCGCGTGGTGCGGGACGGCCGGGAGGTAGTGGCGTGGCCCGCGGAGGACCCGCTGCGGCGGGCCAGCCGCATTCTGGCGGTACCGGCAGACGAGCTGCTGGCGGTGGAGGCCCAGGCTGGCGGCGTGCGGGTCTGGGGATTTCTGGCCCCGCCGTCCTTCGCCCGCCGCAGCCGCTCCGGGCAGTACTTCTTCGTGAACCGCCGGCCCGTCACCAGCCCGCTACTGAGCCGCGCGGTGGAGCAGGGCGCCCGGACCCTGGTGTTCACGGGGCAGCATCCCGCCTGCGTCCTGTACGTGGAACTCTCCCCCGAACAGGTGGACCCCAACGTGCACCCGCGCAAGCTGGAGGTGAGGTTCGCAGACGAGGGCCGGGTGTTCGCCGCGGTGGAGCGCGCGGCGCGGGATGCGTACCGTTCCCGGCCGCTAGTGCGCGCGGTCCCTCTGTCCACGTCCCCGCCCCCCGCCGCCGCGCCCGGGGCCACGGGCTGGCAGGTCCGCGAGCCCACGCAGCTCGCGGTCCTGGAAGCCGAGCCGGCCAGACGGCTGCCGCGTCTGCGCCTTCTGGGCCAGCTGGCCAGCACCTACCTGCTGGCGGAGTCCGCGGAGGGGCTGGTGGTGGTGGACCAGCACGCGGCCCACGAGCGCGTCCTGTACGAGCGGCTGCTGCGGGATCGCGCCCGCGGCGCCCACGGGCAGCTGCTGGCGGCACCGGTCACGGTGGACCTGAGTCCCTCGGAGATGGCCTTGCTTCCCGAGGTGTCGCCCGTCCTGCGCGAGCTGGGCCTGGAGGTGGAGCCCTTCGGCGGCAGCACAGTGCTGGTGCGCTCGGTGCCCGTGATCTCGGGCCGGCTCCCGCCGGAGGCGGTGCTGCGCGCCTGCCTGCGGGAGGGCCTGTGGGACGGAGCCCCTACCGCGGGCCAGCGGGCCGTGGAGCGCGCCGCCAGCGTGGTGGCCTGCCACAGCGCGGTGCGGGCCGGGGACGCCCTGTCGGCGGAGGAGATGCGCGCGCTGCTGGAAGACCTGGAGCGGTGCGACGACCCCTACACCTGCTTCCACGGCCGGCCGACCCTCGTGGTGGTGCCCCTGGACGCGCTGGAGGGGTGGTTCCTCAGGCGCTGACCGCGCCGCCTTGCAGCCCTTCGTAAACGTCCTCCAGGTTGAGGCCCGCGCCGAGACGGTCCGCCTTCACCACCCCGGCGCCCCGAAGCTCCTCCCGCCACCCCGGGCCGTTCGCATCCCGTCGCCAGGAGTCGGCTTGCGGCCGGTGGGAATCCAGCAACAGCGAACCGCGCAGGTCGGGAATCTCGAGGTAAGCCAGCAGCTTCTCCGGCCGGTCCACCCCCGCCGGAGTGGGAGCGCGCATCTCTGCCACGCAGCACGGCCGCGTCTTGTAGTGCTCCTCCTGATGCGGCGGGTGGCACACCCCCATCACGTCCGGCTAGTAAAAGTGGTCCGGCCCTACTCGAGCTTCACGTCTGCCGCGTGGACCGGCAACCGGTCTTTCGGGCCGCCGACCACAGCAGGTCCCCGAGGTTCGTCACCAGCCTCGCGTGCCGCCCGCTACCCCACCACGGCAGCCTCTGCCAGCGGCTCGCCCCGCAGCACCCACGAGCCCGCCTCGCGGATGCGGACGGAGACCACCCGCCCCACCCAGTCGGCAGGTCCGTCCAGGGTGACCACCTTGTTCGTGCGGGTCCGCCCCACCACGCCGCCAGCCCGCCCCACCTCCTCCACCAGGACCTCCTGGGTGGTGCCCACCAGGGCCTGGTTCCGCGCGTAGGCCACCCGCTCCGCCAGCTGGTTGAGGGCCCACAGGCGGCGCTGTTTGGTCTCCTCGTCCACCTGGTCGGGGAAGGTGGCGGCCTTGGTGCCCGGCCGCGGGGAGTAGCTGGCGGTGTTGCAGGCATCGAACCCGACCTGCTCCACCAGCCGCAAGGTGTTCTCGAACTGCTCCTCGGTCTCGCCCGGAAACCCCACGATGAGGTCGGTGGTGATGCTGGCCTCGGGCAGGTAGCGCCGGATGATGTCCACCGTCCGCAGGTAGTCAGACACCGTGTACGTCCGGTGCATCCGGCGCAGCACCTCGTCGTCCCCGGACTGCACGGGCAGGTGGATGTGCTCGCACGCCTTCGGGAGCTCCGCCACCGTGCGGACCAGCTTCTCCGTCATGTCGCGGGGGTGGCTGGTGGTGAACCGGATGCGCTGGATCCCCTCCACCTCGTGCACCCGCCGCAGCAGGTCCGCCAGGTCCGTGCGCGGGCGCAGGTCGTGGCCGTAGGAGTCCACGTTCTGGCCCAGCAGGGTGACCTCCACGAACCCCTGGGCCGCCAGCTCCCGGACCTCCGCCACCACCTGCTCGGGCGGCACGCTGCGCTCCCGTCCCCGCACGAAGGGGACGATGCAGAAGGTGCAGAACTTGTTGCAGCCGTGGATGATGTTCACGTACGCGCGGACCCGCCCGCGCCGGGCCGCAGGCAGCACCGGGAGCGGCTCGTCCTTGGGACGGCGGTCCCACACCTCGTACACCCGCTGGCAGCCCTCCTGCACCTGACGGAGTAGGTCGGGCAACCGGTGCAGGTTGTGGACGCCGAACACCAGGTCCACGTGCGGGACCCGCCGGAGCACCTCCTCGCGGTCCTTCTGCACCAGGCAGCCAGCGACCCCGAGGATCAGGTTCGGTTTCCGCTGCTTGAGCCGCCGCAGCTCGCCCAGCCGTCCGTAGGCGCGCTCGTCCGCGCCCTCCCGGACGGTGCAGGTGTTCACCAGCACCACGTCCGCGTCTTCGGGTCCTTCCGCGGGCTGGTAACCCATGGACTCCAACAACCCCGCGAGGGTCTCGGAGTCCCGGACGTTCATCTGGCAGCCGTAGGTGATGACGTGGTAGCGCGGCATCCTACGCCGCCCCCTGGGGCCGCAGGACCGGCAGCACCAAGCGGAACACCGCCAGGCTGATCCCGCTGTCCACCAAGTGGTGCAGGACGGTACCCCCAGCCACGAACAGCCCCGCCTGGAAACCCGTCCCCAGCCACCACACCGCCAGCCCCTCGCCCACCGCGTGGATGGGAAGCGCTACCGCCAGCGCAGCCCAGAACGGCCAGCCCCGGCGGACCAGAAGCGCCCCCACGAGCCCCCACACGGCATGGGTGAAGGCGCGGGCTCCGATCACGGGGTTCAGGGTGATGGTGAACCCCACCGCGGAACCCAGCCCCACGAGCGCCGCCACCGCGGGGCTCACCAGCATGGACAGCATGGACGGGACGTGGGAGGCGAAGGTGGCGGAGTAGTTGAGCGCAGGGATAAAGAGCTGCAGCGGCGTTCCCCGGAACGCGAAGGGGATGAGCAGAGCCACGGCGGTCAGCAGCCCTCCCACGGTGATCTCCCGGGTGCTCATGGAGCCCTCCTCCTCTCGGCCAATAGGATGATACGACGGCCCGCCGCGCGGCGCTTCCCGGGCCGTCAGGTCACCCCAGGGCCGCGGGGCCCGCGGTGGGCTGCGGGATCGGGGCAGCCTGGGCGAACTCCACCGCGTCCAGCAGCGCCCAGGCGGTTTCCAGGGACGTCAGGCAGGGCACCCGGGCCTCGAACGCCGCCCGGCGCAGCCGGAAGCCGGGCCGCGTGGGGTCGTAGCCCACGGTGGGCACGCACACCACCGCGGCCACCTCGCGGCCCCGCACCGCGGCGACGGCCTCCCCGTAGTCCAGGCGGCGGTGGGGCAGCCCCGCGCGCTGCAGCGCCTCCGCGGTGCCGGGCGTGGCCCACAGCACCAGCCCTGCCGCCACCGCCCGCCGCGCCAGCCGCACCGCCTCCGCACGCTCCCGCCGCGCCACCGACAAGAGCAGCGGCCCCTGCAAGGGCAGGCGCGCGCCCGCGGCCACGAAGGCCTTGTACAGCGCACCCGGCAGGTGCCGGTCCAGCCCGATGACCTCTCCTGTAGACCGCATCTCCGGCCCCACGGCTACCTCGGCTCCCGGCAGCTTCTCGCTGCTGAACACGGGCGCCTTCACGCCCACCTGCCGTGGGGCCGGCAGGTGGTAGACGCCCGGGAAGCCCAGTTCCTCAAGGGACGCGCCCAGCATGACCCTCGTGGCCACCTGCACCAGGGGGATCCCCAGCACCTTGCTGACGAAGGGCACCGTCCGGCTGGCCCGCAGGTTCGCCTCCAGCAGGTACACCCGGTAGCCGTGCACCACGAACTGGGCGTTCAGAAAGCCCCGGACGCCCAGGGCGCGGTTCAGGGACTGCAGGATCTCCACCACCCTCGAGGCCACCTCGGGCGGCAGGTGCGGCGCAGGGAACACCGTCATGCTGTCCCCGGAGTGCACGCCCGCCCGCTCCACGTGCTGCATCACGCCGGGCACCAGCAGGTGGGTCCCGTCGCCGATGGCGTCCACCTCCAGCTCCACGCCCGGCAGGTAGCGGTCCACCAGGACCGGGTGCTGGGGGTCCACCGCCAGGGCGGCCCGCACCACCCGGTCCAGCTCCTCCGCGGAGTACACCACCCGCATCGCCCGGCCGCCCAGCACGTAGGAGGGCCGCACCAGCACCGGCAGCCCCACCTTTGCCACCAGGTCACGCGCCTCCTCGGGCGACCGCACCGCGCCCCCGGGGGGCCTTGGAATCCCCAGGCGGCTGAGGAGGGCGTCGAACTTCTCCCGGTCCTCCGAGATGTCCAGGCTGTCCGCGGAGGTCCCCAGCACGGGTACACCCGCCCGGTGCAGGGGCCCGGCCAGGTTCAGGGCCGTCTGGCCCCCGAACTGCACCAGCACCCCCACCGGCCGTTCCTTTTCCACCACGTGCAGCACGTCCTCCACCGACAGCGGCTCGAAGTACAGCCGGTCGGAGATGTCGAAGTCGGTGCTGACGGTCTCGGGGTTGCAGTTCACCACCACCGCCCGCAGGCCCGCTTCCCGCAGGGACCGCACCGCGTGCACCGTGCTGTAGTCGAACTCGATGCCCTGGGCGATGCGGATGGGCCCGGAGCCGAGCACGACCGCGCAGGGCCGTGGGTCGTCCTCCGCCTCGTCCTCCTCCTCGTAGGTGCTGTAGTAGTACGGCGTGGCCGCGGGGAACTCTCCCGCGCACGTGTCCACCAGTTTGTAGGAGGGCCGCAGCCCCAGCGACTTCCGGTAGGCCCGCACCGCCTCCTCCGTGGTCCCCCAGACCCGCGCCACCTCCGCGTCCGACATCCCCACCCGCTTGGCCTCCGTCAGGGCTTCTGGCGACCGGTCGCGCGCCAGATGCCGCTCCACCTCCACCACCCGCGCCAGCTCCCACACGAAGAAGGGGTCCACCAGGCTGCGGCGGCTCAGCTCCTGTGGGTCCGCCCCG
This sequence comes from Candidatus Tepidifontimicrobium thermophilum, assembly GCA_031296405.1. Taxonomy (GTDB): domain Bacteria; phylum Sysuimicrobiota; class Sysuimicrobiia; order Sysuimicrobiales; family Sysuimicrobiaceae; genus Tepidifontimicrobium; species Tepidifontimicrobium thermophilum. The sequence goes on from JAVKKH010000008.1 coordinate 42,623, forward strand.
CGCCGCAAAAGTTCCGCCAGGGCCCACAGCCGCTCGTCGCAGGGGGTCTGTGCCCGCGCCCACAGGGCGTCGTCAGGAAGCGCCGCCAGCTGCGGGTGGTACAGGCCCACCCCCCCCGCCTCCACGCTCCGCGCGGCCTTCAGCAGCGCCTCCGTGAAGGTCCGGCCGATGGCCATCACCTCTCCCGTGGACTTCATCTGGGTGCCCAGGCGCCGGTCGGAGTCCGCGAACTTGTCAAACGGCCACCGGGGGATCTTCACCACCACGTAGTCCAGGGCCGGCTCGAAGCACGCGGTCCCGCGGGTGATGGGGTTCTGGATCTCCCACAGGCGGTAGCCCACCGCGATCTTGGCGGCCACCCGCGCGATGGGGTAGCCGGTGGCCTTGCTGGCCAGGGCGCTGCTGCGGGACAGCCGCGGGTTCACCTCGATCACGTAGTACCGCTCGGAGGCGGGGTCGAGGGCGAACTGCACGTTGCACGCCCCACGCACGTCCAGGGCCCGGACGATGCTCAACGCCGCGCTGCGCAGCATCTGGTGCTCCCGGTCGCTGAGGGTGAGGCTCGGCGCCACCACGATGCTGTCCCCGGTGTGCACGCCCATGGGGTCTACGTTCTCCATGTTGCACACGGTGATCGCGTTGTCGTCCGCGTCCCGCACCACCTCGTACTCGATCTCCTTCCAGCCGCGGACGCTGCGCTCCACCAGCACCTGGCCGATGGGGCTGGTGGCGATCCCGCGGGCCGCCACCTCGTACACCGCCTCCCGCCCCTCCGCCAGACCGCCGCCGGTGCCGCCCAGGGTGAAGGCGGGCCGGATCACCACCTCGCCGCCCAGGGCCTCCGCAAACGCCACCGCCTCCTCCGGGGTGGAGGCGACGGTGCTCTCCGGCACCGGCTGGCCGATGCGGGCCATCAGGTCCCGGAAGCGCTCCCGGTCCTCCGCGTCGTGGATGGCGTGCAGGGGGGTGCCCAAAAGTTCCACACCCAGCCGTTCCAGGACACCCAGGCGCGCCAGCTCCGCGGCCAGGTTGAGTCCCACCTGCCCTCCGAGGGTGGCCAGAAGCCCCTGGGGCCGCTCCACCTCCAGGACCCGGGCCACGGACGCCGCGGTGAGGGGCTCCAGGTACACCCGGTCCGCAGTCTCGGGGTCGGTCATGATGGTGGCGGGGTTGCTGTTGACCAGCACCACCTCCACGCCTTCCTCCGCCAGCGCCCGGCAGGCCTGGGTCCCCGAGTAGTCGAACTCCGCGGCCTGCCCGATGACGATGGGGCCGGAGCCGATCACCACCACCTTCCGGAGGTCGGCTCGCCTGGGCACGTCAGGCCGTCCCCGCCGCGCGCGCGGTCGGGCGCGCGGGCTGCAGGCGCTCCAGGAAGCGGTCAAACAGGTCCCGGGAGTCCCGGGGCCCGGGCCGGGCCTCCGGGTGGAACTGCACCGCGAACACTGGCAAAGCTTCGTGTGCGAGGCCCTCCACGGTGCCGTCGTGCAGGTTGCGGTGGGTCACCCGCAGGCCGGTGCCGGCCAGGCTCGCCTCGTCCACCGCGTAGCCGTGGTTCTGGGTGGTGATGCGCACGCGCCCTGTGTCCACGTCCAGCACCGGGTGGTTGGAGCCCCGGTGTCCGAAGGGCAGCTTGAAGGTCCTCGCCCCTGCGGCCAGGGCCACCAGCTGGTTGCCCAGACACACGCCGAACACCGGCACCCGCCCCCACAGGGCCCGGACCTCCCGGGCCGTGGCCTGCAGGCGCGCGGGGTCGCCCGGGCCGTTGCTCACCACCACGCCGTCGGGGTTCAAACTCAGAATCTCCCGGGCCGTGGCGCGGTGGGGGACCACCACCACCTCGCAGCCCCTGGCGTGCAGCTCCCGTGCGATGCCGAGCTTGAGCCCGCAGTCCACCACGGCCACCCTGGGGCCCTCGCCGGGCAACGTGAAGGGAGCGGGCGGGGAGACCTCCTCCACCACGTCCACGCACGACAGGTCCGGCACCGACCGGGCCTGTTCCACCAGCTCCCGTGGGTCCCGGGCTCCCGTGGCCAGCACGCCCCGCTTGAGCCCGCCGGCCCTCAGGTGGCGGACCAGCTTCCGGGTGTCCACCCCTTCCAGCGCCACCACGCCCCAACGCCTCAGGTAGTCGGACAGGGGGATGCGGCCGGCCCAGTGCCACGTGTACGGGCTGCAGTGGCGCACCACGAACCCGCGCAGGAACGGCCGCCGGGACTCCGCCCAGCCGGGCTCGACCCCGTAGGTGCCCATCATGGGGAAGGCCATCACCACGATCTGGCCCGCGTACGAGGGGTCCGTGAGGACCTCCGGATATCCGGTCATGCTGGTGGTGAACACCACCTCGCCCGCGGCCTCGCCCTCCGCCCCCACGCTGCGGCCCCGCAGCACCAGCCCGTCCTCCAGCGCCAGGTACGCCTCCGTCACCCTGCACCTCCGTGGCATGAGTATGCACGATACTGCATAGATATGCAACGCCGGACGCGCCTCACCGGCGGGTCCGCGCCGCGTGCGGCCGGACGGAAGTGCACCTGTACGTCGGGGGAACCCGTGGGGTCGGCAGGACACCAGCCATAGCTCCCTCCCGGAGAGCCTTCATGGCGTTTTGGACAGTCTATCAGTGGTCGGTGCGGGAAGTAAAGCCCCGGAGGCACAGGACCACCGCCGCGGCGGCCACCGCGGCGGTCTCCGTGCGCAGCACCAGCGGCCCCAGGCTGCACAGGGTGCCCACCTCTTCCAGCCGGGCCACCTCCGCGGCGTCGAAGCCGCCCTCCGGCCCCACGAACAGCGCCAGGTCGCAGGCGGAGGACTCCCTCACCAGGTCCGCCAGGGGACGCCCTCCGCTTTCCCACAGGACCAGCCGCAGCTGGTGCGCCCGGAACCGCTCCACAGCCTGGGGGAAGTCCACCACGCGCTCCACCTCCGGAACCGTGGGACGGCCGCACTGCTTGGCCGCCTCCGCCACCACCCGGCGCCAGCGCTCGGAGCGGTCTCCAGTCGCGACGGTGCGCCGGGTCCGCACCGGGACGAAGCTTGCGACCCCCAGCTCCGTGCCCATGCGGACCACCAGGTCCATGCGGTCTCCCTTGGGCACGCCCTGATACAGGGTGAGCCGGTACGGGAGGGAGGCTGCGGGCAAAGCGCGCACCACCCGCGCCCGCGCGGGCGCGACCTCCACCAGCTCCGCCTCCCACTGGCTTCCCGCGCCGTCGAAGGCCAGGAACCGGTCGCCTGGCTGTAGCCGCAGCACCCGCACCGCGTGGCGGGCCTGGCGGGGGTCCAGGAGCAGCCAGGTGGGATCGCGGGGGTCCGGTCTAGCCAGAAGGCGCCGCACGGTTTTGCCCGCCCGCGGCGCGCAGCACCGCGGCCCTCCACTCGCCGTCCCGCAGCAGGCGCTCCACCCGCAGGCCGTGCGCTGCGGCGGCCTCCAGGACCGACTTCGCGTTGCCGGCCACCATCCCCGATACCACCCAGGCACCGCCCGGCCGCAGGTGACGGCCCACCAGGGGCACTGCCCGGAGCAGCACCTCCGCGGTGATGTTCATCAGCACCACGTCCGCCCGGCCCCGCACCGGTCCGAACAGGTCCCCGCACCGCACCACCACCCGGTCGCTCACGCGGTTGGCCCGCGCGTTGGCCCGCGCGATCTGGCAGGCCAGCCGGTCGCAGTCCACCGCCAGCACCCGCGCGCCCAGCTTGGCCGCGGCGATGGCCAGGATTCCGGACCCGGTCCCCACGTCCAACACCCGCGCACCCCTTCGCACCAGGTCAGGCAGCACCCGCAGGCACAGCCGCGTGGACTCGTGCAGCCCCGTACCGAAGGCCATGCCCGGGTTCAGCACGAGAACCAAGGCCCCGCCGCCACGGCGGTGGTGGGCCCAGGGCGGCCGGACGAGGAACCGACCCACCCGGAACGGCTGGAAGTGCCGCCGCCACGCGGTCTCCCACGGCTGTCCCGGGATGGTCCTGACCCGGACCTGGCAGGCGCCCGGATCCAGCCCCCACACCGCCACCTGCCGGATGCGCCCAAGTAGGGCCTCCACGCACCGGCGGGACACCGGGTCATCCGGAAGCCACGCCACCAGCCTCACCCCGCCGTCCCCCCGCTCCTCCGCCCACCCCGGTACCAGCTCGACCAGCAGTGCCGCTGCCACCTCCGCGGCCTCGGGCGAGGTCACCACGGACACCTCTAGCCAGGACGAACTGGCCTTGCCCGGCCTCACGACAGCAGGTCCTTCACGCGGTCGGAGAACTTGCGGCGCTGGGGCTTGACGTCCAGGCCCATGGTCCTGGCCAGTTCCAGCAGCAGCCGGCGCTGCTCCCCGGTGAGCTGTCGGGGGATCTCCACCCGCACCCGGAAGTGCAGGTCGCCCCGGCGCCCCTGCAGGTCAGGCATGCCGCGGCCCTTCAGGGTCAGCACCTCTCCGGGCTGCACGCCTGCGGGCAGGGTGACCCGCTCCGGACCGTCCAGGGTGGGGACCTCCACCTCGTCGCCCAGGGCCGCCTGGACCATGGAGACGGTCAGATCCGCGTAGAGGTCGCGTCCCTTCCGGTGGAAGACCGGGTGCCGGCTCAGGTGCAGCACCACGTACAGGTCTCCCCGGGGCCCGCCGTGCACACCCGCCTCGCCCTCCTCCGGAACGCGCAGCGTGGTGCCGTCTTCCGCGCCCGGTGGCACCCGCACGGTCACCGTGCGCTGCGCCTCCACGCGCCCGGCACCTCCGCACCGGGCGCACGGGTTCACCAGGATCGTGCCCTCGCCGCCGCAGCGGGGGCACGTGGTGATCTGGGTGAAGTGGCCGAACGCGGTCCTCCGGGAGTACCGCACCTGCCCCGACCCGGCGCAGGACGGGCATTCCCGCAGCCCGCCGCCTCGCTCCGCGCCGGTTCCGAAACACGACGGGCACGTCTCCAGCCGCGTGACCTCCACCGACCGCTCCGCCCCCCGTGCGGCCTCCTCCAGGGTCACCTCCAGGTCGTACCGGAGGTCGGCACCGCGCTGAGGCCCGCGCTCCTGACGCGGCGCGGCCCCCCCGAAGAAGGCCTCGAACAGCTCCTCGAAGGGGCTGCGGAAGTCAAACGGGCCAGGCGCGGGCGTGCCCCTGCGGCCCAGGCGGTCGTACTCCGCGCGTTTCTGAGGGTCTGACAGAACCTGGTAGGCCTCGTTGATCTCCTTGAAACGTTCCTCCGCCTGCGGGTCGTCCTTGCGCACGTCAGGGTGGTACTCGCGGGCCAGGCGGCGGTAAGCCGCCTTGATCTCCTCCAGCGAGGCGTCCCGCGGAACGTTCAGGACCTCGTAGTAGTCGCGCGGCATCGCCTGCGGTCACCCCCTGGCGGCGGGGCCTGCAGCCGACCTCCCCTGGCCCGCCCCACGCACGCGCCATCTAAGTAGGGTACCCCAATAACGGAAACGTCGGCCGGTGCCTGGGCCCTCCGGCCCCTACACCGCGTAACTGAGGCTGTGGGAGAGGGCCTGGGCCAGGTAGCGGACCAGGGCGATGGTCCGCGCGTAGGGCATGCGGGTGGGCCCCACCACGCCCACCACGCCGACGGTACGGCCCCGGACGCGGTAGGCGGCAGCCACCACGCTGCAACTCCACATCTCGCCCACCGGGTTCTCCCGCCCGATCCGGACGTGGACGTCCGTGGGGGCCGGAAGGAGGACGTCCCGGAGCACCTCCTCCCGGTCCAGGGCAGCCAGCACCGGCCGCGCGCGGCGCACGTCCTGGAACTCCGGCTGCTTGAGGATGTTGGACACGCCCTCCACGAAGAACCGCACGCCGGTCCGCAGGCCCCCGTAGCGGCGCAGCTGCGCTACGACCGCCTTCACCAGGTCCGCCTGGTCGGGCACGGCCGCGGCGATCCGTTCCGCCACCCCGTCCGTGATCTCCGACACGGACAGACCTGCCAGGGCCCGGGTGAGCAGCTGGGAGACCTGACGGAGGTCGTCCTCCGTGGCCGGCCGCTGCAGCCGGACCACGCGCTGCTCCACCGCCCCTTCCGCGACGACCAACAAAAGCGCCCGCTGGTCCGACAGAGGAACGAGGTGCAGGCGCTGGAGACGTCGAGGCCCGTCCGGGGTGCTGGCCACCGACGGGTAGTCCGTGAGGGAGGCCAGGGTCTGGACCGCCTCGGCCAGGGCGTCCTCCGGGTGGTCCTTGGACTGCATCCGGCGACGGATGCGCTCGCGTTCTGCCGCGCTCAGCCGCTGCTCCACGCCTGCGGCCGGGTGACCGGCCATCAGCCAGTCCACGTACAGGCGGTAGGCGCGGTCCGTGGGCACCCGTCCCGCGGAGGTGTGCGGCTGGTACAGGTAGCCCATCTCCGTGAGGGCGTGCATTCCGTTGCGGATGGTGGCCGCACTCACGCCGAGCCCGTAACGCTGGCACAGGGCTTCCGAGGCCACGGGCTCCGCCCGGGCCACGTACTCCTGGATCACCGCCCACAGGATCTGCTGCTTACGCGCGTCCAGCTCCCGCGCCAGCATGGCCAAAACCACACCGACGGCTCTCGCTCCTCGAGCCCCTCCGCCTAGCACTCAGGCGCCCAGAGTGCTAACTCCCGCGCCCACGGTAGCATCCGCGCTGTTGGCCGGTCAAGCGCGGGACGACGCGGCGCCCCGACGGAACAGGCCCACGACCACCCGCAGCTCCTCGATGCGGGTCAGGGCGCTGGCCACTAGGTACGCGGCACCGCCGGCAGCCAGGGCGAAGGCCAGCTGCACCAGTTGGCCCCGAAGGCGCTGGGGATCCACCCACCCTCCCGCTCCCTGTGCCGCGGCCCAGGCGGCTAGGCCGCACAGTGCCGCGGCGGCCATCGCCCGTGCCACGCTGCGCCCCACCCGGCGGCCCTCCAGCGAGCCCAGCCGCCGCCGGGCCAGCCACAGCAGCGTCGCCACGTTGACGGTGGAGACTGCGCTGGTGGCCAAGGCGATCCCCATGTGGCCCCACCACCTCATGAACAGCCAGTCCAGCACCGCGTTCAGGACGATCATGGCCGCACCCACCCGCACGGGCGTCGCCATGTCGTGCAGGGCGTAGAAGACCCGGGTGACCACGGTGTAGCACGCCACCGACACGAGCCCGACCCCGTAGGCGGCCACCGCCCCCGCCACCGCGTCCGTGGCCTCCGGGCCGAAGGCGTACCGTTCAAAGAGGACCCGTACCAGCAGGTCGGGCACCGACACGTACAGGGCCAGCACGGGCGCGGTGGCGAACACTGCCGCCCGCAGCCCCAACGACGCGGTCCGACGTAGGGATTCCAGGTCCCCAGTGCCGGCGTGGCGCGACAGGTGGGGGAAGATGGCGGTGGCGATGGAGATGGCGAAGAACCCCACGGGGGCCTGGACCACCTCGTACGCGTAGTCCAGCACCGCCACCGCGTTCACCGTGCCGCCCGGGAGGTACGAGGCGAACACGCGGTCCACGTAGCTGTTGACCTCCACCACCGCCAGGCCCATCATGGCCGGCAGGGCCAAGCGCACCACCTCCCGCAGGGCCGGGTGCCGGAGTTCCAGCCGGGGCCGGTAGCGGAGGCCGGCGCGCAGCGCCGCGGGGACCTGCACCAGGCACTGCGCCGCGGTGCCCAGTACCCACGCCACCGCGAGCCCGCGGATGTCCCACAGGGGTGCCAGGACCACAGAGGCCCCGATGATCACCAGGTTGAACAGCAGGGGCGCTAGAGCCGGTACGGTGAACTGCTGGTGGGACTGCAGGTATCCGGTGAGGAACAGGGAGACGCCGAGGAAGAACATCGCCACGAACAGGATCCGGGTGAGTTCCGTGGCCAGCTCCAGGAGCCGCGGCGCCGCCGCGAACCCCGGCGCCGCCACCGGGATCACCCAGGGCGCCACCGCCTGGCCCGCCGCCACCATCGCCAGCCCCACCAGCAGGACGAAGGTCAGCAGGTTGTTGACCACGCGGTCGGTCTCCGCGGGGTCCCCGCGGGTGAGGTACCGGGTGATGGTGGGGATGAACACGATGCTCAGGGTGCCGCCCATCAGCAGCCGCTGCACGAAGAACGGCACCGAGTAGGCCACCACGTAGGCGGCCTTGGCGTCGCCGGCGCCGAACAGGGCCGCCACGGTAGCTTCGCGCACCACCCCCAGCAGGCGGCTCGCGACCGCCGCGGCGGCCATGATGCCCGCCGCCTTCGCGATCTGCCTAGGGGCCCCGGTGTGGGCTTCTGGCGTGGCTTGCAGGCGGATGGGCCACCTCCGGCTGCGGTCGGCTGCCGATATGGTACAATGCGCCGGGACCGTCGGTGAGAGGAGGTCGCACGGCGTGGCGAAGCGGAGTCGTTCGGCGCTCAAGCGGTTGCGGCAGACGGTCAGGCGGACCCTGCGCAACCGTGCGGTGAAGTCCAAGGTGAAGACGCTCGTCAAGAAGGCCCGGAGCACCCGGGATCTGGAAGCCCTGCGAGCCGCGGTGAAGGCTATCGACAAGGCCGCGGCCAAGGGGATCCTGCACCGCAACACCGCAGCCCGCAAGAAGAGCCGGCTGATGCGGGCCGTTCTGCAGCCCGGCTAGGCGCGGGCCCCGGCCGGCCCACACAGCCGCACCACCAGCTGCTGGACCAGCACGTCCGCGGCGCCCGCGGACGTCTTCAACTGCAGGTCCGTCCGCTCGATGTGCTGGTACAGCTCCGCCAGCCGCCCGCTCCCTAACCGCCGTACCTGCTCCCGATACCGCCCAAAGAGCCACGCACGGCTGCCGAGGGCCTGCCGCACCTGCCCGGAAGTGGCCCTCTGCGCGACCAGCGCCTGCGTGTACAGCAGGGCCCGGAAGTGGGAGGCCAGGAGCGCCACAAGTCCCACCGGGTTTTCCCGCTCCAGCAACCTCTGCAGCACCCGCAACGCGGTCCCCGCGTCCCCCGCCGCCACCGCGTCCGTGAGGGCGAACACGGACACCTCCGCGCCGTGCGAGGCCACCGCCTCCACGTCGGACAGCTGAAGGGTGGCGCGCTCCCCGGCGTACGCCACCAGCTTTTCCACCTCTCCCGACAGGGCATGCAGGTCGGTGCCCACCGCGGCCACCAGCGCCCGGGCCGCCTCCCCCGTGATGCGCTTGCCCAACTCTCGCACCCGGGAGGTCACCCACGCGACGGCGTCCCGGGCCTCCAGCGGGTTGGCCTCCACCACCTCCGCCACCCGCTGGAGCACCCCCCAGAGCCGGCGGCGCCGGTCCAGGGAAGCCGCTTCCAGCACCAGCACGCACGCCGGGGGATTTGCTTCCAGGTACGCCGCCAGCCGCTCCTGGGCGGGCGCGGGCAGGCGGTCCGCCTGCCGCACCACCACCACCCGAGTGCCCCCGAGGAAAGGCAGGGTGTCCGCCCGCGTGAGGATCTCCGCAACGTCCACTTCCGCGGCGTCCAGCTGGTCGAGGTTCAGCTCCTGTTCCGCGGGGGTCAAGTAGGCACTCACCAGGCGTGCTACCGCCCTGCGGCGCAGCCACGCCTCCTCACCCACCACCACGTAGACCTGCCTTCGCGGAGCACGTTCGCGGCTCATCGACCTTCCTCTTCCAGCCCGTCCAACGCGTCCCGCACCCGCGCCCGCCACGGGTTGGGTGCCAGGCGCACCTGGATCCGCACACCGCTTCCCTCCCGGGCGCTCCGCGGCAGGGCCGAGCGGGGCAGGAAGGCTGCCTGACCGCCTTCCAGGACGAGCACGGCTACCTCGTCCTCCACGCGGTCCACCACGCCGTACAGCACCACGGTCTGGTCGTCTGCACCCACAGCGCCCTCCCGTCCGTGCGAATGGTCACCGCGCCGTCGCGGTCCGTGCGGTACACGGGGATCCCGAGCCGGCCGTAACGCGCCAGCACCTCGCGGTGCGGGTGCCCGTACGGATTCCAGCGGCCCACGGACAGCACCGCCACCTTAGGGGAGACCGCCCTCAGGAAGGGGTCGGTGCTGCTCGTGCGGCTGCCCTGATGCGGGACTTTCAGCACCTCCGCCCGCAGGTCTTCCCCCGAGGCCACCAGCGCGCCCTCCGCGCCTGCCTCCACATCCCCCGGAAAGAGGAACCGGACCTGCCGGTAGCGCAGCGACACCACCACCGAGTTCTCGTTCGCCGCGGACGGCCCCTGCCAGAGGGTCTGCGCCGGCCACAGCACGTGCAGGTCCACTTCACCCAGACTCACCCGCACACCCCGCCGTGCCAGGTGGTACGGGATCCGCCGATCGCGCACCGTCTGCAGGAACGCCGCGTAGACGGGAGAAGGGTGCGGGTAGCCACCGTCCAGCACCACGCCGGCCCCAAACCGCCGCAGGGTGTGTGCGAGGCCGGCCACGTGGTCCGCGTGCGGGTGGCTCAGCACCGCTACGTCCACCCGGCCACCGCTTCTCGCCAGGAAGCTGGTGATCGGCTCTGCCTCGGGCCCGCCGTCCACCACCACCCGGTGCCCGTGCGGGGTGCGGATCACGACCGCGTCGCCCTGACCGACATCCAGGAACACGACTTCGGCAAGGGGTGGCGGCGGGAGAGCCCGGACCCACACCGACGCGGCGACCGCCAGGACCGCGGCCACCACCGCCCTCCCGGTTCGCACCCACCCCCGCCACGCGGCCACCGCCAGCAGGGCACACCACGCCAGTACCAGCGCGCCTGCTGTCGGGTCTGTGGCGTGCGCGGTGGCAGCGGGCAACGAGGAAACCGTGCGGGCTACCCAGACCAGGTACGCACACCCGGCCCCCGCCAGCCACAACACCGGCAGCGCGGCCGGAAGCCAAGCAAGCCCCAGCAGGCCGCCCACAAGGCCCGCGGGCACCACGAACGCGGACGCGGGTACGGCCAGCACGTTGGCCACCACCGCCCACGGCTGCAACTGGCCGAAGTGCCACACCACCAGGGGGGCCACGAACAGCTGGCAAGAGACGGCCGCCGCCACGCCCTCCCGTACCAGCTGCGGTCCGTTCCCGAAGGCCCCCTCCAGGGGCCGGGCCAGCAGCACAAGCCCCGCGGTGGCCGCGAAGGAGAGCTGGAAGCCGACGTCCACCAGCCACAGCGGCCGTACGGCTACCAGCGCTGCGGCCGTGAACGCCAGCAGCGTGTAGGGATCCACCTCCCGCTTGAGCAGTCCCGCGGCCACCCCCACTCCGGCCATCAGCGCTGCCCGCGCCATGGAGGGCTCCCACCCGGCTACCCACGCGAACACCAGCACCGCCGCCAGGGCTCCGACGACCCGTACCGGCCGGCGGAACCGGCGCAGGGCCAGGTAGGCCGCGGCGGCCACGGTGGACAGCTGCGCGCCCGAGGCCACCAGCAGGTGCACCAGCCCGCTTGCCCGGAACACCTCCTGCAGGTCGCGGTCCGGCACGGGGATCCCCAGCACGACCCCCGCCAGCACCGCGTCCAGAGGAGGGCCCAGGGCCCTCTGGTAGACCCGGCGCAGCGCCTCGCGAGCCCACGAGGGCCAGCGCAGCCACGGGGGGCCATGGCCGCGCTCTACCACCTCCACCTGCTCCGCCACCAACACAGCCCGGGCGTCCTGGCGGTAAAGCCAGCGCGCGGGGTCGGGTTGCCCTGGGTTTGTGGGCACGGGAAGCGGTAGCAGCCTTCCACGGACCCGCACCACGTCTCCGGCGGAGACCGGCCTGTGGCCGCGTACCTGCACTCGGCTGGGCCGCACGCCTGCGGGCCGCAGCACGTGCGTAGCCTGGAGGACGAACCGCCTGCCGGCGGTGACGGCCAGTCCTTCCACTTCCACCACCTGGCCGGCTCGGCCCGCTAGCTGGTCCGGCCCCGGGGGCGTACGGGCCCGCGCGCCTGCAGCGGCACCCGCAGCCGCAGCACAGACCATCAGGACTGCGGTCGCGGATCGGGCCCGGCCTGCGGCCCACACGCACACGGGCACAAGCGCCGCAGAAACCCCCAGGGCAGCCTGAACGGGAACCAGACCGTGCACTCCCGCCGCGGCGCCCGCGACGAAGGCTACGGAAACCCACACTAGCGGCCTGCGCACGTCCACCCCCGGACCGAACTCCCGAAGAGTGAACGCGCCCAGCCGGGTTTTTTGACGAGGTCGCGGGCCCGTCTACCGCCGCTGGCGGACCTCGTCCAGGACGCGGACCACGAACTCCTCCAGGGGAAAGGTGCCCAGCTCCCCGCGGCTGCGGTGGCGGACCGCCACAGCCCCGGCCTGCTCCTCGCGGTCGCCCACCACCAGCATGTAGGGGACCTTGTTCACCTGCGCGTCGCGGATCTTCTTAGCCACCTTCTCGCTCCGGAGGTCCACCTCCGCCCGCAGGCCCGCCTCCCGCAGCCGGTCCCGTACCTGCTGGGCGTAGTCGCCATGGCGGTCCGCCACGGGGAGGACCCGGACCTGTTCGGGGGCCAGCCACAGGGGGAACGCGCCCGCGTGGTGCTCGATGAGGATGCCCAGGAACCGTTCCAGGGAGCCCAGCAGCGCCCGGTGGATCATGACGGGCCGGTGCGGGCGGTTGTCCTCGCCCACGTAGGTCAGGTCGAAGCGCTCGGGGAGCACGAAGTCCAGCTGCACCGTGGTGAGCTGCCACTTCCGGCCCAGGGCGTCGTGGAAGTACACGTCGATCTTCGGACCGTAGAAGTTCGCCTCGCCCGGCGCGCGGGTGTAGGGCGCCCCGTGGCGGCGCAGGGCCGCCTCCAGGGCCGCCTCCGCCCGCTCCCACACCTCCGGAGCCCCCGCGTACCTTCCCGCCTGCGCAGGGTCCCGTACGGACAGCATCACCTCGTACGTCTCGAAGCCGAAGGCGCGGTGGACGGAGAACGCCAGGTCCAGCAGGCTGAGGATCTCCTCCTCGATCTGGTCCGGCCGGCAGAAGATGTGCGCGTCGTCCTGGGTGATCATCCGCACCCGCAGCAGCCCGTGCAGGACCCCGGACCGCTCGTACCGGTACACGGTCCCGAACTCCGCCAGCCGCACGGGGAGCTCCCGGTAGCTGCGGGTGCGGCTGGCGTAGATGGCCACGTGGAAGGGACAGTTCATGGGCTTCACCAGGTAGCGCTGCCCCTCCACCTCGATGCCGCTGAACATGTTGTCCCGGTACCAGCTGAGGTGTCCGCTGCGCTCCCACAGCTCCTCCCGGGCCACGTGGGGCGTGTACACCCACTGGTAGCCGCGGCGGTCCAGCTCCGCCCGCAGGAACTCCTCGATGCACCGGCGGACCACCGCGCCCCGCGGGTGCCAGAGCACGAGGCCGGGGCCGATGCTGTCCTCGATGCTGAACAGCTCCAGCTCGCGTCCCAGCCGTCGGTGGTCGCGCCGCTTCGCCTCCTCCAGCCGGTGCAGGTAGGCCTCCAGCTGCGCGGGCTCCGGGAAGGTGATCCCGTACACCCGCTGCAGCATCTCCCGCCGCTCGTCGCCCCGCCAGTACGCCCCGCTGCAGCCTAAGACCTTGATGGCCCGGATCAGCCCCGTGCGCGGGATGTGGGGACCCCGGCACATGTCCAGAAAGCCGTCCTGCCGGTAGAAGGAGACACGTTCGTCCGGGATCCCCTCCAGCAGCTCCAGCTTGTACCGCTCCCCCATCTCCTGGTACAGGCGCACCGCTTCCGCGCGGGGGAGTTCGACCCGTTCGATGACCTGGTCCCGCGCCGCCAGCTCCCGCATCCGGTCCTCGATGCGCTGCAGGTCCTCCGGTTCCAGAGGCCGGCCCACGTCGATGTCGTAGTAGAACCCGTCCTCGATGGGGGGGCCGATGGCCAGCTTGGCCTGCGGGAACAGCTCCTTCACCGCCTGCGCCAGCAGGTGGGCGGAGGAGTGCCAGTAGATCTGGCGGCCCTCGGGGTCCTCGAACCGCAAAAACCGCACCTCCGCGTCGCCCTCCACCCGCGCGCTGAGGTCCCGGGCCTGTCCGTCCACCACGGCGGCCAGGACCCCCTCCTCGCCCCGCAGGCGTGCCACCTCCGCCAGGGGCGTCCCCGCGGGGACCTCCACCTGCGAGCCGTCCGGGAACCGGACCCGAACCGTCTGCGACCCCTCCACCGGCACCACCTCCAAAAAACTCGGTGCGCCCCGTCCTGGGACGGGGCGCACCCGCGGTTCCACCCAGGTTCCCGCCACCCGGCGGGCCCTCTCCGCGCGTTTTCGGGCGCACCCGGCGGGCCTACTGCGAATTCAGCCCGCGGCTCCGAGGGGGTACCGCCACCGCCGCCCACAGGAGTTCCCAGCGCGCCTCCCTCTCTGCAGCCGGCCGGACGGTGCGGCGCGTCCTCTTCCTCGCCTCGAGGCCACCATACTGGCCGGCGCCGCCTGTGTCAAACGGCCCGCGTGGACCGCGCGGGCGTACCATGTTGGCAGAACTCCCGGGAGGGGGCTGTGGATCCGGAGGCCCTTCACTCACCCACCCGCTGGCTCGCAGCCCACGGGGTGTCGGTGCCGGACGAGCTGGTGGAGCTCGAGGGGTGGTGGGCGTCTAGCGGGCGCGCGGTCTCCGAAGCCGTTGACCGCATGGGGACTCCGTGGCTGCGGATGTTCGACCGGCTCGGGGAGCGCACGGACGAGGTCCTGTACCCGCCGGAACACCGCGCCATGCTGTTACGGGGCTACCGCGCGGGCGCGGTGTGGCACGCACTGGAAGGGGAGGGACTCGAGGCCACCTTCCGGATCGGGTACGTCACCAGCTTCTTCGACCCCGGGGCCTACTGCCCGTACACCGTGTCCCTGGCTACGGCCCTGGCCGTGCACAAGTACGCCGAACCCGCGGTGCGGGAACGTTTCCTGCCGCTCCTGCTGCGCAGGGACGACGGCGTGTGGCAGGGCGCCACGTGGATGACGGAGTCCGCGGGAGGTTCGGACCTGGGGACTGCCGTGCAGACCACCGCCCGCCCCGAGGGGGAGCGGTGGCGGTTGCAGGGGGAGAAGTTCTTCGCCAGCAACGTGGGCGCGGAGCTGGCCCTGGTGGCGGCGCGGCGGCCGGGCGCGCCGAGAACGGTCCGGGGGCTGAACCTCTTCCTGGTGCCCCGCTGGAGTTCAGACGGCCGGCTCAACTACCGGGTACGGCGGCTCAAGGACAAGGTGGGCACTCGGTCGGTACCGACCGGAGAGGTGGAGCTGCTGGACAGCGAGGCTTACCTCCTGGGCCGCCCGGAGGACGGCGTGTACCACGTGCTGGAGGTCCTCAACGTCTCCCGGGTGGCCAACGCGGTGGGCAGCGCGGCCCTGGCGCAAAGGGCTCTGGCGGAGGCGGTGGAGTTCGGACGCCGCCGGGTGGCCTTCGGCCGGCCCGTGCTTGAGCACCCGCTGCTGCGCACCCAGTTCCAGGCGAACCTGGAGCGGGTACGGGCGGCGTTCGCCCTCGCGTGGTTCGCGGTCCGGCTGCTGGAGCAGGTCTGGCAGGAAGTACCGCCGTACCCGGCCCGCTACCACACCTTCCGCCTGGTCACCCACCTGGCGAAGTTCTGGACCGCGGAGGTGGCCGTCCAGTCGGCCCGGTGGTGTGTGGACGTGCACGGGGGCGCGGGCGTGCTGTCCGAGCACGGGGTGGAACGGCTGATCAGGGAGGCGCTGATCCTCCCCATCTGGGAGGGCACTCCACACCGCCAGGTGCTGGACGGGCTGGAGGTAATGGTCCAGAAGGGCGCGCACGAAGCCCTCCTGGACGAGCTGGCCCGTGCGGACCCGCGTCGGGCGGAGGCCCTGCGGGAGCGCATACGGGCCCACCTGGAACTGCCCCACGAGCAGCGCGAAGCCCACGCGGACAGCCTGTTCGCGGAGCTGGCGAGCTTCACCGGCGCGGCCCTGAGCGGCCAGGGATAAACCGCCTGCGCCGCCCGGGCTCGAGGTCTGGCCGGAACGCGTCCGGGACCACCTCCACACGGACCGGCCGCCCGTCCGGACTCAGGTCCACCGCCACCGCGTCGAACCGGCACGGCGGGAGTGGGCGCTGTCCAAGGGCCTGCAGGTAAGCCTCGGCCAGCCGCACCAGCTGGCGCTGCTTGTGCGCGGTGATGGCCTCAAGGGGGTGGCCGTGTTCCGGCCCCGCGCGGGCCTTCACCTCCACAAACACCACAGCCCCGCGGTGCTCGCACACCAGGTCCAGCTCGCCGAACCGGAAGCGCACGTTTCGGGCCCGGACCCGGTAGCCCAGCCGCTCCAGGGCTCGGGCCGCCGCTTCCTCGGCCTGGAGGCCCGCGGACCGCCGGGGGTCGGTCACCTCCTGGTCAGGGTCCGACCGGTCCGGCCACCGCCGCAGAATCCCCAGCCACCGGAGCATCCCGTAAGAGGGAACGCAGCAAGACCGGGTTTTCGCGGCACCCGGGCCCCCTAAGTGGCGGAGTGTCTACGGGTTCTGGGAGTCCGGCCACAGGTCCAGCCCGAGGGTCCGCACGGGGGCGAAGGAGCGTCGGTGGACCGGGCTCGGGCCCAGGCGCCGCAACGCCTCCAGGTGCGCGGGGCACGCGTAGCCCTTGTGCTGCGCGAAGCCGTAACCCGGGTAGGCGCGGTCCAGCTCCACCATGATGCGGTCCCGCTCCACCTTGGCCAGGACGGAGGCGGCCGCGATGCAGGCCACCGTACCGTCTCCGCCCACCACCACCCGCTGCGGGAGGTCCGTGACGAGTCCCCATCCCCCGTCCACCAGGACCACGGAAGGCCGGACGGAGAGCTGCTCCACCGCGCGCCGCATGGCCAGGCGCGAGGCGTGCAGGACGTTCAGCCGGTCCACCTCCTCCACGGTGGCCTGCGCCACGGCCCAGCTCACCGCCCTGCGGCGGATCGCCTCCGCCACCTCCTCCCTTTGGCGGGGCGAAAGACGCTTGCTGTCCTGCAGCCCGGGGATCCGCGAGCGCGCGTCCAGGACCACCGCTGCGGCCACCACGGGGCCCGCCAGGGGCCCTCTTCCCGCCTCGTCCACGCCGGCCACGTAGCGGTAGCCGGCCCGCCGGAGGCCGCGCTCCACGCTGTACAGGGAGGTCAGTGCACCAGGCCGACCCGGTGTGGAGGCCAGTACACCACGACCGCCTTGCCCACCACGTTGCGCACCGGCACGAGCCCGAAGAAGCGGCTGTCCTCGCTGTTGCACCGGTTGTCCCCCATCACGAACAGGTGCCCCGCGTCCACTTTCTTCGGCCCGTAGTTCTGCGGACAGCTGCTGTCCCCCTGGCTGGGGGTGAGGTCCGGGCGTGCCTTCCCGTTCACCACCACGACCCCGGACCGGAGCTGCACCGTATCCCCGGGGAGCCCCACCACGCGCTTCACGAAGTCCTTGCCGGGGTTCAGGGGGTAGCGGAATACGATCACGTCGCCCCGCTGGATGGGCGCCAGGCGGTAGTAGAACTTCGCCACCAGGATTCGGTCACCCACCCGCAGGGTGGGCTCCATGGAGCCCGAGGGGATGTAGAAGGCCTGGACCACGAAGGTGATGATGACAAAGGCCAGGACCACCGCGAACAGCGCCGCGTCCACGGTCTCCAGGACCATGCGACGCACCGCGGGGGAGAACAGGTACGCCCGGCGGATCACGGTGCGGGCGGCCAGCAGCCCCGCCGCCACCGCCAGGATGACCACGGGGATGCTGGGCTCCGACAGAGACATCGGGAACGCGGTGCCTCTCATCTCTTCCCCAACGCCACAGCGGCGCGGCCGTCCCGTCCACCGCCCCCTGTGGCGGTCGAAAGCCCCGGCCTTCCACTCCCAACGATCACGGTTCTCGCAGACCCACCCGGGGCTGCTACGGTGCCGCTACCGACGCTCCTTGATGCGGGTTTCCTTCCCGACCTTCTCCCGCAGGTAGTACAGTTTGGCGCGCCGCACCTGGCCCCGGCGGACCACCTCGATGCGTTCCAGCCGCGGGGAGTGCAGGGGGAAGATCCGCTCCACCCCCACGCCGTGCGAGATCCGCCGCACCGTCACCGTCTCCCGCAGCCCGCCGCCTCGCCGCGCCACCACCACGCCCTCAAACGCCTGCACCCGCTCCCTGCCGCCCTCCACCACCTTGAAGTGCACCCGCACGGTATCCCCCGGCCCGAACTCCGGCAGGTCCCGCTTGAGCTGCTCCTGCTCTACCAGCGCGATCTTGTCCATGATGGCGTCCCCTCACCGACCTCGTCTCCGCTGCCCGCGCGCCGCCGTACCGCACGTCCCGGGGCCCGGACGGCGGACCACAAACACGAATTATACACCACCCCCGCCGCCCTCCCGTTCCTCCCGCAGGACCTCCTCCAGGAGGGCGCGGTCCTCTTCGTCCAGCTGTGCGGCCTGCAGCAGGTCGGGCCGCCGCCGCAGGGTGCGGCGGATCGCCTCCTTGCGCCGCCACCGGGCGATGGCCTGGTGGTTGCCCGACAGGAGCACCTCCGGGACCCGCAGCCCCTCCACCTCCGCGGGCCGGGTGTAGTGCGGGTAGTCCAGGAGGCCCCGGGTGAAGGAGTCCTCCCGCACCGACGCCTCGTCGCCCACCACCCCGGGCACCAGGCGCGCGGTGGCGTCCACGATGACCATGGCTGCCAGCTCCCCACCTGTGAGCACGTAGTCGCCGATGGAGATCTCCTCCGCCCTGAGCCCCACCGCCACCCGTTCGTCCACGCCCTCGTAGTGCCCGCACAGGATCACCAGGTGGCCCGCGCGGCTCAGCTCGTACGCCAGGCGCTGGGTGAAGGGGCGGCCCTGCGGGGAGGTGAGGATCACGCGGCCGAGGCCTCCGGCCTCCTGGGCGATGGCCCGGGCCGCGGCGAAGAAGGGTTCCGCCTTCATCACCATCCCGGGCCCTCCCCCGTACGGGTAGTCGTCGGTGGTGCGGTGCCGGTCGGTGGTGAAGTCCCTCAGGTTCCACACCCGGACCAGCAGCAGTCCGGCCCGCTGGGCCCGCCCCAGCACGCTCAGCTGCAGGGGCGCGAAGGCCTCCGGGAAGATGGTCACGACGTCCACCCGCAGCTTCGGCCGGTCCGGCACCTACGCCTCCACCAGACCCGGCAGCAGGCGCACGGTGATGCGGCGCTGGTCGGCGCGGACCTCCCGGACCACCTCCCGCACCGCAGGCAGCAGGACCTCGCGCCGCGCGCCCCGGACCACGTACACGTCGTGGGCGGGCCCACGCAGGATCTCCTCTAGCGTCCCCAGGGTCTGCCCGTCCTCCGTGACCACCTGACAGCCGACCAGGTCCGCCACGTAGTACGTGCCCTCCGGAAGAGGGGCCGCCTCCTCGCGGCGCACGCACACCTCCGCGCCCCGCAGCCGCTCCGCGGCGATCCGGTCGTCCACCCCCTCCAGCTTCAGGAGGAAGGCGCCCGCGGCACGGCGCACCGACTCCACCCGGCGCTCCTCCGTGCCCCACGGCGCCACCAGCCAAACGGTCCGCAGGCCCAGCAGCCGCTCGGGGAAGTCGGTGTCGGGGACGAGGCGGACCTCGCCCCGGAGGCCGTGCGGCCGCCCGACCCACGCCACCCGCAACCGGTCCTGCGCGGCCCTCATCCCCCCCGGATCTCCATCACGATGCCGTCCTTGACGACGATCTCCGTACGCCCGAGCTTGTGGAACAGGTTGTCGCCCACGTGGACCTCCACCTGGGCGTCCACGGTGAGCTGCGGGAACTCCGTATTGAGCTCCAGGGTCCGGGCCTCCCGCAGCCGTTCCTGCAGCTCCGCCCGGAGGGCCTCGTGCCGCTGCCGTTCCAGCTCGAGCTGCTGACGCACGGCCCGGGTGTGCGGGGTGACCTGGCGCTCCAGCTCCATGCGGCGGATCTGCGTCTCCACCTGCCCCAGCAGGTCCTCCACCCGGCGCAGGGCCTCCTCCAGCTCCCGCACGTACAGCTCCTTGAAGGTCTCCGTCACGATGGCCTTGACCACTACCGGACGCAGCAGGGTGATCTTCGTCATCGCCTCCTCCTACCGGGCTTCCGGCCTGGGTCGCCCGTCCTCAATCTCCAGCAGCACCACCCGGCCGCCCCGCACCCCCGCGGCCCGCACCAGGGTCCGCAGGGCCCGCGCCATGCGTCCGCCCCGGCCGATGACCTTGCCCACGTCCTCCGGCGCTACCCGCACCCGCAGCACCGTGCCCCGGTCGTCCTGCGCCTCCTCCACCTGGACCAGTTCGGGCCGCGCCACGATCCCCCGCAGGACGTACTCCACCAGCTCCCGCATGGCCTACTCCTGCGGCCGGCGGCTGGCCCGGCGCCGCTGCCACTCCTGCAGGATCCCCGTCTTCTGCAGCAGCACCCGCGCGCTGTCCGACGGCCGCGCGCCCCGCTCCAGCCACGCGATGGCCCGCTCCGCGTCGATGTGGATGGTGGACGGCTCCGTGCGCGGGTTGTAGTGCCCCAGGATCTCGATGGACCGCCCGTCCCGCGGGGCCCGGGAGTCCGCCACCACCACCCGGTACACGGGCTGGTGCTTCTGCCCCATGCGCATCAGTCGGATCTTCACCGCCATCGTCTCCCTCCTCCGTGCGTGGTGTTCAAACCGGCGGCCACAGGGGACGCTTGCCCCGGCGTCCCATGCGCTCCAGCTCCCGCATCATCCGCTTGGCCTCCTCGAACTGCTTGAGGAGACGGTTCACGTCCTGCACCGTGGTCCCGCTGCCGCGGGCGATCCGCCGCTTGCGGCTGGCGTTCAGGATGGCCGGGTCCCGGCGCTCCTGAGGGGTCATGGAGTCCAGGATGGCCTCCATACGCTTGAGCTCCCGCTCCTGCGCCTCCGCCTCCGGCCGCCGGCCCCGCAAAGCCGCGACTCCCGGGATCAGCTCCAGGAGGCTGTCTAGAGGCCCCATGCGCCGCACCTGCCGGAGCTGCTCCCGGAAGTCCTCCAGGGTGAACTCCGCCCGGCGCAGCTTGCGCTCCAGCTCCGCGGCGCGCTGGGCGTCCACCGCCTCCCGGGCGCGCTCCACCAGGGTCAGCACGTCCCCCATACCAAGGATCCGGGAGGCCATGCGGTCCGGGTGGAAGGGCTCCAGGGCCTCCAGCTTCTCCCCGGTTCCCACGAACATCACCGGCCGCCCCACCGCGGCCACCACCGACAGCGCGGCCCCACCCCGGGCGTCCCCGTCCAGCTTGGTCAGGACCACCCCGTCGATGGTGAGCGCCTCGTGGAACCGCTGCGCCACCCGCACCGCCTCCTGCCCGGTCATGGCGTCCACCACCAAAAGGACGTAGTGGGCCGCCGCAGCGTCCCGGACGCGGCGCAGCTCCTCCAGGAGGTCGTCGGCCACGTGCACGCGACCCGCGGTGTCCACCAGGACGAAGTCGTAGCCCGCGGAACGCGCGTGGTCCACCGCGGACCGGGCCACCTCTGCGGGGTCTGTGAGGGCTGGGGCGAACACGGGGACGCCCGCCCGCTCGCCCACCACCTGGAGCTGGCGGACCGCCGCGGGGCGCTGCAGGTCCGCGGCCACCAGCAAGGGCCGTCGGCCGCGCTTGCGCAGGTACAGGGCCAGCTTCGCCGCCTGGGTGGTCTTGCCGGTGCCGTGGAGCCCGCACAGGAGCACCACCGTGGGGGGTCTGGGAGCGGGCACCAGCTCCCGGTGCTCCCCGCCCAGCAGCCGGACCAGCTCCTCGTAAACCACCTGGACCACCTGCTGCGCCGGGGTCAGGCTCTTCCACACCTCCCGTCCCACCGCGGCCTCGCGGACCCGGGCGATGAAGTCCCGCACCACCTGCACGTGAACGTCCGCCTCCAACAGGGCTAGCCGCACCTCCCGGACCGCGGCCTCCACGTCCTCAGGCCGCAACACCCCCCGCCCGCTCAGACGGCGGAACACGCCCGCGAGCCGGTCCTGCAGGGCCTCAAACACCGTGCACCCTCCGCGTCCCGCGGTACACCCGATAGCCTCCGCCCCGCTCCACCTCTTCGGCTTCCCCGAAGACCTCCGCCACCAGCCGGCCCAGGGTTTTCGCCCCCTGCGCGGTCCGGGCCACCAGGTAGAACGAGCCACCGGGCTTCAGGTGCGCGGGGGCGCCTTCCACCATGGCCCGCACCACCGCCCGGCCGGCCCGGATGGGCGGGTTGGTAGCGATGACGTCAAAGGTGCGGCCCGCCACCGGCTCGTACAGGTCTCCCTGTAGCACCTCCACGTTGAGGACCCCGCAGCGCCGGGCGTTCTCCCGCGCCAGCTGCACCGCGCGCGGGTTGATGTCCACCAGGACCGCACGACCCCGCACCGCTAGGCTCGCGGCCACGATCCCCACCACCCCGTACCCACAGCCCAGGTCCAGCACCTCGTCCTCGGGACCCACCTCCAGGGCCTCGAGCAGCAGGCGCGTGCCGCGATCGACGCCCCGGTAGGAGAACACCCCGCGGTCGGTGAGGAACTGAAACCGCCGCCCCCCGAACTCCAGCTCCACCACCCGGGGCCGGGAAGACACCTGGGGAGCCGGGCTGAAGTAGTGGGCGGCCTGCCGGGGGCTCACAGCAGCTCCCGCAGCGCCCGGACCCTCGCCAGAAGCCGCTGCGCCACTCTCCCGCTGACCGTCCTGCGGATCTCTCCCTCCAGGGCGTCCAGCTCCTGCAGCAACAGCTGCCGGCGCCGGTCCTCGCCCCGCGCCCGCTGCACCAACCCCAGCAGCTCCTCGTACCGGACCAGCTCCGCCAGGGACCGGCGGAGGCTGTCGTGGATGGCCTGCCGGGTGACGCCCAGGCGTTCCGCGATCTCCGACAGGGAGAGGTCGTCGTGGAAGTACAGAGCGACCAGCTGCTGCTGCCGCGGGGTCAGCAGCCGCGCGTACGCGTCGAACAGCCGGATGACGGTGAACCGGTCGGCCAGCAGGCGGTCCGTGGCCATCTCCTGTAAAGTCTCCTTCCTTTACAGGAGAAGGCTACCACGCCCCGCGCCGGGTATCAACCGCGGCAGACGGCCCCGCGGCTCGCCCGTCCGCTCACGGCTCCGTCGGCCGGCCCGTCAGCGGTCGCGCCCACCGCCTACCAGCCCCTGGGCCCTCCACTTGCGGAAGATCTCCACACAACGGCGGTGTGCCTCCTCGACGGCCTCACGGGGAGTCGTGCGGCCCGTGGCGGCCCGGGCAAACATGTCCGGCAGGACGAAGGTGTCTAGGATCTCGCCCTCCGCGGGGTTGGCGGGCCCGGGGTAGCCGACGTTGGTGGACCAGGTCTCCGCCTCCGCCAGGACCCGTAGCTTGTCCGCAGGGTTCGACTCGAACGGATCCCTCAGGACCGCCGCGCGTAGCCAGCGCCGCCCCGCGTCGGGCTTCTCGGCCACCGGAGCCCTGGCGTCCGCCACGGAGCCGGGGTAGGAAGGGAAGTTGTACAGCCGGCTGGCCAGCACCGCATCGCGGTAGCTGTCCAGCAGCGCCAGGAGGAACTCCTTGGCCAGGTCCGGGCTGCGGGCGAAGCGCCAGATCACCCACGCCGCCGCCTGTCCCGGAACCCATCGCCCCCTGGGCCCCCGCAGGGCGCCCGTGAAGAAGATGTCGTCCGCCACAGGGAGACGGTTTGCCTGCGCGGTCCGGTAGGCGGAAATCGGGTTGATGATGAAGCTGGTCTGACGGGCATTCAGGGCCTGGTTGTTGGACGCGGCGTTCCAGCTCAACACCGCCGGGTTCATCACCTCCCGGAACAGCCGCACCCCGAACTCCACCGCGCGGACCGTCTGCTCGCTGTTCAGCACCACGTTCTCCTGGGCGTCCTGCACGGAAGCCCCGAAGGACCACAAGAGGGCCCGGACCGCCATGTTGGAGTCCAGGTCCTGGCTGAACCCAATCCCGACGGGGATCTGGATTTCCGGGAACCGGCGCTTGATCTCGTTGCCCACGCGCAGGAGGTCCTCCCAGGTGGACGGGCCCCCAGGCATGCCCGCGGCGCTCCACACGCTGCGGAGGTAGTTGCCGGGGAACAGGATCCAGCGGTCCGAGAAGCCGAAGAACTTGCGGGTGTTCGGGTTGTAGACGGAACGGCGGACCAGGGGCAGCATGGGTCCGAAGCGCCGCTCCGCCTCCTGGTGCACGTCCCGCAGATCCAGCACGTGCGGCTCGAAGGCGGAGGGGGCGGTGTCGAAAAAGTAGAGGTCGTGGCCCTGCTGCGCTGCCACCTCCGCGGTGGCCCGCGGCACCAACTCCGCGGTGGAGATGTGGTCCACGACCACCTGCACGCCCCGTTCGCGGCCCCACCGCTCGGCAAACGGGTCGAACCAAGCGTCGAAACTGGGCACGAAGTGGCTCACCGCGAGGATCCGCAAGTCTGGTCCGCCCTCCGGGCGCCGTCAGGTGTCGGTGCGGGGCAGTCGCGGACGTGCCACCGCCGCGGCCCCGCAGAAGGCGGCCGCGCCCAGCGACGCAAACGCCACGCCCCATCCCGCGCGGTCCAGCAGCCACCCGAACACCGCCGGGGAGATGGCGGTCACCAGGAAGCCCAGGCCCGACTGGACGGCCATGGTGGTACCCAGCCACCGGGGATCCGCGGCCTCCGCCACGGCCGCGGAAAGCGTGCTGGACTCCGCGGTGACCAGCAGGCCGTACAGGAAGGCCAGAGGCAGCACCACCCCCGTCCCCAGGGGAAGGGTCCAGCCCACGGTGAACGACACCGTGGCGGAAGCCAGCAGCACCGCTACCACCGTGGGACGCCGGCCCACGCGGTCGGAGACCCACCCCCCCAGGGCGTTGCTGGCCGCGCCCGCCAGCAGCACCACCGAACCGAAGGCCGCCCCGCGCGCCGCAGCGGAACTGAGGGGGACGCCCTGTCCGGCCCACAGGGCCGCCAGGAACGCGGAAAGCCAGGCCCGCATCCCGAAGAGCTCCCAGTTGTGGGCGGCGTACGCCACCACGTACCGCATGGCGGTGCGGTTGCCCAGGACCTCCCACAGCCGCAACGCGGCACGGGGCTGCCGGGGCGGGTCGTGGGCGATGCGCCACGCCACCGCGAAGGCGACGAAGGGGCCCGCCGCAGGCACCAGGAAACTCCAGCGCCAACCCCACGGCAGAAGCGCTCCCGCCACGGCCAGGGAGAGGGCCGCGCCGACGCTGAAGCAGGCGATGTACAGGCCCATGGCGGCGCCCCGCTGTCCGGGTTCAAACCGCTCCACGACCAGCCGCATCCCCGGCATGTAGGTCCCAGCCAGGCCGGCGCCGCACAACAACCGCAGCACGAAGGCGGAGCCGAAGTCCCGCGCCAGGAGGGGGAACGCGAGGTTCGCCAGGCCGTTCCACAGGGCCGACAGGAGGTAGATCCGGCGCACGCCCCACACGTCCGTGAGGGTAGACAGGACCAGCACCGCGAGGGTGTAGCCCAGCTGCTGTGCCGCGAACACCGCCCCCGCCCGTCCCGCGGACAGGTTCCACTCCCGCTGCAGGACCGGCAGCGCCGCCGCGTAGCCCGAGAAGGTGAGCATGGTCCCCACCTCCGCGGCACACAGCAGGACCAGCCACTTCCAGGGCGGGGGGAGCTTCACGCCTCCGGCAGGAGGGCGTCCACAAACGCCTCGGGGTCGAAGGCCTCGAGGTCGTCCGGGCCCTCGCCCGTGCCCACCAGCTTCACCGGCAGGCCCAGCTGGTGCCCGATGGCGAGGACCACACCGCCCTTCGCGCTGCTGTCCAGCTTGCTCAACACCACCCCGGTGGCGCCCGCGGCTTCCCGGAACTGCCGGGCCTGCTGCAGGGCGTTCTGCCCTGTCGTGGCGTCCAGCACCAGGAGGGACTCCCACGGGCAGTCTGGCAGAAGACGGACCAGGACCCGCCGGATCTTCCGGAGCTCGTCCATGAGGTTTGTCTTCGTGTGGAGGCGGCCCGCGGTGTCGGCCACCAGCACGTCCGCGTGGCGGCTCAAAGTGGCCTGCGCGGCGTCGTGCACCACCGCCGCGGGGTCTGCCCCCTCCCGGTGGCGCACCAGTTCTGCGCCCGCGCGCCGCGCCCAGACCTCCAGCTGGTCGATGGCCGCAGCCCGGAAGGTGTCCGCGGCGGCCAGCACCACGCGCTTGCCCCGGGCGCTCAGGTGGCAGGCCAGCTTGCCCGCGGTCGTGGTCTTCCCGGACCCGTTCACGCCCACCACCAGCACCACCGCGGGAGGAGGCTCGAGCTGAAGGGGCTGGGGCTCGGGCAGGAAGCTCCGCAGCACCTGGCGGAGGGCCGCGCGAACCTCCTCCGGCCGCCGGAGTCCAGCACGCACCCGGCGCCGGAGTTCCTCCACCGCCTCCGCCGTGACCTCCACGCCCACGTCGGAGGCCAAGAGCGCCTCTTCCACCTGCTGGAAGAAACCCTCGTCCGGGGGACGGGTGAAGGCGTCCTGCAGGTGGTCCGCGATAGCCTGGCGCGTCCTGCGCAGCCCCTCCCGGATCCTCCCCCACAGGCCCGCACGCCCGGCTACGTCCACGGGACCTCCACGCCCACACCCCGCTCTGCCGCCCGCCGCAACACCAGCACTCCCACCGCCACGTCCTGCACGGCCACGCCCACGGACTTGAACAGGGTCACCTCGTCGGGCCCGCGCCGGCCCAAGGAGGGGTCGTCTACGAGCCGGCCAAGCTCCACGGCGCGTCCCCAGTCGAAGGCCCCCTCCGCGGCGGCCTGGATCAGGTCCCCGGCTTCGGCCCGGGCCGCCTCCAGGCTGTCCACCACCACCCTTGCGTGCGCCACCACTTCCGCGGGGATCTCCCGCATGTGCGGGGTGAACGCGCCGATGGCGTTGATGTGGGCACCTGGACTCAGGTCGGAGGCCGCGAACACGGGCTCGTGGCTGGGCGTGGCGGTCACCACCACCTCCGCGCCCCGTACCGCGGCCTCCGGGGAAGGCGCGGCGAACACGGACGCGCCGCTCAGCCAGGGTTGTCGCCTGGCCCAGTCCACGAACGCCTCCCTGTGCGACGGGGTGGGACAGTACACCCGGACCTGGGTCACCGCGCGCACCGTGCACACAGCCTCCAGTTGCCTGCGGGCCTGTCCACCGCACCCGAACAGCGCCACCACCCCAGCCTCCCTGCGGGCCAGCAGGTCCGTGGCGAGCCCGGTCGCGGCTCCTGTGCGGAGCGCGGTGAGGGAGGCGCCTTCCACTAGACCGAGGGGCGTCCCCGTCTCCGGGTCCTGCACGAGCACCGCGGCCTGGATGGTGGGAAGCCCTCGCGCGGAGTTGCCGGGGAACACGGTCACCGCCTTCACGCCCAACCCCAGTCCCTCAACGAAGGCAGGCATCCAGAGGGCCGTCCCTGCGGACGTGTCCAGGTGCACCCGCAAAGGCACCTGTGCCTGGCCAGCCGACAGGGACCGGAACGCCTGTCGGACCGCCTCGATGGCATCCCGCATGGGCACCAGGCGGTCCACTTCCTCGGCGCTGAGCACCCGGAGGTTCGGCACGGGCCCTCCGAAGCCGCGCCGGGCCTCAGGCCTGGGGCGGAGGCGGCGGGGCTTGCTGCGGCAGCTCCACGGGGATCCGGGGGACCTCCAGGGCCGCTGGCGGCGGCTCCGGGGACGCGGGCTTGACCGGCGCGGGCAGCAGTGCCTCCTCCAGGACCTCGTCCATGTGCTCCACGAAACGGAACCGCAGCGCCCGGCGCACGTTCTCAGGGATCTCGTGCATGTCCCGCTCGTTCTCCTTCGGCAGGATCACGGTCCGGATCCCCGCCCGGTGCGCCGCGATCACCTTCTCCTTCAGCCCGCCCACCGGCAGGACCTTCCCCCGGAGGGTGATCTCGCCCGTCATGGCCACGTCCTTGCGGACGGGACGTCCGCTCAGGGCCGAAGCCAGGGCGGTGGCCATGGTGATCCCCGCGGAGGGGCCCTCCTTGGGCTGCGCGCCCGCGGGCACGTGGATGTGGACGTCAAACTTGCTGTACCAGTCCTCGTCCACGCCCAGCCGGCGGCTGCGGGACCGCACGTAGGACACCGCGGCGTTGGCGGACTCCTTCATGACCTCGCCCAGCTGCCCGGTGAGGACCAGCTTGCCGTTGCCCTTCACCAGGGTGGCCTCCACGGTGACGATGTCGCCCCCGGTCTCCGCCCACACTAGGCCCGTGGCCGCGCCCACCTCGTCCTGCTTCTCCGCCAGACCGTAGCGGAACTTGGGCGGGCCGAGGAAGCGGTGCAGCATCTTCGCGGTCACCCGCTTGGGCGCCTTGGGGTCCCCGGAGGCCACCAGGGTGGCGACCTTCCGGCAGATGGTGCCGATCTCCCGTTCCAGGTTCCGGACCCCGGCCTCCCGCGTGTACTCCCGGATGATCCTCCGCAACGCCGCGTCCGTGATCTGCAGCCCGAACTCCGCCAGCCCGTTCTCCTTGCGCTGCTTCGGCACCAGGAAGTGGCGGGCGATCCCCAGCTTCTCCTGCTCGATGTAACCCGGGAAGCGGATCACCTCCATCCGGTCCCGCAGGGCCGGCGGGATGGTGTCCAGCACGTTGGCGGTGCAGATGAACATGACCTCGCTGAGGTCGAAGGGCAGCTCCAGGTAGTGGTCGCTGAAGGCGTGGTTCTGCTCGGGGTCCAAAGCCTCCAGCAGGGCCGCGGAGGGGTCCCCCCGGAAGTCCATCCCCAACTTGTCGATCTCGTCCAGCATGAACACCGGGTTCTTGCTGCCCGCGGTCTTCATGCCCTGGATGATGCGGCCGGGCAGGGCCCCCACGTACGTACGCCGGTGGCCCCGGATCTCCGCCTCGTCCCGCACGCCGCCCAGGGAGATGCGGACGAACTTACGGCCCAGGGCCCGGGCGATGGACCTGCCCAGCGAGGTCTTGCCCACCCCCGGCGGGCCCACGAAGCACAGGATGGGACCCTTGGACTGCGGGCTCAGCTTGCGCACCGCGAGGTACTCCACGATGCGCTCCTTCGCCTTCTCGAGCCCGTAGTGGTCCTCGTCCAGGATCTTGCGGGCCTCGGGGATGTCCAGGCGGTCCTCCGTGCGCACGCTCCACGGCAGCGCCAGGATCCAGTCCAGGTACGTCCGGACCACCACCGCCTCCGCCACCATGGGCGGCATCTTCTCCAGGCGGCCCAGCTCCTCCAGGGCCTTCTCCTTCACGGGCTCCGGCAGGTTGGCGGCCTCGATCTTCTTCCGGTACTCCTCCACCTCCGCCTGGCGCTCGTCCTTCTCCCCCAGCTCCTGCTGGATGGCCTTCATCTGCTCCTTCAGGTAGTACTCGCGCTGGGACTTCTCCATGGACTTGCGGACCCGGTTCTGGATCTTCCGCTCCAGGTCCAGGATGTTGATCTCCCGCGCCAGCACCTGGGAGATGAACTCCAGGCGGCTTGTCACGTCCAGCTCCAGCACCCTCTGCCGCTCCTCGGTCTTCAAGGGCAGGTGCTGGGCCACCAGGTCCGCCAGTTTGCCGGGTTCCTCCGCGTTCATCACCGCCATGTACGCCTCGGGGGCCACGGTGCGGCTGAGGCGCGCGTAGCGCTCGAACTGGGAGGTCACCCCGCGCATGAGGGCCTCGATCTCCAGGGTCCGCTCCGTGGGGTCCTCCACGGTGCGCACGTGGGCCAGCAAGAAGGGGTCCGTGTGCACGAACCCCTCCAGGTGGACCCGGACCAGCCCTTCCACCATGACCTGCAGGACCCCGTCCGGCTGCTTGCCCACGTTGAGGACCCGGGCCACCACCCCCCACTCGTACAGGTCCTCCGGCTTGGGGTCCTCCACGTTTTCGTCCCGCTGGCAGACCAAGGCCAGCAGGCGGTCGGACTCCAGGGACCGCTCCAGGGCCCGGACCGACTTGGGCCGGCCGACCCCGAGGGCGATGGGCATGTGCGGGAGCACCACCACGCCCTTCAGCGCGAGGACGGGAAGCTGCGTGGGATAGACCGTCTTCGTCTGGCTCATGCCGAACCTCCGTCGGGTGCCCCTGCCGGCAGCGCACCCGAACCTCTACTCGTATTTACGCACACCACGGCCCCAGGATTCCAAGGCCGCCCGGCTGCCGGAGAGCCGGTGCCGGCACGTCCACGCGCCGCGGGCCCTGCCGGGAGGGACCCGCGTACGCTCACGAGGCGGGCTTCTCCTTGGCCAGCCGTTTGGCCTCCGCGGCGGTGATGAGGATGGGCCGGGCCCGGCGCTCCACCGACTCCAGGGTGATGACGCACCGCTTGATGTCGGGCCGGGACGGGATCTCGTACATCACGTCCAGCATGATGTCCTCGAGGATGGTCCGCAGGCCCCGGGCGCCTGTGTTCCGCGCCAGGGCCTCCCGGGCGATGGCCCGCAGGGCGTCCTCCGCCACCACCAGGTCCACCCCGTCCATCTCCAGGATCTTCTGGTACTGGCGGACCAGGGCGTTCTTCGGCTCCACCAGGATCCGCACCAGGTGGTCCTCCGTGAGGGGTTCCAGGGGCACCACCACCGGCAGCCGTCCGATGAACTCCGGGATCAGGCCGTAGCGCAGGAGGTCCTGGGGCATCACCTGCCGGAGCAGCTCCCCGGTGTCCCGCACCTTGGGGTTGGCCTGGGCGCCGAAGCCGATGCTGGACTGGCGGACCCGCGCCTCGATGATCTTGTCCAGACCCTCGAACGCCCCTCCGCAGATGAACAGGATGTTGGTGGTGTCCACCTGGATGAACTCCTGGTGGGGGTGCTTGCGGCCGCCCTGGGGCGGCACGTTGGCCACCGTGCCCTCCAGGATCTTCAGCAGGGCCTGCTGCACGCCCTCGCCGGACACGTCCCGGGTGATGGAGGGGTTCTCGGACTTGCGGGCGATCTTGTCCACCTCGTCGATGTACACGATCCCCCGCTCCGCCTTCTTCACGTCGTAGTCCGCCGCCTGGACCAGCCGCAGGAGGATGTTCTCCACGTCCTCGCCTACGTAGCCCGCCTCCGTGAGGCTGGTGGCGTCCGCGATGGCGAAGGGGACGTCCAGGATCTTGGCCAGGGTCTGGGCCAGGTGGGTCTTCCCGCAGCCCGTGGGCCCGATGAGCAGGATGTTGCTCTTCTGGAGCTCCACGTCGGTGGGGCGCCGGTGGGCGATGCGCTTGTAGTGGTTGTACACCGCCACCGACAGCACCTTCTTGGCCCGCTCCTGCCCCACCACGTACTGGCACAGGGTCTCGTAGATCTCGTGCGGCTTCGGCAGGCTGCGGGGGCCCCGTTCCTCCTGCTCCCCGTACAGCTCCTCCTCGATGATCTCGTTGCACAGCTCGATGCACTCGTCGCAGATGTACACCCCGGGACCCGCCACGAGCTTGCGGACCTGCTCCTGGCCCTTCCCGCAGAAGGAACACTTCAACCGCTCCCGCTCATCCCCGAAGCGGAACATGCGACCCCCTCGCCGTCCTTGATCCCGGTCCCCTGTCACGGCCGCGCGAACCGAACCGTCCCACGGGTCCAGAGCAACTTCCCTGCCTCACCGCGCGAGCCGCGCCAGTTTCTCGCCGCGGGGCTCGATCACCAGGTCGATCAGGCCGTACTCCTTGGCCTGCTGCGCGCTCATGTAGAAGTCCCGGTCCGTGTCCCGCTCGATGCGCTCCAGGGGCTGGCCCGTGTGCCGGGCCAGGATCTCGTTGAGGATCTTCCGGAGCTCGATGACCTCCTTGGCCCGGATGGCGATGTCCACCGCCTGGCCCTGGGCTCCGCCCCACGGTTGGTGGATCATGATGCGGGAGTACGGCAGCGCCCCCCGCTTTCCCTTCGCCCCCCCGGCCAGCAGCAGGGCGGCCACGGAAGCTGCCATCCCCACGCAGATGGTGGCCACGTCCGGCTGGATGTGCTGCATGGTGTCGTAGATCGCCAGCCCCGCGGTCATGGAGCCCCCCGGGCTGTTGATGTACAGCTGGATGTCCTTCTCCGGGTCCTCGTAGGCCAGGAACAGCATCTGGGCGATCACGAGGTTGGCCACCTCGTCGTCCACGATCCCGCCCAGGAAGATGATGCGCTCCTTGAGCAGGCGGGAGTAGATGTCGTACGCTCGCTCGCCCCGGGCGCTCTGCTCCACCACGATGGGGACCAGGGTCACGGCTCTCCCTCCTCCTGGGACTCCGGGCGACTCGTCGCCTCCGCGGTCACCGCACCGCCGGAGGCCCGCTCTACCAGGTAAGCCACCGCCCGGCGGCGCCGCAGGGACGCCCGCAGCCTCGCCATCCCTCCCGTGCGCTCGAGCAACTCCCGGACCTCCTCCGGGCTACGGCCGCTGTCTTCCGCCAGGTTCTGGACCGCCTGGGCCACTTCCTCTTCGGAGGGCTGGAGCCCCTCCGCCTCCGCCACGGCGTCCAGCACCAGCCGGGTCCGGACCCGCGATTCCGCCTGCGGCCGGAACTCGTCGTGCACCTGCTCGGCGGTCTTGCCCACCAGTTGCAGGTATCGGTCCCACGACAGGCCCCGGCGCCGCAGCTCCTCCTCCAGGTCCTCCAGCAGGCTGTGTACCTCCGCGTGCAGCAGGCTCTCGGGCACCTCCACCTGGGAGGCGTCTACCACCGCCTGCAACACCCGCTGTTCGTACTCCGCCCGCGCCTCGGCGCTCGCCCTGGCCTGCAGCCTTGCCCGCAGGTCCTCCCGCAGCTCCGCCAGCGTCTGGTGGTCGCTGGCGGTCTGCGCGAACGCGTCGTCCAGGGCGGGCAGCTCCCGCAGCCGGACCTCCATCACGGAGAACCGTACCGGCCCCGCTTCCCCTTCCCACTCCACCTCGTCTCCCGCAGACCGGCCTTCCAGCAGCGCGCTCAGGGTCTGGGGGGTCTCCCCACCGCCGACTTCCAGCATCAGCTCCCGGCCCTGTGCGAACCGGCGCTCGCCCTCCGGTGCCTGCAGGACCTGCACCAGGACGAAGTCCCCGGAGGACGCGGGCCCCTGCTTGGGCAGGAGCTGCGCGTACCGAGCCCGCAACGCCTCCAGGGTACGCTGGACCTCCTCCTCACCCACCCGGGGCTCGTCGAAGGGGATCCTCAGCTCGCGGTAGTCGCCCAGCTTGACCTCTGGCTCGACCTCCACCCGCGCGACCACCCGCAGGGGCTTGCCTTCCTCGATCTGGGCCTGCTCGAAGCGGGGCCGGCTGATGGGCCGGATGCCGCTCTGCCGCACCGCCTCCCGGTACGCCTCCGGCAGCAGCCGCTCCAGCGCCTCCTCGTACACCGCGTCTCGGCCCACGTACCGCTCCACCACCGGGCGGGGAGCACGGCCGGGCCGGAACCCCGGGATCCTCGCCCGCTGGCTCACCTTCACGACCCCTTGGGCCACCGCCCGCGCCACCCGGTCCTCGGGGACCTCGATCTCCAGCACCGCGGTGCTTCCCGGCTCCCGCCGGACGCTCAACACCTTCACCCTTCGACCTCCTGAACCGCCTTACAGCGCCTCCCTGGTGCGGGCGGAGGGATTCGAACCCCCACGGGATACAGCCCACGGGATCCTAAGTCCCGCGCGTCTACCGTTCCGCCACGCCCGCCCCGGTCCCAGCCTCCTGCCAAGAAAACGTCGAACCCCGCAGCTGCCTGCGGGGTGTATGCAACCACCTTGCCGGACCCCGCGGCGTCCCCGCGGGCCGCCCTGTTTGCACCTCTGGAGGGCCGTGCAGGACTCGAACCTGCAACCTTGGGATTAAGAGTCCCCTGCTCTACCAGTTGAGCTAACGGCCCACCGCGGATTTTACCAACGGCCCAGAGGGGTGTCCAGAACGTCCGGTCGCCTTCAGGCTCCTCCGTCGCCCTCCCCGTCGAGCCCTCAGAGCACCGCCGGCTCGCGGTACTCGCCCCACACGGCGCGGAAGACGTCGCAGATCTCCCCCAGAGTGGCGTACGCCTTCACCGCCTCCAGGATGGGGTACATGGTGTTGCCGCCGGCTTCCGCCACACGGCGCAGCTCCTCCAGGCACGCCCGGACCCGCTCCGGGTCCCGCTCCGCCCGGACCCGCTTCAACCGCTCCACCTGCCGGCGCTCCACCTCCGGCGGGATCCGGAGGATGGGGATGGGCTGCGGCTCGCCGGAGACGAACTCGTTCACGCCCACCACGATCTTCTCCTTGCGCTCCAGCTGCTGCTGGTAGTGGTAGGCGGCGTCCGCGATCTCCCGCTGGGGGAAGCCCGCCTCCACCGCAGCCAGCATGCCGCCCAGTTCGTCGATCCGCCGGATGTACCGCCAGGCCTCCTCCTCGATCCGGTTCGTGAGGGCCTCCACGAAGTACGAGCCCCCCAGCGGGTCCACGGTGTTCGCCACCCCGCTTTCGTACGCCAGGATCTGCTGCGTCCGCAGGGCCACCGTGACCGCCTCCTCTGTGGGCAGGGCGTACGTCTCGTCCATGGAGTTGGTGTGCAGGGACTGCACCCCGCCCAGCACCGCCGCGAGGGCCTGGAGGGCCACCCGGGCGATGTTGTTCAGGGGCTGCTGGGCCGTCAGGGAGACCCCCGCGGTCTGGGCGTGGGTCCGCAGCATCCACGACCGCGGGTTGCGGGCCCCGAACCGCTGCCGCATGATGCGGGCCCACATGCGCCGGGCGGCCCGCAGCTTGGCGATCTCCTCGAAGAAGTCGTTGTGGATGTCGAAGAAGAAGCTGAGGCGGGGCGCGAAGGCGTCCACGTCCAGCCCCCGCTCGATCCCGGCCTGCACGTAGGCGATGCCGTCCGCGAGGGTGAAGGCAAGCTCCTGCACCGCGGTGGCGCCCGCCTCCCGGATGTGGTAGCCGCTGATGCTGATGGGGTTCCACTGCGGGGTCTCCCGCACGCAGAACTCGAAGGTGTCCACCACCAGCTTCATGCTGGGCCGGGGCGGGACGATCCACTCCTTCTGCGCGATGAACTCCTTCAGGCAGTCGTTCTGGATGGTCCCCCGCAGCCTGGACCGCGGGATCCCCCGCTGGTCCGCCAGAGCCACGTACATGGCGTACAGGACCGCCGCGGGCGCGTTGATGGTCATGGAGGTGCTCACCTCGTCCAGAGGGATCCCCTGGAACAGCAGCTCCATGTCTGCCAGGGTGTCCACCGCCACCCCTTCCCGGCCCACCTCGCCCACGGCCCGCGGGTGGTCGGAGTCGTAGCCCATCAGGGTCGGCATGTCGAAGGCCACGCTCAGACCCGTCTGGCCCTGCTGCAGGAGGTAGTGGAAGCGGCGGTTGGTGTCCTCCGCGGTCCCGAAGCCCGCGAACTGCCGCATGGTCCACAGCCGGCCCCGGTACATGGTGGCGTGGATGCCGCGGGTGAACGGGTACTCTCCCGGGTAGCCGATGTCCCGGTGGAAGTCCACCTGGGCCACGTCCTCCGGGCCGTACAGGCGCTCCACCGGCAGGTCCGACAGCGTGGTGAACCGCCACGGCCGCTCGGGCTGACGCTCGAGCGTCTCGCGCAGGGTGGTCTCCTCCCACCGCCGCCGCGCCGGCTCCACCCCCTCGCGCTCCCGCATGGCCGCCATCCCCACCACCTCCCCGATCCTGCGCGTCAACCCTGCGCCTTGAGCCTGCGCACCTCTTCCGTGAGCTTCGGCACGATCTGGAACAGGTCCCCCACCACGCCCAGGCTCGCCACCTGGAAGATGGGGGCGTTGGGGTCCTTGTTGATGGCCACGATGTACTTGGAGCCCGACATGCCCGCCAGGTGCTGGGGGGCCCCGGAGATGCCCACCGCGATGTACACCGTGGGGCTCACCGTCTTGCCCGTCTGCCCGATCTCGTAGTCGTGGGGCACCCACCCGCTGTCCACGGGCGGCCGAGAGGAACCCACCGCGGCCCCCAGCTCCGCGGCCAGGGCGTCCAGCAGCGCGAAGTTCTCCGGACCCCGCAGGCCCCGGCCGCCCGAGACCACCACCTCCGCCTCCGTGAGGGAGACCCGCTCCCGCTGGAGGGAACGCGTCTCCGCCAGCCGGGCCCGGGGCTCGGGCACCTGCACTGCCACCGCTTCCACGTCCGCACTCCGCCCCTCCCGGCGCTCTGCGGGCGCGAACACCTTCGGCAGCACCACCGCGAGGTGCGGGCCGTCCCCCACGTACTCCACCGTCCCCATGACCTTGCGGGTGTACATGGGGCGCCGCGCCCACAGCCGCCCGTCCTGCACCCACAGGGCCTCCACGTCCGTCACTACCCCGGCACCCACCCGCGCCGCCAACCGCGGGGCGCAGTCCCGGCCCCACGCGGTGGACGGGACCATCACGAGCCAGGGAGCGCGCTGCTGCACGAGCTCGCTCAGGACCGCCGTGTAGGCTTCGGTGCTGTACGAGCTCAGGTGCGGGTGTTCCACGCACAGCACCATGTCCGCGCCGTACTCCCCCAGCGCCCGCGGAAGCCCGTCCAGGGGGTGGCCCAGAGCCACCGCGGCCAGCCGGCCGCCCCGGCCGTCGGCCAGCTCGCGGCCCTTGCCCAGCAGCTCCAGGGTGATCCGGCGGGGGCTCCCTCCCGCGTGGTCGGCAATTACCCAGACGTCCTTTGCCATGAGGCTCACCTCACAGGACCTTGGCGGTTTCCTGCAGGAACTGCGCGATCAGCCGTGCCCCCTCTTCGGGGGAGTCGGGGGTCACCACCCGGCCCGCCTCGCGCCGCGGGGGAGGGTCGAACCGGCTGTAGCGCACCCGCGCCGCCTGGGCTCCCACCTTCCCGGGCTCCAGCCCCAGGTCCTGCAGGGTCAGGGTACGGATCTCCTTGCGCTTGGCTTTCATGATGCCGGGAAGCGTCGGGTACCGGGGCTCGTTGATGGTGCGCTCCACCGTGAACACCGCCGGCAGCGGGACCTGCAGCACCTCCACGCCCCCCTCCACCTCCCGCTCCACCGTGGCCACGCCGTCTGAGATGTCCAGCTTGGAGATCGCCGTGGCCTGGGGCAGGCTCAGGTACTCGGCCAGGGCGGGGCCCACCACGGAAGCGTTGTCGTCAGTGGCCAGCCGGCCGCACAGCACCAGGTCGCAACGCAGCTGCCGGATGGTCTCCGCCAGCACGCGGGCCACCGCCAGGTGGTCCGCACCCTCCAGGGCGGGGTCCTGGACGTGCACGGCCTCGTCCGCGCCCATGGCCAGGGCCGTGCGCAGGGCCTCGGTAGCCCGGGCGGGCCCCACGCACACCACCGTTACCGTGCCGCCGTGCTTTTCGCGCACGCGCAGGGCCTCTTCCACCGCGTGCTCGTCGTAGTAGTTCAGGATCCAGTTGAGGCCCTGCTCCTCGATCCCGCTGCCGTCCGGCCGCACCCGGATGGGCTGCTCGGTGTCGGGTACCTGCTTGACGCACACCACCACGTCCATGGGCACCCTCCTGTCTACCAAACGTTCGTTAGCTCAAGCCAGCAGGTTGCGGGCGATCACCAGCCTCTGGATCTCCGACGTGCCTTCGTAGATCTCGGTGATCTTCGCGTCCCGGAAGTACCGCTCCACCGGGTAGTCCTTGATGTACCCGTAGCCTCCGAAGATCTGCACGGCCTGGTGGGCCGCGAACATGGCCGTCTCCGAGGCGAACAGCTTGGCCATGGACGCTTCCGCGGTACACCGCCTCCCCTGGTCCCGCAGCCAGGCGGCCCGCAGGGTCAGCAGCCTCGCCGCGTCAATCCGGGTGGCCATGTCCGCGATCTTCCACTGGATGGCCTGGAACTCCGCGATGGGCCGGCCGAACTGACGGCGCTCCCGGGCGTAGGCGACGCTCTCCTCCAGGGCCGCCCGGGCGATGCCCACCGCCTGCGCGGCGATGCCGATCCGGCCCCCGTCCAGGGTCGAGAGGGCCACCTTGAACCCCTCTCCCCGAGCTCCCAGCAGGTTGTCCCGGGGGACCCGGCAGTCCTGCAGCAGCACTTCACAGGTGGAGGACGCTAGCAGGCCCATCTTGCGCTCCACCTTGCCCACGGAGATCCCCGGGTGGTCCCGCTCCACGATGAACGCGGAAATCCCCCGCGGCCCGGCTTCCGGCTCCGTGCGGGCGTACACGATGAACACCCACGCCTCCCGGGCGTTCGTTACGAACACCTTGGTCCCGTTGAGGATCCAACCGTCCCCATCCAGCCGCGCGGTGGTCTGCAGGGAGGCCGCGTCCGAGCCCGCCTGGGGTTCCGTGAGGCAGTAGCAGCCGATCTCCCGCCCCGAAGCCAGCACCGGCAGGTAGCGGCGCTTCTGCTCCTCGGTGCCGTAGCGCAGGATGGGGTCGCAGACCAGGGAGTTGTTCACGGACATGATGGCCGCGGTGGACGCACACGCCCGCGCCACTTCCTCCATGGCCAGCACGTATGCCACGTTGTCCATGCCCGCGCCCCCGTACTCCTCCGGCACCATCACCCCCATCAATCCCAGCTCCGCCAGACCCCGGACGATCGCCGCGGGGAATCTGTGTTCGGCGTCGAGCTGCGAGGCCACGGGGAGGATTTCCCGGGTGGCGAAGTCGCGCGCGGTCTGCTGGACCAGGCGGTGCTCCTCGCTGAGGGCGAAGTCCATACGGCCTCCGACACCCGGAATCCGTGCCCATGGTAGCGTCCCGCCCTGCCGGCGGCAACCGACGCGCAGGGAAAGGCCACCCACGCGGTGTAACCGTCCGGAGGGTGAGGTCGTGGAGCGCATCCGGTCGCAGGTCCGGACCGACAGCGAGACCTTCCGGGAGAACGAGGCCTACCACCGGGCCCTGGCCCGGGAGCTGCGGGAACGGCTGGAGCAGGTGCGCCGGGGCGGGGGCGAGCGGGCCCAGCGCCGGCAACGGGAGCTCGGGAAGATGACCGCACGGGAGCGCATCGACCACCTGCTGGACCCGGGCTCCCCGTTCCTCGAGCTGTGCCCCCTGGCTGCCTGGGGGATGTACGACGGGGAAGCTCCCAGCGCGGGCATCGTCACGGGGATCGGCCGAGTGAGCGGGGTGGAGTGCGTGATCGTCGCCAACGACGCCACCGTCAAGGGCGGGACCTACTTCCCCATGACGGTCAAGAAGCACCTGCGGGCCCAGGAGGTCGCGCTGCAGAACCGCCTGCCCTGCATCTACTTGGTGGACTCCGGCGGCGCCTACCTGCCCCTGCAGGCGGAGGTGTTTCCCGACCGAGACCACTTCGGCCGGATCTTCTACAACCAGGCCCGCATGAGCGCCCTCGGGATCCCCCAGATCGCCGCGGTGATGGGCTCCTGCACCGCGGGAGGCGCCTACGTGCCCGCGATGAGCGACGAGGCGGTGATCGTGCGCGGTACGGGCACCATCTTCCTGGGCGGCCCGCCCCTGGTGAAGGCCGCCACCGGGGAGGACGTGACCGCGGAGGAGCTTGGAGGAGCCGACGTGCACGCCCGCCGCTCTGGGGTGGTGGACCACTACGCGGAGTCCGACGAGCACGCCCTGCAGATCGTCCGCCGGATCGTGGCCACCCTGAACCGTCGGAAGACCGTGGAACTGGACGTCACCGAGCCGGAGGCCCCCTACTACGACCCCGAAGAGCTGTACGGGGTCCTCCCCCGGGACCTGCGCCAGCCCTACGACGTCCGGGAGGTGATCGCCCGGCTGGTGGACGGCAGCCGGTTCGCGGAGTTCAAGGCCCTGTACGGCACCACCCTGGTCTGCGGCTTCGCCCGTATCCACGGCATGCTGGTGGGGATCGTGGCCAACAACGGCGTCCTGTTCGTGGACAGCGCGGAAAAGGGCGCCCACTTCATCGAGCTGTGCGGGCAGCGGCGCGTGCCCATCGTCTTCCTGCAGAACATCACCGGGTTCATCGTGGGCCGCCAGTACGAGGCCGCGGGCATCGCCCGTGCGGGCGCCAAGATGGTCCACGCGGTAGCCACCAGCAACGTGCCGAAGTTCACCGTGATCATCGGTGGGTCGTACGGGGCGGGCAACTACGCCATGTGCGGCCGCGCCTACGAACCCCGCTTCCTCTGGATGTGGCCCAACGCCCGCATCAACGTCATGGGCCCCGAACAGGCCGCGGGGGTCCTGGTGACCGTCAAACGGGACCAGCTGGCCCGGGAGGGCAAGACCCTCTCCGACGAGGAGGCCGAGGCCATCGCCCGTCCCATCCTGGACAAATACGAGCGGGAGGGCAACCCGTACTACAGCACCGCCCGTCTGTGGGACGACGGGATCCTGGACCCGCCCACCACCCGGGACGTCCTGGGGCTGGCCCTGTCGGCGGCGCTCAACGCCCCCATCGAACCCATGAAGCCGGGCGTGTTCCGCATGTAGCGATGGCGGACGTCCTGCAGGTGCGGCAAACCGGTGGCCGGCTGGACGTGGTCCTGAACCGGCCCCAGGTGCACAACGCCCTGAACCCGGAGCTGCTGGCGGCGCTCGTGGAAGCGTTCCGGGACGCCGCGGCTCGGCCCGACGTCCGTTACGTGGTGGTGTCCGGGGAAGGGCCCTCGTTCTGCGCGGGCGCGGACCTCGCGTGGATGCGCCAGGCTGCCTCCGCCTCCTTCGAGGAGAACTGCGAGGACGCCGCCCGCGTGTTCCGCATGCTGGAGGCGGTGGCCCACTGCCCCAAGCCGGTGGTGGCGCGGGTGCACGGGCCGGCCCTCGGCGGCGGCGTGGGCCTGGTGGCCGCCTGCGACCTGGCCGTGGCCACCCCCAACGCCACCTTCGGGCTCACAGAGGTGAGGCTCGGCCTGGTGCCCGCCATGATCCTTCCTTTTCTGCTGCGCAGGGTGCACCCCTCCGGCCTGGCGTGGGCGATCCTCACGGGCAGCCGGTTCCCTGCCACGAGGGCCCTCGAGATCGGCCTCGTGCACGCGGTGAGCGACCAGCCGGACGCGGTGGTCTCCGAGTGGGGCGAAGCGTTGCTGGCCGCAGGCCCGCAGGCCCTAGCGGAGGCCAAGCGCCTCCTGCGGACCCTCCCCCGGCTCTCCTGGGAACAGGCCCGCGACGAGGCGGTCCGGACCATCGCCGCGGCCCGGGTGGGACCGGAGGGGCAGGAGGGCATGCGGGCGTTTCTCGAGCGGCGCAAGCCCGCGTGGACCAAGCCGTGACCACAGCACCTCCCTTCTCGAAGGTGCTGGTGGCCAACCGCGGGGAGATCGCGGTGCGGGTCATCCGCGCCTGCCGCGAGCTGGGAGTCCGCACCGTGGCGGTGTACTCCGAGGCAGACCGCCACTCCCCCCACGTGCTCCTGGCGGACGAGGCCGTGTGCCTCGGGCCCGCGGAGCCGGAAGCCTCCTACCTCAACATCGGCCGCCTGGTGGACGCGGCGTGCGGCGCGGGTGCGGAGGCCGTCCACCCGGGCTACGGGTTCCTGGCGGAAAACCCGGAGTTCGCGCGCGCGTGTGAGGAGGCTGGCCTGGTGTTCGTGGGTCCTCCCTCCCACGTGATCGCGGCTTTAGGCGACAAGGACCGCGCCCGCCGCCTCGCCGAGCGGCTGGGGATCCCCACGGTGCCCGGCCACCCCGCGGCGGACGACGACACACTGGAGCGCGCCGCCCGCGCCCTGGGATTCCCCGTGGTCCTGAAGGCCGCCGCAGGAGGCGGGGGCAGGGGCATGCGGGTGGTGACCGGCCCCGAGCGGTTCCGGGAGACCCTGGCCTCTGCCCGAAGGGAGGTGAAGGCGGCCTTCGGGGACGACGCGGTCCTGCTGGAAAAGTACCTGGACCGGCCGCGCCACGTGGAGGTGCAGATCGTCGCGGACCGGTACGGCACCGTGGTGCACCTGGGTGAGCGCGACTGCAGCGTCCAGCGCAGGCACCAGAAGATCGTGGAGGAGTCGCCCTCGCCCGCGGTGGACCCGCACCTGCGGAGGCGGCTTGGGGAGGCGGCACTGCGGCTGGCCCGGGAGGCCGGGTACGTGAACGCGGGGACGGTGGAGTTCCTGCTGGACCGGGAGGGCCGCTTCTACTTCCTCGAGGCCAACACCCGCCTGCAGGTGGAGCACCCCGTGACGGAGCTGGTGGCGGGTGTAGACCTCGTGCACCTGCAGCTTCAGGTGGCCGCAGGGAGACGCCTATCCCTACGCCAGGAGGACGTGGTGTGGCGGGGCCACGCGGTGGAAGCCCGTGTGTACGCGGAGGACCCCGAGCGCGGATTCGCGCCTTCGCCTGGCCGCATCCTGCTCCTGAGGGAACCGCACCTTCCCGGCGTCCGCGTGGATTCCGGCGTCCAGGAAGGACAGGAGGTCCCGGTGCACTACGACCCCATCCTGTCGAAGGTGGTGGCGTGGGCTCCGGACCGGCCCACAGCGGTCGCCCGCTTGGCCCACGCCCTGCAGGAGTACGTGCTGCTGGGTCCCCGGACCAACCTGGGCTTCCTCCTGGACCTGGTCACGCACCCCGCCTTTCTGGCCGGAGAAGTGTCCACTCAGTTCGTGGAGGACCAGCTGGCCGCCTGGCAGGCCCCGGACCCTCCGCCGGAGGCCGTGGCCCTGGCCGCCGCGCTGCTGGCCCAGGAACCCCGGGGCCCGGCACCCGTGGCTAGTGCCCGCGCGCCCGATCCCTGGGAACGCCTTGCGGGCGCACGGCTTCCGTGAGCGTGCGAGTGTACCTTCTCTGCAAGGGACGGCAGGTCCCGGTAGAGGTCCGGGGCTCAGGCGACGGCTATGCGGTGCGCGTGGGGGGGCGGGAGCTGCGGGTGGGGTGGCAGGAGCTGAGCCCGGGCGTGGCGGAGGCGACGGTGGAGGGCGTGCGGCTGCGGTTCTGCTACGCTCGACAGGGTGACGCGCTCCAACTGCACCTGGCCGGACGCGTGTACACTTTCACGCGAACGCGGGAGGAAGTCGAAGCGCGCGGCGCAAAACCGGAGCAGGACGTGCGGGCACCCATGCCGGGCCTGCTGACGCGGGTGCTGGTGGAACCCGGTCAGGTGGTGGCAGCCGGCCAGCCTCTCTACGTGGTGGAGGCGATGAAGATGGAGACCGTGGTCCGCGCAGCCCGCCCCGCCCGGGTGTTGAGGGTCCTGGCCCGCGAGGGGGAGCAGGTGGAGGGCGGCGCGGTGGTGGTCGAGCTGGAGGAGGGCGCGTGATCCCCCTGGACCGCGTGCCGCACTCGGTGCGCCTGGTGGAGGTGGGCCCTCGGGACGGCCTTCAGAACGAGCCGGAACGGGTCCCCACGGAAGCCAAGGTGGCCTTCGTGGAAGCCCTGGCGGACGCGGGACTGCGGTGGATCGAGGTGGGTTCGTTCGTGAGGCCCGACCGGGTTCCCCAGATGGCAGACACCGAGGAGGTGTTTCGGCGTCTGCGGCTGCGGGAGGGCGTCACGTACCTGGCCCTGGTCCCCAACCTGCGCGGCCTGGAGCGGGCTGCCAGCTGCGGGGTACAGGCGGTGGCGGTGTTCACCGCGGCCACGGACGCCTTCGCGCAGGCCAACCTCGGGACCACCGTGGAGGCGTCCCTGCGCACCTACCGGGAGGTGGTCCGGCGGGCGCAGGAAGCGGGCCTCCTCGTGCGGGGCTACGTGTCGGTGGCGTGGTGGTGTCCGTACAGCGGGCGGACGGATCCTCAGCGCGTGCGCGCGGTAACCCTGGACCTGCTGGACATGGGCTGCGCGGACGTCGGGGTCGCGGACACCGTGGGCGCCGCCACACCCAGGGAAGTCCAGGAGCTGCTGGCCCTCCTGCTGCGCGACGTCCCTCCGGAACGCGTGGGCGTTCACTTCCACGACACGCGCGGCACGGGCGTCGCCAACGTCCTCGCAAGCCTCGAGATGGGGATTTCCACCGTGGACGCCTCCGCGGGCGGTCTGGGAGGTTGCCCGTTCGCGCCCGGGGCGCTGGGCAACGTGGCCACGGAGGACGTGGTGTACATGCTGCACGGCATGGGCGTGGACACAGGAGTGGACCTGGAAAAGCTCCGCTCCGCCAGCCGGCTCCTGGAGGCATGTCTAGCCCGCCGGCTGCCCTCCCGGTACCTGCAGGCCGGACCCCTCCCCACGCGGTAAAGGCTGCTGACTCCGGTCATCGGGCCGGTGGCCGATGGTCACCTTACCTTCTCCGCCGCAGCTTCGAAGCGGGAAAACACGATAAAGCGGATGCCTTGACTCCGCTTTCGGGAGGTGCTGGCGGTGGGCAACCGTAACGGCCCGTGGGTGCGCATCGCGGACAACATCTGGTTCTGGCTGGTGGCGAGCAACGTCTTCTTCTTCGTGGTGTACCTCGTCTGGGGCGCGTGGGACGTCCTGCGCGTCCCGTCCCGCTAGGAGGCCGGCCATGGCGCCCGGCGCGTGGTGGGAGGAGCCCGTCCACCCCCTGGAACGGGCCTGGGTCGGGATCGCGGCCCTCGTCGCGGTGGTCTTCTTCTCGGCCATGATGCTGGTCTGGCACGCGCTGGGCCAGCAGAACGTCCGCGGCCGCGCCTACCGCGTGGATCCCAAGGCCTACCAGACCGAGGTGGAGCGCT
This sequence comes from Candidatus Tepidifontimicrobium thermophilum, assembly GCA_031296405.1. Taxonomy (GTDB): domain Bacteria; phylum Sysuimicrobiota; class Sysuimicrobiia; order Sysuimicrobiales; family Sysuimicrobiaceae; genus Tepidifontimicrobium; species Tepidifontimicrobium thermophilum. The sequence goes on from JAVKKH010000008.1 coordinate 86,606, forward strand.
TCGTCCAGCAGTACAGGGTGGGTGAGGAGGCGGGGCAGCCCGTGGTGGCTCCTCCCCCCGGGAGCGACGTGTACATGCTGGCGCAGCGCTTCCGCTTCTACCCCATCCTCCGGCTGAAGGCGGGCGAGCGCTACGTGCTGCACGTGGCCAGCATCGACTACCTGCACGGGTTCAGCATCACCCAGCCCCACGTGTGGAACCTGCAGCTCTACCCCGGCTACGAGTGGGTGATCCCCTTCACCCCTCGCGAGCCCGGTACGTTCCACATGGCCTGCAACGACTTCTGCGGCGTGGGCCACGAGATGATGCTCGGGAAGATCGTGGTGGAGAGGTGACGCCATGGCGCAGTCCGCGGAAGCCCGTACCTGCCCGGTGACCGGGTTCCGGGTCCACCGGGCCGCAGAGGACCTGGTGAAGGCCAACGCGGTGGCCGCGGTGGTGGCACTGCTGCTCGGCGGCCTGGCCGCCATCGTGGTCCTGTTCACCCGTTGGATGGGAGCGTTCCCGCCGGAAACTTTCTACCAGTACCTCGCCCTGCACGCCTGGAACCTGCTGATCTTCTGGATCATCTTCTTCGAGATCGCGCTGCTGCACTTCGCGGGCAGCATCATGCTGAATACCCGGCCCGCCAGCCCCACAGCGGGCTGGCTGGCTTTCGCCCTCATGGTGCTGGGGGCGCTGATGGTGGAACGCGCGATCCTCACCAACCCCCTGAACCACCTGTCCTTCCAGCCCTACCCGCCCCTGCGGGGCACGCCGGACTTCTACTTGGGGACCATCCTGTTCGCGGGGGGTGCCCTGCTGGGAGTGGGGGTGTTCTTCGCCACGGTGCACAGGGCGTACCGGGAGGGCACCCACACGGGCCCGCTGCCCCTGGTGGTGTTCGGCGCCTTCGTAGCCGCGGTCCTGGCGGTGGCCACGCTCCTGGTCGGGGCCCTGGTGTTCGTGCCCGCCTTCCTGTGGTCGGCGGGGATCCTGCCCGAGTTGAACCCGTTCCTGTGGAAGGTCGCCTACTGGGGCTTCGGCCACCCCTCCCAGCAGATCAACCTCGCCGCCACCATCACGGTCTGGTACCTGCTTTCCCAGTTGACCGTGGGCGGCCGCACACCCAGCGAGAAGGTGTCCCGGGCCGCCTTCGTCCTGTACCTGGTGGCCATCAACCTCGGTAGCGCCCACCACCTGCAGACCGAGCCCAGCGGGGCCCTGTCGGTGGGCTGGAAGTGGATCAACACCGGCTACCTCATGCACCTGGCGGTCCTGGGGAGCATGATCCACGCCTTCGCGGTCCCGGGAAGCGTGGAGGTGGGCCAGCGGCTGCGGGGCTACAGCCGGGGCCTGTTCGACTGGTTGGTGCGCGGCCCGTGGCACAATCCCGCCTTCTCCAGCCTGGTCCTCTCCGTGGCCCTGTTCGGCTTTCTGGGCGGTACCACGGGTGTGATCGCGGGGACCGAGCAGCTGAACATGAAGTGGCACAACACCACCGCCATCATGGGGCACTTCCACGGGGTCGTGGTGGCCGGCACCACCCTGGCCTTCATGGGGATCACGTGGTACGTCCTGCCCCTTATCTTCCGGCGCCGCGTGGTGGGCGAACGCTGGGCCCGCTGGCAGCCGTGGCTGTTCGGGATCGGCGTGGGTCTGCTGGTGCTGGCCTTCCTGCAGCTCGGCGTCCGGTACGGCCTGCCGCGCAAACAGCCCGACATCTTCCGGTTCCGGGGGCTGCCCCTGGCCTTCCAGTGGCCGACGGAGGTGTACGCCCTGCTGACCGTGGCGGGGATCGGCGGGCTGCTGGCGCTTGTGGGCGGTGCGCTGTTCGTGGCCCTGGTGGTGGCCACGGTGCTGTTCGGCAAGCGCCTCACGGACGACGAGCTGCGGCGGGAGTACGCCGTGCCGGCCGCTGCGGGCAACCCGGGCCGCAGCGCGAAGGAACTGCCCGCGGTGCCCGGCACCTTCGTGCTGTGCCTGGTCTTCGCGGCCTTCTTCGTCCTCGTGTACCTGGGCAACTACTGGAACCTGTCCCGGGCCTGGCCCATCGGGGGCTAGAAAGTGGAAATCGTGCGCCGCGGCGGTCCGGAAGGGTGGCTCGCCCTGGCCGTGGCCGCCGCGGCCACCGCGGGCGGTCTGGCCCTGGTGGTCACGGCCGGCCGCCTTCCCCTCCTGGCCGGAACCCTTCCTCCTGAGGCCTTCTACAAGGCCCTCGTTGGCCACGTCACCTTCTCCCTCGTGGTGTGGCTGCTCAGCTGCAGCGTGGCGGTGGCGCTGCAACACTCCGGGGCGTCCGCCCCCGGCTACGGCCCCTTTCTGGGGGCCGTGGGGGCGGGCGTCATGCTGGCGGGCCTGGTCCTTCCGGGCCGTCCCGTGGTAATCGACTACCTCCCCTACGTGAGCTCCCCGCCGTACATAGGCGGCTACCTGCTGTTCGCCGCTGCGGCGGCAGTGGGTCTGTGGCCCTGTGCGACGTCTGGACCCTGCTGGGGACCGAGGAGCCTCGCGGTGGCCTACGCGGCCAGCCTGGTGGCTGTAGCAACCGGCCTGGCCCGCCTCGGTGGCATCTCAGCTCAGGCGGCGTTGTGGTCGGGCGGACACGCGCTGCAGTTCGTCTACGTGGTCGGCTTGGCCCTGGCGTGGTACGCGTTGGCGGGAGTCCCGAGCCACCTGTCGCTTCTATCTCGCACCGCGTTCGGCCTCGCGGGAGCCCTGTCGTGGGTGCCGACCCTCCTGGTCCTCGCTTCCGGGCCCGTGGACCTCCCCCGCTGGACGCCCGTCAACCTGGCCATGGGGCTCTCCCTCAGCGTACCCACCCTGCTGCACCTGGTGGTGCTCGCGCCCCAGGTGGCTCGGTCAAGGCCAGAGCTGGAAGGCACCGCGCTACGCTGGTCCGTGGGGCTGTACCTCCTCGGGGGGCTCCTGGCCCCGGTGGGTGCCGCGAACACTCTGCGCGTCACTGCCCACTACCACGCCATGCTGGTGGGTGGCGTCACCACTGCGTTCATGGGCGTGGCCTACCGGATCCTGGAGGAGGCCGGACTCCCCGTCCGGAAGGACGCCGGCCGGCTTCAGGTGCACCTCTTCGGGCTGGGTGTGCTGATGACGGTAGCCGCCTTGCTGGTGGCGGCCGCCCACGGGCTGCCCCGGAAGGCCTACTTGAGCGCGGCACATCCCTGGTCTGTCCCGCTGCTGCTGCTGGCGGGCGCCGCCGCCTTCGCCACGGCCGGTGGCGGCTGGTTTGTGGCCTCCACGTGGCTGGCCCTCCGGCGCGCCCGGCGGGCCCCGGATTCCCGCCCCTTCCCCGTGCTCGCCGGCGGCCGCTGAACCCTTGCTTAGCAGGCCCCTAGCGGTTACACTACACGGCGTGAACCGGAAGCAGGCCGCGGCGTTCTTCGCCCCCCGGCAGTGTATCTGTCCCCGGCGGGGGCTCGGGCGGTAGCCCGACCGCCTGACCTCCGCATCCCGGATTTCCCGATCCTTACCTAGAGTCCAAACGAACCTGACAGGCGAGGTGTCCTATGAACGCGCCCGGACACGCGCGGCAGGCAACTGTACAGCCCCACGACCCTGCACAGCCCCGGCTGGTGGTCCTGGACTGCCGCGGCCTGCTGTGCCCGCTCCCGCTGCTGAAGACCCAGCAGGCACTGGCCAACCTGCCCGAAGGGCAGGTCCTGGAGGTGTGGAGCACTGACCCAGGGACAGAGCTGAACGTGCGCGCCTGGGCGCAGGGATCGGACTACCAGGTGACGTCGCTCCCGCCCCAGGACGGCGTGTACCGGTTCCACGTGCGCCGGAGCGCGAGAAGCGGGAGGTGAGCCAGATGGGCCGGTGGACGGCCCTGGCAGTGGCCCTGGTGCTGAACGGCTTCCTGGTAGCCCAGATGTTTGCGAGCCGCGACGTGGCGTGGACTGCTGCGCCGCGGGAACAGGCATCGCTGGTCCGGGAGGACGTAGTCCAGGAGCGCCGGGTGCGGGCGGGGGAGCGGACGGTGCTGGAGGTGTCCACCACGGGGCTGGTGGAGGTGGTGGTGTACGAGTACACCGGGGACGCGGGGGAGCTAGAGGAGTTCCGGGCGGGGCGGGTCCCGCGGACGGCGAAGGTGTTCAGCCGGGTGCAGGAGGTCAGCTACCCGCTTTCCAGCGTCACGGAGGCGCGCTTCTACGTACGGGTGCGGCACTTGGAGCCAGGCCAGACGCAGGTGCGGTACGTGCCGGGGACGGTGGACGAGGCCATGGGGCGGCTGCGGAAGGGGGAGAAGCTGGTCCGCAACCGGGGGACGGTGCGGGTGGATGGCGAGCCGCTGGCGATGGCGGTCTACCAGCTGGTCCCGGGCACGGTGGTGCGGGTGGAGGTGCGGTCGGGGAAGGGGCTGGTGGGGGTTTTGAAGACGAGGGACTACCTGGAGGTG
>JAVKKH010000009.1 GCA_031296405.1 Candidatus Tepidifontimicrobium thermophilum
AGCCCTGGCTCTGTGGCCAGGAGCTCCGCGGACAGCGCGTGCAGCCGGGTGCCCAACGCGTACCGTCGCGAGGGCGTACGGCGCAGCAGTCCCGCCGCGCACAGGGTCTTAAGCAGGGCGTGCACCGTGGACCGCGGCAGGCCCAGCGCTTCTGTCACCTCGCTCAGGGTACGCTCTGGGTGTGCGGCGTCAAACAGGCTCAGCACCGCACCCGCCCGTAACACCGTCAGCAGCATTTGCCGCGATGCTAAGGACCCTACGGGGCGCGCGCAATGCCCAGCCTGCGCGGATTTGGTAGCGCAGCCGACCCGGTGCAAACGGACCAGTCCGGGGCCTGGCCCTATTCCCAAGGGCGAGCGCCCACGCGGTCAGGAGCCCCGCAGGTAGGTGAACAGGGCGTGCTTACAGCGCTCCCGGGTCTGGGCGTGGGTGGCCTCAGGGTCGGGCTCCTGCAGCCACTGGAGGAACAGACCGTCCACCAGGGCCCGCATCACCGCCGCGGCTTCCTGTACGTCCCGAACCCGGAAGGCCCCTGCCCGCACGCCCTCCTCGATGATCTGGCCGTACACGGCGTCCACAATGCCCCGGAAGGTAGCGCTCAGCTCCTGGAACCGGTGCTGCCGGGCGGCGCTGCTCAGCAGGTCCGTGTAGACGAGGTAGAAGTCCCGGTTGGCTTTGGGATCCACGAAGATGGCGTCGATGGTAGCCTGGATCTTCTCCTCGGGGGTGCGGGCCCGCCGCACCGCGGCGTAGATGCGCCGGGCCACCCGCGCCAGCACCCACCGCAGCGTGGCCAGGACCAGGTTCTCCTTGGTCCCGAAGTAATAGAGCAGGATCCCCTTGCTGACCTGCGCCCGATCCGCGACCCGCTGCAGGGAAAGACCCCGCAGGCCCCCCTCCGCCAGCACCTGGTACGTGCAGCGGAGCAGGTGCTCCTGCTTCGGCGACAGCTGCGCCTCCAGCGCCGCCACCGGCGGCCGGAGGCCAGCGCTGGGGTCTACGACGGTCTGCTCAGGCGCGCGGCCAGCTGCGTCAGCCGTCGGTGCTCCTCCGCTCCCTGCTGATGTTCCACCCCATCATAGCAGCGGCCCACGTCCGCGTCATCGGACGGGTGCAGCACCGCCTCCCCCATGGGGAACAGGACCTCGTTCTCCTTCGCGATGTGGGCCCGCAGCAGCTCCACGTACTGCCAGGCCAGGTCCACCACCTCCCCCAGGTCTCCGCGGCCTGCCTCGTACCGGTCCACCGCTTCCGCGATCCTGCGGACCAGCTGGCGCCCCGTCTCGTGTTCGGCCAGCATCACGCCGATGGGGCCGCCCTCCCGGGGCACTCCCCGCCGCTCCAGGCACGGGAACAGGCAGTGCTCCTCCTTGCCGTGGTGGCAGCGATCCACGAAGCCCTGGCTGAAGGCCACCGCCTCGCGGACGTAGCCGGGGTCCAGGCTGCCGCCGGCCTGCACGGCCCGCAGGCGCGCTTCCAGCCCGTCCAGGACGCCCAGGATCACCTCGTGGTCTCGGACCAGCTCCTCTGTGGACCGCACGGCTACACCATGGTGAGGCCGCCCGAGACGCTCAGGGTCTGGCCGGTGATGAACGAAGCCCGGTCGGAGGCCAGGAACACCACCGCCTCCGCCACCTCCTCGGGCCGGGCCATGCGGCGCAGGGGGGTGCTGCGGACGATGGCGTCGATGAGCTTCTCGTTGCCCGCCTGGATGATCTGCTGCAGCAGGGGAGTGTCCGTGATGCCCGGCGCCACCACGTTCACCCGGATGTTGTGGCGCGCCACCTCCCGCGCCAGGGCCTTGCTGAAGGCGATCACGGCCCCCTTGGCGCCCGAGTACACGGTCTCGCCTGAAGAGCCCACGCGCCCCGCGTCGGAGCTGATGTTCACCACCACCCCGCCGCCCCGCTGCACCATGTGGGGCAGGACCACGTGACAGGTGTTCAGCACCCCGCGGAAGTTGATGTTGATCACCCGGTCCCACAGGTCCTCGGTGCTCTCCAGGAAGGGCACGATGCGATCCCAACCCGCGGCGTTAATGAGCACGTCCACCCGGCCCCAGCGGTCCAGGACCTGCTGCACCGCCTGGGCCACGTGGGCCCGGTTCGTGACGTCCATGCCCACCGCCAGGGCTTCCCGGTCCTGGCGTCGGATCTCCTCGGCCACCTGTTCGGCACCCTGCGCGTTGATGTCCGCCACCGCCACCCGCGCCCCTCGAGCGGCCAGGGCCAGGCAGGTTGCCCGACCGATGCCGCTCGCCCCGCCCGTGACCAGCGCCACGCGATCCTGGAACTCCATGCTCCCCTCCGCCTCAGGATGGTCGGGGTCCCGGCCGCAGACGACGCCTAGCCGGCCCGCACGGGGACCTCCAGCCGGAACAGTTCGACGGCGTTGTCCCGCACCACCTTCCGGTACACCTCAGGCTTCAGCCCCAGGGCCCGGAGCTGCTCCAGGCTCTGCTTCCACGGCAGCCCGTTGGTCCCCCACAGGCACCGGTCCTGGCCCAGGCGGCTGTTCATGAACTGCACCAGCTCCGGCTTCAGGTACTTGGGCATCCATGCGTCGATGCCGATCCACACGGTCTCCCACTTGTAGCACACGGAGATGAGCTCCTCCACCCAGGGCCAGCCCGTGTGGGCCCCCACCACCTTCAGGGTCGGGAAGTCGCAGAGGATCCGGTCCAGGTAAATTGGACGGCCGTGCTCCGAGGGCATGCCCTCCAGCACGTGTCCCACCTGCATGGACACCGGGACGTCCAGCTCCACGCACTTGGCGTACAGGGGGTACATGCGTCGGTCGTGGAGGGGGATGTCGAAGCCGTAGATGTGGACGTACACCCCCTTGAACCCGTGCTGCTTGACCGCCCGCTCGATCTCCTGCAGGCTCTCCGTGATCCGGTACGGGTTGTAGCCCGCCAGCCCCACGAACCGGTCGGGGTAGCGGGTGGTGTACTGCAGGACCTCCTCCAGCTGGGTGTCCATGTACATCCAGTGGTTGCGGTGGGACCACATCTTGCACTGGGTGATGAACACCTTCTCCACCCCGGCCTCGTCCATGGCCGCCAGCATGGCCTCGAAGCTGGGGAAGCTGGGCAGGCTGCCGCCCAGGGCCCGCTCCATGCGGCAGACCAGCTCCCCCTCCTTGGCCTTGTTCCACCGCGCGATGAACTCCGGGGTCGCTACGTAGTACATGAAGTCGATGGCCCGCACGTCCTCCATCCGCCCACCTCCCTCCTGGCTCCGCTCAGGCGGTGGCCCGCTGCGCGGTCCGGCGAAGCCGTTCCTGGGCCAGCTGGGCCGCCCCGAGGGCCGCCGCGTACACCCCCTCCTCTTCCGGCGGGACCACGAAGCTCACCCGCAGGTCCTGCTCCAGGCACCGGCGCATCAGCGGGACCCGGGTGAGGCCTCCGGTCAGCACGTACTGGGGTTCGCCCCGCAGGCGCTTCACCAACTGGCCGGCCCGGCCGGCCAGGGCCACGATGGCGCCCGCGCACACGTCCTCCGCGCTGCGACCGGCCACCAGGTGGTTGATCACCTCACTCTCCGCGAACACCGCGCACACGCTGCTCACCACCGCGGGGTCCTGGGCCGCCTCCGCCAGGCGGGCGATGTCCGCGGCGGTGTAGCCCATGTAGCGCATGGTCTTCTCGAGGAACGCCCCGCTGCCCGCCGCGCACTTGTCGTTCAGCCGGAAGGCCCGCACCCGACCCCGCTCGTCCACCCGGATGGCCTTCACGTTCTGCCCGCCGATGTCCAGGATGGTCCGGGCGTCGGGGTACAGGCGGTGGATGGCCCACGCCTGCGCCGTGAGGTCGGTGAGCGCGAGGTCCCGGAAGGGGACCATGTGGCGGCCGTAGCCGGTGGCGGCCACGTAGCCCACGTCCTCGCGCCGGAGCCCCGCACTCTCCAGGGCTGCCGAAAGCCCCCGCTCCGCGGCCCGGGCGAAGTTGAACCCCGTGGGCGACAGGCTGCGGCCCAACACCTTCCCGTCGTGGCACAGCACCACCTTCGTGTAGGTGGCGCCCACGTCGATCCCGGCCACCAGCATGGCTACTGCCCTCCCGCGGCCACGGCCGCCCCCGCCCGCTCGCCCAGCAGGACGTGGTCCAGGGCGAACAGGGCGGCGCCGATGGCGCCACAGAAGTGGGACTCCTCGCTGACGTTCACCGGAACCCCGCTCATCTCCCGGATCAGGTGCACCATGGCCACGTTGCGGGCCACGCCGCCCGTGAAGGTGAGCTCGGGCTCGATCCCGACCCGGCGAAGCAGGGACAGGCTGCGCGACGCGATGGAGGCGTGCACCCCCATGAGGATGTCCTCCACCTTGCGCCCCCTCGCCAGCCAACCCAGGATCTCCGACTCCGCGAACACCGTGCACGTGGTGGTGATGGTCACGGGGTTGCGGGCCGTCAGAGCCAGGGGGCCCAGCTCCCCCAGGGGGATCTCCAGGGCCGCAGACGCCGCCCCCAGGAACCGGCCCGTGCCCGCAGAGCACTTGTCGTTCATGCAGAAGTCCAGCACCTCCCCCCCGGGCCCCACCCGGATGGCCTTGGTGTCCTGGCCGCCGATGTCCAGCACCGTGCGGGTGTTGGGGAACAAAAAGCACGCTCCCCGGGCGTGGCAGCTGATCTCCGTCACCTGGGTGTCCCCGAACTCCACCTTGAAGCGGCCGTAGCCGGTGCCCACGGTGTACTCCACGTCCTCCGGGGACAGCCCCGCTTCCTCCAGGGCAGCCTCGAAGGCGGCCCGGGCCGCCTCGTTCAGCCGCGCCCCCGTGTCCACCAGGGCCCGGCCCACGATCTCGCGCTCCGGGCTCAGGATCACCGCCTTGGTCTGGGTGGACCCCACGTCCACCCCCGCCACCACCTTCCTGGCACCCCACATCTTCACGCTCACCTCCCCGCCGTAGCCTTGTGCGCCGCCAGCGCCTCGAAGAACGCGTCCACACGGTTCTTGATCTGCGCGTCCGACCACAGCCGCGGGTCCACCAGGTCCGACTGGATGAACAGACCTGGCACGTTCCGCTGCACCCGCATCCACTCCCGCACGTCCGGCAGCCCCGTGCTGGTCGTCCGGCAGCTCTTCACCCCGTGGAAGCAGATGCCGTCCACCTTCCAGTCCCGCACCACCTGGTCCAGCCACTCCTGCTGGTAGAACATGGCGCCGGTCCAGCCCCAGTACGTGGCCCGCACCATCTGCTCCGCGAAGCTCTCCAGGGGCCGGCTGAGGTCGTAGCGGAAGCCCGGCAGGAAGCCTCCGCCCGCGAACACCATGTAGGTGCTGTGCACGAACACCCCGCCCCAGGAGCTGAACAGCTCCACGAACCGGCGGAAGTGGCTGTAGCAGGCGGTCCCCACCAGCACCAGCCGGAACCGCTCGTCCGGCACTGCCGCCATCCCCAGCCGCACCCGCTCCCGCATCTCCTCCAGGGCCAGCTCGAAGTACCGGGTGCCCTCGGGGGTCCCCCGGTACAGGTTGGCGATCCCCTGGTAGGTGACGCCCTCCAGGGGCGCGTTGAAGGGGGCGGGGACGTGGCGGTTCGTGTCGCACACCGCGTGGTACAGCTCTGCCATGCGGTTGGCCTCCCGCAGGTGCTCCCGGAACCGGTCGATGTCGAAGGGCTTTCCGGTGACCCGCTCGCACAGCTCGACGAGCTCCCGCAGTTGGCCCAGGACGTAGCGACAGTCGTTCTCGAAGGTCTCGCGGAAGGCCTCCGTGCCCTCCCGCAGCGACTCCCGGCCCCGCCAGCCGGGCAGGTCGAAGGTGAACACCGGACAGCCGTAGTAGTGTTCCCAGAACTCCGCCCACTTGATGTACGTGTTGCACACGTTGTTGGTGACCACCAGGGCTGGCTTCGGGACCCGCCCGTAGGGGTGCTCGCCCTGCTTGAGCTGCACCCCCACGTCCGCCTTCACGTACCCGCAGATGTCGGGCGAGAACCCGTAGTCCTCCGCCAGCTGGATGTATGCCTGCGACTGGCCCCGGATGGCGGTCTGCAGGGAGGTGATCTCCGGGGCGTTGATGACGAAGTCGAAGGTCAGGAGCAGCTCCGAAAGAGGCGCCATCACGAACACGTACGCAGCGGGGTGTCCCGTCTGGGCCGCCTCCGTCATCCGCTGCCACCAAAGGTCCATCAGCCGCCGGCCCTCCCGGCGGCTTGTGCCCAGGATCTCCTGCGCCGACGTACTCACACCGCACCCCCTCACGCAAACTGGAACAGCAACGACTCCGCGAAGGTCTCCACTTCCATGCCCACCTGCTCGAACACCGTCATGGTCTCCTCGAACTCCATCACCAGGTGCGGGATCCCCGCGGCGTCCAGGGCCCGGCTGTAGTTCACCTGCTCCTCCAGCCCGGGCTCGCACATCTTGGCCGCGGCCACGATGGCGGCCTCCGCCCCCGCCTCCCGGATCCGCCGCAGGAGCATCTCCGCCTTGGGCTTGCGGGGGTCCCGCTGCACGGGGCTGTAGCTGCTGCGGTTGAGGTAGCTGTCGGCCAGGTTCCGCCAGGGGTCACCGTCCAGGGGGACGTCCTCGGTGATCCACCGCAGCCCGATCATGAGGTCGTCGTCCACGATGTAGCAGGCGTTCTGGATCACCGCCAGCATGTCCAGCGGCGGCTGCTCGCAGAACCCGCCCTCCAACACCACCCGGATGCGGTCCTGCTTCTTGGCGGGCCGCTGGGGCACTAGCTCCAGCACGCGCCGCAGCAGGGCGTTGTGCTCCTCCCGGGGCATCAGGCCCGCGGAGCGCACCAGCAGGTAGCTTTCGACCGCGCTCAGCAGCCACGGGGTCTCCCGCTTGATCCGGTACACCTCCCGCAGCAGCCTGCGGTTCTCGTTGAACAGGGCGATGCTGGCCCGCAGGGCGTCGTCGGTGATGGGGCGGCCGCTCAGCTCCTCGATCACGCGGCCGATGCGGCGGTACTCCCCCACCAGGTAGTCCACCGCGTAAGCGCTGCTGGCGTTGTGCGGGTGGTAGAGGGTCTCCACCCGCATCTGGGGGAAGCTGCGCACCCACACCCCGCAGCCGTTGCGGGCGGCGTCGCAGATGTTGGGCACCACCATGAGGCTCAGGAAGTCCAGCCGCCCCGACAGCGCCAGCTCCAGGGAGCTGCGGACGATGGAGCACACGAAGGCGGCGATGCGGGCGTCCGCCTGCCGCACCTGGACGGTCCCGCCCGCGCCCGCGATCTTCACGGGCAGCAGGCCTGCCGCGTGGGCTACCTCCTCGGGGAAGAACACCTGGAAGTGGCCCACCACCTTGCCCTGGGGATTCGCCTCCAGCCACCGCCGCACCGCGGGGAACGAGGGGTCCTCCACCAGGGCCCTCAGGTCGTCGAAGATCCGCTCCAGCTCCATGGCGTAACCCTCTTATCCGACCGGTCAGTCAAACCGTACCCTCTAAGACGCGCAAGTCCAATGGTCCGGATGCTTCATCTTTCGTGGTGCGTCTGATCCACCAGGGCGTTGCGGGGGAACAGGCCCTCCTTCAACGCGCGCGCCACCGCCTCGGCCCGGGTGTGGGCGCCCAGCTTGCGCATGAGGTTCTGCACGTGGTTGCGCACGGTGGCGGTAGACAGGAACAGGGCCCGGGCGATGGCCTGGGTGTCCATCCCCTGAGCCAGCAGGCTCAGCACCTCCCGCTCCCTCCGGGTGAGGGGCTGGCTAGCCGCGGCCCCGGCGTCGAACCCCTCCCGCTGGGTGAGCAGGTCCACCAGCTCCTCCACCCGGCGCTGGTGGGTGATGTCCCTGAACAGGTGTACGACCCAGTGTTCGTCCTCGTCCGGCCCGAACCGCACCACCAGGGTGCTCTGGTTCACCCAGACGTACCGGCCCTCCCGGCTCCGGTAGCACACGTCCCGGGGCGGGATGGGCTCGCCCGTGCGGGCCATCACGAACTCCGGGCACCCTGGGCAGCACACCAGGTGGCCGGTTCGGTCGTGTCCGGTGACCACCCGGTAACACGGCCGGCCCAGCACGTCCTCCTTCCGCCAGCCCAAAAGCCGTTCCGCAGCCGTGTTCCACAGCACCACCCGCTGCCGGCCGTCCACCACCATGACGGCTTCCCCGGCCCGCTCTAGCGCCTCTCGCAGGACCCGCACCGCGTCCGCGGTCAGCCGGGGTCCCGGTACCATCTGCGCCCGCCCCACTCCCATTGCCAGTCGCCTCCTCCTACCGGTGTTGCCAAGTGGGCTTGCGTTTTTCGAGAAACGCCCGCAGCCCCTCGTGGGCGTCCTCGGTTCGCATGAGCTCCTCGTACACGCGCTCGGCCTCTTCCAGCGCCTGGTGGAAGGCGTGCCGGAAAGAACCCAAGGCTGCCCGCTTGGCCAGGCGCAGGACCGCGGCGCTGTGGGCACTGAGCTGTTCTACCCGCCTGCGCACCGCCTGCTCCATCTCCTCCGCGGCCACCACGTCGGTGACCAGGCCCAGTTCGCGGGCCTGCCGCGCGGTCAGGACCTCTCCCGTGAGCACGGGGACCACCGCCTGCTTGCCCAGGAGGGTCAGGAAGGCCGCCGCCGCCACGGGCGGGAAGACCCCAACCCGTACTTCAGGCTGGCCGAAGGTGGCGCTCTCGGAAGCCACCACCACGTCGCACAGCGCCACCAGCTCACACCCTCCACCCAGGGCCGCGCCTCCCACCGCGGCCACGGTGGGTACGTCCGCGTCCACGAGGGTGCGGCACAGGGTGTGGAAAGCCTCCAGCATCTCGTGGACCTTCTCCGCGGTGTGCTCCGCCACGTCCACGCCCGCGCAGAACGACCGTCCCTCCGCGGTCAGGACCACGACCCGCGCGGCGGGGTCTGCGAACGCCTCCCGCAGCGCACCCTCTAGCTTCCGCATCACCGCGGTGGTCAGCACGTTGTGGGGCGGGCGGTTTAGGGTGACCCACCACGCGCCGTCCTCCCTACGGACCCGGATCGCCTCGTCCTGGTTGTTCACCGCGCCACCTCCTGCCGGGGGCTCTCCCGCACCACCTGCCGGCCCACCACCAGGGCCTGGATCTCCGAGGTCCCCTCGTAGATGCGCAGGGCCCGCACGTCCCGGTACAGGCGCTCCACCCTGCTTCCCGCCACCACGCCCCACGCCCCGTGCAGCTGGACCGCCTCGTCCACCACCCGCTGGGCGGCTTCCGTGGCGTACAGCTTGGCCATCGAGCTGTCCTGGGGCCCCCGGCCCGCGTCGCAGTCGTGGGCCCACGCGGCCCGGTACACCAGCAGCGCGCTGGCGTCCAGCTCCGTGGCCATCCACGCCAGCTTCCACCGCACCAGCTGGAAGTCCGACAGCCTCTGGCCGAAGGCCACGCGCTGCCGGCTGTAGCCGGCCGCCTCGTCCAGGGCCCTGCGGGCAAAGCCCACCGCCGCGGCCCCTACCGTGGCCCGGAAGGTATCCAGGGTCCGCAGGGCCACCGCGTACCCCTGGCCTTCTTCGCCCAGGCGGTGCGTTGCCGGGACCCGGCAGCCGTCCAGGGTCAGGGTGCCGAGGGGGTGGGGGCTCAGGGTACGGATGCGGCTGGACACCTGCAGTCCCTCCGCGTGGCCGTCCACCACAAAGGCCGTGAGCCCTTCCTTGCCGGGGCCGGTGCGTGCGAACACCACGTACTGGTGCGCCAGCCCCGCGTTGGAGATCCACGTCTTCGTGCCCACGAGCTCGTAGTGATCCCCCACCCGTCGGGCCGTGGTCTGGATGGCCGCCACGTCTGAGCCCGCCTGTGGCTCCGAAAGGGCGAAGGCGGCGATGCGCTCACCCCGGGCCACCCCGGGCAGGTAGCGGGCTCGGAGCTCCTCGCTCCCGAACAGGGCGATGGGCACGCTGCCGAGCCCCTGCATGGCGAACGCGAAGTCCGCAAGGCCGCTGTGGTACGCCAGGATCTCCCGGGCCAGGCACAGGCTCCGCACGTCCACTCGGGCGTGCACACCTCCGTACGCCGCGGGCACGCAGTACCGGAGCCACCCCGCCTGACCGAGCCTGCACACCAGCTCCCGCGCCGCCCCGTCGGGGTCCAGCTCCTCCCGCTCCACCAGGTCCCCGAGCTCCCGGGCTGCCCACGCCCGCAGGTCCTCGGCCAGCGCCCGGTGGTGGGCGTCGAAGAAAGGCCACCGCAGGTGGTGCAGCTCCAACCCTAGTCCCCCCGGAACTCGGGCGGGCGGCGCTGGACGAAGGCCTCGTAGCCGCGGGCGAAGTCCTGCGTGAGCATGCACAGCGCCTGCGCCTGGGCCTCCGACTCTACCGCCTCGTCCAGGGACATGTCCCACTCCTTGTGCAGCATCCGCTTCGTCATGGCGTGGGCGAAGACCGGCCCCCTGGCCAGCTGGCGGGCCAGCTCCTGGGCCTCCTGCAGCAGCCTCTCCGGAGGGCACAGGCGGTTGAAGAACCCCCACCGCTCCGCCTCCTCGCCCGACATCTCCCGGCCCGTGTACAGCAGCTCCGCGGCCCGGCCCAGCCCCACGATCCGGGGCAGCAGGGCACAGGCGCCCATGTCGGATCCCGCAAGCCCCACCCGGTTGAACAGGAAGGCCACGCGGCTGCGGGCGGTGCCCAGCCGCAGGTCGCAGGCCGCGGCCACCACCGCACCCGCGCCCACGCACACCCCGTCCACCGCGGCCACCAGGGGCTGCGGGCAGCGCCGCATGGCCACCACCAGCTCCCCGGTCATCCGCGTGAATGCCAGCTTGCCCCGGACGTCCATGTCCAGCAGCGGGCGGATGATCTCGTGCACGTCCCCGCCGGAGCAGAAGTTGCCGCCGGCACCGGTGATCACCACCACCTTCACGTCCTCCACCCGCCGCAGCAACTCGAAGGTGTCCCGCAGCTCCGCGTAGCTCTCGAAGGTGAAGGGGTTCTTGCGCTCCGGACGGTTGAAGGTGACGGTGGCCACCCCGTCCTGGAAGTCCCACAGGAAGTGCCGAAGCCGGACGTCCGACCCGCGCATGGTCCCTCCTTCACATGACTTCCCCGCCCGCCACCACCAGGCACTGGCCCGTGACGGAAGCGCAACCCCGCAGGCACAGCCCCGCCACCGCGTCCGCCACCTCCCCGGGCCGGACCCGCCGGCCCTGCGGGTTGTACCGCACCAGCTCCTCCCGCGCGGACTCGTCGCTGCGGCCCGTGGTCCGCACCACCCGCTCCGCCGCCTCCCGGAACAAGTCCGTGTCCCCGATCCCCCGGCTCGCGCCCGTCACTACCGCGTGACGCCCGTGCCACGGGCGGGGCTGGATCATCGTCTCACCCTCCCACGCGCGCCCGCTCACGCTCCGCCAGCACCCGCCGGAGGATCTTGCCCACCGCGGACTTGGGCAGCTCGTCCACGAACTCCACCTCGCGCACCCGCTTGTAGGGAGCCACCCGCTCCTCCACGAACCGCAGCAGCTCCTCCGGGCTCACCGGCGCCCTGCGGACCACGAACGCCTTGGGTACCTCCCCCAGCTCAGGATCCGGCCGGGGGACCACGCAGGCTTCCCGCACCGCGGGGTGTTGGCGCAGGACCTCCTCCAGCTCCGCGGGCGCGATGGAGTACCCCTTGTACTTGATCATCTCCTTCCGGCGGTCCACCCACCACAGGTACCCGTCCTCGTCGAACCGCACCAGGTCGCCCGTGCGGAACCAGCCGTCCGTGAACGCCTCCTGGTTGGCCTGCGGGTTGTTCCAGTAGCCCACGGTGACCATCGGCCCCCGCACCAGCAGCTCGCCCACCCCTCCCGCCTCCAGGTCCCGACCGGTCTCCGGATCCACCACCCGCTGGTCCAGCCCCGGCACCGGAGGTCCCACCGAACCCCGTTTGACCTTCATGGGCGGGACCGCGATGTTCATCGGTCCCGCAGTCTCCGTCATGCCGATGTGCTCGGTGGCCGGGCAGCCGAAAACCTCCTCCGCCCGACGCGCCAGCTCCGCGTCCAGGGGCAGGGCCGCGGTGTTCAGAAACCGCAGCCCCCGGTAGGCGAACCCCGTCCGCTCCGCGGCCTCCACCAGCTCCCGCAGGGCCGGAGGTACGGCGAACAGCTCCCGCACCCGGTGCGCCTCCATCAGCCGCAACACCTCCGGGGCGTCAAACCGCGGGACCAGCACCTGGCAGGCGCCCAGGCACACCCCCGCATTCAGCAGGGCCAGCAGGCCCGCGCAGTGGCAGAGGGGCAGGAAGTGCACGTACCGGGAGCGTTCCGTGATGAACCCCACCGCCCGCCCGGCCATCAGGTCTGCCACCACGTTGCGGTGGGTGAGGGCCGCGCCCTTGGGAAGGCCCGTGGTGCCGCTGGAGTACAGGATGCAGGCCAGGTCGTGTTCTGGGTCCAGGGCCACGGGTTCCGGCTGTTGCCACGGCTCGGAGGCTTCCTCCAGCTCGTCCAGGCTCAGCACGTAGCGCGGGGAAGAGGCCACGCCGGCCTCCCGCAGCTGGCTGACCCACTCCTTTGAAGCCAAAACCATCTGGGCTCCGGTGTCCAGCAGGCAGCGCTGGACCTCCGGGAGCCTGCTGAGGGGGCTCAGGGGCACTGCGACCCCGCCCGCGCGGAGTACCCCGTAAAACGCCACGGGGACCTGCGGGCAGGTGGGCGACAGGAACACCACGCGGTCGCCCTTCTCCAGCCCCAGCTCCTGCAGCGCCCGGGCCACCCTTCCGCTGGTGTCCCACAGCTGGCCGTAGGTGGTCACCTGCTCGGTAGGTCCCCACACCAGGGCGGGGCGGTTCGGCTCCGACCGCGCCCACCGCTCCAGGAGCTGACAGGAGGTCAGCCTGGGGACCGCCAAAGCCCGCGCCGTGGGGTGACGGAACACCAATTTACCTAGACCTCCTGCCCCACCGCCTCCGGACCCACTGCGGCCCTCACGGACACCCCCTAGGAGGCCAACGCCTCCAGGGCGCGGCGTACGTGCACGGGTGCGGTGCGCCTGCGATACAGGACCGTGAAGTCGGTGTTGTCCATAGGGTGCACGGCCCGGTACACGGCCTCGCTCACCCGTTCCAGGACCTCCTGCTCCAGCCGCTGACCCACCAGCAGGGACGCGACTTCCTCCAGCACGAGGGGCCGGGAGGCCACCCCTCCCAGTACCAGCCGGCAGGATGTCACGGTCCCGTCCGGGTCCTGTCGCACGGCCGCCGCGACGCCCAGGGCGGCGAAGTCCAACGAACCCCGTCGCCGCACCTTGCGGTAGGTGCTGCGCAGGCCGTCCGCGGGCGGGAGCAGGACCTCCACCACCAGCTCATCAGGCGACTTGTCCAGGTAGCGGATGCCGTCGTCCCGGTACAGGTCCTCCAGGGGCAGGACCCGCTCCCCCCGGGCGCCCACCAGCCGCACCTTCGCGCCCAGCGCGATCAGCGCCGGAGCCCCGTCGCCCGCGCTGACCGCCCAGCACCTGCTTCCGCCCGGCGCCACGCGACAGGGCACTTCCTCCGGGGTGCGGGGGCCGGGTGCCTTCATGCACCAGCCCAGGGCCTGGCGCCAGTGCTCCGTCTGGTCGTAGTAGGTGCACCGGGTGTCCAGGCACAGGTTCCCGCCCAGGGTGCCCATGCGGTGCAGGATGGGGTTCGAGCACACCGCCACCGCCTCCGCCAGGGCACGGTACGCGGACCGCACCGCGGGCTGCGCCGCTACCTCGGCCAGGGTGCAGCCCGCGCGCAGCACCAGACCCTGTTCCGGACTGCCGGACCAGCCCCGCAGCTCCCGCAGCCCACGGAGGCTCACCAGGTACCTGGGCTGCAGCTGGCGGCGTTTCATCTTCGGCAGCAGGTCGGTCCCACCCGCCAGCGGTGCCGCCTGCGGCCCCAGCTCCGCCAGCATGTGTGTGGCTTCCGCCACCGTGGCGGGCCGGAGCAACTGGAAAGCGGGCAGGCGCAGCATCCGGCTCCCCCCTACGCGGGCTGCGCTGCCTCCTCCCAGCTCTGCGGACGCGGCACCCGCTCCGGAGGCGGGAAGGAGAACGGCGGCACCTTGGTCGGGCCCACGCGGCCCGTCCGCCCCTTGCGCTGTTCCTCCAAAGCCTTGAGCACCTTCTCGGGCGTAGCGGGAACTTCGTCCACCCGCACCTTCAACGCGTCCGCGATGGCGTTGAGGATGGCGGGTACCACGCACAGCAAAGGACCCTGGCCCACCTCCTTGGCGCTAAAGGGGGCCCGGGGCTCGTCGGTCTCGACCAGGAAGGTGATCACCTCCGGCATCTCGTACACGGTGGGCACCTTGTAGTCCAGCCAGGACGGGCCACGGTGTAACTCCTTGCGGAACGCCTGCTCCTCCATCAGGGCCTCGCCCAAGGCCATGTGCACGCTGCCCTCCACCTGCCCCTCCACCAGAACCGGGTTGAGGGCGCGGCCGATGTCGTGGGCCACCCACACCCGTTCCACCTTCACCTCTCCGGTCTCCGGGTCCGCCTGCACTTCTGCCACGCACGCCGAGAAGGTGTAGGCGGGCGAGGGTCCCACCCCGGAGCCCTTGTACGTCCCCAGCTTCTGCGGGGGCCGGTAGCTGCCGGAGGTCGCCAGGCACCCGAACCTGGCCTCGGCCCACTGCGCCGCCTGGGCGAAGGAGGCACCCACTTCCGGGGTCGCCCGGTCGAAGATCCGCCGGGACTGTGCCACGAGGCGGCTGCGGGGCACCTGCAGGCGTTCGGCCACCGCGTCGAGCAGGAGGTCGCGCGCCCGACAGGCGGCCTCGTACGCCGCGTTCCCCACCATGAGGGTCACCCGGCTGCTGTAGCTGCCGAGGTCGATGGGGGTGAGATCCGTGTCGGAGGTCACCAGGCTGATGTCCTGAGGCTGCAATCCCAGGACCTCCGCCACGATGGTGGCCACCGCGGTGGCCGACCCCTGCCCGATCTCCGTGGCCATGGTGTACACCGTCACCCCGCCCGAGCGGTCCACCCGCAGGTGGACCTCGGAGTGGGGCATGTCGCTGTAGTAGATGGACCCGCCCGCGCCCGTGAGGTACGCGCTGCACGCGAACCCCAGCCCCCGCCCGTAGGGCAGCCGGCCCCGCCGCTGGCGCCACCCGCTGGCCTCCACCACCTTCTCGATGCACGCCCGCAGCCCGTTGCTGGTGATCTCCAGCCAGTTCACCGTGAGCTCGTTGGGCCCTGTGAGGTTGCGCAGCCGCAGCTCCACGGGGTCCAGGCCCAGATCCTCGCTCAGCTTGTCCAGGTGCACCTCCAGGGCGCAGCGCGCCTGCGGGGTGCCGTGGCCGCGCTTGGGGCCACACGGCGGCTTGTTGGTGAACACCCGGACCCCCTGGAACCGGTAGTGGGGGATCCGGTAGGTAACCGGCTGCTGGGTCCCCGCGTACAACAGGGTGGCGGGACCGAAGGAGCAGTAGGCGCCACCGTCCAGGTAGGCTTCCACGTGCATGGCGACGATACGGCCGTCCCGCTTCACCCCGGTCCGGATCCGCAGCAGCTCCGGGTGCCTTCCCCGGTGCGCGTAGAACACCTCCTCCCTCGTGAGGGTGATCTTCACGGGCCGGCCCGTGAGCATGCTGAGCTTGGCGGCACACACCTCGTGGTGGAAGATGTCCAGCTTGCCGCCAAACCCTCCGCCCACCGCAGGCACCACGACCCGTACCTGGTGCTCCTCCAGGCCCAGGGCTCTGGCCAGTCCCCGGTGCAGGTAGTGGGGCCCCTGGTGGGACGTCCACACGGTGAGCTTCCGCGCCCCCGGGTCCCACCAGGCCAGAGCGCTGTGCGGCTCCAGGGGCGCGTGGGTGTTGCCTCCGTAGAAGAACAGGTCCTCCCGCACGTGGTCGGCTTCCGCGAAGCCCGCCTCCACGTCGCCGAACTCCAACGACGCGAGCCGGTGGACGTTGCCGAACGGTCCGGAGTCGTGGATGCGGGGCTCCGGGTTCCGCAGGGCCTCCTCAAGGTCCATGCGGGCCGGCAGCGGTTCGTACTCCACCTCCACCAGGCGCGCTGCTTCCTCAGCGGTGTACGGGTCCACCGCCGCCAGGGCGGCCACCGGCTCCCCCACGTACCGCACCCGGTCCACCGCCAGCGCGGTCTCGTCCTGCCCCACGGGGAACACGCTGTAGCGAACCGGCACGTCCCGGCCCGTGATGGCCGCCACCACCCCGGGAACCTTGAGGGCGCGCTCCAGCCTGACCGACACGAGCCTCGCGTGGGCGTGGGTGCTGCGCACCAGCTTGCCGAACAGCATGCCCGGAAGGGTGAGGTCGTCGGTGTACTGGGCGCGGCCAGAGACCTTCGCCCAGCCGTCCACCCGCGGCAGGCGCTGGCCCACCACGCTGAACACGCGTTCCCGCTCCTCCAGCACCCGCATCCCTACGCCCTCGCCTCACGGAGCCGCCGCGCCGCGGCCTGCACCGCTTCCAGGATCTTCACGTAGCCGGTGCAGCGGCAGAACACGCCCGCCACCGCCTCCCGCACCTGCTCGCCGGACGGCTCGGGGACACGGTCCAGCAGCGCTTTGGTGACCAGCACCATGGCGGGCGTGCAGTAGCCGCACTGCAGGGCCCCGCTTTCCACGAAGGCCCGTTGCACCGGGTGCAGCTGGCCGTCTGTGGCGAGCCCCTCGACGGTGGTGACCTCGTGGCCTTCGACCTCGTGAGCCAGCACCAGGCACGAGAGCGCGGGCTCCCCGTCCACCAGCACGGTGCAGACCCCGCACTCCCCCAGCTCGCAGCCGTGCTTGGTCCCCACCAGCCCCAGGTCCTCCCGCAGCACCTCCAGGAGCGTGCGGTGGGGAGGTACCAGGACCCGGTGTTCCTGTCCGTTCACCTTCAGCCGGACCGCACGCTCCATCCCACCCTCCCATTGAACTGACCGGTCAGTCTAGTCCCTTCGTACCTCTGGCCTAGTCCTCCGGCAATCCGGCGCGGGCCGGATGACCTAGGTCCTACACCCGACCGCGGGGAGAAAGTCCTCCAGGCGCACCCGGTCCCAGCCCATGGGCCTCAGCCGCTGGAAGGGCCTGCGCGCCTCGTCCCCCGCGCACAAGGGTGGCTTCGTGGCGTCGATGAGGAGCTTGCCGCCCACCCGGTTCCAGTACGGGCCGCCGGGAGGCACCAGCTCCCGCGCGGAGGGGTCCATGGGGTGTGCCCGTACGCCGGGGACCACCACCACGTCCGTCTCGGGGTTGCAGCGGGTGTTGACAGCCCACAGGACCTCCCAGGGCTGGTAAGGGTCCACGTCCTCGTCCACCGCGATGGCGACCTTGGGGTGCAGCACGGGGCCACTGAGCACGCCCATGAGGACCTGCTTGGCCTCGCCCCAGAAGCGGGGCGTCATCTGCACCACCACCCCGAAGATCCCGGGCAGCACCACCACGTTGTGCAGGTCCACGTGTCCGGCGATGCTCCGGATGTGGTTGTAGATGCTCGCCGCCAGGGGCACCTTGTGGAACACGCAGCCCTCGACCTCCGACCCGTTCTGCACCGCCTTGTAGATGGCGTCCTGCCGCAGGGTGATGCAGTCCACCTCCACCACGGGGTTGTGGCCCATCCCCGCCACGTAGTAGTCGTGGAACTCCGAAAACGGCCCTTCCGGCTCCCGCACGTGGGGCAGGACCTTCCCCTCCAGCACGATCTCCGCGTCCGCGGGGACCTCCAGGTCGTTGGTCTCGCACCGGACCACCTGGACCGGCTCGCCCAGCAGGCCGCCCGCCAGTTCCAGCTCGTCCATCTCGAAGGGCCCGCTGGTGGCGGCCGCCATATAGTGCAGCGGGTGGTGGCCGATGTAGATGGCCACGGGCATCGCCTCGCCCGCGGCCTCGTACGCGTCGTAGATCCGGCGGGTGTGCCGCGGCACCATGAGGATCCCCAGCTTGCGCGGGCCCTTCACCTGCAGGCGGTGGAAGGCCACGTTGCGCTTGCCCGTGGCCGGATCCCGGCAGACGACCAGGCCCGAGGCGATGTAGGGCGGCTCCTCGCTGCCGTTGACGTGCACGGGCAGCCGGGTCACGTCCGCCTCCGTGCCCTTCCACACCACCTCCTTCACGGGGCCGGAGGCTACCCGCTGCGTGGGGATCCGGCGCTGAGACCGCTCGGCCGCGGTGGGGGTGAGGCGCTGCAGGGAGGTGCCGTACGCCAGCGCCGCGTGACGCAGGTTCGCGGGCGCCATGCCCAGGCTGCGCCACCCCGGGTAGCCTACCAGGTTCTCGAACAGCAGGGCTTTCTCCCGGGACTGGTACAGCACAGCTCCCATCTCCGTGCGGGGGTCCACGGGCCTGCGCACCCGCACCAGTTCCCCAGCCTCCTCCAGCTGGGCGATCCACGTGCGCATGTCCGCCGGCATGGCTGCCCTACCGCAGGACCTCCGCCCACTTGGCCAGCACCCGCTCCCGGACTTCGGGGCTGGAGCAGGCCACGGGCGGGAACCGGTCCTTCCACTCGAAGGGACGGGTGGCGTCGATCACCGCGCGGGAGTTGAACCCCTTGCGGTCCGGAGGGATGCGGGGGTCCAAAGGACCGCTCCAGCAGCGCCGCACGATGTCGATGGACTCCTCGGGGTCCGAGCGGGTGCACACCGCCCACATGACCTCCTGCAGGTCGGTGACGTCCACGTCCTCGTCCACCACCACCACGTAGCGGCCCAGGTAGTTGCCGGGGTGCGAGCTCAGCGCCGCCAGGGCTGCCTGCTTGGCGTGGCCTGCGTAGCGCTGCCGGACGCCCACCACCACCAGCAGCCGGGACCCGCCCGCCTCGTGGCACCACACGCCCGTCACGTCCGGCACCCCGGCCTTCTCCAGGGCTTCCTCGATGAGGGCGGACCGCAACACCGCGCGGTAGTACGTGAGCTCCGTGGGCGGCTTCCCGGGCGGGGATCCCAGGAGGATGGGGTCGTTGCGGTGGTAGACGGCCTTCACCTCGATCCACGGCTCGGGCCGGGCGGAGGACGCATAGTAGCCCGTCCACTCGCCGAAGGGCCCCTCCGGCTCGAACCGGTCCGGGTAGGCGAAGCCCTCGAAGGCGATCTCCGCCTCCGCCGGGAACGGCAGCCCCGTGTACCGCCCCCGCACCACCTTCACCGGCTCGCCCACCACCCCGCCCACCCAAGCCAGTTCGTTGAGCCCGTAGGGGAGCTCCAGGCTCCCCGCCAGGAACACCAGGGGGTGGTGGCCCGCGCACACCACCACGGGGCAGGGCTCGCCCCGGCTGAAGTACTTGTCCCGGTGGATCCGGCCGTGCTTGCCGGGTGAGACGTAGAAAAACGCGCTCCTCGCGTCGCGGACCATGACGCGGTAGGTGCCGGCGTTCAGGGTGCCGTCGTCGGGGTCCCGGGTGATGTTCACGCTGCCGGTGCCGATGTACCGCCCGCCGTCGCGCTCGTGCCACCGGGGCACGGGGAACCGCAGCAGGTCCACCGCGTCCCCCTCCAGCACGTTCTCCAGGACCGGGCCATCCGGCACCTCCACGGGCGGGATCGGCTGGATCTCCCGGCTCCGCTTGCGCCACAGGGACACCAGCTCCCGGTCGGTGGCGTCCGTCGGCAGGCCGAGGGTCAGGGCCAGGCGCCGCGGGGAACCCAGGGTGTTCACCAACACCCGGTACCCGGCGGGATACCCAGGGACTTCGTCGAACAGTACCGCCGGCCCCGGCGGGTTCCGGCGCTTCTGCACCTCCTCGGTGATTACCCCGATCTCCAGATCCCAGGACGCCCCCCGTACCACCTGCAGCTCGCCCAGCGCCTCCACCTGGCGGAGCCAGTCGCGCGCGTCCAGGGAGCCCGCGGTCTTCGGCACCGTCACAGCCATGGTCCCTCACTCCTCCCCTC
This sequence comes from Candidatus Tepidifontimicrobium thermophilum, assembly GCA_031296405.1. Classification (GTDB taxonomy): domain Bacteria; phylum Sysuimicrobiota; class Sysuimicrobiia; order Sysuimicrobiales; family Sysuimicrobiaceae; genus Tepidifontimicrobium; species Tepidifontimicrobium thermophilum. The sequence continues at coordinate 19,705 of JAVKKH010000009.1, forward strand.
TGGTGTGGTCGACTCCGAGAACTCCAACCAGTCGCGGTGTCCGAAACCCTGTCGGTTATCGGTGAACCCCACGCGGACCGGCCGCAGGCGGTACAGCGCCACCTTGTTCCCCACCGCGGCGAAGAACGCGCCGTCGGGCGAGAGGAAGGCCCGGGCCCACGGGTACTTGCACAGGTACACGCGCAGGGCTTCCTCCCGCTCCGGCCCCGTGAGCACGTCCACGGGCCCCTCCAGCTGGACGCCCTGGATCTCCTCCCAGCGCTCGTACTCCTCCGTGACCGCGCCGCTGGCCCATCCCCTCCGGGCCAGGTTGCGGCCGTGTCGGGTTTCGGGGTCGGAGAAGAAGTACAGGGACAGGCTGGAGTCCGAGGCGTAGTACACGGGGCTCGCCCAGGGACCCTCGGGGCCGTGGGTACACAGGACCAGGACCCGATGGGCGCCCAAGTAGGCGCGCACCTTCTCGCGCAGCCCGCCGGGGTCCACTAGCGGTCCTCCTCTAAGGACACCACCGAGGGCGGCTGGCCTCCGAGCCCGAGCTCCGCCCACCGGCTCCGTACCCGCTCGTACACGCTGCGGGCCAGCCGGGTGCGCGGCGCGAACTGGTGCAGGTAGCGGTGCTCCTTGCAGGCGTTGATCAGGGCCTTGGACCCGTACGGACGCTCCTCCGGCGGGTTCTGCGTGGGGTCCAGCCACGTGGACCAGGTCTGCCGCAGGATGTCGATGTCCTCCGCGGGGTTGCAGCGGGTGGACAGCGCCCACAGGACCTGGTCGGTGTCCGAGGGGTCCACGTCCTCGTCCACCGCGATGACCCACTTGGTGTAGTAGGCCCCGCCCGGGCACTGGGCCGCCAGCGCCAGCACCTGCGGCGCGTGGCCCGCGTACCGCTGCTCCAGGGACACCACGGTGACCCCGAAGCCGCCCGCGGCCGCGGGGTGCGCCCAGACCCCGCGGATCCCGGGTACACCCAGACGCTCCAGGTCCTCCCAGATGCGGGCAGACCGGGCTACCGCGAACAGCACCGCCTGCTCGTTGGACGGGTAGTCGGCCATCAGGGCGTTGGTGAGGATGGGCCGGTGGCGGTGGTGCAGCGCGGTGACCTCCACCAGGAAGGCCTGGTCCTCCGGCCGGCCGTAGTACCCCGTGAACTCCCCGAACGGTCCCTCCAGCCGGGTGGCGCCGGGGCGGATCACCCCCTCCAGCGCCACCTCCGCCCGCGCGGGGACCGGCAGCGAGGTGGTGCGGCCGGGCACCAGCTCCAAGGGACGGCCCAGCACCCCGCCGATGTAGTCCAGCTCCGACTCCGTCTTCGGAAACCCCTGGGAGGAGACCGCCAGCCACGCGGGAGGCACGCCCCAGCAGGCCACCACCTCCACGGCCTCCCCACGTTGCCACGCCCGCTCGATGTGCAGCCGCGCGTCCTTACCCGGGGACACGTACAGGCCCACGTGGTTGCGGTCGTGCACCATCATGCGGTAGGTGCCCACGTTGACCCACCCGGCTTCCGGGTCCCGGGTGAGGACCACGTCGAAGGTGCCGCCGTAGCGGCCGCCGTCCCGGGGCCAGTGCTTGGGCACCGGCAGGCTCAGGACATCCACCTCCTCGCCCACCCGCTGGTTCTCGTACACCGGGGCCTGCTGCGGGTCCACCCACACCGGAGGGATCTTGCGGCGGAACAGCTGGCGGGCGTGGCGCACCAGGTCCAGGGCGGTGCTGTCCAACGGTGCGCCCAGGGTGATGGCCATGCGCCGCAGGCTGGAGCCCAGGAGGTTCCACAGGCAGCTGGCGCGGTCCCGGTAGCCGCGGACCCGGCGGAACAACAGGGCCGGTGCACCGGGCCGCCGGGCCCACAGGTAGGTGATGGCGGCCATCTCCTGGTCCCAGTCCACCTCCGCGTCCACCACCGCCAGCTCGCCCGCTTCTGCCACCCGGTGGAGCCACTCCCGCAGGTCCTGCGGTACAGTTCCCTCCACCTCTGCCCTCCCGGCCTAGGGTCTACCGGCCCGTGCGGCTCAACAACTCCACCCACCCCCGCATCACGGATCTGCCCCGCGCGATCTGTTCGTCGGTGAAGAAGCGCTTCAGGTCCACGCGGTGCACGGGGTAGACGGGCCGCTGGAAGTCCTTCTCGTACCCGTAGGGTACTGTGGCGTCGATGGCCAGGCCGCCCTCGAACCGGATGTTCATAGCGGTCCACGCCTGCTCGCCCGCGGTGAGGCGCTCCGCAGGCACGAAGGTCTGCCCGGCCCCGCCCGGCACGGGGTTCAGGATGTCGCTGCGGGGGTTCACCCGGGTCGTAAGGGCCCACAGGATCTCGTCCATGCTGTAGATGTCCACGTCCGCGTCCACCGCGATGGCCAGACGCATCCCGAAGCTGGTGGCCATGGTGGCGACCAGGAAGTTGCGTACGAACCCGTCGTCCAGCCGGTTGCGCTTCTTGACCTGCAGGATGCAGCCCCCCCAGTCGGTCATGCAGTACGGGATGTGCACGTCGTGGATGAGCCCGGGCTGCAGCCGCTCGCACAGCTCGAAGATGGCGGCCTCCCGCACGGTGGTGTCGATGTTGTTGTCGTCCAGGGTGTGCACCCCCAGGACGTAGAAGATGGGCTTGGTGCGGCGCCGGCGGGTAATGGCGGTCACGTGGAAGGTAGGCGCCCGGTAGGCCTTGCCCATGTACCCCGCCCACTCGGGGTGGAAGGGGTACTTGCCCTGGACCCCCGCGGCTTCCGCCTCCGCGGTCTCGAACCGCTTGTCCCGGGGGTGCAGGTAGCCCTCCAGGACCAGGTCGCAGTCCGCCAGGGCCCACGCGTCCACCGTGCGGGCCTTCACGATGCGCAGGGGGAAGCCCTGGACCGCGCCCGCGGCCCCCAGTTCGTCCGCACCCATGGGCAGGATCACGTAGTCGAAGCCACTGCCCGCAATGAGGGTGGCCGCGGGCGGGACCCCGAAGCACATGGTGAGGGGGATGGGGCGGTCGTCGTGGTAGTGCTCGGTGATCACCTGCCACATGTGGGACCCCGGCGCGGCCTGGAAGGTGCACACGTTGCCCCACCGGGCGTTCATCCGGTTGTAGCCGATGTGGCTGCCGCCCCGGAAGTACGGCCCCACCACCACGCTGTTGCCGCTGCCGATGGTGCGTTCGCTCTCCAGCTCCGTGTGCCGGATGGCCACCACGTACCGGTTCACCTCCAGGTCCGTGGTGATCACCTCCTCCTGGCAGGGCGCCTCCTCCTGCGGCACCTCCACGGGCGGGATGGGGTGGGTGATGGCGTACGCTAGCTTGCGGGTCCGGTCGCGGGGGCCGTCCCATCCGAACAGCCGGTCCACCACGTCCATGTTGGCGAACAGGTTGGTGACCACCTCGTAGTCCGGGTAGCCCTTCACTTTCCGGAACAGGATCGGGTAGCTACCGTCCAGGTGTTTCTGGATCCCCGTGATCTCCAGGTCGGGATCCACCTCCACCTCGGTCTCCAGCAGCAGGCCTTCCTCCCGCAGCCACTCCACGGTGTCGCGGAGCGACTGCAGCCTCGGCGGGGTCTTCACGGTCACGGACACGTCCCTCCCCTCCTTCCGTGGCGTCAGCGGAGCACGCCCTCCGCTTCCAGCTCCTCTACCTCCTCCTCCGAAAGCTCGAGGACCTCCCGGTAGAACCAGTTGTTGTGCTCGCCCACTAGCGGGCTGCGGGACACCCGGGCGGGGCTCTCCGAAAGCGAAAACGGCGGTGCCAGGTAGTGGAAGCTGCCCAGCACGGGGTGCGCCAGCTGCCTCCACGTGTCCCGGTGCCGGAGCTGCGGGTCGGCGAACAGCTCCGAGGTGCGCTGCACCGGGGCGGCGGGGACTCCCGCCGCCTGCAGGGCCTCCGCGAGCTGTCCGGCCTCCTGCTGCCGCGTCCAGCCCTCCACAAGGGCGTCCAGCTCCTCCTCGTGCTGTTTGCGGGCCGTGGCCGTGTCAAAGCGCGGGTCCGCGGCCCACTCCGGGTGGCCCGCCACCCGGCACAGGGCCTGCCACTGCGCGTCCTCTTCCACCGCGATGGCACACCAGCGGTCTTCCCCGCGGCAGGGGTAGACCCCGTGGGGCGCCGCGTGCGGGGACCGGTTGCCCGCCCGCTGCAGGATGCGGCCGTTGGCCTCGTAGTCCAGCACCGCCGGCAGCACGAAGTGCACGCCCGCCTCGTACTGGGACAGGTCGATGTACACCCCCCGCCCGGTGCGCCGGCTGTAGTCCAGGCCGGCCAGGACCGCCACCAGCCCGAACCCCACCGCCACGAAGTCGATGTACGGGCCGAACAGGAGCATGGGCTCGTCCTTTGGGTCGCCCGTCAGGTGGGTGAAGCCCGCCTGGGAGGTGAGCTGGGAGCCGAACCCCTTCTGGGCGGCCCGCGGCCCCGTCTGGCCCATGTTGCAGGAACTCAGGTACACGATCCGGGGGTTGTGGGCCCGCACCGCCTCGTAGCCGAGCCCCAGGCGTGCCATCACGCCCGGGGCGTAGTTCTCGATGAGCACGTCGGCCCACCGCACCAACCGCTCCGCCACGGGCCGGGCGCGGGGGTGTTTGAGGTTCAGGGTGACGCTGTACTTGGTGTCGTTGCAGAAGGCGAACCAGCCCGCGGCGTCGGGGTCGGGACGGTTGTCCTTGAAGGGCGGGTAGTTCGTTCGCAGCCCGTCCGGCCGCGTTCTGGACTCCACGTGGACCACCGTGGCGCCGAAGTTAGCCAGGTACTTGCCCACCATGGGCCCGGCCGCGTACGCGGCGAACTCCACGACCCGCACTCCTTCCAGGGGCAGCGTCACCTCACACCACCCCCTCCGCCCGGAGCCGTTCCACGTCCTCCGGGCTGAGGCCCAGCTCCCCGTACACCTCCACGTTGTGCTCGCCCACCCGCGGCGCGGGCCGCCGGATCCCCGCGGCACCGTTGGAGAAGCGCGCGAAGCCGCGAGGGTAGTGCAGCGTGGCTTCCAGCCCCGGGTGGTACACGGGTTCCCAGAACCCCCGCGCCTCCAGCTGCGGGTCCTCCCGGATGTCCCGCGGGTCGGCCACGGGGTAGCCCAGGATCCCCCGGCGCAGGGCCTCCTCGGTGAACTCCGCTTTGGTCCGCTCCGCGAGAAACGCCGCGATGGCCTGCTCCAGCTCGTCGATCTCCTCCTGGGTCGCGGTGACCACGTCGAAGGCCTCCCAGTCGCGGCCCCGCAACGTCTCCGGCAACGCTCCGCACTCCTCCATCCAGCGCACCAGGGCCGCGTTGGAGTGGCGGCCCGCCTCGCCGGAGTACAGGATGAAGTTGATGTACCCGTCCCGGCACCGGTACACGGCCCGCACCCGCGCGCCGTGCACGTTACGGCCCACCATGTGGTTGCCGGCCCGGCGCAGGTCCTTGCCGAACAGGCTGCAGTACGCGGGCGCGTTGGCCAGGGCGCTCAGCAGGCTGGCCTGAGCGGACACGTCCACCAGCTGGCCGCGTCCGGTCCGCTGGCGGTACACGTGCGCCACCAGGGCACCCGCGGCCGCGTACAGGCTGCCCCACAGGGGCGCCTGCGGCAACGACACCCGCAACGGAGGGCCGTCGGGACTGCCCACGAGGTGCAGGAGGCCGCTCGCGGCCATCACCACCAGGTCCGGACCCCGCCACCGGCTACGGGGACCGGTGCGTCCGAAGGGCGTGACGGACACCCACACCAGCCGCGGGTTGTGCTCCCGCAGCTGCGGGTAGCCGACACCCAAGTCCTCCAGGAAGCCCGGCGGGTAGGACTCCACCACGAAGTCCGCCCGCGCCACCAGGCGCGCGAACAGCTCCCGCCCCCGGGGACTCTCGAGCGCCAGGGTGATGCCGCGCTTGTTGGCGTTGTACGCAAGCCACGGGAGGCTGCGCTCCGGGTGGGGTTCGTCCCGGTAAAACGGGCCCCGCCACCGGCCCGGGTCGCCCCCCGGGGGTTCCACCTTCACCACGTCCGCGCCCAGGTCCCCCAATAGCCGGCCGCAGAACCAGCCGGCCTCGTCCGTGAGATCCAGCACCCGGTAGCTGGCCAGCAGCCCTGAGGCTTCCCTCACCACGGAGACCCCACCCTCCTGCGCCGGGACAGCTTCTGCACGCGTTCCGCGAAGTACAGCAGGTGCTCCCGCATGAGGGACCGGGCGCGTTCCGGGTCGCGGGCCCGCACCGCGTCCAGGATCGCCTGGTGGTCTTCCACCGCCCGGGTGGCCATGGCGTCGTCGGGCAGCAGCCGCGCCAGGACCTCGTGGAACAGGGCACGGAAGGAGGCCAGGGCGGCGACCAGGACGGGGTTCCCGGAGGCCTCCGCCAGCGCCGTGTGGAACCCCACGCTGTGGGGAATGAAGTAGGGATCGCCACGCTGCCGTCCCGCGCGGGCCGCTTCCACCGCCGCGTGCATGGCCTCCAGGTCTTTGGGCCGGGCCCGCTGGGCGGCCAGCGCGGCCACCTCCGGCTCCAGGAGCAGCCGGGCTTCGGCCAGGGCCCGCAGCGACGCCCGGTTCACCCGCAGGAGGTTCGCCAGGGACTCGGTGACGTGCCGAGGGCCCGGAACCGAGACGAATACCCCGCCCCCGGCACCGACCCGGATGCGCACGAAGCCCTCGGACTCCAGGACCCGCAGGGCGTCGCGGATGGTCACCCGGCTCAGCCCGAACTGCCGGGCCAGCTCCTTTTCCGACGGCAGCCGCTGCCCGCTGCGGAGCTCGCCCCGCAGGACCATCTCCTTGATGTGCCGGACCACCGAGTCCGAGGCGCGGGCCGGCCGGGGCGGTTCGACGGGCGTGCGGACGAGGGGTTCTGCCTCCGCCACGGCAAAGGTAAGATCGATCAGACCTCCGGCCGAAGACCATCGGTCCTCCAGCCGACGGCCTCGGGTGCGGACCCGATGTCGTTGACACCCGGAGGTGCGGCGCCCATCATGGGGCCGACTGCCGAGGGAGGGTTGGTATGGAGGGCGAGGGGAGCCGGCGGCTGGTGGTGGCCATCACCGGGGCCAGCGGGGCCATCTTGGGGATCCGGCTGCTGGAGGCCGCGCGGGAGCTGGGGCTGGAGACGCACCTGGTGGTCAGCGAGTGGGCGGAGCGGACCATCCAGCACGAGACCGACTACCGCGTGGAGGACGTCCTGGGCCTAGCGAGCGTGGTGCACCGCCGCGACGACCAGGCCGCGACGATCTCCAGCGGCTCGTTCCCCACCCGGGGGATGGCGGTGGTGCCGTGCAGCATGAAGACCCTGGCCGCCATCGCCTGCGGCTTCGCGGACGACCTCATCCACCGGGCTGCGGACGTCACCCTGAAGGAACGGCGCAAGCTGGTCCTGGTGCCCCGGGAAGCCCCCCTGAGCAGCATCCACCTGGAGAACATGCTGAAGCTGTCCAACCTGGGTGCGGTGATCCTCCCGCCGGTCCCGGCCTTCTACACCCACCCGCGGAGCCTGGACGAGGTGGTGGACCACGTGGTGGCGCGGGTCCTGGACCAGTTCGGGTGGAGCTGGAGCCGCGCCCGGCGGTGGGACGGCCGGATGCCGCGGGCTTCCGAGTAAGCCCCGCACCGGCTTTTCGGGCTCTAGCTCGGGTCATGACGGCGCTCGGGGACGTCCTGAGATCCGCCGCGTGCTGGCCCGCGGCGCTGGTGGGAAGCCTCCTGGCTTCGGTACTGGCCTGGCGGCTGGGCGCCCTGTCCGCAGACGGGGCGGCGGCCGCGGTGGCGGTGGGCACCGTGGTGGCCGGCGCGGGAGGCTGGGGCTGGGCCGCCCTCCTGCTGGGGTTCGTGGCCGCCGCCTCCGCCGCCAGCGCCCTGCCGCCGCGCCCGCAGGCGCCCAGGCGCAACGCCCGCCAGGTCCTGGCGAACGGGCTGGTGGCGGCGGCAGCCGCGTGGCTGCACGGTCTGGAGGCGGTCTCCGCCGGACCGGCGTTCGCGGCCGCGCTGAGCGCCGCGTGGGCGGACACCTGGGCCACGGAGTTCGGGGTGCGCTACGGGGGCAGGCCCCGGCGCCTGTGGGACCGCAAGCCCCTGGAGCCGGGAGCCAGCGGCGGGATCACGGCCGCGGGCACCGCCGCAGGGGTGGTGGCGGCGGTCTGCTGCGGCGGGCTGGCGGGCGCGCTGGGCATAGCACCGGCGGGCTGGACCGCGGCAGCGGGCGTGGCGGGGATGCTGCTGGACTCGGCGGTGGGAGGGGCTGTCCAGGCGCACTACCGGTGCACCGCCTGCGGCCGCGAGACCGAGCTGACCAGGTGTGGGTGCGGCGCCCGCACCCGGCGGGTGCGGGGGCTGCGGTGGGTGGACAACGACGCCACCAACCTCCTCGCCACCGCCGCGAGCGGTGCCCTGGGCCTGTGGTGGAGCCTGCCGGGCCGCTTACCATGATGGACGGAGGAGGTAGACGTGGAAGGGGTACCGCTGGGTTTGACCTTCGACGACGTGCTGCTAATTCCGCGCCGGTCACCGGTAGAGAGCCGCGCGGAGGTGGACACCCGCACCCAGTTGGCCCGCGGGATCGAGTTGTCCGTGCCCATCGTGAGCGCCAACATGGACGCGGTCACGGAAAGCGAGATGGCCATCGCTATGGCGCGGGAGGGCGGGCTGGGCATCATCCACCGGTTCCTCCCCACAGACCAGCAGGTGGCGGAGGTCCGGCGGGTCAAGCGGGCGGAGAGCATCGTCATCGAGCAGCCGTACACCATCCGGCCGGACCAGACCCTGCGGGAGGCGGTGGCGTTCCTGGAGGAGCACGGGTCCGCGGGACTCCTGGTGGTGCAGGACGGCCGGTTGGTGGGGATCGTCACCGCCCGGGACCTGCTGTTCGAGGAGGACCTGGACCGTCCCGTGCGGGAGGTGATGACGCCCCGCGACCGGCTCGTCACGGCACCCCCGGGGATCAGCATGGAGGAGGCCAAGCGGATCCTCCACGCGCACCGGGTGGAGAAGCTGCCCCTGGTGGACGGGGACGGCCGGCTGGTGGGCCTGGTGACCAGCCGGGACATCCGCGCCCGCTCTCAGTACCCGCACGCGACCAAGGACGAGCGTGGCCGGCTCCGGGTCGGTGCCGCGGTGGGCGTGCGCGGCGACTACCTGGAGCGCGCGGCGGCGCTGGTGGAAGAAGGGGTGGACGTGCTGGTGGTGGACGTGGCGCACGGGCACTCGGAGGCGGTGCTGCGGGCGGTGCGCACCCTGCGCAGGCGGTTCCCCGAAGTCCCCATCGTGGCCGGGAACGTGGCCACCGCGGAGGGCACGGTGGACCTCATCGAGGCCGGTGCGGACGCGGTGAAGGTCGGGGTGGGGCCCGGGTCCACCTGCACCACTCGGGTGGTCACGGGAGCGGGCGTCCCGCAGCTTTCCGCCATTCTGGACTGCGCCCGGGCGGCCCGGCCCCGGGGCGTGCCCATCATCGCGGACGGGGGGATCCGTAGCTCCGGCGACATCACCAAGGCCCTGGCCGCGGGCGCCAGCGCGGTGATGCTGGGCAACCTGCTGGCGGGCACGGAGGAGAGCCCGGGTGCCACGGTGATCCGCAACGGCCGCCAGTACAAGACGTACCGGGGCATGGCCAGCCTGTGGGCCACCGCCCGCCGCCGGTCCCTGGACAGCCCTGTGGACGAGGAGGACATCGGGCAGATCGTGGCCGAGGGGATCGAGGCGCTGGTGCCCTACCGGGGCAAGGTGGCGGACGTGCTGCGCCAGCTGGTGGGCGGCCTGCGGTCGGGGATGAGCTACTGCGGGGCCCGGACCATTCCGGAGCTGTGGGAGAACGCCCGGTTCGTCCGCATCACCCCCGCCGGCCTGCGGGAGAGCCTGCCCCACGACGTGGAGCCGCTGTAGCCAACACACGGCACCGCGTCCAGGACCGCCCGGACCTATCGGGTCCCCGGGGTTGGCATGCTCCTTGCAACTCTTCCTGGCGATGGTCCGCAACGCCCAGCTGCCGGACTCCGAGGCCCGCCGTCGCCGGGCCCAGGCCCGGGGAATCCTGATCTCTGCCCTGGGCTACGCCACGGCCCTGGGGGTCATAGAGCTGACGGCCCGCCTGTGGCACTCGCCCCTGTCGCCCTCGGTGATGGCGAAGCTAGCGGCGGTCACCGCCGCGGTGCTGGCCGGCCTGTACCTCATGGCCGCCACCGGGGCCACCCGGTGGGTGCGGTCCTGGGACCCTCACTTCGTGTACGTGCCCCTGCTGGCCACGGTGTTCCTCCTCAACCTGTACATGCGGGCGGTCCCGGACGCCCGGTGGGTCCTCGTGCACGGCTGGCTGGGTTCGCTCGGGCTGGTGGCGGGCTTCGGCGCCGTCTGGCCCCTGCTGGGCCTTACGGCCCTGTACCTGGCCACGTACCTGTGGGTGGCGAGCGGCGGACCTGGCTTCTACCTGCGCCAGGAACTCGTGGTGGTCTTCGCGGTGGCGTTCGCGTCGGTGATGTGCAGCGTGGCGTCCGAGCGGTTCCGGAGACAGCGGGAGAGGTCCAAGCAGCTGGCCCGACAGCTGGAGGAGGCCAACCGCCGGCTGGCGGACCTGGCCCTTCGGGACCCCCTCACGGGCGTGCACAACCGCCGCTACTTGGAGGAGTTCCTCGCACAACAGCTCGCACGGGCACAGCGGCAGCACACCCCCGTCCTGGTGGCCATGGTGGACCTGGACGACTTCAAGCTGTACAACGACACCCAGGGCCACCTGGCCGGGGACGAGGTCCTGCGCCGGGTAGCAGACGCCATGCGCTGTTGCGTGCGCCGCAGTGACCTGGTGGCCCGGTACGGCGGGGAGGAGTTCACCGTGGTGCTGGTGGACACCAACCCTCACGACGGCGCCCGCGTGCTGGAGCGGATCCGCAGCGCGGTGGCGTCTTTGCCCTTGCCCGGGGCCGAGCTGCTCCCGTGGGGGTCCGTCACCGTCAGCCTGGGTGCTGCCTGCTACCCGGAAGACGGGTTCACCGCCCAGGAGCTGCTCACCCGAGCGGACGACGCCCTGTACCGCGCGAAGACCCTGGGCAAGAACCGGGTGGAGTTCGCGCGGGCCCCCGGTCCCACTACGACCTCTGTCCCTGAGGGCACACGACTTGCTCCCGACCTGGCCAGGGGGTAAGAACCGTGCCGGAACGGACGGAGCGGGCGGCGGAGATCCTCCAAGCCTGCCTGCGGATGGCGGAGTGGCTGCTGGCCAGCCCTGCGTGCGAGGAGGGGAACTGCGAGGAGCCCCTGAGGCTGCTGGGCGAGGCCGCAGGCGTAAGCCGCGTGTACGTGTTCGAAAACCACGTGGGCGCAGACGGAACCCTGCTCACCAGCCAGCGGCACGAGTGGTGCGCGCCGGGGATCGAGCCGCAGACGGACAACCCCGACCTCCAGGACTTCCCCTGGGAGGAAGGCGGGTTCGGCCGGTGGGTGCGGCTCATGCGGGAAGGCCAGCCAGTGTACGGGCTGGTCCGCGACTTCCCTCCTGCCGAGCGGGCCGTACTGGAAGCCCAGCAGATCCGGTCCCTGGCGGCGGTCCCCATCTTCGCCCACGGCCGGTGGTGGGGGTTCGTGGGGTTCGACGACTGCTGGGAGGACCGTGCGTGGGCTCCTGAAGAGATCTCGGCTCTGAGGCTCGCGGCCCGCCTCCTGGGAGCGGCCCTGGACCGCCAGCGCGCGGGCCACGACCTCCGCCTCACCGCGGGGGTGGCCACGCGCCTGTTGGGTTGCACGTCCTGGCAACAGGTGGTGGACGAGATCCACGCCACCCTGGGCAAGCAGCTCCGGCCGGACGGGCTGAGCCTGTTCGTGGTAGAGCCCACCGGCACCTACCTGGAACTGGTCGCGTCCCGAGGCGATCCCCCGGCGTTCCTTCCGGGGACCGTGCTCCCCGTGCTGCCCCAGGACGCGTGGTGCGGGGCGTGGGCGGTGGCTCACGGAAGGGTGTCCTGGGTCCAGGACCTCAAGACCCCCGACCTCCCCTTTCGGGTTTCGCCAGTCCTGGACCGAGCAGGAGTGCGGTCGCTCGTCCTGGTCCCCCTGACTTCCGAAGCCCGCATCACGGGCTGTCTGGTGATGGACTACCGTTCCCCGGTCCAGCTCGATCCCGCTGACCTTCAGGCCTGCGAGGCCACAAGGCCGGTGATCGCGGTGGCCACCGAGCGGGTGCGGGACCACACCAGCTACCAGGACCTGTTCGCCCGGGTCCCCGTAGGGCTGTACCGGAGTACGCCCGACGGCACGGTGCTGCAGGCGAACCGGTTCCTGGCACAGCTGCTGGGCTACCCGAGCCCTGAAGCCCTGATGGCCCTGAAAGCCCAGGACGTATATGCGGATCCCCAGGACCGCGAGCGGTGGCGCCAGCTCATGGACACCGCCGGCCGGGTGGACGATTTCGAGACGCGGATGCGGCGCGCGGACGGACAGCTTGTGTGGGTGCTGGAATCCGCGCGGACGGTCTTCGGGCCCGACGGGCGGCCCCTGTACTACGACGGGTGCGTGGTGGACTACACGAGCCGCCGGGCCTTACAGGACCAGGTTTCCTACCTGTCCCGCCACGACCCGCTCACGGGTGTTGCCAACCGTGAAGAGTTCCTCCACCAGCTCAGCGCCCGGCTGCAGGCCCGCCACAGGCCCGCGGTGCTCCTGGTGGACCTGAACGACTTCCACCAGGTCAACGAGGAGTTCGGCCCCGCCACGGGGGACCGGGCCCTGCAGTGGGTGGCGCAGACGCTTAGAGCCCACGTCCGGAGCACGGACGTGGTGGCCCGGGTGGGCGGGGACCGGTTCGCAGTCCTCCTGCCGGACGCAGACGCCAGGGTGGCCCGCCGGACCGCAGAAAGGCTGCTGCAGGCTCTGCGGGCGCCGGCGGCGGTGGCAGGCGTACAGGTGCGGGTGTGGCCGCGGTGCGGCGCGGCCGTCCTGGGCCGCAGCCGCTCGGGCGCCACGGAGCTGTTCCGGGCCGCGGAGTCCGCCCTGGACCGGGCCAAGTCCCCGCCGGGGTTTTCCATAGCGCACCCCTCGCCGCGCCGACGCCGGGTGATGTGGACGGAGCGGATCCGGGAGGCCCTGCGGGAGGACCGGCTGGGGGTGTTCGCACAGCCCATCCTGGACCTGCGTACCGACCAGCTGGACCGGTGGGAGCTGCTCCTGCGCTTCCGCGAGAGCTCCCGGTGGGTAGGCCCCGACCGGTTCTTGCACGAGGTAGAGCGCTCGGGGCTGGTGGTGGAGCTGGACCTGTGGGTCCTGAGGCGGGCCCTGGAGCTGACGGGGAGGCTGCCCGGCTACGTCCACGTCAACTTCTCGGGCCGGACCCTCTCGGACCCGCACGCCCTGGAACGCGCCGTGGGTCTGCTCCAATCTACCCCCGAGGGCGCGGGCTGTCTCGCGGTGGAGATTACCGAGACGGCTGTCTTACAGGATCTCCAGCAGGCTGCCCGGTTCATCCAGGCCCTCAGACTGGCAGGGGCCTGCGTCGTCCTGGACGACTTCGGCGTGGGCTACTCCTCCCTCGCACACCTGCGCCACCTGCAGGTGGACGGCTTCAAGATCGACGGGAGCTTCGTCCGGCACATGCGCTCCAACGCCCGCGACCGGCACCTGGTCCGCAGCCTGGTGGAGATGGGCCACGCCCTGGGCTGCCTCGTGATCGCGGAGTGGGTGGAGGACCCGTCCACCCTGCAGCTGCTGCGGGAGTTCGGAGCGGACTGCGCCCAGGGGTTCTACGTGGCGCGGCCCGCGCCCTTGCCGTCCGCTGCCCGGCGCTCCGCGGCCTGCCCTGCGGGCTGAGGGCCTACCCTGAGCTCTTGAAGACGGGCAGGATCCCCATGTGGTGCACGTCAGGCCACTCCTGCCCCTCCAGGAGCAGCGCCGCCTTGGCCACCACCCGGCCGCCCGCGCGTTCCACGAGCTCCGCCATGGCCTGCAGGGTCTCCCCCGTGCTCACGATGTCGTCCACCAGCCCCACCGCCCGGCCGCGCAGCTTCAGGGCGTCCCGGCCGTCCAGGAACAGCTCCTGCTCGGTCTTGGCGGTGATGGGCTTGTAGCGCACCGACAGCGGGCTCAGCATGAAGGGCCGGATCTCCTTCCGGCAGACCACGTAGGGCCGCAGGCCCAGGTAGGTGGCGATGGCGTGGGCCAGCGGGATCCCCTTCGTCTCCGTGGTCACGAACAGCTCGCACCCGGCCATCCGCTCGCTGAGGATCCGGGCCGCGCGGTCGATGACCTCGGTGTCGCCCAGGCTGTAGTAGTACGCGATCCACGTGTCCGGCGCCACCTGGATCAGGGGGAGCTGCCGCCGCGCCCCCGCGATCTCCAGCTCGTAGGTGGACTGCCCGTCGAACGGCAACACGTGCGCCACGAGCCTCACTCCTTCCCGGCCCACCGATACTGGATCGTACCGCAGCCCGCCTAGTGCCGGAAGTGGCGGACGCCCGTGAAGACCATGGCGCAGCCTGCCCGCTCCGCGGCCGCCACCACCTCCGGGTCCCGGACCGAGCCCCCGGGCTGCACGATGGCCACCACCCCCGCCCGCGCGGCCTCCTCCACCCCGTCGGGGAAAGGGAAGAAGGCGTCGGAGGCCAGCACTGCTCCCCGCGCTCGGTCCTTCGCCTTCCACACCGCCATGCGCACGCTGTCTACCCGGCTCATCTGGCCCGCCCCGACCCCCACCACCTCCCTGCCCCGGGCCAGGACGATGGCGTTGGACTTGGTGTGCTTGCACACCGTCCAGGCGAACGCGAGGTCCCGCCACTCCTCTTCGGTGGGATGTCGTGTGGTCACCACCCGGAGCTGCTGGGGATCCCACGTCACCCGGTCGGGCTCCTGTACCAGCACCCCTCCGGGAACGGTGCGGATCTCCGGGCCCGGCCCCCCAGGCTCCGCGGTCAGCAGCCGCAGGTTGCGCTTCCGGCGCAGTACCTCCAGCGCCTCCGGCTCGAACCCGGGCGCTACCACCACCTCCAGGAACACATCCTGCAGCCGCGCGGCGGAGTCCCGGTCCACCGGCCGGTTGGTCGCCACGATCCCCCCGAAGGCGGAGACCGGGTCCCCGCGCAGCGCCCCTTCCACGGCCTCCCCCAGGGTCGCCGCCGCCGCACACCCGCAGGGGTTGGTGTGCTTGACCACCACCGCCGCGGGCTCGGCGAACTCGCACGCTAAAGCCCAGGCCGCGCCGGCGTCCAGCAGGTTGTTGTACGAAAGCTCCTTCCCGCCCAGGGGCTCGCAGGCGGCCAGGCTGTCCGCTGCGGCGAGGGGTTCGCGGTACACCGCGGCGCGCTGGTGGGGATTCTCCCCGTACCGCAGGTCCCGGACCTTACGCCACGCCCGGACCATCCGGTCGCCAAAGGGCTCCACGCCCGCCCGAGAGGCGAGCGCCTGAGCGATGACGGCGTCGTAGTACGCGGTGTGCAGGAAGGCCTGGGCCGCCCAGCGCCGGCGGACCTCCAGGGGCACCTCCCCCCGCGCCCGCAGCAGCGCCAGGGCCTCCGGGTACTGGGCAGGGTCGGTGAGCACCGTTACCCGCGCGGCGTTCTTGGCCGCCGCGCGGATCAGGGTGACCCCCCCGATGTCCACGTGCTCCACCAGCTCGTCCCAGTCAGGGTCACCACGGGCGGCCTGTTCGAACCGGTACAGGTTGCACGCCACCAGGTCCACGGGCTCGATCCCGAAACGCCCGAGCTCCCGCAGGTCCTCCGGCTGCGGCCGTGCCAGGACCGCGGCGTGTACCGCAGGGTGCAGGGTCTTCACTCGGCCGGCCAGGAGCTCCGGGAACCCGGTGAGCTCCTGAACCGGGATCACCGGCAGGCCTGCTTCCGCCAGCGCCCGCGCGGTGCCGCCCGTGGACACCAGCTCCCATCCGAGTTCCCGAAGGCCCGCGGCGAACTCCACGATGCCCGTCTTGTCCGTCACGCTGAGGATCGCCCTGCGCGCCACCGCTCCCTCCTTTACCGGGCCAGCTGCTCCGCGGCCACCAGGTCGTCGAACCGTACCTGCCCGGTGACCACCCGGCGGATGGCCTCCGGGTACAGCCGGTGTTCCTGCTCCGCCACACGGGCGGCCAGGGTTTCCACCGTGTCGTCCGGCAGCACGGGCACCCGGGCCTGGGCCACCACCGGCCCCGCGTCCACGTCCTCGGTGACGAAGTGCACCGTGCAACCGCTCTCCACCGCACCGGAGGCCAGCACCGCCTGGTGCACCCGCTCCCCGTACATCCCTCTGCCGCCGAAGGCCGGCAGCAGGGAAGGGTGGATGTTGAGGATGCGGCCCCGGTACCGCTGCACGAACTCCGGGGGAAGGATCCGCAGAAAGCCCGCCAGGCACACCCACTGCGCCTGGTGGGCGTCCAGCACTTCTGCCAGCCGCCGGCCGAAGTCGGCCGGGTCCCGACGCCAGGGCACCACGTACGCGGGGACCCCTGCCTGCCGGGCCCGCTCCAGCGCGTACGCGCCTGGCCTGTCGGAGACCACCACCACCACCTCTGCGGGGTATTCCGGAGCCCGTGTGGCGTCCAGGATCGCCTGCAGGTTAGTGCCCCGGCCAGACACCAGGACCGCCAGCCGCGCGCGCGCCCCTCTCACGGCCGCTCCTCCACGACCACCCGTACGTTCCGCGGGCCCTCTACGACCTCGCCTGCGCGGTACACCGTCTCCCCGCAGGCCCGCAGGACCTCCTCCGCCCGGGCCGCGGCCTCCGGCCGTACCACCACCACCAGGCCCACGCCCATGTTGAAAACCCGGAACATCTCCCGCTCGTCCACAGGCCCCTCGCGGGCCACCAGCCGGAACACCGCGGGGACTTCCCAGGTCACCCGGACCTCCGCACCACAGCCCTCCGGCAGGACCCGCGCCAGGTTCCCCGGGATCCCGCCCCCGGTCACGTGCGCCATGGCCGTCACCTGGCCGCCCACCTCCTCCAGCAGCCGCAGCAGGCTGGCTGCGTAACAGCGGTGGGGCCGCAAAAGCGCGTCGGCCCGGGTGCAGCCCAGGTCCGGCTCGTAGCGGTCCAGGTCCCCCACTTCCCGCACCAGAACGGCCCTGGCAAGGCTGTACCCGTTCGTGTGCAGGCCGTCGGAGGCCAGGCCCAGGAGCACGTCGCCGGGCCGGACGGAGCTCCCGTCCACCAGGTCCGCCGCCTCCACCACCCCCACCGCGCAACCCACCACGTCCCACGCGCCCTCCGCGTAGACCCCCGGCATCTCCGCAGTCTCCCCGCCCACCAGGGCCACCCCGTACCGGGCGCACGCGTCCAGCACCCCCTCCAGCACCGCCTGCAGGGCTTCCGGCCTCAGGCGGCCCGCGGCCACGTAGTCCAGGAAGAACAGGGGTCTTGCGCCGTGCACGGCCACGTCATTAAGCCCGTGGGCCACCACGTCGTGCCCCAGAGTCCGGAAGTCCTCGGGGCGGCGGGCCAGCAACGTCTTGGTACCCACTCCGTCCACGGAAGCCACCAGCACCGGCTCGCCGCCCCCAGGCACCCGCACCATACCGCCGAACAGGCCGGGCCCACCCACCACGTGAGGGGTAAAGGTGGACTGCATCCTGGGGGTCAGCCGGCGAAGGACCGCTTCGGCGGCCTCCGGGTCCACACCGGCGTCGCGGTACGTGAGGGTGCGGCTCAGCGCGCCACCTCCAGGGCCATCCGGCCGGCCAGCTCCTCCTGGGGCTGCCCGGTGGGGTACCGCCCGTCCAGGCACGCCATGCACAGCTCCGCCCGGCTGAGTCCGATAGCCTCCACCAGACCCTCCTGACTCAAATAGCCCAGGGAGTCCGCGCCGATGCGCTGGCGGATCTGCTCCACGTCCAGCTCTGCGGCCACCAGCTGGCGGCGGCTGCTGGTGTCCACCCCGTAGAAGCACGGCCACCGGATGGGCGGGGACGAGATACGGACGTGCACCTCCCGCGCTCCGGCCTCCCGCAGCACCTGTACGATCTTGCCGCTGGTGGTCCCCCGGACGATGCTGTCGTCCACCAGCACCACCCGCTGGCCGGCCACCAGCTCCCGCACGGGGTTCAGCTTCACCCGCACGCCCAGGTCCCGGCGCTGCGGGTCCGGCTCGATGAAGGTGCGGCCCACGTACCGGTTCTTCACCAGGGCCAGCTCGAACCGCAGGCCGCTCTGCTCCGCAAACCCCAGCGCCGCGGACGTGCCGGAGTCCGGCACGGGCACCACCAGGTCCGCGTCTGCGGGATGCTCCCGCGCCAGCACCCGCCCCATGGCACGCCGGACCGTGTGCACATTCCGGCCGACCAGGTTGGTGTCCGGCCGTGCGAAGTAGATGTACTCGAACACGCAGTGCGCCCGCCTGGGAGAGGGCAGCACCACCTCCCCGTGGAGCTGGCCGCCGCGGACCACCACCAGCTCCCCCGGCAGGACGTCCCGCACGAAGGCCGCGCCGATCTGGTCAAACGCGCACGTCTCGGAGGCCACAACCCACCCTTCCCCGAGGCGCCCGAGGACCAGGGGCCGGATGGCGAAGGGATCCCGGAAGGCGAACAGGGCCCCATCGATCAGGGCCACCACGGTGTACGCACCCTCCAGACGCTCCATGGCCGCCCGGATGGCCGACTCCGGCGTGCGCCGGGAGCTGGTGGCCACGCACCACGCCAGCACCTCGGTGTCGGAGGTGCCCCGGAAGCGTACCCCGCGACGCTGGAGTTCCTCCCGCAGCTGCGGGGCGTTCGTGAGGTTCCCGTTGTGGGCCACCGCCATCGTGCCCCACGGGGACGGAACGGCCACCGGTTGGGCGTTCTCCAGCACCGCGGACCCCATGGTGGAGTACCGCACGTGGCCGATCCCCACGCTACCGAGCAGCGCGGAAAGCCGGTCGTCGAACACCCGGCTCACCAGGCCCATCCCCTTGTGCAGGTGCAGGCCCGCCTCGCTCCAGGTGGCGATCCCGGCGCTCTCCTGCCCCCGGTGCTGCAGCGCCAGCAGCCCCAGGTACACCAGCGGGGCCACCACCTGACCAGGCCAGATGACGCCGAACACCCCGCACTCCTCCCGAGGGCCCTCGCGCCAGGGATCCGTCATCGGTACGCCTCCCACGCGGACCGGAGCTCCGCCACGGGAACGATCACCTCACCGTCCGGCAGCCGCAGCTGCAGCTGGTCTCCGCCCACGTAGCCCAGCAGGCGGAGGGGGACGCCGGCCCGCGCGCACAGCTCCGCGAACGCCTCGTACCGCTCGGGCGGCACCGACACCAGGACCCGCGACGGTCCCTCCCCGAACAGGGCTAGGTCCGCTCGAGTCCCGAAGAACTCGGGGCTGAGGGTGCACCGCGCGCCGATCCCGCCGGCCACGCACGCCTCGGCCAGGGCCACCGCGAGCCCGCCTTCGCTGATGTCGTGGCTGGACCGCAGCATCCCCCCCTCCGCGGCGCGCGCCAGCACGTCCAGCAGCCGCCGGTGCAGGACCAGGTCCGGGCGCACCGGCGTGCCCGCCACCTTCCCGTGCACCACCCGCAGGTACTCGCTGCCGCCCAGAGACACGCGGTCCGAGCCCACCAGCGCCACCACGTCCCCCGCGGCCGCGAAGCCCGTGCCCACGGTCCGGGTCACGTCCTCCATCACGCCCAGGCACACCACCACCGGAGTCGGGTAGACCGCGCCGCGCTCGGACTCGTTGTAAAGGCTCACGTTCCCGCCCACCACGGGCACTTGCAGGACCCGGCAGGCCTCCGCGATCCCGTCCACCACCCCGGCCAGCTCCCACGCCACCTCGGGCCGCTCGGGGTTGCCCAGGTTCAGTCCGTCGGTGATGGCCACGGGCTTTGCGCCCACACACGCCACGTTCAGGGTGGCCTCGCACACCGCAGCCGCCCCGCCCGCCCAGGGGTCCAGGTAGGAGATGCGGCCACTCCCGTCCACGCTCAGGGCGATCCCCCGGGGAGGGGCTTCCAAAAGGCGCAGCACCGCGGCGTCCCCACCCGGTGGCAGGACCGTGCGGAGCTGCACCATGTGGTCGTACTGGGTGTAGATGGGACGCTTGCTGACCACGGAGGGCGACTGCAGCAGCCGCAGCAGGGCCTGTGCGGGGTCCGGTTCGGGCAGGCCGCTGAGGTCGACCTCCCTCAACGCCCGCCGCGCCTGGGGCTCCTCTTCTGGCACCCGGTAGGTGGGCGCGTCCGTCAGGGCAACCGGCGGCAGCTCCACCACCAGGGTGGAGCCGTCGTACACGCGGAGCACGGGGTCGGCGGTCACCTGCCCCACCACCTCCGCGTGCAGTCCCCACCGCCGGTACGCCCGCAGGACCTCCCCCTCCCGGCCCCGCTCCACCACCAGCAGCATCCGCTCCTGGGACTCTGACAGGAGTACTTCCACCGGCGTCATCCCACGCTCCCGGCGCGGCACCCGGTCCAGGTGCAGGACCATCCCCACGCCGCCGCGGGCGCTCATCTCCGCGGCCGCGCACGTGATCCCTGCGGCTCCCATGTCCTGCAGCGCCACCACCGCGCCGGTCTCCAGCGCTTCCAGGGTGGCCTCGATGAGCAGCTTGCCGGCAAAGGGGTCCCCGATCTGCACGGCGCTGCGGTCGGACTCCGCGGAGGTCTCCTCCAGCTGTTCGGAGGCGAACGCCGCGCCCCCGATCCCGTCCCGGCCCGTGCGGGCGCCCGCGTACACCACGGGGTTTCCTGGCCCCACGGCCGCAGATCCCGACACCCGGGAGGCGGGCAACAACCCCACGCACGCCACGTTCACCAGCGGGTTGGCCCGGTAGCAGTCCTCGTACAGCACCTCCCCACCCACCACGGGCACGCCCACGGAGTTCCCGTAGTGGCTGATCCCCGCCACCACCCCGTCCCGCAGCCGGCGGGACTGCGGGTCCTCGGGCGGCCCGAACCGCAGGCTGTCCAGCAGTGCCACCGGACGAGCTCCCATGCTCAGCACGTCCCGCAGGATCCCGCCCACGCCCGTGGCCGCGCCGTGGAAGGGGTCTACCGCGCTGGGGTGGTTGTGGCTTTCCACCTTCAGGGCCGCAGCCAGGCCCGGCGCCACCTCCACCACCCCCGCGTTCTCCCCGGGGCCGCGCAGCACCCCGGGACCTGCGGCGGGCAGGCGCTTGAGGTAGGGGCGGGAGTGCTTGTACGCGCAGTGCTCGGACCACATGACCCCGAACATGCGCAGCTCCGTGGGGTTCGGCCGGCGGCCGAGGAGCGCGCAGACGCGCTCGTACTCCTCCCGCCGCAGCCCCGCGGCCTCCCACTCGGGAATCTGGGTTACCGCCGTCATCGCGTCCTCCCCGCGGCCAACCGTGCCCGCTCCCGCAGCCACCGGTCCATGCTCTCGAACAGCCGCCTGCCGTCCTGCCCGCCCAACACGGGCTCCGAGCACCGCTCCGGGTGCGGCATGAGGCCCAGGACGTTGCCCTCGCGGTTTACGAGGCCCGCGATGTGGTGCAGGGAGCCGTTGGGGTTGGCGTCCGGCGTGGTGCGGCCGTCCCGGCCCACGTACCGGAACACCACCTGGCCGCGCTGCTCCACCTCCTCCAACATCCCCGGCGGCGCGTGGTACCGGCCGTCCCCGTGGGCGATGGGCATGCGCACCACCTCCCCCGGAGCGTACAGAGCGGTGAAGGGCGTGTCGGCCCGCTCCACCCTCAGGTGCACCCACTCGCACCGGAACGTGGCCCCCCGGTTCCGCACCAGGGCGCCGGGCAGCAGCCCGGCCTCCAGCAGGACCTGGAACCCGTTGCAGATCCCCACCACCAGTCCGCCGGCCTCCGCAAACCGCCGGACCGCCCGCACCACCGGGCTGGTGGCGGCCACCGCGCCGGGCCGCAGGTAGTCCCCGTAGGAGAACCCCCCGGGCAGCACCACCGCGTCGAAACCCTCGAGATCCTCCTCCTCGTGCCACACGAACTCCGCACGGTATCCCAGTACGCCCCGCAGCACGTGCAGGCAGTCCCGGTCACAGTTGGACCCGGGGAACACCACCACCGCGAAACGCGGGTCCGGGGTCGGAAGTCCGCTCCGCGGCCGGTCCGATTCCAGGAAGGCGCCCGTGCTCACCGCGCCGCGACCTCCTCCCGCTCGTAGATCTCGTAGTCCTCGATGAGCGGGTTGGTGAGGAACCGCTCGCACAGCTCCCGGACCCGCTCCCGCCACCGGTCCTCGGGCACCGTCAGCTCGAACGCCTTGCCCACCCTCACCTCGGACGCTTCCAGGCCCAGCGCCCGCAGTCCCGTCTGGACCGCCTGTCCCTGCGCGTCCAGCACACCCGGCTTGAGGAACACCACCACCCGCACGCGCTTGTTCACAGCTCCACCTCGCGCCCTGTGATCCGCCGGAACGCCTCCAGGTACCGGGCCCGCAGCTCCGCCACCAGTTCCGCGGGCAGCTCCGGACCGGGCGGGGTTTTGTCCCAGCCCACCCGCTCCAGGTAGTCCCGCAGGAGCTGCTTGTCGAAGGGCTCCAGTTCGCCCCGCCGGTACGCCTCCACGTCCCAGTACCGGGAGGAGTCCGGGGTGCCCACCTCGTCGATGAGCACCAGCTGGTCGCCAGTTAGCCCGAACTCGAACTTGGTGTCCGCCAGCAACAGGCCCCGCGGCTCCACGTGCGAGGCCATGTGACCGTACAGCCGCAGGCTCACGTCCCGCATCCGACTTGCCAGCTCCGACCCCACCGCTTCCGCCACGGACTCGAAGGTCACGTTCTCGTCGTGGCCCGAAGCACTCTTGGTGGCGGGCGTGAACAGGGGCTCGGGGAGCCGTGCGCCGGGCTGCAGGCCCGGGGGCAGCTCCACCCCGCACACCCGGCCGGTCAGCCGGTACTCCTTCCAGGCGGAGCCCGCCAGGTACCCGCGGACCACACACTCGAAGTCCACCCGCTGCGCCCTGCGGACCAGCATGCTGCGGCCCCGCAGCCACCCCAACTCCGATTCTTTTAGGCCCGCGGCCCGGGCGATCCCCTGCAGGTCGGTGGTCACCAGGTGGTTGGGGACGACGGACTGGGTCCTCTCGAACCAGAAGCTCGAAAGCTGCGTCAGGACCTTGCCGCGGTCCGGCACGGGGGTGGGCAGGACCACGTCGAAGGCGCTGATGCGGTCCGTGGCTACCAGCAGCAGGTACTCCCCCAGGTCGTACACGTCGCGGACCTTCCCGCGGCAGAACAGGGGCAGCGCCAGAAGGGTGCCGGTCACCGCGCCACCTCCTGCCGCCGCGGGACGCCCACCCGCTCCAGGATCTCGTCCGCGTACTTCAAGTACGGGGCGGGGTCCAGGCACTGGCGCAGGACCGCTTCGTCCGCCACCTCCCGCACCGCCGGGTCCTCCACTAGCCGCCGCACCAGGGCGTCCGGGGGCGGAGCGGGGTCCTCCCACACCGCCGCGGCAGCCCGCTGAACAGCGGCGTAGGCGCTCTGTCGGGACATCCCCAGCTCCACCAGCCGCAGCAACACCCGGTGGGAGTACACGAGCCCGCCCGTGGACTCCAGGTTCCGCCGCATGCGGTCGGCGTCCACCCGCAGCCCCGTCACCACCTGTCGGAGCTTGCGGAGCATGTAGTGCAGCAACGTGCTGGCTCCCGAGAGGATGACCCGCTCGTTGGAGGAGTGGGTGATGTCCCTCTCGCCCCACAGGGCCTGGTTTTCCAGGGCCACCACCGCACAACCCCGGAGCATCCGGCTCAGCCCCACCACCCGCTCGCTGAGGATAGGGTTGCGCTTGTGGGGCATGGCGGAAGACCCCGTCTGGCGCGCGGCGAAGGGCTCCTCCAGCTCCCGGACCTCCGTGCGCTGCAGGGACCGCACCTCCGTGGCGATGCGCTCGAGGCTGCCGCCCACGACCGCGAGGGCGGTCAAGTAGTGGGCGTGCCGGTCCCGCTGGACCACCTGCGAGGACGCCGGGTCCACAGCGAGCCCCAGCCTGGCGCAAACGTACGCCTCCACCTGCGGCGGCAGGTGTGCGTAGTTGCCCACCTCGCCCGACAGCTTGCCGACCCGCACGGCCTCACGCGCCTGCTGCAGGCGCTGCCGTCCTCGCTCCAGCTCCGCGATCCACGTGGCCACCTTGCACCCGAAGGTGATGGGTTCTGCCTGGACCCCGTGAGTGCGGCCGGCCATCAGGGTGTAGCGGTGGCGGTCTGCCAGCTCCCGCAGGGCTCCCAGCAGCCGGTCCAGCTCCTCCACCAACAGGTCCGCGGCCCGCACGAGGAGCACCGCGGTGGCGGTGTCCACCACGTCCGAGGAGCCCAGGCCCCGGTGCAGGTAGCGGGCGTCCTCCCCCAGCTCTTCCGAGACCACCCGCAGGAACGCCACCACGTCGTGGTGGGTCTCGCGTTCCTCCACCTCCCGGACCCGGTCGGGGTCTGGGACCCTGGCGCGCTCCCGCATCCTCCGCACGGCTTCCACAGGCACCAGGCCCAGCTGGGCCTGGGCCTCTGCGGCCAGCAGCTCCACCTCCAGCCAGGCGGCCAGCTTGCTGCGCTCGCTCCACAGCTCCGCCATCTCCGGGGTGGTGTACCGCGGGATCACAGGACGCCTCCCGGGGTGTATACGGTGTGTTCCCGGCGCGGCCCGGTCCCGATCATGGTCACGGGTGCCCCGCACAGCTCCTGCACCCGCTCCACGAACCGCCGCGCCTGGGGAGGGAGGTCCCCGTACCGGGTCGCCCCGTGGGTGGAGCTGTTCCAGCCCGGCAGCTCCTCGTACACCGGCCGGACGCGCTCCAGCACCGGCGTGGGCGGCACCGTGGTCAGCCGCTGGCCCCGGTACTCGTAGGCCACGCACACCCGCACGGGGTCGAAGTGGTCCAGCACGTCCAGCTTCATGAGGGCGATCTCCGTGCACCCATTCAGGCGCGAGGCGAACCGCGCGGCCACCCCGTCGAACCAGCCGCACCGCCGCGGCCGGCCGGTGGTGGCGCCGTACTCCTGCCCGAGCTCCCGCAGCCGGGCGCCGTCCGGGCCTGGGTCCTCCGTGGGCATGGGGCCGGAGCCCACCGCGGTGGTGTAGGACTTCACCACGCCCACCACCCGGGTGATGCGGTGGGGCGGAATCCCGGCGCCCGAGCACGCGCCGCCTGCCAGGGTGGTGGAGGACGTCACGTACGGGTAGATGCCCCAGTCCACGTCCCGCATGGTGCCCAGGTGCCCCTCCAGCAGCACCGGTTCGTCCTGCTCGAGGGCCTGCTGGACCACCTCGAACCCGTCCGTCACGTAGGGCCGCAGGCGCTCTGCCCACGCCTGGCAGGCCCGACGCACCGCCGCGGGGTCCAGGACGGGCTGTCCGTGCACCCGGTCCAGGTACGCGTTGTGCCGGCGCAGCGACGCCTCCAGTTGCGAAGCCAGCATCTCCGGGTGGTACAGGTCCGCTACCCGGAGCCCCACCCGCGCCACCTTGTCCGTGTACGAAGGCCAGATCCCCTGGCGGGTGGTGCCGTGGGCTCCTGCTCCCCGTGCCTCCTCTTCCAGCACGTCCAGCTGCACGTGGTGCGGCAGGGTGAGGTGGGCCCGGTCCGACAGCAGGAGTTCACCCCGGGCGAGGCCCCGCCGGACCAGGTCGTCGATCTCGTCCAGCAGCAGGTCGGGGTTGACCACGCAGCCGGGGCCGATGAGGTTGCGGCAGCCTGGGTGGAAGATGCCGGAGGGGACCAGGTGCAGCCGGAAGGTGCCCCACTCGTTGACGATGGTGTGGCCCGCGTTGGCGCCGCCGTTAAAACGCACCACCAGCCGGGCGTGCTGGCTGAGGGCGTCGATGACCTTCCCCTTGCCCTCGTCGCCCCAGTGCAGGCCCACGACCGCGGTGACCGGCATCAGCGCTCCACTCCCGCGGCCTGTCCTGCCCGCAGCCCGATGTCCTTCCGGTAGTGCATGCCCTCGAAGCCCACCTGCCCCAGCACACGGTAGGCCGCCTCCCGGGCGGCACGCACGTCCGGCCCCAGACCCACCGCGTTCAGCACCCGTCCGCCCGCGGTCACCAGCCTGCCGTCCTGCTCGTCTACCCCCGCGCAGAAGACCAGGGTGTTCCGGGGAAGCGGTCCGTCCAGTCCGTGGATCGTCTGGCCCTTCACAGGGGAATCAGGGTAGCCCTGCGCGGCGGCCACCACGCACACCGCGGCTTTCGGCTTCCACCGCAGCCGCACCTCACTCAGGCGACCTTCGCACGCGGCCACCAGCACCTCCGCGAGGTCAGACTCCAGCAGCGGCAGCAGCACCTGGGCCTCCGGGTCGCCGAACCGCGCGTTGAACTCCAGGACCTTCGGGCCTTCGCGGGTCAGCATCAGCCCCGCGTACAGCACCCCGCGGAACGGGGCTCCGTCCCGGCACAGGGCTTCCGCGGCCGGCTCCAGGACCTCACGGTGCACCCGCTCTACAAGAGAAGCCGGAAGGTGCGAAAGCGGCGCCACGGCGCCCATGCCGCCCGTGTTGGGGCCCCGGTCGCCGTCCAGCAGCCGCTTGTGGTCCTGTGCCAGGACCATGGGGACCACGCACTCACCGTCCACGAAGGCCAGGGCAGAGGCCTCCTCGCCCTCCAGGTACTCCTCCACCACCACCCGGCGCCCTGCCTGCCCGAACCTGCCTTCCACCATCAACGAACGCACCGCGTCCTCCGCCTCCTGCGGGTCCGCGCAGACGAGGGCGCCTTTTCCAGCGGCCAGCCCGTCCGCCTTGACCACGCAGCGGCCGCCCAGGGAGCGCACCCACCTCACGGCCTCCTCAGGGGAGTCGAAGGAGCGGTGCTCGGGCTGCGGGACCCCTGCGCGCGACAGCAGCTCCTTCGCGTACACCTTCGACCACTCGACCCGCGCCGCGGCCCTGGTGGGGCCGAAAACCCGGAACCCCTCGGCCTGCAGGGCGTCCACCAGGCCTCTCGCGAGGGGGTCCTCCGGACCCACCACTACGAGATCTGGACGCAGGTCGCGAGCGGCTGCCACCAGACCGGGGACGTCGGAGGAGCTGACCGGTACACGGCAGGCCTGCCGCATGCCCGGGTTACCCGGGGCGCAGTACACCGCCTGGACCAAGGGGCTGCGGCTCAGGGCCCACACCAAGGCGTGTTCCCGGCCGCCCGACCCCACGACCAGGAGCCTCACAGGACCTCCAACAGAGTTCGCAATTTACGGATGATCCGTCGCTCCCAGCACAGCGTACCAGGAAGCTTAAGGAAACCGGAAGTGGCGGCC
Source organism: Candidatus Tepidifontimicrobium thermophilum (assembly GCA_031296405.1). Taxonomy (GTDB): domain Bacteria; phylum Sysuimicrobiota; class Sysuimicrobiia; order Sysuimicrobiales; family Sysuimicrobiaceae; genus Tepidifontimicrobium; species Tepidifontimicrobium thermophilum. Next base: position 46,740 of record JAVKKH010000009.1, read on the forward strand.
GGCAGCTATGTTCGGCATTGACGTACGTGACCCGGCCGATAAACACGCGCGCCAACCTGGGTGTGGGTGCGGGAGTTTGCGCAGTCCGTGTTCTCCGACGCGGCCTACCGGTACGACCGGGTGGCCGGGTGGCTGAGTTACGGCCAGTACCCCCGGTGGCAGCGTTTCCTGGTCTCCCGGATCCCGCCGGAGGCGCGTTGCGTCCTGGACGTGGCCACGGGCACCGCCAGCGTGGCGGTGCTGCTGGCCCGCCGCGGCCACCGGGTGGTGGGACTGGACCTCACGGAGGCCATGCTGCGGGAGGCCACCCGGAAGGTCCGGATGCTGCGCCTCCACGGCCGGGTGTTTTTGGTTCGAGGAGCGGCAGAACAGCTTCCGTTTTCGGACGGCGCGTTCGACGCGCTCACCTTCACCTTCCTCCTCCGTTACGTGCAGCACCCGTCCCAGGTACTGGCCGAGCTGGCCCGCGTAGTCCGCCGGGGCGGCTGGATGGCTTCCCTGGAGTTCGGCCTGCCGGACCCGCCCTGGCGGTGGTGGTGGTCCGTGCACACGCGGGTGGTTCTGCCCGCAGGAGGCCGGCTGGTCTCAGACGGCTGGCACCGGGTGGGCCGCTTCCTGGGCCCCAGCATCGAGGCCTTCTGCCGCGCCCACCCTTTTCCGGAGGTGCGAGCCTGGTGGGAAGCAGCAGGGTTTGTGGAGGTGCGCCGCCGCCGGCTCAGCTTGGGGGCCGCGGAGGTCGTGTGGGGGCGGAAACGGTGAGGCAGCCACCGACCTTCTACGCCCTTCCCGGAGGGGGCTGGCGGGACTACGTGACGCTCTTGCACCTGCCGTACACCGCCTGGCACCTCAGCTACGTGGCGCTGGGAGCCAGCGTCAGCTCCGAGTTCCACCCCGACCGTCTGGTGCAGGCGCTGGTGGCCTTCGGGCTGGGGCTCGGGGTGGCCGCCCACGCCCTGGACGAGTACCGGGGCCGGCCCCTGCGCACCGCGATCCCCGACCGGGTCCTGCTGGTGCTGGCTGCGGGCTCGCTGGCCGCAGCCGCAGCGGTGGCAGTCCACGCAGCGCTAGCCACGACGCCGTGGGTGCTGGCGGTGGCCGCTTTGGGCGTGTTCCTGGTCCTGGCGTACAACCTGGAGTGGTGGGGTGGCGGCTTCCACACGGACCGGTGGTTCGCTGTGGCGTGGGGCGCGTTCCCGGCCTTCGTGGGCCAGTGGTCCCAGAGCCTCCGGGTGGAGCCCGCGGGGCTGGCATTGGTGCTGGCCGCGTACTTCACCAGCCGCGCGCAGCGGCACCTGAGCCGCCCGGCGCGCGACCTCCGGCGCCGGGTCGAGTCGGTCTGTGGCGAGCTCCGCTACACCGACGGCCGCACCGAACCGCTCACCGCCCGGAGCCTGCGGGACCCCCTGGAGGCCGCCCTGCGGGCCCTGTCGTGGGCGCTACCCCTGCTGGCCCTGGCCTGTGTGCTGGCCCGGCTGCGGCAGGCGTGAGGGGGCCCCCGCGGGAGTCCTACCGCGAGCCGCCCCCGCCGCCGCCCCCTCCACGCCCCGACAAGCCCCGGCCGAATCCGCTGCGGCCAGCTCCGAAACCCGAACTCCGCGAGGGCGTGGACGGCAGCACCGAGTTCATCGAGGACACGGCGTGGCTCAAGCGGTCCAGGAAGACCCGGGGCCGGAACGTGTCGGGCCTCCAGGCAGGCGACTGGTACCACTCCGGCGGCTTGCGGAGGAGGCCCTGGAACTTCTGGGCCCACTCGTCCGCGACGCCGAAGACCAGCGCGTACGGCAGGACGCGTCAAAGACCTCCGGCTGCTCGTGGACCAGCCGCTCCACGCGGTCCGACTCGACCCGGCGAACGAACTCCCTAAAGCCCTCCCGTTCCCCTGGCGTAAAACCGCACGCGGTCGCCGCCCCTGCGGCGCGCGGGGGTTATTCTACCTCGGACCACATCGGAACAACCGCACCCCACGGCCCGGTGGTCTGCCCTGGCGGGGGCACCTCCCCGGCGTTTGCCGTGTTCCCCCTCCGCCTGAGCCGGCTCTCTCCCACGGGCCCGTCACCCGCCGGAGTCGGTCCGGCTCACGGCCAGCCAGGCGGAGAAGCCCGCGTCGGGGTGGTCCTCCGGCCAGACAGGCTCTGCCGCCACCGCCTCTCCGGGAGCCTGGCGGAGGGTGGAAGAGAACCGGACCGGGACAAGGCCTGCACGGACGAGCAAGGCGCGGAACTCCTCGCGGGTGAGGAAGCGGGCCGCACTGTAGAAGGGGTGTCCGTCCTCGGCCTCGCGGAGGTAGTGCTGTCCCCACGGGGAATCCGCGAACACCATCCCCGTGACCACCGCCCCGCCCGGGCACAGGACCCGGCGTGACTCCTGAAGGACGGCGAGGGGGTCCTCCACGAAACACAGGGTCACCACCAGCAAAACGGCGCCGAAACTCCGGTCCCGGAATGGCAGCTGCTCGCCTTTTGCGCGGACGACCCTGACGCCCCGCCTCCGGGCAGCCAGCAAGGGCCGCGTCGCTGGATCCACTCCGAACTCCACCCCCAGCGCGGAGGCGAACCGGCCGGTGCCCACGCCCACCTCGAGCCAGGGCCTCGGGAGGCCATCCAGGAGCGACTGCAGGCAGGCGACCTCCAGGGGGAAGATGGTGCTCCCGGGAGGCCGGTCGTACCAGGCGTCATAGCGCTCCGCAAGACGGTCGAAGAGCTCCGCCGACTTCCCTGACATGGTCTTCACGCCCGTGAACCGAGCCAGGGGCCTCCTGACGCTTTCCCCGGCATGCCTGCGTCGATCCCGGGCCCTGCCCACGAAACCGGAACTTCCCTCAGGCGGCCCTGAGTGTCCCGGTACCGGAGGTAGCCGTTCTCGCACCCGAACCGGTACAGCTCCCACGTGAGCTCCACGTCCCGCCGGCAGTACTCCACCACACGGTCCACCCAGCCCCGCCGCCACCAGCGCAGTGCCTGCCAGCCGTCCGCGGACTTCCCCCGGCCCAGGGTGGCCAGCGCCAGGTGGTGCAGCCCCACCCGGCGGCGCAGGCTCTTGCGCACCTCCTCCAGGATGTCCAGGGTGGGTAGCTCGTGCACCGACGGGCCTCCGTACCGCTCCAGGACCACGTAGTCGAAGGACTGCACCGCGAACCCCACCACCAGCTCCGCCTGCTGAAGGTCGGCTACCAGCCGCTCCGCGTCCTGCTCGAAGTACGTCCGGTACGTGGCCGACGCCGCGTGGAAAGCCACCGCCACCGCAAGTCTTGGCGCCCTCCACTCCCCCCGGGGCTCACCCCAGTCGCGGGTCTCCACGTCCAGCACCACCACGCCGCCCACGTGAGTCACCCCTCCGTGCCCATTCGCCAGGACCACGGTCACCACACTACGCCGCCAGCGTAGCCCCCGTCTGTTCCGCCAGCAACCTACAAGGAGGTCACACGCCTGGCGGGACACTCCTGCGGGGATCGCCGCCGACCGCGAGCCTGCGGCCCCCCTGACGCGGCAAGTTACGCTGCCGTGGTGGCGTGGGTTCCGCCTAGCGACCGGAGGAGGGTTGCCACCGCGGTGGCCGTGGGGGCTGCCAGGAACGCCCCGAGGACCCCGAAGAGCTCCGCACCGACCAGCACACTGCCGACCACCACCACCGGGTGCAGCCGCAGCAGGTTCCGGAAGACCAAGGGAGCCACCACGGCGTCCACGGCCCCGCGCACCGCCAACAGCAAGAGGACCACCGCCACGCCGGTGTGGACCCCTCGCGCGAACGCCGTGGTCCCCAGGGTCACCAGGGCGAACAGCGGGCCGAGGTAGGGGACCGTCTCCGCAGCCGCCACCAGCGCCGACCAGCCCAGGGGGTTCGGCATGGCCAGCCGCCACAACCCGACCCACAGCACCAGCCAGGTAAACGCCGCGATCCACAGGAGACCCACCAGGTAGCGGTGCACGGCCCACACCATTCCCCGCACAGCTTGGGCCGCGGCGCCTCGCCAGGGAAGCGGGAGCCACACCTCGACCGCACGACCCAGTTGCGGCCCGTCCTTGAGCAGGAAGAAGGCGAGCACCGGCACCAGCACCACCACGTACGCGTGGCTGCCCACCGCCACGGACCCGCCCACCACCCGCTCCACGGCAGCGACCGCCGCGGAGGTCACGAGCCGCGTCAGGCCCAGGTCCTGACCGAAGGGCCCGCCGCGGGCTTCCAGCTCGGCCAAGTGTTGCGCCGCCAAGCGTGCGTACACGGGAGCCAGGGCCGCCAGGCGGGCGACCTCCCGTCCCAGAGGTCCGGCCAGCAGGCGTGCAGCCACCGCCACGGCTGCCAGGCAGGCCCCTACCGCCACGGAGGCGCCCACCCCTCGGCGGCCCCCCGCCTTCCGGGAGACCCAGTCCGCCAGCGGGGAGAGCAGCACCGCCAGCACTGAGGACAGGACCAGGGTCAGCAGGCTTGTCCGCAGACGAGACGCCAGCCACAGCAGCAAGGCCAGCGAAGCCAGCCGCACGGCCCACCGAGCCTCACGCGCCAGCGCCTCGGATGCCATCTGCAGGCACCTCCGGCCGGTTGTCGGCCGCTTGCGCTACAGTATTAGAAACGCTCCGGGACGACACCGCCGGCCTCGGCCAGCCGCCCAGCGGCGGTCCTCCGGGCGCTTTGGAGCATCGGTAGCCCGGGGCCCCAACCAAGGAGAAGATCCACGGGATGCCCACCCGTCCGGACACCCCGAGGCCCTGCAGGCAGACTACGGCGCTCCGGTGGATAGCGTTCGCGGCCCCGCTGGGGTTCCTCCTGTGCACCCTGCACGTGCCCAGCCTGGAGGCATCGGCAGGCGGGAAGCCTGGGGTGCGGCTCGCGGGGAGGCTGCCCCACACCGAGGAGGCCATCCTGGGGTCAGTCCGACGGGCGGGCCTGGAGGAGCGCACAGTACGCATCGCGGCCGACACCAACGGGTTCATCACGGTGGCCGCGGTCACGCTGACCTACAGGCCCTCCGAGCCAGACCCCTTGCAGGCCCTGCAGACCGCCGTGGGCACCCTCCTTCGCCGGACGTTCGCAGACGTCCCGGTGCTGGATGAGCTGGACGTCACCGCCCTCGAACAGCGCCCCGGCCCCTCCGACGGTAACCGCTGGGACGTGGGCTTCACCGCGGCCGCCTCACGGGCAGAGGTGCGCTCGCTTTCCCCGCTCACGCCCGCGGAGCTGGCCCGCAGACTGCCACGCACGTGGGTGCACCCCTCCTTCCCCCACGTGGCCCCGGCCGTCAGGTCCGCCCGGGCATCCACGGAAGTTGGCTCCCGCAGGACCGCGGCCGGCGGGTTGCAGGCCGCCTGGGACCGTATCGACCCGCTCCGCATTCGCCTGCTGGGGATGCTGGTGGGAGGGGTGGTGGACGGCACGGTGTCCCGGGCGCGGCCTCCAAGCAGGTCCGTGGCCTTGACGTTCGACGACGGCCCGCACCCTCTGTACACGCCCCTGCTCCTGGACACCCTGCGCCGCCTGGGAGTCCACGCCACGTTCTTTCTCGTGGGCCAGCGGGTCGAACAGTACCCCTACTTCGCCCGAGCCATCGTGGAGGACGGCCACGAGGTCGGCAACCACGGATACCGACATGTGCCCCTCGCCCGCCTGCAAGCCGGCGAGCTGGAAGGGGAGCTGCAACGCGCCCAGGGTACCCTCGAAGCGGCCACGGGAGTCCGGCCCCGGTACCTGCGTCCGCCCGGGGGCGGCTTCAACCGTCACCTGCTGCGGGCGGCCTCTACGTCAGGGCTCGTGGTCGTCCTGTGGACGGACGACCCCGCCGACTACCGGATCAAGGACCCTGACCGACTGCGCACGCGGGTGCTTTCCCGGGTGTTCGGCGGAGGCGTGGTCCTGCTGCACCAAGGCGTCCCGGCCACGCTGCAGGTACTCCCTGAGCTGGTCCGCACGCTGCGCAGGCTGAACTACCACGTGGGCACCGTCACGGACCTCCTGCACCCCTAGGGGCCTGCCGGCCCCCACCACCTTCCACAGCCCCGCCTACCGACCCTGTCCGGGCACGCTCCCGCGGACTTCGTGGTCCTCCTCCTGCATCGCCTTGCGGAAGTCCCGGACCGCCTTACCCAGGGAAGACCCGATGTCCGCCAGGCGCGAGGGCCCGAAGATCAGGAGGGCGACCACCAGGATGACCACGAGCTCCGAGGCTCCGATCCCGCCGAACCCCACGGGCTCACCTCCTCCGCCAGTCCTTCTAAGTCTAAAGCGCACCAGGCCCTCCCACAGTTCCTGAGGACCGGGGTCTTCCGGTTTCCGCCGGGGGCTGAGCTGGGAACTCCCGAGACCCTTCCTGCGCTAACAGGTTGAAACCGACCGACGGAGGTGGTGCGATGAGAAGCTGGTTGGCAGCAGGCCTGGCCACGCTCCTGGTGGCAGGCAGCGCGCTCTCCGCAGGTGCTGCAACGTCCACCAAGCGGTCTGCGTCCGGTACGGGCACTTCCTTCGAGGTGCAGGGGACGGTCGTGGAGGTCTCGAAGGGTTGGTTCGAGCTGTCTGTGGACCGTGTGTTGCGGGGACCTGTGGCCCGCGGTACCCGGATCCGGGTCGGCGAACCGGCGTCTGTCCGGTTCTTGCGGGGAGGCAAGCCCGTAAGCGCTGCGGAGCTCAAGCGCGGCTCGGTGGTGCGCGTCGTGGGGACGTGGCGCGGCTCAGGTAAGCAGGCCGCGTACACCGCCACCCGCGTGACGGTGCTCAAGTAACCGGTATGGAAGCGGAGGCCGGCGCGCTGGCTTCGCAGGCTGCCGGGACGGAGGACGCTCAGGCCGAGTTCAGCCGCCTCGTGGAGGCCCACTGGCGGTCGGCCTACCGCTTCGCCTACCGGCTGACGGGGAACCCCGAGGAGGCGGCGGACCTGGTGCAGGAGGCGGCGGAGGAGGCCTTCCGGGCCTTCTCCCGCTTCCGCCCGGGCACGCGGTTTGACCGGTGGTGGCTACGGATCCTGTACAACTCGTTTGTGGACCGCACGCGGCGCCAGCGCCGACAGTCGTACGTGCCCCTGGACGACCTGTCCGGCGACATGCGGGTCACCGCAAGCTGGGCGGACCCGGAGGCCGCCCTGGAGCAGCAGCTCGACGGGCCCGTGCAGAGGGCCCTGGACGCCCTGCCCCCGGAGTTCCGGGCAGTGGTGGTCCTGGTGGACCTGGAGGGGCTGTCCTACGAGGACGCCGCCCGTGTCCTCCGCTGCCCGCCCGGCACCGTGCGGTCGAGGCTCCACCGGGGCCGCCTGGCTTTGCGGGAGTGGCTCCGGGGGTACGTGGACGCCTTGAGGCGGGGAGAACTGGGATGAGGCACCCGCAGGACCTGTTGAGCGGGTATGTGGACGGTGCTCTGTCTGCGCACGAGGCCGCGGAAGTCGCCGCGCACCTGGCGGAGTGTCCGTCCTGCCGGGAGACGGTCTCAGACCTCCGGGCCCTGCGCCGGCTGCTGGCTGCCGTGCCCCCCCCCGATCCTGACCCGGAGCTCCTAGCTCGCCTCCTCCAGGTCGATCCGGGACCTCGCCGGCACCGCCTGAACGTGCCCCGGTGGCTCGCTGTAGCGGCCGCCACTGCCCTCCTGGCAGTCGTCTCGGCTCGGGTCTCCCACCTGCCCCCCGCCTCCGGCCCGGTGGTGCAGGAGCTGCGCGAGCACGCCCGCCTGGCCACGCACGCCCCTTTGAACGACCTGGGGCTGGCCTCTTTCCTCTCCGCAATTCTCCAGGAACCCGTGGAGGACAACCCTTGAGACCGCTTGCAGCAGCAGCGCTGCTGGTCTGCCTGGGTCTTTTGGTCCGGCCGGCAGCGGCACAGGCGCCCTCCTTCGACCTGCTCCTGCGGGCGGCGGTCGCCCACGACCGTGTGGCCTACTCCGCCGAGCAACTCGTCGCTACGTGGGAGGGCCAGCAGCCGCACGTCGCGCTGGCCCACGTCCAGCACGACCCCGCGGTGGGAACCCGGCTCGTGTACCGGCCTCTGTCCGGCGGACAGGACCGACAGGTCGTCTGGCACACCGCCGACCGGACGCTGGAGTACGACCCCCACACGCGCCGCGGCCGCGCCTACCCCGCCTACCGGCTCCAGGTCTCGCCCGCCCAGCAGCTCGCCTGGCTTGCGCGCAACTACTCGGTCACCTCCGCACCCTCCCACCTCCTGGGCCGGCAGACCGCGCGGCTGCGGATCGTGCCCAGACAGCCCGGCCGGCCCACCGCCACGGTCCACGTGGACGTCCACACGGGGCTGATCCTCCGATCCGAGCGCACCTCCGCGGACGGCGCTGCACGCCAGTTCAGCAGCTTCGTCACCTTCACGCCCCGCCCCGTAGGCTGGATGCGGTCGCGGAAGGTCCCGGCGGACCTGCAGCTCCGCAGCGAACCGACGCCCCGGACAGCTACCCTCCAGCACCTGACGTCCGTGTTCGGACAGCGTCCGCCCGCGGTGCAGCTCCCCGATGGCTTCAGCCCCGTCACCGCCTTCCTCCTGGAAGACCGCGGCACCATGGTCCGCCGGGCTTACTCCGACGGCCTCACGACCCTGGTGGTCTCCTGGCGGCCCCAGGCGGCTGCCTCGCCCCCCGCAGGCAGCCGGGTCGTCTACCGACCCGGCGGGCCGGTGTGGGTCCGTTCGTCCGGCCTGCGTCAGCTGGTCTACTGGCAATACGCAGGCTGGGCCATCACCCTGGTCGCAGAACTCAGCCCCGACGTCCTCCTGGCAGTGGCCGACCGCACCGGCATCCAGCCCGCTCCTTCGACCCTTGACTTCCTGCTGGAATGGCTTCGGAGCAGGCTTGCCACGGACTCCGACGCATGAGGAGTCCCCGGTTCCGCCCCCCGCGGTTTGGAGGTCCGCGCGCGGCCGTAGCCCTCGCGGTGCTGGGGCTGGCCGCCTGCTCCCCCCCTGCCGGCCGCTCACCTACCCTCCCCGCCCTGAGCCGGCCGGCCCCCACGCAGCTGCCACCCTCACCCGCGGCTGGCCTGCGCGCGGACCTCCGCACTCTGCCCGTGCGGGTCTACGTGCCCAACAGCCTCTCCAACACCGTGACGGTCCTGGACCCTGCAAAGCGGCGAGTCCTGGCCACCTTTCCGGTGGGGAAGGCGCCTCAGCACGTGGTGCCTTCCTACGACCTGCGCGTCCTGTGGGTCAACAACAACGGCGCAGACAGCCTCACGCCCATCGACCCCCGGTCGGGCCGGCCCGGGCCCCCGGTGGCCGTGGCGGACCCGTACAACCTGTACTTCACCCCGGACGGCCGGTTCGCCGTGGTGGTGGCCGAGCGCCTCCAGCGCCTGGACTTCCGCGATCCACACACGTTCCGCCTTGTGGCCAGCGTGGCGGTCCCCTGTAGAGGCCCTAACCATCTGGACTTCTCGAAAGACGGGGCGTACTTCCTTTTGAGCTGCGAGTTCGACGGCCGTCTGGTCAAGGTGGACACGAATACCCGGCGGGTGCTCGGCGCCCTTCAACTGGGGAGTATGCCCCAGGACGTGCGGCTCGCGCCCGACGGGAGCCGGTTCCTCGTGGCCGATATGGCCCGCGACGGCGTGCACGTGGTGGACGGCGAGCGGCTACAGCGGGTGGGCTTCGTCGTCACCGGCGTGGGCGCCCACGGCGTGTACCCGGACTCCGAGGGCCGAAAGGTGTACGTGACCAACCGCGGCTGGCACACGGTCTACGGAGGCAGACGAGGACCGGGCAGCATCGCCGTCCTGGATGGCCGGACGCTCCGGGTCCTCCTGCGCTGGCCGGTCCCCGGGGGCGGCAGCCCCGACATGGGCAACTTCACCCCCGACGGGCAGCAGCTTTGGATCTCGGGTCGCTACGACGACGAGGTGTACGCGTTCGACACCCGCTCGGGGACCCTTGTGGCCCGCATTCGAGTCGGCCAGGGCCCGCACGGCCTCACCGTCTGGCCCCAGCCGGGCCGCTACTCCCTCGGGCACACAGGGAACATGCGCTGACTACTGGTGACGTGAACCGTCCCGCACCCGGGACGCCAGGACCCTGCGGCCTCGCGCCAGCTCCTCCTTTCCGCCCTGCCCCAGCAGCCGGCGCAGGCTGAGGGCGTTACGGACCGCGTGCCCGGCGACGTCGTTGTTGAAGAACACGTAGCCCTCCCGGCCCGCGGCCAGCTGATCGAACACCCAGCGGGCGTCCGCCCGCAGGCTGCTGTCCGGGTAGCAGCCGGAGTAGGCGTCCCCAGGCCCGTGGCGCCGCAGGTACCACCACCCCGCGGTCTGAGGCACCCGTACCACCGGCCGATCCATCCGCCTCGGCCGCATGCCGGGAGGCAGGATCTGGAAGGGCCAGTCCGCGCATACCACCGCCGCCCCGTACTCCCCCAGCAACTCGTACACGGGTTCGGCAAACCAGGTGGCGTCCCGGAATTCGAACGCGTGGAGCACCGTCCTCGGTAGGGCCGAGAGGAACTCCCGCAGGCGGTGCGGGTCGGCCCGGAAGCGCGGCGGGAGCTGCCAGAGCACGCACCGCAGCCGGTCCCCCAGGGGCCGGCAGGCGTCCATCAGCACCCGGAGGGGCTCCCGGGGGTCGCGCAGGCGACGCACGTGGGTGAGGTAGCGGCTGCCCTTCACCACGAAGGCGAACTCCCGCGGGGCGCGGCGGGCCCAGCCCTCGAAGGTCTTCGACGCGGGCAGGCGGTAGAAGGTCACGTTCAGCTCCACCGCGTCGAACACTTCCGCGTAGCGTTCGAACCAGCGGGAGGAGGGCAGGTCCTCCGGGTACAGGACCCCCACCCAGTGGGGGTAGGTGTAGCCGGAGGTCCCCACCCACGCCCGCGCCACGGCAGCCTCCCGGATCAGTCCAGGCGCACACGCGCGAACCGTCGCTTGCCCACCCGCACCACGAGCCCCGAGCGCACCTCCACCCGTTCCTCGGGGTCGGAAACCCTCCTGCCGTCCACACTGACGCCGCCCTGAGCCACGAGCCGCCGGGCTTCGCTGTTGGAGACCACCAGCCGCACAAGCCGCAGCAGCCGCACGATGGCCACACGGCCGTCCGGGTCCAGGTCCTGCGGTCGGACGTACACATCCGGAATTTCCGAGGGCAGCTCCTCGCGCGTGAAGACCCGGTCGAACTCCTCCTCCGCAGCCCGGGCAGCCCGCGGCCCGTGCCAGACCGTCACGATCTCACGGGCCAGGCGCCGCTTGACGTCCCGGGGGTGCAATCGGCCGGCCCGCAGCCCCTCGTCGATGGCCCGCACCTCCTCCATGGGCACTTCCGTGCACAGCTCGAAGTAGGTGACCATGAGGGGGTCGGGCAGGGACATGACCTTCCCGTACATCTCCTGGGGCGGCTCGTTGATCCCGATGTAGTTGCCCAGCGACTTGCTCATCTTCTCGACGCCGTCCAGGCCGGGCAGCAGGGGAGTGAGCAGCACCACCTGCGGCGGCTGGCCGAACTCCCGCTGCAGGTCCCGGCCCATCAGGTTGTTGAACTTCTGGTCCGTCCCCCCGAGCTCCACGTCCGCTTGCAGGGCCACGGAGTCGTAGGCCTGACAGAGCGGGTACAGCAGCTCGTGCAGGCCGATGGGGCTGCCCTCCTTCCAGCGCGCGGTGAAGTCGTCCCGTTCCAGGATGCGGGCCACGGTGGTCTTGCTGCACAGCCGCACCACGTCCGCGAAGCTCAACGACCCCAGCCACTGGCTGTTGAAGGTCACCCGCGTGCGCTCGGGATCCAGGATCCGGCTGTACTGCTCCCGGTAGGTGGCCGCGTTGCGCTCCACCTCCTCCCGGGTCAGCATGGGGCGGGTCTGCTTCTTGCCCGTCGGGTCGCCGATGAGCGCGGTGAAGTCCCCGATCACCAGGATGGCCTCGTGCCCCAGGTCCTGGAACTGCCGGAGTTTGCGCAACACCACCGCGAACCCGATGTGGATGTCCGGCGCGGTGGGGTCCAGGCCCAGCTTCACGCGCAGCGGCCGGCCCTCCCGCAGCTTGGCCAGCAGCTCCTCCTCGGTGATGATCTCCGCGGCGCCGCGTCGCAGCAGCTCCAGCTGTCGCTCGGGTGGGAGGAACGTCGTCATCCTCTACGCACCGCCCGTCAGGGTACCGAGAACAGCAGCTCCAACGCGGACCGGTCCACTTCCACGCCTAGGCCCGGACCCGGAGGCAGGACGCCCTGGCCGGCCTCGCTGCGCGGGAACCCGCCCGCCACGTGCTCCAGGTTCCAGTCGTTCATGAAGGACGCCGCCAGCAGGGAGCGAGGGGGCGTGCTGGCCGCCACGTGGGCGGTGGAGGCGGTCACGAGGTCCCCGCCCCAGGTGTCCTCCACCACCAGCTGCAGCCCCAGAGCCACCGCCAGGTCCCGCAGGAAGCGCGCGGCCACTAGCCCGCCCACGCGGCTCGTTTTCAGGTTGACCGCCGCGGCTCCTCCGTCTTCCGCCGCCCGGACCAGACTGCGAGCGTCCGTGACCACCTCGTCGTACACCATGGGGAGGGTGGTGCGTGCCCGCACCGTCAGGCACTCCTCCAGGCTGGCGCAGGGCTGCTCCAGGAGCACCTGCGGGTGCTTCTCCAGCAGGCGCCCGAGCACCACAGCCTGCTGGACGGTGTAGGCTCCGTTGGCGTCCGCCAGGATCCAGCAGCCCGGCCCCACCGCCTCGGCCACCGCGGCCACGCGGTCTGAGTCCGCAAAAGGATCCGTGCCCAGCTTCAGCTGGAACACCCCCACGCCCTGAGCACGGTGCCGTGCCGCGAAGTCCGCCATGGCCTCCGCGGGCGCGAGGGGTACCGCCACGTACAAGGGGAACCGCTCCCGGTGCACGCCCCCCAGCAGCGCGGCCACCGGGAGTCCGGCCACCCGGCCCAGCAGGTCCCAGCACGCCACGTCCACCACACTCTTCGCGTACGCGTGGCCTGCCAGGGCCGCGTCCATGCGGGCGTGGACGTCCGCCAGGTTGCGCGGGTCCGCTCCCACCACCACGGGCGCCAGCTCCCGCAAGGCGGCCCGGGCGCCGCTTGCGAAGGCGGGCAGGTACGTGCTCCCCAGCGGGCACACCTCGCCCCACCCGTCCACGCCCTCGTCCGCCACCACCCGCACCACCGTACTGGGCAGCCGTTCCACCACTCGGCCACCCGACATGACGTACCGACCGTGCGCGTAGGTGAGCTCGTAGCCGTACACCTCCACCGCTCGGACCCGCACCGCCACCTCCTGACGCTGAACTTGAGGAACCCAGCTTACCCGGGGTGCGCCACCACGGGGTTCCGCAGGACGCCCACGCCCTCCACCTCCGCCTCCACCACGTCCCCGGGGACCAGCGGACCCACGCCTGCGGGCGTCCCCGTGGCGATCACGTCCCCTGGCTCCAGGGACATGTAGCGGCTCACGTACTCGATGATGCGCGGGACCGACAGGATCATATCGGCCGTGGAGGCGTCCTGCCGCACCTGCCCGTTCACCCGCAGCCTCACCCGCACGCGGTCGGGGTCCGGCAGGGAGCGCGGGGTGACCACCACGGGGCCCATGGGGCAGAAAGTGTCGAAGCTCTTGGCCCGGTCAAAGGGCCTGCGGCGCTGGATGTCCTCCCGCTGCAGGTCCCGGGCGGTGACGTCGTTCAGCACCGTGTAGCCGCCTACCAGGTCTAGGGCGTGCTCTGCAGGCACCCGCACGCCCCGGCGGGCGATCACCACCGCCAGCTCCACTTCGTGGTGCACCTCCCGGCTTTCCGGCGGGATCACGATGGCCTCCTCCGGCCCCACAATGGAACTCGACGGCTTGAAGAAGATGGGGGGGTCCTCGGTGGCCTCGTTGCCCAGCTCCCGGGCGTGCTCCACGTAGTTCCGGCCCAGCGCCACGATCTTCGGGGGATGGGGCAAGGGCGCCAGAAAGGTCAGCTCAGGGAGGGGACGTACCTGCGATCCCAGGTCCAAGTCCTCAGGGACCTGGTGTGCTTCCAGCCGCTCCACGAGCTCCTCCATCCGGTCCACCACATCCGGACGGCCCAGAAGCTGCGGGATGCTGCGAACGCCATCCAGCAGCACCGCGTGGTGGGCCAGCACGATGGCCACCGCCTCCTGGTCCTTGTAACGAACTCTCGCAAGCCGCATGCGTGCCTCCCTATTTACTGGGTGAACTCCACGACGGTGGCACCGTCGCCCCCTTCCTCCGGGGCCGCCAGGAAGAACTGGATGCCGGGGAAGCCCCGCAGCGCCCCGTGCACCGCCCGTCGCAGCGCCCCCGTGCCCTTGCCGTGCACGACCACCACCCGGGGCAACCCCGCCAGCAGCGCGTCGTCCAGGTACTTCTCCAGCCGGGCCACTGCCTCGTCCGAGGTGAGGCCCCGCAGGTCCAGCTTCGGCGACACCCGTGGTGCTTCCGACCACGCCCTCCGTGTCCCCCGCGAACCCGCCGCACTCGCCACCGGGGCCCGCAGCTCCTCCCGCGGCACCCGGACTTTCGCGGAGCCCACCTGCACCTCCGCGTGCTCGTCCGACAGCGCCACCACCACCCCGTCCGCGCCCAGGGAGGCCACCCGCACCGCTTGGCCCACCGCCACGTCCTCGAGGGGTGGGCCCGGGGCTGTGCGGCGGGCCTCTTCCAGGGCCTGCGCAAGGGCTACCAGCTTGCGGCGCGCCTGGTCCGCGTCCCGCTCCCGACGCTCGCTGCGCAGCGCGTGCAACAGCGCCTCCACCTCCTGGCGGGCGCGCTCCACCACTCGGCGCGCGTCCTCCCGCGCGCGCTCCAGCAGGCGCTGCCGCTCCTCCTCCAGGCGCCGCAGGCGGTCCTCGTAACTGGCCCGCAGGGCCTCCAGCTCCGCCCGCAGCCGCTCCGCCTCCTGCCGGTCCAGCTCCGCGGCCCGCCGCTGGCGCTCCATCCCCTCCAGCACCGCGTCCGCCTCCCGGACGTCGCGGGCCAGGTACGAACGGGCGCGGTCCACCACCGCCGGCTCCAGGCCCAACCTGGCCGCGATCACGAGCGCGTTGCTGCGGCCGGGCGTGCCGATCCGCAGCCGGTACGTGGGCTGCAGCGTCTCTGAGTCGAATTCCACCGACGCGTTCTCCACCCCGTCCAGCCGGTAAGCGAGGGCCTTGAGCTCCCCGTAGTGGGTGGTGACCACGGTACAGGCACCCCGCCCGTGCAGAGTCTCCACCACCGCCCGCGCTAGAGCGCAGCCCTCCGCGGGGTCGGTGCCCGCTCCCACCTCGTCCAGCAGCACCAGCCAGCCGGGTCCCGCGCGCCGCACCACCTCCACCACCGCCCGCATGTGGGAGGAGAAGGTGGAGAGGTTCTGCTGGATGCTCTGCTCGTCGCCGATGTCCGCGAACACCCAGGCAAAGCAGCCCGCCCGGCTCCCGTCCGCCGCGGGGATCGCCAAGCCGCACTGGGCCATAAGGGTCAGCAGCCCCACCGTCTTCAGGGTGACGGTCTTGCCGCCGGTGTTGGGCCCCGTGATCACCAGGGTGCGGAAGTCCTCGCCCAGGCGCACGTCCACGGGGACCACGGGGCTTGCGTCGCGCCGCGACCGCTCCACCAGCAGGGGGTGGCGGGCGGAGCGGAGGTCCAGCACGGGACGGGGGACCAGCTCCGGACGGCAGCCGTCCAGTTCCTCCGCCAGCGCCGCCTTCGCCAGGGCGAAGTCCAGCCGCGCCAGGACCGCGGACAACCGCTCCCACTCGTGCCTGCGGCTTCCCACCTCTGCGGACAGCTCTGCGAGTACCCGTTCCACCTCGCGGGCCTCCTGGCCCTGCAGCTGGCGCAGCCGGTTTCCCAGCTGCAAGACCACCAGGGGCTCCATGAACACCGTGGCGCCTGTGGCGGACTGGTCGTGCACCACGCCGGGGAACTGGGCCGCGTACGCCTGCTTGACGGGGACCACGTACCGGTCGCCC
Source organism: Candidatus Tepidifontimicrobium thermophilum (assembly GCA_031296405.1). Taxonomy (GTDB): domain Bacteria; phylum Sysuimicrobiota; class Sysuimicrobiia; order Sysuimicrobiales; family Sysuimicrobiaceae; genus Tepidifontimicrobium; species Tepidifontimicrobium thermophilum. The sequence continues at coordinate 62,563 of JAVKKH010000009.1, forward strand.
CGCACGGTGACGATGGGGTCCTGCAGCATGCGGGCCCAGCGCGGGGAGCGGACGATCTGTTCCAGCTGGCTGCGCAGCCGGTCCTGTGTGGCGCGGATCTCCCTCCGCACGCGGGCTAGGTCCGGGCTCGCGCCGTCCAGCACCTGTCCGTCCTCTCCCAGGGACCGCTCCAGCCGCGCCTCCAGGGGTTCGAAGGTGGGCAGGTCACGGACCAGAGCCGCCAGCACGGGCAGGGATTCCGCGCGGGAGGCCACCGCGGCCTTCGCCAGGCGGCCCGCCCGGGCCGCCCGCCACACCTCCACCAGGGCCCGGGGCTCCAGGGTCCCGCCCAGAGCCGCCCGCTGCACCGAGGGCCGGAAGTCCACCACGCCCCGCAGGTTCACTCCGCCTTCCCGCAACAGCAGACGGGCCTCCGCAGTCTCCTGCTGCAGCTCCTGCACGCGCGCGAAGTCCACCTCCGGTGCCAGGCGGTTCGCCAGCTCCTCGCCCAGTGGGGTGGCGCACAGGTCGCGCAGCCGCCTGCGCACCCAGTCGAACTCCAGGACCCGCAGGGTACGCTCGTCCACGCCTACAGGATAGCCGAATCCGGCCCAGTTCCAGGGAGCGGGTGGCCCGTGAGCACTTCCTCCAGCGCGGGCGCCACGTCCGCCAAGGTCCGGCACCGGGCGGCCACCGCGTGCGCCCCACAACCCGCCACGATCAGGGGGACGGGGTTGGTGGTGTGAGTTCCGTCCGGGGACTCTGCGCCGCCGTGGTCGCTGGTCAGGACCAGGAGGTGATCTTCAGGGTCCAGCTGGTCCAGGGCCGCCCCCAAGGCCCGGTCCAGCTGCTCCAGCACCGCGGGTACGGGAGCCGGCCAACGACCGTGGGAGGCCAGGTCGAGGGCGAAGAACTCGAAGGCGGTAAACGCGTAGCGCGAAGCCAGCGCCGCGAGCCGACGGCCCGCCACCTCCGGCGCCACCACGTCCACGGGATACCCGCGGGATGCAAGCCCCTGCCCTGTGAGGTCTGCGGCGACCGCGTGGCCCGCCCGCAGATGCTCCAGGTCCCGCAGCAGGACCCCCGCGGACTGGGCGGCCAGCAGGAAGGCACCGCGGGGCCGTCGGCGGTCCTGCAGGTAAGCGAGAGGGTAAGCGTTGGCCAGTGCCACGGGGAGGCCACGGGCTCGCAGCCGGCGGAACAGGTTGCGGCCTCGCAGGACCGACCGCAGCCGCGCGGTGGGGAAGGCAGGAACGTGGCGGCCCTCCAGCGCCGCGGCGTTACAGCCCGCCAGCAGGGCCACTTGGCCCGTGCCGCTCTGTGGGCGGCCTGGCACCCCCAGAGTGGCATCCAGGGCCACCGCCGCGCGCCCCCCGTCCTGCACCGGGAAGGAGGCCGCACACAGCGGGCCACCCAGCAACCGCCGCAAGGCAGGGGTCGCGGCGCGCAGCAGTGGGTTGGCGTCCTCACACGGGCCCAGGCCCAGGCCGTCCACGAACCAGAACAGCACCCGGGGCACCACGCCTTTCGCACCCATCACCGCGACACGAAGGGGCTTTCGGGGTCGAAGAACCGCCAGGGCCGGTCCACGGCCCGCCGGATGCCGATGCGGGGCGAGGTGGCCACCCGCGCGGGCGGTTCCCCGCCCGCCAGGTACAGGGGCCCGGGCTGGGTCAGGTCCCACCCGTTGAAATGTCGGTCCACCGCCAGGGCCTTCGTGAGTCTGCCCGGCCCCCGCAGCAGCTGGCGGACGTCGTGGGTTCCGCGGAGCTTTCGCATCACCGCCACGCCCTCCAGAGGTTCTGCCGCCCGGAGCAGCACCGCACCCGCCACCCCTTCGGGCTCGGTCACCACGTTCATGCAGTCGTGGTTGCCGTAGGAGAAGTACACGTAAGCCCGGCCGGGCGGGCCCCACATGATGGCGCTGCGCGGGGTGCGCCGGTACGCGTGGCTGGCGGGGTCCGCAGGGCCCAGGTAGGCCTCCACCTCCACGAGCCTCGCCACCAGCACCACAGGACCGTCCGCCCCTCCGGGCACTTCCTGCGGTTCCAAAACCCTCACCAGCCGGCAGCCCAGGAGTTCGGGCGCCACCTGCAGGGTGGGCCGCTCGAAAAACGAGCGCGGTAGAGGGGGAGCGAGCGCCGGGTGGACCTCGGGCTTCATCCCCCGCGCTTCTGCCGGAGACGGGCGAGCAGCTTCTTCAGAGGCAGGGTGTTCACCACGTCCTGGGGCTCCAGCCAGCCCCGGCGGGCAGTACCGACCCCGAACTCCATGAACCGCAGTTCCGCCGGGCTGTGGGCGTCGGTCCCGATGGCCACCTGCACCCCGTGCTCTTTGGCCAGCCGCACGTGCGCGTCCTTGAGATCCAGCCGGTCGGGCTGCGCGTTGAGCTCCAGGATGGTGCCCGTCTCCCGCGCACCTGCCACCAGCCGCTCCACGTCCACCGAGTAGGGATCCCGTTGGCCCAGCAGTCGGCCCGTGGGGTGGCCGATCATGGTCACGTAGCGGTTGCGCATGGCCCGCAGGATCCGGTCCGTCATCGCCTGGGTGTCCATGCGGAACCGGCTGTGCACCGAGGCGATGACCACGTCCAGTTCCCGCAGGACCTCGTCGGGGTAGTCCAGGGTCCCGTCCGCGAGGATGTCCACCTCCGACCCGATGAGGACCGTGATCCCGTCCAGACGCTCGGAGAGCCGGCGGACCTGCCGGATGTGGTCCCGCAGGTCGTCGATGCTGACCCCGCCCGCGAACTTGAGGGATTGCGAGTGGTCCGTGATGCAGATATACTCGTAGCCCAGCTGCCGGGCCGCGTGCGCCATTTCCTCCGCGGTGGCCTGACCGTCGCTCCACTTCGTGTGCATGTGCAGGTCCCCGCGGATGTCCTCCCGGGTGACCAGGCGGGGCAACTTGCCCCGCTCCGCGGCCTCGATCTCGCCTTGGTCCTCCCGCAGCTCCGGCGGGATCCACGGCAGCTTCACCGCGGCGTAGACCTCCTCCTCCGTGCGGCCCGCGACCCGGCGGTCGTCCTCGGCGCGGAAGACCCCGTACTCGTTCACCTTGAGCCCCATACGGACCGCCCGCTCCCGGAGCTTCACGTTGTGATCCTTGGAGCCCGTGAAGTACTGCAGCGCGGCCCCGAAGCTGCTCCGCTCCACCACCCGCAGGTCTGCCTGCATGCCGTTGCGCAGGACCACGCTGCTGCGGGTGGTGCCGCGGGACAGCACCTGAGCCACCAGGGGGTGTGTGGTGAACACCTCCATGGCGTGCTCCGGGCGGCTGGCGGTGACCAGCACGTCGATGTCGCCGATGGTGTCCCGCATGCGGCGCAAGCTGCCCGCCACGCTCACCTCACCCACCCCGCGGGCCTCCCGCAGGGCTGCCACCAGTTCCTCTGCCACGGGCAGGACTGCGCCCAGGGGCAGCCGGGTGGACTGGCGCCGCACCTGCTCGATCCCGCGGAGGATGTTCTCCTCGGTCTTCTTCCCCATACGGGGCAGGCCCCGGAGTCGACCCTCCCGCGCCGCCTGCTCCAGCTGGTCCAGGGTGGTGATCCCCAGGTGTTCGTACAGCAGAAGCGCCGTCTTCGGCCCCAACCCGGGGACCCGCATCAGGGTGGTGATCCCGTGAGGCAGCTCCCGCAGCAGCTCCTGGTGGTAACCGATCTTGCCCGTGCGCAGGTACTCGGAGATCTTCTCCGCCAGGCTCTTGCCGACCCCCGGGATCTGGTCCAGCTCCCCGCGATCCGCCACCGCCTCCACGTCCTCCGCCAGGTTCTCCAAAGACCGCGCGGCCCGACGGTAGGCGTTGACCCGGAAGGTGGACTCCCCCTTGATCTCCAGGAGGTCCGCGATCTCGTTGAAGAGGGCGGCGATCTCCAGGTTCTTCATCGCAGGCGCGCGGCCACCTCATCCCCCAGATCGCAAGGAAATGCTAGAACTTCTCGCCCCCGGGGCCCAGGGCCGGCAGGCGCACCGGGAGAAGGGGAGTCAGGGCGCGGTGCAGCCCCACCTGCCACCCGGCGAGGTACGGCCCCGCTACCGAGCGCTCCACGTCCCGCTGGACGGCGGGCGCGAACGGGGCGGCCAGCAGGAACGTCACCAGGACGATCCCCAGCAGCACCCCCTTGACCACCCCGCTCAGCCCGCCCAGCACGATGGCACCGCCCGTGGCCGCCCTGCGGCCCGCGATCCACGCAGTCAGGTAGTTCCCCACCACCACGAACAGCAGAAACAGCACCGCAAAGGACACGGTGGCGGCCCAGTCGGGCCAGGGGAAGCCGGTGCCGAAGAAGGTCTCCGCCGCGGGACGGAACAGCAGTGCCGCGGCCAGGTAGCTGAGCAGCACGAACAGCGATTCCAGAAGCGTCCGGACCGGACCCCGCTGCAGGCCCAGCAGGACCGTCAGCAGCAGCACTGCGAGGACGACCCAGTCCAGCCACGTGGGGGTCATGACCACCTCCCGTCCGCGGACTGCTTCGCGGCGGCCGGCCCGGTTCCTCCCGCGTCAGCGGAAGCTCGCCGCCAGCCGGTCCCGCAGGGCTGTCCGCACCCGCTCCACTAGACGCTCCACCTCCTCAGACTGCAGCGTCCGAGCGGGGTCCCGGAACCGCATCCGCACCGCCACGCTCTTCCGGCCGGGTGGGACGGGCGGCCCTGCGTAAACGTCGAAGGGCTCACACGCCTCCAGCAGACCGCCCGCCACCTCGCGCACCACCCGCACCACCTCGCCCGCTGGGACGGAGCTGTCCACCACCACCGCCAGGTCGCGCTCCACCGCCGGCGTGTACGCCAGCGGGCGGTACTGAGGGATCGTCCGGGCAGCCTCAACAAGAGGCGCCAGCTCCAGCTCCGCCACGTACGCGCGGCCCCTCAGGTCGTACCGTTCGCACACCTCGGGGTGCAGTTCCCCCAGCCAGCCCGCCCGCCGCCCGTCCACCCACAGGCCCGCGGCCCGGTACGGGTGCAGCCACGGCAACGGCTCCGCCTGGATCTCCCACCCCTGCAGGTGCAGGGCCTCCAGCAGCCCCTCCACCACCCCCTTCAGGCTGTGGAAGCTGGCCTGCACCGCCTCCTGCGGGAGGTTCCACGTACCCCGTAGGCTCCGGCCCATCTGCGCGATCCCCACCGCCTTCCGTTCCTCCCACCCCGCCTCGGAGGCCTGGAACACCCGGCCTACCTCGAAGACGTGCACGTCGCCGTTGCCCCGGGCGCGGTTGGTCCGCAGCACCTCTACCAGGGACGGCAGCAGCGTGGTCCTCAGGTGGGTGTGCTCCTGGGTCAGGGGGTTGCGCAGGGGAATGGCCCGGCGCAGGGGGTGGTCCGGCGGGATGCCCACGCGCTCCAGGTCGTCCGCGCGTACCAGGCTCAGGGTGAGGACCTCTGTGAGGCCCGCGCGCAGCAGCAGTTCCCGGATGCGTCGCTCGGCGTCCACCTCGGGTGCTACAACGCCCACGCCCATGACCTCCACCGGCAGGGTCTCGGGAATCCGGTCGTAGCCGTAGATGCGGGCCACCTCCTCGATGAGGTCCTCTTCCCGCTCCACGTCGCGGCGGTGGCTGGGGACAGTGACCACCCACCGGTCGGGCCCCCGCTCCACCTGGAACTCCAGCCGCTGCAGGATGTCCGCGGCCTCCTCGTCCGGCACCTCTACCCCCAGCACCCGGCGCAGGCGTGCCGGCCGCAGGGACACCCGGCGAGGAGGCTGGGGTTCGGGGTAGACGTCCAGCTCGCCCCGCAACACGCGGCCCCCTGCCAGCTGCTGGATCAGCTGGGCCGCCCGGGCTGCGGCAAAACGCGCCCGCTCCGGGTCCCCACCCCGCTCGTGGCGGGTGCTCCCCTCCGTGCGCATGCCCAAGGCCCTCGCGGTCCGCCGTACCGCCACGGGGTGAAACCACGCGGACTCCAGCAGCACCCGGCGCGTGTCGGGGCGGATCTCGGTGTCGAGCCCTCCCATGATGCCGCCGACGGCCACCACCCGCTCGCGGTCCGCGATCACCAGAGCCCCCGGGTGGAGCCGGCGCTCCTGCCCGTCCAGGGTCACCAGCACCTCGCCCGGCCGCGCGGCCCGCACCACCACCCCACCGCCCACCAGCCGGTCGAGGTCGAACGCGTGCAGGGGTTGTCCGGTTTCCAACATCACGTAGTTGGTGACGTCCACCACGTTGTTGATGCTGCGGATCCCGGACCGCTCCAGCCGCTCGGCCATCCACGCGGGAGACGGACCCACCCGCACGTCCACCACCACCCGCCCCACGTAGCGGTGGCACAGGCCGGGGTCCGCCACTTCCACCCACGCCACCTCCGCGGCCGGCGGGTCCGATTCCTCCAGGTGCACTTGAGGGGGCCTGAGCCGCCCCCGGCAGGCGGCAGCCACCTCCCGGGCCACTCCCAGCAGGCCCAGCCAGTCCGGCCGGTTCGTGGTGGTCTCCAGATCGAAGACCCAGTCGTCGCCGACCCGCTCCACCGCCTCCACGCCCAGGCCCAACATGGGGAACCGCTCCTCCCACTCTGCCGGATCCTGCGGCGTGGGCAGGTCCACCAGTTCCATCAGCCAGCTCCACGAAACGCGCATGGCAGCCTCAGAACTGCCCCAAGAAGCGCACGTCGTTCTCCCAGAACAGCCGGATGTCGTCGATGCCGTACCGGACCATGGCGGGCCGGTCCACCCCGCACCCGAAGGCGAAGGCGGTGTACCGCTCGGGGTCGATCCCCGCCATCTCCAGCACCCGGGGATGGAACATCCCGCAGCCTCCGATCTCCAGCCACCGTCCCCGGAAGGACACGGCGATCTCCGCGCTGGGTTCCGTGAAGGGGAAGTAGGAGGGCTGGAAGCGCACGCGGGTCTCAGGCCCCCACAGCTGCCGGGCGAACTCCGCCAGCACCCCCTTCAGGTCCGAGAACCGGATCCCCTCCCCTACCATGAAGCCGTCCACCTGGTGGAACACGGGCATGTGGGTGCTGTCCACTACATCGCGCCGGTAGCAGCGGCCCACGGTCACCACCCGGATGGGTGGAGTCCGGCGGGGCATCACCCTCACGTCCACCGCGGTGCACTGGGTCCGCAGCAGGTGCTCGTCGTCCAGGTAGAAGGAGTCCTGAGCGTCCCGGGCGGGGTGGTCGTCGGGGATGTTCAGGCGCCGGAAGTTGAACTCCTCGGTCTCCAGCTCCGGACCCTCCACCACCTCGAAGCCCATGGACCGGAAGATGTCCCGGATCTCCTCCATCATCCGGCCCAGGACGTGCTCCCGCCCCACCAGGGGCCGTCGGCCCGGCAGGGTCACGTCCACCGCCTCCGCCCGAAGCCGGCTGTCCTGCTCGCGGGCCCGCAGCTGCTCCGCGCGCTCCTGCAGGCGCTGCTCGAGCCACTCCTTCAGCTCGTTGAGGGCGGCGCCGGCGGCCACCCGTTCCTGTTGCGGCAGCTGCGGCAGGGAGCGGAGGAGCTGGGTCAGCTCCCCCTTCCGGCCCAGGTACCTCCGCCGGAGGGCCTCCACTTCCTCGGTAGTGGACGCCGACTCCAGCTCCTGCGCTGCGCGCTGGCGCAGGGCGTTCACCCTTTCCTGCATGACTGCCCCTCCACACGCGGGCGCGCCTCCGCCACAAGGGGCGGAGGCGCGCCTCCGCGGTACCACCTTGCTTCCGGGAACCCACGGCTCCCGGCCCTCCAACCGCTGTCCCGGGCGGACCCGGCGGGCATTACCCGCGGCCGCACCCCCGGCCGCGCTCCTCCCGCGGCTCCGGAGCGAACGCCTGCGACTCCCGGCAGCCGGGGACTCCCACCGGCTCCCCTCGCTGCGGGCCCCGGAGCCGCCGCGCTCTCCGTCCTCGCCTCAGTTCCAGATGAACCGGACGTACGCGTGGGCCCGGCGCAGCCTGCGGTACACCACGTACGCCCACGTGGCGCCGGTCCTCTGGAACACGTTCCAGAAGAACTCCGACGTCCAGAACATCGCGTCCCCGCCGAAGGCGGCGCTTTGGCCGCAGTATACCAACCGGCCCGCTAGCCCGTCCACGCGCGCCGGGCCTCGTAGAGCAGCACAGCGGCTGCCGCGGTGACGTTCAGGGACTCCACCCCGGCCGCGAGGGGCACGCGGACGGTGCGGGCCCCCGGCCACTTGTGCCGCGCGCCCGAGGCCTCGCTGCCGAACACCAGCGCCACCGGTGGGGCGTAGTCCGCGCGCCGGTAGTCCACCTCGCCCCGCGGGTCCGCCACCCACACCCGCCCCACCTGCAGGATCTCCTCCGGTGTGGCGGACGCCAAAGGCAGGGCCAGACAGGAGCCTGCGCTGCCCCGCAAAGCGCGCGGGTGAAAGGGGTCGGTGGTGTTGGGCAGGACCACCACCGCGTCGAACCCGGCGGCGTGGGCGGTGCGGACCAGCGCACCCAGGTTGCCTGGGTCCTGAAGGCCGTCCGCCACCACGAGCCACCGCCAGCGCAACCGCGACAGGGGTACCACCCCCGGAAGCCGCACCACCGCGGCCGCCGGCTGCGGGGTCTTCACGTCGGAGACCGCCTCCACCACCCTCCGGGACACCCACCGCACGGGAACGCGCAGCTCCTCCGCCTGCTGCACCAGCCGCTCCACCTCCGGACCGGCCTCGGGGACCACCAGCAGCTCCTCCACCCGCCCCAGGCGCAGCGAGGTCTCCACCAGCCGCAGGCCGGTGACCACCGCGCGGCCCGTCCTGGCCCGCTCCCGGCGGTCCAGCAGCGTGCGGAGGGCGCGGACGTGCGGGTTTCGGGGGCTCGACCAGTCTAGCCGGGGCTGCGGCGAGGGCTCACGTTCCCCGTCCAGGGCGGTCCTCCCGCTGCGGTGGAAGGTTTCAGGGCCGGCCCGTCACCCGCCGGACGATCTCCGCGAAGGCCTCCCGGTCCCGCACGGCCAGGTCCGCCAGGATCTTGCGGTTGATGGCGACCCCGTTGGCCCGCAGGGCGTGGATCAGCCGGCTGTACGAAAGCCCGTGCTGGCGGGCCGCGGCGTTGATGCGGGCGATCCACAGGCGCCGGAAGTCCCGCTTGCGCTGGCGGCGGTGGCGGTACGCGGCCGCCAGGGCGCGGATCACGTACTGGTTGGCCAGCTTGAACCACCGGCTCTTCTTCCCCCAGAAGCCCTTCGCGAGCTTGAGGACCTTCTTGTGACGGGCGCGGACGGTTTTGCCGCGCTTGACCCTTGCCATAGTGCAACCTCCAGCCCTCAGTCGTACGGCAACAGGCGGCGCACCCGGTCGGTGTCCACCGGGGAGACCGGCACCTGCCGGCCCAGGTCCCGCCGCCGACGCGGGCTCTTCTTCTGCTTCAGGTGACCGCCGCCCTGACGGCCCCGCAGGAGCTTACCGGTCCCGGTGATCCGGATGCGCTTGCGCGTCCCCTGGTGCGTCTTGGCTTTCGGCATCGGTGGCTCCCTCCTTACGCCCTACCGGCGGGCAGGGCTCAAGACCATGACCATGTTCCGGCCCTCCATGGCGGGGGGCCGCTCCACGTGCGCGATCTCCGACACGTACTCCGCGAGCCGGTCCAGGATCTGACGCCCCAGCTCCGGGTGAACCATCTCCCGGCCCCGGAACCACATCTCCACCTTCACCTTGTGCCCCTCCTGCAGGAAGGAGTAGATGAGCTTCGCCTTGGTCTGGAAGTCGTGGTCGCCGATCTTGGGGGTCATGCGCATCCGCTTCACCTCGGAGGCCCGCTGCTTGCGGTGGGCCTCCCGGTCCCGCTTGCTCTGCTCGTACTTGTACCGCCCGTAGTCCATGATCTTCGCCACGGGCGGCGAAGCGGTCGGTGCCACCTCCACCAGATCCAGCCCCATCTCCCGGGCCCGCCTCAGGGCTTCCTGGACGGGCACGATCCCCAGCTGCTCCCCGTTCGGTCCGATCAACCGCACCTCGCGGATGCGGATGCGCTCGTTCACCCTCGGCTCGCGCTCTATGCTATCCCCTCCCTCGTGCCCCCGGGCACCAGGAAAATGAAAGCGGGCGCAGAAAGCCTCCACGCCCGCACCTGTCGACCGGTCGGACCCGGCTGGCCGAGGCCGCCGGGTGAGAAGCGTGGCGCTTCTGCTTCGGCGGTGTCACCATAGCACGGTGGGGGATGGCCGTCAACGCGACCCTGGAGAAGCTAGGACAGGCGACCCTGCGGCGCCTGGAGGAGGTGGGGGCGGCCGCGCGCTTCGTGGCGCGGGTGGCTGCAGGCCTCGTGCGCCTGCGGTGGGAAGGCGGCCAGACGGTCCTGCAGATGGCCCGGGCGGGTGTGGACTCGGTGCCTCTCGTTTTGCTGACCGGCCTGTTCTCGGGCATGGTGCTGGCGTATCAGACCGCCAGCCAGCTCCTGCGTCTGGGGGGCGAGGGTTTCGTGGGCGGGCTGATCGCCGTGTCCATGGCGCGCGAGGCGGCCCCGGTGTTCGCCGCGGTCACCGTGGCAGGCCGGGTGGGCGCGGGGTTCGCCGCGGAGCTGGGGACCATGGTGGTCACCGAGCAGGTGGACGCCCTCACGGTGATGGGCACCGACCCCCTGGAGTACCTGGTGGTTCCCCGTGCTGTGGCGCTGGTAGTCATGCTGCCGGTGCTGGTCGTCCTGGCCAATGCGGTGGGCTCCCTGGGCGGCTATGCGGTGAGTGTTGTGGTGGGGGTTCCGGGCTCGGTGTACCTCGAGTCCGTCCGGCAGTTCCTGGACCTGCACGACGTGGTGGGCGGGCTGGTGAAGTCCGCGGTGTTCGGGCTCGTGATCGCGCTGGTAGCCTGCCACAAGGGGCTGCGGGCCTCCGGCGGGGCCGCGGGCGTGGGTCAGGCGACCACCGGGGCGGTGGTGGCGGCCATCGCGTGGGTGTTGGCGGCCAACTACTTCCTGGACGTGCTGCTGTTCTGATGGAGCTGTCGGGCCGCGTGGAGGTGGTGGACCTGCACAAGGCGCTCGGCGGCCAGCCCGTCCTGCGGGGCGTCTCCCTGCGGGTGCAGCCGGGCGAGGCCGTGGCCATCCTGGGGCCCAGCGGGTGCGGCAAGACGGTCCTGCTGCGCCACCTGGTGGGGTTGCTGGTCCCGGACCGGGGCGAGGTCCGGCTGGACGGGGAAGCGCTCCACCGGCTGCCGCCCCACCGGCTGCGGGAGGTGCGCTCTCAGGTGGGCGTGGTGTTCCAGGGTGCAGCGCTGTTCGACTCCCTCACGGTGGGGGAGAACGTGGCCTTCCCCCTGCGGCGCCACCGGCGGCTGTCGGAATCGCGCCTCCAGGAGATCGTGGCGGAGAAGCTGAACCTGGTGGGCATGGGGGGCACGGAGCACAGGATGCCCGCGGAGCTCAGCGGCGGGATGCGCAAGCGGGTGGGGATCGCCCGGGCGCTGGCGCTGGATCCCAAGATCGTGCTGTACGACGAGCCCACCGCGGGCCTGGACCCCGTGACCGCCCGCGCGGTGGATCGGCTGATGATGGAGGTACGGGCCAGGACCCGAACTACCACCGTGCTGGTGACCCACGACCTGCTGACCGCCTTCGCGGTGGCGGACCGCGTGGCGGTCATGGAAGCGGGCCGCTTCGTGGTGACGGGAACCCGGGAGGAGGTCCGCGCGAGCCCTCACCCCCTCGTGCAGGCGTTCCTGCGCAGCTCGGCACTCGGGGGCATTGTGGAGGAGGCGATCCGTGAAGCCTGAGGCGCGGGTGGGCCTGGTCGTCCTGATCGCCGCGGTGCTGTTCGCCATCCTCGTGGTCTTCCTCGGTCAGGGGCTCGTCCGGCCCCGCGGGTACGAGCTGCGGGTGGTGTTCCCGGACGCGGAGGGCTTGAGTCCGGGCAGCGCGGTGCACCTGGCGGGCGTGCAGGTCGGGACCGTGGAGTCATTGCGCCTCACGGACGACCACCGCGCGGAGGTGCGGGTACGGATCCGGCCTGAAGTGCGGGTGCCCCGGGGATCCACGTTCCGCGTGGCCAGCAGCACGCTGCTCGGGAACCGGTTCCTGGCGGTGGTACCGGGGCCGGGGCCGGACGCGCTGACTCCCGGAGAAGTGGTGGAGGGGCAGCCGCCTTACTCCGTGGACGTGGTGTTCCGGCGGGTGGACGAGCTGGCCGGTGACCTCCGGCAGGCGGTGGCGGACGTGCGGCGTACGGTGCAGGCCGCCCAGCGGCTGGTGGACAACCTGGACGCCACCGTGACGGCGGTGCGTGAGGTGGTGACGGACCCGCGGCTGGCGGGCAGCCTGGTGCGCGCCGCAGGGCACGTGGAGGCAGCCGCAGCGCAGGTGGACCGCGTGGTCACGGACGCGGGCGAGGACGTGCGGATCACGGCCCGGCGGCTCCGCGAGCTCGCGGAGCACCTGCGGGACACCGCGCGGGAGGTCCGGCGTTTCGTGGAGGACACCGCGGCGGAGGGGGAGCTGAGCGCCAGGATCCAGCGCACCGCGGCGTCCGTGGAGAGCCTGGCGCGCCGTCTGGACGAGATGGCCCGTACCCTGCAGGAGGGCCTCGTGCGGGAGGACCAGATGCGGGAGGTGCGGGGACTGGTGCAGGACGCCCGCCGCGCGGTCCGGCAGGCGGAGGACGCGGCGCGGGAAGTCGGCACCGCGGCCCGCCGGGTGGGCGAGGTGGCAGAGCGGGCTGCCCCCGCGTTGGAACGCATCGGCGGCGTGCTGCGGGGCCCCGAGGGCATTCCCCTCCTGCCGAACCTGCAGCTGACTTACGAGCTGGGCTACGACACCCGCATCCGTTTCCGGCATGACCTCGACCTGTGGGTGGCCCTGGGCGAGCCGCGCTTCTACCGGCTCGGGCTGCACGACGTGGGCGGCGGGAACTGGCTCAACCTGCAGGTGGGCTTCCGGCTGTCCGACAACCTGAGCTGGCGAGTAGGTATCCTGCAGTCCCAGGTGGGTGTGGGGCTGGACTACCAGCCGGCGGCGCCGTGGCGGCTCTCCCTGGACCTGTACAACCTGAACCGACTGACCCTCGACGTGTCGGGGCACTACGCGTGGACCCCCCACTGGGCCGTGGGGGTGCACGTGCGGGACGTCCTGCAGTCTCCCTCGTACGGGCTGGGCGTGCAGTACCGGTTCTAGAAAGGTGAAAAACGTCGGGGGTGCCGGCTCGCCGGCACCCCCGAGACCTCGAGTACCGCCCGCGTCTACCGCTTCTTGCGGGCGGCCTTCTTCGCCGTCTTCTTGGCGGAGGTCTTCTTGGCGGTGGCCTTCTTGGCCGCCTTCTTCGCCGCCATGGCTCGGTACCTCCTTTCCTGTGGTTTGAGGTACCCTTACGCGCATTCGCCCCGAACTCCTGCTGGCCCCCGGAAAAATTTTTCCGTCCCCCCGGCCTCACCCCGCCACCGCGGCGCGCACCGCCTGCACGGCACGCTCCACGTCCCCGTCGTCCACGTGCCGGTGCGTGACGAACCGGATGGTGTGGGCGTCCAAGGCGAGGGCCAGCACCCCGTACGCCCGCAGCCGTCCCACCACCCCCGGGGCGTCGGTCACCCGTGCCAGCACGATGTTGGTCTGCACGCGATCCCGCTCCACTTTCACGCCCGGGATCTCCGCCAGCCCCTCCGCCAGCGCCCGCGCACGCCGGTGGTCTTCCCCCAGGCGGTCCACCATCTCCCGCAGCGCCACCAGCCCCGCTGCGGCCAGAATCCCCACCTGGCGCATGCCCCCGCCCAACGCCTTCCGCCACCGGCGGGCCTCCTCCACGAACGCCTCCGACCCGCACAGCACGGAACCTGCTGGCGCGCTGAGCCCTTTCGACAGGGACACCATGACGCTGTCCACGGGCGCCGCCAGGTCCGCGGCGGCGACGCCCAGTGCCACCGCAGCGTTGAAGAGCCGCGCGCCGTCCAGGTGGACCCGCAGGCCCCTGGCGTGGGCCCAACGTGCTGCCGCCGCGGTGCGGTCCGGCCGGTACGCCACGCCGCCCGCGCGGTTGTGGGTGTTCTCCAGCCACACCAGACGCACGGGCGGCCGGTGTACGTCGGGCGGCCCCACCACCGCCTCCAGCTCTTCTGGAGTGGGGTGGCCGTCCCGGGTCCGCAGCGGTTGGGGAAAGGTGCCCGCGAGGGCGCTCATCCCGCCCGCCTCGTAGTGCAGCACGTGGGCCTCCGCGTCCGCGACCACCGCGTCCCCGCGCCGGCAGTGCGTCAGCACCGCCACCAGATTGGCCATGGTCCCGCTGGCGCAGAACAGGGCCGCTTGGTGTCCCACCATCTGCGCGGCGAGGCTCTCCAGCTCGGCCACCGTGGGGTCCTCTCGGAACACGTCGTCGCCCACCCGGGCGGTGGCCATGGCCTCCCGCATGCGGTCGGTGGGCTGCGTGACCGTGTCGCTGCGCAGGTCGACGGTGCGGTCCACGGCCTCACTCCGCGGGTTCGCTCCGCGAGGCCTGGTACAGGCCGATCCCCCTCCCTGCGATCCCCGAGGCCAGGTAGCCGAGCAGGAACAGGAAGATGGCCTTCAGGACCAGGGCCAGGGCCAGCCCCATGTCCGGCCCCCCCTGCGACGGCCGCGCCACCTGGCTCAGGCTGTTGCCGGTGAGCTCCGTGTACGCCACGTAGAAGACGAACAGCAACAGCACCACTCCCAGCACGAACACCGCCAGTCCCAGGACGCGCCCGGGGGCATCAGTCCCTCTCGCCGTCTGGTCCATCCCCGCACCTCGTCGGAAGTGTGTGGTCCGCCTCAGCCAGACCCTCACCGACCTGCCCCCGCTAGCCCACCCGGGCGTGGTCCAGGGCCCGCGGGCACAAAGGACAGGTGTTGGTCTCCGGCAGCCGCGCGATGCTCTCCAGGATGAGGTCCCGCAGCTTGGCGTTGTTGGCCGCGAACTGCCGCATCACCTCCTCTGCGGTCACCGGTGTCGCGGTGGGATCGCCTTCCACGCCCACGTCGTAGTCCGTGACCAGGGAGATGTTCACGTAGCACAGGGCGAGCTCCCGCGCCAGGTGCGCCTCGGGGTACTGGGTCATGTTGATGACCTCCCACCCCTGGGAGCGGAACCACCGGCTCTCCGCGCGGGTGGAAAAGCGCGGGCCCTGGATCACCACCACCGTCCCCCGCTCGTGCAGGGGGAGCCCCTGTTCCCGCGCCACCTGCGCCACCAGCTGCCGCAGGGTCGGGCAGTAGGGGTCCGCGGAGCTCACGTGGGTGGTCACGGGACCGTCGTAGAAGGTGTCCGCGCGGCCGGAGGTGCGGTCCACGAACTGGTCGCACAGCACGAAGTCGCCGGGCCGCACGTGGGGCTGCAGGCTGCCCACCGCGCAGGGCCCGAACAGCCACCGCACGCCCAGCTGCTTCATGGCCCACACGTTGGCCCGGTAGTTGATCCGATGGGGCGGGAGGGCGTGGGTCCGGCCGTGGCGCGGCAGGAACGCCACGCGCTTGGAGCCCACGCGGCCGATGGTCACCACGTCGCTGGGCGGCCCGTAGGGGGTCTCCACCTTGTGCTCCTCCACGTCGTCCAGCAACCGGTAGAAACCGGAACCGCCGAACACGCCCACGTCTGCCTGCACCGTCTGGCCTCCCGCTGCACGTCCCACGGGCGGAGGAAGTTCGACGTCCGCCCCGCGCAGCCCTTGCGGCGCGGCTAGGAGCCGCCGCGCTTGAGGCGGGCCACGTACAGCCGGGCCCGCTGCTCGGTGTCCGCGTCCGGGGGCGGGCCTGCCAGGGGCCGCCACCGGTCTGCCTCTGCGTACCACGCGTCCGCGGGCGCGGACCCGCGGCCGCCCTCTGCCGCCGCGGCCACCAGGCTGGCCACCGCGGGCACGCGCCGGGCCACCAGCTCCAGGAGGAACAGCACCACGCTCGCCGTGGCCAGGGCAGGCCACGCGTCCCGGTGGTGACGGGCATCCGGAGGTGGGCTCATGGCTTCCCGCGGGGTGCGCAGCACCCGGCCGCCCCCGGCTTCGGCCACGCGGGCCAGAAGCGCGGGGTCCGGCTGCGGGTCGCGCAGCTCGTGCGGGTAGGCCACCGCCACGGGTACACGGGCGCGGCCTAATACCTGCAGGCCCTGCCACGCGGTGACCGCCACGGTGTGCACGCCCGCGTCGGGCAGCTCCGCCTCTGCCTCGTACCAGCCGGGCCGGGTCTGCCGTAGCTCCACCCGCTGGGAGGACCGGGGGCCTGCCACCGTCCCCTCCACCTGCAGCCCGTCCAGGTAATCGCCCGCCTCGTCGCGGGCGTCCAACCGGATCCGCAGGCGTGCACCCCGGAGCTCCGTCCGTACGTCCAGCCGGCCGCGATCCAGGCGTGCCGCCCAGCGCACCACCTGGGACCAGAACCGCGCGAAGGAGGGCCACGACTGCCACTCCACGGACCAGCGGGGGACCGCGTCCGAGGTGAACGCCACCGCGCGGCCAAGCCCGTAACGCCAGCTGGCCAGGATGGGGTCCTTGTGGGGGGAGACGAGTTCCGCCTGCGCGGCGGGCTTGGTGCTGGTGGCCACGTACCCACGCAGGGCAGGGAGGGGGCCGAGGCCCTGGAGGAGCTCGCCGGGCCGCCGCTGCGGGACGAACCGTTCCTCCACAAGGTAGGAACGCGCGGACAGCAGCGCCTCCGTCACGAAGATCTGGGGGAGCGCGTAGGTGTCCCGGGCCACGTAGTGCCGCCCGCCCCCCCAGCTGCTGAGAGCCCGCATGAAGGCTAGGTCCGCGTCCTTGCCCACGGACACCGTGCTCACGGTGATGCGTTCGGATCGCATCCTCCGCACCCACCCCTCGAAGTCACCCGGGTCCGTCTGGCCGTCGGACAGTACGATCACGTGCCGGACCTGGGCCTCCACGGTCCGGAGCGCCTCGTACGCGGCCCGCAGGGCGGGAAGCAGGTCGGTCCCGCCGCCAGCCCGCAGGCCTGCCACCTGCGCCACGATGCGATCTCGGTCCCGGGCGGGCACCAAGGGCACCAGCCACCGGTAGGCCTGGTCAAACTGGATGACGCCCACCAGGTCACGGTCGCCCAACAGATCCACCACGGAACGCGCCACCTCCTTGGCCAGCTCCACCTTGGCGGTCTCCGTCCCCACCCCGCCCATGCTCCCGGAGGTGTCCAGGACCAGCACCAAGGCCATGCTGGGCAGCGCCACGCGGTGCTGCACCTCCATGGAGACGGGCAGCGCCTCTTCCAGGGGCGTGCGGGCGTAGCCACCCACGCCGAAGCTGCGGGGACCTCCCACCACCACCAGCCCTCCACCCAGGTCCCGCACGTAGTCGCGCAGCGCCTCCATCTGCGGCCGCGCGAGCCCCAACGCGGGGAGGTCCTCCAGCACCACCGCCTGGTACCGCGCCAGGCCCGCCGCGGTGCCCGGCAGTTGACGCGCCGCCACTCGGTGGACCACGAACCCCTGGGCCCGTAGCACGTCCGCCACCCGCCCCGCTCCCGCGTACAGGACCTCCGGAGGGCCCAGGACGGATATCACCGCCCGTCCCACGTTGTTGTCCGGGACACCGTCCCGTGCCGGGCGTGCGCGTACCTGCAGGTCGAGCCACCCTGCGCGGGCGGCCACCGCGGACAAGCCCACCAGGGTCCTGCCGGCGCGCGCGCGCACCGTCCGACGTTGGGCCAGGGCCCCGTCCACCCACAGCTCCAGCTCCACGGGCTGCGGGACGGTGGAACGCAGACGGACCCAGGCCGGCACCCGCTCGCCCACGGCGGCGTCTGCAGGCACTGAGAGATCCTCCACCACCAGCTCTGCAGAGGCCGGGCGGAGCAGGGGGACCACGTGGACCTCCACGCCCGCGGCGTGGACCTCCCGCGCGGCTTCCACCGCCTCGCCCGCGTGGTCGGCGCCGTCGCTGAGCACCACCACGCGCCGGACGCCTTCCCCCTGCAATAGCGACGCGCTCACGCGGATGGCCGCACCGATGTCGGTGTCGTACGGCCTGGGCCTCTGGGTGGGCCGCAGGTCCACGGCCTCCGACGGCGCCCGCTCCGCCACCGCGGCTCCGCCGAAAGTCACAAGCCCCACGCGGTCCTGGGGACGGCGGTACCGCAGGGCCTCGCGCAGGAACTGCTCCGCCCACCGGACCTGCTCCGGCAGCACGCTGTCGGACCGGTCTAGGGCGAACACCACCTGCACCGGCGCCCCGCGCTCAAGCACCTGCATGCCGGCCAGGGCCAGCACCGCCAGGGCCAGGCTGGCCGCCCGCAGCGCGGCCAGGTGGCGGACTTCCCGGACCCCGCGGCGCCACACCCACGGCAGCAGCACCAGCAGCACCAGTGCCCACGGCCACGAGAACCGCATCAGGTCCTCCCGACCCGCGCCTGAGCGGAGAACAGCCACCACTCCGCCACCAGGAGCGCCACGAAAAGCCCCACCAGCCACCGCCCCCAATCCACCTGCGCCCTTTGCCGGGGAGCTGCAGGGGCGGTAGACGCTACGGTGCCGGACTCCACCTGGGGGCGCACGGCCCACACCCTACGGACGGTACCCGCTTCCAGCAGGTACACGCCCGCCCGGTCGAAGGGGGGCAGGACGAACCGGCCTGCCGCGGCGCGCAGGCGCACCGACCCCTCCGGGCCGTGCAGCACCGCCTCCTGTAACCCTCCGGCGGGGACGGACACCGTAGTCCCCGCCTCCAGCTGGGAGCTCGTGGGGCCCGCGAGCCAGTCCACCGCGTTGGCCAGCAGGATGGGGAAATCCGGCCGCAACACGAGATCGGAGTCCGAAGGCGAAAACGGCAGCAGGACCGCACGGAGCCCGCCCGCCTCGTAGGCCCACAGCAGCGGAGCCTCGCCCTCTGCCAGCACCTCTCCCCCGTGCGGCCGGGTGGGCCAGGCGCGGACCACCCGGGCTCCCGTGAGATCCACGAACCGCAGCAGCGGGTGGGTGCGGGACTGGAAACGCACCACATCCTCCCGTACCCTCCCTACCGCTCGCACCGGCAGGTTCGTCGGCACGCTCGCTACCAGCAGGAAGTTGCCGGGCGGAAGCGGGGCTTGCACCCGGTGAAGGACCACCACGTCAAACCTTCCCCACAGGCGCGGGTCCGGGGTTCCCTGGCGGTCCGGCCCTGCCGCCACAGCCCGCAGGCCAGCCTCCAGGAACGGGTCGGGCGGGCCCACCATCAACACCCGGGGCCGCGGAAGCTGGGTGCCCAGTGCTACGGACCGGTCGGTGGCCGCGAGTGCGTCCTGAGGGGCGATCCTGGCCTCGACCCACAGTCCCGCGGGCACGGTGGCCGCCACGCTGGTCTGCTGCCCGGGGGCAAGGCGCGCCGCAAGGTGGGCTGCCGACCGGCCCTGCACCAGCACCGACACCGGAACGCGCCGCGCCAGCGAGGTGCCGTTGCGCACCGTGACCGTCACCCGCATGCGGTCGCCCGGGAGGGGGCTTGCCACCACGCCGGTGATGGCCACGTCCTCCAGGGCCCCGCCGAAGACCGAGGAATGCAGACCCGACACCGGCCGGTCGGAGAACACGTAGACGGTGGCGGACGGGCTCAAGGACCTGGCCACCGCCACCGCCCCCTCCAGGTCCGAGGCCCCGTCCGTCGGACGCAACCCTCGCACCGCCGCCACCGCGTCGGACCGGCTCGTCGTGAGGGGCTGGACCACCCTCGGCGATCGCGCCGCAGCCACCACACCCACCCGGACCGCGCGGAGCCCAGCCAAAAGCTTCAGTGCAGCCCCGCGGGCGGCCTCGAACCGGCTGGGCGGCACGTCGGTGGCCTGCATCCTCAGCCCCACGTCCAGCACCACCACCACGTCCCCAGCGCCTGCGGTGGAGTCCTGCGGCCGCGCGAGGCTGAGCGCGGCCGCGGCCACGGCCAGCACCTGCACCAGCAGGAGGACGTTTCGCTCGAACCGGCGCAGGGGGCGCCGGCGCGCCTCCTCGCGCAGGCTCCGCCGCCACAGCACCAGGCTGGGTACCACCACCGGCACCCGTCGGGGCCGCAGCCAGTACAGGAGGACCACGAGGGGGATGGCGGCCAGCCACCACAGTCCCGCGGGGCTCAAGAAGGACATCTCGACCGCTCGACTACGTCACCAGCCCCGCCCGCCGCAGGTACCGGAGCACCAGCTCCTCCACCGGCAGCGCCGTGGTGGCCCGCACGTACGCCATCCCGTGACGGGCGCAGAACGTCCGCACCGATTCCAGGAACGCGTCCCGCTGGGCGACAAACTCGCGCACCATCCGGGCGTCCACGGTCACCTCCAGGGACTCCCCGGTCTCCGCGTCTACCACCCGCAGCTCCCCGGGAGTTGGGGGGGCGAGGTCCTCCTCGGCCAGCAGGTGGACCACGAACACCTCCAGGCCCGCGTGGCGCAGCCGGAGCAGAAAAGGCTGGAACCCCCGGGGGTCCAGCAGGTCGCCCACCGCCACCACCAGGCCCCGGCGGCGGGGCGCGAACCGCTTCGCGGCCTCCTCCAGCTCCGTGAGGCCGTAGGCCTCCTCGGCCTCCAGGAAGCGGAACAGGGGGCGCGCATGCGTCCTGCCGCGGCGTGGCGGGAGAGCCCGCACGGCGCTCCCGTGCAGCGCGGCGGCGCCCACGCGATCCCCGTTGGCCAGCGCTACATAACCGAGCGCCGCGGCCAGACGCTTGGCGTAGTCCAGCTTGGAAGGCTGCCCGAACCGCATGGACGCGCTGGCGTCCACCAGCAGGTGCACGTCCCTGTCCTCTTCCTCCTCGAAGAGCTTGACGAACAGCCGGTCCAGGCGGGCGTAGATGTTCCAGTCCACGTACCGCCAGTCATCGCCCACCTGGTAGGCGCGGTGGTCGGAGAACTCCAGGCCCCGCCCCAGGGCCCGGCTGCGACGCTCCCCCACGGTCCCCCGTGTCCTCCGCCGCGCCACCAGGCGGAGACGTTCGAGCTTCTCGAGGAACGCCGGCTCCAGCAGCACCGAAACCTTAGGGCCCCGCGGACGCGGCAGCGACCTCGGGGACCTCCTCCACCACGTCCCGAACCACCTGGTCGGCCTCCACGCCCTCCGCGTCTGCCTCGAAGTTCAGCAGCAGGCGGTGTCGCAGGGCAGGAAGTGCCACAGCCCTCACGTCCTCCACACTGGCGTGGGCGCGGCCGTGCACCAGGGCCCTCGCCTTGGCCGCCAGCAGCAGAGCCTGGGCACCCCGCGGGCTCGCGCCATACCGCACCCAGCGCCGTGCGGCCCGCGCAGGCCGCGGGCCCTGAGGATGCGTGGCCTCCACCAGGCGGGCCACGTACGTCTGCACGTGCGGAGCAGCCAGGACCTCCCGCACCAGCGCTTGCATCCGCAGCACCGTCTGGGCGTCCGCCACGGGCTGGGCTTCGGGGACCCGGGAGCCCGTGGTCCGTTCCAGGATTTCCACCACGGACTCCGTGTCGGGGAACGGCACCCGCAGCTTGAACAGGAAACGGTCGAGCTGGGCCTCCGGGAGCGGGTAAGTGCCCTCCATCTCGATGGGGTTCTGGGTCGCCAGCACAAAGAAGGGCCGCTCGAGGGGGTAGGAAACCCCTGCCACAGTCACCGCGTACTCCTGCATGGCCTCCAGGAGGGCGGACTGGGTCTTGGGCGTGGCCCGGTTGATCTCATCCGCCAAGACGATCTGGGAGAAGACGGGGCCGGGCTGGAAGGCCAGCGAGCGGCGTCCGTCCGGGTCCTGCACCAGCACGTTGGTCCCCACCACGTCCGCGGGCATGAGGTCGGGGGTGAACTGGATCCGCGAGAACTTCAGCTCCAGCACGCGGGCCAGCGCCTTCACCAGCAGCGTCTTGCCTACCCCCGGTACTCCTTCCAGCAGCACGTGGCCGCCACAGAACACCGCCAGGAGTACGCCCTCCACCACCTCGTCGTGGCCCACCACCACGCGGCCCAGCTCCTGGCGGATGCGCTGGTACAGGGACTGAAACTCCTGGACGTCCAAGGGCACCAACCCCCGCTACGGGGCCGACTCCGCCAACTCCGCGAAGTAATGCCGGACCCAATCCCGGTAGGGAGCGGGCACGCGCTGCGCCCGCAGGACCTCGTCCACCTGGCGCACAAGGCGGGCGGGGAGGCCCGCCATCCGCGTGCGCGGCTCGCCGCCTGCCGCGGGCGCCCGCACGTGTCCCGTGTACACCTTCCCCTCGCCCGGCTGCCCGGGGAGGTGTTCGGGCCGGCGCTGCGCCTGCAGCCGCGGGGTGGGTGGCCCGACCTTTTCCGGGACCCGCCCCGCCCCCGGCTGCAGGCCGTACTGCGGGCCCTCCCAAGACCACTCCTCACCATCCTTGTCGTCCCGGTCGCCCGCAGTTCCCGGCCGGTTCCGAGGCATGTTGGGGTACCTGATCGGTCGTTCCTGAGCTGCCTCCGGATCCGCAGCTCCCTGCAGGGCCCCAGCGATGCTCAGGCTGGAAGCCTCCACTTCCTGCCGCTGCTTTGCCAGCATCCCCTCCTCCTCCAGAAGGCGCGCCAGCTCTCGGAAAGCTTCCTCCGCCCTGCGCACCGCCTCCCGGGCGCCGGCCCGGTCCTGCGCCCGCAGCCTCCTCCGGGCTTCCCGCAGGGCAGCCTGGGCGGGAGACTGCGGCCGCAGCGGCGAAGTGCTCTCCAGCCTGTTTAAGGCCCGGAGCACACGCTCGGCCTGCTCCCCAGATAGCGGCACCTCCTCCAGCGCCCGGCCTAGCCCCGCGAGTTCCCGCTCCAGCGCCCTGGCAGCCCGGGGGTGCAGCTGCGGTCCCTCCGGGCCGGGCAGAGCGCCCTGGTCCTGCGCCCGGGCCCGGACCTCCGCGCGCGCAGCTCCGACCTCCGCCGCGAGCCGCGCAAGCTGCCGCCGGGCCAGCTCCGCGGTGGCCCGGGGCGAGGCCAGGCTAGCGGCGGCCTGCCGCACGTTCCGGGCGCTCCACAGCGCCTCCCTCCAGCCGCGCCCGCGTGCCTCCCGCTCCCACTCCCGCGCCAGGTCCTGCAGCCTGCGGCCCTCCTGCCTCACCACCTCCGCCACGCGACGCGCAGGGGTGTTCGGCAACGTGCTGCCGGAGACCAACAGGTCCCACGCCACCACGCACGCCGCGAGCCCCAGCACCGCCCGCCACCGGGCGGGACGCAGGGGGACCGCCTCCCGCAGCCGGACCTCAGCCGCGGCCCGCTGCACGTCCCGCAGGAAGTGACCCAGCAGCCGCGACGGGGCGGCACCTCTCACCGCTACGTACGTGGCCATGCGGTCCTGCAGGGCGCAGCGCCGATCCAGCCAGTGCGCCGTTTCCGTCGTGGTGGGCCGTACCAGCAGCCGCGTGGCCAACGCGACGGTGCCGGCACCGGCTGCGACCGCCAGGAAAGCCCAGTCCAACCGCACCGAATACGGAAAAGCCAAGGTGCCCAGCTGTGCCCCCAGGGCCGACAGCAGCAGCCACAGGGCCGCCGCCTCGCCCGCCTGCAACGCCCGCCGCCACGCAAGCCGCTGGCGGGCCGACTGCAGCAGGCGGTCAGGGTCCACCGTGCACCTCCTCCCGCAGGCGTGGGAGCCGACGGCCCACCGCCCACAGGGTCAGGACGCCCAAGCCCACAAACGAAGCAGCGCAGGTCATCCGGGCCCAGCCCGGCGCCAGAGGCCGCACCGCGTTGGCCGGGTGCCACGGCCACGACCCCGCCAGTCCTGCACCGGCCAGGAAGGCCACGATCCCGCCCCACAGGAGCACCGACCGGGAGACTTCCGACTCCACGGTCACCCCAAGCCAGGTGGCGAACCCGCCAAAGCCCCAGCTGACCGCCAGCAGGACCGCTGCCTGTGCCAAGCTCTCCTGCCAAGGGCCTGTCCGCAGCGCCTGCAGGAACAGCAGGACGGGCCAGGCACCTAGGGTGCACACCGTGGCGAAGGCGGCGTTGCTCAGCGCCTTGCCCCACGCTATCTCTGCGGCGGAAAAGGGGGAAGCCACAAGGTCCAGTACCGCTTTCTCTCCGGGGAACGCGATCTCCCCGCCCGCGGCGGCGGTGACCACATAGACCACCACCACCAGCAGGCCCACCGACGCCACCCACATGGGGGAGTCCCCCCCGCGCTCGGGCCCCGTGCCGAGCAACCCCAACAGCCACACGGCGGCCAGGAAGGCGGCCTGGACAGCCATCCCCTTGCGGGTCCCCAGCCGCGCGCGCAGGTCTCCAC
The DNA here is from genome assembly GCA_031296405.1 of Candidatus Tepidifontimicrobium thermophilum. Lineage (GTDB taxonomy): Bacteria > Sysuimicrobiota > Sysuimicrobiia > Sysuimicrobiales > Sysuimicrobiaceae > Tepidifontimicrobium > Tepidifontimicrobium thermophilum. The sequence goes on from JAVKKH010000009.1 coordinate 86,537, forward strand.
GGACGATGGCCAGGCTGTTCACGGAAGCTGCCCCCCCACCACCAGCCACCCCCGACGACCGTCCGCGAGGGGAAGGACCACTACCGGACGGTCTTCCACTATAGTAGCTGCAGCTGGGTACACCCACCGCAACGACACCAGGGCGGGGTGCTGGGGATCCGCCCGCTCCCACCGCAAGGCCACCCACTCGTCGGGCTCCTGGGACTTTTCCAGCGGAGCCTGTCTCCGGCCCCAGAACACCACACCGTGGGACGTCCCGGGTCCTCGGAAGACCACGCTCCCCTCGCGCGGCTGCACGGCCGGCACTGCACCGGCTGCGCCCTCCACTTCCCAGTACAGCCGGAGGCGTTCTCCCGCCCCTTGTCGCGCTCGGACGACCACCCGGTCGTCCAGGAAGCTGACCTCCGCCTCCGAAAACCCTCCTGAGGCGGCGACCGCGACGGCACGCGGCAGGGTGTACGTGTAGACGCCGCGGTACGGGGCCTGCGCATAGCCCCACGCGTAGGCCCGACGCGCCCTGTCCACCAGCACCTCCACCCACGTGACGTCGAGGGTGGTGGAGCGCTCCCGCACCTCCCGTGCAACGGTGGGCATCCCCACAGTGCCGGCCGCCAGCACCACCAGCGCCAGCAACCAGCCCCAGGGAGTTCTGGCGGCCACCGCCAGGGAAACAAGCCAGAGTACTGCGAAGGCACCCAGCCCCACCGCAGCAGGGCCAACTGGCGCCCGTGGCCGGACGTCCGGCTCGGGAGGCCCCTCCCGGGAAGTGGTCGGGGGCAGGGCGAGGTACCAGAGGGGCGAGCCGGCGGGGACCTGCTGCGGGTCCGCGGCCCACGCATAGACCCGGCCCAGTCCCCTGGCTGCCCACACCGCCACCACATAGGACCGTTCCACCACGGGCCGACCGCCCGGCAAGGGGTGCAGCTCCCGCAAGGGGCCTGCGGCCACGGATCCCAGGCCGGAGAGTTCCACCACGCGTCCGGTGTGCTGCGCCGCGGACAGCCACCCGGACAGGGGCGCACCGGCAGCCAGCCAGCCGGATGTCACCACCCGCCCGCCGTGGAGCACCCAAGCCTGCAGGGCATGCCGCTGCGCGTCATTCAGCCTGCGTTCGTCCAGGTCCTCCACCACCAGCAGGTCCAAGGAGGCGTACGCGGCCGCGGTTTCCGGAAGCACCTCCTCCCGCAGGCGTGCCACCACCCGGCGTCCGCCGGAGGAGGCCTCAGGCGGAGGGGAGGGAGGGTTCTGGCCCAGGTAGCCGACCACGCTGGCCACCGCGCTTTCAGCCTGCGGCAGGACTTCCGCGGAAGCCACCTCCGCCCCGTCCTCCGCCACCACGGCTACCCGCACCGGCCGGCGGGCGTCCACCACGAGGACCGGGACCCGCCAGATGGCCCGACCCCCCTCGGGCAGGTCCACGGAGTAGCGCAGCCGGACCCGCTGCGCTCCGAACTCCTGCGGGATGTCTACCACCAGCCACCCGCGCACGGGCCGGTCTACCCCCGCTTCCACGGTGAGCGGGTTCCACGTGCCGAAGCGGACCCACCCATCCCAGCCCAGGGCCGCGCGGACGGACGAGGGCTCACCTGCCGCGGGCCAGGCTTGCAGGAAAGACAGGATGACCGCTAAAGGGGCCACGAGCCCGCACCGCACCGTCCGGGCGGGGCTCCGTGCCGCCGCCGTAGGGACGGTGCCGGATGTCGGGCTCACCCGTTCAGCGTGCCTCCGAGTTGTTCCGGTAGCCCTGCCGCCCGATCCGCGCCGGCGGCTGTCGGAAACGCCCTACGAGGTGCTTGACTTGGCGTCCTCGGCGTCCGTTTTGCGCCCGCCGTCAGGCTTCTTTCCTTCCTCCGTCTTCGACGCGCCGTCCTTGGGCCGCCGGTAGTCGGTGGTGTAAAACCCAGACCCCCTGAACACCAGCCCCACGGTTCCCAGGAGTCTGCGGGTGGCACCTCCGCACCGCGGGCACGGCTCCGGGGGGCTTCCCACCGGCTGGAGCCGCTCGAACCTGTGGTCGCAACGGGTACACAGGTACTCGTAGATCGGCACGCGTGCTCCCTCCTCTAACCCGCACGTCCTCCCGGACGCCTCTGTGGCTGTCACGCGGTCGGAAAGATCTGCGGACAGCGCCTACAGGGAGTTTACCACGCGCCGCCGCACCCCCGGTCACCGACGCTCCAGCCGCGCCACCCACACCGGTCCCGCGCGCTGGGCGAAGCCGGAGCCGAACACCACCGCCCTCCCGTCAGGAGACCAAGCGGTCCCCACCAGAGCGTCGGGGTCCGGGAACTCCAGGGCGTAGTCCGCTACCTGCAACCGGCTCGGCCCGTCCGCGTCCACGATCCAGACCGCGGCCCGCTCCCCGCCCTCCACCTCCGCGTAGCCCAGCTTGTCGCCCTGGGGTGACCAGCTCAAGCCCCACAGCCGTCCCCCGCGGGCCACGGTCACCGTTCTAGCTGAGCCCACCTGCTGCACCGCCAGAGCAGACCCCTCCTCCTCCGTCACTAGGTACGCCACGGTCCTGCCGTGGGGAGACAGCTGGGCCTGCAGGACCGTTGGGAAAAGGGCGGGGAGCTGCCGGCGGTCCGGGCCCGCCACCCGCACCCGCCAGAGCGCCACGGTCCTTCCCGCCGAGTCCTCCGCCCGGGCGAACACGTACAGGCCGTCCGGGAACCAGCCCAGGTCGTACAGACTGTGGGCAGGGCCGAACAGCCGCCTGCGCAGCCCGCCCTCCGCGGACACCAGCCACAACCAGACGCCGCGAGAGTCCACCACCGCGGCACCCCGGTCCCCCGCGGGGCTCCAGCGGAAGGAACGCACCACCCCTGGGAGGTCTACCCTGCGCGCCCCGCCCCGCACCAGGTCCACCAGCCACAGGTTGCCCCCAGAGACGACCGCCACCCAGCGCCCGCTGCTGGACCAGTCCACCCACGTGGCGTGAGGCGCGGGGAAGATCCGTCGCTCGGCTCCGTCCAGGCCCACCACCACCACCCCCTCCGCGGTCCCGAACGCCACGGTCCGGCTGTCTGGGGACCACGCGGCGTTGCTGGTGGCCACTCGGTCGCTGGCGCGGCGCGTTTCCACCACCCGCAGAGTGACCACCGGCTCGGGCTTGGGGACCCGCCGCACGGCCAGCTGGCAGGCTGAAGCCATAGGTATGGCCAGGAGGGTGGCAATCCACCGGAGGCGTTGCGGCGCGGTAGCGGGATTTTCAGACGGGCGGCTCACACCACCGCGTACTTGCCCGCCGCCAGGTCCTGGATGAGGGTACGGACGTCCTGCAGCTCGCGGTCCACCACTTCCCGCACCTGCCGCAGTACCCGGGTCCGCCGGACCCCGCGCTCCAGGATCACCTGGGCGGCGGCCACCTTCGGCCGGTCCACGGGCTCGCCGATCTGGCTGCACAACCAGATGTAGCACTCCCGGATGCCCGGCACCTCTTCGTAGACCCGCTGGGCGATCCGATGCGTGAGGACGGTGTAGATCTTGCCCACGTGGGAGACGGGATTCTTGCCCGCGGCGGCCTCGGTGCCCATGGGACGGTTCAGGGCGATCACCCCGTTGACCTTGTT